>CAWFUM010000012.1:0-112950 GCA_963818995.1 uncultured Actinomycetota bacterium | reverse complement strand
GGCACTGGCCCAGGGGCCAGAGCTAGCACATTTCGTCGACTCCGAGCTGCGGGCTGTGCTCGACCACGACGCCCGGGCTCGCACGAGACTGCTCCCGACGCTGGCCGCCTACCTCGAGCACGCCGGGCGCAAGGCGGACACGATCCGCGCGCTGGGCGTCCAGCGCCGCACCCTTTACGCCCGGCTCGAACGCCTCGAGGCCATCCTCGGGCGGAGTCTGGAGTTGCAGGACACCCGGACCCGCCTCACTCTCGCGCTGCAGGGCCTGGCGTTGCTGCAAGATCGCCAGCCGCTCCTTTTCACCACGGCGCGCGGGGCCGCGACCGTGGCCCCGGCGAAAATGACCTGAACGCTCGCCGCGGGCATCAGCTGGCGGGCCGTTCAAGTCGGGCGGCGTCCAGCCGGTTGCGCGGTGTCGGCGGAGAGCGTCTTCATGGTGACGTAGCTGGTCACCATGGCCACGCCGGGCAGGCTGGCCAGCCGGTTGGCGTGGAAGTCCTCGTAGGCGGCCAGGTCGGCGACCTCGACCTGGAGCAGGTAGTCGTAGTTGCCGGTGACGTGGTGGGTGTGGACCACTTCAGGCAGCCGGATGACCGCACGCTCGAACGCGACCACGTCCGGGCGGGCGTGCCGCGTCAGCCGGACGCCGGCGAACACCCGCAGGCCGCGGCCGATCGCGGCGGGATCTATCAGCGTGCGGTAGCCCCGGATGACCCCGGTCTCCTCCAGCCGGCGCACGCGGCGCAGGCACGGCGACGGCGACAGGCCAACCTGGGCGGCGAGTTCGGCGTTGCTGATCCGGCCGTGCTTTTCGAGCACGGCCAGTATTGACCGGTCGACATCATCCACGTTGGCAGATTATTGCTCGGATGCGCCTGCTACCACACTCCGATGCCTCGGATGCGGCGCTACTTGCTGCCAAAGTTGCCAGAATTCGGCGTTATCCGCATGCGGCGGGTCATCTTTGAAGAGTCGCTTCCGATGGTTCACGAGAGGGGAAGCCATGCCGGGCATCAGCACGGTCGTCCTGCACGCCGATCGCGACCTCCATCCCACCCGCGCCGTGGCACCGCCCATCTACCAGACGGCGACGTTCTGGGCCGAAGATGCGGAGCAGTTCGCCCGGGCCGCGGTCAGCCGCCGGGGCCAGGATTTCTACACCCGCTACGGCAACCCGAACCACGACCAGGTCTCCGCCGTCGTCGCGGAACTTGAGCACACCGAGGCGGCTATGGTCACCGCGTCAGGAATGGCCGCGCTCACCACCGCCGTGCTGGCCCTGGTGTCGGCCGGAGACCACGTGATCGGGCAGAAGTCCACCTACGGGGGCACGGCGTCGGTGCTGCTGAACCTGCTGCCGCGGCTGGGCGTGTCGACCAGCCTGGTCGACCAGACCGACCCGGAGGCGTTCGAAAAAGCGCTGACCCCGCAGACTCGCCTGATCCTGGTGGAATCGCCGAGCAACCCGCTGCTGCAGATCACCGATCTGCGCGCGGTCGCGGAGCTGGCCCGCGCACACGACGTGCTGACCTTGGCTGACAATACCTTCGCCACGCCGGTCAACCAGCGGCCGGCGGATTTCGGCATCGATCTGATCTGGCACAGCGCGACCAAGTACCTCAACGGCCACACCGACGTATCGGCCGGAGTGCTGGCCGGGCCGGCCCGGATCCTGGACCGGATCTGGGACGTCGGCGTGCTCACCGGCGCCGTGCTCGGCCCGTTTGACGCATGGCTGCTGCTGCGCGGACTGCGCACCCTGCCGCTGCGCATGGCACGGCACAACGTCAACGGCCAGGCGCTCGCAGAGGCGCTCAGCGACCATCCGGCCGTGGCGCGGGTGCACTATCCGGGCCTGGCGACCCACCCGCAGCACACGCGGGCGGCCAGTCAGATGAGCGGATTCGGCGGGGTCCTGGGGATCGAGCTCGCCGGCGGGTTCGAGGCCGCCGACGCATTTCTCGGCCGGCTGCGCTACGCCCGCCGGTCGGCCAGCCTCGGCGGCGTGGATTCGCTGGCCGTGCATCCGGCGTCCATGTGGCGCGGAATGCTCAGCGACCAGCAAATAGCCGCCTCAGGGGTCCCGCCGGGCCTGGTCCGGCTGGCCGCGGGCACGGAGGACACCGACGACCTGGTTGCCGATGCGCTCGCCGCGGCTGACGCCGTTGCCGCCGCGGCGGCCAGCACCTGACCAACCGGCGGCTCCCGGAATCCGTTCGCGGAAAGGCCGCTAACTATGCCGCGCTCACGTGCGTTCATGCAGGTCGACGTGTTCTCGACCACGCCCTTTCTCGGCAACCCGGTTGCCGTCGTCCTCGACGGCACGGACGTGACCGACCAGGAGATGCAGCGCCTGGCGCGCTGGACGAATTTGTCCGAGACCACGTTCATCCTGCCTCCGACCGCGCCGGAGGCGGACTACCGGCTGCGGATCTTCGCCCCCGGAGGTGAACTGCCGTTCGCCGGGCACCCCACCCTCGGGTCCGCCCGCGCGTGGCTGACCAACGGCGGCACACCACAGCACCCCGGCCGTATCGTGCAGGAGTGCGCCGCCGGCCTGGTCAGCGTGCGCCCCGGCGAGGGCATACTGTCCTTCGCCGCTCCGCCGCTCGTCCGCGATGGCCCGCTCGGGGAACAGTTCGTCGGCCAGATCGCCGCGGCGTTCGGCATCAACCGGGACCGTGTCCTCGCCCACCAGTGGGTCGACAACGGACCCGGCTGGGCCGTGGTCCAGTTGCCCACCGCCGAGGAGGTCCTCGCCCTCGAACCTGACCTTTCCCTCATCCCGACCGCGATGGTCGGCGCGATCGGCGCCTACCCCGACGGGTCCGAGCACGCCTTCGAGATGCGCACCTTCGCCCCCCGCGTCGGCGTGGCCGAGGACCCGGCCTGCGGCAGCATGAACGCCTCGGTCGGACAATGGCTCACCGCCACCAGCGCCGCACCCTCCACCTACCGGGTCTCCCAGGGCACGCGCATGGGCCGGGCCGCAACCATCGAGATCACCGCCGATGCGGACGGCACCGTCTGGGTCGGCGGACCTGCCACCGCCTACATCCGCGGCACCATCACCCTGTGACACGTCCAGCCGAGCCGTGCTCCATGCTCGACGTGCGCCTGCACGGGCCCGTCGCGGATCCATCCCCTTTCCGGCGGGGTCAGCCAGCATGCCGTCTAGCTTCGCCCGCCACTCCGCAGACGGATCGCCGTGAGGGCGAAGCCACGACGTCCCGCAGCGGAGTTTGTCCATCCGGCGCAGTCCCGTTCGTCGGGACAGCAGAACCCAGCCTCCTGAGGGACACAGGGAGCACCGGCAGCACCAGGAAGGACACGACGATGGCAGACGGCTACGTGTCGGTTTCCCGGCACATCCAGGCACCAGCGGAACGGCTGTTCGCACTGCTCGCCGACCCCGCGAACCACCCGCTGATCGACGGCTCGGGCATGGTGCGCGAACTGGCGGGAGCGGTCACGCTGTCCGGAACCGGCGACACGTTCCGGATGAACATGCACCACGCCGAGTGGGGCGACTACCAGATGCATAACGAGGTGGTCGAGTACGATTCCGGCCGGCTACTGGTATGGCAGCCAGGGCGGGTGGAAGTCTCCGGCCCGCAACAACAGGAAGTCATCGACTCGGCCGGGTACCGGTGGGGGTTCGAGTTCATCCCCGATGGTCCCGGTGCCACGATGGTCACCGAGACATTCGACTGCAGCCGGTCACCGGACGAACTGCGCGCCGCCGTCCGGGAGGGCGAAGGCTGGCGGGACGCCATGACCGCGTCGCTAGTCAAGCTGGAGTTGCTGGCCAGGGCCGCCAGCCCGGCGTAACGAGGCCCGCCGCGCGGCGGCTGCCTCAGACCGGGTCACGCACCGCGGGTTGTGCCGCTGCCGGACGGCGACGGTGGTGTGCCGGGTCACGCTCCAGCGTCGCCAGCGGCCAGGTCGACACGCCGCGGCGCTGCAACTCCGAGCGGGCTCGTCCCCAGCCTATTTCCAGCAGCACCAGAGCGGTCATGACGTCGAACCCCTCAGCGCGCAGCGCGTCGATGCCCTTGATCACGGACCGGCCGCTGTTCAGCACATCGTCCACCATGGCCACTGGCCGGCCGGTGTCCAGGGCTCCCTCGACGATCCGCCGGCCGCCGTACCGCTTGGGCTCGTCCCGGACGAACCCAAGCCGGAACGAGCTGTCGATGGTCCCGATCGCACCCAGCAGGAAGATCGCTCCGCAGCCGCGTCCGGCGACCTGTGAGACACCAATGGACCGAAGCAACGCAGCCATGCTCGTGGCTACCGGCGCCAGGATCGATGCGTGCGCCAGCGGGACCCGCATGTCAAATGCCCACGATGCGGGACGACCATCACGGGTCAGGTGACCTTGCGCGGACAGCTTGCCCAGCCGGAAGGCCGCCAGCGTCGCCTCCCGGTCGGCGCAGGAATGGATGACAACTCGTGTTCCCATGTCGCTCCAGGTATCGCTATGAGGCCACCGGAACGCTCACGTGATGGCCGGATGCTTGCCGCGCGAGCCGTGGCCGCGAGCCGAGTCCCTGGCTATCAGCTCGCTGTAGGGCCGCGATCTCCAGCAGGCCACCAGCAGCACCGCCCACGGCACTGCCAGCAGCGCCTCCCAGGGAACCACCTGCCGCCCGGCTATCAGGCCATGCACGTAGATCACTGCCGGGTAGGTCGCGGTAAACGCCCACAGGAAGCGATTCAGGCCCATCACCAGCCCGCAACCCAGGTGGAAGCCGACCCCCATCACCAGAAGGGCAAGCAGCACCACCCGCGGCGCCACAACCGAGACGCCGAACGCGCTCTCCCACAGCAGCACGACCACGGAGGCGGCCGTGCCCAGGCGCCGGTGCCGGAGCAGAGGCCCGCGCAGCGCCGGATGACCATAGGAAGTCGTGGCAACGATGGTCACCAGCGCCTCGCCGGACACCCACGGCCGCGCGGATGCCTTGTAGATCGCCGCCACAAAATAGGCCAGCGCGGTCGTTGCCGCCAGGAACGACACCGCCGCCAGGGCCCCGGCACCCGCCGAGAGTTCCCCCAGACCGCACGCCAGGAGCACGATCAGCGTCATCTGGTCGGCGCCCTCGACGGAGAACAGGTCCCGGCGCATGATCAGGTACTGAGTCACCACAGCCGCCAGCACCGCGGGCCACAGGCCCGGCCGCACCTCCAGAACGACGCTCAGCGCGGCGTCCAGCCCGAGAATCAGCCCGGCCTGGCGCAGCAAGACGGCGTCGACCAGGGACTCCGCACCCCTGCCAGCAGCTGTCCGGCTCTTGTACCGGAGCTTGCGCAGCGGCTCGTAGTTCAGCAGGCCGCCCCGGCCGTATTGCCCCCGTGACAGCACGTGCTCAACCGACGACATCAGCCGGCCGATGCACACGATCCGGACCGCATCCCACAGCGGCCAGAGCGCCGAAGTGCTCGACATCGTCGTCTGCCCCGCGCTCATGAGGCAGAGGTCAGAAGGCTCTGATGCGCCAGCGACTGAAAAGCGACCGAGCGCCGTTCTGATCCCGACTCGGTGTACCTCACGACGTCGATCCGGAACTGGAGCTTCTCGTGTTCCCCTACTCCGCTGACCGCGCTGACATGCTCGAGAAGCAGCGTGTAGCCGGGAGAGAGCAGCATCGCCAGCTGGCTGGCCTCCTTCTTCCGGCTGATGGCGGTGATCTGCCGGCAGCACTCAAAGAGCACGTGGTGCTCCCGTCGCCCGGGGAAGATCAGCGCCTGATGCAGCCGACGGGGCGGGTAGCCGGGAACCGTCGTCCAATGACCACCGAAGTCCTCGTCCACCGCGGCTGTGCGGTAGCACACGATGAAATCACCCTGGATTGGCTTCGGAGCGAAGAAGTGCCATCGCGGGAGAAAATGCCGGACCGAAGCCGGAGTTCGAAGGCGACCGCGACCATTCGGCAACTGGGCGAGAAGCTGAGCCCCGAACCAGGCGCCGAAGATAACGCAGATGACCGTGGACATCGGCAGTGCGAATCCCGTGGCGGCCCTTACCCCTGTTCCTTTTCCCGCCAGCGGGCGCGCACGCGGTCGCGCAGCACCCTCAGTTCGTCGGCGCTCGGAGCTACCCCGCGGCGGGTGTATTCCTCGGCGGCCGGACGAAGCTCCGCCAGCACGGTGTTCCGGCGCTCCGGGTCGTTGACCCAGGCAGGATCATCCACCTCCGCAAGCAGAAGCACGAGCGCGGCCACGACATCGAGGATGATGTCGCCAACGGAAACATCGACGGCCACATCCGTGACGACGTCGGTCACGACGTCCGTGGCAACGTCCGCAGCTTCGTCGGCGACGTCGAAAACCGTGACGGCGTCAACTTCATCCTCGTAGATAATCTCAACGGCGGAGTCGCCTTCGTCGCCAAGGTCCCCTTCATCGCCGAGGTCCCCGTCGTCGCCGTCGTCGCCGAAATCCCCTGCGTCGCCCTCGTCGCCCTCGTTAATGGCGCGCGGTTCAGCTGCTTCTTCACTCGGGTCACTGGAGGCAGGAGCGTCGTCGTTCGCCATCGGGCGTCCTTTCCGCGGATCGGTTATGCACCGTACTCAAACGCCGTGGACGACTAAATGCAAGAGCATTCTCCGGGCAGTTCAGCCGATACAGAAATAGGACCGACGAGGATTGTGTAAGCGGTGTCCCGGCGTAATGACGTCTACCTGGCCCTGGCCTGTATCACACTGCACTCTGAATGCACTATAGTGCACTCATGGATGAGGACGCGGCGGCCCTGGCCCAGGCCATCGGCAGGCGAGTACGACAGGAGCGGCAGCAGCGGAAGTGGACGCTTGACCGGCTGGCGGAGGTTGCCGGGGTAAGCCGCCGCATGGTGGTCAATGTCGAGCAGGGAGCAGCGAACCCGAGCGTCGGGACACTGCTGAGGATCAGCGATGCGCTGGGTGTCGGCCTCCCCGCACTGGTCGAGCCACCGCAAGCTAAACCCGTCCGGGTGGTCCGCCATGGCGAGGGTGCCGCTCTGTGGAGCAGTCAGGCTGGCGGACGAGGCGTTCTGGTGGCCGGGACAGAGCCGCCGGATGTGGCCGAACTATGGGACTGGGTGCTGGCTCCCGGAGATCTCCACGCGAGCGAGGCTCACACACCCGGCACGAAGGAGCTGCTGCAGGTTCACCAGGGCGCCATCACCGTCGAGGTGGGCAGCCAGTCCGTGACGCTCGAGGCCGGAGACGCTGTCACGTTTACCGGCGATGCCGCGCACTCCTACACCAATCCGGGCGCGGAGCAGGCCAGATTCTCGCTGGCCGCGTTCGAGCCGGGCGTCGGGTCGCGGCCCCGGCCCGAGGTCGCCGATGGCTGACATCCGGATGCTGCGGCCATCAGCCGGCACCCGAAACGCCGGCCTGGACCCTCGCCGTCACGGCGATGCTCTCAGTCCAGCTGGGCTCCGCCCTGTCCGTGCACCTGATCACAGCGGTCGGCGCCGCCGGCACAGCCTGGCTCAGGCTCAGCATCGGTGCTGTCGTCTTCCTGGCGGTGTCCCGTCCGCCGCTGCGCCTCATTCGCCGCCGCGACATCCCGGTCGTCCTCGGCCTCGGCATCACGACCGGGCTGCAGACCATCGCATTCCTGGCCGCCATCGAGCGCATCCCGCTCGGCACCGCCGTCGCCATCGAATTCCTCGGCCCGCTGAGCGTCGCGGCCTTTCACAGTCACAGCGCACGCGCCTTCACCTGGCTCGCCGTCGCGCTGCTCGGCGTCACCGTGCTCACCGAGCCCTGGCACGGCCACATAAACGACGTCGGCGTCGCGTTCGCCGGCCTCGCCGCTGTCGGCTGGGCCTCCTACATCCTGCTCACCCAGCGCATTTCAGACCGCTTCACCGGTACCAGCGGACTCTCGCTGACCGTTCCCATCGCCGCCGTCACAGCCGCCATCGCGGGGATCCCCCAAGCCGCCGGACACATCACGCTCGGCGTTCTTCTCGCTGCGGCTGGACTGGCGATCTTGCTGCCCGTGCTGCCCTATGCGTTCGAGATGCTCGCGCTGCGGCGAATGACAAAGACCGCGTTCGGGACCCTCATGGCCCTGGAACCTGCCATCGGTGTCCTAACCGGCCTCGTCGTGCTCCGTCAGCAACCGTCACTGACGCAGGTCACCGGGATCGCGCTGGTCATCATCGCCGCTGCTGCGGCACAGCGTGGCTCGCAGCGTCACCCCGCAACGGCCACGCAATCGCGCCAGACACTCGTGCCCGCTACCCGGTGCGGGCAGCGCCGGCAATCGGCTCAGCACCGCGCCGCAGGGGGGCCGGCGCGGACCCTGAAGTGGCCGGAAGCCGGAGCCGCTCCGCGTGCTCATTAAATCACGTGGTTGACTGAAGGAGGGAAGGCGCCATCAACCGACCGTCTCAGCCGACGAGCCCTGGAGGAGAGCATGACGAGCCCAGGACCTGGCCTGACCGTCGCGGCCCCGGTCGCGGAAGCTAGGCCGGCTGCGGGAGAGCGCCCGCGGCGCCCAGCGGACGAAGGCCACGAGAGAACAGATTCTGGACACGGCCGAGCGGCTCTTCGCCGAGCGGGGGCTGGTCGCGGTGTCGAACCGGCAGATCGCCCAGACCGCCGGGCAGGGCAACACCGCCGTCGTCGGCTATCACTTCGGCACCAAAGCTGACCTCGTCCGGGCCCTGGTCCGCCGGTTCACCGTCCAGGTCGAGGAAGCCCGCGCCCGGATGATCAGTCAGGTCGGCGACTCAGTCGAGGTTCGCGACTGGCTCGCGTGCCAGGTTGCGCCCATCACCGGCCGCCTCGCGGCCCTCGGCTCGCCTACCTGGTACGCCCGCTTCGGCGCTCAGCTGCTCACGACCCCGAACTCCGCAACGTCATGATCGACGAAGCCTCCAGAATCTCCCCGTCCGCGCAGCGCGCCGCCGCCGGGCTCAGCCGCTGCATCCCGCCACTGCCACCCGAGGTCCGGCGAGAGCGCAGCGGCTACGCCCTCAGCATGATCGCCTACGCCTGCGCCGATTACGAGCGCGCGCTAGCCGACGGCCTGCCCGCCCCCCGCCCAAGCTGGCAGGAAACCACCGCCGGACTCATCGACGCCCTCACCGGCATGTGGCAGGCCCCCGCCAGCATCAACTGAAGGGCAGAACGCCATGGCACCGCACCACCGCTCCGCGGCACCCGGCGGTACCGAGCTCCCGGCCCGCCAGCGCATTCTCGATGCCGCCGAGCGACCTGTTCGCCGAGCGCGGATACGATCACACCTCGACCGACGACATCGCCGCCGCCGCTGCTGTCGCTCCTGGCCTCCTCACCCGGCATTTCACTACGAAAATAGATCTGCTGCTGGCCGTCGTCGGCGGCAACGAGACCGTCGCTGAAGCCAACGTGTACTCGACACCGCACCTCGGCGCCGCTCCCCGCCAGGCCGTCGCCGAAATCTGGCGGAACCTGTCCGTATCACTCAGCCAGGCACCCGCCATGACCACGATCACCTTCCAGGAACTCCCCCGCCACCCCGAACTCCGCCAGCACGCACTCCGCGCCGCCGACCGCATCACCGGCATCGTCGCCCGCCAGCTCGCCCGTCGCCGCCGGGCACACCGGCGAACCACTCCCCGCCCACCAGGCCGCCGCCCGCCTGCTCACCATCGCCGCCGCTACCGTCCCGCTCACCGACACCCCGCACCACCCCGGCCTCGACCCCGCCGCCCTCGCCGACTTCATCACCAACGGCATCACCGGCCCTGCCGCCAGCCCGACGCCCGCCTCGCCAAGCCCCCCGCAACTAGCCTGAGGCATTCCTTGCAGCCAGAAATCCCGCGGCACCCTCGACCAGGGCGGCCGCTGGGCGCGCTAGCCCGCCCGGCGACTCTCCGCCGGTTCTGCCGCTTCGGCCGATCCGCCGGGACGCGGTGCCCGCTCGCGGTCGAAGCTGTCTCGATAAGCGGTCGCGATAAGTCCGGCGCAGACCTCGAGCGGCACCACGGTGCTGTTGATATGAAGGTGAAACAGGTCCGGGTCGTCGATGTCGGCACGATAAAGCCGGCGGACGCATTGCGCGCGGGCACGGTCTACCTGAGGCAGCCGGCGTCGCGCAGTCGGCTCGTCGACGTTCTCAATCCGCGCCGCCTGGGCGGCACGCGCTTCCGGGGTGCCGAAGAGCCGGACCCGCAGCACGTCCGGTTCGCCCTGGAACGCAGCTGCCGCATGCCCGGCCCAAGATGACCGCGCCCGAATTCAGAGCGGCCCGCATCACAGCTTCGGCCTGCTCGCGGAACCAGGCTGCCTCATCGCCTGACGCCGTGAGATCACGCGGCGCCGCACTGCTGCTCGCGGCCAGCACGCCGACTGCCAGCGGAGCCAGCACGCCGCAGGACTCGGTCCGGCAGCGAGCGATGAACCGCGCCGTCACGTGCCTCCTTAACCGAGACCCGCAGCTGCTCTGCAACCGCCGAGCTGATCGCGCGGTCAAGCAGCGGGACATCGAGCAGCTGCGCGACTCGCGCGGCCACGACGCTGCCGCCGGCGCCGTAAGCCGCCGAGATCGTGACGCCACGCATCTCAGCAGGCCTCCTCCGGGGACGGAATGCACCGTAATCGGAACTGTACGGCACGATCGTCGGCAACGTCAGCTACAGTCAGCCGCGCGGCATCCCGCAAGCCCGGCCGGCGGGGCGACCGCTCGGCCATCCGATCGGGGCCACCGGCAGCATGCTCATCGGCACCGCACTGGACGAGCTGGAACGCACGGGCGGCAGGTACGCACTGATCACCATGTGCGCCGGAGGCGGCATGGCACCGGCCATGGTGATCGAGCGGATGTAGCGGGCTCAGGCCCTCTCGCCGCGCACGGCCGCCGCGATCGCGCGCAGCTTGCCTGCCAGCCCGGCCAGGTTCTCCGTCCGCGGGAACCCGACGAGGAAGTCGGTGACCCCGGCCGACCGGAGCTGGGCCGCGCGGGCGGCCGTTGCCTCCTGGTCGATCGTCCCGTCGCCGGACAGGACCGGCTCGAACGCCGTCGTGACCAGGACCGAGTCCGGATCGCGCTGCCGTTCCGTCATGGCCGCCCGCATCCGGGCAATGCCGCCGGTGACGTCGGCGGCGTCATCGCCCCACGGGATCCAGCCGGCGCCGAAGCGGGCCAGCCGGTCCATGGCACCGCCGTTGACCGTGCCGCTCACCCAGATCGGGACGCCGCCGGCCTGGCTCGGCTTCGGCATCTGGTGAATCCGGTCGAGCCGGATCTCCGCGTCCGCGTAGTCCACCCGGTCGCTGGTCCACAGGGCCTGGCAGACGGCGAGATTGCGGTCCAGCCGCCGCCCTCGCCGGGCGAAGTCGCGTCCGGTGGCCTCGTATTCCTCGCGTTGCCAGCCGACGCCGACGCCGAGTTCCAGCCGGCCGCCCGACAGCACGTCGATGGTCGCCGCTGTCTTGGCCAGCAGGACAGGACTGCGCAGCGCCGCCAGCAAGATGCGGGTCGCGAACCGCACGCGCGTGGTCACCGCGCTGAGATAGGCGATGGTCGCGAGCGGGTCCAGCCAGGAACCGTCAGGTCCCGTCGGCTGCTCCCCGCCCCGGATCCCGCCGAGTTCGGGGCGAGCATAGTTCTCCAGGCGCTCGCCGAGAACGACGTGCTCGGACAGGATGACCCGGTCGATGCCAGCCTCGTCAGCAGCCCTGGTCCATCCGACCAGCCGCGCGAGGTCCGGAACCGGCTCCGGCGTCAAAGTTGAGCAGGTACAGCGACACGCTTACCGGTTCGGTCATGCAGACCTCAGATCTCAACGAAGGTGTTGGTCGACCACTCGATCTCGATTGCACGTTCCTCGAAGCGCCACGATGTACCGTCCGTGCGACAGTACTTATCCCGGTACCGGATGTAGAGGATTCGGTCGACGGGGACAGCTCCATCGTCGTCAATGTGATGGGCCTCGCAGTAGACCCGCCCGGTCGCAACGTCGCCGGAGACTTCGTACAGGCGATTGGCGACCACGTGCAGGGTGCGCAGACTTTGCTCAAGCCGGTCCGGCACGAGGCTCAGCTCCGCATGGCCTGTCCACTTCGCCAGCACTTCGTCCGCGTCGCGGCGCCGGCGCAGCATCGTCAGCACCGCGTCCTCCGCGAAGAGCGCCACGAAGCCGGCCCGGTCCCGGTTATCCAGGGTGCTCGCGTACAGGAACGAGAGCCGTTCCAGTTCCCGCTCTGCCTGGTCGTCCACGCGATCGCCGGTCATAGGGCGGGGGACGCTACCGGGGCGGCCTGCGGCCCGCGGATCAGTCTTCCGGGCAGCGCGCCGGTCGGGCTCGCCGTCCCGGTAGGTTTCCTGGCCGGCCACGATCGTGTGCCGGTAGCCATCGGCGCGCTGCAGCAGCCGCCGGCCGCTGGCCGGCAGGTCGAAGACCATCTCCGGCCGGTGCAACCGGATGCTCGTCATGTCGATGACGTTGATGTCCGCGCGGTATCCCGGTGCGAGGACGCCGCGGTCGCGCAGGCCAACCGCGCGGGCGGTGTCGCGAGCCTGCCGCTGGATCACGAACGGCAGGCTCAGGCCGGCCTCGCCGCGGTCCCTGGCCCAGTGCCCGAGCAGCGTCGTGGGGAAGCTGCCGTCGCAGATGGTGCCGACGTGCGCGCCGCCGTCGCTGAGGCCCGGAATGGAATGCGGGTGCTGCAGCATCTCGCGGACCGCGTCCAGGTTGCCGCCGGCGTAGTTGGCGAAGGTGAGGTAGAACATCGCGGCGCCGTCGCCGGCCGCCATGATGTCGTAGGCCAGTTCCTCCGGGGTCACGCCGAGCCGTTCGGCCCGGGCGGCGATGGACTGCGCCGGGTCGGGCTCATACACCGGCGGGTCGGTGACCTCGTACATCAGCTCGTACTTGTGAATGAGGATGCCGCCGAGACGCTGCCGGTTCTTCGTCCTGGTCTGCGCGGCGAGTATCTCGTACCGCAGGCCCTCCGAGCGCATCAGCCGGGCCTGCTCCGCGGCGTCCAGATCGGCCAGGCGCTGCCAGACCGGGTTTTCCATGAAGGGATGCAGCGTATTGCGCAGCCCGAGCAGCAGGCCCACCGGCCGGGGCGCGACCTGGGCCCGGATGGCCAGGCCCTCGTCCTGGCACTGCGTCACGAACGCCAGGACGTCGCGGAAGCTGCCGGGGGCCAGGTTGTTCTGGACGAGCGAGACCGACACCGGCAGCCCGCCGGCCCGCATCGCCTGCCGCAGCAGCGCGAACTCGGCCTCGTTATCGGCCTCGAAGAAGTCGGAGACCACCTGCATGACGCCGCGGCCTGTCGCTCCGACCGCGCGGGCGATCGCGACCAGTTCGTCCTCGGCGGTGCCGTAGGACGGCGTCAGCTCGCCGTCGATGCTCTTGTGGTTGAGCGTGCGCGAGGTGGTGAAGCCGAGGGCTCCCGCCGTCACCGCCTCGCCGGCCAGGCGGGCCATCTCGGCAGCCTCGTCCGGTGTTGCCTGCACGTGCGCCGCGGCCCGCGCGCCCATCACCTCCACGCGCAGCGCCGCGTGCGGCACCTGGGCGGCCACGTCGACGTCGTAGCGCCGCCGGGCCAGCACGTCCAGGTAGTCACCGAACGACGCCCAGTTCCAGGTCAGTCCCTCGCGCAAGGCCGTACCCGGAATGTCCTCCACGCCCTCCATCAGCTCGACCAGCCGGTCCCGGTTCGGCGGCTGCACAGGCGCGAAGCCGACGCCGCAGTTGCCCATGACCACCGTGGTAACGCCGTGCCACGAGGACGGCTGGAGCCGCGAGTCCCAGGTCGCCTGACCGTCATAGTGGGTGTGCACGTCGACGAAGCCCGGCGCGATCACGGCGCCGCCGGCATCGATCTCCCTGACCCCACCTCCGGAAACGGCCCCGACCGCGGCGATCACGCCGCCGTCGACCGCCACATCGCCCTCGACCGGGTCGCCGCCGTTGCCGTCGACGATCAGCCCGGAGCGGATGATCAGGTCGTGATCAGTCATGGCCGGTCCTCACCGCCCCGGCCCTGGCCGGCGCATGCTTGCGCGCTGATTGTAAACCAGTATACTTATTGTAGGTCCGAGTCGGCTGTAAGTCAGCACCGTCTCGCCCGCTACCGCCCCTATTGCCGCCCATTACCGATGCGGAGTACCGCAATGCCGGAGAGTGCCAGCTCGTCCCGTGCCACCGAGGTGACATTCTCGGACCTGCTCGACCTGGACGATCTTGGTGACGGGCGCTACCGGGGCGTGTGCCACGAGGGTGCCCCGGCGCGCGCCTTCGGCGGGCAGGTCGCCGCGCAGGCCTTCACCGCAGCCGCGAAGACCGCGCCTGCCGGTCAGCAGCCGGCGTCGATGCATGCCTACTTCGTCAAGACCGCGACCGCCGGGGAGCCCGTTGACTATGTCGTCACCGTCGCCGGCGATGGCAACACGCGTCAGCCACCGGTCTGTGACAGCGCTGCAGAGAGGGCGCACCGTGCTCCTTCTGCTGGCGTCGTTCCATCGCCCTGAGGACGGCCCGGCGAGGTGGCGGACGCCGACAGGGCCCGCCGCTCCCCCGGCGGACCGGATCCCGGCGATCGGCCTCGCCCCGGGTCCGTCCGGGACCTCGCCGTTGAGCAGCTGGCGCCAGCACCGGACGGGTCCGTCAGCGATCCCGGCCTCGGCCGCTATGACCGGTGGATGCGAGCGCGCGTCGCCGATCGGCGACCACCCGGCCCTGCACGCGGGGGCGGTCATCTACCTGGCCGACCTGGTTCTCGCCGCGAGCGGTGCTGCAGCCGCACGTGCAGGATTCTGACGGTTCGGCGAGGGCCGCGTCGCTCGACCATTCGGTCTGGTTTCACGGCGAGGTCCGGGCCGACCAGTGGCTGCTGTTCGAAGCCGCCAGCCCGGTGCTGAACGGCTCGCGCGGCCTGGCCGTGGCGCACGTCTACAGCGCTTCGGGCGCGCTGGTCGCCACGGCCGCGCAGGAGGTGCAGGCACGCCAGCTCGGCTAACACTGCGGGCGCCGCCTACCGCTCCGCAGCTACCATCCGACTGATGAAGGGCAGGAAAGTGGGTTTTCTTGAGTCGCCGCTGTTCCACGTCACGCAGATTGCCGACTCGCTGGATTCTGCCTTCGACACTCACCGCCGGCTGTTCTGCCGGCCGGTGTACTACGTCGGATACTGGGACGTTGCCAGCCGGGACGCGATCGCCACCATTGTCGGCGGCGTCGTCATCGAGGGCATGGTCCCGCATCAGCGGCACGGCAGTTACTCGTTCGCCGGTCAGGACCTCAGCCCGTTCCTGACTGCTCCGGGCGGCGGCCACCTGCATTCGCTCGCCTGGTACGCGGTCGGCATCGATGACCTGGCGGGCGAGCTCCGGAAGAAAGGCGTGCGGTTCGCCGAGACGAGCGGCGAGCTCATCACCGGCACGGTGCCGGCGCACGGGCCCATCCCCGTCGTTCCCGGCTCCCCCATGCGCTATCCGCCCGGCTGGACCTCAGCCGTTCTGTACACCCACTTCGACGATACCCCCGGCATGATCGAACTCTGCGAGCCATCATCTCGCCATCCCGGAATAAAGGTGGAGCGAGACCCCGACACTCCAGTGCAGGGATACCGGGACGCCGACCCGCTCGGCATTGAGGGAGTATCACATCAGACGGTAGCCGTTCCTGATGCGGAAGCAGCGGCGCAGATTCTTCGAGGACACCTTCAACGGCGAGCGGGTCTACGCGGGCGAGAGCGAAACGGCCGTAGCCCGGACCATCATCGTCCGGGTCGGCGACGGTGACGGCACCTTTCTGGAGCTGGCCGAGCCGTCCGGGCCAGGTCCGGTGCAACGTGATCTCGACCGGTTCGGCCACGCCGTCCTGCACGCCTGCACCTTCAGGGTCGCTGACCTGGGCGCCGTGCGGGCGCAGCTGGAACGGGAAGAATTCGCGCTGGAAGCCGAGACGGCGACGACACTGGTTGCCGATCCGCTCGGCACATCCGGCAGCCGGTTCGGGTTCACCACCACCGTCCTGGCCGATCTGATCGCGCCGGGCGGCGGGTAACTGCCGCCGCCGCGGCTACGCCGGGAAGCCAGGAGGCCGCGCGGCCTCGTCCCACAAGTCACGCCAGGTGTCGCGCACGGCGCCAAGCGGGTCGTCGGCCACCGCCAGCGGAGTGCCGAGGATCTTCGTGGCCCGGCTGCCCGGTTTCGTACCGGGGCCAGGGCCCGGACGCAGCCGAGGACGGATCACCGGTCGCGGCGAACGCCGCCCACGCGGAGCGCATCGCGTGCCCCAGGGACCGCCCGGCGTCGTCTATCCCGACGAACTCGGCCCAGCCGGCCCGGTCGAAGGTGTCAAAGGTAAACGGGAGGTCCACGGCGTGGAAGGCACCCAGGTCCGCGCCCGGGTGGCGGGACTGCCAGGTGAAGGCGTAGGCATAGGTCCGCGGGTTGTGCGCCGACTGGGCGTCGGCCAGCCGCAGGGCCGGCAGCCGCATGCCGCCGTCGGTCGTCAGGGCCGTCCAGAGGTCAGCGATGCCGTTCCTGCTGCTGCCCTCGCCCCGCTTCACATAGGCATCAAGCAGCGCTGTCACCCGCTCCGGCGGCGGTGTCCTGCCCCCCATCCGGTTCCTCAGGTAACGGGTCGTCCAGCCCGTCAGCTCCGCCCGGCTGATGTCGTTCGCGGCAGGGTCGAGGTACAGGCGCATCTCGTCCGTCGTCGAGCCGATCAGCAGGTCGATGCCGGCCGCGTCGCCGCGGGCAAGCGCGACCGACGGAGTCGCGGCCACCACGTCGCCGTCGACGACCGGGTGGAAGACCATCGCCCCGTACTCAGCCATCGAGCTGAGCGCGACCGCTTCCTGGGCGGCGAGTATGCGGTCGGCCGGTACCTCCAGCAGCTCCTTCGCTGTCGCGGCGCCCAGCTCGGTCAGCAGCCGCCCGGCGATGATGCCGGCCGTCTCCGCCGTCTGGGTGAAGTCCACGCCAGGGCTCTGGGCGATCGCGCGGGCGATCACGCCCCGGGCGCCAGCCGAGGAGATGAGATGGATGATGCAGCCGGCCCCGGCTGACTCACCGAAGACCGTTATCCGGGACGGGTCACCGCCGAAGGCAGCGATATTCTCCCTGACCCAGCGGGCAGCCAGCAGCTGGTCGCGGAGGCCGGCGTTGGCCACCGCGCCGATCTCGGCTCCGCCGTGCTGACGCAGGTCAAGGAAACCGAAGGCGCCAACGCGATAGTTTGCGCTGACCACAATCACGTTCTGCTCCGCGGCCAGCCGGGCGCCGTCGTAGGTCTCCAGTGAGCTTGACCCGATCGTGAATGCGCCACCGTAGAACCAGAGCAGGACGGGAAGCTTCGCCCCGGCGCCAGCACCGGCGTCCGCCGGCGACCATACGTTCAGGGTCAGGCAGTCCTCGCTGACCCGGTCGGGCGTCATGCCGGGCACGAGCCCGGCCATGGGACCTTCGGTGGCCTGGAACGGCGCCGGGCCGAAGTCAGCCGCAGCGCGCACGCCGTCCCATGCTGGCGCAGGCTCGGGCGGGCGGAAGCGCCCGGCACCGGCCGGGCTGGCCGCATACGGGATCCCGGCGAAGCGGCGCACGGCTCCGGTCGCGGTCTGCTCACTGGTTCCGGCAAGTTCGCCCTGGCTGATCTGAACGTGCGGGTCGGACATCGCATTTTCCCGTCTGAGAGTGCTTCCTGCGCCCAGCGCGCATGTCGCGCGCGTCGTCAATCCCTGTCGCCCGCGAAAAATGCCTTCATCGCCGCGCGGGAATCCGCGTACGTGCCCAGCTTTTCTGTGTAGCCCTGCTCAAGCTGGTAGGCATCCTTCAGCGGCAGCCACTCGGCGCGGTTGAGAGAAGCCTTGGCCAGCCGGATGGCCACCGGGCTCTTCGCGGCGATCACGGCGGCCAGTTCATAAGCCCGCTGGACCAGCTGGTCAGCTGGCACCAGCTCCGAGATTGCCCCGCGGGCCAGCATCTCGGCCGCCGTGATCGGCTCGCCGGTGTAGAACGCCTGGCGCATCCGGGTGGGTCCCACCAGGCGGAGCAGGAACGAGCCACCGCCCAGCAGCCCGACGTTGATCTCCGGCAGTCCGAAGGTTCCCCTGGGCGACGAGATGACGAAGTCGCAGCAGGCGATCACCGCGAGCCCGGCGCCCAGCGCCGGGCCGTCGACCGCGGCGATGACCGGGACCGGGCAGTCGAGTACAGCCCAGAACGCCTGCCGGGACAGCCGCTGGTGATCCAGGTCGTCGGTCGCGTGATGCCCCGCCCGCGGCCCCTCCGCCGGGTCGAGGCGGGCTTTGAGGTCGGCTCCGGCGAGGAAGGCCCGCGGCGACGCCGAGGTGAGAACGACAACGCGGACGTCCTCGCGGTCCTCGAAGCCGAGGAACAGATCCCGCAGCTCCCGGTAGACCTGCCGGTTCATCGCGTTGACCGGCGGCCGGTCTATCTGGACGGTGCCGATGCCGTCGGCGACATCCAGCCGGAAGAAGTCCACCCGATCCTCCTTGCCGGGTCAGCTATCGCCGGCCAGGAAGCCTTCCACCGCCGCGACGAAGGCATCCTCCTGCTCGATCATCGGGTAGTGCCCGGCCTCCTCGATGACCTGGAGCTTGGCATCCGAGATCAGGCTGACCATCTCCTGCGCGTACGCGACGGGCAGCAGGCCGTCCGAGGCCCCGTGCACGACCAGGGTCGGCGCGGTCACGTACTGGAGGCGCCGCCGCAGGCCCCGCTCGGCGATCGGCCACATGAACTTGGTCGACGTAGCCCGGTTCTGCGCCTCGAACATCGCGCCGGCGTCGGGGTCCTCCGGGTCGGGCACGAAGATGGTCGGCTCGGGGTCGGGCCGGTTCTCCGGATCGTGCCACTTGGCGGCCAGCGCCTGCCGGACGGACGCGAACGGGTCGAGCGTCGGCAGGTCGTCGAGCCACAGCCCGAAGGAGTCGACCAGGACAAGCCGCCGGACGAGCTGGGGCGCCAGTGCGGCCAGCTCGGCTGCGACCATCCCGCCGGTGGAGTGCCCCACCACGTCGATCTGGCCGATGCCCCACGAGCCGATCAGCGTCCGGTAGAACAGGACCAGGTCGGTGATGTCCCGGATCTGCTCGAAGCCGGTGGAGCTTCCGTAGCCCGGCTGCTCAGGGGCCAGGACCCGGTGCGTTTCCGCCAGCCTGGTCAGGAATCCGGCGCTGCCGGGGTGGCGCTCATAGCCGTGCAGGAACAGCAAGGGCTCGCCGGTTCCCTCCGACCAGAGGTTGATATCAAACTGCCCGATGCTCTGGCGCTCGACGGCCATGGCGGTCTACCTCTCTGTACGTGCTGACAGGTCAGCGCCGGAAGCTGGCTTAGCCCACGCGTCAAGGACGTCCTGCGTGTGCTGGCCGATCTCCGGCGGGTAATCGACCTCATCGGGTGCCGGCGGCACCGAGGCCGAGTGCATGATCCACGGAAGCGACTGGGTGAGGTACACCTCGCTCGTTCCCGGCCACGCCGTGCGCTGGAAGAACCCGCGCACGACGAACTGCTCCTCCCCCAGCGTCTCGTGCGGCTGGTAGACGCGGCCCCACCCCATCTTGATGGCCTGGCCTTCCCGGTAGGCCCGCTCGCCGTCGATCAGCCGCAGGAAGTCAGCGATCACATCGCCGGCGTGCTGGCCGGCGGCCGTGATCACGAACGGGTTCGGGCCCCGCAGTTCCATCAGGTCCGCGTAGGCCGGCTCGTCGAGATCCTGGATCGCGCCCTCCCGGCGCATCCAGTCCTTCAGGTCGGTCCACTCCCGCTGCGTCCGCGGCAGCAGCCCGAGCGGGTAGAAGTAGCTGCCGTCAGCGCTGGTGAGCTGCCAGCGACCGGTCGGGAACGGCGTCGCGTAGCCGCCGCCGCGGCGGCGCAGGACCTCCCGCCGGTAGACCCAGCAGGAGAACAGCTGCTCAGTTCCCTGGAAGGCAGCCGCCTGAGCGGACACGTCAAAAAGATCACCCGGCCGGCCGGCGCGCACGGCCAGCAGCGCCGCGACCGCGCCGTAGAGGCCGGCCGAGTGCATCGCCTGCTCGGCCGGCGGGATGATCGGGCTGGAGTTCTCCTCGGGCCCGTAGCCGGACAGCCCGCCGGTCCCCGACCGCGCGGCCACGTGCAGCTCGTCAGCCCGGTCGTCGTCACGGTGCCCGAGCCCGTAGGCCGACAGCGCAACGACCGGAGTCGCCCCGAAACCGCCGGGCAGCACCTCGGAGAGGCGGTCGTAGCTGTCCGCGCCGGCCAGCACCACGTCGGCCGCCGCCACCAGGCCCGCCGCGGCCGACCGCCCGGCGTCGGTCTCCAGGTCGACGACGACCGACCGTTTGCCGGCGTTGAAGTGCCAGAAATAGAGGCTGAACGGCTGGCCGGCCTTCGACACCGCCATCGGCCAGGCCCGGCGCAGCTCATGGCCGCCGGGCGGCTCGGCCAGCACGACGTCAGCGCCGAGCTGGGTCAGCAGCTTGGCCGCGAACTGACCCCACCGGTCGGTGAGGTCGAGGACGCGGAGCTGCCGGAAGGACGGGATCGGCTGGCGCACGGGACCTCAGATCACTGCTTCGGCGGCGAGCTCGCGGATCTGGTCCGGTGACATGCCGAGCAGGCCGCCGTAGATGTCGTCGTTGGCTTCGCCGAACATCGGCGCCGCGCGGTGCAGCTCGGGTCCGGCGGCCGACGCAATGGCCCCCATCTGGAATTCCCGCGTCCCGAGCAGCGGGTGCGTTGCCTCCTGGTAGTACCCGCGCGCCCGCAGCGCCTGATCGGCCAGCAGTTCTTCCGCGGTCAGCAGCGGCGAGCAGGGCACCCCGGCGGCCGCCAGCTCGGTGATCACCACATCCCGCGGCCTGGGCTCCGTCCAGGCCGATACCGCCTGATCGAGCACGGGACGGTGGCCAGCCCGGCCGTGGCCGGCCCGGAAACGCTCGTCGCTGGCCGAGATCGTCGCGGCCGAGAATCCGGGTGAGCGCCGCCCACTGGTCATCGGTGCGGACGGAGATGGCGCACCAGCTGTCCTCGCCCGGCACCGGTACAGGCCGGCCGGCGCATCGTCGGCGCCGAACGGCACGTTGCCCCAGGCGCTGAACGGCCGGCCGCTGACCTGGTAGTCGAGTACGGCGGCCGAGGTCAGCGCCACCGACGCCTCCACCTGGCTGAGATCGATCATGGAACCGTTGCCGGTGACCTCACGATCGTGCAGCGCGGCCAGGACGGCCACGGCCCCGAAATAACCCGTCGCATAGTCCGCGTACGAGTAGCCGAGGCCGGCCGGCTCAGCGCCGGGCCGCCCGGTCATGCCATGGATGCCGCTGACCGCCTGCATGACGGGTCCGAAGACGAGGTAGTCCTCGTTCGGGCCGCCGAGGCCGAAGCCCGTCATCCACAGGTAGATAAGTCCCGGGCTGACCGCGTGCATGGCCTCCCACGACAGGCCCCAGGACTCCAGCACGTGCGGGCCCATGTTCGCGACGACGACGCTGCAGCGGGCGACGAGATCCAGGGCCACGCCGACCGCCTTGGGATGGCGCATGTTCAGCGTGATGCTGCGCTTATTGCGGTTGAGGTTGTTCCACAGCCCGCCCTGCTCCCACGATCCCGGATCGGTGCCAGGCGGCTGACCCCGGTTGCGCATGCCGTCGGGATAGTGCGGCCACTCAACCTTGATCACCTCAGCACCGAAGTCGGCCAGGATCTGGGTGCACTGCGGGCCCGAGATCACCCAGGTGAAGTCGAGGACGCGGATGCCCTCAAGCGGCAGACCCGGCATGTCACCGGCCCGTGTAGCGGGGCGCCCGCCGCTCGTTCCAGGCCAGCACTGCTTCCTTGCTGTCGTCCAGGTCCCCGAGGAACCAGCGGGACTCCTGCTCCTTCTTGAGCATCTCCGGGCTGGGCACCGCGCGCATCTGCCGCATGAGGGCCTTAGTCTGGCGGACGTGCTGCGGCGGCAGGGCGGCCATCTTCCTGGCCCACCGCATCGCCTCGTCCATCAGCTCCTCGTCCGGGACCACCGCGTTCAGGAGATTGAGTGAGAGCAGCCGCTCCGCCGGGACCAGTTCGCCGATGATGGCGAGCTCGGCGGCGATGGGCCAGGGGATGCCCTCCGCGCCGGCCAGCCAGTACGGGCCGAGCGCGCCGGTCGGCACCTCGGTCATGCCGAACTTGGCCCCGGCGGCGGCGATGCGGATATCGCAGTCGAGCATCATGTACCAGCCGAGCCCGATGGCGAAGCCGTTGACCGCGGCGATGATGGGCTTGTCGGTCTCGGTCATGCCGAACAGGTTGTACTCGCTGGTGTAGGTGAGCGGCTTCATCTTGCCGTCGCCCTGCGAGTAGCCTTCCGCCTGGTCCTTCATATCCCGCCCGGCGCAGAACGACCGCCCGGTGCCGGTCAGGACCGCGACCCAGGCGTCGTCGTCGTCGATGAAGGCCCGCAGCGTGCTGACGAACTCGGCCTTCAGCTGCTGCGAGAAGGCATTCAGCCGCTCCGGCCGGTTGAGCCGGATGACAGCGATGTGGTCGGCTAGATCGTAGGTGACAAAGTCCATTCAGCTCTCCTCGGTTGTGTCCGCCTGGCCCGGGGCCGGGCTGGCTGCTGGCGGCGCGGGCTCGGGTCCGTCCGGCTGCCGGGCCTCGATCTCGTAAGCGTCTTCGAGCTGGTCGAGGCTGACCGCGTTCGCCTGCGTGGCCAGCGCCAGGTTCCCGTAGGAGAGGACCACGAGGTTGTCGGCCACCTCCTGGGACCGCTTGACGTATTGCTCGATGATGAGAAACGTGGTCGTGCCCCGGAACTCGGCCACGACGGCGAACAGTTTGTCCACGATGGCCGGGGCAAGCCCGTGCGACAGCTCGTCGGCGACGACGAGAGCGGGCTTCTGGATCAGGACGCGGCTGAGGGCCAGCATCTGCTGCTCGCCGCCGGACAGCATCCCGGCCCGGTCCTTCGCCCGGGATCCGAGGAAGGGAAAGATGGCCGCCGCCTGGTCCACCGCTTCCTGCCGGGCCCGGCGGGTCAGGCCGGGACGGCCGACGACGATGTTCTCGGCCACGGTGAGCGCGGGGAAGACGGCGCCCTGCTCGGGAATGTAGGTGATGCCGCGCCGCGCCCGGCGGAAGTGCGCCTCACGGCTGATGTCGGCGTTGCCGAGCAGCACCGATCCGGGGCTGGTCGCGATGGTCCCGGCCACGCACGCGGCCAGGGTCGACTTGCCCGCGCCGTTCGGGCCGAGGATGGCGCAGATGCTGCCGGCCGGCACGTCGAACGTGACGTCGCGCAGCGCCTCCAGTCCGCCGTAGGAGTGGCTGAGGCCGCGTATCGTCAGCGCCGCGCCGCTGACGGATTCCGCCGGGGCCGCGGCGACCACCTCCGCGCTGCTCACTGCTCGTCACCTCCGAAGTAGGCATCGCGGACCCGGGGGTCCTTGATGATCTCGGCAGCCGGGCCGTCGGCGATCTTGACGCCGAAGTCCAGCACCACGAGGCGCTGCGCGAGCCGGAGGACCGACTCCACGTCGTGCTCGATCAGGATGACCGTGACCCCCAGCCGGCTCTGCACGTCCAGGAGCGCGTCACCGAAGCTGATCCGCTCGGCCTGATCGAGCCCTGACAGCGGCTCATCGAGGAGCAGTACCTTCGGCTGCGAGGCCAGCGCCATCGCGAGCTCGACAATGCGCAGGCCGCCGAGGGACAGGCCCGACAGGCGGTCGCCGGGGCGAAGGCCCCAGGGTTCCGCCGCCACGAACGCCATCAGCTCATCTGGTGCGCGGCCGCCGGCCCCGCAGCGGCAGGCCCGAGCCGTCCCCACAGATTCGGGATGTCACGGGCCAGCGCGAGGTGCTCGGAGACGGTCATCTCGGGGAAGAGCATGGCCCGCTGGAACGTCCGGGCCAGGCCCAGGCGGACGCGCCGGTGCACGCTGATCCGGCTGCAGGGCGCCGAGCAGATCGACAGCGTGCCCGCCGAGGCCCGCACCAGGCCGGTGATGACGTTGAGCATGGTCGTCTTGCCCGAGCCGTTGGGACCGATCAGCCCGACGAACTCCCCGGCCGTGGCGGCGAGCGAGATGTCAGAAAGCGCGGTGAGACCGCCGAAGCGCACGGTGATCCCGTCGAGCCTGAGGGTCTCCTCGGTGCTCTGGCTCACCGTCGCGGTCGCGCTAGTCACGGCTGCTCCCGCCGCCGACAGTGACCGGATCAGAGGCGGCCGAGCCGGATGCGAGGGCGACGGAGTTGGGCGGTTCGGGCCGCGCTATCAGTTTCTGCAGGTTGCCGGACATCTGGGCCAGGAACCCGCGCGGATCGCGGGCGATGCCGATCGCGCCCAGGCCGAACAGGACAGTCGGGAGGTTTCCGAACCCGCTGATCGTGATGAGTTCGAAGGCGGCCGGCGCGATCGCGAACATCAGGCCGGCGACTAGCGCGCCGCCGGAGCTCCGCACCCCGATCGTGACCACGACGGCCAGCCACACCAGGCCGGTGAGCAGGGCGAAGTCGGACGTGCTGACGTTGCCCTGCTCGATGCCGATCAGGCCGCCGCCGAGGCCGGCGATCGCCGACCCGAGGGCGAACACGCCGACCCGGAAGGCGCGCACGTTGACGCCGAGGCTCTCCGCTTCGATCGGGTTGCCGCGGATGGCTGTCGAAACCCGGCCGAACCGGCTCCGCCGGAACCAGCTGACTCCGATCGCCAGTACCGCGAAGATGATGGCCCCGAGCAGGATGGCGCTCTGAGACGAGTTGAGACCGCCGATCTGGAAGTTCGGGTAGTTGACGCCTGCCAGCGGGATCAGCGCCTGGAGGTTGAACGCGAACGTCTCGCAGAAGAGGGCGAAGGCCAGCGTGACGAGGGCGAAGCCCACCTGATCCAGGCGCGTTCCGACGGCCCCGAGTACGACGCCGCAGACCGCGGCGCAGAGCACGGCGATGACCATGCTGAGCGGCAGCCCCAGACCCGCGTCGCTGGCCAGGCGCCCGGCAACGATCGCCCCGATCGCCGCGATACCTGCCTGGCCGAGGCAGAGGACGCCCCCGTTCCCGGTCGAGATCGTAAAGCTCAGGAAGGTAACCGCGAACGCGATGCCCGCCGCCAGCGCAGCCGTCCAGTACCCGTTGAACGAGTACATGGCCACCAGCGTGAACACACCGCCGGCGAGGAGGGCGATGACATAGCGGCCGGGCCGCAGCACCGACAGCGCGGGCAGCCGGCTGAGGATCGCCTGCCCGAGGCTGCCGGAGTCGACGCGAGCGGTCTGCCCGGATCCCGCGTCCTGCCTCGACTTCAGGCTGGTACGGCCGACGATCAGCAGGCCGGCCAGCAGGAAGAACGGCAGGGCGGGCACCAGCCCGTTCGCGATCACGCTGCCCTGCGGCGCGTACCCGGTGATCTCCGAGGCGAGCACGCCGAGCGCCAGGCCGGCCAGCGTGGTGATGGTCAGGGAGCGGAACCGCCCGGCCAGGGCCACGCTCAGCGCCGCGACCGACAGCGAGGTGTAGATGGAAGGATCCAGCTGGAGCAGCGGGCTGAGCAGGATGCCGGCTGCCCCGGTGAGAAATCCCGCCAGGATCCAGGAGAAGGCGCTCAGCCGGGTCGTGTTGATCCCGGCCCCGGCGGCGAGCCCGGGCCGGTCCACGACGGCCCGGATGGACAGCCCGAGCCGGGTCTTCTCGACGGCCAGGATCAGGCCGCCGAGAAGCACCACGGCTCCGATGACCGCGGCCAGCTGGTCGCGGGTCGTGTTGAACGAGCCGATCCGCAGGACGGCAAACCCGTTCGGGACGATGCCGGGCGACTGATAGACGTTCTCCGTCGGGAGCGCGAACTCCATCAGCGCCGGCAGCGCCACCGCGATCCCGATGGTCGCCGTCAGCTGGACTATCAGATCTCGGTTCTCGATATGGCGGAACACCCCGGCCCAGATCACCAGGCCGAAGATCGGCGCTGCCAGGAGGCAGAGCACGACCGCTGGCGCCAGGGCCCACTTACTGACGGTGATCAGGTGGTAGAAGAGATAGGCGGTCGCGTACGCGGTGGCGCCTACCGCCAGGTTGATCACGCCGGTGAGGCTGTAGGTAAGCGTGATGCTCCCGCCCAGCAGGGCGTACAGAGCACCGATCACAATGCCTGGGTAGATATACAGCAACGTCGGCAGCTTTCACTCGTCGTGGCGGGACTCGCCTGGGCCGGGGTGGCGCGTCAGGACGCCGACTCGGGCGTGCCGCACGCAAACGGGTTGGTGGCGGTTCCGGTCACGATCTTCCACTGGCCGTTGACGATCTGGGCCAGCGAGAAGCACGGGTTGAGCTGGGTGTGCATCGTCGGGAACGTGACCGGCGGGAACAGGCCGTCACCGGTGTAGCCCGAGATCGTGTTTCCGGCCGCGATGATGTTCGCCGGGGTCGGTGACTTCTTGCCCAGCTGGTTGATCGCGCCCTGGAACATCACCATGTTGGCCCAGCCGGACAGCGCCTCGGCGTTCTGCGCGTTGGCTGGCGAGTACTTCTTCATGGCCGAAGTATAGGTAACGATGCCCGGAATCTGCGGGTTGTACCAGGTGGCGGTGAAGACCTCAGAGAGCAGGCCGTTGATGGTCTTGCCGAACTGCTGGGGGATGGCGGGCGAGACCCCGATGGAGCCGGCGACGACCCAGGCCTTGGAGCCCACCTGCGTCATGTCCGCCTGCAGCTGCGGGGCCGCGGTCCCGTACACGTTGGTGTAGACGCCCTGGGCGCCCAGGCTGTGCAGCTTCTGCGCCAGCGACAGCAAGGCGGCGGAGCTGGTGTCGTCGACGGTGTAGTTGGTGTAGATCAGCGTGCCGCCGGCGGCCGTGACGCCCTTGGCAACCGCGTGCCCGGCGACGGCGTTGCCGGGGTTCGCGTCCGACACGACGGCGATCTTCTTGACGCCCTGGCTGACCATGTACTTGCTCTGGGTGTTGCTCTCGTACCCGATCCAGTTCCCCTCCTGGGAGAAGAAACTGTCCGTGCCGGGTCCGTAGAACTGCGGCACGATGCCGGCGCCGAACACCGGGATCTTCTGCGCCGCCAGGTAGGACGTCGCGCTGCCCAGGTAGACGTCCTGGCTGATGATGGCGTCGGCGCCGTTCTCGACAGCCAGCCGGGCGTCAGACAGAACCGAGCTCGGGCTGCTCTGGGTGTCGTAGACCGACAGCGTCAGTTTGTGGCCGTCGAGCCCGCCGTGGGCGTTGTAGTACGAGACGAACGCCTGCGCGCCGATGACGCCGCCGCCGAAGGTAGTGGCCAGGGAGCCGGACTGGTCGCCCAGGTACGCGATCTTGATCGTCGAACTCGTGCTGCCAGTCGTCCCGGAGCCACCGCCCGACCCTCCGCTGCTGGCGCAGCCGGCGGACATGGCGGCAACCAGGGCGAGACCGGCGGCCGGGACAAGCACACCCCGCAACCGGAAAGCACGGCCATTACGGCCGGCGCGCACATCCTTCATGTCTGTTCTCCTTTGGGCACGCATCGTGCTCATTCATATCTACCGTGGGTGTCATATTCAGGGTGTGCCGCAGGAAGCACGGCACGATTGTGGTCAGCGCCAGTCAGTGTCATCGGCTACGGAGCCGGCCAGGACGGCAAGGGACTCGTGCTCGGAACCCCATGCGAGGGACCGCTCCTTTGCCCGCCTTGAGAAGAAATGCAATGGATACTCCTCGGTCATGCCCATGCCGCCGTGGAGCTGGTGCGCCGTCAGCGTCACGAAGACCGCGGTCCGCGAGGCCGCCGCCTTGGCGGTGGCCAGATCGGCCGCCGTGCAGGTGCCTTGCTCGACCTTCCAGACCGCCTCATAGGTCAGGTACCTCGTCGCGTCGAGCGCGGACGCCATGTCGGCCGCCTGCTGCTGCACGGCCTGGAACGTCCCGAGCGGCCGCCCGAACTGCACCCGGTCGCGCACGTAGGGAATGGTGAGGTCGAGCGCCTGCTGGGCGAAGCCCACCAGCTGCACGCAGCACAGGACGGTCGCGACCTGGATGAGCAGGGCAGCGGCATCCTCACCGCCGGCCGCCAGAGCGGGCACGCCCGCGTAAGCGGCCGCCGACTGCGGCGTCTGCCCGACGTTGCGCAGCGACCGCTGCGTCACCTGCGGCGTCCTGGCGTCGACCAGGAACAGCTGCCGCCGGCCAGCATCGCTCACCCCGACGAGGTGATGGGTGCAGGCGAGCCCGTAGTCGACGTACCGGGCGGAACCGTGCAGGGCACCGGCCGAGAAGCTGCAGGGCCCCTCACCCCCGGCCTCGCCCAGCACCGGGGTCACCGCTCCCGCGTTCTCCACGATGGCGGCCGCCAGCGCAGCCTGCCCGTCCTGCGTCCCGCAGCGCATGAGCGTGTAGGCGCAGGCCATGGTCTCGGCGAAGGGGACGGTCGCCGCGGCCTTGCTCAGCTCTTCAAGTGCCACCGCGATGTCGAGGAGGTCGGCCCCGCCGCCGCCCGCGGACTCGGGGAAGGCGAAGCCCAGCCACCCGTCGGCGGCCAGCCGCTTCCACAGCGCCTCATCGTGGCCGCCGCTCTCGAGCAGCGCGCGGATCCGGTCGGTCGACATCTCGCGCTGCAGCTGCTGCCGCATGCTGTCCCGGATCATCTCCTGGGTGTCGGACAAGCCAAGGTTCACGCGGGGCGCCTTTCTCGGGGCAGGCCAAGGCCGCGCTCGGCGATGATGGTCCGCTGGATCTCGTTGGCGCCGCCGGTGAACCGCTGCAAGGCGGAGAACCACAGCTGCTGCTCGAGCCGGCCACGGACCGGCGGATCGTCCGCGGAGCCGGCGACCTGCGCGCCTGCCCGGCCGAGGAGGTCGAGCACATCGCCGGTCATGCGGGTGCCGAGCTCGGTGGCCCACACCTTGCTCGCGGACGCCTCCTTGCTCGGGGCTGCGCCGCTGGCGACCACCGATCCGGTCGTCATCACCAGGGCCCGGAGCATGGCCAGGTCGAGCCGGATCTCAGCCAGCTTCCGGCGGGCGACCGGATCGGCCAGCACGTCAGGCCGCTCGGTCCGCAGGTAGTCGATCGACCACTCGAAGATGTGCACCATGTCCATGTAGTTGTTGATGGCCATGGTGACCCGCTCGTGGTCGAGCGCGGTCGCGAGCATGTACCAGCCGCGGTTTTCCTCACCGATCCGCATGTCGGCCGGGACCACGACGTCGTCGAAGAACACCTCGTTCGTGCGGTGGTGGAACATCATCTCGATCGGCCGGATCGTGATGCCCTTGAGGTTGAGCGGCACGATGAAGATCGAGATGCCGCGGTGCTTCGGCGCTTGCGGGTCGGTCCTGACCGCGAGGTAGACGTGCGAAGTCCAGTGCGCGTCCGAGGTCCAGATCTTGCTGCCGTTGATGACGTAGGAGTCGCCGTCCCGGACGGCCCGGGTGCGCAGGGAGGCCAGGTCAGAGCCGGCGTTGGGCTCGGAATAGCCGAGCGCGCAGGTGATCTCCCCGCTCCAGATCTTCGGCAGGTACTCCGCCCGCTGGGCATCGGTGCCGTACCGCTGGATGGCCGGGCCGATCATGGACGACGTACCCCGGCGGCCGTAATGGACGTCGGTGTAGGCCAGCTCCACCGCCAGCAGGAACTGGTACCAGGGACTCATCTCCTGGCCGCCGAGGTCCTTCGGCCAGGACCGGCGCAGCCACCCGCGGCGATCCAGCTCGGCGAGGTTGTCCCGGCTCTCCTGCGACGCCCAGTTCTCCCGGTCCTCGTCCTGATCGAAGGAAGGCTTCTGGCTTCGCTCAGCCGCGAACTGACGAACCTCCTCCCGGAACTCCGCCTGTTCTGGCGGCCAGTCGAAGCGCACAACTGTCTCCTTTACGGCCGCACTGGATCGGGGACGGCCTTGCTGGCGGCCAGCGCGGCCACCCTGGCCTGGCTGACCTTGGGCGTCCACCGGTCCTCGTCGTCGGCCCAGATGTCGCGGAGCTTCGGGATGACCTGGGTCCCGAACAGCTCGTTGTTATGCGCTGCCGTCTCCTCGGGCAGATTCCCGAGGTGCATGCAGGTGATGAGCTGCCCGATGCGCAGCTCGGTCACGAGCTCGCGAACCCGCTGCTCCACCCGTTCGGGGGATCCGGCGATGATGTAGCCGAGCTCGTCGTACTCCCAGAAGCTGAGCTCGCCGCGCATGGCCTTGCGGCGCTGCTCCATCGACTGGCTCCGCCCCCGCCGCAGCGACTCGCGGTAGGAGGCCTGGGTCATGAAGCCAGGCGGCGTGGCGAATTCCAGCGGGACCGGGTTCTGCTTGTGCCAGTACCGCACCGAGTCGCCATACAGGGCCTCGGCCTCGGCGTCTGTGTCGGAGCAGCAGATGATCTGGGTGAACGCCATCCGGTGCGGGTTCAGGTTGGCGCCCGCCTGCTCGGCGTGCTCCCAGAAGCCGTTGACGATCGGGCGCGCAGCCTGCTTGCCGGAGAAGGACAGATAGCCGTAGCAGTAGTCAAACGCGTTGACCAGATCCCAGGTCTCCAGGCTGCCGGAGCCCGGGATCCAGATCGGGACGTTCTCCTGAATGGGCCGGGGCCACGGGTTGACGTACCGGAGCTTGGTGTAGGTCCCGTTGAAACTGAACGGCTCGGTAGCCTTCCACGCCCGGAGGATCAGCTCGCGAGCCTCGGCAAAGCGCGACCGCAGCTCGACCGGGGGGACGCCGTAGGAGAAGGCACTGTCCATCGGCGTCCCGTACACCATCCCGGCGATCATCCGGCCGCCGGACAGGCAGTCCAGCATGGCCAGTTCCTCGGCCACCCGGACGGGGGGATTGTAAAAGGCCAGGGAGTTCCCGCAGATGGCGATGGCCGAGTTCTCGGTCGTGGTCGCCAGGACCGAGGCGATCAGATTCGGCGACGGGGTCATGGCGTGCCAGGTCTGGTGATGCTCGTTGAGCAGCAGCCCGTCCCAGCCGAGCCGGTCGGCGCCCTGCATGAGGCGCAGGTACATGTGGTAGTCACGGCCGATCTGCGCGGGATCGGCCATGGCCGTCGGCGGGGTCACCCACGCACTGCGGACCCGGCTGCCGGCGTCGTCGGGCAGCTTCGAGTAATACTGCTGTGCGAACCAGTGGAACTTCACAGTGAGATCCTTTTAAGACGTCAGGCGCTTCGGCGCTGGCAACGATCCGGTGGCCGGGTGCGCGCCGGGCTACTTGGGCGCCAGGTACGGGATGACCTCTTCGCCGACAAGCCGGATGCTGTCCATGACGGCGGCGTGGTCAAGCCCGCCGACCTGCTGGAAGCACAGCAGCCTGTCGGTGCCGATGTCGCGGTAGCGCTCCATCTTCCGCCGCACCGTGGCCGGGTCGCCGATGATGACGGAGTCCTGCTTGTTGAGCACGGAGAACACTTCCTCGGGCTCCATTTCCTCGCCCCGGGCCAGGCGCCCGACGATCGCGAGAGTCGCCCGGGTCAGGTCGGTCTCCTCCGCGCCTTCGGGCCGGATGTCGCCGATGAGCCCGGCGCCGGCGCCCAGTTTCACGCCAGCTGGGTCCGCGTCGAGCAGCCCGCTGGCCAGGATCGCCTCCTCCTGCTGCAGGAGGAGCGCCTTCAGCTCGAAGAAGCTGACGATGGCGTTCTGATACCAGGCGCAGGCGGCGGCCGCGCCGTTCTGAATGGCCTTGTCCATCGTCTCCGCGCAGTGCACGAAGGTGAACACGCCGGTCTGAGCGTTGACGAAGGAGCCGACGGGATTCGGCGACTTGAGCGCCTCGCGGTAGGTCTGGAAGAGCGCCGCCATGGTCTCCAGCGGCAGCATCAGCGTGACGCCGAGTACGCCGACGCCCATCTCTCCCGCGGACCGGAAGCCTTCCTCAGTCGTGCAGGTCGACCACATCGCCGGGTGCGGCTTCTGCAGGGGCTTCGGGATGACGGAGAGGTCCTTGATCTTGATGTCCTCGCCGTCCCAGGAGAACCGTTCGTTGGTCCACATCTGGGCGACCATCCGCATCGCCTCGACCTGCTGCCGCCGGGTGTCGTCCGGGTCGATCTGGAAGGTCCGCCACTCCGGGATCGTCGACCGGGCGAAGCCCATCTCCAGGCGGCCGCCGCTGAGGTGATCGAGAGTGGCCGCGCGCTCGGCGATGCGCACCGGATGGTTGATGTTGTGCGGGGCCAGGACCGCGGCGTGCCCGATCCGCATCCGCCGGGTCCGCTGCGAGATGGCCGTGAGCATCAGCTCGGGCGCCGAGCTATAGCTCATCTCGACCGCTCCGTGGTGCTCAACCTCCCACCAGCACCCGTAACCCATCCGGTCGGCGAGTTCGGCCTGGGCCAGCGTCTCGCGGAACAGCTGCCCCTCCTGGCCAGGCTGCAAGCCTGCCTTCTCGACCTCGCAGAAGATGTCTATCTCCACGCTGACCTCCTAGGTCCCCGGTGATCTCCCCGACGTCGTGACGAATTATCTAACACTAGACAGTACGTGAGCATACGGTTTCGTGCATTCCTGGTCAACGGCGTATCGGGGACGGAAGTACGCCGAAACCGGGCGGTCACTGCGGTGCAGCTGGGCCAGCGAACTCGCCGCCCTCGGCTGCTGCCTGCTGGCCACCGGTCCAGGCCACTGCAGCCCACTCGTCGTGCTCGCCCAGCAACGGCGCCCGGCGGTACCAGGCTCCGCGCTCGACGGCAGCTTCGGTCCACGGCAGCGCCAGCAAGTACGAGCCGTCGATGACGGGGTGGGGCAGGCAGACGAAGGTCCTGCGGGCGGCCAGCTGAGGGTCGGCCGGCAACGCCTCCGGCTTGACCGCGATATAGGCGGCGACCCCGGCGGCCTGCAGGCGGGCGACCGTGCCGTCGAGGTCCTGATCAGCCCCCGCGCGCAGGAGCGCCTCGGCCGTGCCGCGGGCAACCGGGCCGGCGCTCTCGCCGCCAAGCGCCCGGACGACCGCAGCCGGCCAGGACAGGCCTGCCGGCGCGGAGATTGCCAGGTAACCGTGGCCGGCCAGGTCGATGATGGCCTCGTCCGGGTCCGGGTCCGGGCTGGCCGCCCGGCCGTCGTCCTCGGCGGCAGTCAGCCCCATCATCCGCACGGCCATGACTTCCGCCATGGACAGGTCGATCACGAACGCGCCCTGGCCCCCGCCCAGCCACCAGGCGGCGACCAGCGAGGCCGCCCAGGTCGCGCTCGAGTAATCGGCCATGACGGTGCGGATAGTGATGTCCCGCCCGGCCACGCCGACGATGGCGTCCTCGAACCCCGCGGCCGCGTGGACGTTCGGGGCGTAACCGCGGTAGGCGGCACCCGGCCCGGTCCGGCCGAAAGCGGAGATCGACAGCGAGACCTGGGCCCGGTCCCGGCGGCCGACGGTCAGGGCGATACCGGACTGCTCGAGCCGCTTGCGCCCGGTGTTGTCGATCACGGCGTCGGCCCACTCCAGCGCGCCCGCGCTATAGCGGCGGCCGACACCTTCGGTCACGCTGCGCTTGCTGTAGTTCGCGCCCTGGAAATAGGCACCCCGCTCGATCCCGGCGATCCCGCCGGCGAACGGGCCGTTCTGGCGGTAGAGATCGAGGCGCTCGGTCGGCTCGACCCGCACCACATCCGCCCCGAGTGCGCCGAGGATCGCGCCGGTGAGAGGGCCGGCCAGGACGTTGGACGACTCGAGCACGTGCAGGTCGCCGAGCACGGGCTGCCCGGCGGCGCCCTGGCCGGCGGCGGAGGTAATCAGGGCAGGCACGAGCTGTCCTCGCGCCTGCGGCGGCGGCGGCGCCCAGCCCCGGGCGCGGAACAGGCCCGAGGAGGACACCTCACTGGCCGGGCGTACCGCCGTGGCCGACACGCCCCGGGCCTGGAGGTATTCCTCCAGCTCATCCTTGGCCCACGTGCTGCTCCACTCGGCCACGACCTCGTCGATCATCTCGGCGCCGGCCACGCGGTCGGCTACCTGCGGGAAGATCGGGATCCAGTCCGGTCGCCCCATGGCGTTGCAGAAGGCCGTGAACTGGTGGTTATCGACAACGATGATCTGGATGTAGCCGTCTTTGCAGGGGAAAGGGCCGGACGGAGCCGAGTAGCGGCCGACACCCGCCGGGATTCCGCATTCGTGCAGGACGTGGCTCGGCGTCTGCTGGTTCGTGCAGAACGCCACCGCGTCCTGGGCTGACAGATCCAGATGAACCGGCGTGCCCCTGGTCCGGCTGAGCGAGATCCCGTGCAGAGCCGCCAGTGCGGCGGCGTAGCCAACGGTCTGCAGAGCCTGCTGCCCCGGGATCGGGAAGACCCGGCCGCTGCGGTCAAACACCGCGGCCAGCAGTCCGCCGGCAGCCGAGCAAACCAGGTCGCTGCCACGGTAGGAGCGAGCCGGCCCGCTCAGGCCAAACGCCGACGCCGTTACCCAGCAATGGCGCACCCGGGCCTGCTCTCCGCGGAGCCCGCGGGCCACGACGCCGAGGTAGTCGTCGTCGGCTCCGGCGGCGACCCGGTCGCAGATCACGATGTCCTGGCTGGTCTCAGGAAGGTCGTTCAGGTCAGCGATCTCATCGACGGTCGCCCCGAGGACCGACAGGACGCCGGCTGCCACCCTCGCTGCCGTGCCCGCGCCGACCACGCAGGCACGCAGCCCGGTGAGGTAGGCGACGCTTCTCGACCCGGTCACCTCCGGCTCCGCAGGCCGGCCAGGAGCTGATCCGGTCACTGCGGTCGCGTCAGCCACGCCTATTACCTGCAAGCACCGGATGGTAAAGTACTATAACGTGCACCACGATGCGACTGTAAGAGCCGCTAACGCCCAGTGTCAACCTCCTCCCGAGCGGACGGTGCCATGCTCATCGGGGCAAACCTAATCGTCAACGAGGCGACGCCCTCGATCATCGACCTCGCCCAGCGAGCCGAGGACCGGGGGATGGACTGCATTTTCCAGGGCGAGCACAGCCATATTCCGGTGACAACGCAGTATCCGGCCTCGGCCGCGACCGGCGGGAAGATGCCGGAGTTCTACCGCCGGTTCCCTGATGTCTTCGTGATGCTGGCCGCTGCCGCCGCGGTGACCACGCGGATCCGGCTCGGCACCGGGGTGGCCCTGGTGGCCGAGCACAACTCGTTCCACCTGGCCAAAGCGACGGCGACCCTGGACCGCATTTCCGGCGGCCGCCTGGACTTTGGCGTCGGTTACGGCTGGAACGCTCCGGAACTGGCGAACAACGGGGTGCCCTGGGAGGACCGGCGCCAGGCCTTCGGAGAAAAGCTCGCCGTCCTGAAGCGCCTGTGGACCGAGGATGCCGTCGCGAGCGACAGCACCTACAGCTCGTTTACCGAGTCGTGGGTGTGGCCGAAGCCGGAGCAAAAGCCGCACCCGCCGGTCCTGCTCGGCGCGGCCGGCTTCCGCTGGCAGCTGGAGGACGTCGTGCGGCTGTGCGACGGCTGGTACCCCATGGACACGCCCGAGGTGCCCGCCCGGCTCAAGAGCCTGCGGAAGATGGCGGCCGAAGCTGGCCTGCCCGAGCCGACGATCAGCATCAACATGATGGCCGGGCAGATGCCGGGCGCGGCGTGGTACTTCCAGGACGCCGCCGCCATGGACGAGCTGCTGCAGAAAGCGGCCGCCTACCAGGAGCTGGGCGTGCAGCGCATCGTCGTCGGCATCCCGATGGACACTCTCGACAACGCCACCCGCGGTCTGGACGCGCTGGCCGCTCTCACCGGCCGCTTCGCCTGAGCGGGCACCGCGGTCAGTACTTTGAACCGCCGGCATCGATGGGGAACTGGGCCCCGGTCACGTAACGGGACTCGTCGGACGCGAGGAACAGCACGGCGTTGCTGATGTCGATCGGCTCGAGCACGCTGACCGGCAGCAGGTGCTGGAACATCCCGGCCAGTTTCGGATTGCCCGCCAGGGCCTGGTGGAAGGTGGGCGCCCCGACCATCGGGGTGTTCACGCCGCCGGGGTGAACGCTATTGACCCGGACGTTGTACTCAGCCAGTTCCATGGCCAGCGAGATGGCCAGGCCGGTCACGCCCCACTTGCTGGCGACATACGACGGCATGAAGGGCGTGCCGCGCAAGCCCGCCGCGGAACTGGTGATGATGACCGACCCGCTGTTCTGCGCGACGAGGTGGTCCGCGCAGGCTCTGACCGTGTTCCACACTCCGGTCAGGTTGATGTCGATCGTGTCCTGCCAGATCTCGTCGGTGCACTCGTTCCATGGCGTCGGGAAGCAGATCCCCGCGTTCGCCACCACGATGTCGAGCCCGCCGAGGTCGCTGACCGCCGTCGCCGCGGCCGACTCGACCGCCGCCTTGTCGCGGACATCCAGCTGAATCCCGATCGCCCGGCGGTCCAGCGCCTGGACTAGATCGACCGTCTCGTCCAGCTCATCCTTGGTCGATCCCGGATACGGGGAGTTCCTGAACCCGGTGCAGATGTCGACGGCGACGATGTCCGCCCCCTCCTCGGCCAGGCGCAGCGCATGGCTGCGGCCCTGGCCGCGGGCAGCTCCGGTGATGAGTGCGACCTTGCCGGCAACGCGTCCCATGTGTCTCGCCTTCCTTGTTGTTACGACAGCTGCCTTACGACCGACCCGGGGCTCCGGGTCGTCCCCATTCCGCTGCGCGCCGCACGACCTCGCCGAAGGGCCGGTCGGTGTCGTAGGACGGCTCGCGGGGCAGGCCGAGTACGCGCTCGCCGATGACATTGCGCATCATCTCGTTGGTGCCGCCGGCGATACTCTGCGCGCGCGCGCCGAGGTAGTCGCTCACGGCGGCGGGCGGACTCGCCCCGCCGGGCCAGGTGAGGCCCGCGGCACCCGCGATCTCGATGCCCATCAGCGCCCGGACCGGCGTGGACGTGCCGGCCGCAAGCTTCGGATAGCAGGCCAGGCTCGCCGCATCGCGGCCGCCGGCTGCGGCCAGTTCCTGTACCCGGTTACTCAGCTCAGCCTGGACGACGTCGATGATGTGGGCCCTGGCGATCAGGTCCTGGACTCGCGGGTCGGCCTCGCGGCCTGCCCGCCGGGCCAGGCTGACCAGGTCGGCGGCCGCCGGCGGCCCCCCGCGACCGGGCGCATCCTGGTCCTGGCACCCACCTGGCGTTCCATCACCAGCATCGTCCGGGCGACGGTCCACCCGTGGTCGACCTCGCCGATGACGTCATCGTCGGTCAGCTCGACGTCATCGAAGAACTCCTGGCAGAACTCAGACCGGTCGTTGAGCTGGCGCAGCGGCTTCACCTCGATGCCGGGCTTGTCGACCTTGACGGCGAACCAGGTCAGGCCCCGGTGCTTGGGCACGTCCCAGTTCGTCCGGGCCAGGCAGAGCCCGTAGTCGGCGTAGTAAGCCCCGCTCGACCAGACCTTTGATCCCCGCAGGATCCACCGGTCACCGTCGCGGGTAGCGCGGGTCCGGACCCCGGCCAGATCGGACCCGGCCTCGGGCTCAGAGAAGAACTGGACCCAGAGTTCCTCTCCGGCCAGTACTCGCGGGACATGCCGGGCCAGGAAGGCGGGCGATGCGTGGGCCAGCATGGTCGGAACGCAGATCCCCCAGGTCGTGCGGCCGAGGATGCCGAACTCAGCGACCCGGAAGTCCCGCGCCGCTTCGTCGAAGACCTGCTGGTGGGCGGGCGTCAGTCCCTGCCCGCCATACTCCTTCGGCCAGGCGATCCCCGCGTACCCGCCGTCGAACAGGATCCGCTGGATCGCCCGCTCGCGCTGATCGCGCTCCGGCGTCCAGTGGGCCGGGTCGGCACCCGCGGGGTCGTCCGGCTGCCGCGGCTCCAGCCGCTCAGCCAGCCAGGCCCGGGCGCGATCCCGGTACTCCTCCAGGTCAGCGGTTGGCTCCGCCATGCCCATCTCCGTCACTGATTGATGCTTCCGGGAGGCCGTAGAAGCGGGCCAGCCGCGTGCGGTGCCAGGCCGGATCGCCGTACAGGGCGGCATCCATGGTGAGCCGGCGCAGGTACAGGTGGTGATCGTGTTCCCAGGTGAAGCCGATGCCGGAGAACACCTGGAAGCAGTTCTGGCCCAGCTCGATGGCGCTATCGCCGACGTGCGCCTTGGCCACGCTGGCCAGCTCCGGGCCGCCGTCCCCGTCGCTGACGGCCCGGGCCGCCGCGTCGCAGATTGTCCGGCTCGATTCAAGCAGCAGGCTCGTATCGGCCAGGAGGTGCTTGACCGCCTGGAATGACCCGATCGGGCGGCCGAAAGCGATCCTGTCCCTGGCGTACTGCAGCGCCAGCTGGAAGTCCTGCTCCATCGCGCCGATCGTCTCGGCCACGGTGAGCACGCAGGCGACCTGAAGCTCGTGCTCGACGGCCGCCGCTGCGCCGCCGGGCTGCCCGATAACAGCTTCGTCAGGAACGATGACGTCCGTCAGCTGCACCTCGCAGAACGACCGCGACAGGTCGATGCTGCCGGCCGGCCGGACGCAGAGCCCGGGTGTCTGCGCCGGCACGAGGAACTGACTGATGCCGTCGCTCGCTCCCGCCGTGATCAGGAAGTAGTCGGCGCCGTCCGCATCCTGGACGAGGCCCGCCGTCCCGGCCAGCGCGTACCCGCCGGGCGCGCGGGCCCACCTGATGGCCTCCCCGGTCCCCCAGGTGCCGGCCGGCCCGGCGGCAGCCACGGTCGCGACGGTCGTGCCGGCCATCAGGCCGGGCAGGACGGCCGCTCGCTGGGCGGGTGATCCCTCGCGAGTAAGGGCGGCGACCACGACGTTCATCGGGACGAAAGGACCCGGCTGCAGGGCCCGGCCGCGCTCGACGGCAACGACCGCCGCGTCCACGAGGCCCGACCCCGAGATGCTTCCGCCCCCGTCCTCCTCCGGCGCAAGCGCGGCGAACCAGCCCAGCTCGGCCGCCCGCTGCACGTATCCGGCCTCGACCGCGGGGCCGCCGTCGGCAGCCGCCCGCAGCTTCTCGATGGGCCACTCACGCTGGGCGAACCGAAGGGTGGCAGCTCGGAGTATGTCCAGGTCATCGGATAGTGGCAGGTCCAGAATCGGGCACCTCACACAGCTAGGCTGATCACCGCCATATGGTATAGTACTGTGCGATGTCTCAGACGGCCAGACATGGCTGGCGGGAGGGGCGGCAGGCTCCGCCCCGCGCCCGGAAAGGAGAAATGGTGCAGCTGCGCGCCGGCATGCATCTGGTAAGCGTCGTCAGCCCCGCGAGCATTATCGTCCTCCGCGCCCCGAAAAAAGATGTCGAGGTGTGCTGCGGCGGCGTCGCCATGGCGGTCGCGGAGAACATTGCCCGTGAGGTCGAAGTGCAGGCCGCCGGCAATGGCACCGGCACTGGCCTGGTCCTCGGGAAGCGCTATGCGCACGAATCCTCAGACCTGGAATGCCTGTGCACGCGGGCCGGCGCGGGCGAGCTCACCGTTGACGGCGAGCCGCTCACCCTGAAGGACGCCAAGCCGCTTCCGCCCTCTGATTAGCGGCAGCCTGCCGGAGGCCCGGGTCCATGAATCTGATGATGCTGCTTGAGATGGCGACGTCCAATGACCCCGACAGGGCGGCCGTCAGTGCCCGCGACCTGGCACTGACCTACCAGGACCTGTACGGGCGGGCCGGCGCCGGAGCGAGTTACCTGCGTGACCGCGACTATCAGACCGTCGCCTACCTGGGACCGAACTCGGCCGCGTTTGCCGTCACGGTGTTCGCCGCGGCCTGGGCCGGAATTCCGTTCTGGCCGGTGAACTATCGCCTGGCCGCCGATCAGATCCTGGGTCTGCTCGATACGGACGAGCGCGTCCTGGTGGTGGCGCACCAGGACTCGGCGGCGGCCGTTCGCGCCTGCCGCCACGACGTCATCTCGGTAGATCAGTGGCTCGACCAGACTGCCGGGGCCGCGCCGCCCAGCCAGTGGCCGTCCGATCCGGACCTGGTGGCCGTGCTGCTGAACACGAGCGGCACGACATCCAAGCCGAAGACGGTCGTGCTGCGGCATCGCCACCTCGTCTCCTACGTGCTGGGCTCAGTCGATTTCGGCTCCGCTGACCCCGCTGACGCAGTCGCGGTCAGCGTTCCCCCGTACCACGTCGCCGGCATCGTCAACCTGCTGACGAACATCTTCGCCGGTCGCCGCATTGTCTACCTCGATGCGTTCGAGCCGGGTGTCTGGCTGGACACTGTCCGCCGGGAACGCGTGACGCACGCCATGGTGGTGCCGACGATGCTGGCGCGGATCGTGGCTGAGCTCGACGGAACGCCGGCCAATGTGCCGAGCCTGCGAACCTTGTCGTACGGAGGCTCGAGGGTCGGCGCGCCGACGATCCTGCAGGCACTCAGGCTCTTTCCCGGCACTGACTTCGTCAACGCCTACGGCCTGACCGAGACAAGCTCGACCATCGCGATCCTGAGTCCCGAGGATCACCGCTCGGCTCTGCACAGCGACGACGAGGCAGTCAGGGCCCGGCTGGCGTCGGCCGGCCAGGTCATTCCCGGAGTGGAGGCACAGATCCGGTCAGCCGACGGCCGGCCATTGCCGCCCGGAGAAGCAGGCGAGCTCTGGCTGCGCGGCGACCAGATTTCCGGCGAGTACCTGGCCAGCGAGTCGCCGCTCGATGAGAACGGCTGGTTCCCGACCAAAGACCGGGCCTACTTCGACAGCGCGCAGTACCTCTTTATCGAAGGGCGCGCGGACGACACGATTATCCGCGGCGGCGAGAACATCGCGCCAGCCGAGATCGAGGACGTCCTCCTGCAGCATCCCGCCGTCGGCGAGGCGGCCGTCGTGGGCGCACCCGATGAGGAGTGGGGCCAGACGATCGTTGCCTTTGTCGTGCTGCGCGAGGGCGCCGACGCCGACGCCGACGAGATCAGGTCCTTTGCTCGCGGCAAACTTCGGACTTCGAAGACGCCCGACCGCATCATCGAGCGCGACTACCTTCCCTACACCGACAGCGGGAAGCTGCTGCGAAGGATGCTCACCGCTGAGCTGGCCGCGGGGCCGGCACCGGATATGTAGTCAATGAGGCCGGCCCAGGCCTGCCGCCGAAGGGTGTAAGGCAATGCATTGTGGCGTGATGGTCACCGGATACAACCATGGCGACTGGGAACGGCTGATGTCCGGCGATTACAGCCGGCCGCCGGCTGTCCCGGACTACGTGCAGCTCGGCAATACCATTCACCTGGGAGACCTAGTCGAGCCGCTCGGTTTCGACTCGATCTGGGCGACCGAGCATTACGGCTCGGCCTACTCGATGCAGCCCAACCCGCTGCAGTACCTGGCCTTCTGGGCCGGGCGCACCAAGCGCGTCGACGTGGGCACCGCCGTGATCGTCGCGCCCTGGTGGAACCCGGTGCGGCTGGCCTCGGAACTGTCGATGCTTGACGTGCTGCTGCAGGGCAGGCGCCTGCATCTCGGCATCGGGCGGGGAATAGCCCAGCACGAATATGCCTCGCTCGGCATTCCGATCGAGGAGTCCCACGATTACTACTACGACATCGTTGATGCCATCCGGGCCGCGGACGGAGCGCAGCGGTTCAGCTTCGACGGCAAGGTCTTTCAGGTTCCGCCGACCTCGATTCGCCCCCAGGGTCCGCACTTCGGTGACCTGACCAGCAATATCAAGGTGGCGTTCTCCACTCAGAAGTCTGCCCGGCTGGCCGCTGAGCACGGACTTGGCCAGATGTTCGTAGCCGACGACGACGTCGACTCCATGGTCGCGGGAGTCCGTCAGTTCAACGAGATCCGGGCTCAGCTCGGCCTGCGGCCCGCGCAGCCAACGACGCTGCTGTGGATGTACTGCGCCGAGACCGAAGACGAGGCCGCGGAGGGCTGGCGCTACTACGAGGCCCAGCAGGCAGCGGCCAGGCACCACTATTTCGAGTGGAACAGTCCCGGCTTCGCCGGGGTCAAGGGCTACGAGGAGTACGCGGTGCGGCAGGCCTCTGACGCCGGAGTCGGCGGGCGCGGAAGCATGCTGAACACCCAGCCGATCGGAACACCTGAGCAGATTACCGAGAGGATGCGGGCTCTGCAGCGGAGCATCAATCTGGACGAACTTGTCGTCCACGTCTACTACGGCGGGATGCCCGTCGAGAAGGCCGAGCGCAGCATGCGGCTCTTCGCCGAACGGGTGCTGCCCGAGATCCAGGCCATCGATACCGCTCCCCCGCCGACCGGGAAGGACATCGGGTAATGAGCCGGGCCAACCACGTTCCGTTGTCTCCCCTGACGTTCCTGGCGAGGGCGCGGCACGCGTTCGGAAGCAAGCTCGCTGTCGTCGACGGCGAGGGCGCTCAGGTGAGCTACGCGGAGCTGGGCCGGGACTGCGACGCGATGGCCGGCGCGCTGCGGGCTAGCGGTGTCCGGGCCGGCCACCGGGTCGCCGTGCTTGACTACAACAGCCGGTCGCTGCTGGCAGCCCACTTCGGCGTGCCGGGGTCCGGGGCCGCGCTGGTAGCGCTGAACACGCGGCTGGCAGCTGATGAATACCGGCAGATCCTGGCGCACTCGCGCGCTCGGGTGCTGCTGGTGGCGCCTGCGCTCGTGCCCGCGCTCGGCGTGGCTGAGGCCAGCGAAGTCCCGGCTGAACTGGTCGTCATGCTGCCGGGGGGCGGCGATGGCCTGCCGGGGGCCCTGTCGTACGACGAGTGGCTCAGCCATGCCGACGATGCCGGCCTGGAAGCGCCGGAGGATGAGGACGCCCCGATCGCGGTGAACTACACCAGCGGCACAACGGGACGGCCCAAAGGCGTTGTCTACACCCACCGGGGCGCGTACCTGAATGCGGTCAGCGTGGCGCTGGAATTCCAGCTGTCCGCTGACAGCTGGCTGCTGTGGACGCTGCCGATGTTCCACTGCAACGGCTGGTCGCTGGCCTGGGGGGCGACAGCAGTGGCCGCGACACACGTCAGCCTGCCGGCTTTTGATCCGCGGCAGGCACTGGAGCTGGCCGATCGTTATCCGGTCTCGCACTTGTGCGGCGCCCCGGTCGTGCTGTCCGAGCTGGCCCGGGCGGGCCGCCAGCAGGGGTTCGTGGCGGGGCGGCTGATCCGCGCCGCGGTTGGCGGCGCCCCGCCGACCAAGGAGACGATCAGCGCGGTTCAGCAGATGGGAATCCGGGTCACCCACCTGTACGGGCTGACCGAGACCTACGGCCCCTCGCTGGTGTGCGAGTACCAGCCGGGCTGGGCCGAACTGCCCGCCGCCGAGCTGGCTGAGCGGCTCAGCCGGCAGGGCGTTCCCACCGTCTCGGTTGCCGAGGTGCAGGTGGCCGGCAGTGACCTGCGAAGGGTACCGGCCGACGGCAAGACAGCCGGCGAGATCCTCATCAGGTCCAACACGGTCGCTGCCGGATACCTCGATGACCCGCAGGCAACCGAGGAGGCCTTCCGCGGCGGCTGGTTCCACACCGGCGACCTCGGCGTGATGCACCCCGACGGATATATCGAGCTGACTGACCGCAGCAAGGACATCATCATCAGCGGCGGCGAGAACATCGCCTCGGTGGAAGTCGAGAAGGTGCTGTCGGCCTACCCGGGCGTAGCCGAGGTCGCCGTCGTCGCGGTGCCGCACGAACGATGGGGTGAACGGCCGGTCGCGTTCGTGACGACCGACGACAGCGTCACCGGGCCCGACAGCGTCACCGAGCATGACCTGATTGACTTCGCCCGTACGCGGCTCGCGCACTTCAAGGCACCCGACCAGGTGTACTTCGAACCGCTGCCCAAGACCTCGACCGGAAAGATTCAGAAGCACCTGCTGCGCGAGGAGGCCAGGCGCCGCTCGAGGCCCGGCCCGCGAACGTGACGCCCGGAACAGGCGCTGCTGACTGACGCCGGGGCGAATCAGGCCGGGAGTGAGCCCTCGGGCTCGCCGGCGATCTCATCGGCGTTCGCCTGGACCGCCAGCAGCAGGCTGATCAGCCGGTCACTCTGCGCATCACTGAGGCCCCGCCTCAGATCGGCGGCCGTCTTGAAGTAGAGATCGAACGCCTCGGCCGAGACCGGCTTCCCCTGCTCGGTGGCGGACACGATCCAGACGCGCCGGTCATCGGGGTCCCCGTCGCGCTGGACCAGTCCGCGGGCCTCCAGCCGGTCAACGAACTGCCCCGCCGCCGCCCGGCCGATGTACAGGAGCTCGGCGAGTTCGCGCTGAGTGAGCGGCCCGAATCGCTGAATGGTCGCCAGCAGCGCACCTTCGGTCATGCTGAGCTGCAGGCGGCTGAAACGGGCGTCGAACGCATTGCGGACCGCGCGTCCCGCCGTCAGGATGACCCGCTCCGCGTAGGCCGCGGGATCGCGGAGTGCCGGGGCGTCCTCCGTCATGCCGAACCCCGAGGGCCGGTGACGCTCGCCGGGGCGTGACCGGCAGCGGACGGCGGCCGGGCTGGAAGATAGGAAAGCACTACACCATCTTACCGGCAGCGTCCAGAGTTCTACGCGCAGTCGGACCTGCCCGGCGCCGAGCACACGGGACCAGGGTCTGGCTCTGGCCACAGACACTTCTAGCTTGTATATTGCATAGTGCTATACTGTCGTTTGATGAACGAGATACTGCGCGGAGCGATGATGATTGAGGCTCCCAAGTACCGCGCTGCCCTCGGCCACTTCGCCAGCGGCGTCGCTATTGTGACCGCGATGTCTCCTGGCGGACCGGTGGGCCTGACCTGCCAGTCCTTCTTCGCCCTGTCGCTGGACCCGCCCCTGGTGGCCATCGCGACGGGCCTGTCCTCCACGAGCTGGCCCCAGGTCGCAGAGGTTGGCGCTTTCTGCGTCAACATCCTGTCCAACGATCAGGAGCCCGTCTGCCGGGGCTTCGCGGTGTCGGGGGCCAACAAATTCTCCGGCGTCCCGTGGTCGCTCACTGCCAACGGCTCGCCGCGGATCGACGGAGTCCTGGCCTGGCTCGACTGCACGATCGAATGGAGCTATCCGGCCGGAGACCACTACCTCGTCGTCGGAAGGGTGCACGATCTCGGTACCGGAACCGGTGACCCGTTGCTCTTCTTCCGCTCGGGCTTCGGAACGTTCGCGCCTTAGCCCCGTAGTTGTCCGCATCTTGTCGTAAGGCTTACAGTATAGCGACAGACGATATCGTCCTGGCATGGCTCCCGGGTCGGCGCCTGGCGCCGCAGTGATCAGCTGAGAGAAAGCGTGGTGCGCGTCGTGAAGTTCGGGCTGTTCTACATCCTTCAGCAGCCGCCAGGGAAGTCGGCCGTCCAGGTCTACGAGGACAACCTCGAGCAATTCCGGGTAGCCGACGAGGTCGGTTTCGACGAGATCTTCCTCGGCGAGCACCGCATTTCGGAGTACGGCACTCTGCCCAACCCCCTGGTGCTGGCGGCCGCTGCCGCCCGCGTGACCAAGCGCATCCGCCTCGGAACCGCGGTCATCATCCCGGCCTTCACTCACCCGGTCCGGGCGGCCGAGGAGATCGCGATGGTCGATGTGCTGAGCAACGGCCGGTTCCACCTCGGGGTGGGCCGGGGTTACCAGTCACGGGAATTCTCGGCCATGGGGGTCGACCAGAACGAGAGCATGGGCCGGTTCCTCGAGTCGACGGTCATGATCGAGCGCCTCCTCACCGAGGAGAACGTGACTGCCGAGGGTCAGTACTGGAACCTTGACGACATCACGGTGTACCCGCGGCCCGTCCAGAAACGCGTACCCATCTCCGTCGCGGTGTTCAAGACGCAGCAGACGTTCGACTTCGCAGTCGAGCAGGGCTACGGGATTCTCGCCGGTAACCCGTACTCCGTGCAGGCGGAGATCGAGACCACCTACAGGGAATACATGCTGGCCCGGCGGCGGGCTGGCGCGGCCGAGACAACCGAGCAGGCCTGGGGCCTGGCGTCGACATTCGTGGACAACGACCAGGCGCGCGCCGAGCAGCTGCTGCGCCAGACGTCGAGTGAACTACATGGCGCAGCTGGGCCAGCACGGCTCGGTGATGGGCAAGGACGGCACGATCCCGAAGAGCTACGAGCTGCACGCCGACACCTGGTGGGAGAAGAACGTCAACCACCCGCTGGACGTCCTTGATGTGCCCTCCACGCTGGTGGGCCATCCCGACAAGGTGATCGAGAAGCTGCACCGGATGTACGAGGAGTTCGGGTTCCAGAACGTGATCCTCAGCATCAACATGGGCGGCGACATCGAGCAGCGGGATGTGCTGCGGACCTACGAGCTGATCGCGGACAAGGTCATCCCGGCCGTGCGCCACCTCGGCGAGGACGTGCCCTCGTCCATGTCAGCCTGACCCGGGGCTCTGGCCGTTCGCCGCCGGACTACTACGCCAGCCGCGAGGAGGCAGCTGTGGAACAGGCACTGGAGCCGGATCTGCCGATCTGCGATCCGCACCACCACCTCTACGGTGAAGGTTCGGTCTTCTACGGGCCGTACTCTGTCGCCGACCTGCGCCGCGACTTCGGCGCTCACAACGTCGTCAGCACGGTGTACGTCGAGACGCAAACCGGGTTCCGGCCGAGCGGTTCGCTGCTGTCCATGGCCCCGGTCGGCGAGACCGAATGGGTCATCGAGCACACCGCGGGCGACGACCTGATCCAGGGCATCATCGGCGCCGCGGACCCGCTGCTCGGCGCTGGCGTCGGCGACGTGCTCGACGCCCACATCGAGGCGGCTGGCGGCCGGTTCCGCGGCGTCCGGTTCCGGGAAAGCAATTTCAACCTGCCCACGCTGCTGCCAGGCTGGCTGCTCGGGCCGGAACTGCAGGCGGCCATCAAGGAGCTGCAGAAGCGGGACCTGGTGCTCGAGCTCTTCGGGCTCTGCACGGATCTCCCCGATGTCATCCGGCTCGCCCGATCGGTTCCTGACATGCCGATCGTGCTCGACCACATCGGCACGCCGGTCCTCCCTCACGTCGATCCGCGGCTGGCCCACCTGACCTGGAACGAGGTACTCGACCGCTGGCGGGCCGACATGCGGGCAGTGGCCGCCTGTCCCAACGTGGTGCTGAAGGTCGGCGGCATCGGCATGACCGTCGTGACCGATCCGGCGATGATCGACGGACCCGTGACGTCGGAGTCCATCGCCAAGTTCTGGGGACCGGATCTCCGGAGCCTGATCGAGTGGTTCGGGCCTGAGCGCTGCATGTTCGAGAGCAACTTCCCGTTCGACGCTGGCCTCTGCGACCTGGTGACGCTGTGGAACGCGTACAAGCTGATCACCCAGGACGGCAGCCCGGCCGAGCGAAGTGCCTTGTTCCACGACACCGCGGTCCGGGTCCACCGGCTGTGGTGACGAGGATCGCCGTACTTGACGACTACCAGCAGGCGAGTGCTCAGTACGGCGACTGGACAGCTCTAGACGGCTGCGCTGTCGACGCGTTTCCCGATCACGTCACCGGCGCTGCCCTCACCGGCCGGCTCAGCGACTACGACGTCGTCGTGGCCATGCGCGAGCGGACTCCGCTCGGCCGGGACACGATCGCCGCGTTGCCCCGGCTCGGGCTCATCGTCACGACCGGCATGAGCAACGCCGCGATTGACCTGCAAGCCGCGGCCGAACACGGCGTCTGCGTCTGCGGCACGGGCGGAATCGTGTCGAACACGACGGAGCTCGCCTGGGGACTCATCATCGGACTGCTCCGGCATATCCCCGCGGAGAATGAGTCGATCCGTGCGGGCCGCTGGCAGCACACGGTCGGCGGTGACCTCGCCGGCCGGACCCTGGGCCTGGTCGGCCTCGGCCGTACCGGCACGCAGATGGCGCGCGTCGCCGCCGCTTTCGGCATGAACGTGGTGGCCTGGAGTCAGAACCTCACTCCTGACCTGGCGGCCGAACGCGGCGCGACACTCGTGGCCAAGGATGAGCTCTTCGAGACCGCCGACGTCGTCAGCATCCACCTGGTGCTCTCCGAGCGCACCCGGGGCCTGGTCAGCGACCGCGCAGCTCGCCCGCATGAAGCCCGGCAGCGTGCTGATCAACGTCTCCCGCGGGCCGATCGTCGATGAGGCTGCGCTGATCCAGTCGCTGCAGGACGGCGGCATCGCGGGCGCGGCGCTCGACGTTTATGACGTCGAGCCGCTGCCCGCCGCTCACCCGCTTCGCCGTCTGGAGAACGTCGTGCTCACGCCGCATATCGGCTACGTCACCGACAGCTGTTACCGCCTCTTCTATCAGGAGATCGTGGAGGACATCGGCTGCTGGCTGCGCGGCGCGCCCGTGCGCGCTCTGCCGGCGGCACCCTGACCTCGTGGCCGCCTCCGGCAGCCCGGCTCCGCGTGCCCGCCCGGTACCCTGCCGGTGCCTGCGGCTCGCTGGCCGCTGGTGCATGCTGATCGTGATGCGCGTGAACCTGGACCCGGCCAGCCTGGCTGAGCTGACAGCGGTGCCGTCCGCGGCTGAGGAACTCTCAGCGGCCGGGGGCTGGCCGCTGATCATCGTGGACGTGCCGGACGCGGCCGCCGCCCGCCGCCTGGCCGGCATCGACATCACCGTGCTGCCAGCGGTCGTGGTGGCGTGCGTGCCCGATCCGCGCGGCTACCCGGCCGCCGCAGCGCGGGCCGCGGACGTGATCCTGACCGAGGACGAACAGGCCCCGGCCCCGTTCGTGAGCTGGCCGGGCGGGCCCGCGGCTGCAGCCGGGCTGATCGAGGACGTGCTGGCCGCGGCGCCGGTGGCGGGCACGACGCTGGCGCTGCTGATGCGGAGCGCGGCCGGGCTGACGGTGCCGGCTGCCCTGGTGGCTGAGTCGGCCGCCTTCTCGGCTCTGCAAGCCGGCCAGGAGTTCGCCCGCTGGCGGGCCGCCCGCCCGCCCCGGCGGCCCCCGGCGAGCGCCGCGGCCAGGCCGCGGGTGCGGACCCGCCACCGCCGGCGGGGTACTCGAGGTGACGCTGGACCGGCCGGACCGGCGTAACGCGGTTGACTGGCGGATGCGCGACGCGCTGGCCGCGGCGCTGGCCGGACCGGTCAGCGACGCGGACCTGCGGGTCGAGGTGCGCGGCGAAGGGCCGGACTTCTGCGCCGGCGGTGACCTGGACGAGTTCGGGTCCAGGCCCGATCCGGCCTCGGCTCACCTGATCAGGCTCACCCGGAGCCCGGCGCTGCTGCTGCACCGGCTGGCGGCCAGGACGACCGTCTTTCTGCACGGGGCGTGCCTGGGCGCGGGCATCGAGCTGCCGGCCTTCGCTGGCCGCGTGGTGGCGAGCCCGGACGCCCGGATCGGGCTGCCGGAGATCCGGCTGGGCCTGATCCCGGGGGCGGGCGGAACCGCGAGCCTGCCCGCGCGCATCGGGCGGCACCGGACCACGTTCCTGGCCCTGACCGGACAGGTGATCGGGGCGGAACAGGCGCTGGCCTGGGGCCTGGTGGACGCGGTCGAGTCAGTGCCGGGCGAGTCAGCGCCGGGCGAGTCAGCTGCCGGGCGAGCCACGATGACCGCCGGCCAGCTGATGGCGGCGTGCCTGGCCGACCCGGCCGCCGAGCACGAGCACCTGGCGAGCCTGTTCCCCTCCGGCACCGTGCGGGACAGGCCCGCCGCCCCTCCTGGCGACGATGGCGCCAACTGCGCAGTCCTGTCCTGGGCCCGGTCGGGCCTGATGGACCTGACCGGGCCACCGGACGGGCCGCCGCTGGCGCCGCCGTTCCCGGTACTGTCGCGAGCCGCGATGCTGTCCGGCGCGATCGAGGGCCTGGCCGGCGACCTCGGCCGTCCGGTCCGGCTGGACCTGCGGGCCATCGTCGCCGGCCGGGCGGCCGACCGCGGCTGGCACCGCGGCGGCACCGTCTCGGGCAACCGGACCTGCCGCCTGCTCGCCGCAGCCGATGGCTGGCTGGCGGTGAACCTGGCCCGGCCCGACGACATCCGCAGCATTCCGGCGCTGCTCGCGCCGGGAGACCGGCGCCGATCCCTGGGCCGAGCTGACGGCTGATGCGGCGGCCTGGCCGGCCGCGGATCTCGCGGCGCGCGCCCAGTTGCTGGGAATCCCGGCCGCGGTCGTGGCCAGCGCGCCGCCGGACCCGGTGCGATTCGTTCCGGCCGGGCCGCGCGGCACCGCGGCCCCGCTCGTGCTCGACTTGTCGGCGCTGTGGGCTGGTCCGCTGTGCGCGAGCATCCTGCGCCGGGCCGGCTGGCGGACAGCCTCAAAGCCGAGGATGCCCGGCGGCCGGATGCGGCGCGGTCGGGCTCGCCGCAGTTCTACGCCGGTCTGCACGCGGGCGGCCAGGCTGTGCAACTCGACTTCGGCGCCGAGAGCGGCCGGGCCGAGCTGCGACGGCTGGCGGGCCAGGCTGGCATCGTGGTGGAGAGCAGCCGCCCCCGCGCGCTGCGACGCCTCGGCCTTGTCGCCGAGGACTGGCTGGCCGCGGCGCCGGGGCGGGTCTGGATCTCGATCACCGGGTACGGGCGCGATGACGCGCAGCAGCGCGTCGCTTTCGGCGATGACGCCGCGGCGGCCGGCGGCCTCGTTGCCCGCGGTCCGGACGGGACGCCCGCGTTCTGCGGCGACGCCATCGCCGACCCGCTGACCGGCATGTTCGCCGCCCTCGCTGGCCTCGCCGCGATCCGGGCCGGCGGCGGGGTCCTGGCCGACCTGTCGATGGCAGGCGTCAGCGCCGATTTCGCCCGGCCCGGCACCGGCCCGGACTGGCCGCACCGCGTCACCAGCGACGGCGCCGGCTGGGTCGTCAGCCATGGCCGGTACCGCCAGTCGGTGCTGCCGCCATGACCACCCTTCTGATCAGAAACGTGGCCGTCCGGCGCCGGTCCGGACTGGATGTCCGCGTCGGACCGGACACGATCCTGGCCGTCGAGCCGGGGTTGCGGCCCGAACCGGGCGAGCACGTGATCGACGGGCAGGGCGGTGCCCTCGTTCCCGGCCTGCACGATCACCACCTGCACCTGCGGGCCGCGGTCGCCGCCCGCGAGTCGGTGGACGTGACCGCGGTGACAACCCCGGCCGAGTTCGATCGCGTGGTTGCCGCCGCCGCGACGGCGGCGGCGGCCGCAGCGGGACCGGCATCAGGCTGGGTCCGGGTCGTCGGCTGGCACGAGCCGGCCGCCGGGCCGCTCGGCCGGGCCCGGCTGGACGCGCTGGCCGGGCCGGTTCCGGTCCGGGTTCAGCACCGAAGCGGCGCCATGTGGGTCCTGAACTCCGCTGCCCTGCACCGGGCCGGGCGCCGCCGGCTGCGATCTGCCCGGCATCGAGCGGGATGAGCGGGGCGAACCTACCGGCCGTCTGCTGCGCCTCGACGGCTGGCTGCGCGATCGCCTGCGCACCGGCGGTGATCCTGACTCGTTCGCGGCCGGACTGGCGAGCTACGCCGCCGAGTGCCTGCGGCTCGGGATCACCGGCTGGACCGATGCCACCCCGGACCGCGATCCGGCCGACGCGGGCGAGTTCGCTCGGCTCGCCGAGGCCGGCGTCTTCCGGCAGCGGCTGGTGCTGATGACGGCGAGCCGGGACATCGCAGCCGCGGACCATCCAGCCGCAGCGGCCAGCCGCCGGGACCCGCCGGGTCACGCCCGGTCCGGTCAAGGTGATGCTCGATGACATCGACGCTGCCCTGCGCCCGGCCGGCTCGCCGCGACCATCGAAGCCGCGCACGCCTCCGGGCGTGCGGTTGCCATTCACTGCGTGACTGCCGAGCAGCTCGTCGTCGCTGCGAGCGCCGTCGAGCAGGCCGGTCCGCCCGGCCGGACCAGCGCCGGGCCGGACCGGATCGAGCACGCCGGCATCGTCCCCCCCGGCTACGCGGACCAGCTCGCCCGCCTGGGCCTGGCCGTCGTGACGCAGCCCGGCTTCATCGCCGCCCGCGGCGATTCCTACGAACGCGAAGTTGCGCCCGCCGAGCAACCCTGGCTGTACCCGGTCGCATCACTCCTGCGGGCCGGGGTGACGGTCGCCGCGGGCACCGACGCCCCGTTCGGGCCAGGCAACCCGTGGGACTGCGTCGCCGCCGCGGTCACCCGCCTGACACCCGGCGGCCACGTGCTCGCCCCGGCTGAGCGGGTCACGGCACGCACTGCGCTGGCGATGTTTCTGGCCGCGCCGGACGACGTGCGGCACACCAGGACCATCTCGCCGGGCCAGCCAGCTGACCTGTGCCTGCTGCACGGCCCGCTGACCGAAGCGCTGGCCGCGCCGTCAGCGGCCAGCGTCCGGGCGGTCATCAACGGCCGGCCAGCTCGTCCCGGCCAGCTCGTGACGGCCACCGCCGGAGATGGGAGCAGTTGCACATGCGGTACATCAGGGCGCAGCACCGAGGGCGGGCCCTCTGGGTCACCTTTGACCGGCCGGAGAAGCTCAATGTCCTGCACCCGGAGGATCTGACCGGGCTCCGCGATGTCATCACCAGCCTCGATGCAGGCGTGCGGGCGATCGTTTTCACCGGAGCCGGCCAGGTGGCTTTCAGCGCGGGAATGAACATCGACGCTTTCGTCGGCCTGACGCCTGACCAGGCGCATTCGCTGATCAGCGACCTCGCTGAGGTCATGCGGGCCATCCGGCACTCGCCCGTCGTGACCGTCGCCGCGGTCAGCGGATACTGCCTCGGGGCAGCGTTCGAGCTGGCCCTGGCGTGCGATCTTCGTGTTGTCACCACGACTGCGTCGTTCGGGCTGCCGGAGATCAAGGTCGGAGTGCCCTCGGTCATCGACGCAGCGCTGCTGCCCGCCTTTGTCGGGCTCAGCAAGGCGAGGGAAATGGTACTCACCGGCGACATCTACGCCCTTGACCAGCTGCCGCCCGACAGCATGGCCAACCTCGTCGCCGAGCCGGGGGACCTCGCCGCGGCGGCCGAGACCGTGCTTGACCGCGTTGCGGCCCACCCCCCGGCCGTGACCGCAGCCCAGCGCCGGGTGTTCGACAGCTGGCTCAACAACCCGCTCGATGTGTCGGTGAACGCCAGCATGACCGAGTTTGCGCAGGTATTCGACAGCCCGCAGACGCACGAGCAGATCGCGCGTCAGCACAAGAGGATCACCGAGGCGTAGCGGGGAGCGAGCCGGCCATCCGGCCGGGCCTGGGGGGCTCTGCCAGTACCCCGAACAGCGCGCCCTCCCTCCTTGCCCGCGGAAGTGGTTCGGTGGGTACCGGAACCACCAGCATGCACTGGCCGCGAGGAGGAGGGGACTACTGATGAGCGACGTCACTGTTGTCATCGGGGCGGGGCAGATCGGCCAGCCGATCGCCCGCCGGGTGAGCTCGGGAAAGCATGTGCTGCTTGCCGATCTGCACCAGGCCAACGCCGAAGCGGCTGCCGAGGTGCTCGCTGATGCCGGCTTCGACGTGAGCACGGCGACCGTCGATGTCGCCTCCCGCGAGTCAGTGCACGCGCTGGCCGCGACTGCCGCGGCGATTGGTGACGTTACTGGCGTCATCCACGCTGCGGGAGTCTCACCGAGCCAGGCCAGGCCCGGGGTCATCCTCGCTGTCGACCTGTACGGAACGGCGCTGGTGCTCGAGGAATTCGGGAACGTCATTGCATCCGGCGGCTCCGCCGTCGTCATCGCATCGCAATCCGGCCACCGCCTTGGCGCCCTGACGGCCGAGCAGGACGCCGCTCTCGCCACGACACCAGCCGATGACCTGCTGTCCCTGCCCATGCTGCAGCCAGACCAGGTCACCGATAGCCTCCATGCCTATCAGCTGGCCAAGCGCGGGAACTCTCTCCGGGTGATGGCCGAGGCGGCGGGGTCACTGCCTCGTAGTTCTACGGGGCACTGGCCCCCAGCTGACCGGCTTCCGGCCCATATATAAGGAGGACGCATGGAGATTTCCCGCAACGCAGCCACGGCGAAGGGACCCGCCGAGACTTTCACTGGCGACGTCTGGGTCGACCCGATCACCCGGGGCCTGCCACCCTCGGCGCTGAACGTCGCCGCGGTCCGCTTCGCACCCGGAGCGCGCAGCGCCTGGCATTCCCATATTGGCGGGCAGACCCTGTACGTGACCGAAGGCCGCGGCCTCGTCCAGGTGCGCGGACAGGAGATCACCGAGCTTAATCCCGGCGATGTCGTCTTCGCCCCCGAGGCCGAGGAGCACTGGCACGGCGCCCGCCCCGATCACTTCATGACGCATCTGTCCATCACCGAGGGCACTCCGCACTGGGGGCCGCACGTCACTGACGCCGAATACCGGGGCCAGCCAGAACCAGGGCGGGGATAGCCCATGCAGGTGCGCGCACTCGGTAACAGCGGCCTGACGGTATCGGCGATCGGCCTCGGCTGCATGGGCCTCAGTGCCAACTACGGTGAACCGGCGACGACGCGGCCGGTATCGCCCTGATCCGCGCCGCCGTCGACCGGGACGTGACCTTCTTTGACACGGCCGAGGCATACGGGCCCTTCACCAACGAGACGCTGGCCGGCAAAGCCCTGGCACCGGTCCGCGATCAGGTGGTGATCGCCACCAAGTTCGCGTTCGACTACGACGAAAACGGGGCTAGGCGCGGGCTGAACAGAGCCCCGCCCACATCCGGCACGCGGTCGAGGGATCGCTTCGCCGGCTGCAAACCGAGCGGATCGACCTGCTATACCAGCACCGCGTCGATCCCGGCGTCCCCGTCGAAGATGTCGCCGTGACCGTCAGGGAACTCATTCAGCAGGGCAAGGTGGCCCACTTCGGCCTGTCCGAGGCGGGCGCCGAAACCATCCGCCGGGCTCACGCCATCCAGCCCGTCGCCGCCGTGCAGAACGAGTACTCGCTGTGGAACCCGCGACCCCGAAGCCGACGTGCTGCCCGCATGCGATGAGCTGGGCATCGGGTTCGTCCCGTGGAGCCCCCTCGGCCAGGGCTTCCTCACCGGCACGGTGAACCAGTCCAGCCAGTTCCCGGCCTCCGATGTGCGCACCTGGTTCCCCCGCTTCAGCTCCGAGGCGCGGGCAGCGAACCAGCCCATTGTCGACACGGTCCGGGAGATCGCCGCCGCCCACGACGCCACGCCCGCCCAAATCGCACTCGCATGGCTCCTGAGCCAGCGACCATGGATCGTGCCGATACCCGGCACGCGGCGGCTGGCCCGGCTTGAGGAAAACGCCGGAGCCGCCGCCATTGAGCTGACCGCCGAGCAACTCGACAAGCTCGACGCGGCGACCGCGGTCGTGCACGGAGCGCGCGGCACCGGTCAGGAGGCGTACAGCTGACCGGAGACGCCCAGCCCCGATCAGAAGGGCATCAGACTTCAAGCACGCCAGCAGCCAGATAGCCGCCATCGACGGGAAGCGTGTGGCCGGTGATGTAAGCCGCCTCGTCGGAGCACAGGAAGTTCACCGCGGAGGCAATCTCTTCCGGCCTGCCATACCTGCGCATGGGCACCATCGAGTGATATGCGTTCGTCGTGCCCTCCGAGTGCGCCGCGGCAGTCATGTCGGTCTCGACGGGCCCTGGCGCGACAGCGTTTACGGTAATGCTCGACAGTGCGAGCTCGATGGCCATCTGGCGCGTGAGCCCGGTAAGGGCGGCTTTCGAGGTGCCGTAGGCTGTGCGGCCGACGCTGGCGCGCAGACCGCTAATCGACGCAATGTTGACGATCCGGCCCCAGTTGTTCAGCATCATCAACGGCACCGCGTGCTGAGCCATGAGCAGTGGACCAGTGAGGTTGACGGCTAACGTGCTGTTCCAGACGTCGAATGGCAGTTCCATAAATGACGTCAGTTTGATTATTCCGGCGTTGTTCACCAGCACGTCGCACCGACCAAAACTGTTCCGGAGCCGCTCGAAGAATTCTGCGACAGAAGTTGCCGATGAAACGTCGACCACCATGGCAGCCGCCAGGCCGCCGACCTGGCGGATTCCCCTCGCCGCCTCTTCAGCCTGCGCCTCCCGGATGTCGGCCACGACAGTGTGCAGCCCGGCCGCCGACAGCCGCCGCGCGACAGCGTTGCCAATGCCCGCAGCCGCTCCGCTGACGACAGCGACCCGCCGCGAATTACCGGTTATCCCGGGCGGCGCGCCGGGACCGCTCCTTGAGCTCATCTGCCACCTTCCTACAGGTCGAATGGCGGGCGCGTCAGCTGCTGGTTCTCCATCCACACGAGCGTTCTCGCCTGATGCGGGTCGTCACGCACATGGATGTCAGCGCCGAAGTACATCTGCTCACCTGTCTCTGACCGGAACTGCGGCCAGGGTGGCAGGCCCGGGAGTGCCCGGCCGTCCCCCGAGCGCAAACTCAGCCCAGCTCGCATTCATGGCCGCGGACACGACGGCTGCGACTGAGCCTTGAGCGACGTCGTTCCCGATGAACTCGGGCGCCCCCGGCTTCCGGAGGTCTCCGAACACGAACGGGATCTCCAGCGCGTGACATGCTCCGAGCTCGCCGTCGCACACGGGAGTGGTCACACCGAACTCGTAGGAGTAGACCACCCCTCCCGCCTTCGACTGAGTTTCCATGAGCTCGCGGGCCGCGGCGCGGAAAGTGCGGTCGGTAGCGACGATGTCCCACGCGTCTGCGTCGTCCGGGGCCAGCGCCCGGTAGGCGGGCAGCAGCTCCTGAACGAGCTGCGCACCGCGCTGAGACAGGACTGCTGAGCGGGTGAAGCATGCCGTCAGGCGGTATGCGAGATTAACGTCGGGCTTGCCCGAAGCTTCAGCCAGAAGCCGGAACAGCTTGTTTTCGTCGGTGTTGGTGCCGACGATCAAGGGCACCGCGGCCACGCTGCCGCCGGCGATTGCCTCGAGAGGCGGAACGGGCAGGTAGTAGCCGTCGGCGACCGGCCTGAACGGCACCCGGGTCTCCGCAGTGAGAGCCGCCTGAGCCGCCGAAAGGGTGGCGGCGTCGAGGCGGCGCAACGCGGCAAGAGTGCCCCGGCCATACGGGATGCCAAGCTTGGCGGCGAACCGCTCGCCGACCGAGCGAGCGGCGGCGATGTCGTGGCACAGGCCGCCCCCGCCACTCTGCACGATCGCGCGCGAGAACAGCCCGGCAGCGGACGGTGTGCCGAGGAGCGCGGTCACGCTCGACGCGCCGGCCGACTCGCCGAACAGGCAGACGCGGCCGGGGTCGCCGCCAAATGCGCTGATGTTGTCGTGCACCCATCGCAGCGCCGCTACCTGGTCGAGCAATCCGGCGTTGCAGGCGTAGCCGCTTTCACTCTGCGGGTCCTCGATGGCCAGGAAGCCAAGTGCGCCGAGGCGGTAGTTAATCGTGACGACAACGACGTCGTGCCGACGGGCAAAGGTCGTACCTTCGGTCCATAGTCCGGTACCCGAGCCGGTCACATACCCGCCGCCGTGAATCCAGACCATGACCGGTCGCGAACCGGTCAGGGCCGGTGTCCACACGTTCAGGTTCAGGCAGTCCTCAGCCTGAGCCGTGCCGGGAGCGTAGTAGTTGCTCTCGCATGCGGGAATCATGTCCGACAGCGGATCGCGTGGCTGCAGGGAAACCGTTGTGTAGCGTGTGCAATTTCGCTCGGCAACCCACGGTTGCGGCGGGACGGGCGGCGCGAAGCGCAGTTCGCCCACTGGCGGCGCAGCGAACGGGATTCCTTTGAAGGTCAGCACACCGTCGTCTGACTGCCCCCGGACCTTGCCTGTCGCGGTTTCCGCTCGAGCGTCCATGAGCGCACTCCTTTCGCTAGCTCGCGGTCATTGATGCCGAGCCGCGAGCACATCAGCCCGTCAGCATTTCTCTCCCGAGCAGGCCTTCCAGCCTGACGATCAGGTCAGCTCGTGAGCGGGTGGTCTCGACCAGCTCCGCATTAGGCTGATCGGATTCGAGTACCCAGCGCTGCGCATCATCGGCCGACTTCCCGAACGCACGATGCCGGGCGATGAGATCGGCGATCCGAGATCTGTCATTGCGCTCGCAGTACCAGATCTCGTCAAATTCAACAGGCAGCTTTCCCCACGGCTGTTCCTGCACGAGCAGGTAATTGCCTTCGATGACCACCAGTTCGACATCGGGCTCGACCGGCACGGCGGCGGCGATCGAGATTTCGAGGTCACGGCGGAACTCGGGTGCATAGATGATCTCGCCAGGTGAGTCCCGGAGCCGCTGGACAAGTGCTACAAAACCCGAGGCATCGAACGTATCTATCGCGCCCATCCGATCCCGGCTGCCCAGTTCGGTGAGGCGAGCTAGGGACAGATGAAAGCTGTCCATGCCGACCAGTGCTGCCTTCACGGGAACGTGCTCCACGATGGAAGCCGCAAGAGTCGACTTCCCGACACCAGGCGGGCCGCAGATTCCCAGCAGCGCGCGTCGGCCCGGTGTGCCCAGAACGGCCGCGCGCGAGACGAGTTCCGCGAAGCTCGTGGCAACTGGCTGCCGAGGTTGACGCTCGGAGTCCTCCAGATGACTGTGAGCTGTCACTACTTCGCTCCCATGCGCGCGTCCGCGCAACGCTCTAGCGCGCGCACGAGGTCACTTCCCACCCGTGCTCATCAGGGGAAGCCTCCCGGCCAGGTGGATCACTGTGACTCCCCGTGCACGTGCGGCTCCATGACTCTGTCCTTGCTGACCAGTGCGTGGACTTCGTCTCGCCGGTGGCACGCGACCAGAGCGCCCGAGGGGCCGGGAAGAAGCCCTGGCGGCGTGGAGACGCAGATATCTATGGTCAGCGGGCAACGGGCGGCAAACGGGCAGCCGCTCGTCGTGGCGGCGCCGGGCCGGGCCGGCCGCCGGGCGATCGCAAGGGATCGCTTGCGTCGCTGCTCCTCCGGATCAGGAATCGGATTGGCGGCTAGCAGCGTCACGGTGTACGGGTGGACAGGGGTTCCGTAGACCGTCTGCGCATCGCCCGATTCCATGATCCGTCCGCGGTACATGACGGCGATGCGCTGCGATATGTGCCGCACCACAGCCAGGTCGTGCGCAATGAAGAGATAACTCAGCGACAGTTGTTCCTGGAGGGCGAGCAGCAGATTAAGGACCTGCGCCTGGACCGACAGGTCGAGCGCGCTGACAGGCTCGTCGCAGATGACGAGTTGCGGGGAGATGATCAGCGCGCGCGCAATCGCAATTCGCTGCCGCTGGCCACCCGAAAACTGTCGCGGGTACCTGTCGGCTGCCGCGCCGTCCAGGCCAACTTTCTCGAGCATCGCCCGGACCTGCTGCCGCGACTCAGACCGGCTGAGCTCGCGATGCACCAGCAGAGGTTCCACCAGAGTCTGGGCGATCGTTCTCGACGGGTTCAGCGAACTGTAGGGGTCCTGGAAAATGACCTGAATCTGAGCGCTCAGGTCGCGGCGCCTGCTGGCAGGTGCCTCCGTGATGTCCTTGCCCCGGTAGCGAATTGTCCCCCCGCTCACCGGTGCCAGGCCGACGACGGCCGCGCCAATGCTCGTCTTCCCGGATCCTGACTCGCCGACGAGGCCGAGGGTTTCGCCCGGGAGGAGGCGAAGGCTGACTCCGTCGACTGCCTTGGTGCTGCCTCGCCGGCCGCCGCCGCGATAGCTGACGGCCAAGCCGTCGATCTCAAGGAGTGGTTCAGGCTCCATGGGTACCCCGTCCCGGAATGGCCAAGGAGGCAAGAGCGTCGTGATGGATGCAGCGCACGTGGTGCGTAGCCGTGAGCGTCTCCTCGGGCACAGGGCGCTCGCGGCATTCGTCGGTGACCAGGCTGCAGCGGGAGGCAAAACGGCATCCAGCGGGCCACGCACCCGCCGGCAGCACTGACCCGGGGATGGAATCCAGCGGAGTGCGCGGCCTGGTTGCGTAATAGGGATTCGAGGTCATCAGCCCGCGAGTGTAAGGATGCCGCGGCTCGGCGAACAGGTCGCTGATCTCGCCAGATTCGACCAGCTGACCCGCGTACATGACGATGGCAGCATCGCAGCTGTCGGCGATGACGCCCCAGTCGTGAGACACGAGCAGCAGGCCGAGTCCTGTCTTGGCGCGCAGCGAGCGCAGCAGTTCGAGAATCTCAGCTTGCACCGTGACGTCCAGCGCTGTTGTCGGCTCGTCCGCGATGAGCAAGTCAGGGCTCCCGGCAAGGGCCGCGGCTATCGCCACCCGCTGGGCCATGCCGCCTGACAGCTCATGCGGATACCGGCCGGCAACGCTACCGGAATCTGGCAGCTCTACCAGCTCAAGGAGGCGCAGCACCTCTGCCCTGGCCGCCTGCCGGGAGAGCGAGGAGTGCCGCCGCACGACCTCCCTGAGCTGCGAACCGACCGTGAAAGACGGGTCCAGGCTGGGGACCGGCTCCTGGGAGATCATCGACATCAGCGAGCCTCGCATCGGTCCGAGTCCCCGCTCACCCAGGCTCTGGAGCTCGGTCCCCTTGAAGGTCACCGTTCCGCCCGTTATCCGCACGCCCGGCGGGAGCAAGCCCATGATCGCCAGCGCGGTCATGGTCTTGCCGCAGCCAGACTCGCCGACCAGGCCCAGCACATCGCCGGGGTCGAGATCAAGCGACATTCCGTCGACGAGCGGAACGGCAGCACCGGATCGTGTCTGAACTCCGACCGACAAGTTCTCCACGCTGAGCAGAGATCCGCGGGGGCGGGCAGGCCGCGGGTGAGTGGCCGGCTCCCCCTCTCCGGCCGACGGCGCTGCGTCAGGCCGGGAACGCGAGATGCTCGGCGATCCTGCGGGCTTCGTATCAGCGCTGAGCGCGTCCGCCGCAGCCTGCAGTTCCGCCGCGGCGGAAAACAGACCGCTGGTGGACGTTGCCCGCCCGGCATTCCAGTCCCGGGCGGCGTCACCGATCAGGCCGAATGCCGTGATTGTCAGCGCGATGACGACACCCGCAGGGACGATCATCCACTGATCTCGAGCCAGGTAGGTTGAGCCCTCGGCCACCATCGAGCCCCAGCTGGCGGTGGGCGGCTGCGTGCCGATCCCGAGAAAATCCAGGCCGGTCTGGAAGATAAGCGCTATCCCGGCGAACAGCGAGGTCTGGACGATGACGGGGCCGGCAATGCGCGGCACAATGTGGCGGACGATAATCTGCCGGCCGCGCAGCCCCGATACGCGGGCGGCGGCGACATACTGCTCCTCGAGTACTGCCTGTGCCGCCCCCCTGGTCAGCATGGCCAGTCCGGGCGCGCCGAGCAGGCCAAGGACGAGCATCGCGACCGTTGTGTCGTTGGCGAAAATTGCCAGCAGTGCGAGCACCACGATGATCTGCGGCACGCCGAACGACACCTCGGCGATCCAGACGATCACCGCATCGACCGGCCCGCCGAAGTAGCCTGCGATCAGTCCCAGCGTCAGCCCGAGTACCAGGTAGACCGCCAGGGCCACCCCCACTCCCAGCAGGCTGACCCTGCCGCCGTAGATCACCCGGCTCAGCAGGTCGCGGCCCAGGTCATCGGTGCCCAGCCAGTGCTGTGAGCTCGGCCCCTGGAAGGTCGCGGAATAGCTGATCTGGTTGGGATTCCAGGGTGCGATAACAGGTGCGAACGCCGTCATAATTCCGATCGCAGCCAGAAAGAGCACGGCCACCGTCGATGCCGGGTGATTGCGCATTGCGCGCAGCCCGTTGCGCAGCCTGCGTGCGGCGCGTGCTCGCCCCGGCGCGTCACCTGACATGCCTCATCCTTAGCTTCGGGTTAAGCCATACGCGGACAAGATCGACGATCGTGAAAGTGACAACGACGATCAGCGTGAAATACAGGGCGGCACCTTCCAGCACCGGCAGATCGTGCTGGCTCGTCGCCTGTACCGCCGTCGATCCGAGGCCCTGAAGAGCGAAGACGTTCTCGACCAGGGTCGTGCCGAGGAGCAGGCTCACGACGTAGAGCCCGAGCAGGGTCACGACGTTCGGCATCGCATTACGAAGTGCGTGCTTGTAGACAATGGATCGCTGTGAGATACCGCGGGCCCGCAGTGCCCGGATGTAGTCCTGGCTCAAGACGTCGAGCATGCCGTCGCGAGTCTGCTTGGCGATGACCGCTGCGCCTGCGGCCGTGAGGGTGACCACCGGCAGCACCAGGGAGCGCGCCCAGGAGCCGAGAGAGACAGTCGGATTGACCCAGCCCGACGGAGGAAACCACCTCAGCTTCATCGCGAACACGACCACCAGCAGCAGGCCTAGCCAGAAGGACGGGATCGCGAATCCGGCCAGCGAGAAAACATCGACCGCGTGCCGGGTCGGACCGGACCGACGAGCGCTCAGTATGCCCAGGGGCACGCCGACCAGCAGCGATCCCGCAGTGGCGGCGATGACCAGCGTCAGAGTGATCGGCAGGCCAGAGCTCAGGATCCGCACTACCGGCTCACCAGTGAAGACTGAACTGCCGAGGTTGCCGTGCAGCGCCTGGCTCAGCCAGTGCCAGTACTGCGCGTAGAGCGGCTGGTCGAGTCCGAGCTGTTTCTCCAGCGCGGCGATCTGGGACGGTGTCGCGCTGGTCCCCAGGATAGTCCGGGCAGCGTTGCCCGGCGTGAGCGCGAGCAGGACGAACGTCACCAGCGACACTGCTAGCAGAAGCGGTACCGACACGATCAGCCGGCGTATCAGCGCCCTGCGCATTGCCAGGACTCCCTTCGCTGGAGGGTGAGCCACGCCGGGGCGTGGCTCACCCTGACCCGGTGGATCAGTAGTGCCAGAGCACTGGATCCGGCACGAAGCTGGTCGGCGACACCTGGATGCCCTTCAGGGATTTGCTGGCGAAGTAGATGTCCGCCCCGGTCGCGACCGGAATCTCCCAGCCGAGGACGACGACTTCGCGCTCCACCGCGGCCCAGGCCGCAGCCACCGCTGCCGGGCTCTGAGCGCTCGCCGCGTACGCCTTCGCGATGAGAGAATTCAGAACCGGATTGCTGCTCCCGAAGATATTGAAGATGCCGGCATTCGGCGCCAGTAGCTGGTTGGCCTCGATGAACATGGGCTGGGCGTCGTAATTGCACATCGTCACCGGAAGCTTCTTGCCCTCCCACGGAGCCACGATCGCGTTGATGTCGGAGTAGGTCTTGACGTTGACCGTGACGCCGACCTTGGCCCAGTCGCTTGCCAGGGCCTGTGCGAGTTCAATTCCGTTGCCGCAGGAGGAGACGGCGCCGATCGACATCGTGAAGCCGTGCGGATACCCGGCCTGGGCCAGGAGCTGCTTCGCTTTCGCCGGGTTGTAGGCGTAGTAGTTCGCGTAGCTCGGGACGAAACCCTCGTCCTCATAGCCAGGAATTGATACCTCGTCATTGGGCTCGCCGTACGCGCCGAAGATTGCCTTGACGATGCCAGCCCGGTCGGTGGCGTAGTTGAGTGCCTGGCGCACAAGCTGGCTCTTCAGCGCCGGAACCAGCGCGCCGTCGCGGTCCAGAAGAAAGGCCCCGTAGAAGCCCTCGAGGGCAGCGTAGACGGCTACGCCGTCCGACTTTGCCGCCGATGCTGTCGCGTACGCGCCGTCGGCGTACGCCACCTGGCCGCTCTCGATGGCACTGAGCGCGGTCTCGGCATTCGTGATGACCTTGACCGTGATGGTCTTGAAATGAACCGCGCTCTTGTCGTAGTAGTGCGGGTTAGCAACGTAGACGTATTGCGAGTTGGCGATGGTCTGGGACGCGTCGAGCATGTACTCGCCGGCACCTAGCGTCGTCGTGCCGAGGACCTTGGGATTGGACGTGCCGGCCGGCGCGATGATCTCGCCGAACACGAATCGCTGGGTCAGCAAGAACGCGATTACCGGGTTCGGCTGAACGAGGTTAAGCTGCACCGTGAGCGGGCCGGTGGCCTGGGCCGATGCCACGTTGTTGACATAGACGGCCTCTGGTCCGGCGGCCTTCTTCTGCCAGTTGATTGACGCGACGACCGCCGCCGCGGTGAGCGGCTGCCCGTTGCTGAACTTGACACCTGACCGCAGGGTCAGATCGAAGGTCTTCTTGGAAGAGTCTGCGTATTTCCAGGAAGTCGCCAGGCCCGGCTCCAGCGCGCCCGTAGGGCCGAGGATGATCAGCGGCTCATAAGCCAGATCAGCGTAGATGGTCGAGTCAGCGTTGTTCGGAGCCTGGGCCGGGTCCAGACTCAGCGGCGGGTTGCTGACCGAGATCGTGAGCGTGTTTGAAGCAGACGTCTTGGCTGCTGACGTGCCTGGAGATGACCCGGCCGAGCAACCGGCTACGACCGCGACAACCGCGATCGAAGCTGCGCCGGTAAGCCAGCGGTTCCTGAACCGCGTCCGGTGGCTCGGGGGTTTCGGGGAACACTGCATCGAGGTATTTCCCTCCTCGCTGAGAAGCTGAGGACTTAGAAGTGGGGGGGGCACCGAGGGAGCGGCGCGGCAGGGGCGACTCTCCGGTCCGCCTGCCTTCGCGATGTGCAGCCGGACGGGACAGTATGCCCTTCTCGTCGTTAACCAGTTGTTTCGAAGGTGTTTCAAGCTAACACGCGCAAGCGCTTGCGGCAAGCGCTTGCGCGACCTTTATGCGGCCAAACCACGGCCCGGCGGAGGTTGGGGCGAACCGGACCAGTAAGCCGCGCTAGGGCATACATCCCCTGGCTAGCTGGCGGACGCCGTAGGTGGCGGCGCGTACGTGCCGCCAGGCCGGTCGGCCAGGCGCCGCAGCGGCCAGAGGCACGGGTCCGGCGCCGCGGACGCTCCCGGCTCACGGACCGGAAGCACTGCTAGATGGGCGCTGCCCCGTCATCAGCCGCGCAGCCGCACGACTCGCGATGAACGAGCCGCGGCTCAAGGCGCACCTTGCGGACTGGTAGCTCCGGGTTCTCCAGCCGGGAAAGGAGCATATGCACAGCTTCCTTGCCCAGGGCCTCCATCGGCTGGGCGATCGCTGTCAGCCGCGGATGGAAGAGGTCTGCCCACTCAAAATCATCGAAAGCAACGACAGCAATGTCTTCGGGAACGCGAACGCCGGCGTTCCGCAGGCTCCGCATCACACTAATTGTCATTCGGTTGTTAGCAGTGAACAGGGCGGTAGGCGGGTCTTCAAGCGCAAGCAGCTGCCGCACACCAGCATCCGTACGCAGCTCATCCGAGTTGCCGCGGACGAGGAGCGCAGGATCATCATCCAGGTGAGCGGACGCCAGGGCGCGGCGATAGCCTTCAATGCGCTCCTCGCTGGTAGCAAGTCCCTCCAGCCCGGCGATCATGCCAATGCGGGTGTGCCCGAGTCGGGTGAGGTGACCGACGATCGCTTCCGAGGGTGCGATGTTCTCCGCTGCAACCTGGTCGACGTCAAAAGAAGCGAATCTATCGATCAGCACCAGCGGAATCCCCCGGCTTTCCACGCGCTTCAGAGCTCTCGCCGGGGCAACCGACGGCGCAAGGACCAGGCCATCGACGCGGCGGCCCAGCAGATTCTCAACCGCGTGCAGCTCCACGGCTGGAAGATCGCGGGTCTCGGCAAGCAGCAGCGAGTAGCCGGACTCAGCCAGCTGACGCTCAATGACGTGCGCGAGGTCCGCGAACGAGGGATTCGAGATCGCGGACATGGCCAGGCCGATCGTTTGCGTGCTCCCCACGGCCAGCGAGCGGGCAATGTGATCGTGCACATAGCCGGTCTCTTCGATCGCCGCGTGAACGGCATCGGCCGTCCGGGGAAGGACGGGACGCGTGCCGTTGACGACGTGTGAAACCGTTGACAACGACACGCCAGCCACGCGTGCTACTTCAGCCATGGTCGCCATAATTACTGGGATTCTACCTGGTGAAGCGCTTGCCGCAAGCGCTTGACCTCCTTGGGGAGGCCCCGGGATCCGGACTGCCCCGCGCCGCTCCGGTGAAACTGGCAACACGACCATCGAGGCTCACCATTCGTTAACCACATCTCTGTCGAGTCGCCGTCGTCAAGCCGAACTAAGTGCTCATGCACGGCCAGCGGGACGCGCATGATGCTGTGCACCGGTTCTAAGCTATGTCAATGAACGTTAACGCCGTCAGCCGCTCCGACGCGAGAGCTGGCTGTTATGCGTGACGCGGTCGCGGAAGCCCCGGTCCTGCGCCGCGACCAGCTGCTCAGCGCGGCGGCCTTGCTGTTCCGCCGTCGGGGTTATCACAGCGTCGGCGTCGACGACATCGGCGCCGCTGTCGGCATGAGCGGGCCGGCCGTCTACCGCTACTTCCCGAGCAAACAGGCCCTGCTGCGGGACGTCATCGCCGTCTACCTGATGGCGCTGGACACGGAGAGAACGGAGCGAAACGAGGCCGACCCCAGCGCGGAGCACGTCCTGGACGCCGCCATCGTGGTAGGCCAGCGCCTGCCCGACTATCTGGTTGTCTACCAGCGCGAAGGGCTCTCCCTCGACCCCGGGAGCCGGGCCCGGGTCCGGGCGCTGGCCGCCAGCACATCGGCGGGCTTCGAGGCGATCCTCGCCGAGCACACGGTCGAGCGCCGTTCCGACGCCGGCGCGCTGCGCCTGAAAGCGGTGTCAGGCGTGCTGCTGCACCTGAGCCTGACCCGCACGGGCAGCAAGGGGCGGCGCGCCGCCCTCGCCGGACGGCTGGTCGCCGACCTCCTGGACGCTCCCCTGCCCGCGCTCGGTGCGGCGGGTCCAGGGCTGCCGCCGCAGCCGATCCGTCACGTCACCACCCGCGAGGCCGTGCTGGCGGCCGCGACGATGCTGTTCCAGGAGCGGGATTTCAGCCGCGTCTCGCTGCGTGACATCGGCGCCTGCGTCGGGCTGAGCGCGTCGGCCGTGAGCCGCCAGTTCGACTCGAAGGACCAGCTCATGGCCGCGATCTTTGAGCGCGCGACCGCGCAGATCTCCGCGTCGATCGCGGTGGCGCTGCGGACCTCCTGGACCGGCGGCGAGGCGGCCCGCCAGATCCTGCGCCACTACGTGGCCTTCGCGCTCGACGACCGCGGCCTCATCACGATCAACTCCACGCAGCTGTATGCCCTCGCTGAACCGCAGCGGCTGGCCCGTATCCGCAGCCGGCGCATGTACATCGACGAACTGGCCCACGCCCTGCAGCTGGCGCGCCCGCAGTGCGGTGCCGAGGAAGCCAGGCTCCGCGCCGGAGCGGCCTATTCGCTGGTCAACGAAGTGGTCATGGACTCAAGACTGTGGCGGCTCGGCGGAATAGCCGGCGCACTGACGGCACTGGCGCACGCGGCACTCGGCCCGTTCCCGAAATAATTAACGCTCACATACCAGCGGAGGTCGAGCTGTTCGCCATCAGGCAAGCACAGTCACGCACTTGGCATAGCGGTGTTAACGGATAGATACTTTGCTGACACTTGACAGGGAGACTGCATGACGGGTTCAGGCATCGCGGCCTACGGCAGCCACGTGCCCTTCTGGCGGCTGACCGGCGCGACCGTGGCAGCGGCGCTGGGCAAGCGCGGGTCGCCCGCGAGCCGCGCTGTCGCTTCCTACGATCAGGACACCACGACGCTGGCGGTCGAGGCCGCCCGGATCGCGCTGCACGGCGCTCCGGCGGGCACGGCCGAGGCCATCGATGCGCTGGCCTTCGCCACGGCGACACCGGTGTACGCGGACAAGACGAATGCCACCGCCATCCACGCCGCGCTGAGCCTCCCCGGTCGGGTGCGCGTCCAGCGACGCCGGGGCATCCAGCCGCGGCGGCATCGCGGCACTGATCGCCGCCCTGCGGTCGCGGGAGCTCACCCTGGTCGCGGTGAGCGACGTCAACACGGGCCCGGCGGGCTCGGTGCTCGGAGGCGTATGGTGACGCGGCCGCCGCGTTCGTCGCGGGTGAATCGGACGACCTGATGGCCGAGTTCCTCGGCGCCGGGTCGGTCAGCGCCGAGTTCGAGGACCGGTGGCGCAGCCCCGGCGCTCCGTGGTCGGGCTACTGGGAGGAGCGATTCGCCGAGACGATCTACGCCAGGCTCGGCGAGGAGTCCTTTACGGCGGCGGTCAAGGCCGCCGGCATCGCCCCGGCCGACGTCAGCCGGGTGGCGATTACCGGGGTCTCGCCGCGAGCGGCAGCACGGGTCGGCAAGGCGATCGGCCTCGATCGTGACCGCATCGCCGACGACCTTGCCGGGTCGGTCGGCTTCAGCGGGGCCGCGCACCCGGCGCTGCTGCTCGCCTCCATGCTGGACGTCGCGGCGCCGGGCGAGGTGATCGCGCTCGTGTCGCTCATCGACGGGAGCGACACCCTCCTGCTGCGGGCCACGCCGGCGCTGGCGGCGCGGCGCAGCGGGCCGTCGGTCCTGGCGCAGCTCGACGCGGGCAATCCGGGACTCTCCTACCTCGACTTTCTGGCCTGGAAGGGGCTCCTTCAGCGGCAGATGCCGCGCCGGCCCGAGCCGGACCGGGTCGCGGCCCCGCCGGCGAACCGCCGGGTTTCCTGGAAGTACGGCTTCCAGGGCAGTTCCTGCCGACAGTGCGGCACCCGGCACCTGCCGCCGCAGGACGTCTGCCTGCGGTGCGGCGCCGTGAACGAGATGGAGCCCGTGCCGCTGGCGGACGCGACGGCTACCATCGCGACCTACACCATCGACCACCTCGCCTACTCGCAGGCGCCGCCGGTGGTCGCCGCCGTGGTCGACTTCGACGGCGGCGGCCGGTATCAGTGCGAGCTGACCGACGTCGATCCGGGGACCGTGGCCGTCGGCCAGCGGGTCCAGATGACCTTCCGCCGGATCTCCACCGCCGACGGCGTCGCCAATTACTTCTGGAAGGCGCGCCCGGTCACCGGCGAGCCGGCAACCGAAGGGAACCGAGCATGACCTCGCACGGCATCAAGGACCGGGTGGCCATCGTCGGGATGGGCTGCACCAACTTCGGCGAGCGCTGGGACTCCTCCCCCGAGGACATGATGGTCGAGTCGGTCACCGCCGCGCTGGAGTCGGCCGGCCTGAGCAAGGCGGATGTTGACGCCTTCTGGCTGGGAACGCTCGGGACCGGCAATTCCGGGCATGCTGCTGTCGTCCGCGCTCAAGCTCGACTATAAGCCGGTGACCCGGGTGGAGAATTTCTGCGCCAGCGGCTCCGAGGCGTTCCGCAACGCGTGCTACGCGGTGGCTTCGGGCGCCTATGACGTCGTGATGGCGGTCGGAGTCGAGAAGCTCAAGGACTCCGGCTACTCCGGCCTCACCGTCGGGGGCCCGCCCACCGACGGGACCGGGTCGACGCTGACCGCGCCCGCCGCCTTCTCGATGCTCGCCCCCGCCTACGCCGCGAAGCACGGGGTCGACCGCGTCTGACTTCAAGGCCGCGATGACGCACGTGGCCTGGAAGAACCACTACAACGGCGCGCGCAACAGCCGGGCCCAGTTCCGGGCCGAAGTGCCGAAGGAGAAGATCCGCGGGGCGGCGCCGGTCGCCGGTGACCTCGGCATCTTCGACTGCTCGGGCGTGAGCGACGGCGTCGGCCGCGGCGATCATCGTCCGGGCGGAGGACGCGCTGAAGTACACCGACCACCCGCTGTACGTGAAGGCGCTGTCGTTCGCGGCCGGCCCGGCACCGGGCCGATTGACCCGGACTACGACTACACCAGTTTCGAGGAAGTCGTGAAGTCGGCCGAGGACGCCTACCGTCAGGCCGACGTCGCCTCGCCGCCCGCGGACCTGATGATGGCCGAGGTGCACGACTGCTTCACGCCGACCGAGCTGGTGCTGATGGAGGACCTGGGCTTCTCGGCCCGCGGCACCGCCTGGAAGGACTCGCTGAACGGCCGCTTCGACCTGGGCGGCGAGCTGCCGGTCAACCCCGATGGCGGGCTGAAGAGCTTCGGCCACCCGATCGGCGCGTCCGGCCTGCGGATGCTGTTCGAATGCTGGCTGCAGCTCCGCGGCGAAGCGCCGCCCGAGCGCCAGATCGAGCAGCGCGGCAAGCGCTACGCCCTGACCCAGAACCTCGGCGGCCGGCCCGGCGACTGCGTCTCGTTCGTGTCCATCGTGGGCGCCGAGCTTGGCTGAGCCGGGTCGTCCGAATGGCGGCCCGCTCCAGGGGCTGCGCGTCATTGAGCTCGCGGGCCTCGGGCCGGGACCGTTCTGCGCCATGCTGCTGGCCGATCTCGGGGCCGACGTTCTGCGGGTGGAGCGCCCCGGGGCCCAGGTCAGCAGTGCGCCGACGCAGCTGCTCAGCCGCGGCCGCCGCTCGGTCATGATTGACCTGAAGAACGCGGCGGGCGCGGAGTTGCTGCTGTCGCTGGCCGCCAGGGCTGACGTGCTCATCGAGGGGATGCGGCCCGGAGCGACCGAGCGCCTCGGTCTCGGTCCGGCCGAGTGCCACCAGCGCAACCCGCGGCTCATCTACGGTCGCATGACCGGCTGGGGGCAGTCCGGGCCCATCGCGGAGACGGCCGGGCACGACATCGACTACATCGCCAGGACCGGCGCCCTGCACATGATCGGCCGGGCGGCGGGACCGCCGCAGGTACCGCTGAACCTCATCGGGGATTTCGGCGGCGGCGGCATGCTGCTGGCCTTCGGCATCTGCGCGGCGCTGTGGGAGCGGCAGAGCTCGGGTCTCGGCCAGGTGGTGGACGCCGCGATGGTCGACGGGGCGTCGCTGCTGCTGGCTCAGGCCTGGGGCGCGTTCTCCCGCGGCGAATGGACGGACGAGCGGGGCGTCAACCGGCTGGATACCGGCTATCCCTGGTACGACGTGTATCAGACCAGGGATGACCGCTGGCTGGCCGTCGGCGCGCTGGAGCCTCAAGTTCTGGGCCGAGTTCACCGCGATCCTCGGTGTACCGGACCTGCCGGACCGCGATGACCCCGCTTCGCGCGAACGCCTCCGGGAGATGATTGCCGCGCGCATCCGCGAGCGGACCCGCGACGAGTGGGAGGACGCCTTCAGGGGCAGCGACGCATGCGTCGCGCCGGTGCTCTCCATGACCGAGGCGCCTTCGGACCCCCAGTTGCTCGCCCGCCAGACCTTCGCCGAGCATCACGGAGTGCTGCAGCCGGCCCCGGCTCCGCGCTTCAGCCGGACGGCCGCCAGCCTGGACAAGCCGCCGCCGCGGCCCGGCGAGCACACCCGCGAGGCCCTGGCCGACTGGGGAATCGAGCACGCCGGAGAACTCCTCGCGGCCGGCATCGTTCAGGAAGCCGGCCCGGTCGATGGCTGACGCGCTTCAGCCGATCGCGGTCGCTCTCGGTGCGCTGGCCGCCGAGCATCCGGACTGGCCCGCCGTCACGGTCGGCGGGGAATCGCTGACCCGCGGCGAACTCGACCGGCGCGCCAGCCGGCTGGCCCGCGCGTACGCGGCCGCCGGGGTCAGCCGCGACGACCTCGTCACGATCGCCCTGCCCAACTCGGTCGGCTTTATCGAGTCCGCCGTGGCCTGCTGGAAGCTCGGCGCCATCCCGCAGCCCGTGTCGTTCCGGCTGCCCGGCCCGGAGCTGACCGCGATCGTGGAGCTGGCCGACTCCGCCCTGGTGGTCGGGGTCGAGGCCGGCCAGGTGCCCGGCCGCGCCACCTGGGCCGCCGGCCGGCAGCCGGACCCCGGGCTCAGCGACGAGCCGCTCCCCCCGGTCGTGTCCGCGAGCTGGAAAGCCCCGACCTCGGGCGGGTCAACCGGACGGCCGAAGCTCATCCTGTCCGGCGAGCCGTCGGTCATCGCGGCCGAGCCAAGCCGGGGTTTCCGCCGGGACGGCTGCGCCCTGATCCCCGGCCCGCTGTACCACAATGCCGGGTTCACCTTCGCCTCCACCGGGCTGTTCTACGGCAACCACGTCGTGCTCCTGCCGCGCTTTGACGCCGAGGAGACGCTGCGGGCGATCGAGCACCTGCCGGCCGGATTTCATGCTCGTCGTGCCGACCATGATGATCAGGATGCTGCGGCTCGGCGATGAGGTCCGCGGGCGTTACGACCTGTCATCGCTGCAGACGGTGTGGCACATGGGAGCGCCCTGCCCGGTCTGGGCGAAGCGGGCGTGGATCGACTGGATCGGCGGCGAGCGGATCTGGGAGCTCTACACCGGCACCGAGACGCAGGCCGTCACGACCATCCGCGGCGACGAGTGGCTCTCCCACCAGGGCTCCGTCGGCCGGGTCACCGCGGGCGAGATGAAGATCGTCGACCCGGAGACCGAGCAGGACCTGCCGCCGGGGCAGATCGGCGAGATCTTCCTGCGGGTCAGTCCTGGCAGCAGGCCCGCCTACCGCTACATCGGAGCGTCGGCGCGGACGATCGGCAACGGCTGGGAAAGCCTGGGCGACATGGGCTGGTTCGACGATGATGGCTATCTGTTCCTGGCCGACCGGCGCGCGGACATGATCCTGTCCGGCGGGGCGAACATCTACCCGGCCGAGATCGAGGGCGTACTCAACGAGCATCCGGCAGTCGAAAGCTGCGCCGTGATCGGTCTGCCGGATGACGACCTCGGACAGGCCGTCCACGCGATCTGCCGCGGCACGCCCGGCACCGCGGCGGTCCCGGACGACGAGCTCAGCGCCTTCGTCGGCAAGCAGCTGGTCCGCTACAAGGTGCCGCGCAGCTTCGAATGGGTCGGCGAGCCGGTCCGGGACGACGCCGGGAAGGTCCGGCGCAGCGCGCTACTCAGAGACCGGGTGACGACGTGACCGTGCAGTTCGGAGTGCACATCGGACCGCAGAACGCGACGATGAGCGAGCTGCGCGCGCTGTGGCAGTGGCTGGACAACGCGGGCATCGACTGGATCTCGGTCTGGGACCACCTGTACGAAGTCCCCGCGGCGGGCGGAACGGCCCCGCACTTCGAGGCGGTCGCCACTCTGGCGGCGATCGCCGCCGACACCGCGCGCGCCCGGCTTGGCTGCCTGGTCTTCTGCTCGCTGTACCGGAACCCCGGGCTGCTGGCGAAGTCCGCTGTCACCATCGACCACCTGTCCGGCGGCCGCTTCGAACTCGGGATTGGCAGCGGCTGGTACGGCGAGGAGGCGCGCGCGTTCGGGATCAGCTTTCCCGGACAGGCCGACCGCCATGAGGTCCTGGACTCTCAGGCGCGGGCGCTGCAGTCGCTGTTCGCCGGCGACCGGGTCAGCCGCTCCGGTCGCCGGCCTGAGCTTTGACGAGGCGAACTGCGTTCCCGGCCCCGCCGGGACGCCTTCCGCTCTGGATCGGCGGCCTCGGGCGCCGCAAGACGCTGCGGCTGGCGGGCGCCATCGCGGACGGCTGGAACGCTGCCTATATCTCAGCGTCCGAATTCCGCGACCTGAACGGAGTGCTCGACGACTGGTGTGCCGAGGCCGGCCGGAACGCATCGGACGTCGAGCGCAGCATCAACCTCATGTTCAGCCTCAGTGCCGGCGATCCGGCCCGGGTGCGGGCGGAGATCGAACGGCAGTGGGGCGACCGGGCTGACCGAGTCCGCAACGGCTCGGTGACCGGGCGGCCGCAGGATGTGATGGAGCAGATCGCCCCCTACGTGACGGCCGGAGCCCGCCTCGTGAACGTCGTGATCCGGCCACCCTGGGATGCCGACCTGCTGGGCTCCTACGTCACCGAGATTGTGCCGGCCATGCGGAAGGAGTGGTCCTGACCGCTGGCACGCTGGCGCCCTGATGATGCCGGCCCGGGCGCGGGCGCAGGAGCCGCCCGCCGGGCTGACGTGCCTCAGGCGCGATCGGGCGTTACCGTGTCGTTCAGAGCGAAGGGAGGCCGATGCCGCGCATCCTGGCCGTCGAGACCCATGACGTCCGGTTCCCGACGTCCCGGACGCTGGCAGGCTCGGACGCGATGAACCCGGCCCCGGACTACGCGGCCGCCTATGCCGTCCTCCGCACCGACGGGCCGGACGAGCTGGCCGGGCATGGCTTTACCTTTACGATCGGGCGGTTCAACGACGTCCAGGTCGCGGCCATCGCCGCGCTCGCCCCGGCGGTGACCGGCGCGGACGTGGACGAGCTTGTCGCCGACCTCGGCGGCCTGTCCCGGCGGCTGGTCGGCGACAGCCAGCTCCGCTGGCTCGGACCGGAGACTGGCATCGCCCACATGGCGGTCGGCGCGATCGTCAATGCCTGCTGGGACCTGAAGGCCAGGCGCGCCGGGCTGCCGCTGTGGCGGCTGCTCTGCGCAGCTCACGCCCGCCGAGCTCGTCGCGCTGGTCGACTTCCGGTACCTGCAGGACGCGATCACCCCGGCCGAGGCACTGGACCTGCTGGAGCGCGGCGCCGATGGCAAGGCCGGCCGCATCAGGGAGCTGACCGACGACGGCTATCCCGCCTACTCGACGGCGCCGGGCTGGCTCGGCTACACCGACGCGCACCTGGCCGAGTTGCTCGGCCAGGCCATCGGCGAAGGATTCGGCCAGGTCAAGCTCAAGGTCGGCGGCAGTCTCGAGGACGACGTGCGCCGCCTCACGCTGGCCAGGGAGATCTGCGGCCCGGATTACCTGATCGCGATCGACGCGAATCAGGTCTGGGGCACCGGCGAGGCGATCAGCTGGATCCGCGCGCTCGCCCGGTTCAATCCCGCCTGGATGGAAGAGCCCACGTTTCCCGATGACATCCTGGCCATGGCGGAGATCCGCCGCGCCGTCGCCCCGGTCCCGATCGCGGCCGGCGAGCACGTCGCCAACCGGGTGGTATTCAAGCAGCTGCTGCAGGCCGGAGCGCTCGACGTCATGCAGATCGACGCGACCCGGGTCGCCGGAGTCAACGAGAACATCGCCAACCTGCTGCTCGCGGCGAAGGCCGGGATCCGGGTGTGCCCGCACGCCGGCGGCGTCGGGCTCTGCGAGGCGGTCCAGCATCTGTCGTTCTTCGACTACGCGTGCGTGTCGGGAACGACGGACGGCCGGGTCATCGAGTGGATCGACCATCTCCACGAGCACTTTGCCAGCCCGGCGGTCGTGCGCGACGGCCGGTACCTGGCGCCGGCCGCGGCCGGGAACTCGATGGAGCTGCGCGCGGACTCGATCCGCCAGTACAGCTACCCGGGCGGGCCCTGCCTGGGCCGGAACGCGGTCCTGACCGAGAGGAAGCCGTCATGACGACTGGCCTGTGGCGGGTGCGCACCGCTGGCGAGATCCGCCTCGCCCGCGGGCGACACCGAGCAGGGTCCGCAGGACCTGCTCGGCCCGGCCGTGACGGTGGCCTCGCTGCTGGCCGATCGCGGCCGGCCCCTGCAGGACCTGGACTCGCTCCCGGCCGCCGGGCCGGTGCCCGGCCCGGCGGCGGTTCTGGCACCGCTGGATCTGCAGCCCGTCTGGGCCGCCGGCGTCACCTTCCCCCGCAGCCGCGAGGCGAGGCAGAAGGAGGCCATCGACGGCGGCGACGTGTACGACCGGGTGTTCAGCGCCAGCCGGCCGGAGCTGTTCGCCAAGGCCGCCGCCGGCGCGGCGATCGGACCCGGCGACCAGCTCGGCATCCGGGCTGACTCCGACTGGGACGTGCCCGAGCCCGAGCTCGTCGTGGTCGCCGGACCGGACGGCGAGCCGCAGGCCTTCGTGCTCGGCAACGACATGTCCTCGCGCAGCATCGAGGGCGCGAACCCGCTGTACCTGCCGCAGGCCAAAGTGTATGACCGCAGCTGCGGCATCGGCCCGTGCCTGGTGCCGGTCAGCGCGGCGCCGCCCTGGCAGCAGATCCGGGTCGGGCTGCAGATCGTCCGTTACGGCCAGACGCTCTACCAGGACGAGATGTCGATGGCCACCATGCAGCGCACGCCCGGCGAGCTGCTCCGGTGGCTGCTCGCCGCCCAGTCCTTCCCGCACGGGGTCGCCCTGCTCACCGGGACAAGCCTGGTGCCGCCGGATGACTTCACCCTCCGCGACGGTGATGTCGTCACGGTCGGCTCCGCGGCGCTCGGCTCCCTGGAGAACCCGGTCGTCACCGTCGGCGCCCGCCGTCCGTGATCCGGCCGCGCCTGGCGGCGGTCACGCCTCCGGAGCCCCCGCCGGATCGGGCACCCGGCCGGGCTCCTCCTCGGGCCCGCTCACGCCGGCACTGCGGCGCCGCTGCAGCTCCTCCAGGAACGGCGAGTCCTTGACGGTGCGGGCGATGATGAACGCGGTGATATAGGTCAGCGCGATGATGCCGAGCGCGACCCCGGTCACCACCCCTGTTTCGGTTGTCATCCCGTAAATGCACAGGACGAGCATCAGGGCTCCGCCGAGCAACGGGAGGATCCCGCCGAAGATCATGGCCCGGCCGCTCCTGGTGAGCTGGCTCCGGAAGAACCACACGCTGCTCACGGCGACCACGAAGTACATGAACAGGTACAGCTCGCCGCCGGAGCTGATGATGTCCGTGATGACCTTGAAGAACGACGAGCTCGCCAGGTACGGGATCAGGAAGATCGGCGGGATCAGCCCGAGGACGGTCAGGGCCGCCCACGGCGTCTGGTGCTTCTCGCTGATCTTGCCCAGGAAACGCGGCAGCAGCCGGTCACGGGCGAACGAGTAGAGAATGCGGCTCGACTCGGTCATCTGCAGCTGGGTCGTGCCGATCACCGCGATGAGCACCGCCAGCGGGAGAATCCGGCCCGCCAGGCCGGGCGCGAGGAGGCTGCCGGCATAGGCGAGCACATCGCCGCCGTGCGCCAGGAGCGTCTTCTGGCTGGAGATGCCCTGGAAGACCATGATCAGGCCGGTGAACCAGACGAGCAGGAACGCGACCGAGCCGATCATGGCGCGGCCCGGGTTCTGCCGCGGTTTCGTCGACTCCTCGCCGACAACCGAGACCGCCTCCCAGCCCGCGTAGAGGACCGCGCAGGTCACGCCGGCATTGGCCAGTCCGTGAATGCCGCCGATGTTGCTGCTGAACGAGAAATCGGACAGCGACGGGAGGGTGGCCCCGCCAGCGTGGCTCGCTTCATGGATCAGGGCGAGGATCACGAACGAGATGACCGACGCGTACTCGATGACGAGCAGGGTCGTCTGCACCACCACGGAGGGACGCAGGCCGCGGATCGACAGCCAGAGCAGGACCGCCATGATGGCCGCCGCGATCAGCCAGGTGACCGCTTTCGGGAACGTGGAGCTCGGCGAGACGACGAACAGCAGGTAGGCGCCCGCGAGGGTGATGTTCCCGATGTTGAACAGCGTCGCGCCGAGAGCGGACAGCAGGCCGGTGCCGATGCCGGCCGCCGGGGAGGTCGCCTCGCCCACCCACACGTAGGGCGCGCCCGCGCTGGGCCGCCAGCGGTTCATGGCCGCGTAGCCCAGTGTCACGAACAACATCAGCGCACCGACGATCACGACAACTAACGGCGACGCAAGACCGGTCAGCGTCAGCAGCAGCGCCAGCGTGAAGGCCACGGCGCTGGACGGGGCGACGTTCGCGACGGCGACGATGACGTCGCCGCCGAGCCCGATGGCATTGGCCCGGAGCCCTCCGTGCGAGCCTTCTTGGTCAGCGGACACAGTTCCTCCCGAGACGTTGCAGCGCTATGAGTCGAGGCCGGCGGCCCACGAGGCGATCCCGTTCCAGAGCTCGGGATATCCCTCCCAGTCGGTGAACTGTGCTGGCGCCCAGTGCGGCCCGAGGTCGGAGGCGAACGCTACGGATCGCCCGCTGCCGTAGGTGCCGGCGACGACCAGCGGGTCGTCCCCGCAGCTGGCGACGACCTGGCCCGGCGGCCGTAGCGTCAGCCGGTTGTAGCCGAGGAGCTCGGGCCACGGGCCGGCTATCCCGGCCACCGTGGGGTGATCGGGCAGGTGCACGCGCGGGAGTCACCCCGGCCGGCCTTTCGACCCGGTCATCGCCGGGCGAGACGACGACCGGCAGCACGTCCTGCAGGCACGTCCTGCCGTACCCGGCTTTCCCGTCGATTCCGCCGAACGACAGGTACCCGCCGACCATCACCAGGCCGCCGCCGCCAGCGGTGTAGGCGGCGATCAGCTCGAGGAGGTCGGGCGCGACCTGCCCGCCGAAGAATGTCTGCCGCCCTAGCAGGAACGTGTTGCTCCCGACGTCGGACAGCGCGACCACCGCGTGCTGGCTGAGGGCCTTGAGTGTGGACGGCATCCTGCGTGTCGACCAGGTGGCTCGGGATGTGCTCCACCGACCAGCCCCGCGACTCAAGCGCCGAGACGAAGTCAGCGCAGCCTTCCTCATAGGTGGACGTGGTGAAGCTGTCGAACCCCTTCTGGTGAATCGTGTGGCTGAACCAGGACTCGCCGATGAGCAGCAGGCTGCGCCCGGCGGCTGGGCGGCTGCGAGGTCATCGGCCGCGCCCGAACTGGCGGCCGGAGAGTTCCCGTGCGGCTGCCACCCCGCTCAGCAATGCCACACGCGCCATACGAGCACCTCGGCAGAGAGCCCAGTCAGCCAGCGAGAAATCGTTTCATGAAACGATTTCTCTTTAATGTAAGGATCAGGTCAGAAGGCCGTCAACCCTCGGCCCGGCCCTGGGTGCCTGACGGCCGGCAGCAACGACGGGAGGTGAGCGGTGCCGACGACCATTCGCGACGTCGCCGCGGTGGCCGGTGTGTCGGCGGCGACCGTGTCCCGGGTCCTGAACGGCAAGCCCGACGTCGCGGCAGACCTGCGGCACCGCGTCGCTCGCTGCCGTCACCGAGCTCGGCTACCGTCGCAACGGCCCGGCTCGCAGCCTGCGCACCCGGGCGGCCATGGTGCTCGGCCTCATCATCTCCGATATCACCAACCCGTTCTTCACCGCGGTCGTGCGCGGAGCGGAAGACGAGGCCCAGCTCGCCGGGTACTCAGTCGTGCTCGCCAACGCCGATGAGGACGTGGCCAAGGAGGCCCGCTACCTCGAGGTAGCAGCCGCCGAGCAGATGGCCGGCGCGCTGCTGTCGCCCGCCTCGCTTCAGCGGACCAGCGTCGACGTTCTGCTCGAGCGGGGCATCCCGGTGGTCACCATCGACAGGAGGCTGACCGCCGCGCCCGTGGATAGCGTCACCGTCGACAACTACCAGGCCGCCAGCAAGGCGGCGCAGCACCTGATCGGCCAGGGCTGCCGCCGGGTCGGGCTCATCGCCGGCCCGGTCGAGACCACGACCGGCGCGCGCCGGCTGGCGGGATACCGGGCGGCACTTCGTGCCGCCGGGCGCGCAGTTGATCCTTCCCTCATTGCCTACGGCGACTTCAGGACCGAAGGCGGCTATGCCGCCACCCGGCAACTGCTGCACCAGCGTCAGCCGCCGGATGGCCTGCTGTTCTCCAACAACCTCATGACCGTCGGCGGCCTGCGGGCGATCGCCGAGGCCGGACTGGCCATTCCCGGTGACATCGCCGTGGTGGGTTTCGACGACGCCATCTGGGCCACCGCGCTCAGGCCGCCGCTCACCGTGGTGGCCCAGCCGACCTACGAGATCGGGCAGACGGCAGCGAAGCTTCTGCTCCGCCGGGTGGACGGGGAGAAATTCCCGCCCCGTCACGTCGTGCTGCGGGCCGAGCTGATCGTCCGGGCGAGCTCGCAGCGTACGCCAGGGCCGCCCTGATGCGCGCCCGCAGGTCGTCAGCGTCACGCCGTGCCTGCCTCATCGGGCGTGCAGGCCGGGTGCTTCAATCGGTGTGACGAATCGCCGCGCAACCGCGAGAGGCAGTTATCAGTGGACTATACGAACCTCGGTCGTTCTGGTCTTTCGGTCAGCCGCCTGTGCCTGGGAACGATGAACTTCGGACCGCTGACGCCGCCCGCCGAAGCGCACGCCATCATGGACCACGCACACGAGCTGGGCATCAACTTCTTCGATACCGCGAATCGTTACGGCGGCCCGTCCGGCCCGTCCGGCCAGGCCGGCCAGAACGATCAGGCGCACGTCGGCTGGACCGAGGAGATCATCGGTGACTGGTTCGCCTCCGGCGGAGGCCGGCGGGAGCGCACAGTCCTGGCCACCAAGCTGTACGGGGCGATGAGTGACTGGCCCAACGAGGGCAAGCTCTCGGCGCTGAATATCCGCCGTTCCTGCGACGCATCACTCAGCCGCCTTCGGACCGACTACATCGACCTGTACCAGATGCACCACGTCGACCGGGACACCCCCTGGGACGAGATCTGGCAGGCGATGGAGGTCCTGGTCGCGCAGGGCAAGATCCTCTACGTCGGCTCCTCCAACTTCGCCGCCTGGCACATCGCGCAGGGCAATGCCGCCGCCGCGGCCCGCGGGTTCTTCGGGCTGACCAGCGAGCAGTCCATCTACAACCTGATGACCAGGACGATCGAGCTGGAGGTGCTGCCCGCGGCGATCGAGTACGGCGTCGGCATCATCCCGTGGTCGCCGTTGCAAGGCGGCCTGCTCGGCGGCGTCCTGCGCAAGGAACGCGAAGGCCGGCGCCGTCAGGGCGGGAGGGCCAGGGAGACCATCGAGCGGAACCGGCCTCAGATCGAGGCCTATGAGGGCTTCTGCGAGGAACTCGGCGAGGAACCGGCCACCGTCGCGCTCGCCTGGCTGCTGCATCAGCGCGGGGTAACCGCGCCGATCGTCGGGCCGCGCACCCTCGGCCAGCTGGACGGCGCGCTGCCCGCACTCGCCCTGCGGCTCGACCAGGACGCACTGAAGCGGCTCGACGCCATCTTCCCCGGCTACAAGCCCGCGCCTGAGCATTACGCCTGGTGACCGGCGGGCAGCCACTGTGGCGAACGGACGTGCATCGTGACGACGAACCTTCCGCTTGACGACATCCGGGTCATCGACCTGACCGTGGCCAGGGCGGGTCCGACCTGCGTCCGCCAGCTCGCCGACTGGGGCGCCGACGTCGATCCGGGTCGAGCCGCCCGCCACCCTGGACGCGCCCGGCTGCCGGTGACAGCCGCAACGGCGCCGACTTCCAGAACCTGCACCGGAACAAACGGTCCCTGTCGCTGAACCTCAAGGCGCCCGGAGCGCGCGAGGTGCTCATGCGCCTGGTTGACGGCTCCGACGTGCTGATCGAGAACATGCGTCCGCCGGTCAAGTACCGGCTGGGATTCGACTACGAGAGCGGTGCACGCGCGGAACCCGCGCCTGGTCTACGGGTCGATCTCCGGTTTCGGCCAGGATGGCCCGTACGCGGACCGGGGCGGCCTCGACCAGATCGCGCAGGGCATGGGCGGCCTGATGAGTGTCACCGGGCTGCCCGGCAGCGAGCCGACCAGGGCCGGTATCCCGGTGTCCGATCTCGCCGCAGGCCTCTACCTCGCGATCGGCGTGCTGGTCGCGCTGCACGAGCGGGACCGGACCGGAAGCGGGCGGTGGGTGCAGACGTCCCTGCTCGAATCGATGATCGCGATGATGGACTTCCAGGCCGCGCGGTGGACCATCGACGGCGAGGTGCCGGAGCCGGCCGGAAACCATCACCCGATGAGCGTGCCGATGGGCTGCTTCGCCACCGCCGACGGCTACGTCAACGTCGGCGCCCCGGGTGGCCGCCTGCTGGCCAGCCTCTGCGACGTGCTCGGCCTGCCGTGGCTGCCGGCCGATCCCCGGTTCGATTCGGCGGCCCGGCGGTCGGCGAACCGGGCCGAGCTCAACGCGCTGATCGGCGCGCGGCTGCGGACCCGCGGCACGGCGGAGTGGGTGGCCGCGATGAACGCGGCCGGGGTGCCCTGCGGGCCGGTGTACCGGATGGATGAGGTATTCGCAGATCCGCAGGTCGAGCACCTCGCGATGACCGGGCACGTCGAGCACCCCGTCCTCGGCCCGCAGGATGTTGTCAGGAACGCGGTGCGGATGAGCGGCGGCCCGCCCACCGTCCGCGCTCCGAGTCCCGAGCTCGGCGCGGACACCGGCGAGCGTGCTCGGTGAGCTCGGCTACCAGCCCGCGGATATCGCGCAGCTCCGCGCGGACGGCGTGATCTGAGCAGACCGGCTGCCGGACCAGACCGAAAGGACCCGAATGACCGCATCACCCTCGTCGGCGTCGCGTGAGACGGGCACGGACCTGCTGCTCGTCGAGGTCATGGCAGCTGTCGCCGTGGTGACCTTCAACAACCCGGCCAAGCGCAACGCCCTGTCCCGTGAGATCCGGGCCGCGCTGCCTGGCACTCTGGCCGCGCTGCAGTCCGACCCGGAGATCCGGGTCGTCGTGGTCACCGGTGCCGGTGACAAGGCCTTCGCGTCGGGCGCCGACATCTCCGAGTTCGGCGAGCAGCGCACGACCCCGCCGCGCGCGCCGCGTATGACCGCGAGCAGGCGGCGCTGGCGAGCGCGTGGAGCGGCCTCGGCAAGCCCGCCATCGCGATGATCCGCGGTTTCTGCATGGGCGGCGGACTGCTCACGGCCCTGCAGACGGACATCCGCATCGCGTCGGATGACAGCCAGTTCGGCATTCCGGCGGCCCGCCTCGGGCTCGGCTACGGCCTGTCCGGCGTGACCACGCTGGCAGGGCTCGTGGGACCGGCCTGGACCGCGGAGATGCTGTTCTCCGCGCGCCGGTTCTCGGCCGCCGAGGCTCTCCAGATGGGGCTGGTCAACCGCGTCGTGCCCGTAGCCGAGCTGCGCGATCAGGTGATGGAGCTGGCGGCCGGCATCGCCGCCAACGCTCCGCTCACTGTCGCTGCCGCCAAGGCCGGGATCCGCGCGGCCGGGCAGCCGCCCGAGTCTCGCGATCCGGCTGCGGTCCAGGCGATGGTAGAGGCCTGCTTCCGGTCCGATGATTACCGGGAGGGTCAGCGCGCTTTCGCGGAGAAGCGGCCGCCAGTGTTCACCGGCCGCTGACCGGCCGGACGGACAGCGGCGCCCGCGCTAGGCGGTTACGGCTCGGGCCAGGGTCTCGACATCAGCAGCGCGCAGCGCTTCAACTAGCCGCACGCCGTCGGTGCGCGGGACATCGTGGCCACAGGTGATCACGGCCCCAGCCGGGCGGGTCAGCGAGGTGTCGGTGAAGGGGTAGCAGCCCGGCCGCAGGCCGAGTGACCGGGCAGCGGCAGCGGCCTGCGTCGGCACGGAGGCGGCCGATCGCAAGATCATATATTAAGTTTTCTACTTCAAATAAAGTATCTCATATCTTGACACCGGTACCGGGCCAGAGCTCTACTACGTGTGTTCGGGCAGTCGGTTTCCTCTCACGGCAGCTGGATCCCCATCGAAGCCGCGATATGCCGCCGCCTGGCCTCCTAGCGAGAGGGTGACCGAGATGGCAGCAACCGAGCCCGCGCCAGTACCCGCCGCAGAATCCAAACCGCAGCTCGCCCGGGGGATCTTGAGCCTGCGCAACTGCCTCGCGCTGTCGGCGGCGGTCATGGCGCCGGTTCTGGCCGTGATCCTCAATGCCCCGGCCGCGGGCGCCGATGCGGGGGCCGCGCTCCCCCTCGCATTCCTGCTCGCCTTTATCGCCGCGCTGTTCGTGGGCAACACGGTGATCGAGTTCGCGAAGAAGCTGCCGACGGCGGGCTCCTTCTATACCTTCTGCAGCCGGGCGCTCGGGAGCCTCGCCGGATTCTTTACCGGCTGGCTGTACGCAGGCGCGTTCGTGGTGCTCACCATCGGCCTGTTCACTGCGAACGGCGCGTTCCTGCACTCCTACCTGCAGTCGACGTTTCACTGGAACGTGTCGTGGGCCATCCTCGGCATCATCCTGCTGGCGATCGCGATGACACTGTCAGTGCGCAGCATCAGGACGTCGGTCCGGCTCGATCTCATCCTGCTCGGCCTGGAAATGTTCATCTTTACCCTGCTGGCGCTGATCTCCATCATCCGCGCCGGGCACGGCAACAGCCTGACCTACTTCAACCCGAGCTCCGGGCCGACCGGCTTCTCGGGCGTCGGGCTGGGGGTCGTCTTCGGGCTGCTGTCGTTCATCGGATTTGAAGCCGCCGCCGTCCTGGGCGAGGAAACAGGCAACCCGAAGCGCAACGTTCCGCTGGCGGTCCGCGGCGCCCTGCTCGGAGTGGGCGTGTTCTTCGTCTTTGTCATGTACGGGCTGGTCGCAGGCTTCCATCTCAACACCGCGGCCGGGCTGAAGGCCTTCCTCGCAAGCCCCGCGCAGTTCTCCACCCTGGCCGGCCACTACGCGCCCTGGCTCAGGCAGCCCGTCGACCTTGCCGCCATCGCCGGGCTCTTCTCCTGCATGCTCGCCGTACTCAACACCACAGTCCGCGTCATGTTCGCGATGGCACGCGAGCGGGTCCTGCCGCCGCAGCTGTCGCGGGTGCACCACCGCTTCAAGTCCCCGTTCGTCTCCATCTACGCGCTCGTCGCCTTCGCGGTCATCGTCGGCGTACTGCTGTCGGTCTGGCTTGGCTCGGCGCTGACCGACGTCTATGGCTACACCGGCGCGATCGGCACGATCGCGATCATCCTGGTCTACGGTCTGGCCAACATCGGCCTCATCAGGTTCTACTGGGGCCAGCCAGATTTCAGCGTCTGGAGGCACCTGGTCGCGCCGATCATCGGCACCGCGGTGCTCCTGTATCCGCTGTACGAGACGGCCAAGCCGGGGCAGCCGTTCCCCTACAACAACGTGGCCTACGTCGTGCTCGCCTGGGTGGTCATCGGCTTCGCCGTCTATGCCTACCTGCGCGCGAAGTCGCCAGAGAAGCTCGCGGCTCTAGGCGCCACGATGGCTACCGACGAGATCGACTTCGCCGAGGCCCGCTCGGCCAGCCTGTCGCCCGGCGGCTCACCCGAGCTGCCCGAGCCGGAGATGCCATGATCGAGGTAGCGGGCAAGCAGGTCTTCACCGAGCTCGCCGAAATCGTTGACCCCGCGCACACCGCGCTGCTCATCGTTGACATGCAGCGCGACTTCTGCTGCGCCGGCGGCAGCTTCGACCAGTTCGGCGTCGACCTGTCCATGTACCCGCCGGTCATCGGGCGCATCGGGGAGCTGATCGCGGCCGCGCGCGAGTCAGGGGTGCTGCCGGTCTTCATTCAGATGACGGTACTGCCCGGCCAGGCCAGCGACTCCCCCGCCCAGATCCGGTTCAACCTGCGGCTGCACGACGACCACCACGGGGAAACCGAGCCGCTGACCTACACCCTGGACGGTTCTGACGGCCAGAAGTTCGTTCCTGGCCTGGAACCCCTCGACGGTGAGCTGGTGGTCAAGAAGTACCGGTCCAGCGCATTCTGGGGAACCAATCTCGACTTGCTGCTGCGCAGCAACGGGATTAAGTCGGTTGTCGTCACCGGCTGCACGACCGAGGGCTGCGTCGAGTCCACGGCGCGGGACGCGATGTTCTCCGATCACTACGTCGTCATCGTCACCGACGCTGTCGCGAGCGATGATCCGGCCCAGCACGAAGCATCGATGTATCTCATGTCCCGGCGGTTCGATCTGGCGACCTCCGAGGAGATCCGCAAGCTCTGGGCCACCTGACCCGCAGGGGCACTATCCGTGACACCGAATCGAGGGACATAGCGTGGCCGGGAAGCTCAACGGAAAGACCGCGATCGTCACCGGCGGAGCACGCGGCATCGGCGGCGAGATCGCGATGGCGTTCGCTGCCGAGGGCGCCGACGTCGTGATTGCCGATCTCCTCGATGCCGACGCGGCAGCGCCCGTGCTCGCATCGATCGCTGAATCGGGACAGCGCTCGCTGCTGGTGCGGACCGATGTCAGCGATGAGCAGCAGGTGCGCGCTCTGGTCGACGCTGCCCTGACGGAGTTCGGCCAGGTGGACATCCTGGTTAATGACGCCGGCACGGTCAGCCAGTGCGCCTTCGCCGAGCTTGAGGTAGCCGAATGGGACCGCGTCCTCGGAGTCAACCTGCGCGGTGTCTTCCTCTGCACCAGATTCGTCCTGCCGGGAATGCTCGAGCGCAAGCGCGGGAAGATCATCAACATCGCGTCGCAGCTGGGCCAGATCGGCGGCATCGAGATGGTCCACTACAGCGCCAGCAAGGCCGGCGTCATCGGGCTGACGAAGGCGCTTGCCCGCGAGGTATCGACCCAGGGCGTCCACGTCAACGCGATCGCGCCGGGCCCGATCCTCACCGAGATGATGGCGGAGGAGACCGAGGAGTGGGCCGCCAGGAAGCTCTCCGAGCTTCCGATCGGGAGATTCGGCGAAGTGCACGAGGTGGCGCCCACCGCGGTCTTTCTTGCCAGCGACGACTCGTCCTATTACGTCGGCCAGACCCTGTGCCCGAACGGCGGCGATGTCATGCTCTGACCTCACCTGCACTGATCACCAGGACGCAGGCGGCAACGGAAGAGGACAGCATGTTCGACCTTGACGGCAGGGTGGCGCTCATTACCGGAGCAGCCTCGGGAATCGGTGCCGCGACGGCGCAGGTATTCGCGCGGGCGGGTGCCAGCGTCGCGCTCGCCTGGTATCCGCCCGACGGCCACGATGTGCGCGCGGTCCAGAGCGCCATTACGGAGGCAGGCGGCCGCTGCCTCGTCGCCGCTGTCGATGTCCGCAGCACTGCCGATGTGGCCGCCATCACCGAGCAGGCAGTGGCGGAGTTCGGGTCGATCGACATCGTGGTGGCGAACGCCGGCATCGCCCGCAAGGTCGATCTTGATCAGCTCGATGACGAGGCCTGGCAGAGCGTGCTCGAGGTCGACCTCAGCGGCGCCTGGCGCTGCTTCCGCGCCGCTCTGCCGCACATGCGGCGAGCCGGCTACGGCCGCCTGCTGGCAACCTCATCGGTTGCGGGAACGGTGCAGGCGTGGCCAGCGCATCCGCATTACGCCGCGGCCAAGGCCGGGCTCGTCGGCCTCGTCCAGACACTCGCGGTCGAGTACGGCCCGGACGGGATCACCGCCAACGCGGTGGCGCCCGGTGTCATCGATACGCCGCAGGCCAACGACCCGGTGAACTCGCTCGGGCCGGACGGAGTGCGCGCGGCCGCCCCGAAGGTGCCCTCAGGCCGGGTCGGCCAGCCCGAGGACATCGCCTACCTGTACCAGTTCCTTGCCAGCGAGGAGGCCTCGTACGTCAGCGGCCAGCTGATCGTCGCGGACGGGGCGCGCCACCTGGCCGGGCTGGACTAGCTGTGTCGGTCTTGCCGGCCTCCGGGCTGATCTCGTTCGCCCGGGGCATTCCGGCGCCGGAAATGTTCCCCTCCGGTGAGCTCGCGGAAGCCGCGCGGCGGGCATTCGAGCGCCACAGCGCGACGGCTCTGAACTACGGGCCACCGGGCGGATTCGAGCCGCTGCGCGAATGGCTCGGCGCGGAGCACCGCGCCCGGCCCGGCCAGGTCGTGATCACGCCGGGATCCTTTCTGATGCTGGTGCTCCTCACCCGGGTGCTGGTGCGGCCGGGGACCCCGGTGCTCGTCGAGGTGCCCAGCTATGACCGCGTCAACAGCCTGCTGGGACAGGCCGGCGCGCAGATCCTGCCGGTCCGCCGCAGCCGCGACGGCCTGGATTTCGATGCGCTTGAGCGCTACCTGCGCTCTGGCGAGCGTCCCGCCTTCTTCTACGTCATGCCCTCGTTTCACAATCCGACCGGAACGACGCTTTCGGCGGCCGCCCGGCAGCGGCTGGCGGACCTGGCCGTCAGGAACGACCTGCTGCTGATCGAAGATGATCCCTACGGTTTGCTGAGGTTCGACGGCACGGCGCCGCCGTCGCTGCGGACGCTGCTGGAAGCCATGGGCGCCGGGCGGCTCTCGGTCTTCACCGCCTCCTTCTCCAAGGTGATCGCGCCTGGACTGCGGGTCGGGTATGCGGTGCTCCCGGATCACCTGGCCCCCCGCGTTGCCGCCGAGGCGCTCGCTACCTATGTGTCTCCGCCCCTGTGGCCGCAGGCCGAGGTCTACGAGTTCCTGACCGCGGGCTTCCTCCCGCCGCAGCTGGCCCGGCTCAGGGAAATGCTGCGGCTGCGCCGCGACGCTCTGGTCGGACGGCTGGCCGAAGGCCTGGACGGCTGGGCTGGTGACTGGTGGTCTCCCGACGGCGGGTACTTCCTCTGGCTCACGCTGCCGGAAGGCATCAGCGCGGCCGCTTTGCTCGCCGAGTGTGAGCGAGCGGGCGTGACCTTCGTGCCCGGCTCGGGCTTCTTCGCCGACGGCGGCGGTGACGACTGCGCGCGCCTGTCTTTCAGCTTTCCCGGCGTCGCCCAGATCCAGGCCGGCGCCGGGCGGCTGGTAGCAGCGATCAGTCAGCTCACGGGCGGAGCACCATGACGGAGCAGCGCTGGAGTCACTATGTCGTGACTGACGACATTGCCCGGATGGACATGGCGCGGGTGCACCACTGGCTCTCCGCCGAGGCCTACTGGTCGATGGGCCGGTCTCTCCAGGACGTCATCGCATCGTTCCGGCAGTCACGCGGCTACGGCGTTTTCCGCGCGGATGAGCAGGTGGCCGTCGCCCGGGTGATCACTGACGGCGTGACCTTCGCCTACCTGTGTGATGTCTTCGTGGCTGAGCCGTACCGCAATCAGGAGATCGGCAGCTGGCTGCTGCGCTGCATGCTCGCCGACCTCCGCGCCGCCGGCGTCCGCCAGGTGATCCTGGCGACCAGGGATGCCCACGCGTTGTACCGGCGGGCGGGCTTCCACGCGCTCGACAGGCCTGAGCGCTGGCTTGAGCTGGACCCAGAGGCCGATAACTCATGAGGAGATCACGATGACGGGCGACGACTCATTCTTCCGGCGCACCGACTCCGAGGTAGCCGGGCCTGCCCGCGAGATCGCTGGCTACGGGGAGCATCCGCCGATGATCAGGTGGCGCGGGGACGCGAAGGTCGCCGTCCAGCTCGTGGTCAATTACGAGGAGGGGTCGGAGAAGACCTATGCCATGGGCGACAACACGAACGACATCCTGTACGAGCTGCCGTTCGCTCTCGAGGGCCAGCGCGACCTCGCGGTGGAGTCCATGTATGAGTACGGGTCCAGGGCCGGCATCTGGCGGCTGTTCCGGGTGTTCGACGCCGCTGGCATCCCGGTCACCTTCTTTGCCGCGGCGGTAGCGCTGGAACGGAATCCTGCCGTCGCGGCCAAGCTTGCCAGCCGCGGCGACGAGGCTGCGGGCCATGGTTACCGGTGGAGCAATCATTTCGAGATGACCCGCGATCAGGAGCGCGAGGCGATCAGGCTCGCGATCACCTCGATCGAGAAGACCACCGGATCGCGGCCGCTGGGCTGGTACTGCCGGGAGATGAGCACGAACACCAGGGAACTGGTCGTCGAGGAAGGCGGGTTCCAGTACGACTCGGACTGTTACAACGACGATCTGCCGTACTGGACGACGATGCTCGGCCGCTCGCACCTTGTCGTGCCGTACTCCCTGGTGGTGAACGACGCCCGGTACATCGTCGGAACGGGGTACGCCAACCCCGATGACTTCTTCCTGACCGCTAAGGCCACCCTGGACAGATTGCGGGCGGACGGCGACGACCTCGGCCGGATGATGTCCATCGGCATTCATCCGCGGATCAGCGGCAATCCGGCGCGATCGGACGGCCTGGCGCGGTTCATCGACTATGCCCAGCAGCTTCCTGACGTCGCGTTCATGCGGCGGATCGACATCGCGCGGGAGTTCGCCGAGCAGCACCCGGCTTCACGGGCCTTGCCCGCGGGCTCTGAAGGCTGAGACGAGAACCAGGCATGGGCGCAGCTCGGTACGAAACTCTGTTCCAGCGAGACGGTGTCTCGGTCTCGCGCAGCCCCTGGGGGCCCGGCGACAACGTCGGACGCCTCAACCTGATGACACCGGAGTCGCGTCAGGCGGTCCTCAGCCGAGCGGATGGCAGCCGGGTATTCGACCTCGCCGTTGACTACTTCGTCGGCATGCCGTCCTGGGCCGCGGCTGGCGACCCGCATTACCAGATGTGGATGACCCACACGCCGCAGGGCTCGGTCAATGACCGGTCCTCCGGGGCGCCCGCGCAGGTGCACGAGAAGTACAGCTACTGCGGCGACTCGATCAGCATGTACACCCACACCGGCACGCACATCGACATGCTGAATCACCTGGGCCACTACGGCCGGTTCTGGAATGGCCGCACCGCGGATCATGACCTCGGCAGCCGGCAGTGGCTGCAGGGCGGCGCCGACGAATGCCCGCCGATCGTGGGCCGCGGCGTCCTGCTCGACGTCGCCCGGCTCCACGGCGCGGACTGCCTGCCTGACGGCTACTGCATCGGGCCCGACGACCTGGCCGGAGCCGCCAGAAGGCAGCACCTCGACCTCCGGGAAGGTGATATCGCCATGATCCGGACGGGACGCATGTCAGTGTGGCCCGACCTGGACGGCTACCTGCGCTCCACACCGGGAATCGGGCTGGCGGCGGCCAGGTTCCTGTGCGAGGAGGTCGGGGTCATGTGCGTGGGCACCGACGCGATCAGCATCGACGTCGACCCGCATCAGGAGGCGGACTCGTTCGTTCCGGTTCACGGGTACCTCTTCGCCACCGCCGGAACACCCGTTATCGAGGTGCTGAACCTGGAGGAACTCAGCGAAGCCGGGGTGTCCGAGATCGCCTTCATCGGCATGCCGCTCAAGCTGCGCGGTGCCACCGGATCACCCATCCGGCCTGTCGGCCTGCCCCTGAGTGCCTGAGCGAGGGGCCTGAGCGTGCTGGCTGACGGACTGATTCGCGTCGCGGTCGCGCAATTCGCCGCGGCAATCGGCGATGTGCGCGCCAACCTGGCGCAGATGCGTCGCCTGCTGGAGGAGGCAGCGCGAGACCATGCCGACCTGATCTGCTTCCCGGAACTGTGCGTGGCTGGCTATCTGCTCGACCCGGCTGCCTACGGCACTCGTCTTCTTGCCAGCCTCAGCCGCGCGGACGAGACGTTGCGGGCCGACGCGCTCCGGCTCGGAGTCCGCGTCATCTACGGCACCGCCCGTCGCCACGCCGGCCAGCTCTGCAACCTGGTGACGATCATCGAGCCCGATGGCGGCCGGACCGACTACGTCAAGACCCATCTGGCCGGAGCCGAGCGGTCTGTCTTCGCCCCTGGCCGTGAACTTGTGCTCTCCGCGGACGGCGACCTCGGCCTCGGCTGCTGCTACGACCTCGCGTTCCCCGGCTTCTGCTCGGCGCTGGCCGGCGCCGGAGCCAGCGTTCTGGTTTTCCCGATGGCGTGGGAGGAAGAACGCGCGTTTGTATTCGAGGGAATCGTCACGGCGCGCGCAATCGAGAATATCGCTTACGTCGTCTGTGCTAATCAGGGCGGCGTCCAGGGAATGCTGAGATTCCACGGCCGGAGCAAAATCATCAGCCCGCTGGGAAATGTTCTGACCGAGTCCGCCGGCCCTGGACTTGGCACGGCTGACCTGGACCTCGGCTGGGTGGCCCGGCTGCGCTCGTACGCCGACAATGCCACCTATCCGCTGCTGGCTGACCGGCGCCCCGATATGCCGGTCCGGCGCGGTCCGGGCGCGGTTCCGGCGGGCACCGCGTGAGGCAGCGGGCACATTATGAGCCGGTACGATAATCCCGTGACGGATCCGACGGACAGGCTCTGGGCCGAGCCCAGGAAATACAGCCGGCATCGTCCTCAGCTGGGTGCCGAAGTGGAGTCGTTCGTCCGTGACCTGATCGTCTCCGGTCAGCTCCAGGGCGGCGATTTCATCCGGCCGGAATCCATCGCCCAGGAACTCGGCATCAGCGTCACCCCGGTCCGCGAGGGCCTGCTGGCATTGCGAACCCAGGGCGTCGTGCGGCTCGAGCCACGTCGCGGCTTCGTGGTGGTCCCCCTGACCGGAGACGACATCCGGGATCTCTTCGCGGCCCAGGCGCTGCTCGCCGGAGAGCTTGCGGCCCGTGCGGTCAGGCGTTGCGACGCATCCGCCATTACCAGCATGGAGAAGCTGCATGTTGAGCTGGAAAGCGCTGCTGAGCGCGGTGACCTTGATGAGCTCGAGGAACTCAACCACCGGTTTCACCGGGCGATCAACTTGCTCGCCGATGCGCCTAAGATCGCGTGGCTGCTGGGAATGGCCGTCAGCTATGTCCCCGCTCGCTTCTATTCCACTATCGACGGCTGGCCGGCCGCCACGGTGAATGACCACCGGGAGGTTCTGGATGCCTTCAGGCGCGGCGCCCCGAAGGCCGCGCGGATAGCCATGACCAGGCACATCGAACATGCCGGCGAGCTGCTGGCCACGCACATCGAGAACGGCGCGGCGGAGCGGGCCCGGCTCGCTGCCGTGCCGTCCGCCGGCCGACTTGACTGACCGGGCCGGCAATGCCTGAAGAACAAACCCTGAGCTGGCAGCTTGCCATCGCTGACACGCTCAAGGCGCGAGGCGTGACGGTAGCCGTCTACGTTCCGGATACCAGGCTGCAGGGCATCTTGTCCCGGCTGTCCGAGCATGGTGTGACGATGCGCTCGCTGACTCGCGAGGAAGAATGCGTCGGCTACGCGGCGGGACAGCGGATCGCGGGGAAGCGGCCCGTCGTCCTGATGCAGAGCTCAGGACTCGGGAACGCGCTCAACGCTCTCGGCAGTCTTGCCGTTCCCTACCGTCTGGGGCTGCCGCTGGTGATCTCGATGCGCGGCTCACTCGGCGAGGCAAATCCCAGCCAGATCCCGCTCGGCCGGGCCGCCCCGCACCTGCTCGCCGCTCTGGGCATCCAGGCCTTCTCACTGCGGAGCTCTCCGGCAGCCGCGCAGCTCACCGACGGCACGCTCACGCTGGCCTATGAGGCGGGCGAATGCGCCGCGCTGATGCTCGAGCCGGAGCTAGGAGGCGGCCGTGAGGGCAGCTGAGGTCGCGGCGGCAATCGTCGGGACCCTCCCCGACGCCCTGTGCGTATCGTCGCTGGGCACCGCGACCTCGGCTCTGCGATCCGCCTCTGGTGACGGCCCGCATCTGTACCTCGGCGCCGCGATGGGCTCGGCTCTGGCCGCTGCCCTGGGCGTCGCCGAAGCTCTGCCGGACCGGCTGGTCGTGGCCCTGCTCGGAGATGGCGAGCTCCTGATGGGAGCCAGCAGTCTCTGGTCGGTGTCCGCGTACCGGCCAGGCAACCTGATCGTGGTCGTCCTTGCCGATGATGCTTACGCCATCACCGGCGGTCAGCGGCTCAGCGCTTCTCCCCGGTTCGCCGCTGCCGGGGCGGCTCTGGGCGGGATCAGCGGGTTGCGCGTCCGGTCTGACCCGGAGCTGCGGCAAGCGCTGCGCGAGCTCAGGCGGCCGAGCCTTATCGAGGCGGTGCTGACGGAGCGGGCCTGGCCAGGACCGTCGCCTTTCGTCGACCCTGCGCACGTCCGCCTGGCCTTCGAGGCGGCCGCGGCCGCCCCGGACGAGGACCGGAGCAGCCAGGCCCGCTGACGACCGGCCGCGCGCAGCCGAGGAGAAGCCGTACGACATGACCAACGCAGCGCAGCTGGCGCGGGTGGCCGCTCGGGCCCTGGCGGACGCGGGCACGGACATCATGTTCGGCTTGCCCGGCGGAGGCAGCAACCTGGAAGTCGTCGGCGCCGCCGAAGCCGCCGGCATCAGGTTCGTGCTCACCCATAATGAAGCAGCCGCCGCGATCATGGGCGGCGTCTACGGTGAGCTGACCGGGCGTCCGGGGGCCTGCCTGGTGACCAGGGGTCCCGGTGCCGCGAGCTGCATTAATGGCGTCGCGCAGGGGCTGCTCGACCGCCAGCCACTGATCGTGCTCACTGATTCCGTGCCGGCGGCTGACACGTCGCGTGTCTCACATCAGCGGCTTGACCAGCACGCGCTTTTCGCTCCCGTCACGAAGTTCGCGGGCGTGCTCGGCGCCGGTGATCCGACGCACGTCATGGGCCGGGCCCTGAGCATCGCGACAACGCCTCCGCAGGGCCCGGTGCAGCTGGACATCGATGCGACGGCCGACGGCTACTGCGCCCGTCCTGACCCGCCGCCTGCCGAAGGCAGCATGGCGAGCATCAACGCAGTGCTCGCCGCCGCCACCCGGCCGGTCGTCGTCATCGGCGTCGGCGCCCGGCATCACGCAGCGGAGATCAGGGCGCTGCTCGCCGGCACCGCCATTCCGGTACTCCAGACCTACAAGGCCAAGGGAACCATCCCCGATTCGTCGGCGAATGCCGCCGGTCTGCTGACCGGGGCGACCATCGAGGCCCCGGTCCTGCACGCCGCAGACGTGATCCTCACGATCGGCCTCGATGCCGTCGAGCTCATCCCCGGCTCCTGGCCCTACCCGGCGCCGGTGCTCGCGCTCAGTTCGCAGCCTGAGCACACGACGCTACTCAGCCCGGCAGCGACAGCAGTGGGGCCACTGAGCGAGTTGCTCGCGGAACTGGGCAACCTGCCAGACGGCTGGGACCCCGGCTTCGCTCAGCGAGAGCGCCAGCACGGGCTGCACGCCCTCACGAGCGGCCCCGCAGGACAGGCTGGCATCGCGCCCTGGGAAGTCGTGCAGGAACTCCGGTCGATCGCTCCGCCGGGCTCGGTGGCCACGGTCGACGCGGGTGCGCACATGCTCGTCGCGATGCCGCTCTGGTTCACGCAGAACCCCGGTGAGGTCCTCGTGTCCTCGGGCCTGGCGACCATGGGTTTCGCCCTTCCCGCGGCTATCGCCGCCTCGCTGATCAGATCCGGGACCCGCGTGTTCTGCCTGGTGGGCGACGGCGGGCTCGGCATGGTGCTCGGCGAACTTGAAACCGCAGCCAGACTGCGGCTGCCGGTGACGATCGCGGTCTTTAATGACAGCGCGCTGAGCCTGATCAAGGTGAAGCAACGTGCCTCGGGTCATGGGCGGCAGCCGTGCGGTTACCTACGGCCCGACGGATTTCGCCGCGATCGCGAGCGCGTGCGGCATCCAGTCGGCGCGGGTGACCTGCCGGCAAGAACTGCATGACGCAGCCCTGCGAAGCCTTGACGTGACCGGGCCCGTGCTCCTGGACATGCTGGTGGACGCCAGCGGCTACGGAGATATCCTCGACGCAATCCGAGGCCCTGCGTAACGGCCGCTGCCGCGCCTTGCGGCTACGCGCCTCTCCCTTGACGCGAGACGCTGGGGCAGCGGCAGAGGCAGCAACATGTGCCGTCTGTTCGGACTCACTGCGGGCCCGGCGCGGGTGCGGGCGACCTTCTGGCTCCGGGATGCCCCCGACTCGCTAGCGGTCCAGGGCCGCCGCAACGTTGACGGGAGCGGCATCGGGTTCTTTGACTCCGCGGCCGGTCAGCTTGGAGCGGCATCAGCCCCGGTGCTCGCGTCCGATGCGGCTCCCGTGCCCTCACCCGGCGCGGCGGCAGGCACCGGCTGCGGGCGTGCCGCCGTGAGCATCTTGACGAGGGAGGCCCCCGCCAGCAGCGCACCGCCGGCGGCGACGACCGTCGTCAGGCGCCGGCTGAGCGGCGGGCTGAGCCGAAGCCGGCCTGGCCCGGAAGCGGCCAGCGCAGCCGCGGTGGCCAGGTTGGTCAGCGGCAGCTCGAAGCCGCGGTTGGCGGCAAGCGGGCCGCTGGCACGGTGAGTCGCGGACGCGACGGTCATGGCGCCGATTATCGCGAGCGGTCCGGCCGGATCGGCGACGCCGGCCACCGTCAGAAGGCCGCCGCCCAGCTCGGTGGCGCCTGCCAGGGCGGCCATCGGCTTGCCGGGCGTCAGCCCGATGTGCTCGAACCCGGCCCCGGCCTTGTCCAGGCCGGGGCCGCCGAATGCCCCGAAGAGTTTTTGCACTCCGTGGACGGCCAGGTAGGCGCCGAGCACGAGCCTGCTGCCGAGCAGCATCACATCACGCATGTCACTTCTCCTTCGTGTTTGGTGTTGTGCTTCTCCCTGCGCCGGCCCGCCGGGTCAGGCGGATCGCAGCGCGGGCGCAATCTCGGTGGCGTAGCGGCCGATGGATTCCTCGACCAGGCCTGCCTGCAGGCCGCCCCAGTCGACCTGGGCGAAGACGCGGTCGAGGCTGAGGACCTTGACCGCGTCCAGAAGCTTGTCGGTAATCTCGCCGGACGATCCGATCATGATGGCGCCCTGGCGGCTGGTCCCGGCATCGAAAGCGGCCTGGCTCACCTCAAAGCCGCGTCCGCCCGGCTTCTTGGGGCGCAGGTACTCGTGGTAGTAGGGGTACACCGAGCGCGCTCTGGCCGGATCGGCGCCGGCATGGAAGTGGGCGGAGATGGCGACCCTCAGCCGGTCATGCTGCCCGGCCCGCTCCCCCGCCTGACGGTAGGCATCCGCGAGCGGCCGCAGGTGCGCGAGAGTGCCGCCGATGTACCCCAGCACCATCGGCAGGCCAAGCCGCCCGGCCCGCTCCGCGCTGTCGGCCGACCCGCCAACCCCCACCCAGATAGGCAGCGGATCCTGAACCGCCCGCGGCACTACCTCGGCCGCCTCCAGCGGCGGCCGGAACCGCCCGGACCAGGTCACGGCCGGGTTTGCGCGGATATCCAGCAGCAGGCCGAGCTTGCTAGCGAACAAGGCGTCGTAGTCCGCGGTGTCGTAGCCGAACAGCGAGAACGGCTCAATGAAAGCGCTCCGGCCGACGGTGATCTCGGCCCGGCCCCGGCTGATGACGTCCAGGCTGGCGAAGTCCTCATAGACCCGGACCGGATCAGCGACTCCCAGCAGAGTCGTGGCGCTGGTCAGCCGGATCCCGGTGGTTCTCGCCGCCGCGGCGGCCAGGACGACCGCCGGCGAGGAGGTGAAGAACTCAGCGCTGTGATGCTCACCCACGGCGAACACGTCGAGGCCGAGCTGGTCGGCGAGGACGGCGTAGCCGAGAATCTCGGTCATCCGGTCGACCGGCCGGCTGCGCCTGCCGGTGCGCTGATCGCGTTGCAGGTCACCCAGCGTCAGGATGCCTAGTTCCACCACGGCTCTCGCACTCCTTCACGACCTGAACCCGGCCGCCCCAACAATGATCTGGTATGAGAATATCCGAGCCAAGAACATGTGCCGCACAGCGGGTATGCTCTGAGCATGCCCGCCGAGCCGGCCGCCGCAACGGACGCCCGTAGTCAGCCAGCCGACCTGACCTGGCTGCTGCACCGGGCCGCCCAGCGTATGCGCGCTGCTCTCGACCAGGTCGCCAGAACTCACGGGCTTTCTGGCGTGCGCGACTGGATCGTGCTGTCGGCCCTGATTGCCGAGGCGGGCCGAACCCAGCTGACGCTCGGGCACGCGCTGGGGCTGGATAAGACCACCCTGACCTCGCTGCTCGACCGGCTGGAGTCAGACGGGCTGATCGTGCGCAGCCTCAACCCGCACGACCGCCGCGCCCGGATCCCCGAAATCACCGTCGCTGGCAGGCGGGTCCAGGCCCGCGTCACCCGGGCACGCGACCACGCCGAAGACGAACTGCTCAAAGCGTTCAGCGCAGGCGAGCAGCAATTGCTGCGCGACCTGCTCACCCGGCTCGCTGCCGGCCAGCACGGTGACTGCCTGTCCGCGGCCGGATCCTGCATCTAACCGGTCGCCGCGTTCTCCCGGGGCTACGAACCGTGAGACAGCGGCCAGGCCTGCCGCAGAACGGGGAATCGCCTGCTCAGGTCGTTGTGCAGGCCGCGAGCCCGCCACCGGGCCCGCAACAGCGGGCGCCGGGTCGGGCCGGCGAAGCTGAAGTCCGGGTACGCCCGGTTGAACGGCTGCCGTTTCCAGTCGTCGCGCTGGCCGGGCGGCGCCAGCATGGTGAACGCGGCGGTCCGGTCATCCAGGATCGTGTCCAGCCGCCAGTTCGGCTCGAGCTGCATGTGACGGACTGCCTGCCCGACCGACGGGACATAGATGCAGTCCATCACCAGCGTGGCGCCGGCCTTCAGCGACTCTGGCCACGTAGAACCAGTCGGTCACCGGCGACGGGTACGAGTGCGCGCCGTCAATCAGCGCCAGGTCCAGCGTCCGGTCCCGTCCGAGATGATGCCGGGCAGAACGTCCTCTGAGGGGCCCGCGATGAACCGGACGCTACTGTGATCGATGCCCGCGCGATCGCAGTACTCCCGGATCAGCCGGTGCTCAGACGGATCGGGGCTGATCACCGTGTGCCGGGCGCCAGCCGCCGCGAACACCACCGTCGACATTCCTGCCCCGACCTCCAGCGTCACGTCCCCGGCCCGGACCGACGCGGCCAGGAAGGCCAGCGTTCCGGGCAGCGCCCCGCGGCACGCAGCCCCGTTCCGGTGGAACGCCGGCCTTTCCGCCATGAGCCGGCGAATGACGTCCGGCGCGCCGTCAACGATCGTCATAGCTGGCATCCAGCCCGTGACGGCGTCTGCTGCACCGGCCACCCCCCTTTGCTCGGATGATCGGGAGCGTAGTTTGCGGTCCTGAGGAAACCGGGCGCCGAAAGCTCTGCGTTCCTTCTCAGTCGCCATCTCGTGGTGGCTGCCAGGCAACCTCGCTCGCACAGGCCGTCGTCTTAGCGGTGACCGCGGAGACGGTGGTACCGGGACTGGGAGGCTGCATGGACAAGCGGCAGACGCGGGCATTCGAGCAGTTCGCCGCCGAGTCCGGGCCTGAGCTGCTGCGGATCGCGATACTGCTCACGCCCGACCCGCATGCCGCCGAGGACGTCTACCAGGAAACGCTGCAACGACTCGCGGCGCGCTGGTCCCGGGTGGATAACCCCAAGGCGTTCTGCCGCCGGGTGATGCACAACATCGTCATCGACCAGCTGCGGGCCCGGGCGCGGCGGCCGCGCGAGCTGCGTCTTTTCGACACCGGCGAGAGGATCGACCCGCGATCCGCGGATCCGCATCACTCCGTCGAGCTGTGGCCATCGCTGCGCGCGGCGCTGGACAGCCTTTCCGTCCAGCAGCGGACGGTGCTCGTGCTCCGCTACTTCGATGACCGCAGTGAGGCCGAGGTGGCCGCGCTGCTCGGCATCTCCGCCGGCGCCGTCAAGAGCACCGCCTCGCGCGCCATCGCGCACCTGCGCGACTACCCGGGTCTCGCCGCCCTGTTCACCCCCACCGACAGCCTGCTGTGAAAGGACTGACCATGCCTGCCACCGATGAAGACATCGTCCGTGACCTGCTGCACCGCTACACCGAGCACGTGCGCCCGCCCGCGTCCATCGCCACCGGGGTCGCAGCGCGCCAGCGCCGCCACGACCGCCGCCGCCGGGTCGTTTCCGTCGCGGCAGCGGGCGCGGCGATCGGCACCGCGGCGGGCGTGGTCGCCGTCGGCCCAGGGCACTCGTCCCGAGCTCCCGGCGGGGCGCGGCCCGCGATCAGGCTGACAGCAGACCAGCGCGTGCTTTACCGCCTCAGTTCCGCCGCGGCCGGGCAGTCGCAGGGCCAGGGACGCTACGCGGTGATGAGCACGGAGGGTGACGACGTAAAGGACACCTCCGTTATCAGCAGCCGCACCGGGAACATGTGGTCCTACCAGCAGGGCAGCGACGGCTCGCCGTCCGGCAAGGGCTTCTCCCGGCATTACTCACCCACCGCCGCGCAGTTCGCGGCCATGCCAACCAGCCCTGGCGCCCTGCGCACCGTCCTCATCGCCCAGTGGAACCAGCAGACCAGGGCCGCCCGCAGGCCGCTGCTGCGGGCGAAGGGACCCGACCCCGGTCCCGCGTCCGCTCACGGTCAGCGACGACGACAAGGTCTTCCGGAGGCGAGCGACCTGCTCTGGAACCCGCTGGTCGGCCCGGCCCTGCGCGCCGCGCTCTACAAGGAACTCGCCGCCGTGCCCGGAGTGACCGTGACGACCTCGGCGCACGACGGCCTCGGGCGGCAGGCCGTGGAGATCAGCCGCGCCGACAGCAGCGGTTTCCCCGGCGGCAAGCCGGACGGCATCAGCTACGCCACCTACGAGAGTCCTGCCACTGGGGCCGTCCTCGAGTCGACGGTCACCTACCCGCCGGGCTCGGACATCGTCACCCCGCAGGACCCGCATGGCACCCGCACAGTGGTCGACACGACCGTGTACCTGAGCGGTCACCTGGGCCAGCGCCATCCCGGCCGACCCGTACGGCGGCTGACCGCTCCGCCCGGTCTGTCCACGGGCGGCCGTGTCCCTCCCGGTCAGCCGGAGGACGCGGCCGCCTGCCGGCTGTCCGGGACCGCGAGCTCCGCGTTGATCTGGCGCAGCAACTGCGCGGCGCCGTCACGGTGCAGCACCGCGAGCGCGCTGAGGTACGCCTCGGTGAACCGCGGCTGCCCGGCAAGATCGCCGAACAGCCGCTCGTTGCGCACGAAGCTCAGCGGATCGTCGCGCTGCCTGCTGGCCGCGGACATCACCTCGTCGCGGGCGGCGTCGACGACATCGATGGGCTGCCCCGCCTCGTCCGTGCCCTCGGCATACCGCGCCCAGCTCGCCACGACCGCCGCTGACCGCGCGACCGGGCCGCCGGTCGCCAGGTTGTGCCGGATGACCGGCAGCAGCCATTTCGGGATGCGGTCCGAGCTGGCCGCGCACAGGCGGGCCAGCGTGTCCCGGACGGCTTCGTTCCCGAACCTGAGCATGAGGGTCTCGATGTAGTCGTCCAGATCGACTCCGGGGACCGGCTCCAGCGTCGGCCGTGCCTCGTGCTGCATGTACCCGGTGACGAACTCGGCGAAGACCGGGTCCGCGGCCGCCTCGTGCGCGTACCGGTAGCCCGCGAGGTAGCCGGCGTAGGCCAGCGCCTGATGGCCCGCGTTGAGCAGGCGCAGCTTCATCAGCTCGTACGGGGTCACGTCGGCCACGAGCTGGACGCCGCTGTCCTCCCACGGCGGGCGCCCGGCCGGGAACTTGTCCTCAAGCACCCACTGCGTGAACGGCTCGCACACCACCGGCCAGGCGTCCTCGATACCGAAATCCGCCCTGAGCCGGGCAGCGTCCTCGGCGGTGGTGACCGGCGTGATCCTGTCGACCATGGAGTTAGGGAAGGAAACGTGGTCGCGAACCCACTGGCCGAGTTCCGGATCGGCGCGGTCCGCGAACGCGCTGAAGACTTTCCGGGCCAGGCTGCCGTTGCCCTGCAGGTTGTCGCAGGAGACCACCGCGAAGGCCGGAACGCCCGCCGCCCGGCGGCGGCGCAGCGCCTCGGTAACGAAGCCGAACACCGACTGCGGCACGACGCCGGGCGTCAGGTCGTGCGCGACTGCCGGGTCCTGCGGGTCGAATTCTCCGCTCACCGGGTGCAGGCTGTATCCGCCCTCGGTGATGGTCAGCGTCACGATCCGGGTGCGCGGGTCGGCCAGCCGGCCGAGCACCAGCTCCGGTGCCTCCGGCGCGTACGCGTACTCGACCAGCGAGCCGATCACCCGCGGGCTGATGGCGCCGTTGGTCTCCTTCACCATCAGCGTGTACAGGCCGTCCTGCTCGGCGAACCAGCCCTTCTTGGGCCGGTCGGACGGCAGCACGTCGACGGCGCAGATGCCCCAGTCCAGCGCCTTACCGGCCGGCGAGCAGCCGGTCCAGGTACATCGCCTGGTGCGAGCGAAGGAACGCGCCGGTCCCGAAGTGCACGATGCCGACGGAAACGGCCGGCCGGTCATAGGCCGGGACGGCCACCTGGTTGCCCAGGCTGCGAAGGGTCGCAGCGCATAGCCGGGCAGAGGTCATGTCACAAGGCTCTTTCTGTCGGTTGCCGCCAGGCTTCATTCTGGCCGAGGCGCCGCAGCCTACGGAGCAGCGGCGGCCGCCGCCTCCGGAATGGCTGCCCGGCTGCGCGACGCGGACCGTCTTGACCAGGATGAGAGCGCTGCCTGCTAACTGCGCGAGGTCAGGCAGGAAGGCATTCACCCGGTCCGGCTGGCCGGTGATCTCGATGACCACGGGCTCGAAGCCGTCCGGGCCGAACAGGCCCGCCCTGGCGGGCACGCCCGCCGCGCCGAACCCGGCCAGGCCGTGCACGGCGGTTGCCCCGCTCAGCCCGGCCGCGCGGGCACGCTCGGCAATCACCCGGAAGAGCGGACGTCGGCCGATGACGGCGTGCCCGCAGACGAACACCGACACCTGCAGCTCGGTGTGCCACTCGGCCCGGGCCCGGTGACCAGTCACGGTGGCCTCCCAACTTCCCTGGCTCGCAGAAGAAACTGGTAGAGGCCATCAGCGAGTTGCCTCGCGGTTATGGCGAGCCTCATCGCCTGCGGTCATTGTCGCGCCGTCCGGTGGCGTCCACAAGGGCCGCCGGGCAGCGACGGGCGCTAGCGCAGCGCGGTCACGACGGCCAGGACCGCGATGAGCGTGACCAGCATGTACGCGAGGTAGGCGTCGAGCCGGCCCGACTGCAGCCGCTGCGCCTGCCGCACCAGCGCCAGGAACGGCCGCAGGAACGGCCGGTACAGGTACTGCTCGGTGACCTCGATGACATCGGAGCTGAACCCGACGTGCGCGATCGCGGCCTGCCCGGGCTCGATGCCGGCCGGGGCGTCCCCCTCCGGCGGCAGGCCGTCAGGCGTGTCCGGCTCGAGCCTGCTCACCGCTGCCCTGGTATGCAGCACGGCCGCCAGAATCCGGCGGGTCGGGTTGGCGAAGCCGAAGGCGGTATAGCTGTCGTGGCCGGACACGCCTGCCGTCGCGGACCGCCAGGGCGGCACCCGGCGCACCCGCAGCAGCCGGGAGCCGGCGAATAGCCAGGCGACGATCGCGACCAGGCACAGCAGGAGCGGCATCACAATCCACAGCCAGGACGGCGACAGGATCGAGAATCCGGGAAACACCGGCTGCAGCACCCACGGGGATTTCAGCGCGGCCGTCACCGCTCCGGCCGGCAGAACCGGCGCCAGGCCTGCGGCGATCATCCTGATCTCCAGCGGCGTCACCGCGGCGATCCCCGGGCACGCGACGGCCAGCAGGACGATGCCGGTCCGGCCGGCCAGGCCGAAGTCGCGCCCGCGGCCCGCGGCCTCCCGGTCAGGCCGGCCAAGCACCACCAGCCCGATGATGCGCACGAAGGTGACGCCTGCGAAGCCGGCGGTCAGCGCGACCGCTGCCCCGGTGATGGCAAGGACCAGCCGGTCGCCGAGGCCGGGCACCCGGAACTGCTGCATGAGCGCCTCGAGCAGGAACCACTCCGAGACGAAGCCGGCGGCCGGCGGCAGTCCGGCGAGGGTGAGGCTGCCGATGGCCAGGCCGGTTCCGCTCCACGGAGCCGACCGCACCGAGCCCCGCAGCCGGTCCAGATCATCGTCGCGACGCACCATCTCGATACCGGCACTGGACACGAACAGCAGCGACTTCGCTACCGTGTGCGCGATCACCTGCAGCGTTGCTGCCAGCAGGCCCGCGGCCATCAGCGCCCGGCTCCCGTACCCGGCCCCGACCAGAGCGACGCCGAAGCCGGCCAGGATCAGCCCGGTGTTCTCCACGCTTGAGTACGCGATGACCCGCTGCAGGCTCGTCTGGACGGCAGCGTGCGCGATCCCGAGAACGGCCGTGAGGCTGGCCAGCAGCAGCAGGATCGCCGTGACCACCGCCGGCGGCGGCCCGAGCAGCGCAAGCGTGCGCCACAGCCCGTAGAAGCCGACGTTCACGGCAACGCCGGCCATGATGGCGCGGGCCGGGCCCGGCGCGGCCGGGTAGCCCCGCGGGAGCCAGACCTGGAACGGCACCAGCCCCACCTTGACCGCGAAGCCGGCCAGCAGCAGCACGCACGCGGTGGCGCGCAGCGCTCCGGGCGGAAGGTGCGTGAACGCGGTCAGCGCGAGCGAGCCGGACCTGGTGACCAGCAGCGCCAGCCCGGCCAGCAGGGCGGCACCGCTGATCCGGCCGAACGCCAGCGTGATCAGCGCGGCGGCGGGACGGCCGCGCCGGGCGCGCTCATTCCCGGCCAGCAGCCAGAACGCCAGCGTGAGCGTCTCCCAGCCGAAGAGCAGCGTGAACGCATCCCTGGCCGTCAGCACGACCGCGACGGCACCGAGAGCGAGCGCGTAGCTGGCGCCGAGACCGCGCCGGCCTGGTCCCCCGGCACCGCGGGCCCAGGACGCGAACGCCAGTGACACCGGCACCGCGGCGCCGAAGGCGATGACCAGGAACAGCCCGGACAGCCGGTCAGCGGCCAGGCCGGCCGTGGACGCGAAGACCGGGCCTGACCTGCCCGTGCCGATGGCGACCGGACCGAGCAGGTCGGCGGGCTGCAGCGCAACGCGATCGCCGGCCAGCGCCGCCGCCCCGGCCGCGAGCAGGCAGCCCGATCCGAGAGTGCCGGTCAGGTAGGGCAGGACGGGAACGGGCAGCCACCGCAGCGGCCGTCCGCCCGGCAGGAAGTCGGAAGCCGCCGCCAGGGCCAGCAGCAGGAGCCCGGCAGCCAGCACCGCGCCGGATGCCGTCACCGCGGCGCTCCGGCCTGACGCTGGCCGCGAGCAGGCGCCGGGAGACGCTGCAGGGCCAGCAGCAGCGCCGCCAGGATGGCGAACGGGCTCGGCGGCGAGCCCGGCAGCCACACGTCAACCGGCACGATGCGGCCGATCCCGCCGCCGGTCGCATAGGACGGGCTGACGATGCCGCCGCTGACGGCGTCGGTCCCGACGGCGATGACGACCTTGGGATGGGGCATCGCCTCGAAGGTCTGCCGCAGCGGCTCAGCCATGCCGTGCGCGCCCGCGCCGGTCACAAGCAGGATGTCGGCGTGCCGCGGGCTGGCCGTGAAGAACATGCCGAGCCGGTGGATGTCGTAGACCGGGTTCAGCAGCGCCAGGATCTCCCACTCCTCGCTGCCGTCCGATCCGGCATCGACGTGGCGCAGGTGCACGGACCGCTGCAGCGCCCTGGTGCGCTCGCGCAGCGACTCGGTCAGGGCGGCCAGCGCTTCGGGGCTCTCGCCGGCCGGCGCAACGAGCGCGGCCTTGCTGAGGGCGGCGGCGTTCGGCCCTTCGGTCCAGCCGAAGACATCCGGCCGGGCGGCCACGCACCGGCCGCACAGGATGCAGCTGCCCTGGTCGAGCCGGACTTCCCCGCGGTCGCCGGTACTGATCGCGCCGGCCGGGCACAGGGCGGCCACGTCCGCGGCCGGGCCGTGTCCGGCGGCGGGCTGGGCCCGCACTGTCGCCGGGCCCCGCGTCCCGTCCGCGTAGGCATCCGGCCGCTGCGGCCAGCGCGTGGTCAGTACGCCGTTGCGCAGTCCGCGCAGAGCCCACATCTATAGCCTCACCATCTAGCCGCTCACCCCGGCCGCTGACAGGCCGAAGCTGGCCTCAATGAAGGGGAAGTCAGTCAGGATGTCCCCGGCGAACACCTCGTGCATGAGCACCAGATTGTGGAAGGACGCGGACCGGGACCGGCATCGCGTGATCAGCCCGTCGTCCAGCCTGACCTCATACAGCAGCTCCCCTTGCGGCGCCTCGGACCAGCTCACGGCCCGGCCGGCAGCGGGTTCGCAGCCGGCCCGGAGCGGTCCGGCCGGTTCCGCGGCCAGCTGGGCGGCAACCTGGCGCACCAGGTCACACGTCGTGCCGATCTCGTCGGCCCGGACTTCGAGGCGGGCCAGCGCGTCGCCCTGCTGGCGGCTGCTCACGGCGACGCCGAGGCCGCCATAGGCGCCGTAGGGCCGCGCCTGCCTGCTGTCGTCAGTCAGACCGGAGGCCCGGCCGATCGGCCCGAGTGCGCCGTGCTCACGGGCGCGGTCCGGCCGCAGCGGGCCGGTGTGCCGCAGCCGGTCCAGAAACGACGCCGTTCCGAGCAGCAGGCTCAGGTCCGCCGCGATCCGCCGCTCCAGCGTGGTCACGGCGGAGATGATCTCGGCCGGGTCCAGTCGCGGCCACCCGGCCACCCCGCCGGGCACGATGACCCCGCGGCCGAATCTGCTGCCCGACAGGCCGCCCGCGAGCCTGAGCACCTGCTCCTTGTGCCAGCCGAACCTGGCCGTGGCCACGGCCAGGCCGGCCCCGTCAGCGAGCCGCACGATGACGTCAAGGTGGCAGGCGAGCCGCTCCACTTCAGCGTGCAGCACCCGGATGAGGCCGGCCGCGGGCGGTACGTCCGTCCCGGCTATCGTCTCGACGGCCTGGCAGTAGGCCAGAGCGTGAGCGACCGACGCGATGCCCTCCGTCCGCTCGGCCAGCAGGACGCCGTCGCCGGGAGTCAGGCCCTCGAATCGCTTCTCGATGCCGCGGTGCTTGTAGAACAGCCGCATGTTGAGATGCGGGATGTCCTCCCCCGGCGTCTCGACCAGGTACTCGACCGATTCCACCACGCCCGAGCGCACCGGGCCGTGCGGGATGGTGAACAGGCCGGGACCGACCGTATGCCGGGGCAGCGCCGCGGGTTCGGGCACGATCGACGCCGGGCCGCCCGCCGCGCCCGGCCGGGGCAGGTTGCCGGTCGTGGCGGGCAGGATCAGCGGCTCGAGGCGGGGATGGCCGGCGGGCTCGATGCCGAACAGATCGCGGATCTCGCGCTCGTACCAGAATGCGGCGCCGAGGCGCGGTGTCAGCGCCGGATAGCTCCGCTGGCCGGCCGGCACCAGCGCATCGAGCGTCGTGATCCCGCCCGGGCCGGCCACCTGAGCGGTGAGGACGACTCCGCCGGGGCGCTCGGTGCCGAACAGGTCGGCCAGCCGCCGGCCCGCGCTGATCTCGGCCGTCAGCCGGTCCCAGAGGTCGGGCACACTGGCCGCGATCACGTAGTCGGTGGCGGCGGTCATGACGCGCCCCCGCCCAGCAGAGCGACAGCCCGGCTGAAGAGCTCGGTCAGCTCGGCCGGCGGGTGGATGCCGAGCACCAGCAGGGCCAGCGCGCCGGCGGCCAGCGGGATCACCATCCAGGCGCTCGGCTCGCCGCGCGCCGGCGCCTTCGGCGCGGCGGCGTCGCCGGGATCCGGCGCCACCTCCGCCTCCGGCGGCGCGCCCGGGCCCGGCCCGGCCGCGCCCGTGAGCATCAGGGCCTGCTCCGCTCGCGCTGGCTGCCGGTACGGCTGCAGGAGCATCTGCGTCACCGCGATGGCCAGGCCGACGAAGGCGACAGTCACGCCCACGATCAGGATGGCCGCGGCGACGTCGTGACCTGATCCGAGGCCCCCGGCGACGATCTCGAACTCACTGCGGAAGATCCCGGACGGCGGCAGGGCACCCAGCGCGAAGATAGCCAGCACGAACAGGGGCCCGCTCCAGGGCAGCAGGTCAAGGCCGCCGCGGATGGCGGCAATCCGTTTCGTGCCGAACTTGCGGACGAAGACGCCGGCCCCCATGAACGCGTTGCCCTTGGCCGCGGCGTGCGCGAGCACGTGCAGCAGCACGCCGGCCAGGGCCGCGGGCGCGCCGAAGCTCACGCCGATCGTCAGGATCCCCATGTGCTCGACGCTGGAGTAGGCCAGCAGCCGCTTGATGTCGCGCTGCCCGAACAGGTACAGGGCGGCCAGCAGCAGGGACACAACGCCGAAGACGAGCAGCACAGCGCGCGGAAAGGCCGGGCCGACCGCCCTCTCGGCCACCTGAAAGTAACGCAGGATGGCGTAGAAGCAGACGGCCAGCAGCGAACCCGACAGCAGCGCGGAGACCGGCGTCGGTGCCTCCGAGTGCGCGTCCGGCAGCCAGGTATGGACCGGCACCAGGCCCATCTTGGTGCCGAATCCCAGCACCGCCAGCACGAACGCCAGCTGCACCGCGGCGTGCGGCAGCCGGGGCGCCACGGCAAGCAGCTGGATGAAGCCGAGGTCATAGGACTGACCGAGCACGCGGGCCCCGGCGTAGTAAGCGAAGATCGTGGCCAGCAGGGCGATGCCGAGGCCGGCCGAGGCGAGCAGCACATACTTCCACGCGGCCTCGGCCGCGCCGTCGGTGTCCTCGATCGCCACCAGCAGCGCCGACACGACCGTCGTGATCTCGATCGCCACCCACAGCAGCGCCAGGTTGCTCATCACCGGAGCGGCCAGCATCGCCCAGCCGAACAAGTTCAGTCCCGCCCAGAACCGGCGGGCGTACCTCGCCGAACTCTGAGCGTCAGCCCCGCCCTGGTGACCGGCGGACAGATAGCCGATCGAGTAGACGGCCACCGCGGCGTACAGAAAGCCCGTCGCGAGGAGGAAGACGACGCTCAGCGCGTCGACGCGCAGGAGGCGCAGGTACTGCAGGCTGCCATGCGCCGCGGACGGCACCAGCGCGAGCACCAGGGCGAAGCAGGCGACGCCGGTGGCCGCAGTCACCGCCGGGGCCAGGCGGACCGGCAGCGCCGCGCAGCTCAGCGCGGCCGCCAGCGGCAGAACGAGCAGCAAGATCAGGACCGCGTGCATCAGCTACCCCTTCAGCCGGGTCAGATCGGCCGTGGACATCGACTCGGACCGGCCATGATGCACGCGGATCAGCAGCCCGAACACGACTGCCACCACCAGCAGGTCGAACAGGAAGAGGATCTCCAGGAGCAGCGGCAGCCCGGCCGCGACGACGAGCGCGGCCAGCGAGATGCCGTTCTCCAGCGACAGGAAGCCGATGGCCTGCGACAGCACATCGCGGCGCACGATCATCAGCACGAACGCGACCAGGATGACGGCGACTGAGACGGCAAGCGCGGTTTCCGGCAGCACGGGGCTGCGAATCGCGAGCCTGGTGACGCTGAAGAAGCCGAATGCCGCCACCGCGATGGCGGCCAGCACGGTACTGGCCAGGCTCAGCGCACCGCTCCCGGCGACATCGCTCCACCGCGGGTCATTGCCGGTCAGGCCGATGCCGCGCAGCAGCCGCCGCAGCACGACCGGGACGACGACGGCCTTGAGCGCCAGCGACAGCGCCGCCAGCGCGTACAGGTCGGGCAGGTTCCTGGCGGCGGCAACCACCACGGCCAGCACCGAGATCAGCGCCGACTGCGCCGCGTACAGGCGGATCTGATCCCGCAGCAGCGCCTGCCTGAACATGCCGAATTCAGCCAGCAGGACGCCGACGGCGATGACATTGGAACCGCCGGACAGCGTGCTCGGCGCGGCAACCGTGGCCGTGACGATCCCCGACATCAGCCACCGCCCAGGTACAGCGTGAAGACCCCGAGAACGGCGAGCAGGAACGCCGCCGCCGCGAACTCAGTGATCTTGAACAGCCGCAGCTTGGCGAACGAGTTGTCGATGATGGTGACCACGATGCCGAGCAGCGCGGCCTTGCCGATCAGGGCCGCGATCGCGAGCAGCACCGAGCCGGCCGCAGGCGTGGACGCCAGCCCCCAGGGCGCCACGAACACGTTCAGCAAGATCGTGTACAGGATCAGCTGTTTCATCGCCGATCCCCACTTCAGCAGCGCGAAGTAGGGCCCGGAGTGCTCGAACGGCCGGGCTTCCTCGATCATGCCGAACTCGTTCGTCCCGGTGTGCGTCTCCACCGGGATCCGGCCGGTCTCGGAGAGAATCACCAGGAACAGGGCGGCTGCCGCCAGCAGGTGCGCCGGCCTGACAATCTGGCTGGCCGACGACCGCACGGTCGCCGCCAGCGCGTAGGGCAGGTCGGTGCCGGTCACGAGCGCCACCGTGAAGACCACGAACAGCACGACCGGCTCGGTGATGGCGCTGAAGGTCTTCGCCCGGCTGGCGCCCAGCTGCGCGTACGGGCTGCCGGTATCCAGCGCCGCGACCGCGACGACGAAGCTGGCCAGCGACAGGATGAAGCCGCCGCCGAGAATGTCGCCCATGTAGCCGAGCGGCAGTCCGAACGTGGTCAGGACCGGGATCAGCAGCGGGACGGTCAGATAGCACGTCATCGCCACCAGCGGGCCGGCCAGGAACACCCAGCTCGAGCCGTCGGGGGCGAGCGCTTCCTTCCTGAAGAGCTTCGCCAGGTCGTAGTAGGGCTGCAGCACCCGCGGGCCGGCCCGGCCCTGGACCCGCGCCTCGACTTTGCTGATCAGCCCGGACACACCGGGGGCAGCGGCGGCAATCGTCACCACCTGCAGCCCCTGGACAACGGGGATCGGCAGCAGAACGCTCATGCCGCGGCTTTCGCGAGCCGGTGGTCAGCGGTCGCCGCTCCGGGCTCGCCGGGAGAGTCCCCAGCTGCTTGCACCACGATCACTCCCCTGCCACGCAGTTACGACGAACTTGGTGGTAGAGGCCATCAGCGAGTGAAGATCCGCGGTTACGGCGAGCCTCATCGCCGGACCTTCTTTGTAGCGCATCTCCCGGCCGGCGTGCAATCCCGGCGCGCCACTCTAGTCGGCGGCGGGCGCGGTCCGGCTGTCCCAGCTGGCCCGGTAAGGCCGGACCCCGGACATCCTGGCCAGTCCCGACAGAACCGGGAGCATGACGTTCTGCACGGCGATGGGCGGCGAGGTGACCCGGCTCTCGTTCCGGAAGTGCCAGAAGGTGGCGCCGAGCTGCAGCGGATTCCGCGGTGCTCCCCGCGGTGTGGTCTTGCCGTCGGCGACCAGGCCCGCGACCGCTTCGTGGAACTGCCTGCTGTGCAAGGCCGGCCGGAGTTCGACCACGGCCTCGAATCTCGGCGGGGCCAGGGTTGCCCTCGGAGTGCCGCACCCCGGCGGGCACCACTACGGTCTCGCCGGCCCGCGCGATGACGGGCTCACCGGCGAGGGTGAAGTGCGCCTCGCCGGCGGTGATCAGGAAGCGCTCTTCCTGATGCGGGTGGATGTGCTCGGTGATGGTGCCGCCGGGCACGCTGCGCCAGCTGAAGCGGACGAGTTGTCCGGCGCTGTCCTCGGCCACCACGAGGAACTCGATCCACTCGCCGGTAGCCGCATTGAAGAAGGGCCGGAAGCCGGTCATCGTCAGCCGGACGGGTTGTTCTGGTTCCTGCCGATCAGGCTCTCCGCGATCGAGGCCTTCTCGCCCTCATCGGGGATGATGGCCCACGCCGCCAGATAGGCCAGGACGCCAGCGCCGCCGGTGACAATCGCGATCAGCGCCGCGACCACCCGGACCACCGTGACGTCCAGCCCGGAGTAATCAGCCAGTCCCGCGCAGACCCCGGCGATCATACGGTTCTTCCGGCTCCGCACCAGTGTCTTGGTTCCGTTTCCGCTGTTCATCCGAGCCCTCCCTGCCTGGACTCACGCACACTAGCAACATAACACCAGCAATGCTTTTCCGGAAATGAAGGGCCAGTTAGCGGCTTAACCGGAGAAGCCGGTGGTCACGCTCACCTTTTCCCGCGCATCCAGCTCGGCCCGCCGCGCGTCCAGGACGGCACGGAACGCGGTGACGGCGTCCTGGCCGAGCGGCAGCAGGGTCGGCGGCCGGCGGCTCCGGCGGCTCCGGCGGCCGTGATGGGAGTGCCGCCCGTTCCCGGTACTGGCAGTGACTCCCTCGCGAACCCTGCCTGATGCCGATGACGCTGCCCGCACGGCGGGCACTTGACGCGTCGATATCAAGGATCTAGCATTGTGATATCAGTTTTCTCGGCTCGGAAGAAGGTACTCCGATGATCAGCATCCAGACTCTGCAGGGCGTGCTCATCGCCCTCGCCGCCATCGTTGGCATTGCCGTGGCCGTCTCGGCGGCGTTCATCGCGGCCGGCGCCCTCTTCGAGCGGGACCAGTCGCGCGGCGCCGGGTCCCGCCGCCCTGCCGCCGCACCGGCTCTGCAGCCGACGCGGACTGACGAGGCTCGCGAACTCGTTCGGCGATGACCCTAAGCAACACCAGCCAGAAGAGGGGCGACGCGCTGAGCGCCGTCCCTCTTCTTCAGTCCAGCGTCGCGCAGAGGATGGCGGTGTCGTCGCTGCGGCCCGCCGGGGGCAGCGCCCGGCCGATGAGCACGTCACACAGGCCGACCGGGTCGGCCGTGCCGGAATCCGTCAGTGCCGCGGCGAGCCGCTCCAGTCCGTCATCGATGATCTCGTCGCGACGCTCGACGAGACCGTCGGTGAACAGCACCAGGATGCTGCCCGGCTCGAACGTGACGAGCTGTTCGGGCCGGTTCGTGCTGTCCAGCCCGAGCAGCACTCCCCTGGCCTGTTCCAGCGCGGTGACGGCACCGTCAGGCCCGCGCAGCAGCGAGGGCAGGTGGCCGGCGCTGCTATACCGCAGGGAACGTTCCGCCGGGTCGATCACGGCTACCGCGGCGGTGGCGAGCAATCCGTTGAGCGTGCTGCCGGTGAACCGGTCAAGCGCGTCCAGCAGAGCGGCCGGGCCGTGCTCAGGCGCCAGTGCCCGGGCGGCGCTGCGCATCTGCCCCATGGAGATCGCGGCATTGAGCCCGTTCCCGGCCACGTCGCCGACGATGAGCAGCACGCGGCCGCCGGGCAGCGGGATCGCGTCATACCAGTCGCCGCCGATGCCGTAGTAGGCCTCGGCCGGCATGTACCGGGCGCCCAGGCGCACGCCCTTGACCTCGGGCAGGGTGTCCGCCAGGAGGCTGCGCTGGACGGAGGTGACCAGGTCACGGTCACGGTCATGCTCGATCGCCCGGCGGAGCGCGTCCCCGATAACCGAGCGGACGGCGGTCAGCACGATCTGGTCAGAGCGGTCGTCGAGCGGGCACCTCCCGGCGAAGGCCAGGGTCAGCACGCCCATCATGCGCTCCCCGCTGGACAGCGGCAGCGCCACCCAGGCCTGATGCCCTGAGGCCCTGAGTATCTCGTGCAGCTCGGGATACCGCTCGGCCAGATCCTCCAGGATCCGGCACGTAGACGATCGCGGAGGTGACACTCGCATCACGGGACGGGGTGCCCGCCGACCCCGGCAGTGCCTGCCAGCGCGCGAGCACGGGGCCTTCCAGGCCAGCCGCGCTGAGCGTCGTCAGCACCTCAGGTCGCAGCGGATCGGCCAGCGCCAGGCGCGCTCCTGACGCGCCGAGGGGCCCGAGCCCGTGCTCGAAGACGGCGGCGGTCACCTCGGCCAGCGATGCCGACGCCGCCAGGGCCGTCATCATGCGCTGCAGCTGCTCGGCGCGCTGGCGCTCGGCCCGCTCGGCCTCCAGCAGCAGCGCGCGCCCGAGTGCGTCAGCCGCGAGCCTGCCCACAAGCCGGACTTCATCTTTCTGCGCCGGCGTGAACGGCTGGTCCAGCACCCAGGCCATGCCCATGCCGCCGATCACCCGCTGGTTCTGGCCGTGCAGGGCCAGCGACGCGGTCGCCGCGAGCCCGGCAGCGGCGGTGTCCGCGAGCAGAGACGGGAAGCGCGCCTCGATCTCGGCCAGCGAGCCGAGCCAGACCTCGCCGCCGGAGCGCAGGACGCTGCCCAGCGACGTCGACTCGTCGACCGGGATGACCGGGTACCCGCGGGCGACGTCCTCGCTCAGGCTGGGCGCATGGAACAGCCGGGCCTGCGCCGGCACCGACTCGCCGTCCAGCAGCGCGATATTGGCGAACTGGGCACCGGCGAGTCGCCGCCCAGGTCCGCGATGACACGCGCCACCTCGCTGGCGGTCTCGGCCCTGGGCAGCGCCTGCATGCAGCCGGCCGAGCAGCTCCGCTGGCGTGCTGTTTACATCAGGCAGGCGGCCACACTCCATTGCTCCAGGTAACAGACATAACGTCGGCAAGCGCCGGTAACGTGCGCCCGGTCGAGTCTGCGGCATGGCACTGGATAGATCAAACTCTCGCTGGTCAGGACGAGTGGCGGGCAGGCCGCGGCAGGACGGCCAGCAGCTGGCCCGCAAGCTGGGCCGGACCGGCGATCGCAGCGCTGCTGGTCAGCGCGTGCCGGGCGCCGATCGCATCGAGGACGATGCCCCCGGCCTCGCGGACCAGGATCACGCCGGCCGCGATGTCCGAGGGCCTCGCGCCCAGGATAACGGCGGCGTCGGTGCGCCCGTGAGCCAGCCAGGCCAGGTCGATCGCGGCCGACCCCAGCATCCGCACCCGCAGTGCCTGCCCGGCGAGTTCCCCGACCGCCGCCAGCAACGTGAGCTCCCGGCCGCCGGGCT
>CAWFUM010000011.1:0-131476 GCA_963818995.1 uncultured Actinomycetota bacterium | reverse complement strand
AGTGACCTTCCTGCTCGCCTCGCGCGAGGAGGTCGGATCGCCGATCGACGTGTACTCGCCTAAGTCGCCCCTCGGCAGCGCGATCGCCGGGAAGAAGGTCGGCGAGACCGCCACCTACAACCTGCCGAACGGCCGGGCCACCTCGGTCGAGATTCTCGAGTCCGTCCCGTACGGCGGCGCCTGAGCGACATACCGCAGACGCCGGCCCCCGCGTGCTGCGGGGGACCGGCGTTGCTGTCTCAGCAGGCGTTGCTGTCTCAGCGGGCGCGCTGTCTCAGCGGGCGTGCTGTCTCAGGGAGAGACGCACGGGGCCCGCGCCAGCTGCCAGCCGGCCCCGGTTAAGCGCCGTGAACGAGCTCGGCCTCGGCCGGCTGCGGCTCGGCGGCCGGCTCGATCCGGCCCCGCAGCGGGATCTCCTTCACGAACAGCGCCAGCAGGAACACCGCCACAGTGACCGGGATCGTCCACCAGAAGACGCCGGAGATGGCGTGACTGATGGCGCCGAACGCGGCGTCCTTGACCGCCGACGGCAGGCTGTTGATCGTGGCCGGATCGAGGTTCGCGCTCCCCCCGCCGACCTGCGCGCGGGTGTGCAGCGTGGCCGCGAGCGTGTCGGTGAACCGCCGGAAGAAGATGACGCCGAACAGTGACACCCCCAGCGACCCGCCGATCTGCTGGAAGAAGCTCCTGGAGCTGCTGGCGACGCCCATGTCCTTCTGCGGGACGCTGTTCTGCGCGATCAGCGAGGTGATCTGCATCAGGAAGCCCATCCCGATTCCGAGCACGGCGAAGTAGATCGCCGAGGTGAGCCTGGTGGTGTCCACGCCCAGGTGGGTCAGCAGGTAGATCCCGATGGTCATGATCACCGCGCCGATGATCGGAAGGATCTTGTAACGGCCGGTCTTGCTGGTGACCTGTCCGGATATCAGGGATGTCACCGTAGAACCGAGCATCAGCGGGATCAGCATGAGCCCGCTGCCAGTCGGCGACGCGTGCTGCACGGTCTGCTGGTAGAGCGGCAGGAAGGTCAGCGTGCCGAGCATGGCGATGCCGAGCAGGAGGCTCATCGCCGAGGCCAGCGAGAAGTTCCGGTTGGTGAACACGTGCAGCGGCAGCATCGGCTCGGCGGCCCGCGCCTCCACGAAGAAGAAGGCGGCGAGCGAGACGGCACTGATGCCCGCCAGCATCAGGATCTCCCATGATCCCCACGCGTACTGGCTGCCGCCCCAGCTGGTCAGCAGCACGATGGCGGTCGAGAAGACGGCGATCACGGCCGCGCCGAGGTAATCGATCTTGTGCTCAACTCGCTTGCGCGGCAGGTGCAGGGTCGCCCACAGGTAGACCAGTGCCGCGCCGCCGATCGGCATGTTGATGTAGAAGATCCACCGCCACGACCAGTGCTGGGTGATGTACCCGCCGACTAGCGGCCCGGCGACCATGGCCAGCATCATCGCCGCCATCATGTAGCCCATGTACTGACCGCGCTCGCGGGGGGACACCATGTCGCCGATGGTGGCGATCGCGCCGACCATCAGGCCGCCGGCCCCGAGGCCTTGCAGCGCGCGGAAGGCGATCAGCTGATCCATGGTGTGGGACAGCCCGGAGAGCGCTGAGCCGATCAGGAAGAGCACGATCGCGATCATCAGGAACCGCTTGCGGCCGTACATGTCGCCGAGCTTCCCGTAGAACAGAGTTGTGATCGTCGACGCGAGAATGTAGGCCGTCACAACCCAGGCCAGGTGGTTAAGGCCGCCCAGGTCGCCGACGATGCGCGGCAGCGCCGTCGAGACAACCAGCTGGTCGAGCATCGCGATGATGAGGGTGAGCAGCAGGCCGGGCAGCACGATCAGGATCTCGCGCCTTGGCCCCGTCGGCACGTCAGCCGCGGGCAGTGCCGCCGCCTGGTTGTCGGTCATGAAAGTGGGCTCCTCGATTCGTGCGCCCGCGGCCACTTCGCGCGGCTGCCTGCTCCTGCGGCTGATGCGCTCGCTGAAGCCGGCGGTCCGTGCAGCTACCGCCCGGCCCACGCACATTGCCGGCATGCGTGGTGAGCGGCGCCTTTTGCACTTACTTGCCGACCGGCTAGCATCCAGTCCGGGAACAGGTTAAGCTCGCTACTAACCGGCCGTCAAGTAAAATACGACCGGAGGCGGAAGGAAGTACGAGCCAGGCGATGCCAGAGAATCTCCGCGATAGCGGGCATGATCGCGGCCGCGACACCCGGTCGCGGCTGCGCGAGCTTGCCCTGCAGATGTTCGCAGAGCAGGGCTACGAGAAGACATCGCTGCGGGAGATCGCTGAACGGCTCGGCGTGACCAAGGCGGCGCTGTACTACTACTTCAAGTCCAAGGAAGATATCGTCCGCAGCCTCGTCGAGGACTACATGGCGGAGATCGACGAACTGATCGCCTGGGGCAAGACCCAGCCCCGTTCGTCCGCCAGCAGGGCTGAGATCGTGCGCCGGTACCTGGACATCGTCACGAACGGCACCGCCGTGTTCCGCCTGCTGCACCAGAACCAGGCGGCCGTCAGCTCGCTGGCGGCCGGCAAAGAGCGCGGTGCGCTGTTCCGGGAGCGGCTCGACGCGCTAGTGGACCTCCTGAGCGCGCCGGGCGCTCCGGTTCATGATCAGGTCAGGGCGGCATCGTGCCTGATGAGCATTAGCTTCTGCTGCATGCATTACCAGGACAGGGGCGCCAGCGCGGGCGAGCTGAAGCAGGCCGTCCTGGACGTGGCGCTCGAGCTAGCTGACAGCGCTCAGGCGCGGGCGCCGGCCTAGCCCCCCGGCTCCGGCCTCTAGCCTGCCGCGGGATCCTGCGCCGCGGCGGCACGAACCAGCGGCAGCACCCGGCGCGGGAGCGGCGTGTCCAGGACGATCACCGTCGAGGTCCGCACAACGCCGTGCAGGCCGACGATGGAGTCGATGACCCGCTGCAGGTCAGCATTACTGCGGGCGACAACCCGGCAGAGCATGTCGCCCGCTCCGGTGATGGTGTGCGCCTCGAGGACCTCGGCGATCGCGGCCAGCCGCTCCGATACCGGATCGTGCCCGCCCGCCTGCCTGATCTCCAGGGTGATGAAGGCCATGACGCCGTAGTCGATCGCGGCCGGGTCGACGTCGGGCCCGTACCCGGTGATCACGCCGCGATCCTGCATCCGGTCCAGCCGCGCCTGGACCGTGCCGCGGGCAACGCCGAGGCGGCGCGAGGCCTCCAGCACGCCCACCCTGGGCTCGTCCAGGAACAGCTCGATCAGCCGCCGGTCCAGATCGTCGATCACGGATGCGCCACCTCCGCTACAAACTGTACAAGTACGCCAGTATTACTGCTCTTCTGGTAGTCAGATTGCGCAGCTTTTTCTTGTGCAGTTGCACATCCTGCGCGCCTGGTCGATGCTGCGACTAGTGCTCGTGACCACACCGTAAGGGAGCCAGCTCATGACAGCCGAGGCAGTGCACGCGCGGGGGGCAGCAGCGACCGACGAGTTCCCGGTTCTCGGGATGGACGCGGCCGTCTTCGCCGTCGGGAACGCCAGGCAGGCGGCGCACTTTTACTCAACTGCCTTCGGCATGCGCTGCGTCGGCTACCGGGGGCCGGAGACTGGCTGCCGGGACGAGGCCGCTTACGTGCTGGAGTCAGGGAACGCGCGCTTCGTATTCCGGGGACCCGTCCGCGGCGGTACTGACCTCGCCGCGCACATCGCCGCCCACGGGGACGGAGTCATTGACCTCGCCATCACCGTGCCGTCGGCGACCGCCGCCTACGAGTACGCGCTCGCCCATGGCGCGCGCGGCCTCCAGGAGCCCGAGATCACCGGGGACGAGCACGGCAAGGTTGTGCTCGCGGCCATCGCGACGTACGGGGACACCCGGCACACGCTGGTGGAGCGGACTGACTACGCGGGCCCGTACCTGCCGGGATATGTCGCGGCGAGCCCGCTGACCGCGGCACCGACCGGCCCCTTCTTCACCGAGATCGACCACTGTGTCGGCAACGTCGAGCTCGGCCGCATGAACGAATGGGTGGAGTTCTATCACCGGGTGATGGGCTTCACGAACATGAAGGAGTTCGTGGGAGACGACATCGCCACCGAGTACTCGGCGCTGATGAGCAAGGTCGTCGCCGACGGTAGCCGCAAGGTCAAGTTCCCGATCAACGAGCCGGCGGCGGGCAAGAAGAAGTCACAGATCGACGAGTACCTGGAGTTCTACGGCGGACCCGGTGTCCAGCACCTGGCGCTCTCCACCGACGACATCGTCGGCGCGGTGCGGCGGATGAAGGCCGAAGGCGTGCAGTTCCTGGATACCCCCGACAGCTATTACGAGACGCTCGGCGAATGGGTCGGCGACACCCGGGTGCCGCTCGAGGAACTGCAGGAACTCAAGATCCTGGCCGACAGGGACGAGGACGGCTATCTGCTGCAGATCTTCACCAAGCCGGTTCAGGATCGCCCGACGGTCTTTTTCGAGCTGATCGAACGGCACGGCTCGCAGGGCTTCGGCAAGGGCAACTTCAAGGCGCTGTTCGAGGCCATCGAGCGCGAGCAGGAGCGCCGCGGCAACCTGTGAACCGCAGTGGGCAGGCCTGGCGCCGTCAGGCCTGCTCAGCGGCGGCTGCGCGGCTATGCGTAGCGCCTGTCCATAAGGCATCATGACCGGGTGAATCAGCCACAAGAATCGCCGGATTCGCCGGCCGGTTCTGGCCCGCCCGCGGCTGGCCAGGGCCACGCGGCCACCGACGGGCAGACGCGGCCGTACGGCGCGCCCGGCGACGCGGCACCAGGTCAGAACGTGCCCGCCGGGCGGGGCTACGGCACACCGCCCGGCCAGGGCTACGGCACACCGCCCGGCCAGGGCTACGGCACACCGCCCGGCCAGGGCTACGGCACACCGCCCGGCCAGGGCTACGGCACACCGCCCGGCCAGTATCCGGCCTACCAGCCATCCGGCTACGGCCAGCCCTACCCTGGCTACGCGAGCCAGGTGCCGGGCCGGGATCCGGCCTTGGCCGAGTGGTGGCGCAGGCTGCTCGCCCGTGTCATCGACGGCTTCATCCTCGCGGTGGTCTTCTCGCCCCTGTGGATACCTCCGTGGCGCACGTTCTTCCGTACGGTGCGCAGCATCGCCAACCGGTACCCGGCCGGGACTCAGCTCAGCACCGTCCCGGCCGCGAAGAACGCCATCGCCACGGCTGAGGGTCACCTGGCCGGCAAGCTATTCGTCGTCGCCATCGGGTTCTACCTCGTGGCGTTCCTGTACGACTGGGTCCAGCACTGGCTCTGGGGTCAGACCATCGGCAAGCGAGCGCTTGGCACTGTGGTGGTGAAGACTGACGGGCGTCCCCGGGTGGGCAGCGGCGCGGCGTCCGGCCGGGCTGCCATCTACGCCCTGTCGCCGATCGTGCCTGCCGTTGGATGGATATTCGACCTGGTCAACGAGTTGTGGCTAACGTGGGACCCGCGCAGGCAGTGCCTGCACGACAAGGCCGCGAATACAGTGGTCATCAAGAAGAGTTATCAGGGCTCACCACCGCAGGCAGGCAACTGGTAGGCGGCCGCAAGCGGGCTGATGTGATCCAGCCGCATCGGCCGACCTGCTTAGCCGGCCCCATGAGGGATCACTGGCACGATGACGCAGCAGGACGAGACCGGCCAGGGAACGGCGACCGATCAGACAGCGCCGGTACCGCCAGATGATCAGTCATACCCCGCTGCGACGTCGCCCTCGCCGTCGCCGTATCTGGAGGCCGGCGAGTCGGTGCCCCAGGCCTACCTGGCGCCGCCGCAGCCGGGCCAGCCGACTTTCGGCGCCCCCGCACCCGCGAGCCAGCGCTCCTACGGCTCGGCCCGCCAGGCTTTCAGCCCGTCCCGGCCGGCTCAGCCCGGCTACGGCCAGCCCGGCTACGGCCAGCCCGGCGATCGGCGCCCGTCCTCGGCGCGCCGAGGTTTCGGGCCGCAGTCGCGGCGCGACCCGGCCCTGGCGGCTCCCTGGGAACGGCTGATTGCCTGCGTCCTGGACTGGATGATCATCTTTACCGCGTCGGTGCTGGCCTTCATCTCGCCGCTGCTGCGGATCTGGCACGAACTGCAGGCCATCGCGAGCCACTTCACGAACCTGAACTCGCCCGACGCGCAGGCTGCCATTAACGCGATCTCACGTGACCCGGCCAATCAGCACGCGCTGCTGTACTGGTTCCTCGGCATGTTCGGCATCGCGCTTGTCTACTTCTGGGTTCAGCACGCGGCCTGGGGCGCGACCCTCGGCAAGCGGGCGCTCGGCACCCGCGTCGTCACGGCCGCGGGCTCCGGCAGCATCGGCGTCGGCGCGGCTGGTATCCGCACCGTGATTTACCTCATCGGTCCGGCGGTCTTCCTCCTGCTGCCGAGCCCCTACAACATTCCCGGCGGGCTGCTGTGGCTGGCCGATACCGCCCTGACGATGCTGGACAGCCGCGCTCAGTGCCTGCACGACAAGCTGGCCGGGACGGTCGTGATCCGCCAGCGCTGGCTGAACCAGCAGGGCCGCTCGGCCGGCTGAGTAAGCCGGCCGAGTCGTCCGGCCGAGTCAGCCGAACAGCAGCCGGTAGCCGGCCTTCCGCAGCTGGCTGATGACTGAGTCGGTGTGCTCGGGTCCCCTGGTCTCGAGGTGCAGGTTCACCTCGGCCTCGTCGACGCGCAGATCAGCCGTCACCCGCTCATGGACCACGTCCAGGACGTTGGCGCCAAGCGCGGCGAGTTCCATCAGCAGCGTCGCCAGCGCGCCCGGCCGGTCCGGCAGCTTGCAGCGAAACGCCAGGAACCGCCCGGCAGCTGACAGGCCGTGCCTGAGCACCTTGGAGAGCAGCAGCGGGTCGATATTGCCGCCTGAGAGCACGACCACCGCCGGTGACTCGAACGCCGCGGCGTGCTCGAGTATGGCCGCCACGCCCGCCGCGCCGGCCGGCTCGACTACCTGCTTCGCCCGCTCCAGGCACAACAGCAGCCCGCGGGACAGATTCTCCTCCGTCACTGTCATGACGCGGATATCGAGCGCGGCCAGCAGTTCGATCGTCAGGTCACCGGGCCGGGCCACCGCGATCCCGTCCGCCATCGTGGCCGTCGGCGTCACGCTGACGGGATGGCCGGCCGCGATCGAGCCGGGAACGGGGGCAACTGCCTCGGCCTGGACGCCGATCAGCCGCACGCCCGGCAGCACGGCACTGGCCGCCACCGCGATTCCGGCCGCGAGCCCGCCGCCGCCGACCGGCACCGCGATGGTCCTGACCTCCGGGCACTGCTCGGCAATCTCCAGCCCGATCGTGCCCTGGCCGGCGATCACGTCCGGATGATCAAACGGGTGGATGAAGATCGAGCCGGTCTCCTCGGCCAGCTCGCGGGCCAGCGCCAGCGCATCCTCAACGGCAGCGCCATGCAGCACGACGTCCGCGCCGTAGGACCTGGTCGCCGCCACCTTGGGCAGCGGCGCGGCGGCCGGCATCACCACGGTCGCCTTCGTGCCGAGCGCGGCCGCGGCCAGCGCGACGCCCTGGGCATGGTTGCCCGCGCTGGCGGCGACGACGCCGCGAGCGCGCTCGGCCGGTGACAGCCGGGCGATCCGCAGATAGGCGCCGCGGACCTTGAAGGAGCCGCCCCGCTGCAGGTTCTCGCATTTCAGGTACACCGGGCCGCCGACCAGCTCGGAGAGCGCCATGGACTCAAGCAGCGGAGTCTTCCGGACGATAGCGGCCAGTTCCGCTCGGGCCGCGACCACGTCCGGGGGACGGACGGGCAGTTCGCCCCGGCCGCCGCCTGGCCTGGTTGCACTCACGCCCTGGATTGTCGCACTACCCGCGGCCGCCCGCCGGGCCGGCCATCGTCAGTCCGCTGCCCAGTACCGGTCCCCGGCCAGGAGCAGGGCCGCGGCCCCCACCAGGCCAGCACTCTGGCCGAGGGCGGCCGGCACGACGCTCACCTGCCGGGCGAATCGCAGCCGGGCATGGGCCCGCAGCGCTTCCTCAAGCGGGTCGAACAGAAGCGGCCCGGCCTGCGACAAGCCGCCGCCGACCGACACCACTTCCAGATCGCACAGGCAGGTCGCGGAGGCGATCGCGATGCCCAGGGCCCGGCCGGCCCGCTGCATCGCGGCCGTGCCAACCGGATGCCCGGCTGCCCCGTCCGCGGCCAGGTCCCTGGCCGTGGCGTTCCTGTCGTCCGGCCGCCAGCCCCGCGACTGCGCCCAGGCAACGAGGCCCGGTCCGCGCGCGATCGCCTCGACGCAGCCGCGCCCGCCGCAGCCGCATTCGGGTCCCGTCTCCGGATCCACCACGATGTGGCCGACGTGCCCGGCATTGCCCGAGGCGCCCTCCACGAGCCGGCCATCGAGAATGAGGCCGCCGCCCACGCCGGTGGACACCACCATGCCGAGCACATTCGACCGGCCGCGACCGGCTCCCCGCCAGTGCTCGCCGGCGACCAGGCAGATCGCATCGTTGTGCACGCGGACCGGGATCCCGCCGAGTCGCTCGGTCAGCCTGGCGCGCAGCGGGAAGCCGCGCCAGGCCGGGATGTTCAGCGGCGACACGATTCCTGACGGCCACTCCATCGGGCCGCCGCAGCCGCAGCCGCAGCCGGCCAGCTCGGCCGCATCGACGCCGGCGCCAGCCAGAACGCCGGCCAGCAGCGCGTCGAGGGTGCGCCACAACTGCTCGCCATCCAGGTCAGCCGGGGTGGGCACCTGCGACCAGGTGATGACGCGCCCGCCTGGCTCGACGAGGCCGGCGGCGAGCTTCGTACCGCCGATATCCACGGCCAGCACCGGCCTGCGGTCCTGCACGGGCGCCTCCCAAGATGCGAACCATGCCTACCTCGACATAGTGTCGAATGGTGCAGCCTACGACTCGCAAGCAGCCAGGATCGGACCAGCCGTCCGCGTCGCCCCCGCCGGAGATCTCCACGCTGGGCGAACTGCGGGCTAGCGGACACCAGCTTCGCACCGTCAAACAGGAGTTGCGGCATAACCTGCTGCAGCGGATGCGGACGGGCGAGGATGCGTTCCCCGGCATCATCGGTTTCGGCCAGACTGTACTTCCGCATCTTGAGCGCGCCCTCATTGCCGGCCATGACGTCATCCTGCTCGGCGAGCGCGGCCAGGGTAAGACGCGGCTGATCAGGACCCTCACCGGCCTGCTCGACGAGTGGACGCCCGCAGTCGCCGGGTGCGAGATCAACGACCATCCGTACGCTCCGGTCTGCGCGCGCTGCCTGCGCCTGGCCGCGGAGCAGGGCGACGACCTGGCTGTCGTCTGGCGGCCGCGCAGCGACCGGTACGGCGAGAAGCTTGCCACCCCGGACACCAGCGTCGGCGACCTGATCGGCGACGTCGACCCGGTGAAGGTCGCCGAGGGCAGGACGCTCGGCGACCCGGAGACGATCCACTTCGGCTTGCTGCCGCGCACCAACCGCGGCATCTTCTGCCTGAACGAGCTGCCCGACCTGGCCGAGCGCATCCAGGTTTCGCTGCTCAACGTGCTCGAGGAGCGCGACATCGGCGTTCGCGGCTATTCGCTGCGGCTGCCGCTCGACCTGGTGCTGGTCGCCAGCGCCAACCCGGAGGACTACACCAACCGCGGCCGGATTATCACGCCGCTGAAAGACCGGTTTGGCGCCGAGATCCGCACGCACTACCCGGTCTCGCTTGAGGCCGAGCTGGCCCTGATTGATCAGGAAGCAGACCTCGCCTGGGATGGCGCTGACCCCGGCGCCGTCGTTCCCGCCCATCTCGTGCAGGTCATCGCGCGTTTCACCCGCCTGGTCCGGGCATCGCCCGCCGTCGATTCGCGGTCGGGCGTGTCGGCCCGGTTCGCGATCGCGGCAGCCGAGGCGGTGGCCGCGTCAGCAGTGCGGCGCGGCGCGATCGCCGGCGAGGACCAGCCGGTCGCGCGCGTCTGCGACCTGCCCGCCGTCATCAGCACCCTGCGCGGCAAGGTGGAGTTCGAGGTCAGCGAGGAAGGCCGGGAGCAGGAGGTACTCGATCACCTGCTGCGGCGCGCGACCAGCGACACCTTCCGCTCGCTGCTCGGCAACGCCGACCTGACCGGCCTGCTGGCCCGGTTCGCCGAAGACGGCGTGGTCGAGACGGGCGACCTGGTCCCGGCCAATGACCTGCTGCGCCGCATCGGCGAGGTGCCCGGCCTGGCCAGGATCATGGAGCGGCTCCGGATGGAAGGCAGCGAGTCGCCCGGCCAGGCAGCCGCGGCCCTGGAGTTCGCGCTCGAGGGCCTGTACCTCATGCGTCGCCTGTCGAAGGACTCCGTCGACGGCGGGGCGGTGTACCGAACCTGAGCCCGGCAGTATCCCGTCGCCGCGCCCGTCCAGGAGGTGAACGCGCATGAGCGGTTATCGCTACGGCCCGTACACGGGCGGTCCCGACCCGCTGGAGCCGCCATACGACGTGCGCGGTGCGGTTGACGCGCTCGGCGAGTCCGTGCTCGACGGTACCGACCCTGGCAGCGCCCTGCGCGACCTGCTGCGGCGGGGCATGTCAGATCACCGCGGGCTTGACGACCTGCTGCGCAAGGTACGGGAACGGCAGCGCGAGATCCGCAGCCGTGGCCGGCTCGACGGGATCCTGGACCACGCGCGGTCGCTCCTGGACACGGCTATCGGCCAGGAACGCGCCGAGTTGTTCCCGAACCCGGATGACTCCGCGCGGATGCGCGAGGACGAGCTGGACTCGCTGCCCGCTGACACCGCGCAGGCGATCAGGCAGCTGGCCGACTACGACTGGCAGTCGGCGGCCGCGCGGGAGACCTTCGAGGAGCTGAAGTCGCTGCTGCGGCGCGAGGTGCTGGACAGCCAGTTCCGCGGCATGAAGCAGGCGCTAGAGGTTCCCGACCCGGCGGCGATGCAGCGGGTCAAGGACATGATGGCCGCGCTCAACAACATGCTCGACGCGGACGCGCGCGGTGAGCACACGCAGCAGGACTTCGACAACTTCATGGCCGAGTTCGGCGACATGCTCCCCGACTCCCCGGCCAGCCTCGAGGAGCTTGTGGACGCGCTGGTCCGCCGGATGTCAGCGGCCCAGCGCCTGCTCGACTCGCTCACCGACGCCCAGCGCGACGAGCTCGCCGGGCTCATGTCGCAGGCGCTTGAAGACGCGGGCCTGGCTGCCGAGATGTCCCGGCTGGCTGACTCGCTCCGGGCCCGGCGGCCGGACATGGACCAGGGCCTGCCGCAGCCGGGAATGACCGGCAATGAGCCGCTCGGGCTCAGCGACGCGACCACGGCGCTGGCCGAACTCGCGGACCTGGCCGACCTGGAGGACGCGCTGCGGCAGGACTACCCCGGCGCGCGGCTGGACGATGTCGACGAGGAAGCGATCCGCCGCGCACTCGGCCGGCAGGCGGTCGACGACATGGAGGCGCTGCGGCAGATCGAGCGCGAGCTCGAGCGGCAGGGCTACCTGCAGCGCACGGACGGCAAGCTGGAGCTGACCCCGAAGGCCGTGCGCCGGCTGGGCCAGACCGCGCTGCGCAAGGTCTTCGCCCAGCTGCCCGACGGCGGAGCCGGCGACCACGACCAGCACGACGCCGGCCAGGCCGGCGAGATCACCGGAAGCACGCGGCCCTGGCGGTTCGGCGACGAGCAGGCCATCGACGCGGCCGCAACCGTCAGGAACGCGCTCATGCGCCAGGCGGCGCCCCGGCACGGGACGGCCGGCCGGGAGAATTACCTGGACCGGCGCTCGGGAGTCCGGCTGTCGGTCGAGGACTTTGAGGTCGTCGAGACCGAGCGGCGCGCGTCGGCGGCCGTGTGCCTGCTGGTGGACCTCTCCTACTCGATGGCGCTGCGCGGCACCTGGGGAGCCGCCAAGCAGACCGCGCTGGCGCTGCACGCGCTGGTCAGGACGCAGTACCCGCAGGATGCGATTCAGGTCATCGGGTTCTCCAACTACGCCCGTGAGCTGCACGAGACCGAGCTGGCATCGCTGAGCTGGGACATGGTCCAGGGCACCAACCTGCATCACGCGCTGGTGCTCGCGGGCCGGTTCCTTGACCGCCGGCCTGAGCACACTCCCGTCGTCATGGTGATCACCGACGGTGAGCCGACCGCGCACCTGCGCCGGGACGGGCGGTTCTGGTTCGACTGGCCGCCCTCACCGGAAACGCTGGAGCTGACCCTGGCCGAGGTCGACAAGATGACCAGGCGGCGGGCCATCATGAACATCTTCATGCTGGCCGACGACGAGCGGCTCAGCTCATTCGTGGATGAGGTCGCGCGGCGCAACGGCGGCCGCGTGCTGCGGGCCATGTCCGACAGCCTCGGCGAGTACGTGGTCAAGGACTTCCTGCGGACCCGCCGCCAGTACGCCCGGTAGCGCCCGGGTAACACGCCTGGTAACACGGCCGCTTCCGCGGGCCGCAGTTGCCAGTGGTAATCGTGTTGCGGCAGCAGGCGCCCGACGCGGCCCTAAGATCAGCCACATGTCCTTTGCTGACCGGCTTGTGCTGTGGCTGCACATCGGCTTCGCCATCTTCACGATCGGGCCGGTCGCGCTGGCGATCTCATCGACGCCCCGCTACATCAGGCGGCGCGAGCTGCCGATCCTGCGCTACCTGAGCCGCATCACGGTGATCTTCACCATCGGCTCACTGCTCGTCCTCGTGGCCGGCATCGTGCTCGGCCAGCTCGACCATGACTTCGCGCATCCGTGGCTGACAGTCGCCATGACCCTGTTCATCGTCGCGATCGTGCTGCTGGTCCTGATCATCCGGGATCAGCGCCGCGCCATCAGGGCGCTGGAGCCCGCGGCAGCGGACTCAGCGGCGGCCCCGGCAGCACACCACGGACCGGCTGCGGCTGGCGGAGTCGGCCGGCGGGTCAGCGCCCGGCCAGGACACCGGCCCGGCGGGGCCAGCGGAAGAACCGGCCATGCGGCCCGGCCGGTCCCTGGCGGGGCTACGCTGGCCGAGCACGTCGCGTCAGTGGAGCGCGGCCGGATCGCGGCGATGGGTGGCATCGTGAACCTGATCTGGCTGGTCATCCTGGTGCTGATGGTGTGGCAGCCGTAGCCGCGCGGCACGACGGTTTTGTTAGCCAAGATTTTGCGCTCTTTGTAGCAATATCGCCACATCCCATCAGCATCCCGGAGTACCGTGCCGGACGTAAATCAAAGCTGGCGAGGCGGGCCTGCCGCTGATCAGGCACCGGCCAGCACTCAAGGAGGAAGTGTGAGCTCTCAAAGCGTGTCCAGCGCCAGTTCGAAGCGTTCGCTGGTCATCATCCTGGCTGTGGTCGCAGTCATTGCCCTCATTCTGGCCGTCCTGTGGCTGACGGGCTCCGCGCCGTCATTCCTGAACTCGGGAAGCCACGTCAAGGGCGGCGGCAACCACATCTTCCGCGGCGTCGCCGGGCTTGTCGTCGCGATCGTCTGCGGCGTCGGCGCCTGGTGGGCGAGCAAGAAGGCGTAAGCGCGGGGCAGTAGCACGCGACTTACGACCGCGCCGTGCCCTGAGCACGACGCGGCAGCACAGGGAACTGCACCATCGGGAACGACCAGCCGGACCAGAACGAACGACTCTGACTGGGCGTACTCGGGCTCGGGCCGCCAGGCCACCCGGGTACGTCTCAGCGGGTCGCCGCAGGCCGCGCCGGCCCCGCCCGGCGGCGGCCTGAGCTCACTGCCGGGCGAGTCATTGCCGCCGCCGCGCGGCACCGGCCTCGCGCCGGGATACGCCCGCGGACTGGGACCGGACTGGCCCTTTCGCATCGCCGTCGAGCGCGGCGATGCCCGCCGTTGACACCCGGCAGCCGCCCGCCTAGATTCTCAGTGTTCGGGCACGTAACGGCTGTTCGCCACACGCACACCGCTGCGTCCCCTCCCGCCATCGGCGCGTCAGCTGCCGAACCTCACAAGGGGTGTGCCGGTTGAGTCTCCTGGACCAATCCATCTGGCTGGGCAAGTCCTTCTCGGACGGGTGGCGGAGCCGGCCGGCGGCCAGGCACCGGTGACTGAGCCCGCGACCGGCCGTGAGCTGGCCCGGGTCGGGATCGCGACACCAGCGGATATCGCCGCCGCCACCCGAGCAGGCGGCCGCCGCTCAGCCCGCCTGGGCCGCGCTGCCGTACACCCAGCGCGCCGCCATCTTGCGCCGGGCCGGCGAGATCTGGCTCGCGCATGCCGCTGAGATCGAGGACTGGAGCATCCGCGAAGGCGGCAAGATCCCGCCTGCGGCCCAGTTCGAGACGCACGTGGCGACCGAGGAGATTTTCGAGGCCGCGACGCTGCCGTCGCGGCCGTACGGCGAACTGCTGCCGAGCGAGCAGCCGCACCTCAGCTTCGCCGAGCGGGTGCCCGTCGGGGTGGTCGGCGTCATCTCCCCGTTCAACTTCCCGCAGATCCTGGCCATCAGGTCGGTGGCACCGGCGCTGGCGCTGGGCAACGCGGTGGTGCTGAAGCCGGACCCGCGGACCGCGGTCTGCGGCGGCGTCGTTCTCGCCCGCGTCTTCGAGGAAGCCGGGCTCCCGGACGGACTGCTGCATGTGCTGCCCGGCGGACCGGACGCGGGCGAGGCACTGGTCACTGACCCGCGCATCGGAGTGATCTCGTTCACCGGCTCGACCGCAGCCGGGCGCCGGGTGGGCGCGCTGGCCGGCGAGCATCTCAAGCGCGTGCACCTGGAGCTCGGCGGCAATTCCGCGCTGATCGTGCTTGACGACGCTGACCTTGACAAGGCGGCATCCGCCGGGGCGTGGGGCTCGTTCCTGCACCAGGGTCAGATCTGCATGACCACCGGCCGTCACCTGGTGCAGGCCGGCGTCTACGACGACTACGTGGCCAGGCTCGCGGAGAAGGCCAGCCACCTGCCGGTCGGCGACCCGGCGTCAGGCCAGGTCGCCATCGGCCCGATTATCGACGAGCGCCAGCGCGACAAGGTGCACAGCCTGGTCACCGACAGCGTCCAGGCCGGAGCCACGCTCGCGGCCGGGGGCAGCTACGACGGGCTGTTCTACCAGCCCACGGTGCTGACTGAGGTCGAGCCCGCCATGCCCGCCTACGCTCGCGAGGTCTTCGGCCCGGTCGCCCCGGTCATCCGCTTCCAGAGCGCGGAGGAGGTCGCGAGCCTGGCCGCCGAGTCCGAGTACGGGCTGTCGCTCGGCATCCTGACCAGGGACGTGATGCGCGGACTTGAGCTGGCGCGGCAGATCCCCACCGGGATCGTGCACATCAACGACCAGACCGTGGACGATGCGCCGAATACGCCCTTCGGCGGCATCCGCGCCTCCGGCACCGGAGCCCGCTTCGGCGGCACCGCTAACCTGGAGGCGTTCACCGACACTCGCTGGGTGACGATCCGCGGGGACATCGCGCCCTACCCGTTCTGAGCCGTCCCGCCATCGAAACCGGACCATGCGCACTCGCACCCAGGTAGGCATCATCGGCGCCGGGCCCGCCGGGCTGCTGCTCTCTCACCTGCTGGCGCTGCGCGGCATCGAGTCGGTGCTGGTGGAGAGCCGCAGCCGGGAGTACTGCGAGGCCCGGCAGCGGGCCGGTGTCCTTGAGGACGGCAGCGTCGCCCTGCTGCGCGAGGCCGGGCTGGCCGCACGGCTCGACCAGCAGGGGCTCGAGCACAGCGGCATCTACCTGCAGTTCGACGGCGAGCGGCGGCACATCGACTTCCGCGAGCTGACCGGGCATACGGTCACCGTGTACGCGCAGACCGAGGTGGTGAAGGACCTGATCGCCCGCCGCATCGCCGATGACGGCGCTGAGGCGATCCAGTTCGGTGTCACCGGCACGCAGGTCAGCGGGCTGGATTCGGCCCGGCCGGTGCTGCGCTACACCGACGCGGCCGGCCAGCCGCACCAGGTCGAGTGCGACGTGATCGCCGGCTGCGACGGCTTTCACGGCATCTGCCGCGCCGCCATCCCGCCAGGCGTGCTGACCACCTGGGAACGGGAGTACCCGTTCGCCTGGCTCGGCATCCTCGCCGACGTGGCGCCCTCGACCGACGAGCTCATCTACGCCCATCATGAGAACGGCTTCGCCCTGCACAGCCTGCGCAGCCTGGCCGTGAGCCGGCTGTACCTGCAGGTGGATCCGGCCGACGACGTCGCGAACTGGCCGGACGAGCGGGTCTGGGCCGAGCTCAGCCGCCGGTTCGAGCTGCCCGGCTGGACGCTTCGAGCAGGGCCCGGTGCTGGACAAGAGCATCACCCCGATGCGCAGCTTCGTCAGCGCGCCGATGCGGTACGGGCGCCTCTTCCTGGCCGGAGACGCGGCCCATATCGTGCCGCCGACCGGGGCGAAAGGGCTCAACCTCGCGCTCGCCGACGTCGCCGTGCTCGCGCCGGCGCTGGACGCGCTCCTGCACGGCGACGGCAAGCCAGCCGCCGCCTACTCGGGCACCTGCCTGGAACGCGTCTGGCGGTCGACGCACTTCTCCTGGTGGATGACGACCATGCTGCACCGCGCGCCCGGCGACGACGAGATGGCCACGCAGCTGCAGCTGGCTCAGCTGCGTTACGTGGTCAGCTCGCGAGCGGCGGCAACGTCGCTGGCCGAGAACTACACCGGCCTCCCGGTTCACCCGGCCGGGCTGGGTAGGTTGCACTGAACCCGATCAGAATCGAGGACGCGACATCACCATGCGCACTACGCCGCCGTTCCGCGCCGATCATGTCGGCAGCCTGCTCCGCCCGCCCGAGCTCCTGACCGCGCGCGCCGACTTCGCCGAGGGCCGCATCGGGCCTGATCACCTGCGCGCCGTCGAGGACGCCGCCATTGCCGAGGTCGTCACCATGCAGTCGGACGTCGGCCTCCAGTCCGCCACCGACGGCGAGTTCCGGCGCGCCTCCTGGCACATGGACTTCATCTACCAGCTGGGCGGGATCAGCAAGGCGCCCGGCAACCTGGCGGTTCACTTCCGCAACGCCGAGCGGCGAGATCGAGTGGACGCCGGCCGCGCTGCACATCGGCAGCAAGATCAACCTGAGCCGGACGATCTTCGAGGACGATTTCCGCTACCTGCAGTCGCAGGTGAGCGCCGCGACGCCCAAGCTCACCATCCCGTCGCCGAACATGGTCCACTACCGCGGCGGTCCCGCCGCGATCGACAACGACGTGTACCCGGACATGGAGCAGTTCTGGGCTGACCTGTCCGCCGCGTACAACGATGAGGTGCAGCGCCTGGCCGGGCTCGGCTGCACCTACCTGCAGCTGGACGACACCAGCCTGGCCTACCTCAACGACCCGGCCCAGCGGGCTGAGATCGCCGGGCGCGGCGAGGACGCCGAGCACCTGCACCTGCGCTACATCCGCCAGGTCAACGACGCGATCGCCGGACGGCCCGCGGACCTGAAGGTGACCACGCACATGTGCCGCGGCAACTTCCGCTCCTCCTGGGCCGCCGAGGGCGGGTACGACTTCGTCGCCGAGGCCCTGTTCAGCGAGCTCGACGTGGACGGCTTCTTCCTCGAGTACGACGACGAGCGGTCCGGCGGCTTCGAGCCGCTGCGGTTCGTGCCGAAGGGCAAGATGGTCGTGCTCGGCCTCGTCACCACCAAGACCGGCAAGCTGGAGAGCCCCGGACGACCTGAAGCGGCGCATCGACGAGGCCGCCAGGTACGTCCCGCTCGACCAGATCTGCCTGTCCCCGCAGTGCGGCTTCTCCTCCACCGTCGAGGGCAACGCGCTCAGCCAGGCGGAGCAGCGCGCGAAGCTTCAGCTGGTGGTCCAGACCGCGCACGAGGTCTGGGGCGAGGGGTGACCTGCCCCGTTTCCAGAACCTTCAGGACGGGAACGAGGCAGGCCGGGGCCAGTCAGCCCGCCGGGCCGCGGTAACGCGGCGGTCAGGCGGCCGGGGAGTCCCTGGCCGCCCGGGCGAGCAGGCGCCGCGGGCGGCGGCCGTCGCCGCCCTGGCGGAGCCAGTACCCGACCGGGAACAGCCGCAGATTCAGCCGCGAGTCCACCAGCCCCCACAGCCCGCGCCGCGCGAACAGTGCCACGGAGACCGCCACCAGCCCGAGGATGATCAGGTACCACGCGTTGTAGGACTGGAGCGTCTGCTGCAGGACCATGTAGACGACGGTGCCGATGATGGGTCCCTCGATCGTGCCGATACCGCCGATTATGGTCACGAATGCCATCTCCGCGGTCCACTGAACGCTGAAGACCGCGCTTGGCTGCACCTGAAGCTGGCTGAGCGCGAGCACCGCTCCCCCGGCGCCGCAGCCGGCGCCCGCCACCACGAACACCAGCAGCCGGGCCAGCCCGACGCGAGCGCCGGAGCTGCGCGCGGCCACCTCGTCGTCGCGGATGGCGGTCAGCACCAGGCCGAGCCGGCCGCGCAGCAGCAGGTAGATGCCCGCCATTGCCAGCACCGTGACCGCCAGCCCGGCCCAGTAGGTGTACGCGGTGAGCAGGGTCGGGTCGAATCCGGTCAGGCCGGGCAGCGCCATGCCGGTGCCGCCGCCGATCGAGGAGAACCGCTCGATGATCAGCATGATCGTCGCCGCCAGGACCCAGGTCGCGATCGCGAAGTAGCCGCTGCGCAACCGCGAGACCAGCCACCACAAGGGCAACGCCAGGACTCCGCAGCCGACCGCGGCGACCGGGATGGCCGCGAACGGCGACGTGCCGTGGATCGCCAGGAAGAGCACGAAGTAGGCGCCGAGACCGACGAATGCCTGCTGGCCCACCGAGACCAGGCCCGCGTAGCCCGCCAGCAGATTCCACATGCTCGCCAGTGTCAGGACGATGAACGCCTGCAGCAGGATCGTGGTCGTGCCCGAGTAGACGATGTACGGGAACAGCGCGAGCACGACAACCACGATCAGCGCGCCGGCGCCGGTCCAGGCCACGTTACGGCGTGACCGGGTGACCCGGAAGTCCGCGGCCGGGTCAGCCCCGGCAGCGAGCAGGCTCATGACTGCGTCCTCCGGCTCGTCAGTCCCTGCGGGCGCAGCACCAGCACCGCAAGGAACACCAGGTACCCGGCGAGTACCTCGTCCGAGATGTTGATCTGCGCGCCGATCTGCTGGGCGACGCCGAGCACGATCCCGCCGAGCAGGGTGCCCCACAGCGATCCGAGGCCGCCGATCACGACGGCGGCGAAGGCGAACAGCAGGATGGTGTCCGTGCCGGTGGTGGGATCGAGCTGGGAGTACATGCCGTAGGCGATGCCGCCGAGTGCCACCGTGCCGAACGCCACCGCCGCCGCGATGCCGAACACGTGCCGGTAGTCAACCCCGGCCAGCTGGACGGCCTCCTGGTCGTCCGCGCTGGCCCGGATCAGCCGGCCGTACTTTGACCCGGAGAGGAAGTACTGCAGCCCGAGCAGCACCACGACGGCGACCGCGAAGATGACCACGAGCAGGTAGGCGATCTGGATCTGCGATCCGATGGTGAACGAGTCCTGCACCAGAGCCAGGCCGGTGCCGAGGCCGCGGCTGTTGGCGGTGAAGAACTGCAGGAGCCCGTTCTCGATCACGACCGACAGCCCGAACGTCACCAGCAGCGTGGTGAGCACGCCGCGGTCCAGCGCGCTCTGGATGACCGTGCGCTGCAGCCCGTAGCCGAGCAGCGCCATCACCGGCAGCACGATGAGAAAAGACCACAGCACCGGGATATGCGTGACGGTGATGACGCCGACCGCGACGTAGCCGGCGATCACGGCCAGGTCGCCGTGGGCCAGGTTCACGACCTTCATCACGCCGAACATCAGCGACAGCCCGCAGGCGAACAGCGCGTACAGCCCGCCGGTGAGGACGCCCTGAATGATGGCATTGACCCACGCCATTACGGCTGACTCCCTTCCGCGGGCGGGCTCGCCGCCGCGCCTGCCAGCCCGAAGTAAGCCGCCTCGACCTGCTCCGGGGTGACATCGGCGGGCCTGCTCTCCAGGGTCGTGCGGCCCTCGAGCAGGCAGTGCACATGCGTGGCCACCCGGAGGGCCTGGCTGACGTCCTGCTCGACGAGCAGCACCGTCAGGCCGGTAGCCAGGATCTGCGGCAGCATGGCGTAGATGCGCTGGACTACGACCGGCGCGAGGCCCAGGGACAGCTCGTCCAGCAGCAGCACCCGCGGATTGGCGACCAGCGCGCGGCCGAGTGCCACGGTCTGCTGCTCGCCGCCGGACAGCTGAGCGGTGCGCTGCCCCCGCCGGTCCCGCATCCAGCCGAACAGCTCGTACACTCGCTCGATCGTCCACGGGCCGGGCCGCGCGTAGGTGGCGCCGACCAGCAGATTCTCTTCCACCGAGAGCGACCCGAAGAGCCGGCGGCCCTCGGGCACCATCACGATGCCGCGGCGGGCGCGTCGTTCCGGCCGCAGCCGGGTGACGTCGGCGCCGTCGAACAGGACCGAGCCGGCCGAAGGCGCGTGCAGCCCGGCGATCGTGCGCAGCAGCGTCGACTTGCCGGCGCCGTTCGCGCCGATCATCGCGTACACCTCGCCGGGGAACACCCGCAGCGAGATGGCGTCGAGAGCCCGCAGCTGACCGTGATTGACCACCAGGTCGCGGACTTCGAGCAGCGGCGTGTCGCCATCCGGCCGCGCGCCGGCCGCGGGCGCGCTCACGGCTCGGCCCGCTCGGCCCGTGCCGCGCGCGTCATCGGCACCCGCCGCGAGGGATCCGCCTGCGAGCGAGGCGCTGACCTCGGTGCCGAGGAAGACCTCGCGGACCGCCGGGTCGGCCAGCACGGCGGCCGGCTCGCCGTCGCCGACGAACCGGCCGCCGGACAGGCACATCAGCCGCCCGACGACGGCGGTGAGCGCGCGCACCACGTGCTCGATCCAGATGACCGCGATGCCCTCAGCGTTGACGGCGCGCACGATCTCCACCAGCTGCGCGACCTCGGGATCAGTGAGACCGCCCGCCACCTCGTCGAGCAGCAGCAGCGCGGGCCCGGTGGCCAGCGCACGGGCCAGTTCCAGCCGCTTGCGCTGCAGCAGGCCCAGCCGCTCGGCCGCCACGTTGGCGTGGCCGGACATGCCGGTCCGCTCCAGCGCCCCGACGGCGGCAGCGTAGCTGGCCCGCCGTCGCAGGCCGCCGCCCTGCTGAGCGGCGACGAGCAGATTCTCGAATACCGTCATGTCACCGAATGGCCGCGGCACCTGGTAGGTGCGCCCGATGCCCAGCCGGCACCGCGCCGACGATTCCAGGCCCGTGACGACCCGCCCGCCGAAGCGGATCTCGCCGGCGCCGGGAGCCAGGTCACCGGAGATGAGGCCGAACAGGCTGGTCTTGCCCGCGCCGTTCGGCCCCACGATTCCCACGGTGTCCCCGGCCGCGACGGTCAGTGACAAGTCCTCCGCGATGACCACCTGGCCGAAGCGCTTGGTCACGTGCTCGAGCTCGAGCAGCGGGCTGGTCATCAGCTCACGCATTGGTCGGCAGCAGGTCAGCGGTGATCTTCGCGCCAGGCTGCAGCGTGTTGTCGACCACCTGCATCTCCAGCGGGTATTTGGTCCCCTTCTGCCACTGCACGCCCGCCGGCGGCGTAATCGCGACGCCCGGAGCCGGGCCGCCGGAGGCGAAGTTCAGCGGACCGGCGAGCGCGTGAATGTTCACCTTGTGGATAGCGTCGGCGACCTCGGCCTTGTCGTGCGGGTCGACTGACCGAGGCTGAGCGCCGCGTGAGCGGCCTCGAAAAGGCTGTAGTTGCTGATGTTGGAGTTCCACTGCCCGTTCGTCGCTGCCTCGAACTCGTTCGCCATCTGCTGGCATGTCTCGCCGGTGAACGAGGACGTCCACGGCAGCGTCGGAACCCACCACGCGTCCGTGGCCACGTTGTAGGCCAGGCTGCCGAGCGCGTAAGCGTCGGTCGGGAACAGCAGCACCTTGGCCACCGTCGCCAGCTTCGGCTTGAAGCCCTGCTGCACCGCCTGCTTCCACATCGTCGCGAAGTCCGGCGGCAGCGGCACGTTCGTGAAGAAGTCAGCCTTGTCCGCCTTGAACTGGGAAATCATGGAGGAGTAGTTGGTCGTGCCGTCCGGGTAGGCCGAGGACATGTCGAAGGTATAACCCGCGGCCTCCGCGATCGGCGGGAACACCGCACGGAACGCGTTGCCGTCCGAGTCGTTCGGGAAGGCCGCCGCGACCACCTTGTTCGTGTGCAGCTGATCGTGGATCCGGTCCCACATCGGAATGAAGGCCTTGACCAGGTGCTCGGCGCCGAGGAAGTACATGACCACGTACTTGGGCTTGAGCGTCGGCTTGGCCGGGTTACCGCCGAGATTGATGTACCAGGACTCCCACGGGATGTTCGCGCAGATCAGCGGCGTGCCCAGAGACTCGGCCTGGCTCGCCACCGCGTTCACCGTCTCCGGCGTCGATGATGCCAGCAGCAGGTCCACGCCGTCGTTCAGGATCGCGGTCTTGGCCAGGTCCCCGGCCCTGGTGACGCTGGACTGGGTGTCGTAGGACTTGATCGTGACCGGGTACGTCTTGCCGCCGGCCTTGAAGCCGTTCTTGTACGGGCGTGGTCTGCTTGATCTTGGAGATCACCCAGTTATCCGGCGCGCCGAATCCCGCCAGCGATCCGGTCAGCGGATGGATCCAGCCGATGGTGATGCCCTTCGTGCTGCCGGAACTGGCCCCTTTGATGCCGGAGCCGCACGCCTGGAGCAGGCCGCCCGCCCCGACGACGGCTGCTCCCGCGCCAACCGCGCGCAGCAGGCCCCGGCGGCTGATGCTGGCAGCCAGGCTGCTGCCGCCGGATTGCACACTCTGGTCACTCATCTGTCATCGATCTCCTTGTGAGGTCGTGTCGCAGCGACCGCGACGGCGCTCCGCACTCGCGCCTGCCGTCGCCGCCGGGCCTGGCACGCGCCGCAGCAAGCTCGCGAGTCAGCCGCCGCCGGGAAAGAGGCATGGAACAGTGTGCGTCTGGCGTACGTCTATGCGCAATACGGATTTCCGCACGAGAATAATTCCTTTTGCCGCTGATGGCTTCCGCCGTAGCGCCCGGCCTGCTGAACTGTCTACCGGGCGCAGTCGGGCCGGATTCGGTAGATGCCGGACAGCTTGCGCCTTGCCGAGAACGTAGACTTAACGGCAATAAATGTCAACAATTTTGAAGCCTTCTTTGGCGGTCAAGATTGCTGTCGCCTGTGCACCGGGCCCGGCCGCCGCATAAGGCCGTCAACCCGGCTGCTGGGCTGTGTTTCCGACCTGCACCGAGGCCGCGGTCCCGCCTCCCGCCCTGGCCCAGATCGTTGACAATCTCGATCAGATGGGGTTAGTTACCGCCTGGGAGGAACACATGAGCGCGAGCGATGAGGCCGGGCCCGGCCCGGTCCTGGTGATCAGCGCCCACGCGGGCGACTTCGTCTGGCGGGCCGGGGGCGCCATGGCGCTGGCGGCCGCCCGAGGCGCGGCTGTCACCGTCCTGTGCCTCAGCTACGGGGAGCGCGGCGAGTCAGCCAGCGCCTGGCGCGACGGCAAACAGCTGGCCGAGATCAAGGCCATGAGGCGAGACGAGGCGAGCCGGGCGGCGCAGACTCTCGGTGCCGCGATCGAGTTCGCGGACGCAGGCGACTACCCGCTTCGCGAGTCGGACGAACTCGTCGACGCGATCGTGCGCTGCTACCGCCGGGTCCAGCCGTCAGTCGTCCTCACCCACACGCTGGCCGACCCGTACAACCCCGACCACCCGGCCGCAGCCCGGATGGCGCTGCACGCGCGCGTCTTCGCGCAGGCCATCGGCTATGACGCGCCCGGCGAGCCGCTCGGCGCGCCCCCGGTCTTCCTGTTCGAGCCGCATCAGCCCGAGCAGTGCGCGTTCCGGCCGGAGGTCCTGCTGGACATCACCGAGGTCTTCGAGCACCAAGCGCGCGGCGATGGAGTGCCTGCCAGCGCAGCAGCACATGTGGGACTACTACACCGACCTCGCCCGGCGGCGTGGCGTCCAGCTCCGGCGCAACGCCGGCCCCAACCTCGGCCTGTCCCACTCGACCATGGCCGAGGCCTATATGCGGATGTACCCCCAGGTGACCAGGACGCTGTCGTGAGGAACCGTCATCGTCACCGGCTGCCCGCGAGCTGATCCGGCGCAGGTTGCCCGGCTGGCGGAATTCGGCGCGGCCACCGTGCACGAGGCGATCAGGCCGCACCGGCTATCTCGGCGCGGCGATCCGGCCGGCCTACCCGGGGTCGCGCGCAGCGGGGACGGCAGTGACCGTTGTCTGCTGGCCCGGCGACAACCTGATGATTCACGCCGCCGTGGAACAGTGCCAGCCCGGTGACCTGCTGGTGGTGACCACGACGTCGCCCGGCAGCGACGGCGCGTTCGGCGAGCTGCTCGCTACCTCCCTGCGCAGCCGGGGCGTTGCCGGCCTCGTGACGACTGGCGGCGTGCGGGACGTGGCCGCGCTGCGCGCGATGGGATTCCCGGTCTACAGCGCGGCGGTATCGGCGCAGGGAACGGTCAAGGCGACGGCCGGCGCGGTTAACGTGCCGGTGAGCATCGGCGGCCAGCGCATCGAGCCCGGCGACGCCGTGGTCGCCGACGATGACGGCGTGGTGGTCGTGGCAGGGCGCAGGTCGGACTCGCACTGACCGCGTCCGCCGCGCGGGCGGACAGGGAAGCTGCCGCCCGCGCCGCGTTCCGGAGCGGCGAGCTGGGCCTGGATCGCTACGGCCTGCGCGCGGTGCTAGCTGAGCTCGGCGTCGAGTACCTCGACTACCAGTCCTGGCGGGAGACGCAGTGACATGCAGCGTGCATCACAGCCGCGGCGCCCGGCATCCGCTGCATGATGATGCGCGGCGGCACCTCGAAGGGCCTGTACTTTCTCGCCGCCGATCTGCCGGCTCAGCCAGGGCAGCGCGACGACCTGCTGCTGCGGATCATGGGCAGCGGCCACCCGCTGCAGATCGACGGGCTCGGCGGCGCGCATCCGCTGACGTCCAAGGTCGCCGTCGTCTCGCGGTCAGACGCTGACGACGCCGACGTCGATTACCTGTTCCTGCAGTTCGGCGTCGATGAGGCGACGGTCACCGACCAGCAGAACTGCGGGAACATCCTGGCCGGAGTAGGCCCGTTCGCGGTCGAGCGGGGGCTGATCCAGGCCGGCCCGGAGTCCACCACAACCCGCATCAGGATGGTGAACACCGGCAGCGTCGTCACCGCGACCTTCGCCACCCCCGGCGGCGTGCCCGAGTACGGCGGCTCGGTAGCGATCGCCGGTGTCCCCGGCACTGCCGCGCCGATCAGCCTGCTGTTCGCTGATACCGCGGGCTCGGCCACCGGCGCTCTGCTGCCGACCGGCAGCGTGCTGGACGTCATCGATGGCATCGAGGTCACCTGCATCGACAACGGCATGCCCGTCGTCGTGGCCAGGGCCGCTGACCTCGGCATCAGCGGCTACGAAGCGCAAGCGGACCTGGCCGCGGACGCCGCCCTGGCGGACCGGGTGCAGGCGCTGCGGCTGGCGGCCGGCCAGCTCATGGGCCTCGGCGACGTCAGCGCTGCCTCTGTGCCCAAGACGACCCTGGTCAGCAGGCCCCGTGCTGGCGGGACCATCTGCACCCGCACGTTCATCCCGGTCCGCGTCCATACCGCGATCGGCGTACTCGGCGCGGTCAGTGCCGCCACCGCGCTGCTGCTTCCCGGAGCAGCCGGAGCTGAGCTCGCGGACCTGCGCGATCCGCGAGCGGCCGATCGACGTCGAGCATCCGGGCGGGCATCTGCTCGTCGACGTGGACGTGGACGTCTCGGCCAGCCCGCCCGCGGTCCGCAAGTCCGGCGTCGTGCGGACCGCCCGCAAGCTGTTTGACGGGGCTGTTTTCGCCAGCGGCCCGGTAACCCGCGACCACCGATAGGACCGGCCAGCCATGCCCCTGCTTCATGATGTCGCCCATCTCGGCCACGCCGAGCTGCTGACACCCGAGCCGGAGAAGAGCCTGTGGTTCTTCACCGAGGTGCTCGGGCTGACCAGCAACGGCACCAGCGGCGACTCGGTCTACCTGCGGACCTGGGACGACTACGAGCACCACAGCCTGAAGCTGACGGCCGCGGCCACCTCCGGCATCCGCCGGACCGGGCTGCGCGCCGCCAGCCCCGCAGGCGCTGGGCCGGCGGGTCGCCGAGATCGACGCCGCGGGCCTCGGGATGGGCTGGCAGGACGGAGACGCCGGGATCGGGCCGACCTACCTCTTCCGCGACCCGGACGGGCACGAGCTCGAGCTGTACTACGAGACCGAGTGGTACGAGCCGCCGGCCGAACTCAGGCCCGCGCTGAAGAACCAGGCGCAGGCCTATCCGGGCCGCGGGGTCTGCGTGCGCAGGCTCGATCACGTCAACTACCTCGCCGCGCAGGCCGAGCCGAACGGCCGTGTTCGTCTGCTCCGCGCTCGGCGGCCGGGTGACCGAGCAGATCATGCTCGATGACGGCACGATCTCGGCCCAGTGGCTGCACTTCGCGCAGAAGTCTTACGATCTCGTCTACACCAACGACTGGACGCGGGCCAGCGGGCGGCTGCACCACATCGCGTTCGCGACCGACACCAGGGAGGACGTGCTGAGGGCAGCGGACATCTGCCTCGACAAGCAGGTGTTCATCGAGACCGGGCCGCACAAGCACGCGATCCAGCAGACGTTCTTCCTGTACGTCTACGAGCCTGGCGGCAACAGGATCGAGCTGTGCAATCCCTGCTCGCGGCTGATCTTCGCGCCGGACTGGGAACCGGTCACCTGGACTGAGGCCGAGCGGGCCAAGGGCCAGGCCTGGGGCCTTGCCACCATCGGGTCCTTCCACACCCACGGCACGCCGCCAGCCGGGTAGAGCAGGTCAGCCGCTGCCGCTGCTCTGCTGACATTTTCGTTAGCATTCGCTGTTAGCATCGGGACTGGCCGGGGGGAAGGAGCAGCGCTGTGCCGGAGGATGCCAGACCGGGGGTGACCCACGCGCTCCGCGCGGCGATCCTGGCGGGCGAGTACGCGCCCGGGCAGCGGCTGGTCGAGATCGACCTGTGCGAGCGGTTCGGCACCTCACGGTTCATCGTGCGCTCGGCCCTGCAGGAACTAGCCGCCCAGGGCCTGGTGGAATTCCAGCGCAACCGGGGGGCGCGGGTACGCGACATCTCCCTCGCGGAGGCCATTGAGATCACCGAGGTTCGCATCCTTCTCGAAGGCCTGCTGGCGTCGCGGGCCGCGGAGCGGGTGACCAAGGCGGACACGGCGATGCTGCGCACGCTGATCAAGGACATGCGCGCGGCGGTGCACAAGTCGGAGCTGCTGACCTACAGCGACCTCAATGCCCGGCTGCACGGCGCCATCCGCGATATCGCGGCGCACGAGACGGCGGCACGCCTGCTCCGTCAGCTGCGTGACCAGACCGTCAGGCACCAGTTCTCGCTGTCCCTGGTGCCCGGACGGCCAGCGGTCTCGCTTCCCCAGCACGAGGCGATCGTCGCGGCCATCATCGCCCGCGAACCCGAGCGCGCGGAGCAGGCTATGCACCGGCACCTGGAGAGTGTCATCGGGGCCTTCAGGGCGCTCTCGGCCGCGGCGGTGCCAACGGAAACCGGGCTATGACAGCGGCCCGGCGGACAGCGGCGGCCTGCCGACTGGTGGCCGCCGGCGCCAGGCTCGGCGGCGCGCGATGACGGCCGCTCGTCCGGTTGCCGGTCCGGTGATCGCCGTTCTCGGGCTCGGTGAAGCCGGCTCGGAGGTCGCGGCTGACCTGGCCGCGGCAGGCGCCGTGGTGCAGGCGTTTGATCCGAAGGTTCCGGCGCCGGACGGCATCCGGCCCGCGGGAAGCGACGCCGAGGCTGCCCGCGGAGCGCACCTCATCCTGGCCCTGACCAGCGCCCATGAAGCGGCGGAGACGCTGCGGCTGGCGCTGCCCGGCATCGAGCCCGGCGCCATCTACGCCGACCTGAACACCGGCTCCGCCGGGCTGAAGGCAGAGCTGGCAACGATGGCCGCGAGCGCGGGCGTTGCCTTTGCTGATGTCGCGCTCATGGCACCGGTTCCCGGTCTCGGCCTGCGCACGCCGATGCTGGCCAGCGGGCCCGCGGCCGATGGCTACGCGCGCATCGCCGCCGGGCTCGGCGCCGCCGTGACTGTCCTGCCGGGGCCGCCGGGAACGGCCGCCACCCGCAAGCTCGTCCGCAGCGTCTTCTACAAAGGGCTGGCCGCCGCGGTCACCGAGGCGCTGCGGGCCGGGCGCGCGGCCGGCTGCGAGGACTGGCTTCGCGGCGACATCGGCCAGGTCCTCGCGGACGCCTCAGCGGCGACGGTGGACCGGCTGGAGCGCGGCAGCATCCGCCATGCCCGGCGGCGGATGGACGAGATGATGGCCGCGGGTGATCTGCTGGACGAGCTCGGCGTTCCGGCGCGCGTGACGCGCGCCAGTCAGGACTGGCTTGAGCAGCTGATGACCGAGGCCGCCGCCGTGGTCAGCCGGAACCCTGCGACCTGAGGTCAGCCTCGATCCGGCGAGCCGTTTCCAGCAACGCCGGCAGCAGCTCGCTTCGCATGGCAGCCATGCTGACCCGGCTCGCGTGCGCGGATACGTTCAGTCGCGGCGATCACGGTGTCGCCCGAGCCGTGGATGGGAACCGCGATGGCCCGGAGGCCCTCCTCGAGCTCCTGATCCACGATTGCGTAGCCCTGCCTGGCCACGTCGCGAATGATCTCCCTCAGCCGCCCCTGGTCAGTCACCGTACGGCCGGTCAGCGCCTTCAGGTCGGCCTCGGCCAGGTACCTGTCCAGCTCCCCGGCCGGCATGCCCGGCCATCAGGACGCGGCCCATGGACGTCGCGTACGCCGGGAAGCGGGTGCCGACAGAAATCGCCACGGTCATAATCCGCTTGGTCGGCACGCGGGCGACGTACACGATGTGGTGGCCGTCAAGCACCGAGATCGACGATGATTCGCGGACCCGGGCCACAAGCTCTTCCAGGTGCGGCGACGCGATCTCCGGCATCGCCAGGCCGGAGAGGTAGGCATAGCCGAGCTCGAGGACGCGCGGGCGCAGCGAGAACTCGCGCCCGTCACTGCGGACGTACCCGAGCTTCACCAGCGTGAGCAGAAACCGGCGGGCGGCCGCCCTGGTCAGGCCAGTCTCACGGGCGACGTCACTGAGACTCAGCCGTTCCCGTCCCGGTCCGAAGGCCCTGATCACCGCAAGGCCGCGATCCAGGGACTGCACGAAGTCGCTATCGCGGCCGGCTCCCGCCCGCCGGAGCGGCGGCATGATCCGCCCGCGCGGGGCGTGTTCGCTGTGCGCCCGGAAGTTGTCATCAGAGCGCATGGTAGCGCCGGTCCGGCCACGCAGCGCTACCTTCCGTCGCCGCGCGCAGATGAGGCAGGAGCACGCCCGTGACCAGATCCGGGGCAGACACCGCAGCGAGATGCGAGGCGGCCGGAATGACCTCCAGCCGCGCACCGGGAATCCGCCCGGCGATGAGGGCACCGTGCTGCGGGCGGCGTGGCCGGATCGTCCGCCCCGGCGATGACCAGCGTGGGCGCGGCAATCACCCGGAGTTCATCGCGCTGATCCATATCGGCGATAGCCTCGCAGCACCCGGCGTACCCCTCCGGATCGACGCGCTCCAGGCCCGCCGCGAAGGCCTCGATGACGGCCGGAGTCGCTGGCCGCGTAGGCCGGGGTGAACCAGCGGCTGACAACCTGCCGGGAGACCGAGGCCATCCCGGCGGACCGGACCCGGGCGGCGCGTTCACGCCAGCCTGCTGCCGGCGGCAGATAGGCCGACGTGCAGACAAGACCGAGGGCGGCGATCCGGGCGGGCGCGTGCGCGGCCAGCCACATGCCGATCATGCCGCCGAGCGAGATGCCGCAGTAGCCGGCCCGCTCGACTCCGAGCGCGTCCAGCAGGGCCAGCACCCCGCCGCCGAGTTCGGGATCGTGTAGGGACCGGGGCGGCTGCTGACCCGCCATGACCGGGCAGGTCGTACCGCACCAGCCGGAAGTGCTGCTCCAGGGCGCGGAGCTGACCATCCCAGACCTCGGCGCTCGTCCCGAGCGAGTTCCCGAGCACGAGGACCGGCGCGTCCGGCGGCCCGGTCAGCGGAGCGGCGAGCGTCAGTGGCTCCGGCGGGGCGGACGGCGGCAACGCTGGCGGCATGAGGCCGGCGCGGTGCTCAGACATCACAGCGGTGCTCAGACATCAAAGAAGACAGTCTCGTTCTCGCCCTGCAGAGTGATATCGAACCTGAACACGGTGCCGTCGGCCGCGGCTGTGCCAGCCCGCTGGGTCCCCGGCTGGCGCAGCGACCGCGATCAGGGTCGCCCGCCGGGCGTCGTCGGTGATCGAGGCCAGCACCGGGTCGGCCGCGTTGGCCCTCGCCTCATCCGCGAAATAGATCCTCGTCACGACGCGGTCGAGCAGGCCGCGGGCGAACACGGAGACGTCCAGGTGCGGCGCCTCAGTGCCGCCGTCCGGGCACGGCAGCGGGCCCGGCCTGAGGGTCAGGATGCGGTAGTACCCGTCGCGATCGGTGGCCGAGCGCCCGAAGCCGCGGAATCCGGCGGGCGGCACGACCCGGCCCCGCGGATCATCAGGATGGTCGAAGCGAGATGCCGGGTCGGCCTGCCAGGTCTCGACGAGCGCATCCGGCAGGGCTGGCCGGCCCCGTCGAACACCCGGCCCTCGATCCTGATGGCCCCGGGCGTGCCCTCAGCCACCACGAACGGGCCGTCGGGCCAGGGCAGTCCGATCGCGAGGAACGGGCCGACAGTTTGCGAAGGCGTGATTCCCGCGCTCATGCACCCTCCTGAGTCTCGAACACGGTCGCCGTGCGGCCGCGCAGCACGATGTCCCAGCGGTACCCGAGCGCCCACTGCGGCTCGGTCAGGTCCATGTCGAAGGCCGCGATCAGCCGCTGGCGGGCCTGCGGATCGGGGATCGAGTTGAAAATCGGGTCGAACGGGAACAGCGGATCCGCCGGGAAGTACATCTGCGTGATCAGCCGCTGAGTGAAGGCCCGGCCGAACAGCGAGAAGTGGATGTGCGCCGGGCGCCAGGCGTTGTGATGGTTTCCCCACGGATAGGCACCGGGCTTGATGGTGACGAACCGGTAGCGGCCGAGCGAGTCGGTGAGGCAGCGGCCGGCGCCGGTGAAGTTCGGGTCGAGCGGCGCCGGGTGATCGTCGACCCGGTGCGCGTATCGTCCGGAGGCATTCGCCTGCCAGATCTCGATCAGAGCGTCCGGCACCGGGCGCCCGTCGGAGTCGAGCACCCGGCCGGCGAGGATCATCCGCTCGCCGAGCGGCTCGCCCGGATGACCGGTGGTCAGGTCGGCGTCAGCCGCGGTGACACGTTCGGCCCCGAGCAGCGGCCCGGTGACCTCGGTCAGCCGCTGCGGCAGCGGCACCAGCGGCTGCCGCGGGAAGCGCAGCCGGGTCGACCGGTACTCCGGGCTGTCCAGCGGCGGGTGGACACCCGCAGCCGATGCGTAGCGCGGCAGGATCAGCCCGGTCACGCCCGGCGGATCACTGAAGGTCATGGCTGCTTGCTCCTTCGCCGGCCAGCACGGGCCTCGTCCGACCCGTCCTCCTCACCGCCTCACCGGACACGATAACCGCAAACCGTCGCTATCTGAACAGCTGTGCGCCCTACGGATACTTCGTGCGGATACGGCTTAGGAGTAGCTGTCGATGGTAGCGGCGGCGAGCTTGAACGCGCGGTTGGCGGCGGGCACCCCGGCATAGATCGCCACCTGCAGCAGCACCTCGGCGATGTCATCCGGGCCGAGCCCGTTGCGCAGCGCGCCCCGCACGTGCAGAACCAGTTCCTCTTCCCGGCCCAGCGCCGCCAGCATCGCGAGGGTGATCATGCTGCGCTCGGGCCGCGACAGCCCGGGCCGCTCCCACACCTCTCCCCAGGCGTACCGGGTGATGAAGTCCTGGAAGCCGGCGGTGAACTCAGTGGTTGCCGCGGCGGCCCGGTCCACGTGCTCGTCGCCGAGGACCTCGCGGCGCACGCGCATGCCCGCCGCCGCGCGCTCGGAGTCATTCACCAGACAGCGCTCCTTCCGTGCTCTGACTGCTCGCTCCGCCGCCTGGCCGGCGCGCTGACCGGCATCGTAGGCTGCCAGCGCGCGGCGGGTGAACTCGGCGGACGCCCCCAGGTAGGACGCCGGGTCGAGAACGGCTTCCAGGCTCGTCCGCGCCGATGCCCGCAGCCCGCAGGGCAGCCGCGCTGTCGGCATCGGCGAGCAGCGCCGCCGCCAGGCCGGTGCCCTGCCCCGCCGCCCGTGCGGCCGCCGCGGCGACCAGGTCGTGCGCGGCCAGGCGGCCGACAGCCGGCGCCAGCTCAGCGGTGACATGCTCGGCCATCGGCAGGCCGCCGGACGCATCCAGGTTGGCTCGCATCCGGGCCGCGTCCACCCGGAGTCCCGCCAGCAGGGCTTCGGCCCAGGACGCGGCGGAGCCGGTGAGCCGGAGCAGATCCGACAGCGGCTCCCATTCCGCGTGCCAGCTGCCCGCCGCCCGCTGATGCTCGTGCTCGGCCGCGGCCGTCAGGCTGGCCAGCAGACCCGGCGCGCGCCTGGTGCAGCCGAGCACGAGCACGGACGCGACCGGATTCCGCTTGTGCGGCATCGCTGATGAGCCCCCCTGCCCGGCATCATCACCGCCCTCAGCGACCTCGGCGACTTCGGTCTGCGCGAGCAGCGTCACGTCGGCGGCCAGTTTCCCGAGCACGGCGCAGACGCCGGCCAGCGCGGACGCGAGCTGCACGATCCGCAGCCGGTCGGTGTGCCAGGGCAGCGCGGGCGCAGCGAGACCGAGTTCGCTGGCCAGCAGCTCGGCGACAGCAGGACCGTCCGCTCCGAGCGAGGCCAGCGTGCCCGCGGCCCCGCCGAATTGGACGGCCAGCCGGGTGGCGCGAATCCGCTCCAGCTCACTGCGCGCCTCCTCGATCGCCGTCAGCCAGCCCGCCGCGACCAGGCCGAAGGTCACCGGAACGGCCTGCTGCAGCAGCGTGCGGCCCGCCATGATGGTGCGGCCGTGAGCGCGGGCCAGCCGGGCGGCATGCCCGGCTGCCGCCGCCAGGTCGGCGCCGATAACCGTGATGGCCCGGCTGGCCAGCAGCATGGCCGCCGTATCCAGGATGTCCTGGCTGGTGGCGCCGCGGTGCACGGCCTCCGCCGCCTCCGGCGGCAGCAGCGCGCTCAGCGCCCGGACCAGCGCGGGAACGGGGTTGCCCGCAGCCGCGGCCGACCGCCCGAGGCCGCCAGGTCGAGGCGGCTCGCGCTGGCCACGGCGGTCACCGCGGCCCCGGAGCCGGGAGCGGCCAGCCGGGCCCGCTCCGCGACCCTGGCCAGCGCGGCCTCGGTGTCGAGCATGGCCTGCAGCCAGTCCTGGTCGCTGACCCCGACGGCGCCGCGGCCGAACAGGGCGTCGAACAGCCCGTCCGGGCCCGAATCACTCACCCGGTCCATGATCCTCGCGCCGCTGCCGCCCGTCACGACGGACCCGGCTGCAGCACGCCCGCGGCCCGTCCGGCTGTTCTCGGCTGAGCTCACACAACACGGCACCAGGCGTATCGCACAGGGATCTGCCCGGCGGCAGCGTTACCGTAGGTGCCGTGCGCGAACTGGCCGACTCCACCGCACTGCAAGTCAGATCAGGCTGCGCTGCGCCGGCGGCTCGCCGTCGACGGCTACCTGTTCTTCCGGCGGCTGCTGCGCCCGGCTGACGTCAGCGCGGCCTATGACAGTGTCAGGGCCGAGCTCGCCCTGGGCGGCTGGACCGACGCGGACGGCCGCCCCGCCGCCATGCCGCGGGCCGTGTCCGTGCGCGACGCGCTGGCCGATCCTTCCTTCCGGGCCGCGCTCGCCAGCCGCGGCCTCAACCGGCTTGCCTATCTCCCGCCGCTGCGCGGCGTGGTCAGGCTCATTCTCGGATCGGGCGCGTTCTGCTACCCGGTCAAAGTCCTGCGCACCGTCTACCCCGAGTCGCCGACGACGGCGACCAGGGGCCGGTACATCCACCAGGACTTCGCCGTCTCCGGCGTCCAGGACATGCTGACCACCTGGCTGCCGCTGATGGATATCCCGGCGCAGCTCGGCGGCCTGGCCGTGCTGCCGGGCAGCCACCTCGACCGGCCGCGGCGGCCGCGGCTGCTGCCGGCGGACGCGCACGGCTGGGCGACGACCGACTACGCGCCCGGCGATGTGCTGCTGTTCCACTGCCTGACCTCGCACGCGGCGCTGCCCAACCATGCCGACCGGCTGCGCATCTCCGCCGACTTCCGCTGGCAGGCCGCCGACCAGCCGGCGCTGGCCGAGATGATACTCGGCCCGGCATCCGTCAACGGGCGGCGCAGCAGGCAGGCCGAGCTGTACAGCCGGCTGCTCAGCCGCGAGGCGTGGTGGGAGCCGGTGCCGGACGGCCTGGTGCTGCAGCCGCGCCAGCAGCTAGCCGCCGCGCCGCCGCCGCCATCCCGGCTGTTTGCCGTGCACCCGGCCTGGCAGCGCTGGCGGCCGCCGGCCGGCGCGGTGCACTAGATCAGCGCCCGGACGGCCTAGCCGAGCGCCGAGCGCAGATCCTCGATCAGGTCGTCGGCGGCCTCGATGCCAACCGAAAGCCGCACCAGGTCGGCCGGCACCTCCAGGGGCGAGCCGGCCACCGACGCGTGGGTCATCCGGGCCGGGTGCTCGATCAGCGACTCGACGCCGCCGAGTGACTCACCGAGTGTGAACAGCCGGGTCCGGCCGCAGATCCCGACCGCCTCGGCGACTCCGCCGCGGGCGCGGAACGACACCATCCCGCCGAACCCCCGCATCTGCTTGGCGGCGATCTCGTGTCCGGGGTGCGCGGCCAGGCCGGGGTAGAACACCTCACTGACGGCCGGGTGGCTGACCAGCATGTCAGCGATGCGCTGGGCATTGGCGCAGTGCCGGTCCATCCGGACAGCCAGGGTCTTCGCGCCCCGCAGGGTCAGCCACGAGTCGAACGGGCCGGGTGCCGACCCGACCGCGTTCCGGAGGAAATAAAGCTCGTCGGCCAGCGCCGTGTCCGCGACCACGACTGGCGCCGCCCACCACATCGGAATGGCCGCCGATGTACTTCGTGGTCGAGTGCACGACCGCGTCCGCACCGAGGGCCAGCGGCTGCTGCAGGTACGGGGAGGCAAAGGTGTTGTCGACCACCAGGAGCGCTCCCGCGTCCCTGGCCAGCTGGGCCAGCGCCACGATGTCGGCGATCGCGAGCAGCGGATTGGTCGGCGTCTCGACCCAGATCAGCTTGGCCGGCCGCTGCGCCAGGGCGGCCCGGACGGCTGCGGTGTCCGCCATCGCGACCGGCTGGTAGGTGACGTTCCAGCCGGTCAGGACCTTGTCGAAGAGCCGGAATGTGCCCCCGTAGGCATCGCCGGGTATGAGCACGTGGTCGCCAGGCTTGCAGACTGACCGGAGCAGGCAGTCCGACGCCGCCATTCCCGAGGCGAAGACCAGGCTGCGCGCGCCGCCTTCGAGCGCGGTCAGGCACTCCTCGAGCGCGCCCCTGGTCGGGTTGTCGGTTCGGGAGTACTCGTAGCCCTCGATCCAGCGCGCGGCCTCGCCGAGTTCCTTGCCGCGAAGGCCGCCGACGCCGTCCTGCTTGTAGGTCGATACCTGGTAGATCGGCGGCACGACGGCACCGGTTGCCGGGTCGGGCTGCTGACCCGCGTGGATCGCCAGCGTCTCGAACCCGTCCTGCTGCATCTCAGCCCCCTTGCGCGTGACCTCAGTGACCCCTGAGGCGGTTCAGTCTAGGTCCCGCCGGGCCCGGCGGGGTCAGCATCAGCGCGGCTACGCCTGCGCGCTGGACAGGAACGTGAGCACGTCCTGGCGGGTAATCACGCCGGCCGGCTTGCCGTCGACCAGCACCACCGCCGCCCCGGCGGCGCCGAGCGCGCGCGCGGCCGCGCTGACCGGCTCCCCCGAGCCCACCGACGGCAGCGGCGGGGACATCAGCCCGGCCACCTCGTCGTCGGGCGCGGCCTTGCCGGTCACCAGCGCGTCCAGCAGGTCATGCTCCACGATCGAGCCCACCACTTCGGCCGCCATGACCGGCGGCTCGGCGCTGAGCACCGGAAGCTGGGACACGTCGAATTCGCGGAGGCTGGCGATGACGTTGCGGACGGTGTCCGTCGGGTGCGCGTGCACGAAGGCCGGCAGCGCCGAGCCGGCCTTGCGCTCCAGCACGTCGCCGACCCGCGGCTCGGCCGTCTCGGCCGTGAGGAAGCCGTAGTCGGCCATCCACTCGTCATTGAAGATCTTGCCCAGGTAACCCCGGCCCCCGTCGGGCAGCAGCACGACGATCACGTCGCCGGGCGCCGCCTCCCGCGCGACCCGGAGCGCCGCCACCACGGCCATGCCGCAGGACCCGCCGGTCAGCAGCGCTTCCTCGCGGGCCAGGCGACGGGTCATCAGGAACGAGTCGGCGTCACTCACGGCAATGATCTGGTCGCAGATGCTCTTGTCGTAGGTGTCCGGCCAGATGTCCTCGCCGACGCCTTCGACCAGGTACGGCCGCCCGGTCCCGCCGGAGTAGACCGATCCTTCCGGGTCAGCCCCGATGATCTTCACCCGGCCGCCCGACGCTTCCTTGAGGTACCGCCCGGCCCCGGAGATGGTGCCGCCGGTGCCGATGCCGGCGACGAAGTGAGTGCAGCCGGCCATCCGTCTGCTCCCAGACCTCCGGCCCGGTAGTCAGGTAGTGCGAGCGGGGATTCTCCGGGTTCGCGTACTGATTCGGCTTCCAGCCGCCTGGCGTTTCGGCGGCCAGCCGGTCCGAGACCGAGTAGTAGGAATCCGGATGCTCAGGAGACACCGTCGTCGGGCAGACGACGACCTCGGCACCGTAAGCGCGCAGCACGCTGATCTTGTCCTGACCGACCTTGTCCGGGCAGACGAACAGGCAGCGGTAGCCCTTCTCCTGAGCCACGATGGCCAGCCCCACGCCGGTGTTGCCTGAGGTCGGCTCCACGATGGTGCCGCCCGGCCGCAGCTCACCCGATTTCTCGGCGGCCTCGACCATTCGCAGCGCGATCCGGTCCTTGACCGAGCCGCCGGGGTTGAAGTACTCGACCTTGGCCAGCACAACCGGCCCGGCGCCGTCACCCGGCAGCCCGCGGGTTACCTTCCGCAGCCGCAGCAGCGGCGTGTTCCCCACCATCTCGATCAGGGAATCGTGAACGTGCATGGTCGCCGCCTTGGGTCTCGCCAGCACGCGCTTGCTGCAGGGTCCGCGCCGGTCAGGGCCACATCTGAGGTCTCCGACGTTATCCCACCCGGTAAAGCGGCCGGGCCAGATCGACGGGCCGGAGCCTGACCGGAATGCCGGTAATACCGCACTCTGGTGGCCCGCCGCGCCGGGAAGCCAGGGATGGCAGGAACCGTTCCATAAGCTACTGTCGGGTTAACTACCTCCAGACTTTCCGCAGGGAGCCGTCATGCCAGAGGCTGTCGTTGTCGCGACCGCACGTTCCCCCATCGGACGCGCCTTCAAGGGCTCGCTGACCAGCATCAGGCCAGACGACCTGACCGCTCAGCTCGTCACGGCGGCGCTGGCCAAGGTGCCGCAGGTTGATCCGGCTCAGATCAGCGACCTGATCCTGGGCTGCGGGCTGCCGGGCGGCGAGCAGGGCTACAACATGGCCAGGGTGGTCGCGGTGATGCTCGGCTACGACACGCTGCCGGGAACCACCATCACCCGGTACTGCTCGTCGTCCCTGCAGAGCACGCGGATGGCCTTCCACGCCATCAAGGCCGGCGAGGGCGACATCTACATCTCGGCCGGCGTGGAGACCGTGAGCCGCTTCGGCAAAGGCAGCAGCGACGGGCTGCCGGACACCAAGAACCCCGTTTTCGCTGCTGCCGAGGCCAGGGCCGGGGACATGGGCAAGGGTGGCTTCAGCTGGACCGATCCACGCGAGGACGGCGCGATCCCCGACATCTACATCGCGATGGGCCAGACCGCCGAGAACGTCGCCCAGATCCGCGGAATCAGCCGGGCCGAGCAGGACGAGTTCGGCGTTCGCTCGCAGAATCTGGCCGAGAAGGCGCTGGCCGACGGTTTCTGGCAGCGTGACATCACGCCGGTCACGCTGCCCGACGGCACCGTGGTCTCGGCCGACGACGGACCCCGGCCCGGCACCTCGCTGGAGAAGGTCTCGCAGCTCCAGCCGGTGTTCAGGCCGGACGGAACGGTGACCGCGGGCAACTGCTGTCCGCTCAACGACGGGGCCGCCGCGGTGATCGTGATGAGCGACACCAAGGCCGCCGAGCTGGGCATCACCCCGCTGGCCAGGATCGTGTCCACCGGCGTCACCGCCCTGTCGCCTGAGATCATGGGTCTCGGCCCGGTGGGCGCCTCCGGGCAGGCGTTGCAGCGGGCGGGCATGACCATCGACGATGTCGACCTGGTCGAGATCAACGAGGCTTTCGCCGCCCAGGTCATCCCCTCTTACCGTGACCTCGGCATCGACATCGACAAGCTCAACGTCAATGGCGGCGCGATCGCGGTCGGGCACCCGTTCGGCATGACCGGCGCCCGGATCACCTCCACGCTGCTGAACAGCCTGCAGTTCCACGACAAGGCGATCGGCCTGGAGACCATGTGCGTCGGCGGCGGCCAGGGCATGGCGATGCTCTTCGAGCGGCTGAGCTAACTCTCGGGCGATATATCCGCTTCGGTCCGCCCTGGGAGACCTCGGCGGCCGGGCCGGATGTCGCCAGGTTTCGCCGGGAAGGGAAGCTCCGCCAAACAGCGCATTACGGAAGGGTGGCACCGAGGGGTTGTCAGGGCGCGGCCGGTGGTGCACTCTCGACAGCAAGGACTCCCTCACGCTGGAGGTGCAGATTGTCCCTGACCCACTCTCCGGAGCTGCATCAGAACCTGATCGCGCGCATCCCGACCGTCACGGGACTCCAACTCCGGGAGTGGTTCAGCCGTCTTGAATCCGGGCCCTCGTTCCTCAGATGCACAGAACGGGCGCACTGGCTCTCTGACGAGCACGGGCTGTCGCACGGCTACGCCAGTGCGATCGTGCACGAGTATGAACTCCAGCGCCGCAGCAGGCTGAACAGCGCCTGACGCCGCTCGTGGACGTTGGTCGCGCTGTTAGCTTCCTGTCCAGTCACCCGCGGGCAATCCTGGCCACGACCAGGTCAGACGGACGCCCGCAGATGTCACCCGTCGTCGCTGCCGTGGATGATGCCGGCCGGGTGCTGATCAGCACGAGGGAGACGGCGGTCAAGGCAAAGAACCTGGCCTCGGATCCCCGGGCAGCGCTGTGCGTCATCAGCGACGCGTTCTTCGGTGAGTGGATCCAGGTCGAGGGCAACGCGGAGATTATCCGCCTTCCTGACGCGATGGTGATTCTCGAGGACTATTACCGCCGCGTCTCCGGCGAGCACCCAGACTGGGATGACTACCGGGCCGCGATGCGACGCGATAAGCGACTGATCCTCAGAATTACGATCGAGCGCGCCGGACCGGACGTGAGTGGCTGATGAGCAGGAAAGGTAGCAGGTTAGGCGTCATATCGTTTCTCGGCGGTCGCGCCGAGGACCTGAATGATGCCCGAAAAGCGCTCGCCGTCCGCTTACTGAACGGTAATTGAGCCGAATCAGGCGCCCAGCGCAGGAACGCTGAATTCGCTTCGATCTCGGCGAATCACGCACCAATGACTGAATGATTAGTCAGGCATCGGGCATGGACGGTTCGCACGTTACAGCAGGTCAGTAGTACCCCCGGTCGGAGTCGAACCGACACTGGGGACCCTTTTAGGGGGCCGGCCTCTTCCCTTGGGCTACGGGGGCATTGCGATGATACCCCGCGCCCATCTGAATACTCTAGGCAAGCCAATTACTCGAGACCGTTTCTCAGTCAATGTCGCGAATCTAATCGATGCGATCTTTCGCACTCTGATACTCGCAGTAACCAATACGCCATTGTTATTACGCTCGGTAATCTTGCCCTGCTGACCGTGACAGCTCCCGCGCGCGGCCGAAGACGGCGTCCAGCATCGGCTCGGTGACGCGGCCGGTGAAGGTGTTCTGCTGGCTCGGGTGATAGCAGCCAAGGATCGTGACGGCGGCAGCGTCCGGCCGGCCGCTGCCCGCCTGCACCACGACCTCGGAGCCGTGCCCGAAGACCGGCCGCGGTCGCGGGACCGCGTACCCGGTGCTCGTCAGCTGCGGCCAGAGTGCCTGCCAGGCGTAATGGCCGAGGCACACGATCACGCGCAGGCTGGCGGCCATCGTCCGCAGTTCCGCGGCGAGCCACGGAGCACAGGTGTCCCGCTCGGCGGGCTCGGGCTTGTTGGCGGGCGGCGCGCAGCGCACCGCGGCTGACATCCGGGCTGACACCAGCCGCTGGCCGTCACCGGCGGCGACCGACCCCGGCTGGACGGCCAGGCCGCACCGGAACAGCGACGCGAACAGCCAGTCCCCGCTCCGGTCACCAGTGAAGATCCGGCCGGTCCGGTTGCCGCCATGCGCGGCCGGGGCCAGGCCGAGGATCAGGATGGCGGGATTGCCGTCGCCCCAGCCCGGCACCGGCCGCCCCCAGTACGTCTCGCTCGCAAAGGAGCGCCGCCTGGTCACGGCTATCTGCTCGCGCCAGCGCACCAGCCGGCCGCAGGCCCGGCACACCGACTCCCGTGCGGCCAGTTCATCCAGCGAAGTCGCGCCGTCCGCCAGCCGGCGGACGGCGGCGGCATCCCGCGCGACCGGCGTCGCCGCCGTCGCCAGATCGCCGGGCCAGCCGCTGCCAGGCGGAACGGAGGCCTCAGGCCGGCGCGGGCTGTCCGGGCTGACTGCGGACGGGCCGGCCCCGCTGGTGTCCGCCCCGGCGCCGCCGGCGGCCCGGCCGGATGGCAGCTGGTCAGCCACCGGTGACGATGGACCAGGCGATGCCGTCAAGGATGTCGTGCTCGCTCGTCACCAGGCCGGCGAATCCGAACTGCTGCAGGATCCGGTCGAGCACGAGGGCCCCGGCACCGATGACGTCCACCCGGCCCGGGTGCAGGGAGCCGATAGCCGCGCGCTGCTCGCGGGTCTGGCCGAGCAGTTGCTCAGTGACCGAGTGCACGGCCTCCGCGCTGAGCCAGGCGTGGTGCGTCCGGCCCGGATCGTAGGCCGGCAGGCCGAGTGCGATCGCCGTCACCGTGGTCACCGACCCGGCCAGGCCGACCAGCGTGCGGGCGTCAGCGACCGCGACAGCCGCGGCCACCTCCGCCAGAGCCTTGTCAATGTCCGCAGCCGCCGCCCGGACCTGTTCCGGCGATGGCGGGTCAGCTCGCAGGTGGCGCTCAGTCAGCCGCACGCAGCCGATGTCCACCGAGATCGCCTGCAGGCCGGGCGCGCGGGCAGCCTCGTTCCCGCCCAGGACAAACTCGGTCGACCCGCCGCCGATGTCAACGACGAGGTAGGGGGGCTGCAGCCGGCGCCCGGAGCCGCCATCCGCGGCGAGTTCGGCGGTCGCGCCCGCGAACGACAGTCTCGCCTCCTCACCGCCGGTGATGACCTCGGGTACGATGCCGAGGATCTGCCGGACGCCGGAGGTGAACTCGGCGGCATTGCTGGCATCCCGGCTGGCGCTGGTCGCCACCATGCGCACGGCGGCCGCGTCGAGGCGGCGGATGTCGGCGGCGTACTCCGCCAGCACCGCGAACGTGCGGTCCAGCGCCTCCGCCGCGAGCATCCCGGTGGCGTCGACGCCCTGTCCGAGCCGCACGATCTCCATCCTGCGCTCGACGTCGGTGAGCTCGTGCCGGGCCGGGTCCACGTCGGCGATCAGCAGTCGCAGGGAATTCGTGCCGCAGTCGATCGCGGCCACGCGGTTGGTCATCAGTCTGCCTTCCGGCTGGCGCCCGTCGGAGCGGCCAGGCCCGGCTGCCGCCCGGCCCGCGCACGGTCCGGCATGCCACCATCGGCCGGCTGCTTCGACCGCTTCGTCACCGAGCGGGTTGACGCCCGGAACCGCGAGGGCGTGCGCAGCCAGCGCGTGCAGGCACTTGACCCGGTCGGGCATGCCGCCCGCGCTCTGCGTGCCTGGCGGCAGCGGAGCCAGGCCCGCCTGCCTGGCTGCCTCGTCCCTGCGGGCCAGGTAGTCCTCGTGCGCGGCCTGGTACCGGGCCCGCAGCGACTCATCCGAGTGCAGCCGGCCCGACATCTCGCGCATCAGGCCGGCCGCTTCTAGCCGGCTGATCGCCGCGCTCGCCCGCGGGCAGGTGAGGTAGTAGAGCGTGGGGAACGGCGTGCCGTCCGGCAGGCGCGGAGCGGTCTGCACGACGTCCGGATGGCCGCAGGGACAGCGGTGCGCGATCGCCATCACCCCGCGGGGCGGGCGGCCGAGCTGCCCGGCCACCACGGCCAGGTCTGGCGCACTCGGCGCTGGCGCACCCGGGCCTGGCGCACCCGGGGCTGGCACCGGATCGCCGGGGCTGGTCACGCCGTCACCGGGCCCTGGTTCCGTCGGCTTTCCTGACCGATTCCCACAGCCGGCCGTACCAGGGAGTGGCCGCCGGGGCGGGCGAGCTCGTGACCGCGCGCGGCGCCGCCGGCAGAATCACCTCGTAGCAGGTCTGCGACGGGAAGCACATGTGCAGATTGTCGCGCGCCTCCTGCTCGATCACCGACGGCGAGTTCAGTGCCGTGGCCCGCGATCGCAGGTGACTGACCTCGCTCGCGAGGCGGGCGTTGGCGGCAGCGAGCTGGTCAATCTGCCGCCGGTCAGCGATGTACTCGCGGACCGGGTAGGCCAGGGTCAGCGCGATGGCGCAGACGACGATCGCGAGGACGGCCGCCCGGCCGGTCAGTTTAGGGCGCACGGTCAGGACAGGCCGCAGGCCTGTCCTCCCGGTCACCCCCGCCGGACTCACTGCCCGGCAGCCGCCGACCGCGGGAACGCTGCCCGGCCGGCGTAGGCCGCGCCGTCATCGAGCAGTTCCTCGATGCGCATCAGCTGGTTGTACTTCGCTACCCGCTCGGACCGGCAGGGCGCCCCGGTCTTGATCTGACCGCAGTTCATGGCGACGACGAGGTCGGCGATGGTCGTGTCCTCGGTCTCGCCGGACCGGTGGCTCATCATGGTCGAGTAGCCAGCCCGGTGAGCGAGGTCGACGGCGCTGAAGGTCTCCGTCAGCGTGCCGATCTGGTTCACCTTGACCAGCAGCGCGTTGGCAACCTTCTCCGCGATGCCCCGCCGGATGCGCTCGGGGTTAGTGACGAAGATGTCGTCTCCGACGATCTGCACGCGGTCGCCGAGCTCGGCGGTCAGGTCGGTCCACCCGGCCCAGTCCTCCTCGGCCAGCGGGTCCTCGAGCGACACCAGCGGATAGGAGTCCAGCCACTGCGCGTAGATGCCGGTCATGTCCGCCGCCGTCTTGGCCCCGCCGTCGAACGCGTAGTGGTCGCCGTCCAGGAAGTTGCTGGCGGCCGCGTCGATCGCGAGACCGACGTCGCGGCCCGGTGTCAGCCCGGCCTTGCTGATCGCCTCCATGATCAGGTCGAGGGCCGCGCGATTGCTCTCCAGGTCGGGAGCAAAGCCGCCCTCGTCGCCGACTCCGGTATTCAGCCCGTGCTGCTTGAGCACCGCCTTCAGTGCGTGGTAGGTCTCGGCTCCCCAGCGGACGGCCTCGGAGAAGGTCGCCGCGCCAACCGGGGCGATCATGAACTCCTGGATGTCGACGTTGGTATCGGCGTGGGCCCCGCCGTTGAGGATGTTCATCATCGGCACCGGCAGAAGATGCGCGTTGGGGCCGCCCAGATAGCGGAACAGCGGCAGGCTGGCTGACTTAGCCGCGGCCTTGGCCACGGCAAGGCTCACGCCGACAATCGCGTTGGCGCCGAGCCGCGACTTGTCCGGCGTCCGGTCCAGGTCGATCATTTCCTGGTCGATCATGCGCTGGTCGTCAGCATCGAAGCCGAGCAGCTCGGGCTGGATCTCATCGATCACCGCCTGGACGGCCTTGGTCACGCCCTTGCCGCCGTACTCCTCGCCGCCATCGCGCAGCTCGACGGCCTCGAAGATCCCGGTGGAGGCGCCGCTCGGCACCGCGGCCTGGCCGTGGCTGCCGTCGTCAAGGAACACTTCGACTTCCACCGTCGGATTGCCGCGGGAGTCGAGAATCTGCCGGGCGTACATGCCGTCGATCGAGGCCACGGTGAAGCTCCTGCTGGTATTAAGCGCACTGAGGGGTCTATTCGGAGCCTAGTAGAGCGCCGGCGCGGCGCGGCACTGGGCACGCCGGTGCGGGACACGCCGGTTAGCGCGTGCCCGCCTCCCAGTCCCGCACCCGCTGTGCGTAGGCGAGGGCGGCGGCCCGCAGCTCAAGCTCGGGATCGATGCCCGCCGCCCGAGCCCGGTCCGCCAGCGCGAGCAGTTCCCGGCCGACGTCGCCAGGACCGACGGGGCGTGATGGCGTATCTGCAGCCGTTAGCGGGGCGGCAGATCCACCATCACGCCCCATCGGGCGCACTGGGTCCGCCGGGGCCTGCGCCAGCTCAGCCGGGGCACCCGCCTTCTCCGCCCGCCGCAGCAGCTGCGCTGCCAGCGACAGGGCCGGCTGGCTGAGCGGGACACCGTCCAGGGCTGACGGCGCCGGCCCGGCGCCGCCCGCGTCGCCGGTGCCGGCCCTGGCCTGCTTCGCGGCCCGCTCGGCGGCCTTGATCGCATCCCAGTTCTGCGTGACCTCGTCGGCGCCGGACACGGTAACGTCGCCGAACACATGCGGGTGGCGGCGGGTCAGCTTCGCGATGATGCCGTCGGCCACGTCGTCGATGTCGTAGCCGGTACCGTCGGTTCGCTCCGCCGCGACGCGGGCGTGAAACACGACCTGCAGCAGGACGTCGCCGAGTTCCTCGCGCACGGCAGCCTGGTCACCGGCGGCCAGCGCGTCCACCGCCTCGTACGTCTCCTCAAGCAGGTAGGGCGTGAGGCTCTCGTGCGTCTGCCCGGCATCCCACGGGCAGTCGCGCCGCAGCATGTCCATCACCTGGACCAGCTCAAGCAGCCGCGCGCCCGGCACCGGCGCGTCGGCGTCGTCAGGCTTGCTGGTCACCGGGCATCCCGCACCGCTCAGCAGCGCCTCAGCACGGCGCCTTGGTCAGGATCGGGCTGGTCGTGGGCGACGGAGTCGGATCGGCGGCCAGCGTCGGCGGCGCGGGCACGACCGTGTAGGTGCGGTAGTTCCACACGCCGTACTGCGGATTCACGTTCACGCCGAGCGCTTTGGAGGCCAGGCACTGCTGATGCGCGAGCGCGGTCTCCACCTTGAGCTGCGCGGCCGAAGTGGAGGGCGTCTTGCCGCCGTCGAGCCGGTACACAAGCGCGTCGGAGATCACGAAGTAGCGGCCCAGGTCATTCACCAGGTCCGGCGGCAGCGCCCCGCCCGCCGACACGTACTCGCTGAGCGTCACCTTGTCCGACTTCGCCGTGGCGCTCAGCTTGCTCACCTGGGCCTCCACTTGCGCCGGAGACACGCCGATGTGGTGCTGGGTGGCGAGCTCGTCATACACCCGGAACGTGATCAGCCAGGTCAGCACCTGCTGCGTTGCCTGGCTGGTGGCCCGCTGGGGCTTGATGCCCTTGGCCTTGTCCGCCGCGTAGGCCGAGTTCAGGTTCGTGACCTGCGAGGTCAGCTCGCTCGAGGAAATCCGGCTGTTCCCGGTGATCGCCGCGGCGCCGAGCTGCGTGCTGCCGCAGGCCGACGCGGCAAGGCCGGCCACGGCCACCGCCGCCGCCATCTTCACCCAAGTGCGGGACATGACGATCTTCATCCTTATCCTGTCGGCCCCGGTGCCAGCCCATCGAGCACCGAGGTGATCAGCTCCTCGCACCAGGCCAGCAATTCGGTGTCACGTAGCGGCGGCGCGCCGAGCGAGATAGTCCGCCCGGTACCGGCGCGCGTGCTGCCCGACCCCGCGCCCGTTCCCGGCACTGCCTTCGGCACTGGTACGAGCATCGTACTGACGGCCGACTTCAGTATCGTCCCCGGGTACAGCCGCTGGAGCCGCACCTGGCGTGACTCCGGCAGGTCGACCGGGCCGAACCTGATGTGGTTACCCTGCAGCGTGATGTCGGTGAGGCCGGCCTGCCGGGCGACGACCCGCAGGCGGGCGACCGCCAGCAGGTTCTCGACCTGCACGGGAACGGCGACCGAACCGGTCAGCCAGTTCCTCCCGCACCCCGTCGATGTCGGGCGCCGGACTCGATCGCCGCGATCCGGGTGTAGGCCTCCAGCCGCAGCCGCTCGCCGGTCACGTAGTCGTGCGGGATGTGCGCGTCGACCGGCAGCTCGACCCTGACCTCGGAACGCTCGGCCGGCCCGTCGCCGCGCAGCTCCCTGACCGCTTCGCCGATCATCTTGATGTACAGATCGAAGCCGACGGCGGCGACGTGCCCGGACTGCTCGCCGCCGAGCAGGTTGCCCGCGCCGCGGATCTCCAGGTCCTTCATCGCGATGTGCAGTCCGGCCCCGATCCCGGTGTGCTGCTGCAGCGTGGCCAGCCGCTCGTGCGCGGTCTCGGTCAGCGGCTTCTCCGGCGGGTAGAGGAAGTAGGCGTAGCCGCGCTCCCGGCCGCGGCCGACGCGGCCGCGGAGCTGGTGCAGGTCGGGCAGCCCGTAGGAGTCGGCCCGGTCCACGATCAGCGTGTTCGCGTTCGGGATGTCCAGGCCCGACTCGACGATGGTGGTCGACACCAGCACGTCGAAGTCCCGATCGACGAAGCCGCTCATGACCTTCTCGAGCGTGTGCTCGTTCATCTGGCCGTGCCCGACGCCGAACCTCGCCTCCGGGACCAGCTCGGCCAGCCGGGCCGCGACCTTGTTGATCGAGGACACCCGGTTGTGCACGAAGAACACCTGGCCGTCGCGCAGCAGCTCGCGCCTGATCGCGGCGGCGATCTGCCGCTCGTCGTACGGCGTCACCGAGGTCAGCACCGGGTGCCGTTCCTCGGGCGGCGTCAGGATCGTGGACATCTCCCTGATCCCGGAGATACCCATCTCCAGCGTCCGCGGGATCGGCGTAGCCGACATGGCCAGCACGTCCACCTCGGTGCGCAGCTGTTTGAGGTACTCCTTGTGCTCGACCCCGAACCGCTGCTCCTCGTCGATGATCAGCAGCCCGAGGCGGGCGAACCTGACCTCGGGCGACAGCAGCCGGTGCGTGCCGATCACGATGTCGACCTTGCCCGAAGCCAGTCCGTCCAGCGTCTCGGCCACCTCGGCGTTCGACTGGAACCGCGACATGGCCCTGACGGCCACCGGGAACGGCGCGTAGCGCTCGCTGAACGTGGCGAAGTGCTGCGCGGACAGCAGCGTCGTCGGCACCAGCACGGCGACCTGCTTGCCGTCCTGCACCGCCTTGAAGGCCGCGCGCACGGCGATCTCGGTCTTGCCGTAGCCGACGTCGCCGCAGATCAGCCGGTCCATCGGGACTGCGCGCTCCATGTCCGCCTTGACCTCGTCGACCGCGGCCAGCTGGTCGGGCGTCTCCACGTAGGGGAAGGCATCCTCCAGCTCGCGCTGCCAGGGAGTGTCCTGCCCGAACGCATGGCCGGGCGAGGCCATCCGCGCCTGATACAGCCGGATCAGCCCGGCCGCGATGTCCCTGACCGCCTTGCGCGCCCGGCCCTTGGCCTTGGCCCAGTCGGCGCCGCCGAGCCGGTGCAGCGCGGGAGCCTCGCCGCCGGTATAGCGAGTGACCTCGTCGAGCTGGTCAGTCGGCAGGTACAGCCGGTCCGGCGGCTGCCCGCGCTTGCTCGGCGCGTACTCGATGACCAGGTAGTCCCTGGTCGCGCCCTGGATGGTCCGGCTGGTCATCTCCAGGTACCGGCCGACGCCGTGCTGCTCGTGCACGATGAAGTCACCGGGCGTGAGCTGCAGCGGGTCAATCCCGCCCCGGCGACGGCTGGGCATCCGGTGCGACTGCCGCGTGCCGGTGCGCGTCCCGGCCAGGTCCGCCTCGGCCAGGACGACCAGGCGGATCCCCGGCCAGACGAACCCGGACTCCAGCAGCCCGTCGCCACGTGCGCCAGCCCCGGCTCGGGCACGTCGGCCAGATCGCCGTCGCGCGCACCCAGGTTCTCGCCGCGCAGCAGCTCGGCCAGCCGCCGGGCCGGCCCGTGGCCCTCGGTGACGAGCACCACGCGCCAGTCATCGGCCAGCCACTGGCGGATGTCGGCGACCGCCCGGCGCGTATCGCCACGGTAGCCGGGTGCCGGCTGTGCTGAGAGCGGGAACGGGGCAGGTTCCCCCTCCCCGTCCTCCGCCAGTTCGCCGGTCTCGGCGCCGGTCCCCGCGGCCTGAGCCGCATCGGCCGATGCGAACGGGGTGATGGTCCACCAGGGCAGCTCGAGGCTGGCGGCCAGGCCGCGGGCCTCGGCGATCGGCCGGATTGCCGCTTCGCCGAGATCGATCGGCACCTCGCCGCCGGCGGCCGCGTTCACCCAGGACGCCTCCAGGAACTCCTGGCTGGTCCAGACCAGGTCCGCCGCGCGAGCGCGGATCCGCTCCGGGTCGCAGGCGATGATCCGGGCGCCGGGCGGCAGGTAGTCGAGCAGCAGTTCCATCCGGTCGGTCAGCGCCGGGGCCAGCGCCTCCATGCCCTCGACCGTGATGCCCTCGGCCATCTTGCCGAGGATGTCCTGCAGCCCCGGCCATTCGTGGGCGAGCTGCCTGGCCCGGTCGCGGACCGACGAGCGTGAGCAGCAGCTCGCGGCACGGGGGCGCCCACAACCCATCCTCGACGGTCTCCAGGCTGCGCTGGTCAGCCGCGCGGAACGACCGGATCTCCTCGATCTCGTCGCCCCAGAACTCCACCCGCAGCGGGTGCTCCTCCGTCGGCGGGAAGACATCGAGCAGACCGCCGCGCACCGCGATCTCGCCGCGTCGCTCGACCATCTCCACCCGGGCGTAGCCGATCTCGACCAGGTGCTCGACTGTGCCCTCCAGGCTGGCCTCCTGGCCCGCGGTCAGCTTCACCGGAGCGAGCTCCCCGAGACCGCTGACCATGGGCTGCAGCAGACTCCGCACCGGAGTGGTCACGACCTGCAACGGCCCGGATCGCGGGTCAGAATCGTCAGGATGCGCGAGCCGGCGCAGCACGGCCAGCCGCTGTCCTGAGGTGTCCGAACGGGGTGACAGCCGCTCGTGCGGGAGGGTCTCCCAGGCCGGGAAGCAGGCCACGTTGTCCTCGCCGAGCAGTGAGCCGAGCGCGGCCGCCAGTTCCTCGGCCTCGCGCGCGGTCGCGGTGACGGCGAGCGCGAACCCGGCCCCGGAGCCGGTGCCGGCGGCACCGCCACCAGCGTTACCGTCGCCAGCGGGCGCCCCGGCATCGCCAGCAGCACCGTCTCCAGCGGGCGCCGCGGCCGCGCCGGGAGCACCGTCGCCGGGAGCACCGGGGGCCGCCCGCCGGGGCGGCGGAGCCAGTCTCCGCCAGCGCGGCCACGAGCAGCGGCCGCAGCGACGGCGGGGCGATCAGGTCACCGCCCAGCGCCGGGAGCTCGACAGCCTGATCCAGGGCCTGGCGAAGCTCTGGGTCAGCGGTTATCACCGGGAGAAGTCCGGAGAGGGTCACTTAGGTCCTTACTAAGGCAGCACGAAAGGCCCGCGTCGAGCTGCAAACGGGCCCTCGGCTCGAAGGCCTCGGCTGTGCAGTGCGCGCGACAACGGGATACCGCTCAGTTTACGCCGCCCGCGCCCGCCCCCGGGTCGCTCCGTAGCGGCGCCAGTGCGCGCCGCAGGATTCTGGCGGCACACCCTGGCGTTTTCCTGCGCCCAAAACGGGGCGAACCGGTCCGGCGAGTGACTGAAACCGCCAGGGTGTGCCACTCGCGCCCTCGCGGAGCCAGCCCGGCGGCAGATGGCCGCGGGCCCTGCGACACATCGCGGTAGTCTCGGGACTTGCGCGACGCGTACCGATCGCCGTCAGCCGGAGCCCCCCGCGGTCTGCCCGGCCGCGCGTAGCTTCCCTGGAGGACCAGAACGTGACCGCCGAGGCTGAGACGGTGTCGCCGGCCGAGCTCAGCTTGCTTCCGACAGCCACCCTCAGCGCGACCCAGCTTGGTGACCTTGAGCTACTGCTCACCGGCGCGCTCGCGCCGCTCACCGGTTTCATGACGCAGGCCGACGTGGCGGCCGTCGCGGACCGGTGGGAGCTAGCCGACGGCACTCCGTTCCCGGCCGCCGTGACATTGGACTTGCCGTCCGACGCGGTGCCGGATCGGGCGCACGCCGGCGACCGGCTGCTGCTCGCCGATCCGGAGGGAACACCGATCGCCGTCCTCGCCATCCGGGAGCGAACCGGGCTCCGCGCACCCGGCGCTGACGGCAGCGCCGCGCCGGGCCTGGTCCGGCTGGCTGGCCCCGTGACCGCGAACCGGCCGCCCGAGCACGGCCCCTTCCGGCGGCTGATGCTCAGTCCGGCCGCCAGCCGCGGTGACCACGGCGGACTGCCGGTGCTGGCATTCGCGACCAGGGGTCCGCTGGGCAGCCGCCAGATTGGCCAGCTGAAGCACCTCGCCGGGCAACTGAAAGCGCGCATCCTGATCCTCCCGCTGGTCAGCGGCCACTGTCGATGTTGTCGGCAGTCCGCAGGCGCTCATCCGGGCCGTGCTGGCGGCCATGCCGAGCTTGCCGGCGAGCGCGCAGATAGTGCCGGTGCCGCTGGCCCCCCGGCCGGACGCGGCGTCCGGCCCGGCCGGCCGGGCCCGCGAGCTCGCCCTGCGCGCGCGAATCGCGGCGGCCTACGGCGCGACGCATCTGATGGTCGATGGCGCCGGCCCGGCCGCGGCTGACCTGCCGCCCGGCGCCGACCTCGCGGCCAGCGCGCGAACCGGCCTGGTGCCGTCGGGCGACTGGGCTTACGACCCGCGGGCCGAGGTCTGGCGGCCGCATGCGCTCATTGAGGCCGGGCTGGAACGAGAGGACCTGTCCGCCGATCAGCTCGGCGACCTGCTCGACGCCGGCAGCGAGATACCGCACTGGGTCGTCCCCGCGGCCGTTGCCCGCGAGCTGCAGCGGGTGCGGCGGCCCCGTTCCCAGCGTGGTCTGGTCTTGTTCCTAACCGGGCTATCCGGCTCGGGCAAGTCGACGATCGCCCGCGATCTGGCGGACATCCTGGCCGAGCGCAGCGATCGTCAGGTGTCGCTGCTTGATGGCGACCTGGTGCGGCAGCTGCTGTCGGCCGGCCTCACGTTCTCCCGCCCCGATCGCGACCTCAACATCGCGCGGATCGGCTTCGTCGCGGCCGAGATCGCCCGGCATGGCGGCATCGCGATCTGCGCGCCCATCGCGCCGTTCGCGGCAGCGCGGGCGCAGGTCCGGCAGATGGTCAGCGAAGTCGGCGACTTCTTCCTGATCCACGTCGCCACGCCGGTGGAGGTCTGCGAGGCGCGCGACCGGAAGGGCCTGTACGCCAAGGCCAGGGCCGGGCTGATCGGCCAGTTCACCGGCGTTTCCGACCCTTACGAGGAGCCTGCGGACGCGGAACTGGTCATCGACACCTCGGCGATGAGCCGGGCCGACGCGGTGCAGTCGGTTCTGGCCATGCTGACGTCGGGAGGCTGGCTCGCGGATCAGCAGGCGCCGGGACGCTGAGCGCCGGGCGCTACTCCGGGTCCTCGGCCTTGGTGCCCGCATCCAGCTTCGACCGGAAACCGGTAACCCGGCCCGACAGCGAGCTCGACATGCGGTCCCGCAGCCGGGACAGCAGCGGCAGGCTGATGATCGAGCTGATGATGAGCGCCACGACGAGCAGCGTGATTCCGTGCACGCCGAAGAGCGCCAGGATGATCGCCACCGCGAAGAACAGCAGCAGCCGCAGCAGCGTGTAAGACAGTGTCGCGCGCATAACACGACAGAGCCTAGTCCACCTGCGCCAGCACCAGCGCGGCGCGCTGCCATGCGGGCGAACGACCCCGGATTCGCGCGCGCACAGCGGGCGGCTGGCCCGGGCGAAATAGCGCCCTGAGACAAGTTCGTGTGCGTGTAGCTCTGGTCATAACGGAGCTACCAGGCCAGACTTTGCTAGAAGCCCATGACTGGGTCACTTGACTCAGATCGTGACTCCTAGCTTGACTAAGTGCTCGGACGGAATATTCCGAATCGAGGGATAAAGCTGACGTTTATGGCTAAGTTCGCGAGTTTCTGCGACACTTGTGGACAGACCCTCAGGGACCAGGGAGTAGAAAACGATGGACGGCAACAGTGAGCGATTGCTCACACCGGGGGAAGTAGCCGCGCTCTTCAGAGTCGACCCTAAAACTGTTACCAGGTGGGCCGCCTCGGGCCGGATCAGTAGCATCCGGACACCCGGCGGGCATCGCCGGTTCCGTGAGACTGAAGTGCGTGACTTGCTTGACGGCCATCCTGACTCCGCGGAGGCAGGCTGACAGGGACCTGCTGACGAGGACATGCTGACGCTGTCCGGGCGTTCGCAACACCGATCTCGGTGCGGCCGGGTTAGCGTGCGTCGTTCCAGCCGCCCTGTGCGCCGTGCCGGGCGAGATAGTCAAGGAACTCGCGTCGTAGCGCCTCGTCACCGTCGCGCCATTGCTGCCGCCTGGCCGCGTCCTCGTCCTCGGTGATGGCCTGCGCCGCGAGCCGCTGATAGTCGGCGTGGTCGGGCCCGATCTCGACGTAGGCGTCACCGACGAGCCGCTCGTCGTCGGCGAACGCATGTTCTGGTACCAGCAGATTGCCGCTGGCCAGCCGGATCACGAACATCGCTGCAGATTCCTCATTACATGCCGTAGCGCACGTTGAAGTAGAGCATGACATCGAGAGCTGATCTGGTATCTCCGGACAGCATTTCCACCAGTGCCGGCCGCTGACTCGACGCGATCGCCGCGAATGCGTCGGCGAAGAATTCCCGACGCCCCAGCGAGCCGCTATGGCGGTGAAAGTCGCTGGCCAGATGCGGCAGGCACCGGGCGTACAGCGCCCGGAAGGCGGCCGAGTCTGACTGCCAGCCCTGGCCGTCCCCGTCCAGGTCATCAAGCGCATGACCGACCTCATGACACATCACGTCCGGTGTCGGCGACGGCCGCGTTCCCACGATGATCTTCCGGTCACCGTAAGCGCCCGCGCAGGCGTCCCAGGTCGCCCGGCCGGAGGGAAGCTGGACCCCCTTCAGCCCGCTCATGTCGTCGAGGTCGGGGACACCGCCGCCCCCGACGTGAATCGCGTCAAGGCCGGCGGCCAGCTTCTCCTTCACGAGCAGCGGAAGATCGGCCAGCCGGTTGATCGCGGTGACCGATTCCGGGTCCGGGATCGTGTCCGCCGCCCATTCGCGGATCAGCACGTTCTCCAGGCAGCCGCAGTCACGGCGGCCCGCGTCGGCCTGGTCTGCCCGGGCGGCCGCGTACCAGGGCCGGGACGAGACGACGGCGGAGTCCCTGGCCGCGGACCCGGCTGCCGTCCCGGCCGCGGACGCCGCCGCGGAGGCGGTAGCGGGCGTGCGCTGAGTAGCGGGTGTGGCAGCGGAGCCAGCCGGCGGAGTCGTACGGCCAGCCGCAGGCCGGACTGTCATCAGGCGCCGTCCTGATCGCGGCCCGTGCGGCCGACCGGCCGGCACCAGCGCCGTTGGCCGGGCCGTGCCGCGGGTCGCGCCGCTGTGGCTCCGCAGGCGCTGGTCCGTCCGCCTCCCGGGCTGCGGGCGTGCTGCCGCCAGGAGACCGCCGCCCGCGGGGAGGCGAGCCGCCTGCCGGGCCGCGCTGACCGCTCAGGGACCGGCCGCTGAGCGGCTGGCCGGAGTCAGTTCCGGTTGGCGGCCGGGACGAGACGCTCCGTTGTGCCTGACCTCCGGTGGCTGCCCCGCGCGGAGCCCGATCGCGACGGTGGCCCCGACTGCGGCCGCCGGATGGGGATCGGCTGCGGTAGCGCCAGCAAGGCCAGGCCGGGCGACGCCCTGGCCGCCGTCGCGGGGACCCGTCCTTCTGGCGGGCCCGCCGTGCCGGATCGCGGCGCCCGCCGCTGGCGGCGGACCGCCGTCCGCGGCCCTGCCGCGGCCACCAGCTACGGCCGCGAAATAACCGAAGCCGCATCTCGTCAACTCCCGGTGTGTGGAATCTCACGGCGGCCGCCAGGCCCGCCGCTGCCGCCAGATTATGCCTGCTTCGGCATCGTGTCAGCGGATGTGACGGAACGTCACCACCGGACCGGCTGCGGTGCGATCTCACCTGATGTAGCGTTTCCTCACCAAGCACGGTGTCTTTGCAGCTAGGCTGCCGTCTATGTGGCTGGCTTGTGCGCTTATTATCCTATTTAGCGTCGGATTTGTGCTGCCGTGCATGCTCGACATCACGATGACTCCCGACTCGGAGTTCACTACGTTCAGTAAAGGCACGTGGCTGCTGATCGCGGGTGCCTTCTGGATCTTCGGTGCCTCCGCGTGGCTCATCGCGGGCCGGCCGGAACGACCGTCCTTCCTGCAGCGGTCGAACCCGTACCCGCCGCACGGCCGCTTCGGCCCGGCGGAAGCCCTGCTCCGCCACCCCGCCACGCAGAACGCGGCCGGCTATGGCGATCCCCTTGGCCCGCTCGCTTTCCTCGCCCCGCCGCGGCCGCTTGGCCCTGACGACGACCCTGACTTCCTTCTCGAGCTCGACCGCCGGATCCGGCAGGAGCGCGAGGACTCATTATCGGCACAGTCGCGGCGGCCACGGCCAGGCCGCTAGGGCGTTCTGGTCGCTGACCGACCGCGGCCGACTGCCATCGGCGAGGCGGGCGGCCGGCCTGGAGCCTGGCGGAAGGCCCCGAGCCGGGCGAGCGCCCCGAGCCTGGCGGAGGCTAGCTCATGCCGGCGTAGGAGTGCAGGCCGGTGATCCACAGGTTGACCCCGACGACGTTGAACATCAGGCAGCCGAAGCCGATCAGCTGGATCCAGGCCGCCCGGCGCCCGCGCCAGCCCGCCGTGGCCCGCGCGTGCAGGAACATGGCGTAGACGACCCAGGTGATGAACGACCACGTTTCCTTCGGGTCCCAGCCCCAGTACCGGCCCCAGGCGTGGTCGGCCCAGATCGCGCCGGCCATGACGCCGAAGGTCCAGACCGGGAAGCCGAACAGGACGGCGCGGTAGGCCAGCCGGTCCAGGATCACCGGGCGGGGCAAACGCTGCCAGATGCCCGCTGACGCCGACGGCAGGCCGGCCGCGACCCGGCGCTCGCTGCGGCCCGCAAGCAGGTACAGCGTCGTGACCACGGCACCGAAGATGAACAGCCCGATCGCAATGATCATCGCGGTGACGTGAATGGCGATCCAGTAGGACTGCAGCGCCGGGACGAGCAGCCGGCCGGGGTATAGATCCAGGTCAGATCGATACCGAGCGCGAGTACGACCGGCAGCAAAACGAACAGGCCCATGTAGTGGGCCCGGTACCAGACGGACGCGGCCACCAGGACCAGCACGGCCATGCAGGTGAACGCCCCGATGAACTCGTACATGTTGCCCCACGGCACCCGGTGCTCGGCGAGCCCGCGAGTCAGCACGGCCGAGATCTGCGCACCGAGGCCGACGCACACGAGGCTGAAGGCCACGCGAAGCCACAGACCGGACGGCCAGCGGCCGGCCGGCCCCGGCGCCACCGGTACCCGGCAGCAGGCGGGCCGTCGGTCACCGAGCCGGTCAGGACCGGAGCGGCGGCGCCCGCCGCCGGGGCGCCCGCGCCGACCAGCTCCGGGACGGCCGCCGTCTGCGTCACCGCCGCCTCGGCAACGCCGGCCAGGACGCGGTGCCGTGCGAACGCCAGGTCGCAGGCGTAGAACAGCATCGCCAGCGCATACAGAACTACTGCACTGAGCAGCAGCCCGTTGCTGGCGTCGGCCAGTGATGTGGTGACGGGCATCGGAGCTTCACTCTCCCTCTCGGCTGGTGAGCACCTCAGGACTTGCGGCGGTCGCGGTGCCCGCCGTCGCGCTGGTATCAGCGGTGGCTGGCGGCCCGGCCGGGACGGTGACCGGACCTCGTTCCCGCTGGTCAAAATCATCAGGCTCGGCGGCGGAGTCATCGCCGTCGGTCTGCGTTGCCTGCATCGATCGTCCATCGTGGTCAGCCCGCAGCAGCTGAGCCAGCTCGGTGAACTCGGTGTCGAAGCCGCCGGCCGCGTCCGACCGGGCCAGCCCGCCGACTGTGACCTCGGTGGCTCCTTCGGGAGTGGCAACCGCGCGGACGAACACCCGGCGGCGGCGGACCAGGAAGGACAGGATCAGCCCGGCCAGAGCCGTGAAGCCGGAGATGAGGGCAGGCAGCTGGCCGGGGTCGTAAGTGATCGCCAGGCTCACCCACTGCTGGTAGCCCAGGTAGGTGATGGTGCCGGCGCCGTCGGGCAGCTTCATCGACTGCCCGGCGGCTAGCGGGCGCGGGGCGATCGGCAGCTGCGTGAGCCCCTTGGTGTCGAGCGTGTACACCGACTGGGACGCGCCCGAGTTCATTCCGAGGTTGCCCTTGAACGCCACCAGGCTCACCCGCGGATTCAACGCGGCCGGGAATGCCGACTGGAGCTGACCGCCGGATTCGACCGCGCTCGGCAGGAAGACACCCGCGAAGCCCAGCTGGTCGGGCAGGGCGTCGGGCACTTTGAGTACGCCCTCGGAGGTCAGCGTCGTCTGGTCCACCGGGATGAACGGCACCGGGCCATCCCAGCGGACCTTCCCGGTGCCGTCAGTGACCTTGAAGATGGGGGCGTACCCGTGACCGATCAGGTACACGCTGACGCTGTCCACGACCAGCGGGTGATTCACCTGGAGCGTGTATCGCCGGGTCCTGGCGCCCGGCTCCGCCTGGTAGGTCAGCCCGGCGTCATACGTGATCGGCTGGTCAAGCTCGGGGCCGGAGGTCTGGTACCGGGCTCGGAAACTCAGCAGGTTCACCGAGAACGGCTGCAGGTCGGTCGGGCTGACCAGGCGGCCAGGATGGAAGACATCCAGCGCCGTCGGAGTGTTGGCGAAGCCCTGGCCGACGATCAGCAGCCGGTTGGCCTTGTAGCCGAACAAGCCGCCGAGGCCGACCGACAGCAGCAGGGCCAGCAGCGCGATGTGGAAGAGCAGGTTGCCGACCTCGCGCAGGTAGCCCTTCTCGGCCGAGACCCAGCCCTCGCCGGTGTGCAGGCGGAACCGGCGGCCGCCAAGCAGCGCCGCGGACTTCTTCAGGGCGGCCGCCGGAGGCAGGTCAGTGACGTAGCTGGCGCTGGCCGGGAGGCGGCGCAGGTTGCTGGGCGCCCGCGGCGGCTTCTGCCGGGCGGAGCCGACCAGCTTGACCGTGCGCGGCAGCACGCAGCCGGCCAGCGAGGCAAACAGCAGCAGGTAGATGGCCGCGAACCAGGGCGCCGCGAAGACGCTGAACAGGGACAGGTCGTTCAGGATCGGCGCGAGCGAGGGATGCGCCTGGTAGTACTGAGTTACGGCCGCCGGGTCGATGCCCTCCTGCGGCAGCACCGATCCGGGCACGCTGGCCAGCGCGAGCAGGAACAGCAGGATCAATGCGGTGCGCATCGACGTCAGCTGCCGCCAGGCCCACCGGAGCCAGCCGGTCAGGCCCAGGCGCGCTCCCGCCGGACGGCGCGGCTTGCCGCCGCCCGGGAGCCTGCCGGACCGGTGGCCAGGCGCCGCCCTCGCGGACCTGCCCGTCCGCCGGCGCACCGGTCAGCGCATCGCGTTGAGTCGTCATGACGTCAGGCCAGCCACCTTGTCGACCAGGCTCTTCAGCTCGCCGTACGTCGACGCGCCGAAGATGCGCGCCGCGATCCGCCCGCTGCGGTCGATAATCAGGGTGGTCGGGATGTCGGCCGGCGGCACGGTGCTGTGAAACTTCAGCGCGATCTCGTCGTTCGGGTCGCTCAGGCTCGGATAATCCACGTTGAAAGACTGCATGAAGGCCAGCGCGCTGTCTGGCTCATCCCGGATGTCGACGCCGACGAACCGGACGCTCTTGGACCGCAGCTGGCGAGCCAGGGTGCCGAGAGCGGGCGCTTCGGCCCGGCACGGGTCGCACCAGGAGCCCCAGAAGTTGAGCACGATGGTGTCGCCCCGGTAGGCGGACAAGCTGAGGTGCTGGCCGGTGAGCGTCGTCCCGGCCACGGCCGGGACGGCGGACCGGTGGCCCACGTCGTAGAACGTCGAGGAGTAGCTGCTGCCGACGAAGCTCTGCCCGGCGCTCTGCGGAACGGCCGCTCCGATCGGGCCGCCATCGCAGCCAGCGACCACGAGAACCGCCAGCGCGCTCGCGGCCGCGCCGAGCGCGGTGCGGACGGCGGCGCGGCGGGCTGAGGCGGGGAGGCGGGACACGGAGACATCTCCTACAGGCAGTAGTACCGAGCCTATTGTGCCGGATCAGTCGTCAACGGGTGACGCGGGGCCGGCGTTTGACCTGCTTTTCAGGTGGTCAGCAGCTAGCTTTCAGGCTCCCGCCACCCCGCGCCGGCCTTCGCCCGAGGGCGCCGCGTACCGCACGGCGGTCACTTCGGCGCCGCTGAAGGTGAGGGTGGTCACGCTGCCGAGGGCGCACTGGCGGCGGCGCGGGTCGTGCCATTTCCGCTGGCCCTGAACCGTCCGCCTGGTGACCCAGATGGGCAGCTGATGGCTGACGCAGACCGCCTCGTGACCTTCCGCCGCCCTGGCCGCGTCGGTAGCGGCGGCGAGGACGCGCGCGGCCACCTCCCGGTAGGGCTCCCCCCACGACGGCCGGAACGGATTCCACAGGTGCACCCAGTGCCGGGGCTGGCGCAGCGCGCCGTCTCCGACGCCGAATCGCATGCCCTCAAAATGGTTCCACGGCTCAATCAGCCGGTCGTCGATCTCGATGTCCAGCCCGAACTCGGCCGCGATCGGCTCGGCGGTCTCCAGCGCCCGCTCGAGCGGCGATGAGCGGACGACGGTGACGTCCCGGCCGGCCAGGAAGTCGGCCGCGGCCTTGGCCATCAGTCGTCCGGTCTCGGACAGGTGGTAGCCGGGGATGCGGCCGTAGAGCACGCCGTCGGGATTATCGACCTCGCCGTGCCGGACGAGGTGCACCAGCGCGGTGGCGCCGGCCGGGAGGCTGGAGTCCGGAGTAGTCATCGCGGCCACAGACTACCGGGACCACGCCAGGCCTCAGGGCGAGGCCGAGCCGGACGGGCCCGGCGACGGCGATCTGCGCCGTCGCGCCGGGGCTGAGCCCGACGGAGCCGGGGAGGGGGGAAGCGGCGGCGGCGTGATCGCCGAGACTGCCGGGTGCGACATGGCCGCGTTCTGCCGGACCAGCGCGGCATACTCGTCGACCGCAGCCTGGCTGTCCTCCAGCCGCCACCGGTAGTGGTAGTCAGCGTCCTGTTGCTGATTGCCGTCGAAGTAGATGAATCCCAGCAGGTCGTTCACCCGGATATCGGTGAAGAGCTGCTTGAGGGTGGCGACCTTGCCCGCCTCCGGCGCGATGCCGGTCTCGGAGATGATCACCGGCTTGCTGGTCAGCTGCCGGATCTCGGCCAGAGTCGGGGCGATGACCTGGCTGAACTTGCGGACGCCGGGCACGAAGTAGGCGTCGATGCCGACCCAGGTGACATAGTTGCTTCCCGGCCAGTACTGCGTCAGCGGACCGGAGTCGGTGTAGATCTTGTTCGGCGTCCAGAGCCAGGTGACGTTGTCAGCGCCGCCGGCCCGGAAGACATCGACAACGTGCCGCCAGGCGGCGACCCAGCTGGCCGGCGACGCCCTGGTGTAGCCCCAGGGATACCAGTTGCCGTTCATCTCCGGGCCGAACCCGATGATGACCGCCCGCCGGAATGACCTGACGGCGGCGGCAAAGCGCCTCAGATAGCCGTCGTCCTTGCCCGCCGCGATGCCGGTCAGACTCACGCCGGGCCCGCTCGGCTCCATCTGGATCAGCGTCGTCGCGTGATGGGCGTAGGCCTTATCCGCGAACGAGGTCACGAAGGGCGTTCCCCAGCTGCTGTAGTACAGGTCAATATTGGGCGCCGTATGCGTCGCGGCTGAAAAATGCTGGACTGGGTTATAGGTGCCCGGCGTTCCTGGCTCATAGACGCCGATGTAACTGCTGCGGCCGGCGGCAAGCTGCGCATGCGGCGGGCCATTCGCGACCGCCAGGTACTGAGCTTCGGCCTTCGTCACCATGAGGACGCCGCCGGCCAGCACGCACACCATGGCCAGCGCGGCGACGCCCCACAGGCCGATGAGGGCGCGCTTGGACTTCTTCGAGATGCTGCGCCTGGGCTTCCACGGGACGAGCCGGGCGATGGCGGTCAGGCTGAAGGCCACCACGACGATCTTGACGAACAGCCAGCGACCCGGCGGCTCAAAAAGCTGCACAATGTCGTAGGCGAATCTGCCTACCTCAAGCATCGCCTTTAACCACGTGGTTCCAGAACACGTCACGCCGGCGCATGTTGTCGTACAGAGCGCGCAGGAAGAACGAGAGCTTAAAGAGGTCGTAGCAGAACTCGGGAATCAGGACGAGCGCCAGCAGGATCCCCCAGATTCCGGCTTTGCGCACCGTTATGAGGCGCTCCAGCAGCGTCAGCGATCCGACGGCGATCGACCAGGGAATATTGACCGCGAGATCCTGGCGGAAGGACAAGCACATGATGATCCAGGTGCCGATCGTGGCCGCGATCGCCAGGTAGATGAAGATCTGCTTCAGCCAGTACCCGACAGTGACCACCGACAGCCCGTAGGTGCGCAGGTCGGTGAGGGTGCCGCGCTGCCAGCGCAGGCGCTGGCGGAACAGGTCCGCCCAGGTCGGCATCACCTCGGTGAGGGTGTTGCAGCCCTGGACCGACCAGCAGCGGTAGCCGATCGTCTTGAGAGCGAGCGTGATCTCGTTGTCCTCGGTGATGGAGATCGTGGTGTAGCACTGACCCGGCGCGCCGGGTAGCCGCTTGCCGCGCTCCCGTGCGACCTCGCGCAGGGCCCGGACCCGGAAGAGCGTCCCGGTGCCAGACAGGACTGGCGCCTGGTTGCGGCGGCCGACCTGACGCGCGTACCGGAAGTACTCGTTGCGCTGGAACTGGCCGATCAGCCCGGCGCCGCTCTCGCCGAGGAAGACACCGCAGACGGCGCCGATCTTCTGATTGCGAGAGATGCTCGCCACCGCGCGCTCGATCCAGTCGCTGCACAACTGCGAGTCCGCGTCCATCGCGAGGATGAGGTCGTCGCGCGCGACCTGGGGCAGGACACATTCGAGCGCCTGATTCAGCGCTCCGGCCTTCTTCTTGGTGTTCCCGACCGTCGTCATGACCCTGGCGCCGTTGGCGGTGCTGATCGCCGCCGTGGCGTCGGTGCAGTTGTCGCAGACCACGACGATCTCGGCGGGCGGGGTCGTCTGCTCCTGCAGCGACCTGAGCGTGTGCGCGATCGAGGCCGCCTCATTATGGGCCGGGATCAGCACCAGGACGTGGCCGACTCGGGGCTCGCGCCGGGCCTGGCGGTCCGCGTCAGCCGCGTCCAGCGCCGGCCAGAAGGTCGACATGTCCAGGACGGCCGTGCCCGGCTCGTCTGTGGCCGGCGCCGCAGCCTGCCGGACGGCCGGCTCATCGGTGATAACCGAGCCGTCGAGGGATACCGGCGCCATCACCAGGGTGTCCCCCTCGCGGGAGACGAGGCGCGGGCGGTCCCGATCGCCTTCCTCGGGCAGTGCGTCAGCAGTCGTCACGGAGGACATCTATGTCACCGCCGTGGCAGAACAGCTCAAAACTAACCCGCCCTTCAGGCTTCGCGCGTCAGCTGAGACAGACGTAACCTCAGAGACATATATCATTGATTGAGGCGAGTGTGCGGCCGTTAGCCGTGATACCCCGTGTTCTGGGTAATCCTATGACATCTTGCCAGATTAGTCCGGGCGTACGGGTTGTTACAGCTGATCAGAATTGCGCCCGATGAGCTCGCGCGGCTCGCGGTGCCGGGGGTGGCCGTGCCGGTGCGCACCCAGGCAGGCAGGGCCCGTCGGCCGGGGCGCCGGCCTGAGTGCGCCTGCGCTAGCGGGTGCCCTGTACTAGCGGTGCCTGTACTAGCGGGCGCCAGCGCTAGCCGAGAGCGGCGGCCGCGGCCACGGCCGCGGCGGGCAGTGCGTCGGCAATATGATTCACGGCGGAGTCGTCATGCGCGGCCGACAGGAACCAGGCCTCAAACGACGACGGCGGCAGGTACACGCCGCGGTCCAGCATGGCGTGAAAGAACGCGGCGTACGCGGCGGCATTCTGGCTCCGGGCGGCGCCGAAATCCCGCACTGGCTCGGTGACGCCGAGGAAGAAGGAGAACAGGCTGCCAGCCTGCTGCAGCCGGAACGGCACGCTTGCCTCGGTCAGCGCGTCCGCCGTGAGCTTGGCAACGGCCGCGGCGGCACCGTCAATCTGCCGGTAGACCTCGGCCGAGCACTCCCGCAGCGTGGCCAGGCCCGCCGCGGTCGCGAGCGGGTTCCCGGACAAAGTGCCCGCCTGATAGACCGGGCCTGACGGCGCGAGGCGATCCATGATCTCGGCCCGTCCGCCGAACGCCGCGGCGGGCAACCCGCCGCCCATCACCTTGCCGAACGTCATCAGGTCGCCCGCCACGCCTTCACGGCCGTACCAGCCGGACCTGGTGACCCGGAAGCCGGTCAGGACCTCGTCCATGATCAGCAGCGCGCCGTGCTCTGAGCACAGGGCCGCGAGCAGGTCGTTGAAGCCGGCCACCGGCGGGACCACGCCCATGTTGGCCGGGCAGGCCTCGGTAATCAGGCAGGCAATGTCCCCGCCGTGCTCGGCGAACACCTGCCGGACGGCCTCGGGGTCGTTGTACGGCAGCACGATGGTGTCGGCGGCGACCGCGCCGGTGACGCCGGGCGAATCCGGCAGCCCGAAGGTCGCGACACCCGATCCGGCTGCCGCGAGGAGCGCGTCGACGTGCCCGTGGTAGCAGCCGGCGAACTTGACCACCACCCGGCGGCCGGTGAAGCCGCGGGCAAGCCGCAGCGCCGACATGGTGGCCTCGGTCCCTGAGTTAACCAGCCGGACCCGCTCGACCGGAGCCCGCTCCGTCAGCTCCGCGGCCAGTTCGACCTCGCCCGGCGTGACCGTCCCGAATGACGTGCCGCGGCTCGCGGCCGCCTGCACGGCCGAGACCACTGCCGGATGCGCGTGGCCGAGCACCATCGGGCCCCAGGAGCAGACCAGGTCCACGTACCGGTTGCCGTCGACGTCCGTCAGGTACGGGCCCTCGCCGGAGGCCATGAAAACCGGCGTGCCGCCGACCGACCCGAATGCCCGCACCGGGGAGTTCACGCCGCCGGGGACGATGGCACTCGCACGCGCGAACAACTCAGCGGACCGTGCCCGTCCGCTTCCTGAGGTCATCAGCCAGTCTCCTCGAACACCGTGGCCAGCATCTCCAGCACCGGCACGCCATCGGGCAGCGGGTAACTCGCCGGTTCGCGCAGCCACCGGGCGGCACCCGCGTTCCCCTGCCGCGAGGGCGGCGCGATCACGTAGCTGTCGCGGCAGTGCCAGCGTAGCCCGGTGACGTCCGCCATTTCCTCCGGCTCACAGTCGAGATGGCATGACCACCACTCGTCCTCGTCGGCCGGGGCTCCCCTCGTCCGGACGAAGAAATGCGCCCGGTCAGTGGCGCTGACAGCAACCGGCCCGAGCGGGGTGCCGGACCGGTCCATCCGGCTCAGGGCCGCGAGCCCCACAGCCCGCGGTACGTCGAGTACATCGAAGACCCGGCCGGTGACCAGCACGATGCTGGCCTCGGGAGCTGACAGCCACCACCGGGCGACAAGCTCGGGATCCGTGCTCGCCTGCAGCTGCCAGGCCGGGGAGATCGGATGCGCCGCCGGCGCCGGGCAGCCGATCCGGTCACAGGAGCAGGCCCGGCTTCCGTCTGCCGAACGCTGGGCGCGGCCGGGAACGAAGGCGCCCGCGCACACTGGCCAGCCCATCGCCGCGTACCTGATGGCGGCGTCGGCCATCCGGCCCGCTGTCCGCCGGCTCCTGCCCCGCAGCACGGTATCGACCAATTGGCTACACTCCCGCCCGGCTACGCAGGCATCGACTCTGCAGCTGCGGCCATCCACAGCTCGCCAGGCCAGTCCGGCCAGCAGATCGGCGTCGGGCTCGGCTGCACGTGCAATGTGTGCCGTGCAACGGCCACCACTTGCACGCTAGCAGAGCAGGCCGGGCGCCTGACGGGCGCAACGCCGCATTCGCGGCGCGTCGCCGGGGCTCCGGGCGTCGCGTTCGGCGGTCTGGCGGGGCAGCGGCAGCCGGCTACTTCCGGCACCAGTGATATTCCCGCAGCTATCTGGTATGTAAGGACTTCTATGAGGACAGACAGCCGGTAGAGTATTCCTGGCCGAAAGTCCTATTAGTGCCTTTCGCCAAGCACTCTCGGCCCACAGTGTGAGTACGAGGGGTGGATAACGGGCGTGCCAGCGGACAGAAGGTCGCAGCTGGCCGGGCTGGAAGCCCTTGCGGAGGCAGGCGCCGGGCGCGAAGACGGGCAGGACGGTCAGGCGGTAGCGTCCGGCCGCGCCTACCCCCCGGCATCCCGCCAGTCTCCGCCGGCCGGCTTGCTCCAGGACGAGCCCGGCTTCGACCTGGCCGAGCCAGACTGGTCGGAAAGCACGGCCCAGTTCAGGCTGGGCCTGAGCGCCTTCGGCCCGCGCCAGGCACGCAAGCTGCATAACCGGCTGTCCCGCTGGAGGCCGCGGTACTGGCCGCTGGTCTTTCCGTTCCTGCTGATCCTCCTCGTCGTCGGCTGGTTCACCGAGCCGTATGCGGGGGCGCTCGGCTGGCCGCTCACGGTGCTGTGGACCTGGCCGATCATCAGCACAGCCATCGGCATCAGGGGTATCGCCCGCACTCGCCGCACCCTGCGCGAGACCGATACCCGCTGGCAGGGACAAGGGCTGACGATCTGCGAGGACTTCCTGATCGTCGTCGTCCCGACGATTGGCCGGCACGACACGTACCCGGCACTCGAGCGCTCGGTTCTGTCCTACATCGCCTATCTGCCCCGGTGTTTCCCTGACCTGCGCATCGACATCGTCATCGAGCAAGACTGCGAGGCGCTCGACCGGATCACCCGGCTGGCCGCGCGAAGCGATCTCATCCGGCTGATCTCCGTACCCCGGCGATACCGCACGGCCAACGGAACCAAGTTCAAGGCGCGCGCCAACCATTACGCTCATGAGCTCCGCCAGCGCGAGCAGGAGGACTGTGCTGACGTCTGGGTCCTGCATATGGACGACGACACCGGCGTGGGGCCGGACACCGCGCTCGCGATGGCGCGCTTCATCGAGGACCAGTTCCGGGCCGGGCGCGACGCCCGGCACATGGCGCAGGGGATCCTCAGCTACCCGCGGGAGCACGCGGCCAACCGGTTCACCTGGCTCGCGGACTCGGTCCGCCCGGCCGACGATGTCGCCCGGTTCTCTGCCTGGACCGGCAGCGGCACTCCGCGGGCTGGACTGCACGGCGAGCTCCTGCTGGTGCGAGCATCGGTCGAGGCCTCCATCGGCTGGGACTTCGGCCCCCGGAGCATCGTCGAGGACGCCCAGTTCGCGCTGATCTTCTGCCAGCGGTACAAAGGGCGCAGCGCCTGGTTCGGCGGGCGCTGCTACGGAGCATCCCCGGCCACCCTGCGCGACTTCGTCCGCCAGCGCGAAAGGTGGTCCTGGGGCCTGCTCGGGCTGGTCTTCAACCGCTCGGTCCGGCTGCGGGACCGGCTGTTCCTTGCCTACTCGGTGGTGTCCTGGGTGGTCGGCCCGATCCAGAACGTGGCGGTCGTGCTGGCTGTGGGCTACCTGCTGGCTGACCCCAACACCTCGCCGGTTACGTTGCTCGTCGTCCCGCTGTGGGCACTTAACCTTGCCTACACCGTCTGGATGTACTGGGAGGGCCTCCGGCTCAACGCCGGCGTCTCGGCCGGTGGTCGCCGCCGGTGGTGGGAGCCCATCGCCGTGATCGCCGCGATACCGGTCTTCGCCATGCTGGAAGGTATCGGCGGCCTGCGCGGGTTCCTCAAATTCGCCCGCCGGACCGAGAACAAATTCGTCGTCATCGCGAAGCCATCATGACGCGCCATCACCGGCCTGCGGCCGTCACGGTGGCCGCGCTGGCGGCACTGCTGACGCTGGTAGCCGGGTGCTCGGTGCCGTCCCGGCCGTTGTGGTGGCCGAAGCCCCGGCACAGTGCGCAGCAGGCAGCGGCGGCAAGCCCGCGCCCGGCCGTGAGCGCGACTCCGGTGCCGACCGTCGCCCGCCCGTGGCACCGCGGAGTGCCGCAGCTCGGCATTCAGGTGTACTGGACGGCTAATCCGGACGACGAATCGGACGCCGTCGTCGCGGCCAAGTCGCGCCGGATCATCGACTATGCCATCAGCCTCAACGCGAACTCAATCGCGGTCAGCTTCCCGTTCTACACCAGCGGCATTACCTCAGATCAGGTCTACGCCAAGGCCGGCGTGACGCCGACGCCGGGGCACATCGCGATCTTCCTGACAGAGGCCGCGCGGAGCCATATCCGCGTGACGCTCCGGCCGGTACTCAACGAGGACGCGCTGGTCGAGCAGAACTCGCTCGCCTGGCGCGGCTCGATCCAGCCGTCCAGCGTCGCGGGCTGGTTCCGGAGCTACCGCCGGCTGCTGCTGCCCTACCTGTCGGTCGCGCAGGCCGGGCATGCTGCCACCTTCGTCATCGGAACCGAGCTGGAGTCGCTGGAGCGGAGCCCGTACTGGCACGGCCTGATCAGCTCGGTCAAGGCCGTGTACGGCGGTCAGCTCGCCTACGACGAGAACTTCGATGAGTTCGCCGCAGGGCCCGCGGTGCTGCCGCTGGAAACTGACGACGTCGACGCCTACCCGCGGTTCGATCTTCCTGACAGCGCCTCAGTCGGGCAGCTCACCAGTGCCTGGGACAGCTGGCTCGCAGTCCATCCGCTGGCCGTTCGCCGCCAGCTCACCCTCAGCGAGGTCGGCATCGTCGCGGTCGCGAACTCCTACGATGACCCCGGCGCCTGGATCAGCACGGCCAGCCTGCCCGTCGACGCGAAGGTTCAGGCCACCTGGTACCGGGCCGTCTGCAACGCGGTGTCCAGCGAGCACGTGAACGGCGGGCTCTACTGGTGGGAGATCAGCTTTGACGCCGACCCGGCGCATCCCGGCCCGTTCCTGTCCGACCGGCTGACGTTCGTCGGCAGGCCTGCCGCCCAGGTCATCAGGAGCTGCTTCGCCCGGCTCGCACCCTGACCGGACCGGCTCCCGGCCGGCGTCAGCTGAGAGCGCGCGCGATCTCGGCGGCCCAGTAGGTGAGGATAATGTCGGCACCGGCCCGGCTGATCGCGGTGAGCATCTCCATGATCACGCGGTCGCGGTCCAGCCAGCCGTTGGCCGCTGCCGCCTCGACCATCGCGTACTCGCCGCTGACCTGATAAGCGGCGACTGGCAGCTGGATAGCGGCGGCCAGCTCGCTGATGACGTCCAGGTAAGCCAGTGCGGGCTTGACCATCACGATGTCGGCACCTTCGTCAGCGTCGAGCAGTGCCTCGCGCAGCGCGTCCTTCGCGGCCGCCGCGTCCTGCTGGTAGGCAGCCCGGTCGCCGAACTGGGGTGCGCACTCGGCCGCCTCCCGGAAGGGGCCGTAGAAAGCCGACGAGTACTTAGCCGAGTAGGCGCAGATAGCCACGTCCTGGTAGCCGGCTGAGTCCAGGGCCGTCCTGATGGCCCCGACCTGGCCGTCCATCATTCCGCTGGGCGCGACCACGTGCACGCCGGCGGCGGCCTGGGCCAGAGCGATGGCGGCATACCGCTCCAGGGTCGCGTCGTTGTCGACTTCCCCGGCCGCGGTCAGCAGACCGCAGTGGCCGTGGTCGGTGTACTCGTCCAGGCACAAGTCGGCCATCAGGACGGTGTCGCCGCCGACTTCCTCGGCCAGGTCACGCAGAGCCAGCTGAACGATGCCATCGGGATCGTCGGCGGCTGACCCGCGACCATCCTTCACGGCGGGCACGCCGAACAGGATGAGGCCGCCGACTCCTGCGGCCACGGCGTCCGAAGCCGCCTTGCGCAGGCTCTCCCTGGTGTGCTGCACGACGCCCGGCATCGACGAGACCGCCTGCGGCTCGGTGATGCCCTCCTTGACGAACAGCGGCAGCACGAGGCCGGAAGGCCTGACCGCCACCTGGGCGACTAGCCGGCGCATCGGCAGGCTCCGCCGGAGGCGCCGGGGCCTGGAAACGGGGTACTGTGCGGCCACTGCTACTCCAGGGATGACAGCCGACGGGGTATTACCTGATGCGCCGGCGGGCGCCGCGTCGCCGCTCGCTCGGCTTGCGGACCGGCTCGCCCGCCTCGATCGCGGCGTCCCGGATGCCGGCTCCGTGCGCGGCCAGCGCCTCAACCAGCGCGGCGACCGATGGCTTCTCCGCGACTACGTCCACCCGCAGGCCGAACTCGGCGGCCGTTTTGGCGGTCTGCGGCCCGATGACGGCGATCACGGTCACGGCGTGCGGCTTGCCGGCGATGCCGATCAGGTTGCGCACCGTCGAGGACGAGGTGAACAGCACCGCATCGAAGCCGCCACCCTTGATCGCCTCCCGGATCGGGGCGGGCGGCGGCGCGGCCCTGACGGTCCGGTACGCGGTGACGTCCTCGGCTTCCCAGCCGAGCTCGGTGAGCCTGGCCAGCAAACCCTCGGTGGCGATGTCGGCCCGCGGCAGCAGGACGCGGTTGATCGGGTCCAGAATGTCGTCATAGGCCGGCCACGCGTCGGCCAGTCCCTCGGCTGACTGCTCCCCTTCGGGAACCAGGTCCGGCATGATCCCGAACTCCCGGAGGGCCATCGCGGTCTGCTCGCCGACGGCGGCGACCTTGACCCCGGCGAATGCCCGCGCGTCCAGGCCGTACTCTTCGAACTTCTCCCTGATGGCGCGGACCGCGTTGACCGAGGTGAAGCCGATCCACTGGTAGCGGCCGGTGACCAGGCCCTTGACCGCGCGCTCCATCTGCTGCGGCGTCCGCGGCGGCTCAACCGCGATGGTCGGCACCTGCTCGGGCACCGCGCCGCGGGCCCGCAGGAGGTCGGACACCTCGTCGGCCTGCTCTTTCGTGCGCGGCACCAGGACACGCCAGCCGAACAGCGGCTTCGTCTCGAACCAGGACAGGGCGGGCTGGGCCGCGACGCCCTCGCCGACGACGGCCACGGCCGGCCCATGCGCGGTCAGCAGGCTCACGCCCGCGGCTTTGAGGTCAGCCGCGACCGTACCGAGAGTGCCGACGACGGTGTGCTGGTCGGTCGTGGTCCCGTTCCAGGTGATCGCGAACGGCGCCGTCTCTGACCAGCCGGCCGCGATGAGCATCTTGCCCAGGTCGACCGGGCCGGCCTCAGCGCCCATGATCACGAGCGTGCCGTCACTCGCCGACACCCGGCTGACCTCCGACGCGTGAATGATCCTGACGTCGCCGGTCGCGTCGGTGGTGAGCGGTACGCCTGCGTACTCGGGTACTGCTGTCGCCGGGGATACGCCCGGCACGACCTCGAACGGGACTCGCGCCTTCGCGCAGGCGGCCGCGTCCGCGGCCGCGCCGCAGAACATGAACGGATCGCCGGCGAAGAGGCGGACCGCCAGCTGCCCGGCCCTGGCCGCCTTGATCAGCAGCTTCGGGTCCGCCAGCTGGGCATCGGAATCGGCCAGGGTCGCGCCGGCCTTCAGCAGGTGGCCGAGCCGTTCTGCCACCCACTGCGGGGCCACGACCAGGTCGGCGCGGCCGATCAGCGCGGCGGCCCTGAGTGTCAGCAGGTTCTCGTCGCCCGGCCCGGCGCCAATGAACGCTACCGAGCCCGGTACCTGAGTGTCGGCCGAGTGGCTGGCCGACCGGCCGCCCGCCCTCTCCGCGCCCGACTTCGGCGAGCTCGACTTCTGCGACGCTGACCTGGCCTGCTTGCCGGCCTTCGCCGTTGTGGGTGTGGGGTTCACTTATCATCGTCCCCGCTGCTGAGGTGTCCGCCGGACACTGCCATATAACTTGCCGCGCCCCGGCTGAGCAGATCGGCCGCCAGCTGGCGGCCGATCAGATCAGCCTCCGCCAGTGCGCCGCTCGCGCTGCCGCGAAGCGCCATCCCCCCGTCGGCTGCCACGACCAGGCCGCGGAGCCGAAGTGCATCTGTCCCGGCAGCATACGCGCCGACCGGCGCGGCACAGCCTGCCTCAAGGCCGCTGAGCAGCGCGCGTTCCGCGGTCACGGCCGCCCGGCTGACCGGATCGTCAATGCTTCCGAGCAGCGCAACAAGATCTTCCCTGCCGTCGCAGCACTCAACCGCGAGCGCGCCCTGCCCTGCCGCTGGCAGCATCTCGTCCGGGTCGAAAACCTGGGATACCGCGTTCAGGCGTCCGATTCTGGCCAGGCCCGCGTAGGCGAGCACAACCGCGTCGAGCTCGCCTGTCTCAACCTTGGCCAGCCGGGTGCCGGCATTCCCGCGCACCGGTACTGGCCTGACGTCGGGCCGCAGGATCAGGACCTGAGCGGCCCGCCGGGGCGAGCCGGTGCCGATCGTCGCGCCCGGCAGCAGGTCGGCCAGCTTCGCGCCGTCGCGGGCCGGACAGTGCGTCTCGCGGGTCATCCCGGCCCGGCACTGCCGCGAGCGTGATCCCGGCCGCGGGTCCGGTCGGCAGGTCCTTGAGCGAATGCACGGCGAAGTCGACCTGGCCCGCGAGCAGACTGGATCGCAGCGCGCTCACGAATACTCCGGTGCCGCCGATCTGCGTCAGCAGCTCACGGCTCGCGTCGCCGGCCGAGTCGATGCCGACGAGCTCGACCTCGCGGCCGGTCCTGGCGGTGATCGCACGGGCGACCATCGTCGACTGCACGACCGCCATGGGGCTGCGCCGGGTGCCGAGGCGCAGCGCGGAGCCGCTCATCGCCCGTCCTCCTCATCGCCGGTGGCCTGCGGCCAGCCCGTGAACTGGGCATCGGCCTGAGCGACAGCCTGCACTGTTGCCTGATCGAGATCAAATAGCACGCGCAGCGCGTCCTCGTACGTGTCCGCGCCCGGCGCTCCGGCCAGCTCCTTCACCCGCACGGTGGGCTCGTGCAGCAGCTTGTCGGTGACCCGCCGCATCGACTTGGCGATCTCGTTCATGGCCGCGACGTCGACCTGGTCGAGGCGCCCGGCCAGCCTGGCCAGCTCCGCTTCCACCACCCTGGCCGCCTTGGCCCGCAACGCGACCACCGTCGGGAAGACTGTCGCGGCCCGGCTGGCCGACGCGTGCGCGGCGAGTTCCTCAGCCATGATCCGCCTGACCTCGCCAACGTCACCGTCGTCGGGCCCGAGCCCGCCCTCGGCGTCGGCCGCGAGCGTTGCCAGGTCGGTGACGGCGACGCCGGTCAGGCTGCCGACAGCCGGCTCGATGTCTCGCGGCATGGCCAGGTCAAGCAGCACGACCGGCGGAGCCGCGGTCGTGCCGCCACTGAGCTCAGCACGCCGGCCCAGGGCAGCCCGCATGGTGTCGGCAGTGACGACATGGCCGGCGGCTCCGGTGCAGGTGATAACGAGGTCAGCCGCAGCGATGAGATCCGTGAGCCCGGACATGTCGGCCGCCCGGCCGCCGACCGACGCCGCGAGCCGTTCGGCCCGCTGCCGGGTGCGGTTGGCCACCACGATGCTGGCCGCGCCAGCACGGGCGACCTTGGCCACCGCCAGCCCGCTCATCGCTCCGGCGCCGATCACCAGCACATCCCGGCCAGCCAGTGACGGCGCCTCAGGCCGTCCAGCCTCGTGCTCCGGCGATGCCAGCTCCGCCGGACTCGCGTCCGCCGGCAACTCAGCTGCGCGAGCGTTGCTCGCGCGCATCGTGGCCGCGGCAGGCAGCTCCCTGGCGGCCGCCGTCAGTCCGACGGTGACCAGATTCGCACCCGCCTGGCCGACTGCCGTCTCCGACTGCGCGCGCTTGCCGGCCCGCAGCGCCATGGCGCCGAGTGCCGACAGCGTCCGGCCCAGCGTGCCCTGCTCGCGCGCGATGCGCAGAGCCTGGCGCAGCTGGCCGAGAATCTGGCTCTCGCCGATGACCATGGAGTCAAGCCCGCAGGCCACGGCCAGCAGATGCTGCAGCGCCCGGTCCTCGTAGTGCACGTACAGGTGCGGTGTCAGCTCGGCCTGCGGTACGTGAGAGTGACGCGACAGGAGCTCGCAGATCGAGGCCACCGCGCCGTGAAATTTGCCGATCTCGGCGTAGATTTCGACCCGGTTGCACGTGCTCAGCACCACCGCGCCGGCCACGTCATCGGCCCTGAAGACGTCGTGCAGAAGCTTGTCCAGGGCATCACCGGTCAGCGCAACCCGCTCGAGCGTCGCCAGCGGCGCGCCCTTATGGTTCAGTCCGACGACCAGAACACTCATGTGCCTACCGCCTGCGCCCCTGTCCTGTAGTCGGGATCTGCCGGCGTGTAGCCCCCCGGCTCGGCAGCGCTGGCACGCCCCTCGCCGGCGCCGGGGACGCTCTCCAGCCTCCGGCTGGAGCCTGGCGCCGGCTGATCGCGGTCTGACTCGCGCGAGGTCGCACCGCGGCGCTGCGCGTGAAAAGCAAGGATCTGCAACTCAATTGACAGGTCGACCTTACGCACATCCACGCCCGATGGCACGTTGAGTACCACAGGCGCGAAATTCAGGATGCTGGTAACCCCGGCGGCCACGAGCCGGTCACACACCTTCTGGGCTACCGCGGCCGGAGTCGCGATAACGCCGATCGAGACGTCGAATCGCTCGATGACGTCCTCAATGTCCGCTGCGCTGCGGACCGTGTGCCGCGCGATGACGGTGCCGACAACGTCCGGGTCAGCGTCAGCCAGCGCGGCGATGCGAAAGCCCCGGGAGGCGAATCCGCCGTAGTTAGCGAGCGCCCGGCCCAGGTTTCCGGCGCCGACGATCAGGACGGGCCAGTCCTGGGTCAGGCCGAGCTCGCGGGAGACCTGGTAGACGAGGTAGTCGACGTCGTAGCCGACACCCCTCGTGCCGTAGGAGCCCAGGTGCGACAGGTCCTTGCGGAGCTTCGCCGAGTTCACCCCGGCTGCGGCCGCGAGTTCCTCGCTCGACACCGTGGCGACGCCGTGATCGGCCAGGGCATACAGGGCCCGCAGGTACACAGGCAGCCGGGCCACGGTCGCGTCCGGAATCCCGCGTCCGGAGCTCGGCGGCCCCGGCGTGAGCGGGCCCGGCGCGGCCTGATCCGGTGCGCGCGGGCGCCGGGTGCGGTGGCCCGGACCTGGCTGAGGCGGGACGGCTGGCCGGCGAGGGACGGCGGGACATGCGCCGGTACTCCTGTGAACTCGACGGATGGCAGCTGCGGGCGGGGGGCCCGCACCTTCGCTTCCACGGTACGCCCTTGTGAACGTTTGCACAAAGTCGGCGGCCTTTGCCCCAGTCGCCGGGGCGACGATCAGGCCGCTGCCCCGAACCGGTGCCCGGATAGCAGCTGACCTGGGACGGCATACCGCCAGGCCGCGAGCGCCGCTCTCGCTAGTCCCGCAGCGCGGCCCGCAGCCGGTCCTCGCTGACCCGCCAGAAATCATGCTGGACGCCGTCGATGAAGGTGACCGGAATCATCTCCGAGTAGGCCGCCAGGTCGTCGTCCGACTGCGTGATGTCACGCTCGTCGAAGGTCAGGCCGAGGTCAGCGGCCACCCTGGCGATCACCGCACGGGCGTCATCACACAGGTGGCAGCCGGGTCGCGACAGCAGGGTGATCCTGTGGTCGGGCTGGCTCACCGGAATTCCCGGCTGCCCTGACCGGGCTGAGCCGGGGTCGTGCCGAAGTCCCGGAGATAGTCGGGCCGCTCAAACCCGGACGTGTCGTAGCCGGGCTCGCCGAACAGGTCCGAGACGGAGTCAGAAACTGACGGGAACGGTGACACCTTGGCCTGCTGCAGGCCGAGTTCGATCACGTTGGTGGCCAGCACGTAGGGCCGGCGGTCGACCGCGAACTGCTGGACATAGGGCTGCTGCGCGTGCCGGTCGTAGGCGGCGCGATCGCGGTACACCTCGTACAGGATGCGCTGCATCGGTGCCGACGGTACCCCGTGCACGATGAAGACCAGGGTGTCTGGCTCCCGGCTCCTGACCTCAGCGACAACCCGCTCAATCAGCTGGTCGAACTCGGCGACCCGCTCCTCGAGCAGCGTGTAGATCGCGATCTGGCCGAATAGCTGGGCGCGGGCCGGGTCATCCCGGCCGGGCACCCCCCCGGCCGGGAAGCTGACCGCGCCGGAGGGAGAGCGTCCAGCGCCGGCGGGCCCGGCCTGCCAGCCGCCGGCCTGAGGCGCCATCTCGCCGGCTGCGTAGTCCGGGGCCCCGAAATCCGGCGCGGCGAAGTCCGGAGCCGCGAAGTCACCGGTCGCGAACTCACCGGGTCCGTCATCAGCGGGGGCGTAGCTGCCGTTCGCGTACTCGCCCGTCCCGTAGTCGGCCGGGGCAAAGTCGCCAGTCGCGTAGTCCGGCGCGTGATAGCCGGCCGGGTACTGGGTGGCGCCGGGGCTACTCCAGTCATCACCAGGACCGTGGTCCGCACTGTCATCCCGCCAGCCGTAGCCGGGCTCGCCGGGGCTATCGTGCGCCGGGCCAGCGGCAGGCCGCCAGGCGCCGCCCTCCCGGTACTGGCCCCGCTGCCTGGCTGGCTCCCTGGCCGTCAGAGCATCGTCCTGGTCGCGGCGGGCCGCCCCGCCCTGGCCGGCCGGAGCGGCGCGATGCAGGGCCTGCAGGTTCAGCTGCTGTGTCCGCAGGCCGGCGAGCCAGGTGAGACCGGCAGCGACGGCCAGCAGCAGCGGGAAGGCGGTGGTGACCGGCAGGTGAACATGGAGGCGGGACGCGACCAGCTGAGCCAGGCACGGGTAGGCCAGCGCCAGGGCCGCGCCTCCCCCCAGCAGGACGGCGGGCCGGGCCGCGCGCCAGGCCGGATGCTGCGCCCGCAGCTGGACAGTGACCATGGCGATCACGGCGACCAGCGCGGTTACCGGCCCGATCACGAACATCAGCACGTAGGCGGGCGGCAGCTGGTAGAACACGGCCGGATCCGGCCAGGACTTCGTGAAGGCCGCTTGTGACAGCTGATCGAGGGAGAGGATCACGATAGCCACCAGGGCGATGGCCGGAAGGTAGAGCCGGGCGCAGAACCGGACCGCCGCGGTGCGTCCGGACACCTCGGTCAGCCCGGCGATCACCGCCAGCGGCGCGATCACCTGGCCGCCGAGCTCCATGGCACGGAACATCGCCGCGTCGAAGCCGGTCAGGTGGCCGATCGCCTGAGAGCCGAGGCTGATCAGCAGCCCGAGCAGCGCCACGCTCCAGGCTATGAGGTCGCCGCGGGGCGCGCGGAAGCAGCGCGCGAGCAGCACCCCGCCGCCAACCGCAGCCACGATCGCGCCGATGCCGGCGATGAACAGAGAAAACATTTGCTGCCTATGGTGCCCGACGCACGGCGATGATGTGACCAAACTTCGGGCCGGAACGTGTGCGGCCACTCGGGCCTGCTGCTCTCCGGCCGGCCACCCCGCCGGGCTGCCGGGTGACGGCCGGGCGCACGGGCAACGACAACCTGATGGCTGCGGAATGTCAAGGTAATGACGGCAGCGCGCGCAGGCCGCTAATGGCGGAAGCGCCGGTAGGCTCATGAATATGAGCGGTCTCACCGCCAGCGGCAGCGGATCAAGCGCCGGCCAGGCCGGTACCGTCGCCCCGCTCGCCAGGCCCGGGATGAATCCCGACGTCCTGGCCGGGGAGGCGTCTGCTGCCGTTGCCGATGTCGACCTCGCGCCTCCGGTTCCCGATCCGGCCGCCGCGGCATTCTTCGATGTCGACAACACGCTCATGCGCGGCGCCTCGATCTATCATTTCGCCCGGGGGCTTGCGGCCCGCAAGATGTTCGGCCCGCGCGATCTGGCCCGGCTCACCTGGAGCCAGCTGACATTCCGGCTGTGGGGCACCGAGAACGCCGACCACATCGACGCCGCCAGGGAGGCAGCACTCGCGTTCGTCGCGGGCCAGCGCGTTGACGACATCGTCCGGCTGGGCGAGGAGATTTACGACGAGAGCATGGCCTACCGCATCTGGGAAGGCGCCAGGGAGCTGACCCAGCAGCACCTGCAGGCCGGTCAGCGGGTCTGGCTGGTCACGGCAACACCGGTGGAGCTGGCCTCGATCCTGGCCCGGAGGCTCGGCCTGACCGGCGCGCTCGGCACGGTCGCCGAGGCCGTCGATGGCGTGTACACCGGCCGGCTCGTCGGCGGCTTGCTGCACGGGCAGGCCAAGGCCGAGGCGATCCTGGCGCTGGCTGACCGCGAGGGACTCGACTTGTCCCGGTCGAGTGCGTACAGCGATTCCGCCAATGACCTGCCGATGCTCGAGCTGGTCGGCCACCCGAACGTGGTGAACCCGGACGCGGACCTGCTCAAGCTGGCCAAGAGCAGGGACTGGCCGGTGCACGAGTTCCGGTCGGGCCGTAAGGCAACGCTGATCGCGCTGCCGGTAGCGGCAGGTGCGGGCGCGGTGGCGGGCGGGATGGCCGCCGGCGTCGCACTCAAACGGCGCCGGGCCGGCCTCTAGCTGAAGGCCGGGCCGCGCTCTTTCACCAGCTCGTCGACCTTGTCCTGGATCGTGTCCCTGACCTGGCCCGCAAGCCGCGCCACAGTCCGGTCATCAGGCTCCCCGCCCGCCGCGACGGCCAGCCCGCTGGTCTGGACAGGACGGCAGAACTCGATCAGCCAGTTCGACGGGAGCGGCACCGCGCCCAGCGGGCCGAGCCACGGGAAGAGCGGGGTCAGCGGGAAGTACGGCAGCCGCAGGGCCCGGGCCAGCGGCTCGGAGTTCCCGAGCATCGGGTAGATCTCCTCGGCACCGACGATGGCGCACGGAATCATGGGCACCCCGGCCCTCAGCGCCGTCCGGGCGAATCCGCCCCGGCCGAAGCGCTGCAGCCGGTACCTCTCAGCGAAAGGCTTCCCGGTCCCTTTGAAGCCCTCGGGGAAGACGCCGACGATCTCGCCGGCCTTGAGCAGCCGGCGCGCCTCCGCTGGATCGGCCCTGGTGTGCCCGCTGCGGCGGGCCAGCGAGGACAGGACCGGAAAGTTGTAGACCAGGTCGGCTCCGAGCAGCCGGAGGTTCCGGCCGGCCGGATGCTCGGCGAAGATGCCTGCCTGCAGCATGATCGCGTCAAGCGGAAGCACGCCCGAGTGATTCGCGACGATCAGGGCGGCCCCGGTGTCAGGGATATGCTCCAGGCCCCGCATCCGGACCCGGAACCACTTCCGGTACAGGGTGAGCGCGGCAGGCATCAGCAGCGCCGAGTTCAGGTCGCTGTCAAAGCCGAATTGATCGACCTCAAAATCGCCCGCCAGCCGACGGCGGGCAAAGTCGGCAGCGCCCGCGAGCCGGTCCCGCCAGCCAGCCTGCTGGCCGGGTCCGTGATCATCCGTCATGACAGGTGGTCATAGCTGGGCGTTCATGGCACGGGATCAGGGCCGGGCTGCCATGGCGATGCCGCCATGGCAGCCGAGCCGGGCGGTCGCGGGCAGGCTACTTCTTGTTCCTGCGCTGAACGCGCGTCTTCCGCAGCAGCTTGCGGTGCTTCTTCTTCGCCATCCGCTTACGGCGCTTCTTGATGACTGAACCCACGAGACCACCTTCGATTTCTGTCCTGGCTGACGGGCATGCCCACGCACATGCTCGCCACATCGGGCGGCCGGGCAACATGCCAACGACACAGCGTACCTCTGCCCCGCCGCATTGCCCGGCATAGCCCGGCATCTGACCCATCTGTGATCGTGCCCGGCACGGCCCGTGCGCCTGGCTCGCGACCGGTTTAGCTCGCCGCCTGGCCGTTCACCCGCTGCCAGCGCGGGCGACCGGTCAGCTAGCGCCGAACGAGGGTGCCGGCTTACTCCGTACCCACGTAGGCCTCTCTGAGGTAGCCGGTCACCGCCTGCTCGGGCACCCGGAACGAGCGGCCGACGCGGATCGCCTCAAGCTCACCGGAATGCACGAGACGGTAGACCGTCATCTTCGAGACACGCATGATCGCGGCCACCTCGGCCACGGTCAGGAACCTGACGTCACTCAGCGGAGTTATTTCTGCTGCCATTGGTAGCCCTCTTCCGACCGAACTGCTACGCCTGACGAGATCTGGCGCATCAGTCACGCCCGTATCCAGCGTAAGTCCTGTATGGAAAAGGGCAACCCCGCGCGAGCAGTGCCATTTCGCCGGGGCGGCGGCCTGCCGTTCCCGGTCCGCCGATGCGATAGGCGTTACCGCAGGTGGGCTGTGCGTAACCGCTCATCACGCGTTGCCCGGCCACCAATTCCGGCTGACCTCCGAATGTGCGGGCCGGCGACCGCCGGAATGGCGCTAGCCAGCTCCGAGCTCGCGGCCGCGATCCCTGGCTGCCTCGATCGCCGCCAGCACGGCCGCCCGCACGCCGTGCCGTTCCAGCTCCCTGATCGCGTTAATAGTGGTGCCGCCGGGCGAGGTGACCGCCTCACGAAGCAGCACCGGGTGCTCGCCGGAGTCGCGCAGCATGGTGGCGGCGCCGAAGACCGCCTGCTTGACCATCTCCAGCGCGTTGTTCCTGGGCATGCCCAGCAGAATGCCGGCGTCAACCATGGCCTCGACCAGGAAGTACACGTAGGCAGGTCCGCTGCCGGACAGCGCGGTGGCGGCGTCCTGCTGAGACTCGGGGATCCGCAGCACCTTCCCGACCGGCCGCAGCAGCTCCTCGGCCCGGCCCAGGTGCTCTTCGGTCGCATGCGGGCCGGCCGAGATCACGCTCATCGCTTCGTCCACCAGGACCGGCGTGTTCGACATCACCCGGATGACGGGGATGTCACCGGTCAGCCGCCGCCCGATGAAGGCGGTCGTAATGCCCGCCGCCACGGAGATCACCAGCTTGTCCGGCGTGACCGCCGGGCTGATCTCGGCCAGCAGGGCGTCCATGTCCTGCGGCTTGACCGCGATCACCAGCGTGCCGGCCAGCGCGGCGGCCTTGGCCGCGGTGGTGACCTCAATGCCGTAGGTCTCCTGCAACTGCTCAGCCCGTTCGGGCCGGCGGGCCGCCGCGACTATCTCGGCCGGCGAGACAACGCCCGACCGCAGCAACCCCGAGGCCAGCGCCTCGCCCATTTTTCCCGCGCCCAGTATGGCGATCACCAGGGCAGCCTACCGTCGGTGGTTTTCGGTGGCGGCGTGCAGGCGCTAGCGCCGGGAGGCCAGGGCCCGGAGGAAGAAAGCCAGATTCGCCGGCCGCTCGGCCAGCCGTCGCACCAGGTACCCGTACCAGTCGCTGCCATACGGCAGGTAGACGCGGACTTGCGAGCCGGCCGCGGCCAGCCGGGCCTGCTCGGCCGGGCGGATGCCGTACAGCATCTGGTACTCGAAGCTGCTGGCCGCGCGCCCGACCACTCCGGACTTCGTGGCCGCGACCCTGATGAGCCGCGGATCGTGAGTGGCGAGCATCGGGTAGCCGGACCCTTCAAGCAGGATCCGCAGGCACCGTGCGTAGCTGCGGTCGACCTCGGCGCGACTCGCCAGGCCGACGCCGTCGGGCGCCTGGTAAGCGCCCTTGCACAACCGGACCCGCGAGCCGGCCACGGCCAGGGCCCGGCAGTCGTCCGCACTGCGGCGCAGGTACGACTGGATGACGCAGCCGAGATCGGGGAAGTCAGCCCGCAGATCGCGAACCAGGCCGAGGGTCGCCTCCACCCGGGAGTGGTCTTCCATGTCCAGCGTGACCGTCGAGCCGGCATTGCGGGCCGCCGTGGCGATCCTGGCGATGTTCTCCCGTGCTGTCTTCTCGCCGAGCTCGGCCAGCCCGAGCCCGACCGCCGTCGGCTTGACTGACACTTCGGCCCGGCCGTGAGCCGACAGGCCGCTCGCCGACAGCCGGGCGAACAAGCGAATGTACTCATCGGCCACCGCCGAAGCCTGCTCCGGGTCCGTGGTGTCCTCGCCCAGGAAGTCGAGGCTGACCAGCAGGCCGCCGGCGACCAGCTCCTGACAGACGCGCAGCGCGTCGTCAGCGGTCTCGCCGGCCACGAACCTGGCCACCACGTCGCGGGTAACCGGGGTGGCCATGATCAGGTCACGGGCCTGGTGGCTGGCCGACAGGGCCAGGAGCGCTTGGCGCAGCACAGCGGGTGAACCTCCGGGGAACGACAGTGCTCGCTGCCGGCGCTGGCTAGTCGCGCGCGCGGCCGGTCAGGCCACTGCGCTGACGCCGGAGCTCAACCTGGATGTTAGCGCCCGCATCGGGTGAAACGATCACCTCCTGGGCCGCGGCGATCCCGTCGACGGTGAACGTGGCTGCCACCGGCGTCGTCCGCTTGACCAGTGCCAGCGCGATCGGACCGAGCTCATAATGCCGGGCCGCCGAGCCAGTGACGCCGGCCGCCGTTTCGCCGAGCATGACCGGGTCGCCGGGCGAGGGAAGCTTGTCCTCGCTGCCATCCAGGTGCAGCAGTACGAGCCGCCGCGGCGGATGACCGAGATTATGCACCCTGGCTACTGTTTCCTGCCCCCGGTAACAGCCCTTGTTCAGGTGAACCGCCGTCTCGATCCAGCCGACTTCGTGCGGAAGGGTCCGGTGGTCGGTATCCAGGCCCAGCCGGGGACGGCCAGCGGCGATCCGGAGCGCCTCGTAGGCCCACATGCCGCCGAGCGTCGCTCCGGCCGAGCGAAGCGCGGCGACTCCGGCGGCCAGCTCGGCTCTGGGCACGAGGAGGTCGGTCCCGAAGCCCGTCCTCATCCTCGCGGCAGCCGCGGGAAGGTCCGCGGGAACGTCCGGACCCAGCAGGCTCAGCACCGCGTAGTCGGCCGTGATGTCCTCCGGCTCAACCCGCAGCATGAACTTCATCGAGGTGAGGAAGTCCAGCAGCGGCCCGATCGTGCCGGGCTCGACGTGCGCCCAGATCGCGGTGCCGTCATCGGTCAGGCTCAGCTGATGCTCGACGTGCCCCTGCGGGCTGAGCACGAGGGCCTCGGCGCTGGCACCCGGCGGCAGCTGGTCCAGCTGCTGGGTGGTCAGGCTGTGCAGCCAGCTCAGCCGGTCGGGACCGGAAATCCGCAGCACGCCGCGATGCGACCGGTCGACCACGCCGTAACGGCCGGCGAGCGCTCGCTGCTCGGCGTAGGGGTCACCGTAATGGGCGGCGACGCCCGCGTCGGGCCCGTCGGCCGCGACCGCGCCGGGCTCAGCAAGCAGCGGGCTGGTCACCGGCCGGACGGCAGACATGAGGCGGACGCGACCACGTTTCCTTCTCTTCGCACGGCATCCTTCTTTCTGAGAGCAGGCTACGCGCCGGGAGTGCGGCCGCCGCCGGGCCGGCAGTCGGCGCACAGGCCGAAGACCGTGAGATGCGCCACATCGGTGAGGAAGCCCTGCCGCTCCTCAAGCTCCACGACAAGCGGGCTGACCGCTGACTGGTCCACTTCCGTCACCCGCTCGCACTGGCGGCAGACGAGATGCACGTGCTGCGCATGCTCGGCGAGGTGGTAGGTCGGCGCGCCGTGGTGGATATGGCTGTGTTTCACCAGGCCAAGCTGCTCGAGCAGCTCCAGCGTGCGGTAGACGGTGGAGACGTTGACGCCGCGCGCGGTCTGCCTGACCTCGGCGTAGATGTCCTCGGGGGTGGCGTGCTCGAGCCGCGCGACCGCTTCCAGGACCAGCTGGCGCTGCGGCGTGACACGGTAGCCACCAGCCCGGAGCGTGTCATCCCACGTCTGCACCACGATCTCAGTCTAATGACGCGCCGCGAATAAGACGCTTGCCTGCGATGGCGCACCTGACGTAGCGTTCCAGCTAACGCAGGAAAGGAGGTGGTCCAACAGTATGCATAGATGTCGGACTTGCGAGGTGGCTGTCCGCTAGCCGCCGCCTGCGTGAAGCGCTCATGCGCGGCTTGCCGCGACAGGCGCATCACCGGCCGCTCCTCAGCCTGCTCTTCGGGCACTGGCCCATGCCTGCTGCCCCTTGATGGCTGACGCTGTTGAGGCGGAGGCTGGCGAATTCACGGCAGACACCGGACCCCCGGGCTGACCGGCCTGTCCAGCCGGTCCCCGTGACGGGTGTCTTCCGCAGTGCGCAAGCGCTGCAGGAGGCCCGGCGCGGGAGAGGCCCGGGGGTTTCTTATGTTCCGGCCCTTTGCTCCGGACTCCAGTGCGCGCCCGGCCGCGGCGCGCACCGGAAGCTGCGGGCGTGGCGCCGCGGATGCGGGTAGTGTCGGCTGCCGTTGCCGGATCACGGCACCATCGGACCACCAGGTCCCGGACACCGGGACCGCTCTGTCCGGCCGCCGGGTCCCGGCTCACTACCGTCCGGCCGTCAGGACTGGCCCTGGAGCAGGAGAGATGCTCGTGATGACGTCAGCGTCAGGCGCCCGCACCCCGGTCCTTCGCACCGTCCGCCTCCTCGGAGCCGTGGCGGTTTCCGGCGCCGTCGCCTTATCGGTCAGCTCCGCGGCTGCCGTGCCGCGACGCGGCCAGGATGCAGGTCCGCCCGGCAGCATCCGGCCACGCCACCACCGGCGACCGGGACCTCGCGGTAGCGCTTCGCAGCCCGGCCGGGTCGCCGTCCGCAGTTGCCAGCATGGCCGCGGCGGGTGCTGCCCGGATCCTCCAGGCCGGCTCGCTGAACTGGGCCGGTTACGCGGTGAGCCGCCGGGGCGTCACGTTCCGCTCGGTCACCGCCACCTTTTTCGTGCCGTATCTCAACTGCGCCAAGTCGCCGGGCGTGACCCTGTCGTCCGCGTGGGCGGGGCTTGACGGCTTCACCGCGACATCTCAGACCGTCGAGCAGACCGGCATCGCGGCCAACTGCAGCGCGGGCGGCAGCGCCAGTTACTTCGGCTGGTTCGAGATGTTCCCGAACGCCGAGACGAAGATCGCGATGCGGCTTCGGCCGGGCGACTCCGTCACCGCGACCGTGTCCTTTAACTCCGGGCGCGGGCAGTTCCAGCTGCGGCTCACCGACAACACCAGGGGCGAGCATTTCGCCCGCTAACCTCAGGTGCCCTGACGTGAAGATCAGTGGCAAGAAGGTGCGGTGCGGGCGCACGTCGGCCGAGGTGATCGCCGAGGCTCCGGCCACGGGAACGAGCCAGCACATGGTCCTCGCTCCGCTGTCCGACTACGGCGCCATCAGCTTTGCCCGCATCACCATCGCCGACGGCACGGGCCATTCTCGGCGGAATCGTCAGCCGGCACTGGACGGCCACCAGGATCACTCAGGTCCGCGGGCCGCACGGCCCGATCATCGCGCTGCCCACGGCAGTTGCGGGCGACATGTTCAGCGACTACTGGCAGCGCGAGTCCTGATCCGTCCTTGCCCGGGCCGGGGACCTCCCAGCCGCAGCCGGCGGCGCACGGCTTCCGGCGGTCAGGCCACGCGCTTCAGCTGAGCGGACACGTGCGACTGCAGCGGCTGGCCGACCGCGGCCATGTCGTAGGCCCAGCCAAGGTCCGTGCCGATCAGGCCGTAGAGCCGCCGGCCTGCGGTCACTTCCTTCGCGGTCGTGGTCCTGACGACCGCGTCCGTGGCCATCTCGATCTTGGTTCCGTCGATCCGGCCGAGGTAGATCTCGGTAATCCCGGTCGGATGCGCGAGCACGACCTCGAGACCGCCGTCTTCCTGCGGCCGCCAGAAGCCTGCCTCCATCGCCAGCGGGCGGCCGATCGTGCCGTCCTGCTCCAGCAGCCAGGTCCTGCTGTTGTAGATCAGGAACGGCTTGCCGTTGTGGCTGAAGCTGATCTCCTGACCAAAGTTGGCACTCTCGATGGTCGGGTAGCCGACAACTCCGGCGCCTTCGAAGCGGCCGAGCAGAAACCGCAGCGGTGCGAGCGCCGGATGCAGCTCGAAGCCGCCGGGGAGCACGCTTCCGGTGCTCGCGGCGTCCGGCTGGTCCCCGGTATCCGGCTCGTCCTGGCCGGGCTGGTCACTGTTCATGCGCGCTCCCGCGGGTCGAGTCGGCGGCCTGCCTCCGCGTCACCCGGAACAGTGCGACCACGAGCACCAGTCCGAGCACTGCAACCAGGCCGAAGGCAGCGATCAGGATAGCGCCGCTCAGCATTGCGGACATGGTGCGGAGTGTAGGCAGCCGGGCCGGCGATCGGCAGCTGCCACGCCGCGTTAGACCCGGTTCGCGCAGTCGCGGGCTGCTACCGGTCAGTCTGGCCCGGTCGGCGTGACAGGAGCGCTAGGGTCGGTGCATGGCCCGCTCACTGGTGCTGAAGGTAACGGCTGGCAAAGAAGACCCGGAGCGCAGTAATCAGGCGCTGACTGTCGCGGCCGCAGCGGTCGCGAGCGGTGTCCAGGTTTCGCTGTGGCTGACCGGCGAGGCGTCGTGGTTCGCGCTGCCTGACGGCTGCCCGGACCTGAACCTCCCGCACGCCGCCGCGCTCCCTGACTTGTTCGCCGCGGTGCTGAGCGGCGGCACCGTGACGTTGTGCACGCAGTGCGCCGCCCGGCGGGACATCACTGAGGACGACGTAGTCGACGGCGTGCGGATCGCCGGAGCAGCCACGTTCGTGGCCGAGATCCTGGCCGACGGCGCGCAGGCCCTGGTCTACTGATCCGGGCTGACTGATCCGGGCCGCGATCCAGGCTGCTATCCGGGCCGGACTGGCTGGTCTGCCGCGGCTGGCTAATGCCCGACCGCGGCGAGCCGCTCGGCGCGCAGCTGCCCAGCCCAGTCCTCATCGGCCGGACGCAGCGGCTGCAGCCGCCCGGCGACCCAGCTCAGCAGCAGGTCGGCCAGGCCGGGATTGCGGGCGAGTGCGGGGCCGTGCATATAGGTGCCGAGCACCTTGCCCGCGAACGCCCCCTCAGTGCCATCGCCATTGCCCACGCCCAGCGAGACCTGCGCGAGCGGCCGGGCCGAGGCACCGATCCTGGTGACGCCCTGGTGGTTCTCGAATCCGGTCAGGCGCGGAACGCTCAGCTCGGTGTCGACGTCGGCAACGAGTTCGCCGACCCCGCGGCGTTCCCCGCGGCCGCTGCTGATGTCGAGAATGCCGAGCCCTGCCACCGGCTCGCCCTCGACGCCGCCGAAGGATGCGCCCAGCAGCTGGTACCCCGCGCAGACCGCGAACACCGTCGCGCCCTGCTCAGCCGCCCGGGCCAGGCCGCCATCGGCACGCAGCCGGTTCGCTGCCAGGATCTGCGGCAGATCCTCCCCGCCGCCCAGAAGGTAAAGGTCACCGTGGGCTGGCACCGGCTGGTCGGAATTGACCTCGACCGCCTCGACCTCGATGCCACGCAGGGCGGCGCGCCTGCTCAGGATCAGCAGATTGCCGCGGTCACCGTAGGTGCTGAGCAGGTCCGGGTAGACCCAGATGATCCTGAGCTGGCTGTCGCCGCAGCGGCTCCGCTGCGCCGCGCTCCGGTCGCGGCCGCCGGGCGGTGGCCGTTGGTCGCGCTGGCCTGGCCGGCCCGGGCTCGCCCGTTGCCGTTGAGCTGGCCGCCATGCCCGTTCATGCTCGCGCCGGGAACGGGGTCAGATCCAGACCCGGCCGCCGCCGGTGCGGCGGCCAGCATCTCGTAGGCAGCCTCGTGGCCGGCCGCGATCGGGGGCGCGTCAGCAGCGGCAGGGTGCGGACGGCCAGGGCTCCGGGCAGCGTCCTGACCGGCGCTGCGGCGGTTGCCACGGACGCGCCCGGCACGGGCCAGGTCGGCGCGGGCACTGTCGGCACGGGCACCGTCGGCGCGGGCACCGTCGGCACGGGCACCGTCGGCGCGGGCACCGTCGGCGCGGGCAATCGCCTCAGCAATCCCGTCGTCCGAGGTGCGCCCGGATGCGTGCCGTCCGCTGCTGCGCACCGCGCGGCCTGATGCCGGCCCGCCAGCCGATGCCGGGCCGCCTGACTCTGAGACCGCGCCTGCGGAGCGGGCGGCTCCTGGCGCGCCCGCTTCCGGCCAGGCCGACCCGGTGGCGGCCGCATCCGGCGGCGAACCCGGCAGCGGGATGCTCAGCGGCACGGCGGCCTCAGCTCGCTCGGCCGCATGTCGTCCCACGCGGTCAGTCATCTAGCCATCCCTGCATTACTCGGTCCGGCCGAGCGTCGCCCGGATCTGCTGGAAAGCGGTGTAATTGGCGATCACGTCCAGTTCGGCGCCGTCCACCCGGCTGACCGCGGCGTCGATGTCGTCAACGAGCTCGAACGGCACCTGGTCCGCCTCCAGCCGGACCGCGAGGTCCAGCCGGCGCTCCCCGGAGACGAACACGGGCCGGGTGCGGACCACCCGGTAGTCGACGTCCCAGAGCCAGGACGTGTCCTTGCCATCCGGGGTCTGAGCGTTGACGGCCAGCAACACCGGGGCGGGCGCCGGCGCGAGCACGTCGAACGCCTCGAGCCAGCCCGCCGGGTTCTTGGCCAGCAGCAGCCGGACGAGCCGGCCGTGCCGCTGGACCTGGGTGTACCGGCCGGCGACCGACCTGACCTCGCGCAGCCGCGGCAGCGCCTGGTCGACGAAGCGCCGAAGTAGGCGGCCACCGCGAGCGCGACGACCGCGTTGGATCGATTCGCCCGCCCGGGCAGTGCCAGCTGCAGTTCCCGGACCTGCCCGCCTTCATCGATGACGGAGTCTTCGCTGAGCACCCACCGCGTTGCCGGCCGCGCGAACCCGCACTCGCCGCAGCGCCAGCCCAGTTCGTCGCGCCGCAGATGCGATCCGCACTCGGGACAGCAGTAGGAGTCCTCGTGCCACCGCTGCCCGGCCGCGACCCAGGTCACTCTCGGGGCCGCCGACGCCGCCCACGCGATCAGCGGGTCGTCGGCGTTCGCGATCACCATGCAGCCGTCAGCCGCGGCCAGTGCCTGCCGCCAGCGCCGGGCGGTCAGCCAGATCTCCGCAGCCCGGTCCATCTGGTCGCGACTCAGGTTGAGCAGCACGACCACCCTCGGGCTCGTCGCCTCGATCACCGCGGGCAGGTAACGTTCGTCGGTTTCCAGCACCGCGTAGGGAGCATCCGGAGCCCGGCCGAGCGCCGAGGCCAGGCCCGCTTCCATATTGGCGCCGAAGGCGTTGCTGGCGACTTCCTGGCCGAGCGCCCCGAGACCCGCCGTGATCAGCCTGGTGGTCGTTGTCTTGCCGTTAGTGCCAGTGACCAGCACCACCTGACGGTCGGCCGCCAGCAGGCGGAGCAGTTCCGGCTCGACTCGCAGCCCGAGCACGCCGCCGATGACCGACCCGTCACCGCGCCCGGCGATTCTGGACACGCGACCCGCTGCGCCGCCGATAGACGTGGCGAGGCGCGCGCGCAGCGGAAGCTTGCTCATATCGGCCGATGCTATCCGGCGACCGGGGCTGCCTCGCGGGCTGGCAAACCGCTCGCGAGGTCATCGGCACCGACGATGAAACGCCGCGGCCAGGACAGCACGGCCTCCAGCCAGGCCGTCACGCCCATCTCGCCGGCGGCCTTGCCGAGCTGGCCGCGATGGCTTACGCCGATGGCGACAGCCGCGAGATCGTCGATGAAGGCAGCCTGGTCGTCCTCCCCGAGAATGGCCGTCCAGGCGATGAGGCGATTACCGGTGACCTCCATGGACAGCGAATGCCGGCGCAGTCCGCTGACCCGCTGACCGACCTTCACGTCCGGCCGGTCGGCCAGATCGGGCAGCCCGTACTCCAGCCCCGGTGCGGCCGCGAACGGATCCGGCACCGGGCCATCAAGAGGGCATACCCGCTCAATCTCATGCAGCCACTGCAGCTGCGGTATGACCCAGCGCGTTCCCGGCATTGTCCCTGCTCCCTTGCCGCCGTCGAGAACGCCCGCGGCCGATTTCGCGCAGGCCGCAGACAACTCACCGGGGTCGTAGCTCTCGCGCAGCGCCTGCCCGCGACCGAGGACGGCGCCGTCAATAGCCGTGGCCAGCGCGCACTCCCGCAGCCGTTCGTCCAGGCCGGCCCAGCGCTGCCGCAGCGGGACTGGTACCCGCGGCCGGGGCCGGTTAACCAGGTGGGCAAGCACGTAGACCTCGGCCCAGACCCGCAGCCACGCGTCCCGGCCAGAGCGGGCGACCAGGTCCGCAGCCCTGATCTCCACCAGAGTGCAGGGCCGCTCCCCGGTGCACGCCCGCCCGCACGCCGCTGACCGGCGGCCGGCCAGCGGTGGTGCCAGGGCCGGGCGCGGCAGTCGGGGCAGGCAGCCGGGCATCGAAAGGCACCCGCACCCGCATCGGCCGGTCCATGCCGTCGGCGAACACTGCCGCTTCGCCGGGCGGCAGGGAGACGACCTGCCGGGACTGCTCGTCGTCAAGGTTCATCGTGGCGCCGACCAGCTGCCTGTCGTCGGCCGCCGGAAGCCGGTGCAGCACCTTCAGCGCGGTGTTCTTGACCGCGTCGGGCACGAGCTTGGCCGGGATCTGCTCGGCGATGACCACCCCCTCGCCGTAGGCGCGGATCTCGGCGAGCAGCCCGGCGAATAGCTCGACCGCGTGAGCGCTCGCGCCTTGCCGGCCCGCGCGGAGCAGCCGGTGCGCCTCCTCCAGCACGATGACGTGCCGCAAGCCGTTCGCCGGACTGGTCCGTGACCGCAGCCGCAGGTGCTCGACGAGCCTGATGAGCAGCGTTCCGATCACGAACGCCTTGTCCTCGTCGCCGGCGACGTCCTCGAGCGCGAGCACGACATTGCGGTCAAGCAGCGCGCCGATGTCGGCCGGATGACCGCCCTCGAAGAACCGCCCGGCCGAGCCGGTTCGCAGCGACCGCAGCCGGACGTCGACGAAGCCCCGCATGTCCGCCTGCAGCTCGCGGCCGTAGCCGACATCCTCGATCACGGCGAGCGCCGCCGCCTGCAGCCGGGCCAGCGTCGGAACGGCCGGCGGCACGTCGGAGTCAGCCCGGCCGGCACCGGTCAGCGGATCCCAGCCGCACTCCTCGTACGACCGTTGCAAGGCCTGGGCCATGATCTGCGGGAACGGCTCGCTGGCGTCGAACGCCGCCAGGAACAGCGCGCGGACCATGTCGATGTGCGTCTGCACCGGGAAGCCGGGCTCGGGGGCGAGCGGGTTCACCGACAACGGCACGGATTCAGGATCGGCCGGGTTGATGACGGTGACGTCGCTGCGGTCGCCGGACATCGCGCTGTATTCCGACTTGACCGGCTCGATCGCGAGCCAGCCGACCCCGGCGCTGGTGAGCTGCTGCAGCAAGTGCCGGACGGTATTCGACTTTCCGGCACCGGTCGCGCCCGCCACCAGGGCGTGCCGGTTCAGGGTCGCGAGCGGCACGCGGAACGCTCCGACCGGCCGGTCCTGGCCATCCAGGATCCGGCCGAGCTCGATCGCCGGCCCGGCCGGGACCTCGGCGGTGAGATCGAAATAGCCGGGCCGCAGGACGCGAACTCCGGGCACCTCGCGTCTCGGCAGCCCGGTCAGGGCCGCGAGCGCTCCGGCCGTCGCGGCGAACGGCACCGTCGAGCCGTCGGCCGGGTCGGCGAGCTTTGTCGCCAGCACGTCGGCGAACTCCTGCGCGCCGTCAGGGCAGCGCAGCCGGTACGGATGAGCGCTCAGGTCCGCCGAGCCGACCAGCACCGGCGCGATCAGCCGCAGGTCCTGCTCAGTCGCCGCGCCCGCCAGCACGCGCACGTTCCACAGCCCGGCCTCACCGAATGCGTCGAGTTCGGCGAGCCGCCGCTCGAACCTGGCTGCCTCGGATCTGGTGTGCTCGTCCTCGTACTGCCGCAGCACCGTGAGCTGGTTCCGCAGTTCCGTGGTCTCGGTCTCGATGAGGTCGGTGGGGTCGGCAACGATCAGCCAGCCGAACGGGCGGCCCATCAGCGTCTGCAGCGCCGACTCGAACAGCGTCGGGAGCACGTCAGCCGGTGCCGCCGGCGCGGCTGTCCCGGCCGGGGAAGCCAGCGGGACCTGGCGCCCGGCACAGGGTGCCCAGACGAGCTGGTCGAGATCGGCCAGCATGTTGCTGTCGATCGCGATGCCGCGGGCACCCCAGGGGTACAGCATTTCGACGGCCTCGGCCCCGGCAGTTGCGAGTGCTCGGGCGTCGGGTGTCGCCGTCCCGGCCGGCGGAGTCCCGCCGCCCTCCGCCGGGGCCGCTTCCCCGGCTGACCCGGCGGCTGGAGACCCGGCAGCCGGTGACCCCGCAGCCGGTGACCCGGCCGGTGTCCCGGCCGCTGGTGACCCGGCCGGGGCGGTCTCGGCCCCCGTCCGGGGAGCCCGGCCTGCGGCCGGCAGCGGTCCGGCCGTCGTGATCAGCTCAAGCGGTGCTCCGCCACCGCGGGAGAGCCAGCCGGCAATGAACGGCCGCCGGTGCCGCGCCGCGTTAAGCGCGGCTGGCAGCACCGAAGCGTAGTCGCCGGCTGCGCCGCCACCGTGGCTTCCGGCATTGACGGCCACGACCCGGTACCACAGCCCGGCCGCACTACCGCCGATGCCGGACGACTCACCCATGCTGCGTGCTTACCAGTCCAGACCGGACCGTGCTACCAGATCGGTTCGAAATATGACACTGGGGCAGACGTTGCCGGTGTGACAACGCAGCTCCGGGCGCCCGGCGAGACCGGCCCTGAGTTACAGCTCCACCCGGCCCGACACGCACGTGACCACGTCGCCGCCGACCCAGACGACACCGTCCGCGTCGGCGCTGATGCGCACCTGACCGCTGCGGCCGAGCGCGGTGCCCTGGCGGGCCAGGTACGGCGCGGTGGCGCGGCCGGATTCGATCAGCCACTGAGCCAGCGACGCATTCAGGCTGCCGGTGACCGGGTCCTCGTCGGTTGCGCCGTTCTTCGGCACGAAGGCCCGTACCTCGTAGTCGGCGGCGGCGCCCGGCGGATGCGGCCCGGCGACGCCCAGGTCAAGATCAGTAGCTCCGGGCTGAAGCGCGAGCACCGCCGCTGCGCTGTCCAGCAGGACGGCGATCCATCCGGGCCCGTTATCCGCCCACTGCAGGTCGACGATGTCATCCCGGCCGATCCTCAGGATCTCGGCGATGTGCCGGGCGGTCGGCTCGTCCACCGGTCCCGCGCGCAGCACCGGCGGCGCCGCGAAGCTCAGGCCGGGCTGGTCCTGCCGCACCGTGATCAGGCCGGCTCCGCATTGCTGGACGACCGTGCCCGGATTCCGTGGCTCACCGCCGGCTTCAAGCCACGCGTGGCAGGTGCCGAGCGTCGGGTGCCCGGCGAATGGCAGCTCGCGGCTCGGCGTGAAGATGCGGACCTGATAGTCGGCCAGCTCGTCGTCAGGCTCCAGCACGAAGGTGGTCTCCGACAGGTTGGTCCAGTTGGCGAACCGGCTCATCTGCGCGGTGGTGAGCCCGTCGGCCCCGAGGACGACGGCCAGCGGGTTGCCGTGATAGGCCGTGGCGGTAAAGACGTCAACCTGGCGGAACTGCAGGAGCATGCTGCCCATCCTGTCAGACGAGACGTCCCTGTCGTCCGGGCCCGCCGGGCAGCAGCTCAGCCGTCGCAGCCCGGCCGGGCGGCCGACGCTCAGCCCGGCCGCGCCGTCGCGGGCGGGCTCGCGAGGGTGGCGTCGGGCAGCGCCATGATCGCCGGATTCGCGTCGGCGAGCACGATCTGGCGCTCGCCTGCCGCCGGATAGCACAGGAGCACGGCGCTCTGCGGAAGCTGCTGCAGCACGTGCTGCTCTACCAGCAACTCGCGCGACCGCTGCGCTGTCCTCGCGAGTGAGTCACTCGTTCCGACCGCGCGGGAGGTGGTGAGGCCCCACGAGGTTCCGGTGCTGATGCCCTCGGTGATCGAGCGCGAGTCAGAGATGGCGGCCGAGGAGCTCGCATCCCGGCTGGCCGACCCCGTCCCGTCAGCGAACGGGCTCACGAAACCCGGCCCGCTCCGCCCGCTGCCCCGGCTGCGGCCGGAGGTCAGCGACACCGAACCTGAGTCGGCGGCCGAGTCGGACGTGCCGGCCGAACTGGTGTAGGAGCCGCCGATGGTGTCGGTGACAGAGGCACCAACGGTATCGGTGAGCTGGCTGACGACGAACCGGTACTCGGTGCCGATTTGCTCAGCCGCGGCCTTCGCGTCGTCGGCATTACCCAGCCGCATAAACCCGACAGCAGCGTCGCCGCGACCGAGTCGTTCGCGCACCTGGGCGGGGATAGCACGGTAGCCGAGCAGCAGGCCCGTCCCGGCAACTTCCGCAGCGTCGCAGAGCCGGTCGAGGACGTCGCCGGGCAGCCGCTCGGCGCCGAGCACCATAACCGTCTGCTGCCAGCGGCGGCCAGGCGGCGCGTGCCGCAGTGCCGTGGTGACAGCAACAGCCAGGTACGCGGCCAGCACCTCGTTTCCGGTCGTGGCGCCCCGGCGGTCCAGCCAGGCGACTGCCAGCCGGCTCGGCGGCAGGCTTAGCGGCCGGGCGGCCAGCGGCGCCAGTGCCCGCAAGCGCGCCTCCATCACCCAGGCCCGGTCGATGACCAGCCTCTCCGCGCCGCGGCCGGCCAGGGTAGCGAGCCCGGCTAGCTCCTGCGGAGTCAGCCCAGCCGAGCCCAGATGCTCGGCCGGGGCGCCGATCTGCCCGAGCGCCCGCAGTGCGGCGAGCAGCCTGACCATCACCGGCGGCCCGCCGGGCCGCAGCACGTCCAGGACACGGCTGAGCAGTGCGGCATCCCTGGCGAGGTCTGCCGGGCCTGACGCCGGCGAGCGGCCTGCACCATCCGGTCGGCCGCGCTGACGGTCCTGGCCAGCACATCCGCCAGCACATCGGCGTCGTAGGTCGCCCCGAGATCGAGCTTCGCCAGGTCGCCGGGAAGGACCCACACCCGCGGGTCCAGCCCCGAGCGGCGGCCTACCGCCAGCAAGTCGGCGGCGGCGCCGCCCTCGGTCAGGTCGAGGACGGTCACGTCGCCGCCTGCTGCCAGTCGCGGTACCGCCATCATCGTCAGCAGCGCCGACCATCCGGCCAGTGTGCCTCCGGCCACGTCAATCCGATGCGCGGTGGTGGGCACGGTCACCGGATACCAGCGCGGCTGGCGCCTGAAGGCCGCGGCTCGCTGCTGCCAGTCGCGGTACCTCCGGGCGTGCGCGCGCTCATCGGCAGCACGCTCAGCCAGCTGAACGTCGCGGAACCTGGCCACCCTGTCGGCCTCAACGCGGAGGTCACGCTGGTGAGCTTGCTCGGCCCGCACCAGCCGCAGGCAGTTAGCTGCGGTCAGCCAGGCGCCGGCCGCGGCGATCAGCAGCACCGGCCACCCGGCCATCAGGCCGGCCAGGCTGACACTCGTTACCGCCGCCACGGCTGCCAGCCCCGTGACGGCGGCCAGCCGCGGCGGCCTGTTCAGCCGGCGATGTTCCCGCCGCTGGGCGCTGATCCAGACGCGCCTGACCGTGTCCGGTTCAGCCACGGCCGGCCCCGGCGGCGCCGGTCCCGGATCGGGTTCGGCCAGCAGGCACTGCCAGCCCATATACAGCCGATCGTCGCGGAACCGCCCGCGCGGTCTGTGAACGCGCTGCCCTTCGGCGGCCGGTTCGCCGGACTCACCGCAGGCCGGATGCAGCCCGGCTGTCACCTGATCACCGGGCCGATGGCAAAAGACTGGCAGCGGACGACCGGGCGCGGGCTGCCGCCCGCCATGATCGCGAGGTCCCCGCGGGCCAGGTCCCGCAGGGCGTCCCGCTGGCGTCCCCGCCAGTCGCGGTCAGGTCCGAGCGCCTCGGCGCCCGGAGCGCACATGCCGGCCGCGTCAGCTCCGGCGAACTGGTGCAGCCAGATCCCGGGCAGGCGCCCGCAGACGATAGTGGTGCCTGCTGGCGGCACCAGGCCGCCAGCGGCGTGAGCACTCGTCGTCAGGAGCAGCACGGCTGTCCCGGCTTCCCTGGCGGCTGTCAGCAGGTCGGCCGCCGCACCCGGTTCCAGCTCCTCGCATCCGGATACGACCGCGAGGCAATCGGCGCGCAGACCCAGATCCCGGAGCCCGGCCAGGATGGCGGCCAGGACCGTAACCGCGCTGCGTCCCGCGGCGCCCGGACAGCTGCCAGTAACGCCGGCGCCGGGATCACCGGAACCGCCAGCACCTGCTGCGGTTCCGTCAGCGCGGCTGCCGGTGTCTCCGGCGCGCGAGCCCGCACCTGCGACCACCACTGCCCGGTCCCTGATTGCCCGCCCGAGAACGCCGCCATAGTCACGGCAGCCCGCGCTGAGCTCGGTTACCGGCACGCCGAGCCGGTGACCGGCTGCCACCGCCTGATGACGCAGGCCCGGCGACCGGCCGCCGGGGCCGAGCTCGATGACGATGACCGGTTTGCGGCGGCGGATCGCCGCGCAGACCACTGCCAGCGCGGGCCGGGCGATCTGTGTCGCGTCACTGCCGGTCACGAGCACTCCGCGCTCCGCGGCGGCCCAGGTGAACTCCGCTCGCTTTCCCGTCGCGGTGACCAGGCCCACGACGCAGCCGCGAGCCGTTACTGTGCGGCCAGCTCGCAGTCCGGGCGCCGCGAGCAGCTGGCGTGTCACCGCCGCAAGGCCAGGGCGCCAGGCTGGCCGGCCGCGGCACTGCCAGCAAGCCAGCAGGGTGACCGCCGCCTCAGCGCTGCCGGCGAGCAGGGCGAGCGGCAGCTGCTGAGGAATCCACCGGCCGGCGCCGATACCCAGCGTGCCCGGCTGCAGTAACCGGCCGGGGCGGCTGGCAACGGCCAGCTCCGCTGACGCGAGCCGGGCGCCTCCGTGTGCCAGCGCGGCCGCGGAGCGGCGAAATCCTTCGGCAGCCAGCCAGTACCCGCCGGCCAGGAGGGGAACCGACAGCCAGGACGGCCGCCAGCGGGTCAGGCGGCCGGCGACGATCAGCCCGGCTGCGGTGAGCAGAACCGCGGGCGCAAGGAGCGCCTGCGCCGCCGCCAGCGCGGTCAGGCCGGCAGCTAGCTCGCCGCTCCGCGCCCGCCCGTCCGGAGCACGCGGTGGTAGCAGCCGTCTGCGGGGCCAGTGCCCGGTAACTGGAGTCACAGCTGTGCGCATAGCCGGTCAGGATTCCCGTCAGCTGTGACACGCGAGCGACAGGACCGCCGGACGGCCGCAGCTGCCGGCCCCCTCGCCGTCGGCTGCCTTGCCGCGCCGTTACCGCGGAGTTTCACCGCCTCGCAGCGCGGACAGCCGCCCGCCCGGCGCGCTGGCGTGACTGGACACTCCGTTGACGGAGCGCCCCGGCCCCGGCTGACTGCAGCCTGCCGCCAGAGTTCCGACCAGGCTCACGATGACCACGGCGGCCGCGCCGCTGACCGCCTCGCGGCCCTTGCGCTGACTGATCACGAACCAGATGAGACCCGCCACGGTCACCACGATGGCCACGAAGAAGTTGAGTCGCAGGCCGAGGAAGTAGGCCGAGGAGTCAATGCGGATGGTTTCCTCGAAGATGCGGTAGCCGGAATAGCCAGCGACGTACAGCGCGAACAGGCCGGGCGGCCGGATCCGGCGATGGTGGCCAAGCCATACCAGCGCCGCCGCGAGCGCGAGATCAAAGATCAGCTCGTACAGGAATGACGGCTGAAACGTCGTGAATCTCAGGTCGGCGGCGGGCATTCCCGCGCTCAGCCGGGCCGCCCGCGAGATTTCCAGCGCCCAGGGCAGCGTGCTGGGCTTGCCGAACAGCTGCTGGTCGAAGTAGTTGCCGATGCGGCCGATGGCCTGGGCCACCAGCAGCGCCGGGGCAACGGCGTCCATGAACACGGTGACGCTGGCACCGGCCCGGCGAAGCCGCCAGGCGCCAACCAGGGCTCCGGCGACGATCCCGCCCCAGATGCCGAGGCCACCGTTCCAGATGGCCAGCGGCCCCCACCACTCGTGCCGGGGCACGATGTCGAACGGCGTGGTGAGGTCGAAGTAGAGCCGGGCTCCGATCAGCCCGGCCGGGACGACCCACCAGGCCACTTTGTAGACCAGATCGGGATCGCCGCCGGCTGCGGCGAAGCGGCGCCGGGTGATGTAGACCGCCAGCGCGATCCCGATCACGTACATCAGGCCGTAGAAGTGGACGACCAGCGGCCCGATGTGGATGCCGCTGACCGGCGGGCTCGGAATGAACTGGCCGGATGCGAGCGGGTGCGTCAACACGGGCCGATGCTACGCCGTCCCGGACCCGCGCGGTCGAGGTGCTCGGGCGGCAGTGCCGCACTAGCCCGCAAGCGTCATCGCCGTATCGTCGGCGGCGCGGGCATGCTCACCGCCGTCGCAGCCAGCCGGCGAGTCGGCCGGGCGAGGGAGCCTGACGGCGATCGCAGGTGCAGCGCTGCGATTGGGGCACCCCGGCCAGGACTTGCTCCACATGCATCCCGCAGCCGCGGTAGGTGGCCTTATGACAGGTTGAGCAGGTGATGCGATGACACATCTGCGTTCTCCCTCAGCTAGGTCGCGAACGTGGGCCGGCCAGTGAGTCCAGGGCGGCCCGGAGCCGGCTGCCGGCCTCGTCGGCGACCGGCCGCAGCGCCGGCTCGCCCGTGACGGCGATCATGGTCTGCGGATCAAGTGCTTCGATGACGGTCTGCCCGGCGTCGGCGCGGACCACGACATTGCACGGCAGCAGCAGCCCGATCCGGCGGTCCGCGGACAGCGCCCGGTGCGCGAGCGGCGGATTGCAGGCGCCCAGGATGAGATAGGGCTCCATCTCCTCGCCGAGTTTGTCGCGCAGGGTGGCCTGCACGTCGATCTCGGTGAGCACGCCGAAGCCCTGGGCCTTGAGCGCGTCCCGGACGCCGGCCACCGCCGCCGCGAAAGGCAGCGAAGTCCGGACCGTGATGCCGTAGTCCATGTGCTGGTCCTCCTGGTCAGGCCAGGCTGAGGAACAGTTTTTCCATCTGCTCCTCGGTCATCGGCGCGTCGCCGCCCTCGGTCAGGCACTGCCGCAGCCCGCTGGCCACGATCTTGAACCCGGCCCGGTCCAGGGCCCGCGACACCGCGGCGAGCTGGGTGACGACGTCCTGGCAGTCCCGGCCGTTCTCGATCATGGAGATGACCCCGGCCAGCTGGCCGTGCGCCCGGCGCAGCCGGTTCAGCACCGGGCCCATCGCCTGGTCGTCAATCTTCATCAGCGCTTCCCTCCATGGAGTTCTCAATACCCGATGGGGTATTCTACCCGAGGCCTGGCAGGCTTCGCGCCAGCATGTACACCGACACCACCGCGACCAGGATGGTGAACAGCAGGCTCAGGCGCTGCGGGCTGGCCCGCCCGGCAAGCCGCCCGCCTGCCAGCGCGCCGCTGATGGCGGCTACGGCAAAGACGGCGGTGACCGTCCAGTTCAGGGCTAGGTCACCGTGCACAGCCCTGGCCGCGACCGCGGCCGCGCTGTCGAAAGCGATGACCACGAGGGATGTGCCGATGGCCGCAGGCATGTCGAAACCGAGGATCAGAACGAGCGCGGGAACGATGACGAATCCGCCGCCGACACCGAAGAACCCGGTGATCAGCCCGACGCCGGTCGCGGCGGCGGCGATCAGCAGCGGATTCCGCCGTGGCGCGGAAAGCGCGGGCGGCTCCTGCTCCAGCGTGACCGGAGGGGCGGCCAGCCGCACTGCCCCGGCCGACGATTGCGCCGTGGCCGGGCCGGTGACCGCCTGCTCTCCTCGGCCGGCTGGCGCACCGGCGTGTTTTGCGGCCAGCCGCCGCGAGCCAGCGGCCGCGGTTCCGCGCCGGGCGATCATGAGCGCGGCGACCGCGAACATCAGCGCGCCGAACCCGGCTAGCAGCGCCCTGGCCGGCACCGCGGCGCTGGCGAGCGATCCGGCGTAGGACCCGGCAATGCCGAGCGCCCCGAACGCGGCGCCCTCCCTGAACCGGACGCGTCCCTCGCGAGCGTGAGTCGCCATACCAGCGACTGCCGCAGCGCCGACGACCAGCAGTGACGTCGACGTTGCCTGATGCGCGGACTCGCCGAGCAGGTAAACCAGCGCGGGAACGGTGAGGATGGAGCCGCCGCCACCAAGTGCTCCGAGGGTCAGGCCGATCAGCAGGCCCGCCGCGACGGCGATCACGGCCGGCCTTCTTAGGCCGCGCGGCCGCTGGTCGCGGGGCCTGCTAGCGGCAGGCCGGCAGCGGCAGCCTGCGGGTAATAGTCATCAACCGCCGTGACGGCCAGGCCCGCGGCGTCAAGCAGGGAGGCAGCGATGGCGGCCCGGTGGCCGCTGCCGCAGTACACCCAGACGCTACCGTCCGGGACATCGTCCATCCGGGCAGCCAGTTCGTGCAGCGGGATGTGCACGGCACCCCGGACGTGCGACTCAGCCCACTCGGATGCCAGCCGCACGTCCAGCATCACGACCGGATGGTCCCGGCGAGCCGTCTCCAGGTCGGCGAAACGCGCGACGGGGTAGCTGCGCAAAGGCTGGCCTCCGGCCCACTTCTGCGGCCGGCCTGCCGCTGCCCGCAGCTGGTCGATGCCGATCCGGGCGAGCTCTCGCTGCGCGCCGGCCACCTGCCCGGGGCTCTCGCCCAGCAGCGTCAGCGGCGTGCCCCAGGGCATAAGCCAGCCGAGATAAGTTGCGATGCCGTCCGCGAGCGCGAAATTGAGCGTGCCTGCGACGTGTCCGGCAGCGAAGGCAGTCCGGACACGCAGGTCAACGACCCACTCTCCGGCCTCGATCGCGCGCCGCAGCTCCGCGCCGTCCGCCCGGCGTGGCGGCGTCAGGTCCGGCCGGCCGGGGCCCGCGGCGTTCGCCGGGGCCATGTGCGCGTAGTAGGCGGGGTGGGCGTCCAGGCCCGCCAGCAGCTGTGCCACGTAGGTTGCCTCGTCGTCAGTCAGGGCCGGATTGACGCGTCTTTCTCTGCCGATCGTGGAGGAGCCGCCTTCGGATTGCGTGGCCGCGCAGAAGCTTCCGAATCCGTGGGTCGGGTACACCGCCGTATCGTCGGGCAGCATGGCCGCGAGGCGATGCGCGGATGCGTACTGCGCCCGGGCCAGCCGCCGGCATGCGCTGCGCCGAGCAGGTCCGGTCTCCCGGTCGAGCCATACAGCAATGAGCCGCCCGTGAAGATGCAGGCCGGCCGGTTCGCGGCCGAGACCACGTAGGCGAGGTGGGTGAACGTGTGGCCAGGGGTAGCCAGTACCTGCACTTTCATCAGCGGGCTGACCTCGATCACGTCGCCATCGCCGACAGCGGCGCGGTCAAAGGCGACGGCGTCAGCGCCGTTCACGTGGTACCTCGCGCCAGTGGCTCGCGCCAGCGCCAGCCCTCCCGTCACGTAGTCGTTGTGCAGGTGGGTCTCGAATACGTCCCTGATCTGCACGCCGAGCCCGTCCGCCAGGGACAGAACACGGTCGATGTCGCGCTGCGGGTCCACGACGATCGCGGCATTCCCGTCATGCGCGAGATAGCTGCGGTCACCAAGCGCGGGCGTCTCCACCGCGATGATCTGCACACCCGGCCCGGTGATCCGGTCATTTCCCGACCTCCTGCGTCTCGCCGGCGGCTGCTCGGGCCCGCCAGTCGCCATATACCCCTACCGGTATTGGTGACGTCAGCCTAAACCAGGAACCGGCGGCCCTGGCAAATACCCCATGGGGCATGCGGGCGAGCGGGCGGCAACCGCCCGGATGACCCGCGCATCACGCCGCCCGGGGAATGCCACGCGGCGGAGAACGGTTAGCAGGCTCATACCCCCGTAGGTATCGAGGAACTGAGGAGGTGTTTCATGGCCACCGTCGAACTGACAGCGGAGAACTTCACCGAGGTCACCAATGGTGAGGGCCTGGTGCTGGTGGACTTCGGGCTGGCCCGTGCGGTCCCTGCCGGATGTTCGGTCCCGTTTTCGAAGCCGCGTCGGAGCGCCACGGCGACGCCGTGTTCGGCAAGGTGGACACCGAAGCGCAGGCCGGGCTGGCCGGCGGGCTGGGGATCTCGTCGATCCCGACGCTCATGGTGATCCGCGACGGCATCGTGCTCTACGCCCGGCCGGGCGCGCTGCCCGAGGCCGCGCTGGAGCAGCTGATCGCCACGACGCGCGACCTCGACATGGCCGAGGTGCGGGCCAGCATCGCCCGGCAGGACACGGCGAGCGCCGGGAAGCCGTAAGCCGCAGGCCGCCGGGCGGCCCCTGCCGTTACCGGCCGCAGGCGGGACCTCGGCGGTAGCCCCCGGCGGTGCCGGCCGCTGAAGCTGCAGGTATGAGCAAGCGGGTACTGATCCTGGGTGGCGGAACTGCCGGCACGCTGCTCGCGAACAGGCTCAGGCGCGACCTTCCGCCTGACGATCTGATCACGGTGGTGGACCGGGACGCAGGCCACCTTTACCAGCCGGGCCTGCTCTTCGTGCCGTTTGGCACAGTCCGTCCCGAGCGTCTCACTCGCGCCAGGGAACGCCAGTTGCACCGGGACATCGCCTACCGTCAGTGCGCCGTCGACCACGCGGACCTCGAGGCGCGCCGCGCTTACCTCGAGGATGGCTCGGTGCTCGACTACGACGTGCTGGTGGTGGCGACCGGGGCGGTCTTGCTGCCCGAGGAGACCCAGGGTCTGTCCGACCCGGGGCGGGGCAAGGTGTTCACCTTCTATGACCACCCGACGGCGCAGCCGGTTTGCGCGGCCCTGACCACTTCAACAGCGGCCGACTCGTGGTGAACGTCGTCGACATGCCGATCAAGTGCCCGGTCGCACCATTGGAGTTCTGCTTCCTGGCCGATTGGTACTTCCGCAAGCGGGGCATCCGCGACCAGGTCGAGCTGACCTACGTGACCCCGCTCGACGGCGCCTTCACCAAGCCGGTCTGCAACCGCGAGCTGCAGCGGCCTGCTGCGACGACAAGGGCATCGAGGTCGTGACCGAGTTCAACACCGGCGAGGTCGACGGCGACGGCGGCCGGCTCGTGTCCTACGACGGGCGCGAGGTCGACCTTCGACCTGGCCGTCGTCGTCCCCCTCCACGGCGGCGCCGCGTACGTCGGACGCTCGCCGGGGCTGGGCGACGAGCTCGGCTTCGTCCCAGTCGACGAGCACACCCTGCAGTCCAAGGCCACGCCCGAACGTCTTCGTCATCGGCGACGCCGCCGACCTGCCGGCCTCCAAGGCCGGGTCGGTGGCCCACTTCGAGGGCGAGGTCCTCGCGGAGAACATCGCAGTTCCTGGCCGGCGAGCCGCTCGACGCCAGCTTCGACGGCCACACCAACTGCTTCATCGAGACCGGCTTCGGCAAGGCGCTGCTCATCGACTTCAACTACGACACCGAGCCGCTGCCCGGCCACTTCCCGCCGGGTCGGGCCTACCGCTGCTGAAGGAGTCCCGGCTCAACCACCTGGGCAAGCTCATGTTCCAGTGGTTCTACTGGCACGCGCTGCTGCCCGGGCGCGACATCCCCGGCATCGGCTCGGCCATGCCACGGCACGGCAAACAACTGAGGCAGCACCAGCACGAGGAGGACCTGACCATGCCCACCAAGACCTATCGCCGGCACCGACGTGAGCCGTCAACGACGAGGGCTTCTTCGCCGACCCGGCGCAGTGGACCGAGGCCATGGCGCCAGAGATCGCCGCCGCGAGGGCATCGACGAGCTGACCGAGCACCACTGGCAGGTCATCAAGTTCATGCGGCAGCGAGTACGCCGAGAAGGGCACCGGCCCGACCGTGCGGGTCCTCGGCAAGACCTCCGGCGTGTCGATCAAGGAGCTCTACCAGCTCTTCCCGAAAGGGCCAGCCAAGGTGGCCGCCAAGATCGCCGGCATCCCCAAGCCCCGCGGCTGCATCTGACCAGACGGACGGAGCATGGCGACACATGGGCCGACACGATCGAGAAGGTCTCCATCATCGTCTCCAAAGGCTCGCTCGAGGGCATCTACCCGGGGCTGATCATGGCCAACGGGGCCCGGGCCGAAGGTATCGAGGCCAACCTGTTCTTCACCTTCTTCGGCCTCGACGCCATCCACAAGGCCCGCCACGAGCACATCAAGTGGCCACCGTCGGCAACCCCGGCCTCCACCTCGCCACCATGGTCGGGCGGGCTCCCGGGCGTGTCTCGGTCGATGACCCACTACATGGCGCACAAGATGGACAGCTCGACATCCCCTCGATCCCCGAGTTCATCGAGATGATCGCCGACACCGGCGCCGGCCTCTACGCCTGCAAGGCATCCGTCGACCTGTTCGGGCTCGACAAAGACGACTTCATCCCCCAGGTGAAGGACATCATCACCGTCGGCGAGTTCTACGAGATGGCCGCCGGCGGCCAGATCATCTTCACCTGACCGACGTAGGTCACGTGCCAGGGTGACTAATCGCTCTGTCGCCTATACCCAGGCGGGTATTTCAGTAGAGGTACATCACAGCGACAGGGGTGGTCAGCATGAGTCAGGCACAGGTGAGCGAACGGGCGACTCGGACCGGCGCGGGCACGCTGGACGTGCAGTTCGCGGGCGGGGACTCATACGAGGTGTCCGTGCGCGGGCACCGGGTGCTGATCGACCAGCCTGCGGAGGCTGGCGGGCAGGACGCCGCGCCCACCCCGACCGAGTTGTTTGTCGCGTCGCTGGCGGGCTGCGTCGCCTTCTACGCCGGCCGGTACCTCACGCGCCACGGATACGACCGGAACGGACTGGCCGTGCAGGCCTCGTTCGAGATGGCGAGCGACCGGCCCGCACGGGTGAGCGGCATCCAGGTAACCGTCCAGCCGCCGTCCAGCTTGCCCGCCAACCGCCGGCCCGCTCTGCTCGCGGTGGTCTCGCACTGCACGGTGCATAACACCCTGCGGCAGACCCCGTCTGTCGCGATCGGGCTGACCGAGTAGGCCATCGACGCCGACAGCCCGCTGGCAGTTCATGATCAGTGGCCAGGTACGAAGATCTCCCTGGCCTCGCGGATGGCGTAGCCGACGATCACCAGTGCGGCCAGCGGGTCGGCCCACCACAGCCCGGCCAGGGCATTGAGGATGAGACCGGCCAGCACGGCGGTGGCGAGTATCCCGTCGACGAGCGTGACCCGGCCCTCCGTCATCAGCACGGTGCTGCCGAGGTCCCTGCCGGTCCTGGCCTTGCCGGCAGCCAGCACGAACATGGCGAACGCGGTCACCGCCGTCCAGGCGATCCCGAGCGGGCTGTGACCCGGGCGGAATCCGGCCGCGAGCACAATCGCGGACTGGATGGTCAGGTAGACCGCGAGGGCCAGAAACGCGCCGCCGATCAGCCGCAGGGCTCGTCGCTGCCGGTCCTCCCCCGTGCCTGCCAGTTCCCAGAGCACCACGACGCTGGCACCGATCTCGATCAGCGAATCAAGGCCGAAGCCGGCGAGCGCCACTGACCGGGCGCGGAGAGCGGCGACCGTCAGAATGACAAGCCCGACGATGTTCCATCCGAGCGTGATGCCCTCGAGCAGCCGGCCTCGGAACAGCAGTTGGCTACCGCGCGATGCGTCGGTCACGGGCTCTGATGTCATCGGCTGCTCTCCGGCGGCGATCGCAGATAGTTCTTACCCAGAACAATACCGAGCGGTGCGCCGCGGCCGGTCTGCGTGCGTCGCCGGTCCGCCCCGCCTGGTCAGCCTTCCCAGTCCTCGATCGCGTGCGTCCACGAGCCGGACAGTGGCCCCTCGTGACCGTCCGGCAGCGGCGGCCGCGGGGTCTCCACCACGACCCGGAACATGTCCGGGCGCAGCACGGCGATCGTCAGGGCTACCGGCCTCGTGGCGTCGGGGTCGTCGAACCTCACGGTCACCATCATGGCCGCGTGGCCGACAGCCAGCCGGAGGCTGCGGGCCACCGACGGCGGCGGGGCCTGCATCTCGATATGGAGCGCAGCCGGGACGCCGGCAACTACGCGTCCGTCGGCGTCCTCGGCAGCTCCGGCCACGCTGCTGACGCCGGTGAGCCGGAGCAGGTTCAGCGCGTCGGGCAGAACGGCCGTTCCCCCGCCGTCCGGACGGACAGCGATGTCGGCCGGCACGTAGGTGGTGCACAGCGCCGCGGGCTCGCCGCTCGCGGTCCACAGATACCGGACGACGCAGGCCTGCTCGCCGTCGGCGAGGTGCAGCGCCCAGCTAATGTCCTCGGGCGGCACCCGCCAGGCGACCTGGCGGGTGCGGCAGGAGAGCTCGCCGCCCATGGCATCGACATAAGACAGCAGGCCCGGAACACCTTCCAGCCCGATCACGTACTCGGCCGGACTGGCCCGGTAAACCTGACCATCGGCCAGCCGGCGCACCAGGTGCCGGCCGGCCAGTTCCTCCACCGCCGCGTCGATCTCCGCCGGGCTGACGCTATACCGACGCGCCAGCGCCGAGTGGCGCGGCAGCCGCCAGCCGGGCTCGTGGTGCACGAGCGCGGCCGCCAGCCGGTCGGCGAGGATGCTCACCGCGGTCCGCGCCTGATCACCGGCCCGGCCGGCCCGGCCCGCTGCCGGGCCGGACTCGCTCGCGCTCCCGGCGGCGCGCAGCGGGCGGCCGCGCCTAACGGCGCTTGATCGGCCCGTGTCCGCAGGCAGTCCCGCGCCGGGAGTTGCCTGGTCATCGTCCGCGGCCACCGGCCAGCCGACGTGCGGGGTGCTCACGGCTGCTCACTCGGAGTTGCGCCGGGCGAAGGCCGCGACCAGGCGGCCCAGGAAGATCAGAAGGAGCACGAAGACGAACAGGATGAGCGCGGCGTCATAGGACAGGTTGTTGGCCGTGTTCGATTGCTGATACAGAGGCGAGAAGTCGTACACCACGTAGGTCAGGTACGGCACGCCCTGGTGCGTGACGTGCGCCAGCGACGGCATCTGGTCAGAGAAGTTGGCGGTGTAGATCAGCGGCGCGGTCTCGCCGATGGCGATCGCGGCCGCGACCAGGAAGCCAGTGATCATTCCCGGCAGCGCAGCCTTCATCAGGATCTTGCGCATCGTCCAGGAAACCGGGATGCCAAGCGCCTCGGCTCCTTCCCGGTACCCGCTCGGTACCTGCCCCAGCGACGTTTCCGTCGACTTAGTGATGTACGGGATTGTCAGAATCGAGACGGTCAGCACGGCCGGCAGCAACCCGAAGCCCATTTTCAGGTTGACGACCAGCGCGATATACCCGACGAATCCGAGCACGATGGACGGGATTCCGGCCAGTACCTCATAGGCGCCGCGCAGCACGCCCCGACGACGCCCGACGGCGAACTCGCTCAGGTACAGGCCGGTCAGCACGCTGATGATGCCGCCAATGATCATCGCGCCGAGCGTGATCACCAGCGTGCCGACGATCGGCTGCAGCAGGCCCCCGGTTAGCTGCGGCGTCGTCCTGGTCCACAGCACGCTGAAGTGGAAGTTCGGGATGGCGCGCGCCAGGATCCCGACGGATAGCCAGATCAGGGGTAGCGCCACCAGAGCGAGCCCCAGCATGCAGGCCGCCCAGAAGCTCATGTTGCTGATCTTCCGGCGCCGGGAGATGGGCGGCCAGTAACCCGGACCGCCTGCCGTGCCGGTAACGCTCTGCCGCGCCGGTGCGCCGCTCATCGTCTGCTCCTTCTCGCTGCGCGCGCTGCCGCGCTCAGACGCCCCGGCCGACCGGAAGCGCGGTGCCGGAGACCTTGCGGACCAGCCACCGGGCGGCCACGTTGACTATCAGAGTGATGATCATCAGCACGAGCGCCAGCTCGGCGATGGACTTGACCGCGAATCCGGTTCCGTCCGTGAACGCGCTGTCCAGCTGGGTCAGGATCGTCGCCGAGATCGTGGTCATCGTGGCGTAGATGTTGGTCGCCACGGTGCCCAGCGCCACGCCGCAGGTCATGGCGACGGCCAGGGTCTCGCCGAGGGCACGCCCGAGGCCGAGCACGACCGCTCCGACGATGCCCGAGCCGACCCAGGGAAGAGTCACCTTGCGCGCTGTCTGCGCGTCCGACATGCCGAGCGCGATCGCGCCCTCGCGCGGCAGGATCGGCACCCCCCTGATGAGGTCACGCGACGTCGCGGCCACGATCGGAATGATCATGATGGCGAGCACGAGACCCGAGGTGAGCAGACCCTGGCTGCTCGGCGTGCCGCGGAAGAAGCTGAGGATCGGCACGTCCGGCATGTTGCGGGCGACGACCGGGGCGATGTGGGTCGCGATGAACGGCCCGAAGGTCAGCGCTCCCCACAGGCCGATGATAACGCTGGGGATCCCGGCCAGCAGCTCGAGGAAAATGCCGACGCCGTTCGCGACCCGCCGGGGCAGCCGCTCGACGATCGCCAGCGCGGCGCCGACCGAGATCGGAACGCCGACGATCAGCGCGATAGCCGATGTCATGAGCGTTCCGGCGATTTCCGGCAGTGCACCGAACGAGCTACCGGACAGGTGCTTGACGCCGTCCGTGCTGACGATCGTGGAGTTGTAGCCGCCGGGGCTCCACACACTCTTGGTAAAGAAGTCCAGTCCGTTCACCCGGATCGCCGGTATTGCGTCGATGAGCAGCGCTAGCAGGATCAGGATGAGCGCCAGCAGCGGGATGACCGCCCCGACAGCGCCGGTCCAGCGGAGAATGTCGCCCCGTCGGATAACTTCGCGGATACGCCCGCCGGGCCGGCGGGGAGCGGGCTGCCCGCTCCCCCGGCCGGACCGTCTGGCCTAGCTATCGCTGCCATGAATTCAGGCGCCGATCTTGGCAATCTGGTTGTCGGACAGCGTGACCACCGACGACGGCAGCGGCTGGAAGTCCACCGCACTGAGGTAGTCGGTGCCGCTCTGGCCGGTGTGCACGCACCAGTGCAGGAACGCCCGCATGTCCTCGGCGACGATGCCGTTGGTCTGCTTCTTGCTCACGATCACGTACTCGTAGTTCACGATCGGGTAGCCGTTCGCGACATTGGCGTTGATCATCGACAGCGTCTCGTTCGCCGGGGTCTTGCCGGTAAGGGCGTTCGCCTCGGCCGAGATGCTGGCCGAGTTGGGTGCCTCGTAGTTGCCGGCGCCGTTCTTGAGCACCGCCTGGCCAAGGCCGGCCGCCTGCGTCTTGCTCAGGTAGCTGATGCCGATGTAGGCGATGCAGCCCTTAGTGGAACCGCAGCCGCTCACCATGCCGCCGTTGCCCTCTTCGGCCAGTGCGCCGCTGACGCTAGGCCAGCTGATCGTGGTGCCGACATTCGAGGACGACCAGGCACTCGGGTCCTGGGCGTTCAGGTAGCTGGTGAACAGGAAGGTGTCACCGGAGCCGTCCGCGCGGTGCAGCGGCACGATGGTCAGCGCCGGCAGCGGAGCGCCCGGGTTCAGTGCCTTGATTGCCGGGTCATTCCACTTGGTGATCTTGCCGGAGTAGATCTCGGCCAGCAGTGTGCCGTCCAGCTTGAGCGGCTTCGTAATGCCGGGCACGTTGTAGTTGATCTGCTGGGCCGAGATCGCCACGGCGATGTTCATCAGATTCGGATAGGTGGTCATGTCACTGCTGTTGAGGTACGCGTCCGAGGCGCCGATGTCGACAGTTCCGGTCGCGGCGTCGGTGATGCCGGTACCGGAGCCGGTGCCGCCGGTCTCGATCGTGACCAGCGGCGCCTTGGCACTGTTCTCGAACTGCTTCTGGTAGGCCTCGCTCCACGTGCCCATCAGCGGGTACAGCAGCGTGCTGCCGGTCTCGGTGATGGTGGTGGGCGTCGTGTTCGGCGATGTCGGCAGCGCCGAGCCGACCATCTTTGCTGAGGCGGCCGGGGTGGTGGATGCCGACGTCCCCGAACCGGAACCTGAACTGCCGCAGGCCGCTGCCAGGACGGAGAGCGGGATCAAGGCGGCCGCTGTGTATACCAAGCGGATTCTCTTCGCCACCTGGGAATACTCCTTTAGTTCTGCACGCTTACGCGTGCGCTACACGACTCGCACGCGGATGCGTGCGATTGTGGTCCGCGCTTGCGCGGCCCTGCGCCCGCTCGGGAGGAATGCACTCCTCCCGTGCGGGTGGTCTTGTTTTGCTAGCCGAAGTGGCCGCCCACGTACTGCGCGGTCTCTTCGCTGGCCGGGTGCTCGAACACCTGCTTGGTGTCGCCGTGCTCGACCAGCCGGCCCTGATTGAGAAAGATCGTGCGGTCCGCGATCCGGGCCGCCTGCGCCAGGTTGTGCGTGACGATGACGACGGTCAGGCCGGGCACCAGCGTCCTGATGAGCTTCTCGATCGATTCCGTCGCGTTCGGGTCAAGCGCCGACGTCGGCTCGTCAAGCAGCAGGATCTCCGGATTGATGGCCAGCGCCCTGGCCAGGCACAGCAGCTGCTGCTGACCGCCCGACAGCCGGAACGGTGAGTCCTTCAGCCGGTCCTTGACCGCGTTCCACAAGCCGACCGAGGTCAGGTGCTGCTCGGCGACTTCCCGGAGGCCGTGACGGCTCACCATCTTGTGCGCGCGGGTACCCGCGGTGACGTTGTCCATGATCGACATCGGGAACGGGTTGGGCCGCTGGAAGAGCATCCCGACTTTGCGCCGCAGTGCCATCAGCTCGACGCCCGGGGACCAGATGCTGCGCCCGTCCAGCGTCACGTCACCGGTGTGCCTGTAGCCGATGACCTTGTCGTTCATCCGGTTGAACGTGCGCAGCAGGGTCGTCTTGCCCGAACCGGTCGGCCCGATCAGCGCCGTCACGGCGCCCTGGCGGATGTCGGTGGTGATCCCGGTCAGGATGGCCCGCTGGCCGAAGCTCAGCGTGAGATCTGCCGTGCTCAGCGCGACGCCTGTGCCTGGACTGGATGCCTGCGTGGTGACTCGCTGGGAGACCGCTACCTGAGGAACTGCCGCAGTGCTGGCGGCCGGACCGCCCGCATCTCCGGGCTGAACTGGATCAGCCTGAGTTGACATCCTGTTTGCCTCGCACCTGACCGTCGGTGATGTCCCCTGGCCGCCCGACTGGCGGCTGACGGGTCTATTTCTAAGCGGCCAAGGTAAACGGATGTTGAACGGAAGGTGTCTGGTCAGCCGACGACCAGATGGCAGGTAGTGAAACAAGTGCGGGGCGGTGCAGTCGGCTCGCGCCGACCGCACCGCCCCGGCTGACGATCCGGAGCGGGCAGCGCTAGACGGCTACCTCAAGCTCCCTGATCTCGCCGATCGCCGCGCTGACGCCGCGGTCGGTGCTGATGCCGCCGGGGGCCAGGACCCGCAGGGTCCAGTCACCGGGCGCCGCGAAGAAGCGGAAGCCGCCGTCCTCGCCGAGCGGTACCTCGGCCACGAAGTCGCCGCCGGAGTTGAGTAGCCGGGCGTACCCGACCGGTACCGGCGCACCGTCCTTGGTGACCTTGCCCTGGACGATGGCCTGGTTGCCCGCGTCCTTGATCGCCGCGCCGCCTGCGGGCGCGCCGCAGCCCGCGGCTGCTGCCTGGCTGCCTGTGTTAGTTGCGTCGACTGGCATCAGGACTCATCTCCCAGCTTGATCGGAACGCCCACCAGCGAGCCGTACTCAGTCCACGACCCGTCGTAGTTCTTGACATTCGGCTGCCCCAGCAGTTCGTGCATCACGAACCAGGTGTGGGCCGAGCGCTCGCCGATCCGGCAGTAGGCGATGGTGTCGGTGCCGAAGTCCACGCCGGCCTCGCCGTACAGGGTGCGGAGCGCGTCGTCGGACTTGAACGTGCCATCGTCCTCCGCGGCCTTCGACCACGGGACGTTCCTCGCGGTCGGCACGTGGCCGCCGCGCTGCGCCTGCTCCTGCGGCAGGTGAGCCGGGGCTAGCAGGCGGCCGGCGAACTCGTCAGGAGACCGCACGTCAATCAGGTTCTTGCTGCCGATCGCCGCGACTACCTCGTCCCGGAAGGCACGGATCGAGCTGTCCTGCTCCTGTGCCTTGTAGCTGGTGGCGGCGCGCTGCGGCACCTCGGTGACGAGCTCGCGGGACTCCAGCTCCCACTTCTTGCGGCCGCCGTCCAGGAGCTTGACGTTCTGGTGCCCGTACAGCCGGAAGTACCAGTACGCGTAGGCCGCGAACCAGTTGTTGTTGCCGCCGTACAGGATCACCGTGTCGTCGTTGGAGATGCCGCGCTCGGACAGCAGCTTCTCGAAGCCCTCCCGGTCGACGAAGTCCCGGCGGACCGGGTCCTGAAGGTCCTGCTTCCAGTCGATCTTGACTGCCCCGCGGATATGGCCCTTGTCGTACGCGCTGGTGTCCTCGTCGACCTCGACCAGGACGACGCCAGGGTCATCGCGGTGGGCCTCGACCCAGTCAGCGTCCACCAGGACGTCGGAACGGCTCATGCTCAGATCCTCCTCGATTAATGCCGGGTCTCGCCATGAGCCCGGCCTACTGTGCAGCGTTCTTGTCAGTGCCTGCCCGGTAGTTCATGCTGGTCGGCCCCGGTGCGGGTCAGCCCCGGCCAGCGCCGGCCTGGGCGGGCCAGCTCCGGCGGATCATCAGGTACATCTCACACCCAAGGCAGAGACCGAACACGCCATTCAGGATTGCTGCCACCAATCCCAGCGAAGCGGCCACGATCCCGAGCGGTGTCACTCCGGTCGCGTAGCCGATGATGCCGGCAATGCTGATCACCAGGCCGACCGCCTGGGCGAAGCGCGGCGGGGCCTCAGCCTCAAGTTCAGCTGGCGGCCCGAGCCGCGGCCTGACCAGCCACTTGTACAGCAGCCCGTACGGGGAGTACTGCAGGCCAAGCAGCGTGCCGATGGCGAACACCACGGCCTGCGCGGCCAGCACCCAGTAATTCCCGGTGATCAGGACGGCAGCGAACATCACCATCGTGAGCAGCGCGCCGAAGCGCGGCCCGCGCGGGTCGATCTCCATCTGCCCGGTCCTCTCCGATCGTGCGTACTGGCGTGGTGGCCGCGAGCCGCCGCCGCGGCCGCCCGGCAGCGGGCGTTCGGTGGCTCAGGTTTGCCGGGATATTTCCGTGCGACCCGCGGGACTGCGGGCGGGAACGGGGCCGGAGGCCTGGCAGCCGCCACCGGATTCGCGCCCGCCGGGGTGGCGCCAGAACAGCGAGCGCCTGAGCCGCAGCTAGGCAGCCGGACAGATAGCAGTCGCGACGCGGCAGAAGTCCACGGCGCGGCGCTTGGTCAGCGCGATTTCCGGGCATCTGGCCCGGTTCGCGAGACGCATCGGTGCAGGCACGTAGCCGATGCTATGCGGACCAGCTGCTCCTGTCACTATCCTGGTTCCCGATCCTATTTATAGGGATTAGATCCCGGCAGCCGCGCCGATGGCAGCGATCACGTCCGGCTTTCGCGGCTGGCCGCTGGCCCGGCGGACAATGCGGCCGTCCGCGGCCAGGACGAGAACCGTCGGCGTCCGCAGCACATTCAGCTGGCGGACCAGGTCGAGCCGCGATTCGGCGTCAATTTCGATATGCGCGACGCCCTGCGTCAGGCCGGCGACATCGGCCAGAATCCGCCTCGTGGCCCGGCACGGGGCACAGAATGCCGACGAGAACTGCAGGAGCGTCGCCCGCTCGCCCAGCGGCTGGCCGAGCTCGCTGCCGGTCAGCGCGAGACCCGAATCGGCAGGGTCGGGCGGCATCGCCGGATCGGCCGCTTCGTCGGTCATCACCGGCGCCGCGGAAGTTCCGCCGCCGCTGCCAGCGGCCGGTACCGCAGCACTCGCCGGAAGGCCCGGCGCGGGGGCGCCGTCCGCGGCCGGCCCGCGAACAGGCGACCCGGCCCGTGCGCGCCGCGGCGTGCGCATCCTGCCGTTCGTCCGGCGCCAGACCTCGCCGCCGGTCACGGCCACGACAATCGCGGCGATGAGTGCCGCCAGTCCCGCTGTCATGGCTGCTAACAGCGCCGTACCGGGCCGCCGCATTCCCGACCTAGCTGGCGGGGATAGTCACCAGCGTTGCGCCGCCGGACGTGACCCGGAAGCTCCGGACCGAGCTGACGGGCACGGAGGCGGCCGCCGAGTACCAGGCGGCACCGGACCCGCGCTGGTAGCGGGCGCTGCTCGACGGGCCGACGGTCCAGGTGCCGGCGTACGTCGTGGTGCCGTTCCTCCCGACCACGAAGAACTTGCAGGTCGTGCCCGACGCGATCCCGCTGACCCGGACGCGCATGGCCGTGCCCCACGAGGTCGGCGAGTAGTCAACCACGGCGGTCATCCGGCCGCCCGGGCTCGACCCGCTCGCTACCTCTGTCCTGGCCGTCCCGGAGCTGGTCAGCTGGACGGCCGCGACCGCACCGCCCGCCGCGATGACCGCGGCCGCGGCCACCGCGACCGCACCGCGCCACCGCCGTTCCCGCCGCTTGACCGCGACCTTGCGGAGCAGGACGGTCAGCAGCTCATCCGATGGCTCTGCCGGGACGGGGACCCCGGTGACCGCACCGCTGAGACGCTCAACATCAGCGGCCGGAACCCGGCCGAGCATGGCCGGCAGCCCGGCAAGGCCGGCCAGCTCATCCCGGCACGCCTGGCACTCACTGAGGTGCTCGTCAGCCACGGAACGCTCGGCCGGGTCGATGGCGCCGACGACATAGACCCCGAGCAGCTGCCGGACATCCCGGCACGCGGGCCCGCTGCTACCGCTGTTGGTCATGGCGCCAGCCCCCTCTCTTCCAGTGCCAGGCGGAGTGCCCGGAGGGCGTAGAAAGTCCGCGATTTAACAGTTCCGGCCGGCACGCCGAGCGCCGTGGCCGCTTCAGCTACCGACTTGCCGCGGTAGTAGGTCTCGAGCAGCACCCGCTGGTGCTCAGGACGCAGCGCGGTCAGCGCGTCCGCCACTGCCCACGATTCCAATGCCCGTTCTGCCTCGTCCGGAGCAGGCACCACGTCCAGCGCGGCCTCGCCCACCTCGGGCGGCCGGGACTTACGTGCCCGGTATGAGTCAATTGCCAGGTTCTTGGCGACGGCGAACAGCCACGGCCGCGCTGGCCGTCCGGCGATCGCCTCGGGATGCTGCCAGGCTCTCAGCAGCGTTTCCTGCACGATATCTTCAGCCCGCTGCCGGTCGCCGCCCATCAGATGCACTGCATACCGCAGCAGCGGAGCGGCATGCTCCGCGTAGAGGGCGCGAACGAGCTCCTCGTCAGATGCGATCCCGCGAGGCTGCCGCGGACCGCGGCCTCCGAACGCTGCCATATCCCCTACTACGTACCCGGAGTGCCGGCGGTTCAGCTGAAGCTGCGCCGGACGGTCAGCCGCCCGCGAACGGCGGCAGCACCTCAATCACGTTCCCGTCGGAGAGCAGCACGGAGTCTGCCGCCCGGCGCCCGACCGGCGACCCGTCGATCAGGAACGACGACCGGGCGAAAACGGCGCTGAGCTGGGGTCTGCCGGTGCGGTCGGCGGCTGCGGACAGGGCCGCAGCCAGCGTGTCCGCGGTCAGCTGGTGCTCGGCAACGCCAGCCGCGTCCCTGGCTGCAGCCCAGTAGCGCACGGTCACTATGGCCATGTCAGCTATCCTCGCTCATAGCGGCACCGGACGAAGACGACCTGGGTGTACACGCGGGACACAATGAGGTTCGCATCCCGGCGATAGGCGCCGGAGGCCGGAGGTGGCAGCAGTTTGAGCAACGTCTTGCTGCTGACCAGCGGGCGCGAGCCGCCAGCCGACATCCTTCCGTCGCTGAGCTTGCTCCCGCACGGCATCCGGGTCGCGCCGGCCGCGGCCGAGCACATCGGAACTAATCCGCCTCCCGACGCCATCCTGGTCGATGCGCGCCGCGACCTGGTCCTCGCCCGCCGCCTGCTGCTGGCGCTGCGAGCTTCGGCCAACGTGGCGCCCGTCATCGCGATCGTCACTGACGGCGGCTGGGCTGCCGTCTCAGCCGACTGGGGCGCGGACGATCTTCTGCTGCACACGGCCGGGCCGGCCGAGGTCGAGGCCAGGCTCAGGCTGGCGATCGGCCGCCGCGCCCAGTCAGCCGCGCAGCTTCCGGACGAGATCCGCTCCGGCGGCCTCGTCGTGAACGAGACGACGTACTCCGCCCGGATGCACGGCCGGTCGCTCGACCTGACCTTCAAGGAATTCGAGCTGCTGAAGTTCCTGGCTCAGCATCCTGGCCGCGTGTTCACCAGGGCCCAGTTGCTGCAGGAGGTCTGGGGGTACGACTATTTCGGCGGGACGCGCACGGTCGACGTGCACGTGCGCCGCCTCCGCGCCAAGCTGGGCGCGGAGAACGAGGCGCTGATCGGCACCGTCAGGAATGTGGGCTACCGGTTCGTCCCGGTGAAGGGATCGGCAGCGGTCCCGGACGGCCAGGACCCGGCGGACCTGGCGGGCGACGAGGCCGCCGGCGACGGTGCCGGCGACCTGTCCGGTCAGCTCGGATCCGCCGCCCCCGACCAGCCCGGACCAGCCTTCCCGCAGCCGACGGCGGCACATGCCGACCGGTGACGAGGGCAAGGCCGATATCCGCGTCAGCGGACCGCTCACGCCGGAAGACGCCGCCGCGGTGCTCGACCTCGTCCAGCACGCCGCTGAGGACGATGGCGTCAGCCCGCTGTCCGAGCACGTGCTGCTGCACCTGCGGTACGGCGGCGACGCGCGCGCCCGGAACGTGCTGCTGTGGCACGACGGCGCGCTCGCCGGCTACGGCCACCTCGACCCCACCGATCCGGTCGAGGGTCCCGCGGCCGAGATGGTGATCGACCCGGCCGCCCGCCATCATGGTCTTGGCCTCGCGCTCGGCCGCGCGCTGGCGGCCGAGGCGGGCGGCGGACTGCGGCTGTGGGCGCACGGCGATCTGCCGGCCGCGTCCCGGCTGGCGGCTGCCGCGGGCCTGCGCCGTTCCCGTGCTCTGTGGCAGATGCGAAGGTCACTGCAGACGCTTATTGACAAACCGCAGCTGGCCGACGGCCTCACGGTGCGGACGTTCCGCGTCGGCGCGGACGAGGACGCCTGGGTAGCGGTCAACCGCCGCGCCTTCGCCCGCCACCCGGAACAGGGTGCCTGGACCCGCGCCGATCTCGACCTGCGCGAGCGCGAGCCGTGGTTCGACCCCGACGGTTTCTTTCTTGCCGAGCGCGACGGGCGGCTGGCGGGGTTCCACTGGACCAAAATTCATGGCGGGAACGAGGAGCTCGGCCACCCCGTGCCCGGCGCCAGCGAGCCGTCCGGCGCGAGTCAGGACCGGCACGGGCATGAGGCCATCGGTGAGGTCTATGTCGTGGGCGTCGACCCCGATGAGCGCGGCACCGGTCTCGGCCGCGCGCTGACTCTCATCGGCCTGCGCTATCTGCGCGCTCGCGGCCTGTCGCAGGTCATGCTGTACGTCGACGAAACGAACACCGCGGCGATCAGGCTGTACGAGTCGCTCGGTTTCACGCACTGGGACACCGACGTCATGTTCGCGCGGGCCGAGGACTAGTCAGCCGGGCGCTGCAGGTTCAGCCTGCGCTCGGCAGCAGCGTGCGGCCGTAGGGTGCGGTCAGGCGCTGGCGTCGGCGCTCTCGCGCTGGCGCACTCCGAGCACCTCGTCGATCTCGTCGTTGGTCAGCGGCCGCTCGGCGATAGCCACGGCGCTGAGCATCTCGGCGTAAAGCTCGATCTCCTCGAGAGCAACCAGGTCAGGGACCCGGAGGTCGACGTCACTGCGCACGCGCCACCTCCCGTACCAGATCGATCCGGATAGTCCCGTAACTCCCCTGTAACACAGGCTAGCTTCGCGGCAGGCACCGCGCATGACCCATCAGGACCATTTCCCGTACTACCCGCGGGGCATCACCCGCTGGTTCCCGTACTACCCGCAGTCATCATCCGCCGGTTCCCGTACTACCCGCAGTCATCATCCGCCGGTTCCCGTACTACCCGCAGTCATCATCCGCCGTTTCCCGTACTACCCGCGGTCATCATCCGCTGGTCTCCGCCACCACGACGCGCGCTGCCTGCATTTGGTATCGCCAGGGCAGTACCAAATGCAGGCAGCTCGGTCACGGCCGGGGCGATATGCCGGTTTCGCCGGCCCACACGGCCGCCTGGTGCCGCGCGGCGCGCTGCCGGTAGCGTCCCGGCGTCCCGGCGAACACCGCCCGGTCGGCGTCGGTCAGTTCCCTGATGATCCGGCACGGGACCCCTGCCGCCAGCACGCCGGCCGGCAGGGTGGTGCCCGGCGGCACGACCGCCCCGGCAGCCACCAGCGTGCCGGCGCCCACCCGGGCACCACCGAGCACGATCGCGCCCACGCCGATCAGCGCTCCGCTCTCCACGTGCGCCCCGTGCACCGTGGCCCGGTGCCCGAGGCTGACCCGGTCCTCAAGCAGCACCGGCTCGCCCGGGTCGACATGCAGGCAGCACAGGTCCTGAATGTTGGACTCCTCGCCGACGACAATCTCGGCCTCGTCCGCGCGCAGCACCGATCCGTACCAGACCGACGCGCCCCGGCCGAGCGTTACCCTGCCGACGACAACCGCGCCGGGCGCGATCCAGGCCTGCGGGTGAATAACCGGATGGTCATCTCCGAGCGACCCGATCAGGTTCTCTGCCTGCAACGGCCAACCCCCATTTCGTCATGTCGCGTGGCGTTAGCGCGAAATACTGCGGCCTGCACCATCCCGTGCCCGCGCGATCGAGACGCCGCGATTCACGCGGCGAACGAGATAAATAGAGACAAAACATCGTTTCGGTTGCGGTCGGGGAAGCTTAGGGACAGAGTCATGCCCGACATCTCTATTTCGTCGCGCTCGTCCGGAAGCCGTCCTGATCCCCTCAGTCCGCCGGGCAAGCACGGCATAGCCGCAAAATTACCGCAGTCCCCGCGACCGCCCTCCCGCCTCGGCGCATCCCGGTCCGGCGCGACTGCCCCCGGACCGATCTGATGGGTGAAACGATGAGCGAGCAGGGCCACCTCTCCGACCTGGGATACGAAGGCCAGTTTGGACTGGAACGGCGCGGCTACAACCGGATGCAGGTGGATGAGGCTGTCGCGCAGCTGCGCCTCGATCTGCTGGCCCAGGAGGAGCGCCGCCGCGAGCTGGAGCACCGGCTGTCGCAGACGGTCGAGGAGTCTGAGCGGCTGAAGGCGGAGGTCGCCGAGGCGCGCTCCACTGACAAGCCGGCGCACGAGCAGATCAGCGAGCGGATCAGCCAGATCCTCAAGCTCGCCGATGACGAGGCGCAGTCGCAGCGGTCCAAGGCCGACGATGACATCGCCAAGCTGCGCGCCGACGCCAAGGCCGACACGGACAAGCTGCGCGCCGACGCCAAGGCCGAGACCGACAAGAACCGGGCCGAGGCCCAGGAGCAGGCCGAGCGCATGCTCAGCGCCGCTCAGGAGCAGGCCGACAGCACGCTGGCCAGCGCCAAGGAAGAAGCCGAGAACGCTCGCAAGAGCGCGGCGACCGAAGCCCAGCAGGTGGTCGCCGATGCGTCCAGGCAGGCTGAGACGGCAGTGGCCACGGCCAAGAGCCAGGCTAAGCAGCAGCTGGACGAGGCGACCGCACGGGCAACCGCCATTCACGACGGGGCCGAGCGCAGGCTGAACCTGCTGATGTCCCGGCACACCGAGGCCGTTGCGCCGGCTCACCGAGATTCGCGACGTCGTCACCACGCTGGTCGCCGGGGAGGTTGACCGCGGTTCACTCGAGGACGAGGTCGCCAGGATCGTGGCCGGCGCCAACGGCAGCAACGGCGAAGCGCAGGCGGGCGCACGGCCGGCCGGTAACGGCAGGCCGGGCGCTGAAGGCAGGCACGCCGGCGCATCCGGCCAGGCCGCGCTCTCGACGGCGCAGCGTCCCGGCGGTCCCGGAACCGGCGGTCCCGCGAACGGCGGTCCCGCGAACGGCGGTCCCGCAAACGGCGGTCCCGCAAACGGCGGTGCGCAGACCGGGGCCCAAGCGGCGCAGCCCGGCGGGCCCGCCGCCGGCCAGCCGAATGGCGGAAGTCAGCCTGCCGGTGCGCCTGCAACGCAGGCGCCGGGCAACGGGCGGCACCCTGAGGGCCGGCCGTCAGGGCCGGACGCGGCTGGTCCCGAAGGCGACGACACCGCCGACCGGATCAAGATCATCGGAGATTAGCGCGCGGAAAACGGCGCGCACCGGTCGTCCCAGCGGGCAACTTTCGACGCCCGCAACGTCGGCCTGCTGGCCGCTACTCAGGCAGCAGGTCGAGCTGCCGCAGGATGACGCCTTCGCGCAGTGCCCACGGGCAGATTTCCAGGACCGGCAGGTTCAGCAGGTCCATGGCGGCATCGGCCACGATGGCGCCGGCCGCCAGCTGATGCGCCCGGCCCTGCGAGACGCCGGGCAGCTCGCAGCGCTCGGCAACGGTCAGCTGCGGCAGGCGCTCGGCGAGGCCGGTGACGTCGGTGTGCTTCAGCACGCGCTTGACGTACAGGCCCTCGCTGGACGCGGCCGCGCCGGCCACCCTGGCCAGCTGCCTGAACGTCTTGGACGTCGCGACAGCGTGGTTGGCGGGTCCGTCCCGGAGCAGGTTGCCGGCCATGGTGGCGATCTCCGCCCGGACGTGCCTGCGCAGCTTGCGCACGTCGCCGGGCGACGGCGGGTCGCCGGGCAGCCAGTCCCTGGTGAGCCGCCCGGCGCCGAGCGGCAGTGAGACGGCGGCATCCGGCTCCTCGTCGAGGCCGGCCGCGATCTCGAGCGAGCCGCCGCCGATGTCGAGCATGAGCAACCGGCCGGAGGACCAGCCGAACCAGCGGCGAGCCGCCAGGAACGTCAGCCTCGCCTCGTCCGGTCCGGGCAGCACCTTGATGGCGATGCCGGTCTCCGTCTCGATCTCGGCCAGCAGGGCCAGCCCGTTGGCCGCGTCCCGCACCGCCGAGGTGGCGAACGCCAGCACCTTGTGCACGCCCTTGTCCTCGGCGATCTGCAGCGACTCCTGCACGAAGTCGCGCAGCCGCTGCGCGCAGTCATCGGTGAGCCGGTTGGCGGCATCCAGGTGCTCACCGAGCCGGATCTCAGCCTTGTGAGAGAAAGCGGGCAGCGGCCGGCCGCCCTGATGCGCATCGACCACCAGCAGGTGAACGGTGTTCGATCCGACGTCCAGCACGCCCAGTCGCATGACATCGACGCTACCTGCCGCCGGCCGCCGGGAACATCAGCGCCACCAGGATGGTCTATACACAAGCGCGGACCTCAGGAGGCAAGTGATGGCAGCAGAACATGAGATCAGGGTGGAGCACTCGCGCAAGCGCGTGCGCATCCTGCTGGGCGGAGAGCTGGTAGCCGACACGACCAGCCCGCTGCTGGTCTGGGAGATACCGTACTTCCCCACCTATTACGTGCCGGGCAAAGACGTCAGGGCCAAGCTGGAGCCGTACGGGGCCGACGCGGACAAGGTGCTGGGCGAGGCTGAGCTGTTCACCGTCAAGGTTCCCGGCGGCGCGGAGGCCATCGGCGCCGCCCGGCGGTACCCGGCCAGCCCGGCGCGGCAGCTCAACGACGCCGTGCGGTTCGAGTGGGGCGCCATGAGCGAATGGCTGGAAGAGGACGAGCCGGTCTACACCCACGCTCGCGATCCGCATACCAGGGTGGACATTCTCGCGAGCTCCCGGCACGTCGAGGTGAAGATCGACGGCGTCACCGTCGCCGATTCGACCAGCCCGCGCATCCTGTTCGAGACCGGACTGCCGCCGCGGTACTACCTGCCGCTGACCGACATCAGGACCGACTTGCTGCGGCCATCGGATACGCAGAGCCACTGCCCGTACAAGGGCACGGCCAGCTACTGGTCCGTGGACACCGGCACCGACGTGCACAAGGACGTGGTCTGGATCTACCGCACCCCGCTGCCGGAGAGCCAGAAGGTGGCCGGCCTGGCCGCGTTCTACGACGAGAAGGTAGATGTCTTCATCGACGGCGAGGAGCAGGGCAAACCGCACACCAAGTGGAGCTGACCTGAGTCCGGCGTCAGCCGTCCAGATCCTCGATCCGGGCGGCTGACGGTGGCCTGGTGGCCTGAATCTGCCGGGCCGCCGCCTCCGCGCTGAGCCAGCACCCGCAGCACGTTGCCGCAGGTCAGCTTGCCACAGTCGGCTTCGGACCAGCCCCGGTCGAGCAGCGCGCCGATGAGCGCCGGGTAGCAGGACACGTCCTCAAGCCCGGCCGGCAGCGCGTCGACGCCGTCGTAGTCGCCGCCGAGGCCGATGTGGTCGATCCCGGCCACCTCACGCACGTGCCCGGCGTGCTCGACGACGTCGGCCAGCGTGGCGCCGGGCTTCGGATGCCGGGCCAGGAAGGCACCGGAGATGTCGCGGCGGGCCGACAGGTCGCGGTAGTCCAGGCCCTGCCGCTCCATCTCGGCGGCCAGTTCCGTCTCCCAGTCCCGGCAGCGCTGGGACACGAAGGCCGGAACGAACGTGATCATGCACACCCCGTCGTTGGCCGCAAGCCGCTGCAGGATCGCGTCCGGCACGTTCCGCGGGTGGTCGCACAGCGCGTAGGCCGAGGAGTGCGAGAAGATCACCGGCGCCTCGGCGACGTCGAGCGCGTCGGCCATCGTGGCCGGGGCGACGTGGGACAGGTCGACCAGCATGCCGAGCCGCTGCATCTCCCTGACGACCTCGCGGCCGAACGCGGTCAGTCCCCCGGCGGACGGCGTGTCCGTCGCCGAGTCGGCCCAGGGCAGATTCAGGTTGTGGGTCAGCGTCAGGTAGCGCACGCCGAGCCGGTACAGCGCTCGCAGCGTCCCGAGCGAGTTGCCGATCGACTGACCGCCCTCCGCGCCGATCAGCGAGGCAATCCGGCCCGCGGCCATGATCCGCTCGACGTCCGCGGCCGTGCGGGCCAGCTCCAGCGCCCCCTGATTGCGGGCCGCCAGCTGCCGGACCAGGTCGATCTGCTCGAGGGTCGTGGTGACCGCGGCCTCGCCGGCCAGCTCGGCGGGCACGTAGACCGACCAGAACTGGGCGCCGACGCCGCCGCGCGCCAGCCGGGGCAGGTCGGTATGGGTGAAGTCCAGCGGCGCCGCGATATCGGTGGCGGCCGGGTCGGCCGGGAAGGCCTCGCGCAGCGCCCAGGGCAAGTCATTGTGACCGTCGAACACGGGATATCGGTCGAGTACGGCGCGGGCAGGGTCAGCGGGCATCTCCGTCGTCATTGCCCCAGGTTAGGCAGGGCGGCGTGACCGGAACCGGCCGGGGATGCCAGGATGGCGGCGTGCAATGGCGGCGGCTTACCCCCTGGATCATCGCCTCAGTGCTGGTGTGCGCTGCCTTCGGCGCCTGGTTCGGGCACCGGCTCGGTGATGGCGGCTCCGGCAATATCGCGCTGATCAGCGCCACCTGCGCGGTACTCGGCTCCTTCGTGCCGGGTGGTGTCGCCCGGATCTGGACCCGGCTGCGCGGCGGCCGGCCGCATCAGGGCCCGGCCTGACCGGCAGAGGTCGCGCGGCCAGACGGCCCGTGTGAGATTCTCCCGGTATGGGACTTGGCCTCACCGCGCTGCTTGATGTCCGGTTCTACCAGGCGTTTGACGTCGGTCCGGACGGCCGCGTGCTGGCCGGCGGCGACGACAGCGGAAGCGCCCAGCTGATCGAGATCGCGGCCGACGGCAACGTGACGCCGCTCACGGCGCTGCCGGGCCCGTGCTCGGGGCGGTATGGCCCGGACTGGCAGTCCGTCCTGGTCTCGCATGATGACGGCGGGAACGAGCGGGCCCAGCTCTCCGTCCTCCGCCTTCCCCGGCCCGATGGCCGGCCCGCCGGGCTCGCCGATCTTGAGCCGCTTGTGCATGATCCCCGTTACATGCACACGCTGGCCGACGTGCGGGACGGCCGGCTGTGCTACTTCACCAACCGCCGCAACGATGTTGACTTCGACCCGGTCATCCGGGACCTGACGGACGGCTCGGAGCGGGCGCTCCAGGTGGGGAACCACCGGTTCGGCGAGGCGGCGCTGTCGCCGGACGGGCGCTGGCTGGCGCTCACCGTGTCCTCGCCGGTCACCGCGAACGCCGAGCATGTCGCTCTGGTGGACCTGCGCGCGCCTGCCGGGCAGGAACAGCTGACCGCGCTGACGCCGCCCGGTGCGCCAGCGCTGAACTACGGCCTCTGCTTCACGCCCGGCAGCGACGCGCTGTATTTCACCTCGAACAACGACCGCGAGTTCACCGCCGTCGCCCGGTATGAGCTGGCGGCCAGCCGCCTCAGCTGGGTGGTCACCGACGACCGCTTCGATCTGTCCGGCTGGCTGTCGCCGGACGGAGCGACTCTGCTGGTGGAGCGCAACAACAACGGGGCATCCGAACTGGCCAGGCACGACGCCGCCAGCGGCGCCCGGCTTGATGACGTGCCGCTGCCGTCATCCGGCTGCCTGGCCCAGGCGGTCAGGCCGGTCATCTGGGCGGCAGACTCGGCCGCGGTCGCGCTGACATTCAGCAGTGCCGAGCTGCCGTCCGACGTGCTGCTGGTGCCAGCCGGCGGCCAGCAGGCCACGGTCGGCCCGACCGCCGCCGGCCAGCTGGGCGCGGTCGGCCCGAACGCCGCCGGAAGCCGCCCGGCGCTGGCCGCCCGCGCCTGCTCACGCACTCAGCCGCCAGCCTGCGCGGCGAGCGGGCAGCGCGGCCCGAGGAGCATCACGTTCCCGGAGACGATGGCCAGCTGATTCCGTGCCTGGTCTACCGCCCGGACGCAGGCAACCCGGAGCCGGCAACCCGGGCACCGGCAGCAACCCGGAGCCGCACCGGACCAGCACCGGTCGCCGGATCGGCCGTTCTGGTGGTCCACGGCGGCCCTGAAGGCCAGTCCCGGCAGGGGTTCAGCGTCTACACCCAGTTGCTGGCGGCGGCCGGGCACACCGTGCTGGTCCCCAACGTGCGCGGCTCCACCGGCTACGGCAAGAGCTGGTACTCAGCCGACGACGGCCGCCGCCGGATGAGCTCCGTCGACGATCTCGCCGCGCTGCACGCCTACCTGCCGCGGCTCGGGCTGGACCCGCAGCGGGCCGCGCTGTGGGGCGGTTCCTACGGCGGCTACATGGTGCTGGCGGGGCTGGCGTTCCAGCCCGGCCTGTGGGCGGCCGGAGTCGATATCGTCGGCATCGCTTCGCTGGTGACATTCCTGGAGAACACCTCGGCCTACCGCCGGGCCTACCGCGAGCGCGAGTACGGCACGCTGGCCCGCGATCGCGAGTTCCTGCACTCGGTGTCCCCGCTGAGCCGGATCGACGACATCGTCGCACCGCTGTTCATCATTCACGGCGCGAACGATCCGCGGGTCCCGCTGAGCGAGGCCGAGCAGATCCACGCAGCGCTGTCGCGCCGCGGCCGGGAGTGCGAGCTGCTGGTGTACGGCGACGAGGGGCACGGCCTGGCCCGGCGGGCGAACCGGCTGGATGCTTTCCCGCGAGCGTGCGCGTTCCTGGCCCGCCATCTCGCCGCGGCCCCGGCGGCTCACCGCTGAGCGGGTCGGCTCCGTTCCCGGTCTGGTACTTCGAGCAAGACGTAGGTGCTGAGCTGGCCGTCCTGCTCGCAGCTGTGGCGGCCAACGGCACGGAAGCCAAGCCGGGCGCACAGCCGCAGGCTGCGCTCATTCCAGTCCAGCACGGTCGCGCGCAGCCTGCGCCCGGCCGCCTGCGCGGCGAGGTACTCCAGCACGGCAGCGCCGAAATCAGAGCCGATCCGGGTACCGACGAGCTCCGGGCGCAGGCCGGCGCCGACGTCCAGCAGGCCGTCGTCGGCGGCGAGGCCAGGCACCCGCGCTTCCTGACCGGTGCAGATGTAGCCGACCAGGGCTCCGGTCGCCTGATCCGCGACCGCCTGGTAACCGGCCCCGGCGCTGACCAGGTCGTCGCCGGGCCGGCTGTCATAGACCTGCCACCTGCCCTCGTACTGCCAGGTGGCAATCTGCTGGGCGTCGCCGCTCGTGAGCGGCCTGACGATGAGGCCCGCCGGGCGGCCGTCCTCGGCTGTCATGGTTGTCGCCTCCAGCTCTCCGGTATAGGGCGCAATCCCGGACTGCCGCAAGTCAAATACCGCCGAATCCGGGCTAACCGCCCCCACGATCACGGCCACGTGATTGCCCGCGTGACCCGCGGGGCACATCGGTGTTGCTTGCGGCACGTGCGGCCGCTGACAGCGCAGCCGCGGGCGGCGGCAGGCGAAGGGGGCTAGGACGTTGGTAGCGACAACGGGCGCGGGCACCAGCCGCAAGACGCTGGTGCTCGCGGCTATGATCTTCGCCGTCGCGATGACCTTCATCGATCAGACGATCGTCGCCATCGCGGTGCCGAAGATCCAGGCCGAGCTGCACCTGTCCATCAACGGCGTGCAGTGGGTGATCAACGCCTACCTGCTGGCGCTGACGTCGATGTTCGCGTTCGGCGGGCGGCTGGCCGACACGTTCGGCCACCGCAAGATGGTCGTGATCGGCATTGTGGTGTTCACGCTCGCATCCGTTGCCTGCGGCCTGACGCCGGGTCACGGCTCCGCCGCCGAGGCCTGGATCGTGACCTTCCGCGTGGTTCAGGGCATCGGCGGCGCGATCATGTACCCGGCGGCGCTGGCCATCGTCGTCGCGGCGTTCCCGGTGCGCGAGCGCGGCCGGGCTCTGGCGATCTTCTTCGGCGTGTCCGGCGGCCTGACCGCCATCGGACCGATCCTTGGCGGCTACCTGAGCGAGTGGACCTGGCGGGCCATCTTCTGGGTCAATGTGCCGGTCGCCATCATCGCCCTGGTGCTGACCGCCATCGCGCGGCCGCAGACCCAGACCAGGCCCGGCCGGCTGGACTTCCGCGGTCTGGCGCTGATCGCCAGCGGCGTCGGCCTGGCAATCTTCGGGCTGCAGCAGACGCAGGTCTGGGGCTGGACCAACCCGGTCGTGATCGCGTGCATGGTGGTCGGCGTGCTGCTGCTGGTCGGGTTCTTCTACCTGGAGCCGCGGATACCGGAGCCGCTCATCGACGTGCGCACGTTCAGGATCAGGGCCTTCGCCGTCCAGAACGCCGTGCTGTTCATCGCCATGATCGTGTTCATCCCGATCTTCTTCTTCGCCAGCATCTACGCGCAGGTCTCGCTGGGCGACGGGCCGCAGGAAGCCGGGCTGTACCTGCTGGTGTTCTTCGCCGGCTTCGCTCCGGGCGTGCAAGTCGGCGGCCGCAGGCTGGACCAGAGCGGGGCCAAGATCCCGGTTGTGGCCGGCTGCGTGATCGCGGCCGTCGGCCTGGCGCTGTGGGGCAGCAGCGTGACCCACCTGAGCCTGAACAACCAGTGGTACTACATCATCATCGCGGGCTTCGGGCTTGGCCTCATGCTCGGCCCGTCGAACACCGACGCGATCAACCAGGTCGGACGCCTGTCCTACGGCGAGGCGACTGGCGTCACCCAGACGACCAGGAACTTCGGCGCGAGCTTCGGGCTCGCCTTCCTCGGCACGCTGCTCGTCAGCGTTGAGCGGAACCACCTGGTCACCCGGCTGACCGGGCTCGGCCTCTCGTCCGGCACCGCGCACAGCGTCGCCAAGACGATCGCGCAGAACCGCGAGTCCACGCCGCGCTCCGCTGTGCACGGCGCGTTCGCCACGCACGTGTATCACGCCGCCCAGCTCAGCCTCGCGGACGGCATTCAGGACGTCCTGTACGCGATGGCAGCGGTCATGGTGGTCGCGGCCATCGTGGCCAGGATCGGCCTGCGTCCCGGAATCCACGTAGCCGCCGACAGCATCGGCGAGGCGGCACCATCGGACTCCGTCACCACCGGCGAGCCCGCCCGCGGCCGCATCGCCGGCTACGCAACGGGCAGCACAGCCGGGAACGCGGGGGCAGGCGAGCCCGGCTCGTACGGTGGCGGGCCTGCCGGTGAGGGCGGGCTGGCCGGGGACAGCGAGACCGGCGAGGGCCGCCGCGAGTTCTAGCGGCCGTCGGGGTAACCGTGGTGGACCGCCCACTCGCGGTCCAGGATCGACATGGTGTCCGCGTCGACCCACTCGCCGTCCCACAGCAGGGCGTCGCGCATGGTGCCCTCGTAGACGAAGCCGACCTTGTCGTAGACCCGGCGGGCCCGCGGGTTGAAGGAGTAGACCGCGAGCTCGACCCGGTGCAGCCCGACCGTCTCGAAAGCGTGGCCCAGGATCAGCCTGGTTGCCTCGGTGCCGAGGCCGCGGCCGCGGTTCCGGTCGTAGAACAGCGCGATCCGGAAGTTGCAGGACCGGTTGTCCGGATCCAGCCCGTTGAGCACGACCTCGCCCGCGTAACGGCCGGTGGCCTTGTCGATGACAGCCAGGTCCAGCCGGTCGTCGAAGTCCGAGCGAGTCGCGTACCAGTGCTCGCGCACCTCGACCGTGAACTCGCGGTGGTTGCCGGTGAGCCTGTCACCTTCGGGATCGGGGTTCAAGCGCCGCGGCGACATCGGCGACCTCGACGGGCCGGAGCAGAACCTTCTCGCCGGTGAGTGTTGGCTTCTCGGCCATGGAGATCGCGGTCGTCACGGTCACCGAGCTTGCCGAAAGACGGCCCAGCACTACAATCGACTTTTCACGGCTCCCAGTGCACCGCTTGTCCGTTCTATGGAGTTCCTCATGCCCGGATCCGTGAAAAGTGGCAGTGGCGAGGCGCGGCCGGGCGCGCGACAATCGCCGCATGACTGTGGCCCGCTCTATCGGACTGTTCATCGCCGCCGGGCTGGCCGAGATCGGCGGCGGCTACCTCATCTGGCGCTGGCTGCGGGAGGGCGCGCCGGTCGTACTCGGCGTGCTCGGCGCGATCATCCTGGTGATCTACGGCATCATCCCGACGCTGCAGCGCAGTCACGATTTCGGCCGCATCTACGCCGCCTACGGCGGGGTCTTCGTCGTCGCGTCGCTGCTGTGGGGGTGGGGATTCGACGGCGCGCGGCCCGACCGCTGGGACGTGACCGGAGCGGCTGTCGTTCTCGCCGGAGTCGGCATCATCTACTTCGCGCCGCGCGGCTGAACTGCCCGCACGGACCGAGCAGCGATTCCCGTTCACCTTCGGGCCGCATACTGCAGTCATCATCGCGCTGGGAGGGATCGTGAGCGAGGCCGTCAGGATCATCGGGGAATTGTTCGCCAGCGAGGGAGCGGCCGACTATCTGGGCGAGGCGGTCACCCAGGCCGCGCACATGCTCCAGGCAGCGACGCTCGCCGAGAAGGCCGGCGCCCCGGCACCGCTTGTGGCGGCCGCGTTGCTGCACGACGTCGGCCATTTCACCGGCACCGTCACCGGCCGTGACCTGATGGAGGGGACCGACAACCGGCACAGCGACCAGGGCGCGACCTGGCTGGCCCGGTGGTTCGGCCCGGAGGTCACCGAACCGGTCCGGCTGCACGTGGCGGCCAAGCGCTACCTGTGCGCGACCGAGCCCGGCTACTTCGACCGGCTATCGCCCGCCTCTGTCTACACACTCGGCGTGCAAGGCGGCCCGATGGGGCCCGCTGAAGCTGCCGGGTTCGAGGCCAGCCCGTTCGCGCAGGATGCCTGCCGGGTGCGGCGCTTCGACGACGACGCCAAGGACCCCGGCGTGCGGACCCCGCCGTTCGGGTATTTCGCGCCGCTGCTGGAGGATCTGCTCCGATAGCGGTCGGGTGTCGCGGCTTCGGTCCGACGCGGCCAGTCCCGCCGCGGCAGCACGGACCAGCCGTGGCTGTCGGGTGTCGCGGCTTAGGTCCGACGCGGCCAGTCCCGCCGCGGCAGCACGGACCAGCCGTGGCCGGCCAGGGGCTGCCGCACGGATCAGCCGCGAACGACCCGGCGGCGCGGCAACGCCGGGCCGGCGGCCGGGCCCCGCGACCGCTAGCGTGACCATCGTGCAGATCGACGCGGTGACCGACATCCTGCGGGAGGCGGCGCAGACCGCGATCGTTCCTCGCTTCCGGGCGCTGGCCGAGGGCGACGTGACCGAGAAGTCTCCCGGCGAGGTCGTGACCATCGCCGACCGCGAGGCCGAGGACCTGATCACGCCGCGCCTTCAGGCCCTCGTGGACGCTCCGGTGGTCGGCGAGGAAGCCACCGCTGCCAACCCTGGCCTGGTCCGCGCGCTACGCGAGGCGCCGGTCGCCTGGCTGGTAGATCCGCTGGACGGCACGGCTAATTTCGTCGCGGGCCGCCCGTACTGGGCCGTGATGGCCGCCCTGGTCCGAGGCGGCCAGACGGTTGCCGCCTGGATCGTGCGGCCTGCCGACGATCGCGTCTACGTGGCCGAAGCCGGGTCCGGAGCGTGGCGCAACGGCGTGCGGATCGAGCGCGCGCCCGCGCCCGCTGATCCGGCGCAGCTGCGCGGTGCCGCGCACACCCGCTTTCTGCCGCCAGCCGGCCGGGCGCGGGTCCAGGCCGCAGCATCGCGGTTCGCGCGGCTCGGACCGGGCGCGTCGTGCGCCGGGATCGACTATCCGCAGGTAGCCGACGGAGAGCTCGACTTCGTGCTGTTCTGGCGAACGCTGCCCTGGGACCACGCGCCGGGCACGCTGCTCCTCACCGAAGCTGGCGGAATCGCGCTGCGTCCGGACGGAACCGGGTATGCCCCGGATGATGATCGGCGGGGCCTGCTCGACGCCGCGGACGCCAGGACCTGGCAGACCGTCAGGCCGCTGCTGCTCGGCTGAGCCCGGCTGGCCGCGGCCGGGCGGATGACCGGCGGGTGAGCGACCCCGTTCCGGGCATGAAGGGTCTTTTCATCGCCGATACTGGCAACGCAGCCGCCAGGGCAGGCGGCCGGGAAGGGGGCTAGTTCATGGTGCGCTACGACCGGGTCATTGTGAAGCTCAGCGGTGAGGCACTTGCCGGGGACGCCGGGTCAGGTGCGGATCCGGCGAGCCTGGCCCGAGTCGCTGACGAGGTTCTGTCGGTGCGCGATCTCGGCGTTCAGGTGGCGGTCGTGGTGGGCGGCGGCAATTTCTTCCGCGGACGGATGGCCGAGGGCTGGGGCATCAGCAGGGCCGAGGCCGACAACATCGGCATGCTCGGCACGATCATGAACTGCCTGATGCTGCGCGGCGCGCTGACGGCGCGCACCGACATCGACGTGCGGGTGATGACCGCGGTTCCGATGCAGAGCGTGGCCGAGCCGTTCATCCGGCTGCGGGCGATGCGGCATCTGGAGAACGGCTCCCTGGTGCTGCTCGCGGGCGGCATCGGGCAGCCCTACGTGACAACCGACTACCCGGCGGTGCAGCGGGCGCTCGAGCTCGAAGCCGACGCGCTGCTGGTGGCCAAGCGGGGGGTCGACGGCGTCTACGACAGCGATCCGAAGACCAACCCGGCCGCGGCCAGGTACGAGCGGCTGACCTACGACGAGGCACTGGCGGCCGGAGTGCGGGTGATGGACACCAGCGCGTTCGTGCTGGCGAATGAGCAGTCCCTGACCATGCACGTCTTCGACGTCGCGGCCGTCGGCGTCATGCGCGCCATCTGCGAGGGTGCTGAGCTGGGCACCAGGATCAGCGCGAAGGAGTAAGCGACGGCAGGTACGCGGCGCGGTTTCATGATCCGGTAAACCTGTGCACGCTCTGGCGTGCTTAAGTCTCACCGATCATGGGGCGTCTGAGTCGTGCAGGCCGAACCCCCAGTCCAGCAACCGGGTCGCGGCCAGATCGGCCGCGTCAGGACCAGTCGCCGGGCTGCCGAGCACGACGCCGATGAGCGTCACGCCGTGGCGGACCGCCTCGAACAGCAGGCAGTGCCGGGCGGCGTCGGTGTAGCCGGTCTTGATGCCGTCAGCGCCGGGGTAGCTGCCGATGAGGTCGTTGGTGTTGCCCCACCAGTAGCTGTGGTGGGCCTTGGTTTTGGGAGTGCGGTAAAACCGCTGCGCCACGATCGACCGGAACGCGGGCAGCTTCATCGCCGCCAGGCCCAGCGTCAGCAGGTCCGACGGCGTGGAGTAGGTGGAGTACTCGGTCGGATAGGGCAAGCCGTCCGGGCTGGTGAAATGCGTATGCGTCATCCCGAGCTTGGCCGCCAGGGCGTTCATCTTGGCCAGGAACGCGGGCATGCCGGGACCGTAGGTCACGGCCAGGGTGTAGGCGGCGTCACAGGCCGACTGCAGCAGCATCGCCTCGAGCAGTTGCTGCGCCGTCAGCACATCGCCGGGATGCAGCCCGCCGCTTTCGGCCTGGTACTTCGCCACGTACGCAAGCACTGATCGGGGGATGCGGATCTGCCGGTTCAGGTCGCCGCTGTCGATCACCACGAGGGCCGTCATGACCTTCGTGATGCTGCCCATCGGGCGCTCCGTGCTGAGGTCGCGGTCCCACAGCAACTGCCCGGTGCCGACGTCGGCGAGCGCGCCGGCGGCCGCCTTGATGTGCTGCGGCGCCGTTGCCTCCGCGGCCGGTTCCAGGGCGGGCGTGCTCGGCGACACCGCCGGACGGCTGGCGGCGGGTGACGAATCGCCGGCCGGTACCGAAGGCGATCCGGCGGGCACCGCCCCGGCCGCGCCCGCGCACCCGGCCAGGCTTCCCGCGACGACCGCGGCCCCGATCGCGGCGCCGGCCACGATCGCGGCCAGGCGCATGCCAGGCGGCGCGCCCGCCGGTGTCCGCAGAGGCCGCAGCTGCACGGCATGACAGTACAACGGCTGCCAGCCTGCCGGACCAGCCTGCGCGCGCCGGCGCGTTCCCGGAAGGAAGAGGCTTGGTCACCGCGCGTTCGTTATCGCGCCAGCGCGCCCGGTCCGGGCCATTGCCCGGTGACCTGTCGCGCCGATAAGGTGACGCCCAGTATGGGCCGGTTTCAGCCCCGGCGCGGAACCTGACGGCCAGCTCAGTACTGGCCCGGCCGGGCGAAGGAGTTGCGGTGAAGGCGCTCGTGTTCCGGCACAGCCTGGCCAGGGAGGCAGCTTCGGCGGTCGCCGGGCGAGTCGACCAGCGCGCCTTCGTGGCCCGGTTCGCGCCCGTCCGCCTCGAGGACGTCGACGAGCTGCCGCTGCCGGCTGACGACTGGGTCCGCGTTCAGACGATCTTCTCCGGGCTGTGCGGTTCGGACGTGAAGCAGATCCTGCTGAACGGCGCCCGCGACAATCCGCTCACGGCCCTGGTCTCGTTCCCGCACGTGCTCGGCCACGAGGTCGTCGGGCGGCGGCTGGATACCGGCCAGCGCGTCGTGCTCAATCCCTGGCTGTCCTGCCTGCCGCGCGGGATCGACAAGCCCTGCGCGGCCTGCCAGGAAGGCCGCTATCCGTGGTGCCGCAACTTCCGGTCAGGGAACCTGCCCGTCTCGATCCACCTCGGTAACTGCGCCGGGGCAGCCGGAGCGCACAGCGAGCGATTCGGCGCGCATGTGTCGCAGCTGTTCGCCATTCCTGACGGCGTCTCCGACGAGGCGGCCGTGCTGGCCGACCCGGTCAGCGTCTCGCTGCGCTCGGTTTTGCTGGCGCCGCCGCCGGACGGCCAGCCGGTCCTGGTCTACGGCTCGGGCACGCTGGCGTTCGCGGCGATCGCGCTGCTGCGGCACCTGTACCCGGCGGCCGAGGTGTGGGCCGCAACGCGCCCCGGCGCCCGGGCCGAGCTGGCGTCCCGGCTCGGCGCGCAGGTCGTGCTCTCGTCGGTCCCGGCCGAGCTCGTCGCGCAGGTCGGCCGCCGGTGCGTCAGCACGCCGCTGCAGCCGTGGAGCGGCCGGGACTGGCTGCAGGACGGCCCGGCCGTGGTCTACGACACCATCGGCTCGACCGAGACCGTCGAAACCTCGCTGCGGCTGCTGGCGACGGGCGGGACGCTGGTGATCTCCGGGGTCGAGCCGCCGAAGCGCTTCGAGTGGACTCCGCTGTACTTCAAGGAGCTGCGGGTCATCGGCTCGAACGGTTTCGGCGTCGAGACCGTGGGCGGCGTCGCGAAGCATTCGATGGAGCACTATTTCGACTTCGTCGGGGCCGGGCTCGACCTGACACCGGTCATCACCCACCGGTTCCCGCTGGAG
>CAWFUM010000010.1:0-198283 GCA_963818995.1 uncultured Actinomycetota bacterium | reverse complement strand
CCTGGTCGACATCGCCGGCCTGCGCGGCGTCGAGTCGCTGGCAGCAGGCGAGGAGATTGAGGCAGCCGAGCTCGACGCGGCCCTGGCCGCGCAGGGCGGCGTGGAGGTGGGCCCTGGTGATGTGCTGCTTGTGCGGACCGGCTGGTATCAGCACTTCCGCCGGCTGGGCGACCGAGTCGCGTTCATGTCAGCCGAGCCTGGTCTCGGCATGTCGTGCGCCGCCTGGCTGCGCGAGCGTGACGTCGCCGCCGTTGCCAGCGACAACTGGGGTGTGGAAGCCTTCGCCGGCGAGGACGGCACGCGCACGCTCGAGCTGCACATGGTGCTGATCAGGGACATGGGCCTGACGCTGGGCGAGCTTTTCGACCTGGACGAGCTGGCGGCCGACTGCCGCGCGGATGGCGTATGGGACTTCTTCTTCTGCGCTCCGCCGCTGAAGATGACCGGCGCCGTCGGTTCCCCGGTGAACCCCTTGGCCATGAAGTAACGGCCCAGCCGGGCCTGGTCAGGACAGGATTTTCAGCATGATGTCTGACTGGCCGTGGCTGGCATCGACGACCTGATAGCCCTCAGACAGGTAAAGCTGCCGCGCGTAGTTCTTCCGCTCGACGCTGAGACTGATCCGGCGGATGCCGGCCGACCGGGCCCGGTCAGCGACCGCACGCAGCAATGCGCGCCCCGCGCCCCGCCCGCGCCAGCCGGCGGCCACGCCGATTGTCAGCTCAGGCACGTCCGCAGCGACGAATCCGTAGCCGGGATCGGCTGCCGGGAGGAAGCGGAGCCAGGCCGCTCCGATCGGCTCGCCGTCGGATTCGGCGATCACGCCCAGGTCACCCGGCCGCGGCCACCCGGTGATGTAGCGGGCAATGGCCGGAGTCGCGAAAATGCGCGCCCGGCTCTTCTTCTTCCATTCGGGCGACCAGTTCACCGCCTCGACGAGCATGTCGCCCATGAACGCGCCGTCCTGCGGCGCCGCTGCCCGGATGGTCCGGGAGAGCGCATCGGCGTGCGGGCCCTCGCCCGGCGGACGGATCATCACGGCAACCCTCACCCACAGGAAGGTCCGAGCCTACGCTCGCCCTTGGCTGGCAAGATCAGTACCAGCGATTATCTCGTCTTACAGGTCACGGTCTGGACGACACGATCACGATCGGCACCGATGACGACACTGACCGCGCTCTGGACGTGCTGAGCCGGGGCGGCATCTCACGATCCGCTGCCAGCCGCCGGGCCGTGCTAGAAGCGGCCAGCCGCCGCGAGCGGGCAGCTCAGATGCGACGGGTGCTCTTGCGGATGAACCTTGGCAAGCCGGACGGAGTGAACGTAGCCGACGAACTGGCCAGCGACCGCTCCGGCGAGCGCCGATGCTGTCCCTGGACCCCGCAGCCGTCGTGCTGACGGGCAAGCGCGGCGGAAGTCCGCCGATATTCACAAAGTCAGGTCGGCGGCAAGCGCCAGCCGCGAGGTGGCCGATGCAGCCGACCCGCACCGGCATAGCTGGAGTCGTGCGAGGCGATCTCGCGCAGCTCCTGGTCTGGGTCTTCCCGCTCGCCCAGCCAGGTGATGAGCATGCCGTAGATGAGGGGCATGAAGCAGATCGCCGGAACCCCCCACATTACAGCGACGGCAAGTTGCTGATCGACGGCGACGCTGAAGGCGGTCGTGGCAGCATGACCTCCGACCAGACTCAGGGATGAGTGGGACATCCCGGTGACATAAGCCACGATCCAGATTGTCCACATGGCGACCGCCGCGATGGCGGCGAGCTTGGGACGGGCGAGCCGCCGCTCGTTCTGGCGGGCCGCCATCTCAACCCAGATTCCCGAACCGGCAGCGACCAGCGTCACCATCTCGCCAGCAACCAGCACCGGGTATCTAGCCAGTGCGCTGCCTGCCAGCGGAAGGCGCCAGACGATCACGAGTGCCATGAACACCAGGAGCTTGGCTGCGACATAACGATCGGCGGTTGGGACACCGCCCGTCATGTGATCTTCAGCCCGGTTACCCTTGCCACCGGAGGCCGGGCGGGCGAGCCGGTCGCGCCATGGCGCGCTCAGCGCAAGCAACGCCGGCACGACGGTCGCGAAGAGAACGAACTGAAGCGCCTGAAGGAACGCATACTGCCGCGCATAGCTCTCGAACGGCGGCAGCACTACCGCCAAGGTAAGCACAACGGCCATGACGGCCAGCCAGGACCGCGCACGAGCCGGCAACCTCGGCACGATAAGCCTCTTCTCCTAGTTCAGGTCTTACGCAGCAGTTCTCATCGCGACGGAATCCATGCACCCTGGCTAGACTTTACGGCGCCGCAGCATCACCCGCCATTGCGGCGTCGGCGAAAGCCACCTTCCGACCCTGGGTGCACGTGGGAGCTCAGCGCCGGCAGTTCATGAGGGTCGGCACGAAACAGCCACAACACCGGTCGGCCCAGTCGATTGGCTGGTGGATGAGGACCAGCTAAGGCACGGGACCGGATACCCGGCGGAGACGAGCTGGCCGACCGTGCCCGACCGCACCGGCACGCTTCAGGAACCGCCTCGACCGCTACCACCTCGTCCAGGACGAGCACAACCTCTACATCGGCATCCACGGCCAGGACATGCCCGAAATCCGGGACTGGACCTGGGACGGCCACCAGGCATGACCGGAGGTACCGGATGCCGCGCAGGCTGCGAAGTCGTATCGCGGGCAGGACTAATCGAGGCTTCGAGCCTAGGTTGGCAAAAGGCGTGCCGGCCATCATCACTGCTCGGGTGACGGGGTGGCTGACGGGCGGCCTGCAGGTGATCTCCGCAGAGCGGGCTGGCCTCAGCCAGCCGGGGCCGAGGCGAGCAGCCGCCGCGCCAGGACGACCGCGCCGCTTACCGGCGGTTCGGCGAGCAGCACCAGGTCCAGGTGCGGGTGCCGGCGCCTGAGCTCGGCCCGGAACGCCCGGCATAGCCGGGGCTGCTGGGTGATCACGCTGCCAGCCGCGACCACGGTGCTGCCCTGAGCTCCGCGCGCGATCAGCCGGCTGACCAGGACGGCCAGCCCGGCCGCAGCAGCTTCGACCACGCCGGCGGCAAGCGCAGAGCCGGCATCGGCGGCGGCGAACACTGCCGCCGCGCGCGGCGCCCAGTTCGCCACAGTCGGCTCGTCGTTCACTGCGCGGGCGAGCCGCTCGGCGGTGCTGACAGCGAAAGACTGCCTCAGCGCCGCCAGCAGACCATCGTCAGGCTGGCCGTCGTCGTGCGCGGCCAGTGCCGCCCGGGTGGCCTCCCGGACGATAGCCGCCGCTCCGCCCTCGTCGCCGAGCACCCAGCCCCAGCCGCCTGCCAGCAGCAGACCGCCGGCTGAGTCTGCGGCGACACCCACTGATCCGGTCCCGGCCACGATCCCGATACCGGACTGAAGTCCGGCGGCCGGCACCAGCAGGGCGCCATCGTTGACGACCGCGGCGGCCAGGCCGCACTCTGCCAGCGCCCCGGCCAGCGCCGCGGTCGTCTCCGGCGAGTCACACCCCTGCGCGCCGATTCCTGCTGCCACCAGCCGGGCACCCGGCGGCAGCACCCCGGACAGGTGCTTCAGCAGCCAGCCGGCGGCAGCCGCGGCTGGCACCGCCTCCCATCCAGCGGCCGCGAACGCTGCATCCACCAGCCGCTCGCCCGCCAGCGTCTCGATGCGGACGGCCAGCTTGGTGCCGCCCACGTCCAGGCCGGCCACTACCGGCAGCCTGGGAGCAGGCGCCGCCGGGCCAGCAACCGCCGGCATTGATGCCGTCGGTCCCTGGCCGCCGGGGCCGGCCGGTTTCATCCGGCTGCGGTCCCGGCCACCGCAGGGCGCCCGGCGGCGGTTCCCGGGCCGGCGGGCACCTTGGTGTCGGAGTTGTGGAAGACAAATTCCTCGATCTCGACCGCGCGCACGTCGGCTGCGGCGGCGGCCAGGATCTGCATGACCAGGGCCTCGAAGATGACCCGCTGGGCCGGCGGCTGGCTCGGGATCTCCACTGTGGCCAGGTTGCGGGCGGCCGGCGCAGGCCTGCTCGTGACCAGGATGACCGGGTGCCCGGCGGCGGACAGCGTGGCGGCCACCTCGCGCTCGCGGGTGTCGCCGAACAGGACGTGCACCCCGTCGCCGGCCGACTCCATGGACCCGTGCAGGTACTGGCGCGTGCCCATCCCCGTCGCCGGCAGGCGGGCAACCTCCCGGAACAGCAGCGCGGCGGCCTCGGCCGAGCCGACTGAGGGCCCGGCACCGACGAAGTCAGCTGACCGCGCCTGCGCGAATAGCGGGCCTAGCGCCGTGACCTGCTCGGTCAGCAGTTTCTCGGCGGCCAGGAACTCGTCCGGCAGGTCATGCCAGCCGGGGTCGATGACGCCGCCGTCCCAGGCGTCGGCCAGAATCCCCAGCGCCGCCACGGTTGAGGTGTACCCGACCGTTGAGGCGTAGCTGTCGGGGATGTTGCCGGTGTCGATGACCGTCGTCGCGACGTCCGCGATGGGTGAGGGATTGGTGTTGACGACCGCGCAGCGCTGTTCCGGCGGAACTGACTCGAGCACGGCCAGGGTCTCGGCGCTGCGCCCGCTCTGGGAGATTCCGATGACCGGATGCGTGCTGAGCGGAAACGGCAGCGGGTGGTCGCCGGCGGCCAGGCGCCAGGCATGGATGCCGCGGCTGCGAAGGACCCAGACTGGAGCGCACGCGGCCGCGAGGCTGGCGCCGATCGCGACAAAGATAGGCCCGGGCCGGGAGAGCAAGCCCGCGCTGGCCCGGTCCCCCACGGTGGCCGCTACTGCCTCGATCGCCTCGCCGAGCCGCTGTGCCTGGTCAGCGCGGGCAGCGGCAAAGGACGGGTGGGTGCAGTCAGTCACGATGCCACCCGCTCTCCGTCCAGCGTGGCTTCCGTCGCGGACCAGCCGTCTTCCAGCGGCGCGATGGGGCCCGCCGTGCTATCAACGGCCACCGGACTGCCGCTAGCAGCTGATTCCTCGATCGCGAGCATGATGTCGAGCACATGCAGGGCGAGTTCACCGCTCGCCCGTGGCTGCTGCCCGGCCCGGATGGCGCGCGCCATCTCCAGCACGCCGACGCCCCGGCCGCGCTCTTCCCCGCCGGCGTCGATTTCCTCCCAGCCGTCGGGCGCCGCCCCTCGCAGCAGCCGGGTTGGCCCGTTGAAGCCGCTCACCGGCACCTGCATGGCGCCTTCCAGCCCGGTGATCTCCAGCCGCTGGCGGCCGACGGCGGAGTCGAAGCTGTAGACCGACGTCCCGACGAGGCCGGAGGCGAAGGTCGTCAGGACACTGATATGCGTATCGACCTCCACCGGGAACGAGGCACCAGCGTCCGGTCCGGTTCCGATGACACGCTCGGCCCGGGCCCGGTGGCCGGCAGCGGTCACGCTGGCGATCGGCCCGAGCAGCTGCACCAGCGTGGTCAGGTAATAGGGCCCGATGTCGAACAACGGCCCGGCGCCGCGCGCGAACAGGAACTGCGGGCGGGGATGCCAGCGCTCGGGTCCGGGCCCCTGCATCAGCGTGAGCACCGTCGCCGGCGCGCCGATCGCCCCGTCGGCCAGCAGCCGCTGAGAGCGCTGGATGCCCGCGCCGAGAATGGTGTCCGGCGCATTCCCGACCATGACTCCGGCAGCGCCCGCCGCCGCCAGCACCTTCCGGGCTGAGGCTCGGTCGGTGCTGAACGGCTTCTCGCCCCACAGATGGCGGCCGGACTCAATCACGGCCAGGCCGACCTCGGCGTGCGCGGCCGGGATGGTCAGGTTGACCACCAGCTCGATGCCATCCTGCTCCAGGAGCTCGGGCACCGGGCCGGCGAAGCCAAGCCCGTACGCGGCCGCCTGGTCCCTGGCCCGGCTGACGTCAAGGTCGGCGATGCCGCGAACGTCGAGATCGGGGTAGCTCAGCAGGCTGGGCAGGTACTGGCTGGAGACGTTGCCCGCGCCGATGATGCCGACGCCTACCGGGCACGCCGTCACGACCGCACCAGCTGACCGAAGAAGGCGGCATTGCGCTCCAGCGCAGCGAAGCTGTCACCGTCGTGGACCACGACCTCGAGGACGGTCATCGCGCCGGCCTTCCGGCCGGCCGCGACGACCTCGTCCATCCGGCCGGTGATGTCCACACCGCGGACCGGATCGTCGTCGTCCGGCGGCTCGTTGGTGACGTGCAGGAAGCGCACCCGGGAGCCGAGGCGCGGCAGCAGCTCGAACACGTCCGCGCCGCCGACACTGGCCCAGTGGGTGTCGAGCTCGAGCACGACGCGGTCGTCCAGGGCGTCAGCGAGGATCTCGTAGGCCGGGACTCCGCCGACATGCTGGCTGAACTCGAAGTCGTGGTTGTGATAGCCGACCGTAAGGCCATGGTCAGCGGCGCGGGCAGCCGCGTCGCTGACGGCGTCCGCGAGAGCCGTGATGCCGTCCCGGTCGGCCAGCTGCCCGGGCTCGGCCCAGGGCACGATCAGCGTGCCGAGGCCGAGCTGGCGGCCGGCCGCGAAGTACTCGTCGCGCTCAGCTGCCACCACATTGGCGTGTGCCGCGACGGCCGCGAGGCCCGCGCCCGCGATGGCCGAGCCGAGCCGGCCGGTGTCGTCCAGGATCCGGTACGGCTCCACATGAGTGAAGCCCATCCCGGCCAGGCGGCCGAGGGTGGTCTCGAGCTGGCCGGGCCCGATGTCGTCTCGGACGCTGTAAAGCTGGACGCCGAGCGGAGCCTGGGGCTGCCGGGGCTCGGGCTGCTGACGGGGGGGCTGACCGGGGGACGCGTGACTCACCTGGACTCCGCTGACTGCTCAACACTGGAAAACCGATTGCAAACCACATAATACCAAACATGAGCCAGTTTGAACCAGGCCGGCCTTCCTGCCACAGCGGCCCCGGCGGTCCCCGCACCACGCTGTGGCGCGCGCTCAGCCAGGCCAGGCAGCCAGCGGACGTGACGGGCCGCCCGCGTGGACTTTCTCCCACGTCCCTGACTGCATTGACGCGTAGCAGGCGTCGAGCACGCGGTTCACGATGCAGCCGTCATGAAATGTCTCGGACGGCGTCTGCCCGGCAGCGAAGGCGCCGATAAAGTGCCGCATCTGCTGGCTGAAGCCATAGGCGCGGGTCTCCTCGGGAACCGGGAAGACCCAGCCGGTCTCCGCATCCGCCTTCTCCACCAGGTAGCCGGCCGGGTTCTCGATAAAGCCCCAGACCGGCGTCGATGAGGTGTCGGTGACGAGACGGCCCGCCGTGCCTACGAGCTCATGCCGCAATTGCATGCCGCCTTTCTCGATCCACGACGACTCGACCGTGGCCAGCTGGCCGCGCTCAAACTTCAGCAGCGCGATCGCGCTGTCCTCGCCTGTGGTCTTGTCGCGGTGCGCGAGGGTGGCCCCCCAGGCGAACACCTCGGTGATCGCGTTGTCCTTACCGAAGAAGTGCCGGGCCGACTCGATGGTGTGGCAGCCCATGTCCAGCAGCGCCCCGCCGCCGGCCGTCTCGGCGTCCCAGAAATGCGGGGCGTGCGGACCGGAATGTGCCTCCCGTGCGCGCATGGTGAGCAGGTCGCCGATCGCCCCCGCCGTGACCATCTGGTAGGCCTTCGCGATGTTAGGCGAGAACACCGAGCTCTCGGCGTAGCCGTGCCAGACGCCGGCCTCAGTCACGATGCGCAGCATCTCGGCGGCTTCGGCGCCAGTGCGCGCGAGCGGCTTGGTGCACACAATGCCCTTGCCCGCGGCGGCGGCGGCCGCCGCCGCGTCCAGGTGGGCTTCGTTCGGCAGGGCGATCACCACGAGGTCGACCGCAGGATCGGCGCACAGCGCCGCCATGTCGTCGTACCGGGCAGCGGAGCCCCACCGGGCCGCGAACTGCGCCGCCCGGCCGGCTTCGCGCGAGTAATTCGCTGTGAGCCGCGCGTCCCTGACGTCTTCCAGTGCCTCTGCGTACGTGCTGGCGATGAACCCGGAGCCCAGCATTCCGATGCCAACCATGCCTGTCCTCCACGCCTTAGTGCTGACCTGTCACCGCGCGCCAGAAAGCGCCGCCCCGGGTCCGGCGGCCGCGCGGCCCGGGCCCGGGGGTGCCTGTCAGGTGACGCGCGGCAGGCCGGACGACTGCCGGGAGAACGACGTGCGCAGCCGGTACCGCTCCCCGGCGTACTTGATCGTGGACGTGAACAGGCGGCGGTCGGAGGCGTCAAACGCGAGCTGCCGCATCACCAGCAGCGGTCTGCCGACCGCGATCCGCAGGTGCTGCGCCTCGTCCGGCTCCGCGCCCCTGGCCTCCAGCGTCGCGTCGGCCCGGGCCGGCTCGATCCCGGCAGCGGACAGGGTGCTGTACAGCGAGACACTGGTGAAGTCCACCCGCCCGATCTCCGGCAGCAGGGACACCGCGATCTCCGTCGTGTCCAGCGCGATGGGAACATCATCGAGCAGGCGCACGCGCTCGAGGTGGAAAAGATCAGTACCCGGCGCAATGGACAATTCCTCAGCCTCGTCGAAGCTGGCCGGCGCGGCCTCGGACCGCAGCACCAGTGACTGCGGTTCCAGGCCCATTCGCGCGGCGGTCTCACTGAAAGACTCCAGTGTGTTCGGCCATTCGCGTTTCGCCGCGCTCTTAGCCACATACCAGCCCCGTCCATGGGAGGCGTTCAGCACGCCTGCCTCGACCAGGTGATTAAGTGCCTTGCGCAGGGTGACGCGGCTGATGTTGAGCTGCTGGCACAGCTCGCGTTCCGGTGGCAGCCGCGATCCCCCTTTCAGCGCGCCGCCATTAATCTGGTCGCGGATCAGCGTCGCCGCCTGAATCCACAACGGCTCCGGGTAGTCGGACCGGATCACCGCAACCACTTCACGCGCATTTTCCACGGTGCCGGGCCCCTCGTGCTCTGCCTGCAAGTTGTATTCAGGGTGAGGCCATTCACGGCCGATCGATATCACAGTCTGCTCCCAATGGTCGCTCACCCGGCCGTGAGTTGGTCGAATGCGGCGTCTAGTTCGGTGCTGATCCGTCGCCGCGACGCATCATCGTCGTGGTAGGCAATCAGCTCACGGGCTCCGGCGGCGAAGGAGACCTGTGGCGCGAAGCCGGGCACCAGCCGGCGCAGCCGGGCACTGTCGAAGAGCATCGAGTGCCGGAAGTCGTGCTCGAGCACGTCGCCCCAGGCCGGCCAGTACCGGGCAATCGACTCGCTGGCAGCGTGCACCAGGGCCGGCGCGCGGACTCCGGCGGCCGCGGCCAGGATCAGGTGAATCTGATCCCAGGTCAGGACGTCCCCGCTGACCACGTTCACGCTTTCGCCGATCGCGTGCGCGTTGCCCAGCATCGGGACGAGCGCGCGAGCGAAATCGCCCGAGTGCATGAGCGTCCAGAGTGAGGTGCCGTCACCATGCACGACCACGGGCCGGCCGGACCGCATCCGCTCGATCGCCGTCCAGCCCGCGAGCACCGGCACGACCGTGCGGTCGTAGGTGTGGAAGGGCCGGATGATGGTCAGCGGCAGTCCGTCGTCGCGGTAGCTGGCTTCCAGGTAGGTCTCGCAGGCGATCTTGTCACGGGCATACGCGAAGGCCGGCTGCCGGCGCGGTGACGACTCAGTGATCGGGAGCACGGGTGCCGGGCGCGCGAAGACAGAACAGGTGCTGATGAAGACATACTGCCCGGCAGTGCCGGCGAACAGCTGCGGATGCCCGTCGAGCTGAGCCGGGGCGTAGCCCACCCAGTTCACGACGACGTCGTACTCCCGGCCGCGCAGCAGGTCGCGCAGCGCGGCAGCACCGTGCACGTCACCGCGAAGCTGACGCGTCCCGTGCGGCAGCTGCCGCCGCGGCTCGCCCCGGGTCACGACCGTCAGGTCATGGCCCTGCCGGACAGCCTCTGCCGCCACCGCCGAGCCGATCATCCCCGCCCCGCCGAGGAAGAGCACGCGCAGCGTCACAGCTGACTCGCCGCCCGGCCGGCCGACAGGCCCGCCCCGGTCAGGTACGCGTAGCTGCGTTCCAGCGCCGTGAACGTGTCCACGTGCAGCCGCTCAAGCTCGATGATGTGCCAGCGCAGTCCAGACGGGGCGGCCAGCACCCGGCGCCAGTCGATCTGGCCGGCGCCGATCGGCACCATCACATCGTGGTCGTAGCTGACCGCCGGACCGTCCTTGATGTGGATGAGCAGGGCCCGGTCGCCCAGTCGCTCCAGCACGGCCGCCGGGTCCGCGCCGCCCATGACCGCCCAGTAGGCATCCAGCTCCACCAGCACCCGGTCGTCAAGCTCGTCCAGGAGCAGGTCGTAGGCCTGGCGGCCGTCGAAGAACTGGGAGAACTCGGCGAAGTGATTGTGATAGGCAACCGCCATGCCGCGCTCCGCTGCCCGCTCGGCGGCCTCGCTGACGCGCCCGGCTCCCCGCCTGATCGCGTCCGGGCTGTCAAACTCGGCGCGTTCCATGCTCCAGACCAGGATCCCGGCGCCCAGCTCGGAGTTCTCGTCCAGAATCTGCTCGGCCCGGTCGCCGGCTGGAAACGGGGTATGCGCGCTGGTCAAGACGAGCCCGGCGGACGCGATGGCGGCACGCACCCGGGCCGGGCCGAACTGCTCGACGAGCCCGTAGGTCTCGACGCCGCGGTAGCCGAGCCCGGCGATCCGGGCGAGCGTTCCCTCCAGGTCGGCCCGCGCCTGCTCAAGTACCGTGTACATCATCACGGCCAGGCCTGGCCGCCCGGCCGCGGGAAGGCCGTCCAGGGCCGGCCCGGTCACTGGCCCGCCCCCTCGTCCCGGCCCGCCGCCCAGGCGAGCGACTGAGCGACCAGCTGCCGGAACGGGGGCTCCCCCCAGGCCCGCATGTCGTGCCCGAGCGCGAGATAGACGACGCGGCCGGCGCCGACCTCACGCGCGTACATGACCGGGATGACAACGCCGTCAGCCCGGTGCCGCTGGGCGAGAATCTCGACCTTCTCGTCCGCGAACTCGAACTCGTAGTACTCGTCGAATAGCTCGAAGTCGGTCACGCCGCGGGTCGCCTGGTGGTCGGCGATGATCTCGACGGTGTGGCGCCCCTCGTGATGACCGGGCCCGTGCGAGAGGTACCGGTTGCCGAGGAGCTCGAACAGCGGGCGGTCGGCCGGGTCGATGCCGTCGCCCTGCCAGCCCATGATGTTGGCGCAGTGGATGCCGACGAAGCCCTTGCCAGCCGCTACGGCGTCAGCCAGTGCCTGCTGCTGCACGGTGTGGAACTGGCCTCCCGAGGTGTAGTGCAGGTAGACGTCGGACTGCGCGGTCGCGGGCCGCGCGTCGGCGTAACGGCTGGTCCCGGCCGCGCGCCGGGTCGCGAACCCGGCCTCGATGCCGATCTGCTGGAAGACCAGCGCGGCCGTGATCAGATCGTGGTGGGTGTCGTCGCCGTTGACGACGACCATGGCTCTCGGTGCCGGCGCATCGAGCACGGTACGTCCTTCCCTGGTAAGGGAGCGGGGTCTTCGCGGGCACGCCGCGGAGACCCCGCGCCTGCTAGCTGGTGGCGTGCAGCCGGAGTGCCACGACCTCGTTGGGACTCGGCATGAAGTACGGATCCGCCGCCGTCGCCCAGCCGGTGACCTTGGACGAGTTCCACTCGGCATAGTCACCCCAGTAGATCATCGTGATCACCGGCAGTTCGGCAGCCCAGATGCCCTCAAGCTGAGTGACGATCTTGGTCTGCTGGGCCGGGCTGGCGGTCGGGTACTCGGCGAACAGCTTGGCCGCCGCAGGGTCGTTGAACCGCTCGATGTCCTCGTAGGTGGGGATGTTCTTCCCGATCGGCTGGTAGAACTGCGGGTCCATCTGCTCGGAGTAGAACGACCACGCGGTCGGCACGTAGGCCACCGGATAGCCCATCGTGGACTCGAACTTGCCCAGGCCCGTCAGCGTGTTGATTTCGCTGGCGGGAACCGTGCTGATCGTCATCTTGATGCCGATCTGCTTGAGCTCCTGGACGAGCACCGACGCGGCCGCCGCGATGTCGGTGTAAGCCGAGGGGAACGAGATCGAGAACGACAGCTCCCGGCCGTTCTTCTGGTAGTACCCGTCGGATCCGAGCTTCCAGCCGTCCGCGGCCAGGATCCTCTTGGCCTCGCCGACGTTCTGGCTGAAGTTGTCGTTCTGGTACTGCGGCATGATGATCGAGTTGAAGCTCGGCACTGGCAGCCCGGTGACGTTGGTGGCCGGCGGCGAGTTCCGGGCAGCCGCGATCGCGCCGCGGTTGATGCCGACGCTGATGGCCCTGCGCACCTGCAGGTCGCTGAGCGGGAAGGTGTCCAGGTTCGGGATCAGTCCGTCGGAGCCGGCTTCGGGGACCCAGTAGTGGTTGTCCTTGTTCCGGTTCAGGTACGTGGTCTGTGCGTCGGGCAGGTAGTCAGCCGCCCAGTCGACCTGGCCTTCAGTGATGGCGTTGGCCTGTGTCTCGTTGTCGCTGTAAGCGACGAAGCGGAGGCCGCCGATGGTCGGCTTGCCTTTCTGCCAGTAGTGCGGGTTCTTCGTCAGCAGGTAGCTCTGCGGCGAGAAGCTCGACAGCACGAACGGCCCGGTCCCGACCGGATTCGGATCGGCGTACGTGGCCGGATTCTTGACCTTGCTCCAGATGTGCTCGGGCACGATGACCAGGCTGGCGATCGCGTCAAAGTTCTGCTCCTGCGCGCTGGCGAACGTCAGCACGACGGTGCTGGAGTTCGGCGCGCTGACCGTCTGGAACTGAATGCCGGCGCCGTTAAGCGCCGGGAACTTCTTCATGAGCTCGTAGCTGAACACGACGTCCGCGCTGCTGAACGGCTTGCCGTCGGTCCAGGTCACGCCCTGCTGCAGGTGGAAGGTCAGCGTCTTGTTGCCGTCCGACCAGGCCCACGACTTCGCCAGCCAGGGAATGACGTAATTCGACCGGACGTAGTCGACTTGCGCGAGCGGCTCGTACACGAAGCCGGAGGAGTTCCCGCTGCTGACGTCGTTGCCGGCCAGCTCCCAGGCGCTCGTCGGCAGGTACGGGTTGAAGACCCTCGTCATGCCGACGGCCTCGCCCGCGACTGTCAAGATGGTGCCGGACCCGGTGCCGGAGACACCGCCGGTGCTGCCGCCGGCTCCGGCGCAGGCCGACACCGTGATCAGCACCGCGGCCGCGGCCGCGCCTCTCAGAAGCCACTGCGATTTTCTGTTCATGCCGCGAGTACCTCCATGCTCGTCAGTCCGAGTCATCTGTCGGGTTAGGGGTGGTGGTCGGTGTCGCGCCGGGCGCGACTCTGGTGTCCGTCGCCTGCATCGCCGTGCCGTGACCGGGACCGAAGAGCCAGCACCGGGACCAGTGACCGGCGCCGAGCTCGAATCGCGGCGGAGCCTGGGTCCGGCACTCCGGCATGACGAACGGGCAGCGAGGATGGAACCGGCAGCCAGCCGGAGGGGCGATCAGGCTCGGCGGCTGCCCGTTGTCCCTGACGGGCTCGGCCCGGGACCGCCGGGCCGGGTCCGGCGCCGATGAGATGAGCAGCCGGGTGTACGGGTGAGCCGGCTGGCCGGTGACGACCTCGGCCGGCCCGCTCTCGACGATGCGCCCCGCGTACATCACGGCGATCTCGGTCGCGAAATAGCGAGCAGACGCGACGTCATGGGTCACGTAGAGCAGGCCCACCCCGGTCTTCGTGAGCTCCGCGAGCAGGTTGAGCACGCCGAGCCGGATGGAGACATCCAGGTTGGAGACCGGCTCGTCAGCGAGAATCACGGCCGGGTGCGCCGCCAGCGCCCGGGCGATGGAGACCCGCTGGAGCTGGCCGCCGGAGAGCTGATGGGGGAACTTGTCCAGAAACTGGCCGGCCGGCAGCAGGTGCACCTGCTCGAGCAGCTCGGCCGCGCGGGTCCGCTGCGCATCGGAGCCGAGGCCAGGATCGTGGATGCGCACGGCGCGCATCAGGTGAGTCGAGACCTTGAGCATCGGGTTGAACGATCCGTAAGGATCCTGCAGGATCAGCTGGACCTCGCCGACATGCCGCCGGAATGCCCGGCCGCGGGTCGCCCGGACCGGCTGACCGTGCAGCAGCACCTCCCCCGAGGTGCGCGGGTAGAGTCCGGCAAGCACTCGGGCCAGCGTCGACTTGCCCGACCCGGACTCCCCGACGAGCGCGGTGACCTGGCCCGGGTAGATGCCGATCGAGGCGTCGTCGATTGCGTGCACGAACCGGCGCTGCCCGAGCCGCCCGGCGTCCTTGCCGTGGACCGGGAAGTGCTTGGTGACATCGACAGCCTCAAGTACCGGCGCCGCGCCTGGATCCAGGGCGGCCGGGCTGATGCTGCCGGCTGACCCGGCCCCGTTTCCACCATGGTCAGGCATGACTGCCTCCGGTCACGGCACCCTCGGGGCTGACAGCGCTCTCGGCCGGGTACAGGAAGCAGGCGACCTCAGAAGTCGAGGCGACGCCGGGGCCCGCGGCCGCGTTCCCGGCCGGGGCCGGCTGGGCGATCAGCGGCGGGACCGACCCTGGGCACGGCCCGAAGGCACGCGGGCAGCGCGGCTGGAATGAGCAGCCCCCGGACAGTTTCCGCATGTCGGGCGGGTAGCCGGGCACGCCGGTGAGCTCGCGCCGCGGCCCGGCCAGGGTCGGGAACGAGCCCAGCAGACCCTGGCTGTAGGGATGCAGCGGCCGCTCGTACAGCTGGTCGGCCGAGGCCAGCTCGATGATCCGGCCGGCATACATGATCGCGATCGTGTCGCTGAGCTCAATGAGCAGCGAGAGATCATGCGTGATGAAGATCACCGCGAAACCTAGCCGGCCCCGCAGTCCCATGACGGTTTCGATCACCTGGCGCTGGATGACCACGTCCAGCGCGGTGGTGGGCTCGTCCATCACGATGATCTCGGGCTCCAGCGCGAGTCCCATCGCTATCATGGCCCGCTGGCGCATTCCGCCCGACAGTTCATGCGGGTAGGCACCGGCGCGGTCCGGCGAGATGCCGACGAGCTGCAGGAGCTCGCGGACCCGCTGGGCCCGCTGCACCCGGCGCATGCCCGGCCGGTGCGCGCGCAGCACGTCGTCGATCTGGGTCCCGAGCGTGAGGATCGGGTTGAGCGCGTTCATCGCCGACTGGAAGACGATCGAGATCTCTTCCCAGCGGAATTTCCGCAGCTCGTCGTCGGCCAGCTCGGCGATGTTCAACTCCCGGCCGGACCGGCTGGTGTAGATCATCTCGCCGCAGACGATCTGGCCGGGCGGCCGCAGCAGCCGGGTCACGGCGCGGGCCAGTGTGGACTTGCCCGATCCGGATTCCCCGGCGATGCCGAGAACCTCGCCGCGGTGCAGCGTCAGCGACACGTCGTTGACGGCCCTGACTGGCACGCTGGTTCCGTAATCGATCCGCAGGTTACGCAGCTCCAGCACTTGCTGCCGGGCGGGAGCGGCGGGGCCGGCGGCCTGGCCGGCTGACTCCGCCGCAGGGTCGGGCGTCAGTGCCGGGGCCGGGGGCGAGGCAGGCCGGCGGCCGTGCACCGCCGCCAGCGGCATCGAGGCCAGCGCCGCCAGTCCGCGCAGGCGCGCGAAGCGGCGGCGGCCGGCGCCCTCGGACCGCAGCCGCGGGTTGATGACGTCGTCAAGCCCGAAGTTGATGAACGCGAGGCCCGTCCCGACCAGCGCGATGCACAGGCCCGGCGGCACAAACCACCACCAGGCGCGGGACAGCTCGGCACCACTGACCTGGGCCCAGTAGAGCATGGTGCCCCACGACCACTGGGTGACGCTGCTCAGCCCGAGGAAGGCAATACTGGCCTCGGTCAGGATCGCGCCGACGACCGAGCCGAGGAAGGTGGCGGTGATGATGGCCACCTCGTTAGGCAGGATGTCGTAGAGCATGATCTTGACTGAGCTCTCGCCGGTGGCCCGGGCGGCCTCGACGAAATCGCGCCGTCGCAGGGACAGGGTCTGGGCGCGCAGAACCCGCGCGCCCCAGGCCCACCCGGTCACCGTGATCACGATGATGATCCCGGCCGAGCCGGAATTCGGCAGGTAGGCGGCCAGGATAACCACCAGCGGCAGGCTGGGGATGACCAGGAACACGTTGGAGAACATCGACAGCAGTTCGCTGCTGGCCCCGGACAGGTAGCCGCCGGCCAGGCCGACGATGACCGACCACAGCGTTATGAGGATCCCGGCGCCGAAGCCCACTTCCATCGAAATGCGCGCGCCGTAGACCACCTGGGTCAGGACGTCCTGGCCCTGCTGAGTGGTGCCGAGCAGGTGCTTCAGCGACGGCGGCTGAAGGCGGGCGCTGGTGATGCTACCGGGATCGGTGTGCAGCAGCAGCGGGCCAAAGATCGCCAGCAGGCCGAAGAACGCGACGATGACGAGCCCGATCATGACCTTCGGCGCGAGCAGCCCGCGCGCCCAGCCCCGGCCGGGCCGGATCTCTTCCGGTTCGGCGACGGCGACCTCGATGTCGGAGCTGATGATCATCTAGGCCTCCCGCGTCCGTGGATCGAGTGCGACGTAGGCAAGATCCGCCAGCAGGTTCGCGATGAGGACGGCGATCGTGATCGTCAGGAAGATGGCTTCCAGCAGCGGGTAGTCCTGGCCTTCCGCTGCCTGGAACAGCACGGTCCCGATGCCCGGGTAGTTGAAGACGATCTCAGTGACGATCGCGCCGCCGACCACGAAGCCGAGTGACATGGCGAAGCCGGCGACCGAGGGCAGCACCGCGTTACGGCCTGCGTAGGTGAACATGACCCGCAGCCTGGACAGGCCCTTGGCCTCGGCCAGCAGGACGTATTCCTCATTCAGTGTGGTGATCATCATGTTGCGCATGCCGAGCAGCCAGCCGCCCACCGACGCGATCACGATCGTCAGTGCCGGCAGCGTGCCGTAATACGCCGCGCTGCTGATGAATTGCCAGCTCAGGCCTATCTGCAGGCCGGTGCCGTACCCGCCGGAGCTGGGGAACCACTGCAGCGTGACCGCGAAGACCAGGATCGCCATCAGAGCGAACCAGAAGTACGGCAGTGAGGACAGGAACGTGGTGATAGGCACCAGCGCGTCGCGCCAGTTCCCGCGCCGCCAGCCGACGATCATGCCCAGCAGGGTGCCGAGCACGAACCCGATGACCGTGCAGAATCCGATCAGGACCAGCGTCCAGAAGATGCTCTGCCTGATCACCTGGATAACCGGCGTCGGGTAGTAGGCATAGGAGATGCCGAAGTTGAAGGTCACGACGTTGTGCCAGTACGTGAAGTACTGCGCGAGCAGGCTCGTGTGGGGCTGCCCGAACAGCACCCGGATCGCCTTGATGGCCGCGGGGCTGAGCTTGCCGGCGAAGCGGTCGATGAGGTCCTGGGCAGGGTTGCCAGGCATGAGCCTCGGCAGGATGAAATTGAGCGTGATCGCAGCCCAGGCTGTCACGGCATAGAAGAACAGTCTGCGCAAGACGACTCTCATCGGTCTTCCCCCGGGGTTTTCGGCGGGCGGCGCGCCCACGAGGCGGCGCGGATGATCAGATCGCGGACACCGGGCTCGTCCCAGACCCGCATGTCGTGACCGGGCTGGAGGTAGCAGACCCGCCCGCGGCCGGCGGCGCGGACGTAGCAGACCGGCTCGCGCGCGGCCCGCGTTCCGGCCGGAATCTCGCGCCAGGCGATGACCTGCGCGGCCGGGCCGACGTCGAGCTGATAGTGCTCGTGGGTGATGTCAAACGGCGCCAGCCCGCTGGTCACCGGGTGGCGCTGGTCGGGCAGCACGCGGAACCGGCTCTCGTGCGGCGCGGGCCCGTGCGAGCGGTAACGGCCGCCGATCAGCTCCGCCACCAGCCGGTGATCCGCCGCCACGCTCCCATCCGCGGCGGCGGGGAAGACGCTGGCCGAGTGGACGGCCAGCAACCCGGTCCCGGCGGCGACAGCGCGGGCGAGCGCGGACTGCGCGGCGGCCGGGAACGAGCCGAGCGCGGTGTAGAGCACAACCAGGTCAGCGCTGGCCGCGCCGGCGAGCGCGGCGGTGCCCATGACGGCGCGCGCGGCAAAGCCAGCCGCAGTCAGGACATCCTGAAGCTTGAGGCTGGCGGTGAACATGTCCTCGTACACGTCGTCGCCGGTCACGACGATCAGCGCGCGGGACGGCCGCGAGCGGACCTGACGGCGGTCAGGGACCTGGCGGCCGGCACTGCCCGGGCACGGATCAGCCGTTACCGGCATCTGGTCAGTCAGCTGAGTCATCGCGCCCGCCTCAGTACGTCGACCGCTGCTCGCCGACGGGCTGCCAGAATCCCTGCCGCAGGCCGCTCAGGAGCGCATTATCGTGCGGCTCCAGCGGAAGCCCGACGCGGCGACGGGACCGGCTGCTCTCGTAGGTGGCGAAGATGATCTCCGCGCCCGCCAGGCCCCTCGCGGCATTGAGCGCCGGGGTGCGGCCCTGGTCCAGGCTGTCCAGCAGGTCAGAGATAGCCTGCGTGGTCGCAGCAACGATGGCCGGATCGACCCCGCGCTCCCAGCTCGACACGTCCCGGCTGAAGGGGGAGTCGAAGACGATGTCATCGGCACCGAATCGGTGAATGACGCAGCGCGCACCGCGGGCGTCAAGCCGGCCGCGGCTCCCCTGGACCAGAACGCCCAGGTTGCTCTCCAGGTTGAGCAGCGGAGTCTGCGGCTCGCGGCCGGTGATGATCAGGCCGTTGACGCCGCTTCCCCAGCGAACCAGCGTCAGCGAGCTGGTTTCCGCGAATGCCCCGTACACATAGCGGTTCACCGACACGTCGACTTGGCCCATGACCCAGGCCGCCCGCTGGTCACCGAGGTAGAACAGCAGGAGGTCGACGATGTGCGACCCCCAGTCCGGCAGGTTGGGACAATACCCTTCCAGACTCACGATGTCGCCGATCGCACCGGCAGCGATCTGGTCTCGGGCGAACTGGTGCACCGGCTCGAACCGCCGCTGGAGGTTCACCGTGAACTGCACGCCGGCTTCGCAGGCCAGCCTGTGCATCTCGAGCGCGTCTGCGTACGAGGTGGCGATCGGCTTCTCGCAGTGGATGGCCAGGACGCCGGCAGCGACGGCTGCCCTCGCGATCTCCAGATGGGTCGCCGGCGGGGTGCAGATGCTGACGACCTCCGGGCGCTCTGCCGCCAGCAGCGCCTGGTAGCTGTCGTAGACCTCGGGCACGCCGAGATCGGCAGCCAGGTCGGCTGCGGCGGCCAGATTAGTGTCAGCAACTGCGACCAGCGAGGCTCCGGCGGCCAGGTACCCGCGCGCGTGGACCCGGCCCTGCGAGCCGGCAGCGATCACTGCGCAGGTATACGACCGCACGAGAGGTCCCTTTCGCCGGATCACACTCAGATCAATCACTAGCCCAAGTGCAGACCACTAGAATCCACTTAGAGCCAGTATAAGACGAGTCATGTACGCTACATCAAGACTTTGGCTCTGATTTATCCGTTGTAAGTCGGGCATTGGTGCCCGCTCCGTCCCGGCCGTCCGGTGGGCATCCGGCCGGTGCCGCATCTGAGCAGCCACTAGTGCGGGAGGCCTCCATGAAAATCAGCCAGATTGTCGGTCCGCGGACGTCCGAGGTCCTCCAGGTCGCGGATCCGGTACCGGACGCAGGCGAGCTACTTGTCAAAGTGGTAGCTAGTGGTGTGTGCACCTCCGACCTGACGCCATGGCGGACCGGACCGGGCGGCCGTGACAGCAGCGACCCCATCCGGCTTGGTCACGAGATCGTCGGGGAAGTCGTGGCTGCCGGCCGCAACACGCTCGGGTGGTCGCCCGGCGACCTGGTGACCGGCCTCGGCGGCCAGGGCTTCGCGTCGCTGGCACTCATGAATGCCGCGCACGTCCTTCCGGTTCCCCCTGGCATCGACCCGGCCTTGGCTCTGGGCGAGCCGGTGGCCGATCTAGCCGAGGCCCTGTCGCGAACACCCGTCCAAGCGGGCAGCAGCGTCGCCGTCGTCGGCCTCGGCTTCATGGGCCTCGGCCTGCTCCAGCTGGCCAGAGACCGCGCACCGGGCGTGCTCATCGGAGTCGATCCGGTCCCAGCGGCCCGGCAGCGCGCGCTCGAGCTCGGCGCGGACCTCACGTTCGCGCCGGAGGATTTGCCGGACGAGTACGCCGGAACTGCCGGTGCCGGCAGCGACGGCCGCGCTCGTGACCGGCGCCCAGAGATCGTGCTGGAAGCCACCGGCGTGACAGCTGGCCTGCAGACCGCGGGAACTCTGGTCCGGCCTTTCGGCACGCTCTGCGTCGTCGGCTATCACCATTCCGGCGACGCAATGATGGACATGCGTCTCTGGTACAAGGCGGTCACCATCGTGAACGGCTTCTGTCCGGACCGGACCCGGTTGATGCGGGCGATGAGCGATGCCCTCGACCTCATCGCCAGGCACCGCTTCAGCTACGCGCCTCTGGTCACCCACAGGTTCGGTCTCGACGAGGTCGACGAGGCTTATGAGCTCATGGAGGCAAGGGCCAACGGATTCGTCAAGGCGGTGCTGATTCCGTGAGGAACTAGGCGGCAGCCTCGTCCTTCACCAATGGCGCATCCATCCAGCGCTGCTCCGCCGCGTCTGGTCGGCAGCGACGCGGCCGGGCAACCGCCTTAAGGCACTTCTGCCCGTTCCTTCATTGCGGGCCGCACGGTTCTAAGCTATTTTCTGCCGGGAGGGGCATCGGGATGACGACTGACCACTGCAGGTCGCGCTGTTCAGCGACGCGATCGCGGCTGCCGGGCCTGCGGGTCGGCGCGCGCTGATGGAGGAGTGCGGCCAGTGCGGGGCGCGCCTCGAGGCGGGTGCCAGATTCTGCGGGCGGTGCGGCGCGGCTGTGGGCGGCTGCCCGTCGTGTGGTGCCCCGATCGTCGCGGAGAACCGGTTCTGCACATCGTGCGGGTACCGGCTGGCGGGGGCGGCTGTGCCGCGACGGCCGGCAAGTCCGCTGCTGCTATCCGCGCCTGGCGCGCTGGGCGCCCGCGACAGTGTGGAGCCGGTCGCTGAGCGGCGGCTGTGCTCGGTACTGTTCTGCGACTTTGTCGGGTTCACGCCATTGTCGGAGGCGCGCGATCCCGAGGCGGTCCGGGAACTGCTCTCCCGCTATTTCGAGGTAGCGCGCACAGTGGTCGGCCGCTACGGCGGAGTGGTCGAGAAGTTCATCGGCGACGCGGTAATGGCGGTGTGGGGGACGCCGGTCGCCGCGGAAGGCGACGCCGAGCGCGCGGTACGCGCGGCCCTCGACCTGGTGGCCGCCGTCGCCCAGCTCGGCGATGAGGCGGGCGCGCCGGGGCTCGCCGCGCGCGCCGGGGTCGTGACCGGGGAGGTGGCGGTCACCTTCAGTGCGCCCGGCGAGGGCATGGTCGCCGGAGATACGGTAAACACCGCGTCGCGCGTGCAGACGGTCGCGGAACCGGGCCAGGTGTTCGTGGACGCGGCGACCCAGCGGCTGGCTGGCCGCGGCGTCGGCTTCGACGACGTGGGCGAGCACCAGCTCAAGGGCAAGGCCGAGCCAGTGGCGCTGTGGCGAGCCACCCGAGTGCTGTCGTCGGTCGGCGGCGTGCAGCGGGTCGACGGGCTCGAGGCACCGCTGGTCGGCCGCGCCGCCGAGCTGCGAACTGTGCGGGAACTGTTCCATGCCGCCAGCGAGCGCCGGATACCGCGCCTGGTCCTGGTGTCCGGTCCGGCCGGGGTCGGCAAGTCACGTCTGGGCTGGGAATTCGAGAAGTACCTCGACGGGCTGGCCGACACGGCGTGGTGGCACCGGGGCCGCTGCTCTGCGTACGGAGATGCGGTCGCGTTCTGGGCTCTGGCGGAGATCGTCCGGCAGCGACTGGGCATCGCCGAGGAAGAGTCGGCCAGCAGCGCCGCGGCCAAGCTCGCGGCCGGGCTGGACCGCTTCATCCGCGACCCGTCCGAGCGGGCCTACGTCGGCCCGCGGCTGGGCCGTCTGCTCGGCGTGGCCGTCGCCGATGACAGCGGCGCTCAGCTGTCCAGGGAGGAGCTGTTCGCCGGCTGGCGGCTGTTCTTCGAGCGCCTGGCGGCGGACGCGCCGGTGGTGCTGGTCGTGGAAGATGCCCAGCACGCCGATGCTGGGCTGCTCGACTTCCTCGACCATCTCGTCGACTGGTCCCGCGACCTGCCGATCTATGTGCTCGTGCTGGCCCGCCCGGAGCTGGATCTGACCCGGCCGGGGTTTGGCACGGGACGGAACCGCACGACCCTCACCCTGGATCCGCTGGACACCGCGTCGATGGATGCGCTGGTGGACGCGCTCGTGCCGGACATGCCGCCGGCCGCCCGGGCCGCGGTGACCAGCCAGGCGCAGGGCATCCCGCTGTTCGCCGTCGAGACGGTCCGGTCGCTGATCGACCGCGACATCGTCCAGCCATCCGGCGGGGTGTACCGGCTGGTTGGCAGCGTAGGCGAGCTCGCCGTCCCGGACAGCCTGCACGCGCTGCTGGCCGCCCGGCTGGACGCGCTGGATCCGGCCGGGCGACGGCTGGTGACCGAAGCCGCCGTACTCGGTGCCTCATTTTCCGCCGAGGCGCTGATCGCGGTGTCGGGCCGAGACGAACTGGCGGTGCGGTCCGCGCTCTCGGAGCTGGTCCACCGCGAGGTGCTGTCGGTGTCGGCTGACCCGCTGTCACCGGAACGGGGCAGCTACCGGTTCGCCCAGCAGATGCTCCGCCAGGTCGCCTACGACACGCTATCCCGGCGCGACCGCAAGACCCGGCATCTGGCCGTCGCCGCCCATCTGCGGTCGGCCTTCGCCGGCGACGGGGAGGAAGTCACCGACGTCATCGCCCGGCACTACCTCGACGCCCTCGCGGCCGTGCCCGACGACCCGGATGCCGGCGAGATCCGGCGGTGGCCGCCGCCACCCTCGTCCGGGCCGCGCAGCGCGCCACCCGCACCGGCGCCCCGGCCCTGGCGGCCGCCAATTACGCTGCTGCCGCCGAGTTGCACGGTGACGACGCGGCCGGCGAGGTCGCTGAGGCTGCGCCGGCCGCAGGGACATTGTGGCTGCGTGCGGCCGAGGCGGCACGCGACGGCGGCGAGTACGCCACTGCGATCGGCCATGCCCGCCAGGCCCTGGACTGGTTCGCCCGGCACGGTCAGACCCGGGACGCGGCCGTCGCCAAGCTGCTAGCCGGGCACAGCCAGTACCGGCTGGGCCGCCACGCCGAGGCGCGCGAGGAGCTCAATGCCTCGCTCGAGGTACTGCGGGCCGAGCCCGACGTCCGGACCGCCCAGGCGCTTGCCGAGCTGGCGCTGCTGGCGGTCTTCTCTGGCTCGTCGCCCGATGCGGACCGGCTGTCGACCGAGGCGCTCATCCTCGGTCAGGCCCTTGACGTCGACGTGAGCACGCTCATGACGCTGTTCCTCACGAGGGCTATCTTCCTGGCAACTCAGGACCGGCGCGCTCAGCAAGTCGCGTATCTGCGGGAGACCGTCCGGCTGGCCACTAAGGCGGGAGACAACGTGGCGCTCGGCCGGGCGCTGCTCAATCTGGCCGATGCGGAGATGCAGACAGACCCGGCGGCGGCGGCGGCAGACGCCCGTGCGGCCGCCGACCATCTGCGCCGGGCCGGTGCCAGCTCGATGCTCGAGGCCGCGCTCGCGAACATCGTCCACGCACTGCTGATGCTCGGCGACTGGGACGGCGCCGAAGCGGAACTCAGCGGCGTGAACGCAGAAGTTCTGTCGGGAGGGCTTAACTACATCACCGCGCTCCGCTCGCTGCTCGCGGCCTTGCGCGGCGATGCTGAGACCGCCCGAGTCGGCCTGGACTCGCTCGCTATCCTGCGGGCGAGCGACGACATCCAGGACAAGGCCATGATCAGCCTCCTGGCCGCGTTCACGGCCGCTGCCGAGGATCAGCCGGAGCAGGCCCTCGAGCACGCCATGGCGACCATCGCGCACATCGGCGCCCTCGGGATGACACACGAAACCGGGCGCTGGGCGTGGCCGCTGGCCGCCCGCGCTGCCTGGCAGCTAGGCGACACCACGGCGACAACGGAACTGCTCGACCTGGTCGAGGCACGCCAGCCTGGTCAGCTTGGCCCGCCGCTGCGGGCCGAGCGGGACCTTGTCCGTGCCCGCCGCGCAGCGCGGGACAGCGCCGAATCCGCCGACAGCTCATTTGCTGTGGCGATCCGCGGCCTGCGAGAGCGCGGGACGCCGTACCACCTCGCCCACGGGCTGCTCGACCACGCCGGATACCTGGCCGGCCAGGGCCGGGCCGAGGCCGCCGTGGCAGCGATCGGCGAGGCCCGCGAGATCGCGACAGGGCTGCGTTGCCAGCCACTGCTCGACCGGGCGACAGTTCTGACACCCGCCGGCCCGCGCGTTCCCGCATAGTTCCGGGGTGCGCATGGCCGGCCAATTGGCGGTTGCACGGCCCTCCGGGCAGAGGCGGCCACTACGATAAGTACCTGACTCAGTACTCTGAGCTCATGATCGCCATCACCGCCATACCCGGGCGGCACGGCACAGCTGCGCTGACCGACGTGCCCGAACCACCGGCAGAAGACGGCCCTATCCTGGTCCAGACTCGGGCAATTGGCGTCTGCGGCACCGATGCAGAGATCATTAACGGGGACTACGGGTGGGCACCACCGGGGCAGGAGCGCCTGATCATCGGGCACGAATCGCTGGGGCACGTGGTCGAGGCCGCCCCGGAGACTGGCTTCAGCCCGGGGAATCTGGTTGTCGGCATCGTGCGCAGGCCCGACCCCGTGCCATGCCCGGCGTGCGCGGCCGGGGACTGGGACATGTGCGCTAACGGGCTGTATACCGAGCGCGGAATCAAGGCCAGGCACGGCTACGCCTCGGAGCGGTTCCGCATTCACCCCGAGTACCTGGTCGCGGTAGAACCAGCCCTCGGCATCCTCGGCGTGCTGCTCGAGCCGACGACTGTGGTCGCGAAAGCCTGGGACCACATCGAGAAGATCGGGCGGCGGTCCACCTGGGCGCCATCAAAGGTGCTGGTCACCGGCGCCGGACCCATCGGACTGCTAGCCGCGCTGCTGTCCACGCAGCGCGGCTACGACACGTACGTGGTCGACCTGGTCACGGAAGGCCGCAAACCCGACATGGTCCGCCGGCTCGGGGCAACCTATCTTCACATCGATGACATCGAGAAAGCGGCTGCCGAAGCCGACATCATCATCGAGTGCACGGGCCACGTCCAGATGCTGCTCGAGACAGGCCCGAAACACGCCAGGCAGCGGGTCATCTGCCTCACCGGCGTCTCAGCCGGCGGTACGGGTGTCACCGTCGACCCGGGACTTCTCAACACAAACATGGTCTTGCAGAACTCTGTCGTGTTCGGCTCTGTCAACGCCAGCCGGCACCACTATCAACTCGCCTCGGAAGCCCTCGCTCAAGCCGAACCAGATGTCCTCGCCGGCCTTCTCACCCGCCAGGTGCCCGTAGCCCGCTGGTCCGATGCCTACGCCAGGCAACCCGATGACATCAAGACCATCCTCAGCTTCACAGCCGCATCGTCCTGACGGCGCTCCTGCATGCCGCCATTTATGCGGACTACCGGAAATGCGCCGAGTCCAGAAGCGACTGACGGCAGTTGCGGGTACCGACCGACGGAGGTTAGCTGTGGCTTCTCATGCACGTCGCCGGGTGAACGGCGATCACGATGTGGTGATCATCGGGGCCGGTCCGGCCGGGCAGTCAGCCGCCGAGTTCGGCGGCAGGCTGGGCTACTCGATAGCGCTGGTGGAGCGGGACACCGTGGGCGGCACCGTCGTGACAAGTGGCGGCGCTCCGACCAAGACCTTCCGCGAGGCCGCGGCATACCTCAGCGGCTTTGAGAAAGAGGAGATCTACGGAGTCGCGCTGTCTGCGCCGCCCGAGGTCGTCTACCCCGCCCTCCTGTCACGCGCTCGCGAGGTCAGCGAACAACTACGGAAGCTCACGCTCCGGCAGATCAGCGACTGCGGGGTGGAGCTGGTGACCGGCGAGGCGCGGCTGACCGGCGAGCACGAGGTCGTCGTCAACGATGGCGGTGCAGAGAGGCGGCTGCGGGCCGAGCGGGTTATCGTCGCGACCGGGTCGAGGCCGCTGCGCCCGGCCAGCGTGCCGTTCGAGGATTCGTGCGTCTACGACTCCGAGACCATCTCAGGCATTGACCGCAGGCCACGAGAGCTGCTGATCGTGGGCGGCGGGGCAATCGGCATCGAATACGACACCATCTTCGCGGCGCTTGGCGTGCCGGTGACCATTCTCGACGCCGCCGGACGGCTGGCGACCATGATGGACGAGGAGATCTCCCGACGGCTTGAGCACGTCCTGGTCGCGCGCGGGAACCGGGTGATTCTCGGCACCGGCATGGCTGCCGTGCGCAGGGATGGTGATGACCTGACTGTCGAGCTGAGAGACGGCCGGCAGCTCACCGTTGATGCGCTGCTGTTCGCTGCGGGCCGCAGCGTGAGCACAGCGGGCCTCGGCCTGGAGAACGCCGGGGTCAAGACCGACGAGCGCGGCCGGATCGCCGTTGACTCCGAATGGCGGACGAGCTGCCCCTGGGTATTCGCGGCCGGAGACGTTATCGGACCTTCGCTCGCCTCAATCGCCTCCGACCAGGGCCGGCAGGCCCTGTGCGGGGCGCTCGGCCTTGACTTCTCCCCGCACGTCGACCGGATACCAGCCGCAGCCATCTACGGGCTGCCCGAGGTCGCTCGGGCCGGCATGAGCGAAGAAGACTGCGCTGCCGCGGGGATCCCCTATGAGATCGGGCGCTGCGAACTGGGCACCACACCGCGGGGGCTCATCGCCGGTCAGGACGGCCTGCTCAAGCTGGTCTTTCACGGCGGCAGCGGAGTCCTCCTAGGGGTGCACGCGATCTGCGAGATCGCCTCCGAGATCGCCGGGACCGGCCAGGCCATGCTCCACAACGAGGCGACCATCGAGGACGTGGTGAGGATGGCCTACAACACGCCGACCTACACCTACGGCTACAAGCTCGCCGCAGGAGATGCTCTGACCAGGATGAATCCCGAAGTGCTGCGCACGATGCGGCTGCCGTCCAAAGCCAGCCGGATCTGAGCTGTGTTGACGTCACAACAGGTACACCTAGACCGCTTCGTCGAACTCGCGAACCGACTTCTTCCCCGGCCAGGCTCCGCGGGCCGGTGCCGCGATGGTGGCGCGGAGCTCGCCCATCGTCTCGATGGCGAGGTTCACCTCGTCTCCGTCGACAAGCCATGGGTATTCGGAGGAGGAGCTCCGGAGCGAGAGTTCAAGGATGCAGCCGCCCTGACAGGTGCCGCTGCCGATGATCGAACCGGCCTCGACGCGCGAGCTCCACGATGAGTAGGAGATCAGCTCCTCCATGGACCAGTAGGCCGACGCCCAGCGGTCTGCGCCATAGCGTCGTCCGTTGACGGACGAGGTCATCTCCAGGTCGTAGCCGTTGCCCTGGCGCCGGTCCTCGATCTCGTCCGGAGTGACGAAGATCGGGCCGAGAGACGAGCCGAAATCCTTGCCCTTGAACGGGCCGAGGCGTCCGTCCATCTCGCGGAACTGCAGGTCACGGGCCGACCAGTCGCTGAGGATGACGAATCCGGCGATGTGCCCGGCTGCCCGCTCGGGGGTGATCGAGACGGCGTCGCGTCCGATGACGGCGGCGACCTCGAGTTCGAAGTCCATTTTTGTGCAGCCGCCGGGAATTTCGACCACGTCGCGGGGGCCGCGGATCGTGGCGGCATTGCTGAAGTAGCCGATTGGTTGCTCGTACCAGACGTCGGGGCCGCGCTGCATGCCCTGCATCTTCCAGGCGGGCAGTACGTGCTGCTCGAAGATCATGAAGTCGCGCATCGCGATGGGGTCAACTGGCTTGAGAAGGTCGAGGTCCTCGAAGTCGTGTTCACTGGCAGGGTTGGCGTGGATCGACTCGCCGAGCAGAGCGAGGGCCTCCCCACCGTCACCGAAGTAGGTTTCCAGACGCTGGACCTCAGCTGAGATTTCGACCCTGCCGTCGGCGCCGACGACGCCTATCCGTGCGCCCGCGGGTGTCTTTGCCTTGATGAATCGCATGTCTCCTCCAGAGACCTCGCTGTTTTGTAAGCGCGGAGTGCAGCGATGGTCAGGCAGAGCGGGTCCTGGTGCGGACAAGGGTGGCGACGGTGACAGCGAGCACGAGGCCCGCACCATAGAACGCATCTTGGACCCAGCCGGTGTATCCGAGGAGCTGGAGTCCGAGGATTCCGGTCTCGAGGAAGTAAATGCCAAGGAACGTGCCCATGGGGTTGAACTGGCCTGGCGTCACGATCGCGGTGCCGAGGAAGACCGCGGCGAGCGCCGGGAGCAGGTAGGTGGACGAGGCGGTGGGGTCGAAGCCACCCACGGTCATCACGAGAAGGATCCCGGCCAGGCCAGCGATGAGGCTGGCGGCGATGTAGCTGCTGGCGCGCACCCGGTCGACGTTGATGCCCGGCTAGCCGGGCTACCTCACGGTTAGCGCCGACGAAGATGATGTGTCGTCCGATTGGTGTCCAGGTCAGGACGTAGGCGAATCCGGCGCACAGCATCAGTCCGTAGTAGAAGGAGAGCGGGAGCCCGAGGAAATTATGCAGGGCGATATTGGAGAAGGCAGTGCTGGAGATCGAGACGATCGTTGAGGAGGAGATAAGTTCGGCGAGGCCGAGGAAGAAGCTCGCGCTGCCGAGGGTGACGATCAATGACGGCACTCTGAGCCTGACGATGAAGAAGGCGTTGACCAGTCCGCAGCCGAGCGCAGCAGCGAGCGCTATCAGGCAGGAGAGCACGAGGTTCACGTGATGCAGCGCTGACAGCACCGGAATGATCGTCGCCGACAGTCCCATGACGCTGGCGAAAGAAAGGTCGAATTCGCCGACGATGAAGGTGCAGAGCCCGGCGACGGCGAGGAACAGCAACGCCGACTGGGATCCGAAGATGGCCTGCGCTGTCGAGACACTCAGGAACTTATCCGGCATGATCACCGCATACGTGGCCGCCATGACAAGCCAGACGCCGATCAGCGCGTAGCGGGAACTGAGCGATCGAAGGCGGTCCCCAGCGAATCGCCCGGATGCCCGCAAGGCGCGGTCAGACGTAGCCGTGGTCGTGGTCGTGGTCGTGTTCGACGGGGCTGCCCCGGGATCGATGGCAATCTCGGCCGGCGGCTGCTCGATCCCGTCCACGACGTTCTCCCATATCGGGCTGGGGTTGTTGTGACGGTTGCTCTGGCCAGACAGCGTCATGCTGGGCTCCCTGCGGATTCCGATTCGTCAGTGGCGTAGATGTGGCCGATGAGGGCATCCGGAGTGGTGGTTGCCGCTTCGCGACAGGCCGGTCAGCGGGCCGGTAAATGAGGACGCGGTCGCATACGGCGGCGAGATCTTCAGCCTCGCTGCTGACGAGGACGACCGCCACCCCGGAATCGGCAGCGCGGCGCAGCGCGTGGAGGATGTCGCGGCGGGCGCCGACATCGACTGCTTGCGTCGGCTCGTGCAGCACGAGGACCTTCGGTCCCATCGTCAGCCACTTGGCGAGCAACACCTTCTGCTGGTTCCCGCCGCTGAGTTCCTTGATCAAGGTCAACGGGGTCCGGGGCTTGATGTCGAGGGTGTCGATGGCCGATTCAGTCTCGGATAGCTGCCACGCTCTGCCGACGAACCAGGGCCGGCCGCGGTGACGCAGCCCGGGCAGGCTGATGTTGTCGCGCATACTCAGATCGAAGGCGAGACCGTCGCGCTCGCGGCGTTCCGGAACGAGGACGACCCTGCCCGCAGGCACCCGGCTACGCCAGCCCGGGAAAGGTCAACCGTGTGGGTTGTCGTCCGGATAGCGCCGGAGGTCGCCTTCTGCGCTCCGGTGAGCAGGTACGGGATCTCCTCGTAGCCGTTGCCGGGCAGACCGGTGATGCCAAGGACTTCTCCGGCCGCGAGGTCGAACTCAACGTCGCGGGCTCGACGCCCCGACAACGCCGATAACAGTGATGGCTGGGCGCCGTCGGGCCGCCGAACGCCGGTGGCGCCAGCGCGAGTCTCCTGAGCTGGCCGCCGAGCATCCGCCGCGCGATGTCGGCTTCGCTCGAGATCGCCGGGTGGGCAATCCTGCGCCGGCCAGCAGCCCGTCACGCAGGATGGTCATTCGGTCGGTGACGGCCATGAGTTCGGTGAGATTGTGGCTGACCATGATGGCCGCGCTGCCGTCGGCCGTGGTCGCGTCGCAGCATGGCATGCATGCGGACCAGGTCGTCGCCGCTGAGCGCGCGGGTCGACTCGTCGAGGATGATCAGGCCGGTGCCGGCCGTGTGATCGCGCATGGCGCGGGCGATCGCGACCTCGGCCCGCTCTGCCGCGCTGAGCGTTCCCACGAGGGCCGACGGCTCGATCTCGGCTCCGAGCCGCTCCAGGGTGCGAGCAGCGAGGCGATCCCGCTGCTTCCGGTCGATGCGGCTGATCACGACCCGTCGTCGGGAACCCGCCAACGCAGATGTTCTCTGCCACCGTGAGCTGGTCGAGCAGTCCGAGGTCTTGGTGTACGACGGAAACGCCTGCGCCGTGGACCTCGGGCCAGCGCACCGGCAGACGCATCGGTGTCCCGTCGACGCGATACTCGGCTCCCGGGTCGGGCGTGTACAGGCCGGTCAGGATCTTGATGAGCGTCGACTTGCCGGAGCCGTTCTGTCCCGCCAGGCCGTGGACCTCGCCGGCGGAGACGGTGAGTTCGACGTCGGTGAGCACCTGGACAATCCGAAGGTCTTGCTCAGGACCTGCAGCCGCACTGTGGCCGGGGAGGTCATTCGCTGATCCGGGTCGCCGGCTTCGCGGTGGCGAGCCGTGGTCGAAGTGCCTCCGGGCGGTGACGGCTGGCGCTCATCGTCACGGCCTCCATGTCTGAGATGGGTACCCATGATCGTTTTTCTGTCAGCGTCTCAGACGAGTGTGTGAAACCGGGCGACCCAGTGTCAAGGATTTTCCTTCAAAGAAATCGACTTTTCTTGGGAACCTGCCAAGATTGATGCAGATCGTTTTTAATCGTGCTACGTTCGTGCCCGCCGACCCGCAGGCAAAGGAGTGTCGATGCCCGAGCAAATGGCTGCCCGCAGCCTCTCGAGGGCTGTCTTCGCCGACGTCCGGGCCGGCATCCTCAACGGCAGCTACACCCCGGGGTCCAAACTGAGTCCACGCGCGATCGCCACGACCTCGAACGTGAGCCTGTCGGTCGTGCGGGAGGCCCTCACCCGCCTGGCCGAACAGGGCCTCGTCGTCGCCGAACCCCAGCTCGGCTTCTCCGTAGTGACCCTCGATCTGGAAGGCGCCCAGGACCTCAACCGGGTGCGGGTCCTGATCGAAGGAGCCGCGATCAAGGACGCGATCGATCACGCCGACGTCGAGTACGAGGCCCATGTCATTGCCAGCCATCACCGGCTGGTCCGCACCCCGCAGTGGGTCGACGAGGAGAGCCAGACCGTCACCGAGGAGTGGGCCCGCGCGCACGCCCAGTTTCACGCGGCTCTGTTGAGCGCGTGCACCAGCCCGCGGCTACTCGAGATGGCCGCGAGCCTGCGCGAGACCGCAGAGCTTTACCGACGCTGGTCCAGCACCTTCACCGCTACCCAGCTCCGGCGCGACGTTGCCAGCGAACACCTGGCGCTCATGCAGGCCGCGCTGGACCGCGACGCCGAACTGGGCTCGCACCTGGCTGGCGAGCACATCAACAAGACCACCGAGCTGCTGACCTACGCCGTCGAGCTCCACGAGGCACAGGCGGCTGCCGACGCGAAAGCCCAGCGGCGCTCGGCGGCAGTGCCTGACCGGAAGACCGAGTGAGGAATGAGTACCAGCAGTCGCGATCATCCGGACCTCGGTCCGGCTCAGCTCATCGAAGTAGCCGACCGGACCTTCGCCTACGTGCAGCCCGACGGGTCGTGGTGGATCAACAACACCGGCTTCGTCGTTGGTGACTCCTCGATCGTCTGCATCGACGCCTGCTCCACCGAACGGCGCACCCGCGCCTTCCGCGAGACGATCACGACCGTCAGCCCGGCACCGATCTCCTCGCTGGTCAACACCCATCACCACGGCGACCACACCTACGGCAACTCCCTCATCGGCGCCGCCAACATCGTCGGCCACGAGAACTGCCGCGACGAGATCCTGAACTTCGGGCTGCCCGCGAACCTCGGCATCTGGGAACCCGTCGAGTGGGGCGGCGATCAATCTCGCGCCCGCCCCACGATCACCTTCGCCGACCGCCTCACGCTCTGGTCCGCCGGATCAGCCGGTCGAAGTGAGCTTACGTCGGGCAGGCCGCTCACACGAGCAACGACTGCGTGGTCTGGCTCCCGGAACAGCGGGTGCTCTACTGTGGCGACCTGCTCTTCAACGGCGGCACCCCGTTTCTGCTGATGGGATCGGTTCGCGGTGCCATCGACGTCCTCCGCGACGTCGTGGCGCGCGTTCCCGGCCCGCACGATCGTGCCCGGACATGGCATGCCCTGCGACGCCTCGCTGATCACGACCACGATCGGCTACCTGGAGTTCGTCCTGGCCACCGCGACGGCAGGCCGCGCCGCCGGGCCAGCGCCGCTGGAGACCGCCCGCGAGACCGACCTCGGTCAGTACGCGGGGTGGCTCGACAGCGAGCGGATCGTCGGCAACCTCCACCGCGCCTACCGCGGCCTCGACCCTCGGACGACGCCATGGACGTCTTCGGAGCCCTCAGCGACATGGTCACCTACAACGGCGGCGAACCGCTGACGTGTTACGCATGAATAAGGCATACGCCTCCGCCCTCGATGCCGTCGCCGACATCGGAAGCGGCGCGTCCCTCGCCGTCGGCGGCTTCGGGCTCTGCGGCATCCCGCACGTGCTGATCGAGGCGCTGCTCGCCCAGGGCGCCGCCGAGCTCGAGACCGTCTCGAATAACTGCGGCGTCGACGGCGGCGGGCCTCGGCCTGCTGCTTGAGGCTCGCCGGATCCGGCGCACGACCGGCTCCTACGTCGGCGAGAACCGCGAGTTCGCCCGCCAGTACCTCGGCGGAGAGCTCGAACTCGAGCTCTGCCCGCAGGGCACGCTGGCCGAGCGGCTGCGGGCCGGCGGCTGCGGCATCCCGGCGTTCTACACCCCGGCCGGCGTCGGCACGCCTCGTCGCCGACGGCGGCCTGCCCTGGCGCTACGCGCGGACGGCTCCGTCGCCCTCGCCTCGCCGCCCAAAGAGGTCCGCCGAGTTCGGCGCAGACGAGCGCAAGTACTGTCCTCGAAATGGGCATCGTCACCGACTTCGCGCTGGTGCGGGCGGCGCGTGGCGACCGGCACGGCAACCTCTTCTACGACGCGTCGGCCCGGAACTTCAACCCGCTGGTCGCGATGGCCGGGCCGATCACCATCGCCGAGGTCGAGGAGCTGGTCGAGCCGGGCGAGCTCGACCCGGAGCACATCGACACCCCCGGCGTCTTCGTGCAGCGCGTCGTCGCGGTCGGCGAGACAGGCAAGCAGATCGAGCGGCGCACCACTCGCGCACGGCCGGCGGAGTCGCTGGAGCCAGGCTGCCGGCCAGCCGGGGAGTGCCGGGCAGCCGTAACTCAACGCGCGGAGGCCCTGTGATGGACGAGGTCGCGCTGGCAGGGCTTACCCGCGAGCAGCTGGCCGCGCGGGTGGCCGCCGAGCTGCACGACGGCCAGTACGTCAACCTCGGGATCGGACTGCCGACGCTTGTTCCCGAACTACGTCGGCCGACGGCGTGCACGTCGTGCTGCAGTCGGAGAACGGCATCCTCGGCGTCGGCCCGTACCCCTACGACGGCGACGAGGACCCCGACCTGATCAACGCCGGCAAGGAGACGGTCACCGTCGCTGCCGGGCGCGTCCTTCTTCGACTCGGCCGCTCAGCTTCGGCATGATCCGCGGCGGCCACATCGACGTCGCGATCCTCGGCGCGATGCAGGTCGCGCAGCAACGGCGACCTGGCCAACTGGACGATCCCCGGCAAGATGATCAAAGGCATGGGCGGCGCGATGGACCTCGTCCACGGCGCCAAGACGGTCATCGTGATGATGGAGCACCTCGCCAAGGACGGCAGCGCCAAGATCGTCGACGAGTGCACGCTGCCGCTCACCGGCAGGGCGCTGCGTCGCAGCGCATCATCACCGACCTCGCCGTCATCGACGTCGGAGCAGACGGGCTGGTGCTGCGCGAGGTCGCCCCGGGGTCACCGTCGCCCGGGTCCGGGCGGCCACGGCAGCCGGCCCTGGCGGTGGCGCCGGACCTGCGCGAGATGAACTTTTCAGCTGACCGCGCCAGATCAGCGAATTGGCAATGATACGAATATTGAACATGCCTGATAGCCTCGGAGTTGATGGACACGACGTCTGGACGCCGCGCACGCCTACGATCTGCCTCGGCGCGAGTCGCGCGCCGAGGCCGCCGCGCAGGCAGTCGAGCAGCGGATCGCTGACGCCGGTCTGCAGCCGGGCACCCGGCTGGGTACCCGCAGTGAACTCGGTGAGCTGCTGGCCGTAGCCCCGTCAACGGTGAGCGAGACAATCAAGCTGCTCGAGGCCCGCGGCCGGGTGGTCACCCGTACCGGCCCGGCGGCGGGGTCTTCGTCGCCGAGCCTGGGGTGGGTCTGCGCCTGGCGCGCAGCATGATGCAGGTCTCGGGCTCCGAGGTCGAGGTCGCCTACGCGCTTGAGGTTCGCGACGTTCTGGAGTCCGCCGTCATCGTGAGCGCCGCCGAGGCCCGCCCATCCGGCCGCCGAACTCGCCGGAATGCATCAGGCGATGCAGGCGCTACGGGAAGCGACCGAGACTGCCGGAATTTTATCGGCGCAACCTGGAGTTCCATGCCGAGGTAGCCGACCTGTGCCATGAACCCGATCCTGCGCACGATCTACCGCAGCCTGCTGGAGATCGTCCAGGCCAGGGACCCGAAGCTCGAGCTGTTGCCGGGGCAGAACGCAAGCAAGCTCCGCGCGCGGCGGACGAAGGTCCACCAGGATGTGGCAGACGCGATCGCTCACGGCGACACCGCGGCCGCGCGCGCCGCGGCCATCGCACACGCCAAGCACGGCCACGCCACGCCTGCCGCGCAACCCGCCTAAGGCGTCAGCCTAGCAGCGCATCGTAAGTCCTTGACTGGTGCATGGTTACCGGCTGTTACGGTCACGCGGCGTCGGCGAGAGCTGCCGGGTGGCCGGGGTGGCGCTGGAGGTAGCGGGCGTGGTCGGCGTCGGCGTCGTAGCTCCACCGGTAGGGGCGGGCGTGCTTGTTGTGCCGGATGGTGAACGCGGTGATCTTTGCTTCCAGCTGGTCGCGGGAGGCGAAGTCGCCGCGGCGCAGCAGCCGGCGGGTCAGGACACCGAACCACTGCTCGATCATGTTGAGCCAGGACGCGTGTTTCGGCGTGCAGGTGACGGCGAATCTGGGGTGGGCGGCCAGCCAGGCGCGGGTGGCAGTCGAGGTGTGGCTGGACCCGTTGTCCATGATCAGGTGGATGCGCAGGTGCGGGGGGATCGCCTGGTCCAGCATGTGCAGGAAGGCGGTGAAGGCGGCGGAGTTGTTGCGGTTGATGCGCTCGGCGATGACCTGTCCGGTGGCCACGTTCATCGCGGCGATGATGGAGATGACGCCGTGGCGGACGTACTCGAACTCGCGGCGCGCGTCCCGGCGCGGCCGGGCGGGCAGGTCCGGGTGCTTGCGGGATTTTGCCTGGATGCCGGTCTTCTCGTCGATGCTGAGCAGCACGGTGCCCGGCGGCGGGTCCAGGTAGCGCCGGCAGACCTGTCCGGCGCGGATCCAGAACGAGGGGTCGTCGGCGCGGTTGAGCCAGCCCCTCACCTTGTGCGGCCGGACCTTCGCCTCCGCCAGCACCCGGCCGATGGTGGCCGGCGAGACGTCCAGGCCCCGGCCGGCCAGGTGGCCGGCGATCATCGCCTGCGACCACTGCGACTCCCCGTCCGGGGGAACAGAGGTGGCCACTGCCACCACTGCCAGCCTCGTGCTGGGGCCGTGCACCTCGGGCCGCCCGGAACGGGGCTTGTCGAACAGGCCGCAGATGCCGCGGCGGGCGAACCGGCACCGCCAGCACCGCGCCGTCGCGGCGCTGCAGCCCAGCTCCCGGCCGATCTGCGCGTTCGTCTTTCCCGCCGCCGCGGCGAGCACGATCTTCGCGCGCAGCACCAGCCGCTGCGGGCTGGTCCCCGCGGCGATGATCTGCTGCAGCTTGCGGCGGCGTTTCCTGGTCAGCCGGACGCCGCGGGCACTCCCGCTCATACCAGGGTCCCCTTTCCATGTCTGTGATGATCACGGAAGAATGCGCCCGGACCCGGGCACCGCAGCGGACGTCCCCGCCATCGGCGTGTCGCCCGCCGGGCCGGGCCGGCGACACTGGAGCACATGCCGGTACCGCCGAAACGCCTCAAGGACCTGACCGAGGGAACCGTGGACCACCACGCCTCCCTCACCCATCCTGACCTGCAGGAAATCACCATCCGCTGGCGCGGCTCGTTCGGCTACCTGATCGCCTGGGCCGGCGAGGGCGACGACAACGACGAGCAGATCCCGCTATGCCGGATCGAGTACCTCGGCGACGACGACTGGGGCTTCGCCCTCTACGACCCCGCCACCGAAACCTACACCCCGGCCCTGCTGCGCACCGGCCAGCCCGCCGGAGACCCCTGCGACGCCTTCGACACCGCCGCCATCGTCCACCTCGCCGACTACCAGCAGTGGGCGCTACGCGGTGAGCGTGGTGAGCTCGCTAGCATCCGCTCGGCATCGGTGACGTTGTCGACGTGCCGTAGACGTAGCGATCTGGCCTGACCACGGCGATGGTGCAGCCGTGCCGGTCGAACCACTCCTCGACACCGGGCCAGTCGTCGATGTCGACCAGCGAAAGCCAGCGCCGCGAAGCTCAGCTGGCAGCGTCAGGCCGGGCGACGCACCGTACGTCCGGAGCGAGCATGTCATCGAAGAGCAGGAATTGCCCTGAGCGGCAGGCAGTCGCGGCTGTGGGAAGAGTTCGCCGGCGCCGGGCGTGCCCGTGAACAGACCGTCGCGCAGTGGAGGCATGCCCTGGAACGTCGTTCGCGGCAACGTTCCCTCGTGCGCAGCGGCGCGGGTTCGCCGGTCCCGTTCGGCGGCAGCGCACAGGGTCGAGCAGACAGATCTCCCGGCCGGCGGCGACCGCCATGTCGATGATCTGCTCGACGTGGGGACGCCGCTCGGCCTCATAGCTGGACAGCAGCGTTTCAGCCGGGACCGCCAGCGAGGACTGCCTCGATCTTGCTCAGCAGGTTGTGAACGTCGCGGATGCCGTGGCACAGCCCTTGTCCGAGGAACGGCGGCGTCTGGTGGGCGGCATCGCCGGCCAGGAACACTCGCCGATCCCGCCAGCGGGTGGCCAGCAGGGAGTGGAAGCGGTAGACCGAGCTCGCAGGATCTCGACCTCGTCCAGCTCGACCCACGGCTTGAGCAGCGTGCCGATGGCCTGGTCGGTCTGGAGATCCTCCGGTCGCTCTCCCGGTAGGAGCATGAACTCCCAGCGATGGTGGTTGCCAGGACCGGGGATGCGGGTTGCTGGTCGAGCCGGATCGCAGAACATCTCCGACTCATTTGGCCGACCTAGTTCGCGGTCGCAGAGCAGGTCGATCACCAGCCACGGCTCGTCGAAGTCGCTGCCTTGTAGGGCCGCGCCGATGCCCGTTCGGACGCGGCTCGACGCACCGTCGGCGGCGACCACGTAACCGCGCCCGACCTCGTTCCGAGTGCCGGTCACCACGTTGCGGATGCTGACGGTCACGCCGTTGCCGTCCTGGCTCACCTCGCCGACTTCGACGCCGGTGCGAAGTTCGACGCCGCGGTGCGTGGCGAGGCGCTCTCGCAGCAGTGCCTCCATCGTGGGTTGGTAGAACAGGTAGTGCGGGTCCCAGCCGTAGGGCTTGTCGGTCGGCCAATCGTGGACGCGGATCGGCTGGGCGTCGGCTCCGTAGAAGGTGCTGCGTCGCCACACTCGGGTCTGCGGCTCGAGCACCTCGGCGATCTGGGCCTGCTGCAAGATCCGCATGATGTGCGCGTCGAAGTGGATGGCGCGCGGCAGCGGGAACGGCTCTGTCTCGCGTTCGAGGACCAGCGTCGACAGGCCGGCGACGCCGGCCAGGTTGGCCGCGACGGCACCGACCGGGCCGCAGCCGACAATGACGAGATCGAGCACTGGCTAACCCCGCTCGACGCCGAGCACCGAGTACAGCGGATCGTCCGCGCCGAATTGACCGTGCAGCAACTTCGACTCGTCCAGGCCCATCAGTCCCAGTAGGCGAGCTGTCGGTGTCGACGCGGCTCCAGTCGAACACCACCTCGCGGTGCTCGATCGCCCAGCGTCCGGCCCGGTAGGTGATTGTGTCGAGGTAGCGCCCGCCGATGTGACTCTGCGTCTCGTGCCCGTCCTCGGATCGCGATACGACAGCGAGGTGATAGCTCTCGACATCGGCCTGTTCCCCGTGCAGATCGATCACGATGTTGGAGATGAAGTGCCAGAGCCCTGTGACGGGGGCAGTCGAGGTGGGCGCGATCATCGACCGGTTGGCTGATGAACTCGGCGGCGGTTCCGTCGAAGCCTTCGTGGTTCTCGGTCGCCCCAGGGTGGTAGCAGGACAACGCAAGTTCGACGTCGCGACGATCGCCGGCCCGGGCGCGGCGGTAGAGCAACTCGGTGATCTCCTGCTTGGCCAGCAAGCGCAGCGACGTCGGGAGTTCCCGCTGGGGCGGCCGAGCTGACGTCATTCACGGTCTCTCCTACGGGCATCTGCGAGGGCGCGGTGTCGGGCAGTCCTCGGCGGGTTGCTGGACCGGAGCGTGACCAGTCGTAGACGACGGCTCGACTGAGCAGCCGCCACCCGACGTCGAGTCGGGTGCAGACGTCGAGGTAGCGCCCGCCGACGTGTACGTCGTGCTCCAGTGCCGTCGATCACCAGCCGGTGATAGGCGAGGTGGTAGGACTCGACCTCGACCATGTCCCGGCCGCGCCAGTTCAGCAGCAGGTTGGCGATGGTGTGCCGCTGGATGCCGTAGCGCGGGTCGGAGTAGTTGTGGGTGCGCAGGAACTCGGCGAACTCCTCGATGGTGCCGTCGAAGATGCCATGGGTGTCCCGCGATCCGGGTACGTGCTGCGCGACGATCTTCTCCGGGCTCTTGCCGTCGGCCGCCCGGCCGCGGCGCACCAGCAGCTCCCGGATCGCTTCGGTGGCGACGAGCCGTTCGACCGCCTTGGGGTCAACCTGGGTGGTGGTCACTCCCACGGTCCGAGGAACTGTTGGCCGCCGTAGACGTCGAGTGGTGCGTCGATGACGTCGGGCCAGCCGCTGGCCGAACTCGTAACCGCGGGTGCGAGTGGTTCGGCCGGCACGGATTGGCGTTGGTAGTAGTAGAGCTGGACGAGGTTGCCGTCGGGGTCCTTGAGGTGCGCGACGTAGTCGAAACCGGGTACGAGATCGGCCGGGGACGCTGACCTCCTCGGCGCCGCGCGCGAGCATGAACTCGACCGCCGCGCGTAGCTGCCGGTAGTTGGCGACGCGGAAGCCCAGCGCCATCGAGTTCGCCCGTTCCGGCAGGCCAAGTTCGGAACGCAGACCGGACTCGTAGAGGGCGAGCGTGAAGTACTCGGCCCCGAAGGTGAGTACGACTCCGTGGCGCCCGTTCCAAGTCACCCGCTCGCGGACGGTGAAGCCGAGCACTCGCGTGTAGAACGCCTCGGTGGCGGCGAGGTCGTCGACGAACAGGCTGATCGGGCCGATCCCGACGATCTTGAACGGCCGGCTCATAGTTACGCCGTCGACGTCGTAGCGCTGCTCGATCGGGGGCCGACCCGGTGACCCGAGCCGAGGTCGACACCGCGCTGCCGCTGCCGCGCCGTCACCTCGCCGGCTTCGGATATCTGCGGCAGCGACGGACGTTCATCCATGACGCCGGACCACATGTCGCGGGGCTTGCTCAGGCCGTCCCAGCCGATCTGTTCCATCCCGTAGTAGAGCTCGTTGATGTGGCCTTCGGGGTCGAAGAGATAGGTGTGCCAGTTCGAGCCGGGCATGTCGCGGCCGGAGCGCATGAGCCGCTCGCCCTGGCCCCAGATCCACTCCGATCCGTTGACGACCTCGGCCAGGCTGCCGACCTGCCAGGTGATCTGGTTGATCGAGGCGCCGGCCGAGCCGTTGTTCTGGCCGACCCAATCCCAGACCTTCTGGCTGATGAAGACGAGCTGGTGATGTTCGCTGCCGAAGCGGGTGAAGTGCAGCAGCTTTTCGTTAGGGGAGAGCTTGGCCTGGTCGTCCGCGGGGAGTCGGCTGGGCATGCGCTCGGACTGGTCGGAGATGATCAGCCCGAGTCCGTCGACGTAGAAGTCGAGCATCCGGTCGAGGTCGAGGCAGTTGTAACCGAAGTGACCGACGCGGCGGATCTTGAATGGTCGCGGTAGGAGCACTCCGCCCACGTCGTGCACTGTGTTCCGTCCGCGAGAAGGTCGGGCTGCCGCCCGGGAACATCAGGCTCACCGGTGGTGTCCGGGCGTGTCATCTCAGCGCTCCTCCCTGACAATGGGATTGGACAGGGTCCCGACGCCGTCCACCTCCACCTCTATCTCATCACCCGGCCCGAGGAACACCGGGGGGGTTTGTCGCGTCCCGACACCGCCGGGAGTGCCGGTGACGATGACGTCGCCCGGTTCGAGATCACAGATTGTCGAGAGGTAGTTGATCAGATACGGGATGTCGAAGATCATCTCGTTGATCAACGTTTGCTGCATCACCTTGCCGTTCAGCCGGGTCGTCAGCTGACGGTCGGTGATGTCGGGAAGCTCGTCGCGGGTCGTCAGCCAGGGCCCGAACGAACCGGTAGCGGCGAAATTCTTGCCGGCCGTGATCTGGGTCGTGTGCCGCTGCCAGTCTCGAACCGATCCGTCGTTGAACGACGAATAGCCGGCGATCACATCCCACGCCGCGTCGAGCGGGACATGCCTGGCCCGCCTGCCAATCACGACGGCGAGTTCACCCTCATAGTCGAACCGGTCGGACACCGCGGGCTGGATCATCGGCTCCCTGTGACCACAGAGGCTCTCGGCTACGCGCAGAAAGAACGGTGGACGGTTCGGCGCTTCCCAGTTTCCCTCGGCGACGTGCGCAGGGTAGTTGAGTGCAGCGCACCAGACCGCGTGCGGGCGGGGCAGCACCGGCAGAAACTGGATCTCAGTCTCCGGATGCTTTGACAGCCCCGCCCGCCGCAGGTTGATTGATTCCAGAGCTGCTGGACCTAGCTCGACCAGGCCCTGCATGTCAGTAGGCAGAGACAGGTCGATATCGCGGATATCGACGATCGATCCTCACTGTCACTGATGCCGACTGTGGGTGTGCCAGCCACGACGATTGATGCCAGTTTCACGGATCAGTCCTTGCCTGATTGGTGGGTTCTGGCCCGCGGACGAGCCGTGGTCGGGAGGGCAGACTCTGTCAGGACGCGCCCCAGGCACTCAGGAAGGTCTGCTCGTACGCATCCGAGCCGTACCAGTCGTTGGTCTGGTACGCAGCCGGCGTCAGCGTCAGGGAGCCGACGTTCGATTTGTCGAACACCCGGACGACTGTCACGGTCGAGACCGGAGCCGAACCGGTGAGCATCCGCAGCATTCCGTCGGCGAACTGCCAGCCGAAGTAGGTCGAGCTGACGCCCGCGTCGCTGAACTGGATGTCGCCTGCCTTGATCCGCTGCAGCGAGTCCAGGTTGCCGTTCGCAGACGTCAGCTTGACCTTATTCGTGTAGCCGGCAGTCTGGATTCCCTCGACGGCGTTCGGCGCGCAGAGGTCGGTCTCGCACGCGACATAGGTCGTGCTCGGATTCGAGATCAGTGCGGCGCTGATCTGCGAGGGGAGCTTACTTATCGCCGCAGTGTTGTAGTTGACTTCGGTAAACGTGCAGCCCGGGCAGTTCTGCTGCACGAAGGACTTCGCGTACGCGGCTTCCTCTTCCGTCTCCGGTGAGTCGGTTACGCCGACGTAGAGAATCTTCGCCGCTCCGTTGCTGTCGCTGATGATGGACTCCATCGTCAGCTTCTGCGTCAGGTTGTCGGTAGCCCGCGTGCTGTAGAAGCCGAGCGTGCTCGTCGACGTCTTCCCGCCGTCAGGCTGTTCGCCTGCGACGAGAACGGGGATGTGATGTGCCACCAGGTTGTTGAACGCATTCGGGACGAGCGTGTAGTCGATGAAAGCTGTAACCACGCCGTCGGCACCTTGCGTCGCGGCCTCGGACAGGCACGTCGCGATGTCAGTGGGCAGAAGCTTGCCGTCGCAGGTGTGCAATGTGATGCCGACCTTGCTGAACGCCGCCTGCATCGCAGTTCCGATAGCGGCAAGCGTGGGGATCGCGGATCCGATCGGGACGTACCAGACCGTCTTGCCCTTGAGCGCCGAGACGCCGCCGGAGATCGGCTGGATGGCCGCGTAGTTGGTGACCGCCTGTGTGTACGTCGCAAGATCGGCCTGGATCGAGGCAAGCGCAGGCGAACTCGCTGACGGCGATGACGTTGTCGGGTCCTGGGAGTTGGGACTGCCGCTGCTGGCGCTGCCGCCGCATGCCGTGACCATCGCGATGACGGCGACTGCGGCGAGCGTCAGCGTGGGGGTCCGTCGTAGGTGAGAGCGATACCGCATGTAACCGACCTCCAGTGGTCGAATGGAATCATGCCTGCCGGGTCGAGTCGCTCAACACGACGTCAACACCAACCGCAATGTCGAACATATTAAGCATGTATAATTATCAGAAGTCAAGAGCTAACGTTGACGAGTACACCCGCTTGCCCGCCGACCAGCCAATCGCCGGCGTAGTGACGCCAACCCATGATCGCCCGGGTGGAATACGTGGCCGGAGGCCGCTGACCAACCCAGGTGGTCTACACGAGGGCGTCCTGCTCCTCGCAGATCGTTACCAAGCTGCCGCGCCTGCCGCCTGAGCACGCGCCCACCGACGTCTTTGCCTAGCTGCCCTGCTTCTGGTCGGGCCACCCGAAGGTGCAGCCCGCCCCATTGCGGGTCGGTGTTCCCTGCGGTGCTGCGGAATCCGGCTCAGTACGCAGCACGTCTTTACGGGCGCAGGGCTTATGGTGCCCGACACTCCGTGCCGGTCTCGATCCCGACCGCCACTCCAGTGTTGTCGGCCTCGCCGAACTGCTCGCCGATCAGCGCATGCAGCCGGGGCTAGTCCCGGCCGTCATCAGGAAGGCGCAACGCGCGCGGCGGAGCAGCAGACGGAGCGGCGATGGGCAGCTCGGGTCAGTCCACGGCAGCCAAGTCGGGTGCCGCCAAGCGGTGCCGCAAACTTCTTGGCGGCCAAGAGGTCTCCGCGGCGCGCCGGCAGCTAAGGCGTTTGGAAAGGCAGGTCGTCGTATCGGCGGGCGAGGACGAGCAGAGATACTCGGTCTGCTAGCCGCCGTGCGCCGTTGACGGGAGTACCGATGCCCTGACCTTTCGGTCTCGGCTCCAGGCAGCCCAGCCGCGGCCGATGCCGTAGCACACCGCGCCGAGGATGCCGACGAAGAAGCCGACGGGCCAGTTGTACTGGTAGGACAGGGCGATGGCGGCCCAGACCGTGGCCAGCGCGATGAGCACGGACAGCAGCATGGCCAGGATGGGCCGGCTGGTGAGAGACCGGGCGGCGGCGGGCGGCCCGATCATGAGGCTGAAGATCAGCAGGGCGCCGACCACGGGGACAGTCATGGCGGTGGCGAGAGCGACAACGATGAGGAAGTACATCTCGATCCGGTAGCTGCTGATGCCCTTGGCCTCGGCGATGTCGGGGAGGATCGAGGAGAGCATGAGCGGCCGGTATATAGCGACGACGGCGACGATGCAGGCGATTCCCAGCCCGGCCACGGGCAGGATCTCGCTGGCGCTGACACCGAGGATCTCACCGAAGAGCAGCGAATAGATCTCCGGTTCATACTCGGTAGTCCTGGACAGGAACGCGGCGCCGAGGGCGAGCATCATGACCAGGGCGAGCGCGGTCGCGACATCGTGGCGGCTGCGGCGGCCCAGGACGCCGATCCCGAGCGCGCCGAGCAGGGAGAAGACGGCCAGGCCGACCAGGGTGCTGATGCCGAGAAGGCTGGCACCGGCGGCTCCGGCGAACGCTCCCTTGGGGATGGCGTGGGCGGGGAATGCGGACCCGCGCAGCACGACGAAATAGCCCACGACTCCGGCGACGAGCGCGACAATCGTGGCTGTGGTCCAGGCATTCATCATGAAGCCGGAGAACATGCCTGCTCCTTTCTCGCCGATGCCCGGCTCATGCCGCGATGTTGTCTTGCTCCGCCGCCAGGGTGGTGTGAGCTAGCGCCGCATGGCTCGCGCCACCACGGGTCACACCGATACCTGAGATCAGGTAGGCGACGAAGATGACGGCGACGATGAAGAAGCTGACAGGCAAGCCGAGGTGACTCGATCCCCAGTAGTAGCTGTCGTAGGCCAGCAGGACGCCGAGCCAGGTGGCCAGCACGCCGATGATGCAGGCCAGGCCGAGGGCCATCGATACCCGCTTGGTGAGCCGCAGCGCCGTGGCGGCCGGGCCGATCAGCAGGGCTGTCGACAAGATGGCGCCGATGGCCAGGGAGGACAGCCCGACTGAGACGGCCAGCGCGACCATGTATCCCGCGCCGACCAGCCGCACCGGCACGCCCCGGGCGGCGGCGATGTCCGGGTTCACGGTGCTCAGCAGCAGCGGCCGGCCGATGGTCGCGATTGCGGCAAGCGCGATCGCGCCGAGGACGCTGACAGCCGGGATCGTGCCGCTGGTGGTCGTGAAGATGGAGCCGAAGAGGATCTGCTGGGTGGCTCCGGTCGTCGCCCCGGTGGAGCTGGTCTGGTAAAGGAACAGCGCGGACAAGCCGATGGCGGCGCCGAGCACGACGCCGGTAGCCAGATCGCGGCCGCGGAGCCGTCGCACGCCGATCAGGTCCATCACCTCCTGCTCCGATGATGCCGAGGCCGACGAAGCCGGCGACCGGGCTGAGCCCGATGAGCAGCGCGCCCGATCCGCCGGCTGCGGAGACGTCGCCCAGGGCGTGCCCGGCGAACGACTGGCCGCGGATAACAGTGAAGACGCCCGTGATGGCGGACACGATCGCGACGACTGCCCCGATCGTCGCGGCGGTATGGACCTGGACGCTGCCGAAGAATCCGGGCTCGAAGACCGCGGTGTAGATCTGATGCATGGCAGTCAGCGCCCCCCGGAGTCGCTCGCCGCGGGGAGCGCTGTGCCGTCGGTTCCGGACGGCGCTGCTACTACCAGGACGCGGCCGTGCACGCGCAGCACTTCGACGTGGTGGCCGTAGAGCCGGCTGAGGACCTCGGTGGTGACGACCTCGTCCGCGGGCCCGCTAGCGGCACGGCCGCCCGCGACGTAGACGACGCGGTCCATAACCGGCAGCAGCGGGTTCATCTCGTGGGCGGACAGCAGCACGGCGATCTGCTGCTCGCGGGCGATGCGGCCGAGCAGGCTGATGATGTCCTGCCCGCTGCGCAGGTCGAGGTTGGCCAGCGGTTCGTCCAGCAGCAGCAGTCTGGGCCGACTGATCAGGGCCTGCGCGATCAGCACCCGCTGCTGCTCGCCGCCGGACAAGTTCCCGACCCGGGCATCGGCGAAGCGCTCGGCGTCGACGGCGTGAAGCATCTCGCGGACCGCCTGGTCGCGCTGCCGGGACGGCAGCCGGATGCCATACCGGCTGCCGTCGATTCCCAGCGCGACCAGGTCCCTGGCCCGCATCGGCATGTCCGGGTCGAGCAGGACCTTCTGGGGAACGTAGCCGACTGGCTGACTGCGCGGCGACCGCGGCCGCCCGAGCACGGTGACCTGGCCGCTGCCGGCCTGCTGCAGGCCGAGGATGACGCGCAGCAGTGTCGTCTTGCCGGCGCCGTTGGGCCCGATCAGCCCGGTGAACTCGCCGGCCTGGATGGCGAAGCTCACCTCGTCGAGGATCTGCCGGCCGGACAGCGACACGCTGACGCTGTCCACCCTGAGGATCTCCGCCGGGGTCCCTCCGGCATCGGCCAGCTCCGTCATTACTGCCTCGTCCGCGATCACTGCTCGTCCTCGATCACAGTTTCTCGGTGGAGATCTTGTCAGCCACTGCTTTCTGCAGGGCGTTCACCTCGGCGAGCATCCACGACTGGTAGTCGTAGCCGGGCGTAGGCATTGTCTCGTAGACGCCGACCACGGGCACGCCGGCCTGGAGGGCCGTCTGCCGGATCGAGGTGGTGAGGGAGTCGACGACCTGTTGGTTGTAGACGAAAACCTTGGCCTTGTGCTGGGTGAAGAAACTGTTCTGCAGGGCGATGTCTTCTGGCGACGGGTCGACGCCGTTCATGATGTCGGCCTGGAAGGTGAACGGGGTGAGGTTGTCGGTCCCGGCGGCCTGGAGCATGTAGTCAGCCACCGGCTCGGTGGTGGCAACCGGGGTGTCCGGGTACTTCGCCTTGAACGCCGCGATGGCGTTGAGCCACGGGGTCAGCGACGTGTCGAACTTGGTCAGGTTCGCCGCGAAGTAGGCCTTGTGCGAAGGCTCGAGCGCCGCCAGGTCGGCGGCCATGACCTTCGCCACCGCGGGCATCGTTGTCGGGTCGTACCACAGGTGCGGGTTGGGTGTGCTGTCCGGCAGACCGAGGACGTCCTGAGCGATGATCACCTTCCGCTTCGGGTTCGGCGACGCGGACTCGATCTTGCTCATGAAATCGTCGTAGCCGACGCCGTTCTGCACGATCAGTTGCGCTCCGCTGACCTCCTGCGCCACCTGAGGGCTCGACTCGAAGGTATGCGGGTCAGTATTCGGGTTGTTGAGGATCGACGAGACGTGCACGTACTTCCCGCCGACCTGGCTCAGCACGTTGGCGTATTCGTTCTCAGCGCCGATGGCGTTGATGACTGTCGTTCCGTTGGCGGAGTCCCTCGTGCCGCCACTGCTGTTGCCGCAGCCCGCGGCGGCCAGCGCGACAGCTGCTATAGCGCCGACCAGGACCGTGCCCCGCCGTGCTCCGGTCAGCCGGCGGCCACACCCGCCCAGATAGGTGAAGTTCATGCCCCACAACATAGTCTGAGACTGAGTCTCAATGCAAGCTGAGTCCGGCTGGCGGTCCGCACGGGCTGTATTAGGCGAGGCTTCGTGCGGACGCTGTCGCCAGGGTGTTTGCATAAACAGATCGGCATATGTTTATATGAAGTCGTGTCAGTGCAGACGAAGGCGTTCGAGGCGGCCGGGGACCTGCTGAAGGTGCTGGCCGCGCCTGCCCGCCTGGCCATCGTCACCGAACTCGCCGGCCAGCCGCGGTTCGTGCATGAGCTGGTCGACCTGCTGGGAATGAGCCAGCCGCTGGTCTCGCAGCACCTGCGGGTGCTGCGCGGTGCCCGCCTGGTCGGGGTGGAACGCCAGGGACGGGCGGCCGTGTACTCCCTGGTTGACCAGCACGTCGCCCACATAGTCGCTGACGCCGTCCATCACAGCAAGGAGGAGCCGTGACAACTGCTGACCACCAGGCGCATCTTCATCCCGAGCACGAGCACGGCCCGGATTGCGGGCATGCCTGCGCTGAGCGTGAGGGTCATACTGACTACGTCCACGATGGCCACGCTCATGCGCCGCATGACGGGCATTACGACGAGCATCCGCTGCCGCACCTGGCCCACCCGGGGCACGGTCACGTGCACGGGCCTGGCTGCGGGCACGACCCGGTTCCGCACGGGAATCATGTCGACTACGCGCATGACGGCCACCGGCACGCTCCTGACGGGGACCACTACGACGAGCACTAGTCGCACCAGCGGCGGCCTGCACAGCTGGCCAGGTATGAGGAGCATCATGTCAGTTCAGGAGACGGCCGACGACCTGCATAATGTCGTCGCGCGCCGCCTGCGCGTGATCGACCAGCGTTACACCACCGGACGGCGCGCCATCGTCGACCTGCTGGCCACCGCCGGCCACCCGGTCAGTATCGGCGATATTGCCGAGCGCCTGCCGCAGCTGCCGCGCAGCTCTGCCTACCGGCACCTCACCGTCCTGCACGCGGCCGGTCTGGTCCGGCGCGTCACCGCGAGCGATGAGTTCACCCGGTTCGAGCTCGCCGAAGACCTGACCGAGCATCATCATCACCTGCTCTGCGTCAACTGCGGCAAGGTCATCGACGTGACCCTCCCGGCCGACTTCGAGCGGGATGCGGCCGGCGCCATCAGCCAGCTCGCAGATGCCGAGGGTTTCCAGGCCCACAGCCACCGGCTGGACGTAGTCGGCCTCTGCGCCGACTGCCGCTGACCGCCTGAAAGGCGCTGGCCGGGCGCGGCCACGACCGGCTGAACGAGCTAGCGAGATGACGGCCCTCCCGGACCCGGAGCCCGCGGCAGCGTGCTGGCAGGCGCCGCGCACGACGGGCAGGTCCCGAAAACCCCGGCGATATGGGTTACCTGAGAATCCGTGCCGCCGGCCGTTGGCGGCAGCCCATCGCTCCAGCATGGCCTTTTGCACCCTCAGCCGTCCTGCCCCAGCGGCGACAGATCATGAGTCACCCCGGTGAGCTCGTATAGATGCGAGGGCGCAGGCCCGAGGGCAGTCGTTCGGCCTCACGACGGCCGACTGCTGATCCGTCTGTCGCTGCGACAGCCTTGCTGCCCGGCCTTTCGCTTCGAACTGAAGGTTGAATGGCAGTTGAACGATAGGTGGACACTTTTGCAGCACGCCGGTTCCGGCCTATCACAGGCCCGGCGCGGCCTAGATCATCACATACGGTGTCCTCATGGCGGGCATCGCATGGTGGCGGGCTCGCCCCGAGCGTCTCGCCCTGCTCCGTCAGGCGCTCGACGAACCGTAGCCCTCGTGCGCCAGGCGCTACCGCCTTTATTCCGGCGAGCTGGCGGCCGCGCCAGGCGCTGCCCTTACTGAGCCGCCAGTCGCTGCAGCAAGCCGGACACCAGGTCGCGAATCTCGTCGCGGAGCGGGCGGATCTCCTCCAGGGTCTTGCCGGTCGGGTCGTCCAGCTCCCAGTCCTCGTAGCGTTTTCCAGGCAGCAGCGGGCAGGCGTCGCCGCAGCCCATGGTTACGACGATGTCGGCCGCCAAGACGAACTCATCAGTCCACGGCTTGGGGAATTCACGAGAGATGTCGATCCCTGATTCGGCCATAGCAGCAACGACGGCAGGACTGACCTGCCCGACCGGCTCGGCTCCGCCCGACCACGCGATCGCTTTGTCGCCGGCCAGATGGGTGAACCATCCCAGTGCCATCTGCGAGCGCCCGGCGTTGTGCACGCACAGGAACAACACTGCCGGGACTTTCCCAGCGGCGCGGCTTTCCGCGTGCGCGAGGGCCTCGAGCCGCTGGCGCGTGAATCGCTCCGCGCCGAGTGCCAGCCAGTTATGCACCGTGGCAGTGGCAGCCAAGTCCTCGTAGCTGCTGAACAGGAGGCTTTCGATGGTCTCCTCGCCGAAGACGCCGCGGAACTCCTCATGCAGCTCGCGAGCCGCGCTGCGCAGGCACATCCGCTCGGCTTCGGTCATGACATGCGTTGCTGGCATCGGTCCTCCTCTGGCCGCGGTGCCTAATGGCGCGCGGGCTGGCTGAGTCGTAGCTGCGTCCTCACTGCTGCGAATGCGCCGACGCCGGGGCCCGGCTGGCCTGCCGGGTCCAGGCTTGGGCGCCCATCTGGACGGCTTCCCAGGGGCTGCCCAGCGGCGGGGTATACGACAGGTCCAGGTCGCTGACCGCCTCGACGGTCATGCCGTGGAAGATGGCGGTCGCGGCGATGTCGACCCGCTTGGCTATCTCGGCCTGCCGGTGCCCGAACAGCTGCAGGCCGAGCAGCTGGCCGGTCTGACGGTCACCGGTCACCCGCATGGTGATGCGGTGGCTGCCGGGGTAATAGGCCTTGTGGTCGTCCGCCTCGGACTGAACGGTGACCGGGTCGTAGCCGGCGGCGGCGGCCTCGTGGTCCCGCAGCCCGGTACGGGCGGCGGCCTGGTCGAAGATCTTGACGACCTGGGTGCCCAGGCTGCCGGCGAACTCACGGTTCCCGCCGAGCGCGTTCTCTCCGGCCACCCGGCCCTGCTTATGCGCGGTGGTGCCGAGCGGCAGGTAGGTTTCGCCGAGCAGCCGGTGATGAGTGACGACGCAATCCCCAGCCGCGTACACTTCCGGCAGCCCGGTCCGCATTCCGGTGTCGACGCTGATCGCGCCGGCCGCGCCTAGCGTGGCTCCTGCTGCCAGCGCCAGTTCGGTCTCCGGACGGACGCCGGTCACGATAAGGACCAGGTCGGCAAGCCTGGTTACCGCACCGCCCTGGGCTGCCACAGCGTCCACCTGGAGCCGTCCGGAGGCACCGGCTCCGGCCAGACCGACTTGCCGCACAGAGGTCCCGGCCAGAACCTCGACACCATGAGCAGCCAGCTCGGCGTGGACAAGCACTCCCAGCGATGGGTCGACCGTGGGCAGCACTTCCGGCAGGCGCTCCATCTGGGACACCTGCAGGCCGCGGCCGGTCAGCGCGTCGGCCATCTCCAGGCCGATGTATCCGCCGCCGATGATCACGGCACTCGCCGGGGCGCTTGCCTCCAGGGTGCGCATGACCGCGAAGGTGTCGCCCATGGAATGCAGGAAATGCACGCCCTGGTCCGGGCCAAGTGCATCGGGTCCGGTCAGGCCCGCGATCGGGGGACGCGCGGGCACGGCGCCGGTACCGACGACGAGCTTGTCGTAACTGATCAGTTCGTCGCTGCCGTCCGGGCGAGTTACGTGCAGCTTTCGGCCGGCGACGTCGATCCGCCGGGCGACCGTGTCCAGCCGCAGGCTCATACCCGTGGCTTCCAGGTCGGCCGTGCTGCGGTGGGCGAGGTTCCGCCAGTTGGTGACCTCTCCGGATACGTAGTAGGGAATGCCGCAGATCGAGAAGTTCGGGTACGCGTCCGCGACGACCACGCTCACCTCAGTGCCGGGATCCAGTTCGCGGACCCGCAGCGCAGCGCTGATGCCAGCGTCGCTGCCGCCGATCATGAGCAGGTGCATGTGCTTCTCCTGTCCGTCATGACGTACTGCCGCGCGGATGCTGGTCATTTCCGTGGCTCTGGACGGCGAGGTTGCCGTCGGCGCTCGCCGCGGCATCGATGTGTGCTGACCTCGGCGACGCGGCAGGGCTGGCGGTGCCGGACTGACCGCCCAGGTGAGGCACGACTACGTCTCCCGCCTCGGCTGCTGTCACGCCCGGATAGAGAATCCAGATCACGCCGATGGCCACAGCTCCCCCGATCACCTGGGCGCCGATGAACGCCGGAGCCGACGACGGGGCAATTCCGGCAAAGGTATCGGAGAACATCCGGCCCACGGTGATCGCCGGGTTAGCGAAGCTGGTCGAGGAAGTGAAGAAGTACGCCGCCCCGATATAAGCGCCGACCGCGGCCGGAGCTGACCGGGACCGGCCCGTGCGCGCCAGCGCGAAGATCACCAGGATAAGACCGACAGTGGCCACAATCTCGGACAGGAAGTGGGCTGCGGTGGCCCGGTGCTTGACCGACAGGCTGACCGCAGGCAGCGAGAACATCAGGTTGGCGACGACAGCTCCGGCGGTACAGCCAGCCACCTGCGCCAGCAGGTAAGCAGCGGCATCGCGCCAGCGCAGGCCGCCGAACGCCGCGTCAGCGAAGGAGACGACTGGGTTGAAGTGACCGCCGGACGCTGGCCCGAACATCAAAATGATTGCGAAGAGGCCTGCCGCAGTGGCTGCCGCGTTCTCCAGCAACTCCAGCCCGGTATCGCCCGGTGACAGGCGCTGCGCGGCGATCCCCGACCCGATCACCACTGCGGCAAGAAACGCACTGCCCAGGAATTCAGCGGCGAGCCGGCGCCAGAGCACCTCCGCCGCAGCAGCCGGGCTGCGCACCGGGAAGGCAAGCTTGGGTGCGGGCATAAGAATCTCAGTTTCCGGTAAATTGACTACTGTCGATGTCATCAGTATATCGAGGTCGTATCGACGTATGTCAATGGGAGGCTGCATGCTGGAAGAGCGCGTCACGCCGGTCCTGCAGGCCGCGGATGCCGCGCTGTGCGGGCCGCCGATTACCGCCGTTCCGCTATCAGTGGCGGAGTCAGCGGCGCTGGCGTCGGTGCTGACGGCACTGGCTGACCCGGTCCGCCTGCGCCTGCTGTCGATCGTCGCGGCTCAGGGCGAGGTATGCAGCTGTCACTTGCAGGAGCCACTCGGCAAGAGCCAGCCGACGATCTCACACCACACCAAGGTGCTCGCCGGAGCCGGGCTGATCGAAGGGGAAAAGCGCGGGAAGTGGACGTGGTGGCGGGTGGTACCGCAGCGCCTGGCTGCGGTACGCGAGGCGCTGGGCGGGGCTTAGCCCTCCCGGCGCGGTTGCTGTGCGGCTGTCCCGCCGGTAACGACCGGCACGGGACCGGTTCCGACGACTCCATGGCAGGTCAGCCGGGCAGCACGCTCCGGCCGGAACCGCACTCGCACCGGTGACCAGGACGCTGACCGAGAATGCCCCGGTCGGCGTCGTCTGGCTCAGCAGCAGGCCTGGGCGGAGTCGGCAGGATGAGCCAGCTGGCTGCCGTCACCGCCACAGCACTGCGCAGCGGCGGCTTCCTCGCCGTAAAAGGTCTGGCTGTCGGCAAGCACGGTATAGATCTCCCAGGACTCATCGTCAGGCGCGCCCTGGACCCAGAACTTGTCCTGCCTGGCGTAGCAACAAGTCGTGTCACGCTCGTTCACCGCCGCCAGGCCGGCCTCGGCCAGCCGAGTCTGCTCCGCGTCAACCGCGTCGGTGTCGGCGACCTCGACACCGAGGTGGTTGAGGCTGCCGCCCTTCCCCGGGTTCTCCATCAAGATGAGCTTCAGCGGCGGCTCCGTGATCGCGAAGTTCGCGTATCCAGGCCGGCGCTTGGCCGGCTCGGTGCCGAACAACTGCGAGTAGAACGCGACGGACTCATCCAGATCGCTGACATTAAGCGCGAGTTGCACCCGAGACATGGCTACCTCCTGATGGCAAGACATTGAATCCTGTCTATGTCTGGTCGAAGGTCAGCTTGCCACAAGACATTGGCGTCTGTCAATATAGACACATGCCGAAGTCACTGCCGGTTATCAGTCCGGCCGACATCGTCGCCTGCTGCCCGCCCCTGTCGGCAGCTCCGCTGTCTCAGGCGCAGGCGGAGCGGATAGCGCCGCTGCTCAAGGCACTGGCCGACCCAGTGCGGCTGCGGCTGATGTCACTCGTCGTCTCCCATCCAGGCGGCGAGGCCTGCGTGTGCGATCTGACTGGCGCGTTCGACCTATCCCAGCCCACGATCAGCCACCACCTCAAGGTCCTGCATGATGCCGGGCTGCTGGACCGGGACAGGCGCGGGGTCTGGGTGTACTACCGGGTCCATAGCCAGGCGCTGGTCAGCCTCGGAGCGCTGATCGGCTCCCTGCCGCACTGACGGAAACGGGCATCTTCCCGTCCGGACTTCCGCTGCGAGGAGTTCATCGTCTATCGTCGATTAACGATGAATGGTTTTGCCGAGCCCCTCGACCGCGCCGCCGCTGGCGAGTACGCGACCTGGTTCCGTGCGCTCTCCGACCCGACCCGGATCCAGATCGTCTCGCTCCTCGCACGGCGTCGCAGACCTATGAACGTAGGCGAGATCGTCGCGGCCGTCGACGTTGGCCAGTCCACCGTCTCCGCGCATCTCAAGGTGCTCGCGGAAGTGCGGTTCCTGCTGTCCGAGCACAGGGGAACCGCCACCTATTACCGGATCAACGACGCGTGCGTGGACTGCTTCCCCACCGCCGCCGACATCATCATGGGCCGTCCCCTGCCGGTACGGCCAGCCCTTCAACCGCACCCTTCACGGAGGCACTCATGACCGCCGACACCAGTCCCAGCGACAAGGTCATCAGCCGCTACTCTGCCCTCGCCCGAAGCGCGCTGGCCGGCGCTCCTGTCACTGACTGCCAATCGGACTCCGACGGGGGTTGCTTCGGCGCGGCTGCCTACCCGGCGGGCGCCGATGTGCCAGAGGCCGCGCTACGAGCGAGCCTCGGCTGCGGCAACCCGCTCGCCGTGGCCAGCATCGAGCGCGGCCAGACGGTGCTCGATCTGGGCTCCGGCGGCGGGCTGGACGTGCTGCTGTCCGCCCGCAGGGCGGGCCCGAGCGGCATGGCCTACGGACTTGACGCCAGCCCCGATATGCTCGCCCTCGCCCGCGCCAACGCGGCCAAAGCCGGGATCTCCAACGCGGTCTTTCTCCACGGCCGCATCGAGGACATCCCGCTGCCCGACGAACACGTCGACGTGATCATCTCCAATTGCGTGATTAACCTGTCCGCCGGCAAGCCGCGCGTCCTGGCTGAGGCATTCCGGGTGCTGAAGCCCGGCGGCCGGCTTGGCGTCTCCGACATGATCGCCGACGAGGGACTCGATGCCTGGCAGCTCGCCCTGGCCGAGCAGCGTATCGGCTGCGGCTGCGCCACACTGACCGAGCCCCAGTACGGTGACCTCCTGCAGTCAGCCGGCTTCACCAACATCGGCATCACCCTTACTAGCGACGTCGGCGGCGGCCTGCACTGCGCGATCATCCAGGCTGACCGGCTGGCCGACGGTAACGCGGGGTGAGCCACGGGCCGCGGCGATCGCCTGCCCTGGCGCAGCGGACCAGCTCCCTGCCCCTGCCCGACTGCAGGCCGAAAGGGCGACATCTGCGTTTGCCATCGGCTTAGCACCCGGGCTGGCCTCACGGCGTGCTGCCCGGCTGGAGACGACTGGCAGCCGCGCACGGCAGCCCTGATGCAATCCATCGACCAACGTCGATGTATTGTGGAACTTAAAGAGCCGCGGCCAATACAGGCCATCGACCGCTGTGGCCGGGAGGAGCCACTACAGCCCCCCACTGACAGGAGAAAACATGCCCGTGATTGACGTCTACGAGCCCGCCCTGTGCTGCAACACCGGGGTGTGCGGCCCAGACCTCGACCAGGCCCTGGTGACATTCACCGCTGACTTTGATCATCTAAGGGGTCTGGGCGCCAACATCTCCCGGCACAATCTGGCGAACGACCCGGCAGCCTTCGCGGGGAACGACAACGTGCGCTCGTTCCTGACCGTCGCTGGATCTGCGGGTCTCCCGCTGACCATGGTCGACGGGATAACCGTCGCCACCGGCAGCTATCCGACCAGGGATCAGCTCCTCCGCTATACCGGGCTGGTCAACCAGGCAGCTGCCGCCCCGGCGGGCATAAGCGAGCTGGGACTTACCGAAGTCACCGGCGGGAACTGCGGGCCGTCCGGATGCTGCTAGGACGCGAGATGAAGTTTCTTGTGAGCGCTCCGCGGTTCCTTTTCTTCACCGGCAAGGGAGGGGTGGGCAAGACCTCCGTCGCCTGCGCCGCAGCCCTGCAGCTAGCTCGCCAGGCCAACCGGGTCCTGCTGGTCAGCACAGACCCGGCATCGAACATCGGCCAGGTTTTCGGACTCACAATCGGCAATGTCACCACCTCGATCGAGCAGGTGCCGGGCTTGTCGGCGCTGGAGATCAATCCCGAGCAGGCAGCCGAGGCCTACCGCGAGCGGATCATCGGCCCCGTGCGCGGGCTGCTTCCGGACAGTGAGCTGTCGCTGATCACTGAGCAGCTGTCGGGTTCATGCACGACCGAGATCGCATCGTTCAACGAATTCACCGCCCTCCTCGCGGACGAGCAAGTTATTGGCCAGTACGACCATGTCGTCTTCGATACCGCGCCCACGGGGCATACGATCCGCCTGCTCCAGCTTCCCGGGTCGTGGTCCGACTTCCTCGCCTCTGGCAAGGGTGATGCGTCCTGCCTGGGCCCCCTTTCCGGCCTGGAGAAACAGAAGTCGGTGTACGCGCGGGCCGTCGGCGCGCTGAAGGATCCCGCGCAGACCCGGATGGTCCTCGTCGCCCGCCCGCAGGCCTCGGCGCTGGCCGAGATCGACCGCACCAGCGGTGAGCTCAGGCAGATCGGCATTGCCAGCCAGTACGTCGTCATCAACGGCGTCCTGCCAAAGACGAAGGGTGAGGACGACATCAGCCGGGCTGTGCGCGCGAGGGAAGCGAGCGCCCTCGATGCCATCCCGGCCGCCATCGCCGCCTTGCCGCGCGACAGCGTGAGCCTCATGGCGATGAACATGATCGGGATCGAGGCGCTCGAGTCGCTCTTTGCCCCGCCCGTCGATGCTGTGGCCGCCGAAGTGCCGCCACTGGGGACGATGCCCGATGCGAACCTGGCTGAGCTGGTAGATGAGATATCCCGGTCGGATCACGGACTCGTGCTGTGCATGGGCAAGGGCGGTGTCGGCAAGACCACGATCGCCGCAGCAGTCGCCGTCGCCCTGGCGCGGGCTGGCCGTGAGGTCCACCTGACCACGACCGATCCGGCCGCGCACCTCAGCGAGACGCTGACGGAGACCGTGCCCGGCCTGCAGGTGTCGCGCATCGATCCCGGGGAGGCGACACGGGTGTACCGCGAGCACGTGATGGCTACGAAAGGCAGGGATCTGGACGAGAACGGGCGAGCGGTTCTGGCCGAGGACCTACTGTCCCCCTGCACCGAGGAGATCGCGGTTTTTCAGCAGTTCTCCAGGGTGCTCAGCGAATCCAGGCGCCGGTTCGTCGTCGTCGACACCGCGCCTACCGGACACACCTTGCTGCTGCTGGACGCCACCGGCTCCTACCATCGCGAGGTCGCGCGCCACATGGGCGACTCGGTGAACTTCACGACCCCGCTCATGCGACTGCAAGACCCAGCTCAGACCAAGGTAATTCTGGTGACGCTCCCCGAGACGACACCTGTCCTGGAGGCCCAGGGTCTGCAGCAGGAATTGGAACGCGCGGGCATCCATCCCTGGGCATGGGTCATCAACAACTCCATCGGCGCAGCCAGCCCCAAGGCGGCGTTCCTCCGGCAGCGCGCGGCCAGCGAAGTGAAGCAGATCCAGCAAGTGCGCGCCCTGGCTGACAGGATCGCCGTCGTGCCACTGCGGGCTGCCGAGCCCATCGGGCAGAAAGAGCTCGCCGCCTTGGCCGATCTCAGCGACCAGCCAGTGGGTGTATTAACTGACTAGTCGCCTCGCAGGAGCCCCCACTGCGCGAGCCGCGCGCAGGCTTGTGCGCGGTGTCGCGGCAGTTGGCGATCAGCGATGCGGCATGGGGCCTGCGCACCGAAGCGTTCCTGACAGGAAATCGCCAGCCCAACTGCTACTAGTCCCCGCCATCACCAGCTCGATCATCTAGCGAACTAGCCCTCTGACCGTGAGCCCCCTTACGGAATCGAACCGTAGACCTTCTCCTTACCATGGAGACGCTCTGCCGACTGAGCTAAGGGGGCGTCTGCGGCACCCCGCCTGCCGGTCTCCCGGCGGGCATTGCCGCGCCTGGAGAGCATACACGACACGGCGGGTTCAGGGTCGCGTGAGTCGGGCGGCCGCCGTCTGGAACGCGCCGAGCACCGTCGGCCAGGCGGCTGACAGCGGATCGATGACCTCGAAATGGCCGCAGCCGTCCAGCAGGTCCAGGGTGACGAGGTCACCCGCGGCCTGCGCCTTCGCCGCGAAATCCCGGCTCTGCTGCCAGGGCACCCGGCTGTCGGCTGTGCCGTGAACCAGGCCGATCGGGACCCCGAGCGGCACCAGGCTCATCGGGTCAGCCTGCGCATAGCGATCAGGGACGGCCTCCGGCCCGCCGCCCATCAGGTCGCCGGCGGCATCGTCGTCCAGTCCGTCACGGTGGCATGCAGCCAGATCGCAGACGCCGGACAGGCTGACGACGGCCAGCCGCGCGCGCTCGCCGCCGGGCGAGGAGCGCTGCCGGGCTCCTGCCCAGAGCGCGAGCTGGCCGCCGGCCGAGTGCCCGCCCACAATCAGCCGCGATGTATCGGTCAGCGGGCCGCCCGACGCCGCCACGAGGCCCGGAAGGACGTCAACCGCAGCCGCGACATCCGCGAACGTGCCCGGCCAGCCGCCGCCCGGCTGCCCTACCTTGCGGTACTCGGGCGTGCACACCACGAATCCCTGACCGGTCAGCGCATCCGCTAGCGGGCCGGTGTGGCAGCGATCGTGAGCGGCCCGCCAGAACCCGCCGTGCAGGAACAGCACGAGCGGCGGCGGCACCGCCCCGGACCCGCCGGGAGCGTGCGGCCGGGCGGCCGGAATCCGTACATCCGCAACCTGGTCAGGACCCTGGCCGTACGACAGCACCAGATCGGGACGGCGCGACGACCGGGACAGCACGTCAGCAGCCGGCATAACAACCTCCCAGCCTGGGCACAAGCCCAGCAGAAGAGCCGGACTAGCCGGTGACGGCTGGTGGCCGACATGACCGCTGATGACTCATACGTGAACCTTCGGCGGCCATCGGCCGCCGGTTCTGGGCCTGTCGGCCGACCGTGAATAGTGTGAAACTGTTAGGAACGCGTGAACCTGCTGAAGAAGCCTAGCGAACCGAGGTTGCACAGGTGAGGGCCCTGATTATCAGGACGGCCGCACTTGGTGCCATCTGCGGGTTCCTGCTCTTCATGATCAGCACCGGCAGCGACGCCCTCGCGACCAAGGCGGCCGCGCACACGACAGCCGCCAGTGCCGCGTGCGGATCGATGCCGAAGAACGGTGTGCTCACCGCCGCTGTCCTGGGGCAATCACAGCAGCGACGGCCGAAGAAGCATCGCGCTACCAAGCGGGCCAGCGCGTCGGCGTCGCCGACCAAGTCGGCATCCGCGTCGCCCAGTAAGTCGGCGCGAGCCAGCGCATCCGCATCGCCGGTCAAGTCCGCCAGCACCTCGCCTTCCGCGAGGCCGTCGCCGTCAAAGAAGGCAGCCAGCGGCAGTCCGTCCCCGGACCCGGGCAGTTCGAGCCCAGCGTCGACATCTCCGTCCGGCAGCGCGTCGTCAAGCCCGAGCCCGTCGTCATCCTCGCCGACGACCACTCCCAGCCCGACACCGTCCAGCTCGTCACCTACCCCGACGCCGACCCCGACGCCCAGCACGTCACCCAGCCCGAAGACCGCGCAGCTGTGCGTCCGGGTCCAGCCGCTCTCCGCCTCCGCCGGGGTCACCGCGGGCCACAAGGCCGGCTTCGCGATCTGGGTGTGGACCACCAAGGTGGCAAGCCCAGCGGTCTCGGTGCGTGCGACCGTCGCGGCCGCCCGCCACGTCGGCACCCCGAAATTCACGGTCTGCCCGGCGCCAGCCGGCGCGGCCTGCAAGCTCGGGAAGCTCGTGGTCGGCCAAGCGTACGAGCTTCAGGCCACTGTGAAGGTGCAGTCGGACGCGACGGCCGGCGAGCGTGTGCACCTCTCCGCGAAGGCGAGCGCATCCGGCGCGACATCCTTTACCGGCTCCGCGGTTACCGCAGTCGTCACCGCGACCGGGACCGCTACGACCAGCCCTGATCCGGCCTCGACCGTCGGACTTCCGGCGCCTTCGACGCTGCCGCCCATTACGGGAACGGGGGTATCCCCCACTGATCCCACCGGCCTGTTCCCCACCGTCGGGGCGAGTCCGAGCCCGGGATCAACCTCGCTGGGCCTGCCCCGTGCCCGGCACCGGCCGAGCCTCCACGCGGCCGATGCCGCATCGACTGTCCCGCTCGACTCGCGTCTCATCGGCGCACAAGTGGCCGGCCTGGCCGTTCTGGCCGGAGCGGTCACCATCGCCATCGCCCGGCTGTCGCTCCGCACGCAGAAACCGCGTGACGACGCCTCGAAACGCCCACCGGAATAGCGGGGCCAGGACCATGATCCTGGAGACTTATGCACGTGCCTGCGTGCACAACTCTCCAGGATCATGAAACTCTGCTGCGGCGTCGGGGCCGCTAGTACCGCTACCGGGACACGTGCTCCACAAGCGGCCGCATGGACCGGAGTTCCTGGCCGAGGGCAGATGCGCTGAGCGTCGGTGAGGCGATCAGGCCGAACGTGTCATTGTCGGCCCAGGCGCACTCTGCCGGGTGGCCGCCGGCGCCCGGCACGCACGCGGCCTGGCCGCCCAGAGCCCCGGCGCCGGTGACGAAAGCACTCGGCAGCAGCCCGGTGAAGCTGGAGATGAAGGACGCGGCCGATCCGGACAGGTTGCCGCCGACAAAGAGGATGATCAGCGGGCCTGACTTCGTGCCGGGGCCGGTGCTGTCCTCATAAACGGCGTCCACGACGTGGCTGGCCTCGCCGTTGCCCTTCCTGACGATCTCAGCCCGCAGCGCCTGAGCGCCCAGGCCTGAGGCCAGCGCCGGATTCTGCACGTAGTCCTGCAGCTTCTGCGGCGTCACGATGTTGTGAGCAGGCCCGGCGCTGGGGCCTTTCTCCTGCGTGACGACAAAGGCGGCGGCTGCCCCGGCTGCGACCACGGCGCCGACGACGATCGCGATCCGGACCGGATGCCGGGCCTTGCGGCGACCGGCCTTCCGGGTATCGGTCTTCGGCCGCTGCGGTGCCGGAGCCGGCTGAAGTGCCGGCGCGGCCGACGCGGCTGCCGGGTGCGCGGCGTCAGGGGTCCGGGACCGCGACCGGCGAGCCGGAGGAGCGGCAACGGCGGCCGCCGGAGCAGGAGCAGCGAAAGCACCCATCGCGGGCTCGGATACCGCTCGCCGCCCGGTTGCCGGCGCAGCGGCAACACCCAGTCCGGGCTCGGATACCGCTCGCCGCCCCGTTGCCGACGCAGCGGCAACACCCAGTCCGGGCTCGGATACCACTCGCCGCCCCGTTGCCGGCGCAGCGGCCGGAGGCGCGATGACGGGAGCGGGGATGAAGGCCGTGGCGGCACCGGGCGCTGCGGCTGCCGGGCTGAGCCCGGCAGATCCGGCGTCAGCGACAGCCGTTTGCTCGGCTTTGCCCTTTCGCCCGCGCAGCCGGCGTGCGCTGCGATCCTTCTTGCCGTCGGGGGCCGCCTCTGGGCTCTTGGCCTCGCTGCGGCGGCCGGAGCGCCGGGGCTCGCGCGGCACTCCCAGTTCCTGGTCGGTGGCGGAGTCCGCTGCCGCCCTGCCTGCTGCGGCTATCGACGCGAGGCTGGCGCGTCCTGGGCCAGCCCAGTTCCGGCGGTCGGCGTGATCGGCAGGAGGCGCGTCCGACTCCCGCCGACTGTCGGCCAGTCCACGCCGCGCGCAGGCCCGCTGACTTTGATCGGCGGCTGGCCGCTCGTCGCCCGGTTGCCGGGACTCGGAAGGCTGGCGGCGCACCGGAGCAGGCCCGTCTGGAACGGGCCAGGAATGGCTCGAGGTCTTCGGCCACGCGGTGGCCGGTGAAGCATCCGCCCGGGCCGGGCGAACCGGCTGCTGCTGCGACGGTCCGGTTTGCCAGGAGTCGGGCTGCGACCGCTCGGGCCAGGCAGAATGCTCTGGCCACGCCGCAGGCTGCTCGGGCCGCACGTTGCGATCTGGCCTGAGGGCCTGTTCCGGCTCGCGCTGGTAATCCGGCCTGACGGCCTGTTCCGGCCCGCCGGACCGATCCGGCCGGCGCTGGTAATCCGGCCTGACGGCCTGTTCCGGCCCGCCGGACCGATCCGGCCGGCGCTGGTAATCCGGCCTGTCCGTCCGCTCGGGCCGCACGGCTCCGTCTGCGGGCCAGGCGCCGGTGGAAGGAGCGCCGACGCCGGGAGCCGGCGAGAAGATGCTGGTGGTGTCGGCCGCGGCAGCACCGAAGCCCCGGAGTGCTGGCCCGCCCGCGGGCCCCGGCCTGCCGGGAACCTCACGGTTATCGGGAGCCTCACGGTTATCGGGAGCCTGACGGTCAGCGACCGGACCGCCGCGGCCGCGCCCCGGCGCGGTGTCAGGAACTGGATAGTCCTTAGCCCGCCAGTCGTGGTCACGAGGCGGCCGTCCCCGGCGCGTGGCCGGAGCTGCCGAGGCCTCCGGACCCGGAGCAGCCGCAGCCGGCGCTTGTGGCAGCTGCGGAGCCGGCCGCGAGCTGGCCTGCGCGTCGTCCTTCGGTGCATCGTCAGCCGGGGCGCGGCGCCCGAACTTGCGGCCCGAGGTGCGACTGCCCCGTTCCCGCTTGTCATCAGAGCCAGCGGCGCCGGCATCGGCAGACCGACGTGAATGCTCCTGGGCCGGGCCCGCTTCGCCGAGGTACTTGATCCAGTCGTAGTCGGCGTCAGCGCCGTCTGCTGGCCTTAGCTCGGCAAGCTCACTGTCGCGCGACCGCCGGCCGAACCGGCTCCGCGGCTGCGCTGCCGGGGTGATGGGCAGCGGCCCGCTTGGGTGCTCAGTCCCGAATCCGCTTGCAGCGCTCGCGCGGTCAGCGTCGGTGGCAACCCGTCCGCCAGCCTGGCTACCTGGCCCGGTCTCGTCGGAATCGGAGTGGGGCCACCGCAGATCCTCCTGGTTCCGCGGCCATCCCGTAGTCATAAGGACTGATGCTCCTGAGACTGATGCGGCGTCTCTGCCCGATGTCGAGTGACTACATCATGCGGCACCGCCGACCGTGACCGCTACGTTATCGAAACTTCGTGTCGCCACTCTCAGTAATGGCGCGCTCACAAAAACGAACGCGACGCAGGTCAGCAAATCGATCTCAGGTCACCCATACACGCTAGAAAAGCCCGGAATTCGGTCAGCATTTCCGGCGCGCCGGGGCGTCCTGGCCGCCCTTTACCCTCGCGTCGGCCGCGGTCCTGCCACCGCGGCGTCCGCAAAGGCAGGGGGTCGTTCTACCAGGTCACGGCGTTCGGCCAGGACGCGGAGCGGGCCGGGCCGCCGCATTTCAGCGGCCAGGAACTGGCCGGTCCGGGCGACCAACCGGGCGCGCGGCGGTGACCGGAACCAGCGCGTGCGGCGCGGGCCACCCGGAGCTGCGAGCCGTTACCGACCAGATCTGCGGCAGCGCCTCACAACGCACTCGGGCGGCCGCGAACCGGGGCGGCGGCGCGGCTACGCTGCCGTTCATGCCGACCATTCTCATGACCGGAGCAGCCGGTCAGATCGGAGCCATGCTGCGCACCCGGATTGCCGCGCCCGGCCGCATCCTGCGTCTGCTCGACATCGCGCCGCTGACCGCGGGTCCGGCCGAGGAGGTCATCCAGGCATCGGTCACTGACCTTGGTGCGCTCACCGCCGCCTGCGCGGGCGCGGATGCGGTCATTCACCTTGGCGGGCTGTCCGGCGAGGCACCGTGGGATCGCATCGCCGAGGTCAACATTCACGGCACCTACGTCGTCTTCGAGGCAGCGCGTCGCGCGGGCGTGCCGCGGGTCGTGCTCGCGTCATCGAATCACGCCGTCGGGTTCACGCCTGCCGCCGACTTCCCGGCGCCGGACTACGCGTTCCCGGCACCGGATACCTACTACGGCGTCTCCAAGGTCGCGGGCGAGGCGCTGGCCTCGCTGTATCACCACCGGTACGGCCTGGACGCGATCTGCCTGCGCATCCTGACCTGTGCCGACGAGCCTCCCGACATCCGGGCGCTGTCGACCTGGCTGTCGCCCGATGACGCCGGCCGCCTCTTCGAAGCGTGCCTGACTGTGCAGAGTCCCGGCTTCCGAGTGGCGTACGGCGTATCCCGCAACACCCGCGGCGGCTGGGTCAGCCTCGCTGAGGCCCGCGCGCTCGGCTACGAGCCGAGGGACGACGCCGAGCCCTATGCCGCGGCCCTCATCTCCCGGCTCGGCCCTCCTGACCCCGGCGATCCGGTGCTCGCCCACCTCGGCGGCGCGTTCTGCCTGCCGTCCTTCGACGCTGACCAGTTGTCATGACCCCGCGCGTGACCGGGGTCAGCTCCAGCGTCTACCGGCTCAGCATGCCGGTGCCGTGGGGACCAGACGTCACCGAGCAGTTCCTGATCGTGGCTGGTGTGCAGGCGAGCGACGGCTCCGCCGGCCAGGGGTTCAGCTGGGCGGTTCAGGCCGGCGCGCAGGCGATCCGGGCCATGATCGACGCCGATGTCGCCCGGTTCGCGGTGGACGGACCGGTCGCCCCGGCCGCGGCGTGGGACCGGTTGTGGTGGCGGCTGCGCGAGGCGGGTGGCGGTATCACCACGCTGGCCATGGCGGCAGTCGACATCGGCCTGTGGGACCTGCAGGCGAAGGCGGCGGGGGTCAGCCTGACCGACCTCATCGGCCGCCAGCGCGAGCAGGTTCCGGTGTACGCGAGCGGTGTGAACCGGCACCTGGCCCTGGACGAGCTAGTGGAGCAGGTCACTGGCTGGGTTGAGGCTGGCCATACCAGGTTCAAGATCAAGGTCGGGCTGCCCAGCCTGGATGAGGACGTGCACCGGGTGGCCGCGGTCCGCCGCCTGATCGGCCCGTCGCGGCTGCTCATGGTCGACGCGAACCAGCTCTGGGACCTGCCTGCCGCACGCCGGGCCGCGGCCGCGCTGGCCCCGTTTGACATCTTCTGGATGGAGGAGCCGCTGCCGGCCGAGGACCTGCAGGCCTACGCGCGGCTGCGGGCGGCCATCGACATCCCGCTGGCGGCCGGCGAGAGCCTCTACACCGAGGCCCAGTTCAGGGACATGCTGCTGGCCGGAGCGGTCGATTTCGTTCAGCCCAACGTCTGCCGGGTGGGCGGCATCACGCCGTTCCTGCGCATCGCCCGGATGGCCCGCTTGTTCGACGTACCGGTGATGCCGCACCTGCTGCCGGATATCTCCGGGCAACTGGCGATGTGCCTGCCGCTGCCGGCGATGGTCGAGGACATCGAGCAGGGCTCATTCGCCGCGCTCGGCGCCCTGGCCGGGCCGAGCGGCGTCTCCGTGACCGGCGACAGCCTGCAGGCACAGACCCCGCCGGGGCACGGCCTGGTGTTCGCCACCGGATCGCTCCCGCAGGTCGTGCCGTAACCGGCACCAGCCGTCGTCGGTGCCGAGTTAGTGGTGCCCGGGGCACACCAACTCGGCACCCACGAGGCGGAGAGTGGCCGCTGCTGGCGGCCGGCGCCTGGTCAGTCCGGCAGGGCCCGCGACATCAGGGCCCGCGACATCAGGGCCCGCTCGACGATGTCCCGCCGTTCCACCAGCATCCGCACCATCGACGGATCCCGCTGCTCGGCCGCGAGGAACTCGTCAATCTGGCGGAGCAGCTCCGGCGACGCGGCTGCGTAAGGGAACAGCCCGTCGCCCAGGAGCCGCTTGATGTGATCGCCGCGACTGGCCCAGATTTCCGGCAGCACCTCGAAGTACGCGTCGACATACGGCGTCAGCAGGCGGGCGTGCTCAGCCTGCCCGAATCCGCCTGCCACTGCCATCACGCCCTCGTGGCCGAGCTCCTGCGAGCGGGCCAGCAGTTCCCACGCCTCCGCCTTGTGCTCGGCGTCCGGGATCGCCGCCCTGCTGGCAGCCGCGTGCCGGCGGCCGGCATCGGTCGGGTCGCCCGCCAGCTCGGCATCGATCTCCCTGTCGCCGGCCCGGCCGGTTACCGTGAGCCGTCTGAGCAGCGCCCACCGCAGCTCAGTGTCGACGGCTAGCCCCGGAATGACCACGGTCCCGTTGAGCAGCCCTTCGAGGAAGTCGAGCTGGTCGGGCGTGACGGCCGTCCAGCCCAGCAGCTGCATCCACGCCAGCTGGTGATCGCTGCCCGGCTCAGCCGAGCGCAGCAGTTCAAGGGCGGCCGTCGCGAGCTGCCGCTTGCCCTCCGGCAGCCAGGCCGGGTCAGCGGTCACGGCCATCAGCCGGGACGCGGTCATGTGCAGGATCTGCAGGACCGACACCGACGGTTCCTGGCCCATGCCGCCGACCATGATCGCCACGAAGGCGGGAACGGACAGCTCAGCCCGCTGCACCATGTCGAGGACGGCACTCCAGGCGACGGTCCTGGCCAGCGGATCGGCGAAGGCCCCGATGGACTCGGTCAGCGTGGCCAGCGACCGGTCGTCGAACCGGACGATGGCGTAGCTGAGGTCGTCGTCGTTCAGCAGGATCAGGTCGGGCCTGGACAGGCCGGCCAGCTCCGGTACCGGCGTCCGCGCCCCGGTCACGTCGACCTCGACCCGGTTCGTGCGGACCAGCGCGCCGCCTGAGTCGGTGTTATAAAGGCCGACCGCAATATGGTGCGGTCGCAGCGTCGGGTAGTCCTCCGGCGCTTCCTGCAGGACGGCGAAGTCGGCGAAGGTACCGTCAGCGCCCACCGCGAACTCGCTGCGCAGCGTATTCGGCCCGGCTGTCTGCAGCCAGGCCTTCGCCCAGTCGCCCAGGCTGAGGCCGGAGCTGGCCTCGAGCGCAGCCAGCAGGTCGGACAGCCGCGCGTTGGCCCAGCCATGATCGGCGAAGTAGGCCCGGATGCCGGTGAAGAAGTTCTCCCGGCCGACGTAAGCCACCAGCTGCTTGAGCACCGAGGCGCCCTTGGCATAGCTGATGCCGTCGAAGTTCGCGATCGCCTCGCTGAGGGTCGGCACGTCGGCCGCGATCGGGTGCGTGGTCGGCAGCTGGTCCTGCATGTAGCCCCACGTCTTGCGGGAGCCGGAGAAAGTGGTCCAGGCGTCGGTGAACCGGGTGCCCTCGGCACTCGACAGGGCCGCGCTGAACTCGGCGAACGACTCATTCAGCCACAGGTCATCCCACCACTTCATGGTGACCAGATCGCCGAACCACATGTGGGCCATCTCGTGCAGGATCACGGTCGCCCGCAGCTCGTACATCATGTCGGTGACCTTCGACCGGAACAGCAGCCGCTCGGAGAAGGTCACGCAGCCGACGTTCTCCATCGCGCCGGCGCTGAACTCGGGAACGAAGGCCTGGTCATATTTCTCGAACGGGTAGGGCCGCTCGAAGAGCGCGGTGTAGTAGTCGAAGCCCTGCTTGGTCAGCTCGAACATGTCGGCCGACTCCAGTGAGTCCGCGAGCGAGGCCCGGCAGGCGAGGCCGAGCGGGATGACCTGGCCGGAAGGCGTCGTGTGGGCCTCCCGCACCACGTGGTACTCCCCGGCCACGACGGCGGTCAGGTAGGTGGAGATGCGCGACGTGGGCGGGAAATGCCAGGTCGCCTTCGGCGTCCCGCTCTCGTCGGCCCCGGCCGGCTCCGGTTCCGGCGACGGCTGGTTGGACAGCACGGCCCAGTGCGCGGGCGCGGTCACCCTGAAGGTAAAAGTGGCCTTCAGGTCCGGCTGCTCGAAGCCGGCGTAGGCACGCCGGGCGTCGGCTGGCTCGAAGTTGGTGTAGCAGTAGACCTTGCCGTCGGCCGAGTCGACTGCCCGGTGCATGCCCTTGGAGTCAGCGGCGTAGGCGCAGTCAGCCACGACGCGCAGTTCGTTGTGCGCGGCGAGGCCGGCCAGCGTGATCCGGCCGTTAGCGCAGACGGTATCCGGGTCGAGGCGAGTCCCGTTCAGGCTGATCTCGTGCACGGTCTCGGCCACCAGGTCGGCATAGCTGCGGGCGCCGGGCTCGGCACAGTCAAAGGTGATCACCGAGGTCGAGCGGAAGACTTTATCGCCGCAGGTCAGATCCAGATCGACGGTATAGGAGCCGACGCTCAGGAGCTCCGCCCTGTGGCTCGTCTCGGCGCGCGTGATCTCGGCGATCTGCATCTATTTAGTCCCCTGGGTGCTGGAGCCGGCGCTGGCTGTCCCCAGGTTAATTCACCCGCCCGTTGCCGGCGCGCCGCCCCTCCGCCGTCGAAGTCCGGTGACAATACGGTGACGAGGATTTCTTGCCTCTTGCCCCGCACGGCCGCGCGACCGAAGATCGCAGTAGGCACAAAGCGGGGGAGGCGGCCGTGGACGAAACCGTCACTTGCCTGGTCCGGGGCCAGCCAGCCGCTATCCGCGCGGGTTCGTGTGGCTCATCCCGGTCTGGTTCGGCATTCTTGCCACCGTCATTCTCGGGGTCGGCAAACATGCCGGCGGCGGCCTGCCGCTGTGGCTCGGGGCAACCGAGCTCGGCAGTCTCGCCATCGCGACCGTCACGATTTTCTCCGTGCTGATGACCGTCAGACAGCGCGCGTTCCGTGCCGACGGCCACGGGGTCTGGCTCGGCTGCTCCAGCAGGCGCCGACGGCCGAGGCTGCGGCAGATTCACCTGGCGTGGCCGGACATCGCGCAGCTGCGGATCGAGCCGCGCCGGTACGGAGCACTGCTCGAGATCACGCTCAGCCCGGCCGCCCGGATCTCGCATCGGCCGGGCCTGATCCGGCAGGTCCTGCTGCTCGCAGGAGCCTTGCTGCTGCCGTTCGCGTTTGGCCGCGGCCGGCCCGCGCTGACTACGCCGACAGCTGACCCGCCGCGCTACCGGCTGAAGATCTGCGACCGGACCGCAGCCGACCTGCGGCAGGCGCTGGCCTCGGTGCGACCCGACGGTGTACCGGTCCGCGTCCTGACCAAGAAGCGCGCGCTCCGGTTCGCCGTTCCGGCAGCGCGTCAGCCGGTGGTCGGCCAGCAGCCGCCGACTCCGGTGGTCTGACGCCAGGCAGAAGCGCGGGGTTCAGAAATCACAGGCTCTAGCTGGATGGTCTAACGGTCGTCACGACCCCAGAATGACCGTGGTTATTGCCAGATCTTGACGGTTCATTCTCCTGCCGGACATTTTCTCGTCGCCTCCCCGTACCCTGTCTGCCGGAGACTCGCGGCCATGACTCGCATCACGACTCCCGCTAAAGTCCGCATTTCCGCTGCGGTTCTCGCGCTCGGGGCCATCGCCCTGGCAGGCTGCTCGTCCGCCAACAGCTCCACGACCAACTCGTCCGGCTCAGGCAAGGTGACGCTGGTCGTCTACTCAGCCCAGGGCTACGACCACGCCATGACCAAGGCCTTCCAGAAGGCCACTGGCATCCCCGTCAAGCTCGACGACAACTCCACTGGCCCGCTGCTCACCCAGATCGAAGCGTCCAGGAACAACCCGAACTGGGGGCTGCTCTGGGTGGACGGCACAACCGCGTTCGCCGGTCTCGACACGCAGGGCCTGCTGCAGAAGGGCTTCGAGCCGAACGTGCAGTGGGACAGCCTGGGCACCCAGTCGCTGCCCGCTGACAAGAGCTGGACGCCGACCGGCGTCACGCTGATGGCAGCGCTGGTCTACAACAAGACGAAGGTGACCAACCCGCCCACGACCTGGCAGCAGCTGGAGTCGCCGGCTGGAAGGGCGCGGTCGGCATGAATGACCCGTCCCAGTCAGGCCCGACCTACCCGTTCATCGCCGGCATGATGAACTATCTCGGCGGGCGTGAGCCAGGGCGAGGCCTACTTCACCAAGCTCAAGGCCAACGGCCTGGTCATCAACCCCACAAATGGCCCGACCCTGCAGGCGCTGACCAGCGGGCGGATCAAGCTTGCGCTGGTGCAGAGCTCGGCTGGCATCGGCGCCACATTGGTCCCGGCAGTGACCCGCAGCTGACCGTGAAATACCTCAACCCGGTGACCCTGCTCCCGAGCGCGATCGGCATCGACGCCAAGGCCTCCGCGACCGAGCGCAAAGAGGCCGAGAAATTCATCGAGTTCGTGCTCTCCCGGCCGGCCAGAAGGTCATGCAGAGCGGCGACCCGTACGGCGACTCGCTCTACTACCCGGTCATCAACGGCGTGAACCCGCTGTCGCACCTGCCATCCCTGGCCTCCGTGCAGACCCAGTCCATCGACCCGTACAAGTGGGGGCCGCAGGAGGGAACCATCAACACCTGGTTCGACTCCAACATCGTGAAGTGACGATGACAGCGCTCGCAGTCCGCATCCCCCGCATCGCAATAGGAAGCGAACCTGGTGGCTGTCACCACTGAATCCGCTGGAGGCCCCGGCCCGGCAACCGCCGGGCCGGGGCATTCCGGCTGGGCACCCCGGCTTGCAGCCAGGACTCGCTCGTTTACCGCCGGCCGGGCGTTCGGCGCCCTGATCGGCAAGCCGCTGTTCTGGATCCTGCTGATCCTGTTCATCCTGGTGCCGTGTGCCAGCTCGCTCGTGCTCGCCGTCTCGCCCCGGCTGTTCGATCAGGGCACCCAGTGGTTCACGCTAACCTTCCTGGCGCACGCGTTCACCGGCGCGACCGGGATCGCAATCACCAACTCGCTGTGGGTGAGCGGGGCGGCCGCCGGCTTCGGGCTCGTCGTCGGGTTCCCCATCGCCTGGCTGGCCAACCGGACCACGCTGCCCGGCCATCGCTTTGTGATGGCGAGCATGTGGCTGGTGCTACTGGTGCCGTCCTGGCTGCCGGCCATCGGCTGGGAGCGGATCGTCGAGCCTGACGGGGTGATGTACCGGCTAGGTCTGGACTGGCCCTGGGTCACGCACCTGATCATGGGCCCGTTCGGCGTGGTGCTCCTGCTGGGGCTTCGCTCGGTCCCGTTCACCTACCTGGCGATCACAGCCGGGCTGGCCGGGCTCGGACAGGAGTTCGAGGACGCGGCCCGCGTACACGGGGCCGGCCGGGCTGCCACACTGCGGCTGATCTGGCCGATGCTGGCGCCGGCCATCTGGTCGGCCCTGGCCATCAACTTTGCCGAGGCGATCAGCGACTTCGGGGTGGCCGCCACGCTTGCCAACCAGTCCGGCCTGACCCTAGCGACCTATCAGCTCTATAACGCCATCAACAACTTCCCGCCAAGCTTCCCCGCCGCATCCTCGATGGGCCTCCTGCTCGTGGCCGCGGTCGCCATCCCGCTGGCACTTCAGGCCCGGGCGCTGCGCGGACGCTCATACCAGATGCTGTCCGGCCGCACCCGCCAGGCGGTCCGCCGAGAGCTCCGCGGCTGGGGCAAGGCGGCCGCGATGAGCGGGATGGGCCTGTTCTATCTGGTCGCACTCGGCGTGCCCGGATTCGGCGCTGTCAGTGCGTCACTGCTGGCCGATTACGGCGGATCGTTCTCCTTCACGCTGGCGAACTACCGGGCGCTGATCCACCAGGGCGGCCAGTTCGGCCCGCTGGAACGATCGATCGCCTACGGCGCGATCGCCGCGTCAGTGACTGTGGTCGGCGGTTTCATCGCGGCCTGGCTGCTCGCCCAGCGCAGGCAGAAATCGTCCCGCGTGCTCGACTTCATGCTGCTGGCCGCAGTCGCCCTGCCCAGCGTGGTGTTCGGCGCGGGCTATATCTTCGCCTTCAACCTGCCGATCCTGTCCAGCCTCGGCATCAACCTGTATCAGACGGCGACACTGCTCGTCATCGCCTACATCGCGTCCAGCATGCCGACAAACGCCCGGGTTCTGGTCGGGGCCGTCTCTCAGTTGCAGCCCTCGCTCCGCGACGCGGCCAGGACGCATGGCGCCGGCTCGATGATGGCCTGGGCGAGAGGCGTCCTACCGGTCGTGTCGCGGCCGCTCGCGATGGCCTGGCTGCTGACGTTCAGCGGCGTGTTCCTGGAGCTGCCTCTCTCGCAGCTGCTGTACGCGCCCAGCAATCCGCCGGCCTCGGTCGCCATCAACGACAATCTCAGTACTTACCATTTTGGAGTGGGCATGGCCCAGTCAGTGGTGGCGGTGGCCATCGCGATGGTCGCAGTCGGAGTCGTGCTGGGCGGTTACCGGCTGCTCGCGCCTGCTGGCTGGCGCCGGATCGGAACGGCTACCCGTGGCTGAGACCAGGGCTGCAGAGAGCATCACGCTCGACGGCCTTACCAAGGAATACAGCGGCGGCAGTGTCGCGCTCCGTGAGGTCAGTCTCCAGGTGGAGCCTGGCAGCTTCGTGGTGCTGCTCGGCCCGTCCGGTTCTGGCAAGACCACGCTGCTGCGCTGCCTGGCCGGGATCGAGCAGGTCACCGCGGGCACGATCGAGATCGGCGGCACGGTGGTCGCCAGCGCTCGTGCGCACGTACCGCCGGACCGCCGGAACCTGGCCATGGTGTTCCAGGATTACGCGCTCTGGCCGCACCTGCGCGTACGCGACAACGTGGCCTTCGCCCTCCGCCGCAGCAAGCTGCCCAGGACCGAGGCGCGAGCGCGCACCCAGGCCATGCTGGAGCGAGTCGGGCTCGGCGCTCTCGGTGACCGCTACCCCAACGAACTGTCCGGCGGCGAGCAGCAGCGAGTGGCGCTCGCGCGGGCGCTGGTGGCCGGTACCGGGCTGATCCTGTGCGACGAGCCGCTGTCCAACCTGGACGCGGACCTCCGCGAGCGGATGCGCGTGGAGATCTCCTCGCTGGTCCGCGAGTCCGGCGCCACCGCCGTCTACATCACCCACGACCAGGCCGAGGCGTTTGCGCTCGCGGATCAGATCGGAGTGCTGCAGAAGGGACGGCTGATCCAGTTCGGCCGCCCGGAAGACGTCTACGCCAGGCCCGCCAGCCCGTTCGTGGCCAGGTTCACCGGGCTGTCAGGAGAGCTGCCCGTCCGCGTCACCAGCCAGGCCGCCAGTCACGATGCCAGCGGATCCGGCCCGGCCGGCGCGGGAGCCGGCCCGGCCGCCCTTCCTGACGGTGTCATCGAGGTGGAGATCGCCGGACCCGCGCTGCTGCGCCCGTTCCGGGCCCAGGCCGGCCGCGGACTCGCCGGGGCCGACGCGCTGCTGCTGATCCGGCCGACCGGCGTTCAGCTGTCCGGCACGCACAACGGCGACCACCACCTCGCCGGGGTTGTCGCGGACGTTGCCTTCCGCGGCCGCGGCTACGAGCACGCGATCGACATCGCCGGTCACGGCCGTCTCACCGGGATATTCGCCACCACCAGGGCCGATCGCGGCGAGACCGTCGGACTGCGGCTCGACCCGGCCGGCTGTCACGTGTTCGCAGCCGGCAGCGAGACCGCCGGCACCGGGGACGCGGGAGATCAGGACCAGCCGGCCCCGGAGCCCGCGCCGCCGCCCGGTCTGATCGCCCTCTGACCGACTTCCCCGGACGACCCGGCCGGCGGCTCCTGGATGCAAGCCCAGCTGCTCGAGATCCCCGTCATCACCGTGGATGAGCACAGCCCGGCCTATGACGGCCGGGTGATCCCGGGCTGAGCACGGCTGCGCACGGTTGAGCACGGCGGGGCACGGCGGGGCACCCGAGCTAGCCAGCGGGCTCGAGGGCCGGCCAGACTAGCCGGGCGAACGGGCACTGGCCGCGGGCGACCCCGTTCCCGGTCAGAATTGTGGTGTTGAAGAGGAGCAGCAGGATGGCACAGCACGTCAAGGGCATCGTCGCCACCGGCAAGGGCGAGCCGGTCAGCCTCACCACCGTGGTGGTCCCCGATCCCGGCCCCGGCGAGGCGCTGGTGGCGGTGCAGGCCTGCGGCGTGTGCCACACCGACCTGCACTACCGTGAGGGCGGCATCGGCGAGGACTTCCCCTACCTGCTCGGGCACGAGGCGGCCGGCGTGGTCGAAGCCGTCGGGGCGGATGTGACCGGCGTGGCCCCCGGCGACTTCGTGATACTCAACTGGCGCGCGGTCTGCGGCCAGTGCCGGGCCTGCCTGCGCGGCCGCCCGTGGTACTGCTTCGCCACCCACAACGCCAGCCAGAAGATGACGCTCGCCGACGGCACCCCGTTGTCGCCGGCGCTCGGCATCGGCGCGTTCGCCGAGAAGACGCTGGTCGCAGCCGGGCAGTGCACCAAGGTCAGCCCGCAGATCAAGCCCGAGGTGGCCGGGCTGCTCGGCTGCGGCGTCATGGCCGGCCTCGGCGCGGCACTGAACACCGCCGGCGTCTCCCGCGGCGATTCGGTCGCGGTGATCGGCTGCGGCGGCGTCGGCAACGCCGCCATACTCGGCGCCCTGCTCGGCGGGGCCAGGAAGGTGATCGCAGTCGACGTGGACGAGCGGAAGCTGGAGTGGGCCCGCGGCTTCGGCGCGACCGACACCGTGAACTCGCGGTCGTCCGACCCGGTCAGCGAAATCCAGAACCTGACCGAAGGAAACGGGGCCGACGTCGTCATCGAGGCCGTCGGCCGGCCGGAAACCTACAAGCAGGCCTTCTATGCTCGTGATCTCGCCGGCACCGTCGTGCTGGTCGGGGTCCCGACGCCGGAGATGCAGCTGGACCTGCCGCTGCTGGACGTCTTCGGCCGCGGCGGGACGCTGAAGTCGTCCTGGTACGGCGACTGCCTGCCCAGCCGCGACTTCCCGATGCTCGTCGACCTGCACCTGCAGGGACGGCTGCCGCTGGAGAAATTCGTCTCCGAGACGATCGCGCTGGACGCCGTCGAGGAAGCCTTCGCCAAGATGCAGCGCGGGGAGGTGCTGCGCTCGGTCGTGGTGCTGTGAGCCCGTCCGCGCGATCACCCGCGCCGTCACCCGCGCCGTCGGCCCGGTCGCAGCCCGCCCGGATCGCGATGTGGTCAGGGCCGCGCACGGTGTCCACGGCGCTGATGCGCTCGTTCGAGAACCGGCCCGACACCGTGGTCGTCGATGAGCCGCTGTACGGCTTTTACCTGGCCACCGCGGAGGTCGACCATCCCGGCCAGGACGAGATCATCGCCAGCATGCCAACCGACTGGCGGGCCGTGCTGGCTGATCTGACCCGGGCGCCGCTGCCCGCCGGGATCTCGGTCTACTACCAGAAGCACATGACGCACCACCTGCTGCCGGAGGTGGACCGGGCCGCGTTCGCGGGGCTCAGGCACGCCTTCCTCATCCGCGATCCGCGGCAGCTGCTCGCGTCCTACGCGCGGGTCAGGTCGGCGCCTGTGCTCGCCGACCTCGGGCTGCCGCAGCAGGCCGAGATCTTCGCGGCGTTCGGCGGCCCGGTCATCGACTCAGCGGACATCCTGCGGGATCCCCGGGCGGCGCTCGAGGCGCTCTGCGACGCACTCGGCATCGCCTTCGATCCGGCGATGCTGTCCTGGCCGGCCGGGCCGCGGTCCAGCGACGGCGTGTGGGCCCGCTACTGGTACGACAGCGTCTGGCGATCGACCGGGTTCGGGCCGGCCCGGCGGCCGCATGCCGAGGAGCTGCCGCCGGAACTGGCCGAACTGGCGGCGCGGTGCCAGCCCTACTACGAGGAACTGGCCGCCCGGCGGCTGCGGATCTAGCAGGCACGCGGCAGGGCGCCCGGACGTAAACAAATCCGGGTCCCGGGCCGGAAAAGTCTACGTCTAGCCGAGTCCGGGAGCTTTGGCGGTCGCGGAGCGGCCGGTGATCTGCTCGTACCGCTTCCGCGCCCCGTCGCGGAGGATCTTGAAGGCTGCGAACCTGGCCCCCAGCATGAAGATCACGATGAACAGCACGTAGTTACCCGCCTGGTCGGGCAGGAACTCCACCGCGGCCACGCCGGCCAGGAGCGAGCCCAGTGAAACGCCCAGGGCCAGCAGCATGGACCGGCTCTGGAACAGCGGCCTGGCCTGTTTGGGCATGCGCTGCAGCTGAACCTGCCAGACGACGGCAACGGCCGCGGCCGCGACGCCTACGACGGCGAGCATGGCGATCCGCCCGGCCAGCGAGCGGTGCGCGAATCCGAGCGCCACGATCACGACTAGCCAGGAGCCGTAGATCACCCAGCGGATGAGCGCCCGCACCGACCGCTCGGCCCTGGCCACGGCAATTTCCACGTTGTGCCCGTACACGCCCTGGCCAGGAGCGATCCGGGCGGCCTGGATGAAGTGCTGGGCGGCTGCGCCTGCCTTGCCGCGCTCCAGGCTGATCCGGCCGAGCTCATTGATGGCGCTGCTGTGCTCCGGATCAAGCGCGAGCGTCTGCTGGAAGTGCGCCAGCGCCTCATCGGAGTTCCCGTCGGCACGGCTGACCTGCCCGGAGACGTAGTGCGCCGACGGCTCGTTCGGCGCCAGCTCACGCGCGGCCACACTGGCGTCCCGGGCGAGCGCGAGGGCGGACTGGCCGCCGGGACCGACGTATCCCGGCGCGTCCAGCGCTGCCTGCGCGAGGTTGAAGTGGTTCATCCAGTGATGCGGCTCCAGCCGGCAGGCTTCGATGGCCGTGTCGACGGCGTCCCGGTTCCGCCCGGTCCGGCGCTGGGCGATGCTGCGCAGCCGGTGCGGCCAGGCCGAGCCCGGATCGAGCTGCACGGCGCGGTCCGCCGCGGCCAGCCCCTCGGCCGGCTTGCCCGCGCCCAGCTGCGCCTGAGCCAGCAGCGCCCAGGCCCGGCTGTTGTCCGGCTCCGCGGCGACCACGGGCGCGATCAGCGTGATCGCTTCGGCGAAGCGGCCGGCCCCGAGCATGACATCCGCACGCCGCAACTGGGCCGGAACGTCGGTCATAGCATCCGTCTCTTTTTCAGGTACGCAGCCAGGTCATCGTAAGCTCCGCCTTCGTTCGCGAACAGCGCGACGTTGCGGGCGGCGTCGAACCAGGGCCCGAGGGACGGCCTGACCTCGCGGATCGCCGCTTCCAGATCGGCCTGGACGATCATCCGGGGCTCGCCGCGGCGGACCGAGTCCAGCAGCGCGAGCTCGGCCGCCGATTCGCAGCAGTGCGCGATGTCGGCGCCCGAGTACCCGTCAGTGAGCTTGCCGAGACGCTCGGGATCGACTCGCTCGACCGGCCGGTCGCGCAGGTGAAAGCGGAAGATAGCCGCCCGCGCCGCCTGGTCAGGCGGCAGGACGAGCAGCATCCGGTCGAACCGGCCGGGCCGGCGCAAGGCGCTGTCCACGTCCCACGGATGGTTGGTGGCCGCCAGCAGGAAGACCCCCTCGTTGCCGCCGGTCACGTCGTCGAGTTCCAGCAGCAGCTGGTTGACGACCGCGCGCATCGGCGTGTGCCGGAGCTGGGTTCGCTTCTGGCCGATGGCGTCGACCTCGTCAAGGAACACGACGCACGGAGCGCTGCGCCGGGCGACGCCGAAGATCTCGTGGATGTTCCGCTCGCTCTGCCCGAGCATGCTGTCGACCACGTCGGCGAATGACACCGACAGGAACCGGGCGCCGAGCTCGCCTGCGACCGCCCGCGCGATGAACGTCTTGCCGCAGCCAGGCGGCCCGTACATGAGCAGGCCGCCGCGCAGGCTCTTGCCGTAGAGCTTGCGCAGCTCCGGATTGCGCATCGGGGCCAGGAACGCGGCCTCCAGCCGCTGCTTCACATCCTGCATGCCGGCGACGTCGGACAGCCGCAGCGAGGTGTTCTCCACATCGAACGCCGGCGCCTCGTCGGCGGCCGGATTGCCGCTGGCGTCTTCCGCGGCGCCGTCAGATCCGACGAAGCGCGGCGGGAGCACGTCTGCCAGCTCCGACTCGGCGGCCCGCCAGTCGAAGTCGGGCGCTGCCGGAGGCGGCTCGTCGGGTGCGGATCCGCTTCCGCCCGTATCAGGAGAACCGGCCGCCGAGCCGGGACCGCCAGGGCCCGGCTCACCGGCGGACTCGCCCCGGCCGGCGTCGCCCGCGTCGGATCCGAACTCGCCTTCCGGCAGGCCGGTAACCTCGGCCTGACCTGACTCCGGCAGGTCTGACGTCACGGTCAGGCCCGCCGGGCCGGTCCCGCCGGCCTGCCCCTGATCGACGGCGGCGCCTCCGGTGATGAGCGCCATCGCCGCGGTGTTGGCCGGATCGCGCTGCAGGATCGCGCCGATCTCGCGGATGCCCTCGTCCCGGCGGCCGGCCTCGAGCAGCAGCGTAGCGAGATGCACACGCAGCGCTACATCGTCGGGCATTGCGTCGACCGCCTTGCGCAGGCTCTCGAGCAAGGTCGGCTCGCGCTCCATGCGTATCCCCCAGAGAGTTTTCATCCCGGAACAGGAGTAACAGTAAAGCTTCGGGCGATGACCGGGCACTGCTCTCCGGCCACTGCCGAAGAAAACTGCTGGTCAGCCTGCTGTGTTCCAGCCGGTAAAAGTTCGGCGGACGAGCTCGGCTCAGGCTTCGCCCGAGGCCCGCCGGACTTCACCCGGTCCGGGACCGGCGCCAGTCCTGCCTGCTGTCACAGCTGCGAGGCGGGCCGCCGCCGGCCCGGGCGGCGCAGCTCTCCCCACCCGGCCGTGCGCTCGATGCCGCCCACCGATATTTTCGGGACTGGCCCGGTCCGCGGGGTGGCGCCGAGCTGATGGCGGTCCCGCGGATCGCACCGTCACCAGGCAATCCGAGGAGCGCACCGTGCTGCAGACCTTCGATGAGCGCAACCGGGACCTGATCGTCAGCGTTGGGGGCAGGCTCACGCATCGGGACGAGGCCGCGGTCAGTCCGTTCGACTCAGTCGTCCAGGGCGGTGATGCGGTCTGGGAGGGTCTGCGCCTGTACCGGGGGCGGATCTTCCGGCTCGAGGAGCACCTGGCCCGGCTGCGCCGGTCGGCCCTGGCCCTGGCCTTCCAGCAGATCCCGACGGACACGGAGATCACGCAGGAAATCCGCCGGACCCTGGCCGCCAACCAGATGACCGACAACGTGCATATCCGGCTCACCCTGACCCGCGGAATCAAGATCACCAGCGGCATGGACCCCCGGCTCAACCAGTCCGGGCCCACGCTCATTGTCCTGCCTGAGCACAAGGCGCCGGTGTACGACGCGGGCGGGATCACGCTGATCACTGCCAGCGTCCGGCGGACCAGCCCGGACACCCTGGACCCGAAGATTCACCACAACAATCTGCTGACCTCGATCATGGCCAAGATCGAGGCCAACCTGGCCGGCGCGGACGACGCGGTCATGCTGGATCAGCGCGGATTCGTGGCCGAGACGAACGCCACGCACCTCTTCCTGGTTGCCGGCGGCGTCCTCGGCACCCCGACAACCGCGGCCTGCCCGGAGGGCATCACCCGTCAGGTTGTGCTCGACCTAGCGGGCGAAGCCGGGATCAGGACGGCGATCGCCGACTACAGCCTCACCCAGCTCTACACCGCCGATGAGATCTTCGTCACCGGCACGATGGGCGGCCTGACTCCGGTGCTCGCTCTCGACGGCCGGCCCATCGGCGACGGGAAGCCGGGTCCGGTCACGGCCCGGCTGACGGAGCTGTTCGCCGGGCTAACGGCGGCCTCGGGGACGCTCGTGATCTGACCGCGCAGTCGCGTTACCCCCGGGCGGCCGCGCCCGCCGGAGCGCGCGTGATGCCCGGCGGCGGATAATGGAGTAATGACATCGCCAGCTGAAGTCCAGACGGCAGCGCTGCCCGGCGGCTACCAGATGCCCATGGTCGGATTCGGCACCTGGAAGCTGCGCGGCGACGAGGCTCGCGCCAGCGTGACCGCGGCACTGCACACCGGCTACCGCCACGTCGATACCGCCACCATGTACGCCAACGAGGCCGAGGTCGGCCAGGCCGTGCGCGACAGCGGCATCGACCGGTCCGAGATCTTCATCACCACGAAGATCCGCCCCTCGGACGCTGGCAAAGCCGCGTCCGTGCTGACTCGCTCGCTGCGGGCGCTGGAGACTGACTATCTCGATCTGTGGCTGATCCACTGGCCGCCGTCCAGCGGCGCCGCCAGCCGCCAGCTGTGGAACGAATTGCTGGAGGTCCAGGCGGCGGGCCACGTCCGGACTGTCGGCGTGAGCAACTACAGCCTGACCGAGATCGACGATCTGACCCGGACATCCGGTCACGCCCCGGCGGTGAACCAGATCGACTTCGGCCCGACACTGTATGACGGCCGGATGCTCGCCGGGCACGCTGAGCGCGGCATCGCGGTGGAAGGCTACAGCGGGCTGAAGAACACCAGACTCGGCGATCCGGTCCTGGCGAAGATCGCCGCCGAGCACGGAGTCACGACAGCCCAGGTGGTGTTGCGGTGGCACCTGGAACATGACGTGACCGTGATACCGAAGTCATCCCGGCCGGACCGGATCGCGACGAACTTCGACCTGCTCGGGTTCAGCCTGACGCCTGAGCAGGTGGCCAGTATCGACGCTCTGGCCCGCTGACGGCGCAGCGTGCCGGAAGCGGGCCAGCCCAGCCAGACGGGCTTCCTGCCGTCGCGGGATGCGTTTGCCTTCACCAACTCCTGGCCGGCTGCTCCGGCGCTCGTCGTCCCGGTGCCGCTGCGGCCCGTCGGGATCGGCAATGCGGCCCGAGGCCTGTGCGGCGGCATGGTGTTCGCCGCGCTCGACTACTGGCATGCGGGCAGTCGCCCGCCGGCCGCCCGGCCAGAGCCGGGCTCGGTGCTGTACCGGTTCATCGTCCGGCGGCTGATCGACTCCTGGCGGCTGCCGTCGGGGATAGCCGGCTACTACGGCTGGATGAGCCTTCCGGACGCGGACATCCGCCTCCGCCGGGGTGGCGCGGCCGCCGGGCCGGCGATCCGGGGCGTGCGGCAGCGCTCGGTCACGGCTCAGTGGCCGCGCATCCGGGCCGTCCTGGACCGGGGAGAGCCGGCCCCACTCGGCCTGGTGACGGTCGCCTCGGTCAACCCGCTGCTGCTCGGGCACAATCACCAGGTGCTGGCCTGGCGCTACCGCACCGAATCCGATCAGGTCGTGCTCGCCGTCTACGATCCCAACTCCGGGCCGGACGACGAGGTCTTCCTGCGGTTCGGCGCCGCCGGAGCCGTCGCTCACAACCTCAGGATCAGCCGCCCGGTGCGCGGATTCTTCCTGACTCGCTACGTCCCGGCGCCCCCGCCCGCTCCGCTGTGACCTGACTCCGCGCGGGCCGCGACGAGCGGGGCCAGGAGGCCGGGAACTGTCAGAGCCTTCCGCTAGCGTGATGCCATGGACTGGAAAATCGAGCTCGTGCCGATCCCCGTCAGCGACGTCGACCGGGCCAAGGCGTTCTATGTCGATCAGGTCGGGTTCAATGCCGACCATGACGTCCAGGTGAATGAGAATCTCCGGTTCGTCCAGCTCACCCCGCCTGGCTCAGCCTGCTCGGTCGTCATGGGCACCGGCATCACCACCGAGATGCCGCCCGGCTCGCAGCACGGCGTGCAGATGGTCGTGGCCGATGTGGCTGCCGCCCGGAGCCAGCTCATCGACGCCGGTGTTGCCGCCAGCGAGATCGATGTTCAGCCCTGGGGCTCGTTTGTCACCTTCGCTGACCCGGATGGCAACACCTGGTCGCTGCAGCAGCTGCCGGCCTGGTCGTAGCAGCCGGCCGCCATCGTGATTCCAGCCGCGGTAGCCCTGTCGTGAGCTGCACCTGTCGTGAGCTGCACCTGTCGTGAGGCGGCACCCGTCGTGAGGCGGCACCCGTCGTGAGGCTGCGCAACGTGGAGCCAGGGGATGTCGGCGCCTATGTGCGAATGCGCTGCGATCCGGTGATGATGGCCGAACTCGGCGGTCCGCTGCCCCGCGCCGGCATCGAGGAGAAGGTGCTGCGCGACGCTGCCGAGGCGGCGGCGGACACGTCGTGGATCAAGATGATTACGGTCGGCGGCGAGGCTTCAGGTGTCGTCGCCGGGACGGTGTCCCTCTGGGCGCATCCCGAGGGCGACGAGATCATCTCCGAGATCGGCTGGATGGTCCTGCCCGCATTCCAGGGCCAGGGGCTGGCTAAGGCCGCGGTCCGCGCGGTGCTGACCGAGGCTCGCGACCAGAGGCGCTGGGGAGCCGTGCACGCGTTCCCCGGTGTCAGTAACGGCCCTTCCAACGGCATCTGCCGCAGCGTCGGGTTCCGCCTGCTCGGCCAGCAGGAAGTCACCTTCCACAATCACCTGCTGGCGGTCAATCACTGGGTGAGCGACCCGGCGGCGGATCTCGGCGGCACCGCCTGACGGCCGCGGGCGCACGATCGCCCCCGGGCCGCTCGCGTCGGCCAGGCATGACTGACCCGGACCCGCGACTGACCCGGACCCGCGACTGACCCGGACCCGCGACTGACCCGGACCCGCGACTGACCCGGACCCGCGACTCACCCAGACCCGCGACTCACCCAGACCCGCGGCGTCAGGCGGGCAGGCCTGCCCGCAGCCGCAGGATCTGCGCGACCGTGGCCTGGAACCCGTCCTTGCCCAGCGTGCCCTTCAGGTATCCGGCCTCCAGCGCGTCCGCGCACTGGATGCCCTGTGCCGTTCCGCTTGAGGCCAGGATCAGCTGCATCCCGGCCTGCGCCGCCCTCAGCGCGCGGTTCTGGGTGGAGCCGTAATGCTCAAGCGCGCCCGCGCCGATCGCGTCAGTGATGGTCACGCCCGTAAAGCCGAGCCGCTTGCGCAGCTCGCCCTGCACGATCGCCGGCGACAAACCGGCCGGCAGATCAGTGCCGAGGTTCGGGTACTCCGCCCAGGACACCATCACCAGCCGGACTCCGGCCGCGATGGCGGCCCGGTACGGATATTCGTCAACGTTCTCGATCGCGGCCTTCGACAGGCGAATGGTGACCGGCACGTTGTCGGTGTTCTGGCTGGCAGTGGCAGCGCCGAGACCGGGAAAGTGCTTAGCGGTCGCCGCGACGCCGGCGTGCTGCTGCGCGGTGATGAAGTCGGCTCCGAGCGCTGACGCGATGCCGGGGTTCTTGCTGTAGGAACGCTGATACTGATCGTCGAAGTCACCAGCCGTCCGGTAGACGTCCAGGACCGGAGCCAGATTCACGTTCAGGCCGAAGCCGCGAAGGTTCCGGCCGGCACTCGTCCCGGCGGCCGTGGCCTGCGCCGCGCGGGAAGCCGCGGTGGGACGGCTGCCGATCCAGGCCTCCGAGTTGTCGGGCGGTCCGGGCAGGCGACGCACCTCCCCGCCCTCCTGGTCGGTCATCAGCAGCAGCGGATAAGCCCGCGCGGGGTTTGACGCGCTGGCGTTCGCGGCCTCAAGCTCGCGAACGGCGGCGGTGAACTGGGGCCGGCTCTTGTAGTTCCCGGCGAAGAAGATGACGCCGCCCGCGTCGCCCTGCCGGATCAGCCGCAGCAAGCTCGCCGGCGGTGTCAGGCCGCCGTAGCTGTAGATGACGCGCTGGCCGGCGAGCTGGCGTGCTGACAGCGAGGCGGCCAGAACTGTCTCGGCATCTGGCGACGGGGAGACAGACGGGGACGCTGCGGATGCACGGCTAGTGCGGGCGGCACCGTTCCCGGCCTGAGAATCCGGCCTCGGCCCGGACCGCTGGCCTGCCCTGCTGCCTGACCGGGCAACAGGACCCGCGTCCGCATGGGCCGCGAACAGTACGGCGACCAGGGCGGCGACGGCGATCCCGGAGAACTTGAGCCAGAGCTGCTTGCGCACAGGCGAGATGACCTCTCCGCGGCGCCGGCGACCGCCCCGCTGGCGTGCGCTCGGCTGCCGAGCCGATGTCTGTTCCGCACGCCATGCTACGAAGTGTGCGGGTCTGCCGCACAGCGGATGAGAAGGCTGCCTGGCCAGAGCGGCCGGGCGGGCGTCAGGTCGGCAGGCTGGCGCGCAGCTGCAGCAGCTGAGCGAGCTGCGCCTCGAAAGCGGTCCGCGGCAGTGCTCCGTCGGCCAGGCCGTCCCTCAGCCCGGCTACGCAGAGCCCGCCCGGCAGCGGCTTGATCGCCGTGCACAGCAGTGCGTCCATGCCCGCGCGGCCGGCCAGCATCGTGATGTTCGGCAGCGGGCCGTAAGCGCGCAGCGCGCCCGCGCCGAGTGCGTCGGTGATCGTCACGCCGGCGAAGCCGACTCGCCCGCGCAGTTCGCCCTGGACGACCGGCGGCGACAGGCCGGCGCAGTCTGCCGCCCAGGGCCGGATAAGTCGCCCACGACACCATCGTCAGCCTGACGCCCGCCCTGGCCGCGGCCCGGAACGGCGGCTCGTCGACCGAGCGGAGCACCGGCGCGGGGAGATTGATGGAAACGGGCTCGTTATCGGTGTCCTGGCTCCGGCCGGCCGCGCCGAGTCCGGGGAAATGCTTCGCGGTAGCGGCGACTCCGCCTCGCTGCTGGGCGGTGATGTAGGCCGCGCCCGCGGCGGAGACGATGCGCTGGCTCATGCTGTAGGAGCGCTGGAACTGATCATCGAAGTCGCCGGCCTGGCGGTAGACATCCAGGACCGGGGCCAGGTTCACGTTCATGCCGACCGCCCGCAGGCCGGCCGCGGCCTGGGCGCCCGCGGTCGCGGCCGCCGCCGCCGGGCTGGCCGACGCACCGATCTGCGCTTCACTCTGGCCGGGCCCGGCCCAGGGCAGCCGCCGAACCTGGCCGCCCTCCTGGTCGGTCATCAGCAGCAGCGGGTAGCGGCGGGCCGGGTTGGTCGGCGCGGCATTCGCGGCGATCATCTCGGCTATCACGCCGCGCAGCTGAGCCTGGCTCACGATGTTGAAGCTGAAGAAGATGACGCCGCCGACGTCGCCGTGCCGGATCAGGCTGAGCAGGCCGGGCGGCGCGGACAGGCCGTTATAGCTGTAGATGACGCGCTGCCCGGCCTGCTGCTCCGGCGACAGGCGGCCTATCTCGGCGGCCTGCGCTCGCAGCGCGGCGAGCTGGGCCGCCGTGGCCACGGCCGCAGGGCCCTGGACCTTCTCGGCCGCCCGCGCGGCGGCGCTGCCCGGCCCCGGTGCTGGTGCCGTCGCGGTCGGCCGCGGCGTCGCCGGATGGCTGGCGATCGGACCGCGGGAGGCGGCTGGCGAGCCCGGACCGGAGCCGGAACCGGACGAGCCGCAGCCGGCCGTGACCCCGAGCGCGGCCACGATGACGGCGCCGCCCGCCCGGTACCAGAACCGGTGAGTTCGCACGCACAACCTCCTGATGACAGGCTCGCCGCCTGGCTGCGCGCCCGCCCGCGGAGACGGCGCCCGCCTCAGCGGAGCGGGCTTGCGGCGCCGGTCAGCGATCCCCGGCAGACCGCGGCAGGCCGGCTGCTGGCTGCTGGAACCCGGCTCCCGAAGCCGGAGATGGCTGCGGCCTACGCACGGTTATGACGGATATGGCCACGATCAGCGCCGCCGTCACCAGCATCTCGCGTACCGGCCGCCACTGCAGGTCCTACCCGCCGCTGGCCCGCGTAGCCGTGCGCGGGGCGGCTTCCGGGCGGTTACCAGCTGCCCCAGTGCACGACGTCGTCGAACGGCCGCCGGGCCGGTCGCCTGATGGGGGCAAGCGGCCGGTCCGCCGGGTACCCGAGCGAGATCAGGTACGCGCAGGTTCTGTCAGCGGGCAGCCCGAGGAGCTGACGGGCCAGGTCCTGCTCGCCCACGGCCGAGTGCGCGCTGCCGATGCCCAGGTCGGCGGCGGCCAGCATCATCTGCATCGTGGCCTGGCCGAGGTCGAACTCGGCGCGCACGCCGGGCGCGCCGGTGTCCCCGACGATCAGGGCGATCGTGGCGGCCGAGCCGGCCACGTGCCCGGCCCCGACCCACACTCCGGAGAGCTCCCGGAGCTGGTGGTGGTCGGTGACCACGACGAAGTCCCAGGGCTGGGTGTTCCGCGATGACGGTGCCAGGCGCCCCGCCTCGAGAATCCTGACCAGATGTTCCTGGCTGACCGGCTCGGTGGTGAATGTCCGGACGTTGCGGCGCGAAGTGATGGCTTCCCATGTCTGCATCTGAACATTGTCCAGGACGGATTGGCTCCGACTTCTGCTCCCCGGCGACCCCTTTCCCAAGGAGACGATGATATGACCGCTGACCAGACCGTCCGCCGGCCCACCGCCGCAGCCATATTGGTCGCCGCGGCCATCACCGCGTCCGTCAGCTTGGTCAAACAACTTGCCGCCACGTTCGCGCCCGAAGCACCAACTCGAGTTGCTCCTGACTCCAGCGTGCCAAGGTCGTGGAGCTTCGTTACGAACCTACTCGGCAAGGTTCCGATGAGCGGTGTATCCAGGGCGAGATCCAGGTGGGTCAGCCGCTTGCAGAGCAGATGAGGACCAACCCAGGGGAACTGCCAGGCAAGTAGCGGCACGAGAGGGAGACCATCCGGGTCCCGTGCGGGCTCTCCCCGCCGCAAGGCAAGCGCCGCAACTCGGCTCACTGCGCGTATTGGCGGCGAAGCAATCCGCCAGCGCCCGAGAAGCGTCTCAATAGTCAGGGCCAATCAAAGGCCTGCTATCGACTTCCGGTCACGGTGAATCGCAAAGGAGCGTCAACGCTCCGCTAGTGGGCTTGAACCGTGCAGCCAAGGAAATTGAGATGGGCCCGATCGCACTAGAGTCCGCTCCTCCGTGGCGGGAAGGTTTTCGGTCGCTGCGCCCATCCAGGTCATGGTGACTACTGGCTGCCGGGTGGCCGCCAAGGCCAAATTACGGAGGTATCCAGATACAGACGCACCTGCTTCACCCGCATGGCCCTGGACCGCTTCAAGTTCGTCAAGGGTGAAGCGGACGCTTACCATCGCACCCCTTTGGCGGCGCTCGGACTTACGTCGCGGCTTGGGCTCTTGTACCGGATCGCCCCAAGCTTCCTCATCGTCTCGCATGGACTCGATCTGGGCCGGAAGTTCCTCTTCGGTCACAGCTCCTATCCTCCCCTCCTTGGCCTCCATTTCGTCAACTCCCAAGTTGTGCTGTTCCAGCCGGTGACGGGTCTCAGACGGCGCGTGATCTCTATTGAGACCACAGCAATTGTAAGTGCACGGTTACCGTTAGTGTCTCCAAGCATGAGCCAAGTCGCTGTCAGGCCCTTCTTGTTGGGGACGAATAGCGGGCCGTTCCACCAGACCTGTGTGACTTCGATAGCAGCGATGTTGTGCTGAGCGAGGTGCGACTCATTCGCGTCGTCGAACTCTAGATCCTCTGCCTCCCAAGGTTGCACAGCGCTCCTTGTCTTTGACGGTCATCCTCTCCACATGATACGGTCATACCGTCTATCCCGCAAACGTCATACCGCGAGGTGCGGAAAGTGAACCTAGACGCCATCCTGTGCAACCATGCCGAAGCTGTGAACAACCTGCTGTACATATCCGGAGGTGGTATCGAGGCCGGGTTTGTCCTGCCTGGCGCGAATCCGCCTTACGTGATCAACGTAGGAATCGGGATCATGGTCACCGTTCCATGGGAGCAGACGAATCAGCAGCATGCGGTCGAGATTGAACTTGTCGATGCGGACGGGCACGCCGTGGAGTTGCCGACCGGACCCGACTCGACAAGCCCGCTGAAGGTAAAGCTGGCGTTCAACATTGGCCGACCTGCCACCGCCGCTCTTGGCGATGACCAGCATGTCTGCCTTGCTGCCAACCTGCCTGGCCTGCCGTTGCCGGCGCTAGGCAAGTACGGCTTTATCGTTCGAGTCGACGGCTTTGACGAGCGCAAGCTGGGTTACAGACTGGCCCTGCCACCGGGAACGCAGATAGTTGCCAATCCCCAAGGACCTGGGGCTATAGGGCAGATGCCGTCCTGACTCGGCCGGATGCTCCAGCCCGGCACCCATGGGCCGACCAGCATGACTGCACCCTTTGGCGTGTAGTGCGCTCGCGACGGCGTGGGCGCCAGGAAATGCATAGCCAGGCTCTACAGGGCCGCGGGCATCGAAACCTCCACCCGGCGCGAGATGCGGCAGGCCTTCATTAGCGTCATGTCGAACGTCTGCATCGACATGAGAGCCCCCGCGACGCCGCGGTCCACATCATCAGCGACGTCACCGGGACCGTTTAATGGCACCAGATCGTTGACGAGATCGCTGGAATCATTGCGGCCCGCGTGGCCGCAGCACCACCGCGCGCCCGCGGCATCCCCGTCAGCCGGGCGGGATCACGCCGACATGATCGGGCGCCGGCTCGTCCGCGCCGGCCTCACCCTGCTCGGCGGGCATCAGCAGACTCGCGGTGCGGCGGGAAGTCTCCATGGCCCAGCCGCCGCTGACGAGCACGCCCAGCACGAGCACGGCGATTCCGCAGCCGACCGCGACCCAATAGCCCGCGTGACTGGCGCTCGCGAAGTCCAGCCGCAGCGGGCCGTGCAGCGCCGAGATCGTGGCCGAGCCGATCACGGCCACGCCGAGTGACGAGCCGATCTGCCTGCTCGTGGAGGCGATGCCCGCCGCAACTCCGGCCTGAGCCCGCGGCATCCCCGACACCGTGCTGTTGGTGATCGGCGCGTTCACCATGCCGAAGCCGATCCCGAAGAGCAGGTAGCTGATGACCAGCACGATGGCGGGCGTGCTGGCGGCGACTCTGGTCAGGATGAGCGCGGCCGCGGTCATGCCGCAGCCGGCGATAAGCAGGGACGGCCGCGTGCCCCGTGAGCCGACGAGCCGGCCCGATAGCGGCGAGAAGACGGCCACCATCGCCGCCATCGGCAGCGTGTACAGGCCGGCCATCAGCGGCGAGTAACCGCGAACGTCCTGCAGGTACAAGGTGTTCACGAGCAGGAACCCGCCCAGGGCCGCGAACGCGCAGATCGCGATCACGACCGCTCCCGAGAACGGCGCGCTCCGGAAGAACCGCACGTCGATAAGCGGCTCGTCGTGTCGCGGTTCATACAGGATCAGGGCGAGCAGCGCCGCCGCGGCAACACCGAAGCAACCGAGAATCGGCCCGGATGCCCAGCCGCGGTCGGGCCCTTCGATCAGGCCGTAGACCAGGCTGGCCAGCAGCACGATGATGAGCAGCTGGCCGACAGGATCCAGCCGGCGCGCCCGCGGCGCCCGTGATTCCGGCACGAACAAGGCAGTGAGAACGATGGCGGTGACCCCCACGGGCACATTGACCCAGAAGATGCCGCGCCAGCCGACGGTCTCGACCAGCAGCCCGCCGAGTACCGGCCCGAGCGCCATGCTGAGGCCGACCACGCCGCCCCAGACGCCGATCGCGCGGGCCCGCTCCCGGCGCTCGATGAAGGTGTTGGTGATGATCGACATCGCGACCGGGTTCAGCATCGAGCCGCCGACGGCCTGGAGCATGCGGAAGGCGATGAGCCAGCCGAGTCCCGGCGCCAGGCTGCACAGCAGCGAGCCGGCCGAGAACAGCGCGAGCCCGGTCTGGAAGGTGCGGCGCCGCCCGATCCTGTCGGCCGTTGAACCCGACAGCATCAGCAGGCTGGCCAGCACGAGCGTATACGCGTCGATCGTCCACTGCAGGCCGGAGACACTTGCGTGCAGATCGTGGCCGATCGAGGGCAGCGCCACGTTGACGACGGTGACATCGAGGCCGACGATGAACAGGCTCATGCAGCAGACGGCCAGGATCAGCAGCCGCCGCCGCTGACTGGGGCCATCTGCTGTCATTACTCCAGTATGCGGCGTGATCGCTCGGTCAACGTAAGGTTGACGGCCGTCCGGGCGTCAACCTATAGTTGACGGATGACCCCTCCTCCGACACTGCAGGAGCTCATTGAGACAGTCCGCCAGGACTCGGGCTCCGATCTGCCCCTCGACCAGCTCGTCGCGGCGGCCGCGGCGGCCGCGCAGCTGGAAGAAACCACCGATGCGCTGCTCGGCTACTTCGTGGACCGCTGCCGGCGCGACGGGCGGTCCTGGACCGAGATCAGCTCGGCGCTCGGCGTTACCAAGCAGGCCGTGCACAAGCGGTTTGCCGCCGCGCTCGCCGGCCAGATCGTGGCGGCTAATCCCGCACCGACCTTCGAGCGGTTCACCGACCGGGCCCGGCGCGTCGTCATCGCGGCCCAGCAAGCCGCCGTTGACCGGGCCGGGAGCGCCGTGAACCCCGAGCACGTGCTGCTGGCGCTGTTCACCGAGCCGGACGGCCTGGCCGCGCGGGCACTCGCCCAGATGGCCGTGACCGAGGAACTCGTGCGCGACGCCGTCGCGGCGGCCGGTGACGGCGGGTCCGGTGACGGCGGGTCCGGTGACGGCGGGTCCGGTGACGGCGGGTCCGGTGCCGGCGCGGACCCGAGCCCGGCCGGCGAGCCGAGTCAGGAGGCGGGAGCCGGGCCGGCCGCGACGACCCGGCAGCCGCTGCCCTTCTCCGATGCGGCCAGGCGCGTGCTGACGGAGGCCCTGACGGTCGCTCTCAGATTCGGCCACAACTACATCGGCACTGAGCACCTGCTGCTCGGCATCTACCGCGATCCGGACAGCCTCGCCACGCAGATCCTGGCCAGCGCGGGCGCGCTGGAGTCGACCGCCCGCGCGCACATTGCGGACATGCTGCGCGGATTCCGTCAGGGCGGCTGACCCCGGCGCGTTCGCCGGATGTCAGAACGGCCTGGTTCACTAGGCCCATGACAGCAGGCGAATCCGCGCCGGCGGCATTCAGGACAGCCGCGGACTGGCGTTCCTGGCTGTCGGAGCATCACGCCAGCGCTGACGGCCTGTGGCTGCGGCTGGCCAAGCGCACGGCGCCGGAGCCCACGCTGTCCTACCCGGAGGCGCTGGACGAAGCGCTGTGCTTCGGCTGGATTGATGCGCAGACCCGCGGCCTGGACGCGGACTACTGGCTGAAGCGATTCACGCCGCGCACCCCGCGCAGCCGCTGGTCGAAGATCAATACGCAGAAGGCCGAGGCGCTGATCGCGGCGGGCAGAATGGAGCTCCCTGGCCTGGCCGAGGTGGAAAGCGCCCGGGCTGACGGCCGCTGGGACGCCGCCTACGCCGGGCCGCGGACCATCGAGGTGCCGGATGACCTCACCGCGGCGCTGGCCGCGAATCCGGCTGCTGCCGACTTCTTCACCACGCTCAGCAGCATCAACCGGTACGCGATCTTGTACCGGATCGGCACGGTCAAGCGCCCGGAGACCCGGGCCCGCAAGATCGAGCAGTATGTCCGGATGCTCGCCGAGCATCAGACCCTGCACCCCTGACCCGTGGCGCGGGCCGCATCCGGCCGGGACCGGCCGGACCAGTAGGTTTACCTTGCCGGGATTACCAGCGCAGCGATGTGGTTGGTAAGACTGAGGGAAGGTTTCAGTACAACAGGAAGGGCTGCTCACCGTGGCGCGTAATCCGGCTGACCTGTACGAGGTGGGCCCCGCCGCGCCGGATACGGATGGCGACCTGGTCATGCTGTACTACCTCGACGGCTTTATCGATGCCGGCGCGGCCGGGCGGCTGCTGACCACGCACCTGCTGGCCACGCTCGATCATGAGCAGGTCGCCGCGTTCGACATCGACTCGCTGCTTGACTACCGGTCCCGCCTGCCCATCATGACGTTCGCGAAAGACCACTGGGACGACTACGACGCTCCGGAGCTCGCCCTGTCCTTGCTGCGCGACGCTGAGGGCACGCCGTTCCTGCTGCTGGCGGGCCTGGAGCCGGATCGTGAGTGGGACGCCTTCACCGCCGCGGTCATGAAGCTCACGGCCGATCTGCGCGTGCGGCTGGCCGTCGGCTTCCACGGCATCCCGATGGGCGCGCCGCACACCAGGCCGCTCGGGCTCACGGCGCACGCGACTCAGGCCGAGCTGACGGCCGGCTACCGGCCGCTGGTGGACAAACTGCAGGTGCCGGGCAGCGCCGCGGCGCTGCTTGAGTACCGCCTGGGCGCCGACGAGCGGGCCGCGATCGGGTTTGCCGTGCACGTACCGCACTACCTGGCGCAGGCCGCCTACCCGGCAGCGGCAGTCACCCTGCTGGAGGCGGTGGAGCGGGCTTCAGGGCTCGTGCTGCCCGGGGATGCGCTGCGCGAGTCGGCGCGCCGCACCGATCTGGAGATCGCCCGCCAGGTCGAGGGCTCCGCCGAGGTAGCGGAGGTGGTGCAGGCACTGGAGCAGCAGTACGACGCGTTCGCGGCGGACCGGGAGAGCCTGCTGGCGAGCGGCGAGGACGTCCCGACGGCCGAGGAGCTAGGGGCCCAGTTCGAGCAGTTCCTGGCCGAGCAGCAGGGCCGCGAGAATCCCGAGCTCTGAGCGCGGGCCGGCGGCAGGCAGGCGAGCCGGTCAGGCCAGGCGGCGCGGCGGCCGGTGTCGCGGCGCCGCCCGGCCATCAGGCTGTGCCTGCGTCAGCTGACCTCACGCAGCTTGCCGGTCGCCACGTCAAAGACGAACCCGCGGACCTGGTCGGTGTGCGGAATGAACGGGCTGGCCTTGATCCGCCGGATCGACTGGCGGACGTCCTCATCCAGGTCGGCGAAGGCTTCCGCGGACCAGGCGGGCTTGATTCCCGTCTCTTTCTCGATCGACGACTTGAAGCTGTCGTCGGTGAAGGTCAGCATGCCGCAGTCGGTGTGGTGAATCAGGATGATCTCGCTCGTGCCGAGCAGGCGCTGGCTGATCGCGAGCGAGCGGATCTCGTCGTCGGTGACGACGCCGCCGGCGTTGCGGATCACGTGCGCCTCGCCGTCGGCCAGGCCGAGGATGCCGTACACGTTCAGGCGGGCATCCATGCAGGCGACGACGGCGACGCCGGCGGACGGCGGCAGCGGCAGCTGACCGCTGAATGACTCGGCGTAGCGCTGGTTGTTCTCCAGGTACTCGTCGGTCTTGGACATCGCGGCTTATCCTCTCTCGGCGGGCGTTACCGGTGCAGTATGCGCTAACCCGGTCCGCAGATGCAGTACCCGGTCCCAGCCCAGGGATAGATCTAGCTTATTCCTAGTGGTTGAGTAGTAATAGGCCTGATGACCCCGAACACCGAGATTTAACCTGCGCCTGAGAGAACTGCGCCGCTGCCGGGGGCATGGCGCCCACCGGAACAGGGCACTGGGCACCAGCTCAGCGCCACGCGCGAGGCGAGCGCAGGGACGGCAGGTAATGAGCCGATCAGCGGTACGGGAAATTCAGGCATCGGGCGTCAGCGTGCACCGCGGCGAGGTCGTGGTGCCCACGCAGATCGGCGACCCGGTCCACGGCCTGCTCATGGGCCACGCGGCGGGGCTGGTAGCCGGATCGCTGCAGGCCAAGGGACACCGGCCCCGCCTGGCCGGGCTGCCCCGTTCTGATGACCCGGCCGGCGACTTCGACGCTCGGCTCTACCTGGTCACTTGCCCGCAGCAGGACGGCTCGACTGCCGTGATCGCCGCGGCGGCCGCGCCCGGCGACGCGCTCTGCGCGGCAGCAGCACGAACGGCGGTCGAGGAGTGGGCGGCCGTCTGCGGCACCAGGACCCTGCTGCTCGCCGGGCACTCCCGTGGTGCACCGGCGCGCTGCACGCGGCCAGCACGGCCAGGCAGGCTGCTTCCGAGCATCGCGGGAGCGGCCGGAACGTGCACGTGCTGGCGCAAGTAGCGATGCCCGCTGAAACCGCCAGCGCGCTGACCGACCTCGGCGCGAGCATCACCACCACACTGGCCGGGGTCAGCGCCGGAGACGTGGTCGTGTTCCCGGCCCACGGCGTCACGGCTGACCTGCGAGCGGAGGCGGCCAGGCGCGGCGCGACAGTCATTGACGGCACCTGCCCGCTGGTGGCGGCGGCCCAGACGGCGGCCGGCCGGACTGCCGGCCGCGGCCACCAGCTGGTGCTGGTCGGCCATCCCGGGCAGGCCTCCACCGCGCCGATCATTAGCCAGGCACCCGGTCACGTCACGGTCGTCGAGACGCCGGCCAAGACCGCCGCCCTGCGGGTCAGCGACGCCCGCGATGTCTCGTACCTGATGCAGCCCGGCGTCACGCTGGAGTCGGGAGCGCCGATCCTTGCCTCGCTGCGCTCCCGGTACCCCGCGATGAAAGCGGCGGTGCCGGCCGACGTCTGCTACGCGCCGTCCGACCGGGCCGGAACTACCTACGCGGTCGCGCTGGGCAGCGATCTGATGCTCGTGCTCGGCGATCCCGAGGCAGCTGACACCAGGCAGGTCTGCGCCCAGGCGCGGGATTCCGGCACCCGGGTGCAGACGATCGGCGCCGTGGCCGATCTCAGGCCGCAGATGCTGGCGGGCGTGCAGACCATCGGACTGGCGGAGTCGACCTCGATGCCAGCCGCGCTGGCGGCGCAGGTGATGACGGCGCTCTCCGGGCTCGGCAGGCTCACCGTCGCGCGGCGGAAGCTCAGCACCGAGAAATCGCCGGGTGCGCTGGCCTGACCGCAGCGCGACCGCAAGCCAGCAGCCATAGGCGACAGCGATCAGCTGGGATAAGCTCATACGCATGACGGACAAACCGGACGGCGAGCTCATGGCGGCCACCTCAGGGCAGCTGAGCTCGCTGCAGCGCCGGCTCGCCGCCGGCGGGTTTGCCGTCACCGCCGAGATCGGGCCGCCGCGCGGTGCCGACACCGCGCCGGTGGCGAAGAAGGCAGCCCTGCTGCACGGGTGGGTCGACGCCGTCAACGTCACCGACAACCAGAGCGCGGCCGTCCGGCTCTCCAGCCTGGCCGGAAGCGTGGCCGCGCTGACCGCGGGCGTCGAGCCGATCATGCAGCTCACCTGCCGCGACCGCAATCGCATCGCGCTGCAGTCCGAGCTGCTGTCCGCCTCGGCGCTCGGGGTGCGAAACGTGGTCGTCATGACCGGAGACCATCCGCGCCACGGCGATCACGCGGACGCCAAGCCCGTCTTCGACCTGGACAGCACGCAGCTGCTGCGCGTAGCCACCGCGATGCGCGACGAGGGCCGGCTGATGTCGGGCGGTGAGCTGAAGCCGCCGCCGTCCTGGTTTCTCGGCGCGGTCGAGAACCCGCCCGGTCAGGCCGGCGGCGGCCAGGCCGCAGCCGAGGCCGCGGAGAAGGCCACCTACCGGCTCGCCGGGAAGATCGAGGCCGGGGCCCAGTTCGTGCAGACGCAGTTCGTCTTCGACGTTCCCGCTTTCGCCGCCTGGCTGGCCCGGATCCGCGATCTCGGGCTCGATGAACGGTGCCGCATCCTCGCCGGGGTGGGGCCGGTCCGCTCTCATCGCGCGCTCGCGCACCTGGCCAGGATCCCCGGCGTGCACATCCCCGAGACCGTCGCCGATCGGCTCGCGGCCGCCAGCCCGGACCGGATCAGGGCCGAGGGCGACAAGCTCTGCAGCGAGATCATCGCCCGGCTGACGGAGGTGCCCGGCGTCGCCGGCGTGCACGTGATGGCGATCGGCGCCGAGAGCTCGATCCCGGTGATCCTGCAGAACGCCGGGCTGGCGGCCCGCTCGCCAGCGCCAGCCTGACCGCCGGCATTCGCGGCGGCGGGCCAGCCTCAGTCCGTGAACGTCGGATCCGCGCCGTGCAGCCGCGGCGCCCGGCCCCTGGGCTCCTCCCAGGCCTCCGACCGGCCGAACGCGGTGAGATCGAGCAGCGAGTAGGCGTTGCCCAGCTGATCGGATCCGCGCGCGTAGGTGGAGTAGGTGTGGAAGATGCGGTCGCCGTCGCGCAGGAAGCAGCTGAAGCCGGGTACTTCCATGGACTCGGTCACCGGGTCGGCGGCCGCTTCCTCCTCGGACTGATAGTTGTACAGCGCCGGGGCGACCGCGGGATCGAGCGTCGCCTGGTAGTCGTAGTTGAAGTCGCTGCCGTCCGACGAGTACCAGTCGAAGAGCCACCTGCGGGCGACACGGGCGGCCGCCAGCCTGGCGTAGGGCGCGCGGGAAACACCGGCGAACGACGTGTCGCGGGATTCCAGGTGCCGCAGCAGGGCCGGAGCCAGCTCGTCGAGGCTGGCGGTGCAACCGGGGCAGGGCGCTTCCCAGGCCGGATCGAACATCACGTGCTGAACGATCAGCTGATTCCGGCCGCCGAACAGGTCGGCGAGGCCGACGGGGCCTTCCGGGCCGTCAAATACGTACTTCTTGTCGATCTCGACCATCGGCAGCCGCCGCCGGTCCGCGCTGAGCGCGTCCCGGGCGCGGGTATGGGCCTTCTCCCTGGCGAGCAGGTCCTTCCGGGCCTCGAGCCACTGCTCGCGCGTGGTGATCTCTGGCAGGCTCACGGCATTCTCCTCACGTCCCGCCCGGTCTGGGCCGGGCTCGGCGATTCCTCACCCCGACGACGAGCGGGCGTAACCTCGGATGGACAGCCGGCAGCGTGTCCTGTCGCTGGTTTCCCGTTCGTCGTCAGGACGACAGACGCCAGAGAGGATGCACACGATGCGGTATCTGCTGCGGATGCCGTTCGTCGAGGTCCGCGAGCTGCTCGCCGGCTAGCCTGCGTCCGGACCGCGCTGCGGCGCCGCGGCGCGGCGAGCTGAGGAGCCACCGATGAAATACCTGCTGCTGTACGCCGGCGACGAGACCGCTGCGGGCCTGGCCGCGACCGATGAGGCTGCCGCCCTCACCGACGACGAATGCCGGGCGCCGTGGGAGCGGGAACTGAGCGGGCACCCGGTCCGGCAGCTGACCGGCGGCCGCCTGCAGCCGACCAGCGCCGCGACGACCGTCCGGGCATCGGGGCACGAGATCCTCGTCGCGGACGGCCCGTTCGCCGAGACCAAGGAACAGATACTCGGGTTCGACGTGATCGAGTGCGCCGACCTTGATGAGGCGATCTACGCGGCGTCCCGGCATCCGGTTGCCCTGCTCGGCGGCGTAGTCGAGGTGCGGCCGTTCCTGCACGGCGCATGACCGGTCCGGCCGGGATGACCGCCGCCGAGGCCGCTGTCGCGGCGGCCTTCCGGGAGGAGTGGGGCAAGGTCGTCGCCACCCTGATCCGCATGACCGGCGACTGGGATCTGGCCGAGGAGTGCGCTCAGGACGCCTTTGCCACGGCGCTGAGCCGCTGGGATCGTGACGGCGTGCCGGACCGGCCCGGCGCCTGGCTGACCACGACGGCGCGCAACCGGGCGCTGGACCGGCTGCGCCGGAGCAAGACCGAGGCGGCGAAGCTGCAGGAGGTGGCCGCGTTGACGGTGCCGGACGAGCCCGCGGCCCTGGACGAGAGCGGCGTCGCCGACGACCGGCTGCGGCTGATGTTCACCTGCTGCCACCCGGCCCTGACGCTGGAGGCGCGGGTCGCGCTGACGCTGCGGACGCTGGCCGGGCTGACGACACCGGAGATCGCCAGGGCGTTCCTGGTGCCAGAGGCCACCATGGCCAAGCGGCTGACCAGGGCGAAGCATAAGATCCGGGACGCCGGAATCCCCTACCGGGTGCCGCCCGCGCATCTGCTGCCCGAGCGGATGGTCGGCGTGCTCGCGGTGCTGTACCTGCTGTTCAACGAGGGCTATTCGGCCACCGCGGGCGAGGACCTGCTGCGTCCCGACCTGAGCGCCGAGGCGGTACGGCTCGGACGGCTGCTGACCGCCCTGATGCCGGATGAACCGGAGGCGGCCGGCCTGCTCGCCCTCATGCTGCTGCAGGACGCCAGGAGCACGGCCCGGCTGGACGACGCCGGCGAGCTGGTCAGCCTGGAGTATCAGGACCGCTCCCGCTGGGACGCGGCCAAGATCGCGGAAGGCATCAGGCTGCTCGAGGCGGCCCTGCGGCGCCAGCGGGCGGGCCCTTACCAGCTGCAGGCCGCCATTGCCGCCTGCCATGCTGAGGCCCCGCGCCCGGCGGATACCGACTGGGCCCAGATCGCCCTGCTCTACGGCGAGCTGCGGCGGCTGGTTCCGTCGGCCGTGGTCGAGCTGAACCGGGCCGTCGCGGTGGCAATGGCCGACGGGCCGCAGGCCGGCCTGGCACTCGTCGACCAGCTGGCGGCGGGCGGCGAGCTCGCTGACTACTACCTGCTCCCGGCCACCCGCGCGGACCTGCTGCGCCGGATGGACCGCCGGGCCGAAGCGGCCGCGAGCTACCGCCGGGCCCTCGACCTGGTCGCCACCGAGCCGGAGCGCCGCTACCTGTCCCGGCGGCTGGCCGAGGTGTCCGCCTGACCGGCAGCGGCGAGCGAGTCGAGGCTCGCCAGCTCCGCGCTGGTCAGCCGGATCGCTCCGGCGGCGACGTTCTCGGCCGCATGGTCGGGGTTGCCGGTGCCGGGGATGACCAGGACGTGCGGGCCCTGGTGCAGCGTCCAGGCCAGCCGGATCTGAGCGGCGGTCGCCGCGTGGGCCCTGGCCACGCCGGCGAGCGGCGAATCCTGCGACTCCGGCGGGCTGCCGTGACGGCCCGAGCCCGCGATCGTGAAGAACGGCACGAAGGCGACGCCCTGGTCCCCGCACGCGTGCAGCAGTGCCTCCGACTCGGGCCGCCGGTCGCCGATGCTGTAGGCGTTCTGCACGCAGACCACCGGCGCGACGGCGGTGGCCTCGGCCAGGTGCCGCGGTTCGACTCCGGAGATGCCCAGATGGCGGATGAGCCCGGCATCGCGCAGTTCAGCGAGCGCGCCGACGTGCTCCGCGATCGACTGCACGCTCGGCTGCCGACGGTAGTTCACCACGTCCAGGTAGTCCCGGCCGAGCTGACGCAGGTTCTCCTCGACCTGGACCGCGCAGCTGATCGGGTCGCGCCGCGTCCGTCCAGTCGCCCCTCAGATCCCGGCCGGGACCGACCTTGGTGACGATGACGAGGTCGTCCGGGTAGGGCGCGAGCGCGGTGTTGATGAGCTCGTTGGCTGATCGCAGCGAGGAGAAGTAGAACGCCGCCGTGTCGATGTGATTCACCCCGAGGTCGACCGCCCGGCGCAGGGTCGCGATCGCCTGGCCCCGGTCGCTCGGGGCGCCGCTGCCGAAGGCACGCCCCTTCTGGGTGAGGCGCATCGCGCCGAAGCCCACCCGGCGAACCGTCAGGTCACCCAGTCTCCAGCTACCTGCTGCCGCTGCCGTGGTCGTCATCGTCAGTCCTTCAGTTCGCAGCCGCCGGGAACTGACCTGGCCGGCGGCCCGGTGAGGGCGGCCCGGCGTAGGCCTGGGCGAAGTCGAGCCACTGGTCGGCTTCGTCTCCCTCAGCCCGCAGGCGGAGGTCGGCGCGGTGGCGCCGGCGCGTGACCAGCAGGCAGAAATCAGCCGCCGGGCCGGTGACCCGCTGCATGGCGTCCTGCGGGCCGAACGTCCACAGGCTCGCCGCCGGGCGCGGTCAGCTCGACCCGGAACTCCCCCGCGGGCGGCGGCAGGCCGCGGGCCGCGTAAGCGAAGTCCCTGGTGCGCACTCCGAGCCTGGCCAGGTGCGCGATCCTGTCCGTCGGGATCCAGCTCACCCCGAGCGCGTCCCTGATGTCCTGGCCGTGCCCGACGAGCTCCATCAGCCTGGTGCTGGCGAGCGTCGCCGCAGACACCGGCACGACGAGCCACGGCACTTTCTCTCCGTCCGGCACTGCCGCGAGGCCGGCCAGCACCTCGGCCCGGCTTTCCCGCCACTCTTCCAGCAGCTCGCCGGGCGGCAGCACGACCGCGTCCGCAGCGGCACCGTCCGTGGCCGCCTCGACGTCACCAGCGGCGGCGGCCCGCCGCGCCTCGAAGGCCGCCGGGTCGGCCATCGCGAGGACGGCGAGGCGGTCGGCGGAGGCCAGGTGGCCGATCTGGTGCGCGATCGTCCAGCCGGGTGACGGCGTCTGCGCCTGCCAGCGGCCCGGCTCGATGCCCGCCACCAGCTGGTCGAGCTCGTTCCCCTCGGCCGCGAGGTCAGCGAGGACTGCGTCGGGAGCGGCCACGTTTCCTCCCTGGTGATCTCTTTGATGGTGCGACAGCCAGCCTGCCCGACCGCGCGGGCGCCTGCAAACGCGGCGCATACTAGGCCGGAACTCGCACTCGCCTGGAGGCAGCCGTGCTCTTCCCGACCTCACTTGTCGGCAGCTACCCGCAGCCAGACTGGCTGATCAACCGGGAGAAGCTCGCCGGACGTTTCCCGCCCCGGGTGCGCGTGGCCGAATTGTGGCGCGTCGGCCCTGACTACCTGGCCGCAGGCCCAACGGGACGCGACGCTGCTGGCCATCAGGGCGCAGGAGGACGCCGGGCTCGACATCATCACCGATGGCGAGATCAGCCGGGAGAGCTACTCCAACGCGTTCGCGACCGCTCTGGACGGCATCGACATCGACAACCCGGGGACGGCGCCGGACCGCAGCGGGCATCCGAACCCGGTGCCGCGCATCACCGGGCCGATCAGCCGGCGGCATGCGGTCAACGTTGAGGCGGTCAGGTTCCTGCGCGCGCACACCGGCCGGACTATCAAGATCACCGTTCCCGGCCCCTTCACGATGGCCGAGCAGGCCCAGAACGACTATTACCCGACCAAGGAGGCGGCCGCATTCGGCTACGCGGCGGCGGTGAACGCCGAGGTCGCCGACCTGTTCGCGGCGGGCGCGGACATCGTCCAGCTGGATGAGCCGTATCTGCAGGCCCGGCCGCAGCCCGCGAAGGAGTACGGCGTGGCGGTGCTCAACGCCGCACTGGACGGCATCACCGGGACGACCGCCGTGCACCTGTGCTTCGGCTACGCGGCGATCATTCACGACCGCCCGTCCGGCTACTCGTTCCTGCCCGAGCTGGCAGCCAGCGTCGCTGACCAGATCTCGATCGAGACCGCGCAGTCCGGGCTGGACTGCGGCGTGCTCGCTGACCTGGCCGGAAAGACGATCATCCTCGGCGTGCTCGACCTGAGCACGCCCGCCGTCGAGACCGCCGGCGAGGTCGCGGCCAGGGCCCGGCGGGCGCTGCCCTACGTGGCGGCCGAGCGGCTCGTGCTGGCACCCGACTGCGGTATGAAGTACCTCCCGCGGGCCTCGGCCGCGGGCAAGCTGGCCTCGCTGGCGACGCGGCGCAGCTGCTGCGGCAGGAAACCGCCAGCTGACGGGCTCGGAGCGGGGCCGGCCCCGGGCACCAGCGCTGAGTAGGACGCAGCGTGTCAGAAGGACTACGGGGAGTGCGCCGCAGCGGGCTCAGACGGAATGGAGTATTCTGAGCCGCACCTGGAGAGATTTGACAGACAGCTTGGCGACCAGGTCAAAAACGCCTAAAGAGTCCGCGCCACCGTCGCGTCTCTTCTGGGCTCAGCAGAAGGAGGGGCGGCGCACAGTGGCCGATGCCGACGCCATCAGGCGGTTGCTCGACGAGCGGATCCTGGTGCTCGACGGCGCCTGGGGCACGATGCTGCAGACCGCCGGGCTCGCGCCGCGTGATTACCGCGGCGAGATCTTCGGCGAGCATCCGCACGACGTGGCCGGCGACCCCGACATCCTCTGCCTGACCCGGCCGGACCTGGTACTCGACATCCACCGGCAGTACCTGGCCGCCGGCGCCGATATCACGACCACCAACACCTTCACCGCGACCAGCATCGGCCAGGCGGATTACGGCCTGGAGGGGTCAGTCCGGGATATCAACCTGGCCGGCGCGAGGCTCGCCCGCCAGGCCGCCGACGAGGCCGGCGGACGGCTGGTGGCCGGCTCGGTCGGCCCGCTGAACGTGACCCTGTCGCTGTCTCCGCGGGTCGACGACCCGTCCTACCGGACCGTGACCTTCGACCAGGTCTACGCCGCCTACGCCGAGCAGATGAGCGCGCTCGCCGACGGCGGCGCCGACCTGCTGCTGATCGAGACGATCTTCGACACGCTGAACGCCAAGGCCGCCATCGCCGCCGCCCGCGACGTCGCCCCGCAGCTGCCGCTGTGGATCTCGGTCACGATCGTCGACCTGTCCGGCCGGACGCTGTCCGGGCAGACGGTCGAGGCGTTCTGGACGTCGGTCGCGCACGCGGAGCCGCTGATCGTCGGCGTGAACTGCTCGCTCGGCGCCGCGGAACTGCGCCCGCACGTGGCCGAGCTGTCCCGGCTCGCCGGCACCTACGTCAGCAGCCACCCGAACGCGGGACTGCCGAACGCGTTCGGCGGCTACGACGAGCAGCCGCACGAGACCGCGGCCCTGCTGCGCGAGTTCGCCGAGGCCGGCACCGTCAACATCGTCGGCGGCTGCTGCGGGACCACGCCGGCCCACATCGCGCAGATCGCCGCGGCGGTGGCCGGGCTGCCGCGGCGCGAGCTCCCGGCGGCCCCGGCCACGTCCCGGTTCAGCGGCCTGGAGCCGTTCGAGATCGGGCCGGACACCGGCTTCGTCATGATCGGCGAGCGGACGAACGTCGCCGGGTCGGCCCGGTTCCGCCGGCTGATCGAGGCCGGGGACAACACCGCCGCCGTCGACGTCGCCCTCCAGCAGGTGCGCGGCGGAGCGAACCTGCTGGACGTCAACATGGACGCCGACCTGCTGGACGGCGAGCAGGCGATGACCGCGTTCCTCAACTACATCGCGACCGAGCCCGAGGTCGCCCGCATCCCGGTCATGATCGACAGCTCCCGGTGGGGCGTGCTGGAGGCCGGGCTCAAGTGCGTGCAGGGCAAGGGCGTGGTCAACTCGATCAGCCTGAAGGAGGGCGAGGAGGAGTTCCTCGACCATGCCCGGCGGATCCGCAGTTACGGCGCCGGCGTGGTCGTGATGGCGTTCGACGAGCAGGGCCAGGCCGACACGGTCGAGCGGAAGGTCTCCATCTGCGGCCGTGCCTACGACCTGCTGACCCGGCAGGCCGGGTTCGCGCCGCAGGACATCGTCTTCGACCCGAACGTGCTCGCCGTGGCCACCGGCATCGAGGAGCACAACGGCTACGCCAGGGCGTTCATCGAGGCGATCCCGCTGATCAAGGAGCGCTGCCCCGGCGTCAGGATCAGCGGCGGCATCTCGAACCTGTCCTTCTCGTTCCGCGGCAACGACGTGGTCCGCGAGGCGATGCACTCGGCGTTCCTGTTCCACGCGATCAGGGCCGGCCTGGACATGGGCATCGTCAACGCCGGCCAGCTGATCGTCTACCAGGACATCCCGGCTGACCTGCTGGAGCTGGTCGAGGACGTGATCTTCGACCGGCGCGCTGACGCCACCGACCGGCTGGTGACATTCGCCGACACGGTCAAGGGCTCGGGCACCAGACGCGAGATCGACCTGTCCTGGCGGGACGCCCCGGTGGAGAAGCGCCTGGCCCACGCCCTTGTGCATGGCATCGTCGACTTCATCGAGTCGGACACCGAGGAAGCCCGGCTGCTCGCCGACCGGCCGCTCGAAGTGATCGAGGGGCCGCTGATGGACGGCATGAAGATCGTCGGTGACCTGTTCGGCTCGGGCAAGATGTTCCTGCCCCAGGTGGTCAAGAGCGCACGGGCGATGAAGCGCTCGGTCGCCTACCTTGAGCCCTTCATGGAGGCCGAGAAGGACCAGCTCGCGGCGCAGTGGCTGGCCGATAATCCGGACGGGAACGAGGACCCCGGGGCCGGTCAGTCCAGCGGGCAGGGGAAGATCGTGCTCGCGACCGTCAAGGGCGACGTGCACGACATCGGCAAGAACATCGTCGGCGTCGTTCTCGGCTGCAACAACTACGAGGTCATCGACCTCGGGGTGATGGTCCCGGCGGCGAAGATCCTGGACACCGCCATCGCCGAGGGCGCCTGCGCCGTGGGGCTGTCCGGCCTCATCACGCCGTCGCTTGACCAGATGGTCAGCGTGGCCGAGGAGATGCAGCGGCGCGGGCTCAGCCTGCCGCTGCTCATCGGCGGCGCGACGACCTCACGGCAGCACACCGCCGTCCGGATCGCCCCGGCCTACGACCAGCCCACCGTGCACGTGCTGGACGCCTCCCGGGTGGTCGGCGTCGTGTCGGACCTGCTTGACCCGGTCCGCTCGGCTGAGCTCGACCAGGCCAACCGGGCCGAGCAGGAGCGGCTGCGGACCGAGCACGCGCAGAAGCAGCGCCGGCCGGTACTGCCGCTGTGGCAGGCGCAGGCCAACCGGGAGAAGCTCAGCTTCGACGACCTGGCCGTCCCGTCGTTCACCGGCACCCGCCTCATCGAGCCTGACCTCCGGCGGCTGCGCGAGCTGATCGACTGGCAGTTCTTCTTCCTGGCCTGGGAGCTGAAGGGCAAGTACCCGGCGATCCTCGAGCAGCCGGCCGCGCGCGAGCTGTTCGACGAGGCGAACGAGCTGCTCGACGAGATCATCGAGAAGGGCCTCCTGCAGGCCCGCGGGGTCTACGGCATCTGGCCCGCGCACGCCGAGAACGACGACATCGTCATCGACGGCGCGCCGCCGGGACCGCGCTTCCCGATGCTGCGCCAGCAGGCAGCCCGCACCGACAGCCGGCCGAACCGGAGCCTCGCCGATTTCGTCGCCCCGGCCGGCGACCACGTCGGCGCATTCGCGGTCTGCATCACCGGCGCCGAGGAGCTGGCCCGCCGCTACGAAGGCGAGCAGGACGACTACCGCGCGATCATGGTGAAAGGCCTGGCCGACCGGCTCGCCGAGGCGTCCGCCGAGTACGCGCACCTGGAGGCGCGCCGCGCCTGGTACGAGCCGGACTCGGCGCCGACGATCGAGGAGCTGCACGCCGAGCGGTTCCGCGGCATCCGGCCGGCCTTCGGGTACCCGGCCTGCCCGGATCACTCCGAGAAGCGCAAGCTCGTTGACCTGCTGGGCGCGGAGCGGATCGGCCTCGGGCTGACCGAGTCGTTCGCGATGACACCGGCCGCCAGCGTCTCCGGCATGCTGTTCGCGCACCCGTCGGCCCGGTACTTCGCGGTCGGCCGGATTGCCCGCGACCAGGTCGAGGACTACGCCGCTCGCAAGGGCGTGACCGTCGGGGAAGCCGAGACCTGGCTCCGCCCGAACCTGTCCTACGAGCCCGCGGCCCCGGCTGCCGCTGGCACGCCTGCCGCTGGCACGCCTGCCGCGGTCGCGGGCTAGATCAGGCTGACGGGCCCGATCAGGCCCGCTGCCCGGTCCAGGCTGGCGGCCCGGTCAGGCTGGCGGTGTAAACCAGTCGACGCTGACCGGGAACAGGTAGCGGTCCGCGGCGGCGTTCAGCACGCGGCGCGCCTGATGGAAGTGGTCGGCGTTGTCACGCAGCACGGCGGCCGAGGCGGCGGCGGAGATGGCCGTGCCGACCGCGGACCACGGCGGCATGGACAATTCCGGGGTGGCCGGCCAGCTGGCGCACCGGCGCACCGGCGCCCGCATGACGGCCGCCGCTGGCGAGGCGGTCACCGGCCGGCCTGTCGGCCGCCGGGCGGTGCCGCCCCGCCGGGTGGTCGCCTCCGGGATCTGTTTCCGCCAGCGCTGTCCGGGCGAGAGTCGTCGCCGCCGACCCGGAGGCGTGGCTGGCGGCGAGGCGGTACCAGCCGGCCCCGAGCCACTCGAACAGCTCGGCCGGCCCGAGAGCCGACGCCGGCGGTTCCGCCAGACCGGTTGACCTCGCGAGGCTCGCCGGATCCAGGCGGCCGGCCAGCGCCCGCTCGATTGCGGCCGGGAAGACCCCGGTCAGGAACAGCGCAAGATCGCCGAGACGCTCGCCACACCGGCGGCCGGTCCTGCTCCGGGAGCGCGCCGAGCAGCATGGCCAGCCGGCCGATATCGAGGTCGTTCCAGCGGCGGCGGCGGACGCCGCGGCTGGTCTGGGTCACGATGACACCGCCGGAGGACCGGGCGAACGAGGCCAGCAGCTCGGCCAGGAACAGCCGGTGGCCGGGTTCCTCCAGATAAGACGCCAGCTGATGGCCGTCGAAGACCGGCACTCGCAGCCGCGGCGTCGTGCGCTCCGGCGCGTAGCCGCTGGCGCGGACGTCAGCGGCGATCCTGTGGATTGCCGCGGCGAAGGTCAGGAACGGGGAGATCAGCGCGAAGCGCTGGTCAGGATCGGGAGCGGCCAGGTTCAGCAGGCTCGCCGAGACGGCCGGGCGGTCCAGGATGTCGAGCAGCAGCGCGGGTACCCGGCGCAGCGCCTGGACCCGGGCGGCGCCCTCGGCCGGGGAGACCTCCGCCGCGTGCGCGAGCTCCCGCAGGTCGGCCTCGGTCAGATGGGCCAGGTACGCCGCGCCGATCGTATCTCGGTCGTCCATGTTGTCATTGTGCGCCAGAATCGCCCGGCCAGCGTTGCGCGCTGGTTACGGGATCAGGTCGGTCAGTGAGCTGATCCGCAGGCCGGCCCATCCGGTTTCCCGGTTGTGGTCACGGTGCTCATGCCAGTCCGGGCCGGCCAGCAGGACCGCACGCATGCCGATACTGCTGGCCCCGGTCAGCTCGTTGCCGCCGCCGTCACCGACGTAGACGCAGCAGTCCGGCTCGGCGCCGAGGTCGGCTGCGACCTTCCGGAACAAGCGGGGGTCGGGCTTGCGCGTCCGCTCAACGCAGGAGAACACCGGCGCGTCGATCATGGCCGCCAGCGGGAGCCGGGGCCAGGCATCGGGCAGCTCGGACGTGCAGTCCGAGACCAGGCCGGTCCGCAGCCCGGCCGCCCGCAGCATCCCGATCACGCCCAGCGCCTCGGGCCGCAGCGAGAACATGCCTTCCTGCACAGAGCGGCGGGTCTGGCTGGCCCTGTCCAGCTGCTCGCCGGTGAGCCGGACGCCGAGGCGGGCCGCGATCGCTTCCATGGTCTGCCGGACGTCGCCGAGGGCACCGCTGATCCGCTCAGGGAAGCTCTCCTCCAGCGCCCGGACCAGAGCCGGAGCCGGAACGCCCAGCACGCCCGCCAGGCGGCCGGCGTTGCTCGCCCAGGCCTCGCTCGGACTGACCGGCGTCAGCGTGCCGTAGAAATCGAAGATCACCGCAGTCATGCCGTCCGTCAGGTCAGTCACCAGGCCATCCTGGCAAACCATCCGGGCTCGCGATAGCTGGCAGCCAGCCGGCGGCGGCGCGGCCGGAGGGCCTGCGTCCGGGAGACGGCAGCCGGGAACAGTACCGGACGGGGCCTACGTTTATCCTGCCGTGAGAGCCGACTGCTGCGCGGACGGAGGGCACGATGAGCAGCGGACCGCATCCGCCACGGCGCCCGGCGGATCTGCTCGCCGGGCTGATGAGCAGGTCACTGGGGCTACCGCCGAAGCGCAATAAGATCACCGTTGAGCGCGGGCTCCGGGTGCCGATGCGCGACGGTACGGTTCTGCTGGCCGACCACTACGCCCCGGCCGGCGCCGCGTCGCGGCCGACCGTGCTGATGCGCAGCCCGTACGGCCGCGGCCCGCAGGCGGCGATGATGAGCCGCCCCTACGCCGAGCGCGGCTACCACGTGCTGCTGCAGAGCACCCGCGGCACCTTCGGCTCGGGCGGCCAGTTCATGCCCGCTGCCGACGAGGCGGCCGACGGCCAGGACACCGTCGCCTGGCTCCGGCAGCAGGACTGGTTTAGCGGTCACTTCGTCCTGACCGGGCCGAGCTACCTGGCGTTCACCGCCTGGGCACTGGCCGCCGACCCGCCGCCGGAACTGACCGCGATGGCCGTCCACATCAGCCCGCACGACCTGGCCGCGGCCGGTTTCGGCCACGGGCCGTTCGAGCTGTACAACCTGCTGTTCTGGAGCGACCTGATGGCGAGCCAGGAACGGCTGAGCGCGATCCGCGTGATCTGGCGGACGATGAACGCCGAGACGCGGCTGGCGCCGGCGATGAACCGGCTGCCGGTCGCCGCCACCGGCTCGCATCTCATCGGCGAGGGCGCCCCGTGGTACGGAGAATGGCTGGCACACCCGAGCCGCGGTGATGCGTACTGGAACGGCTACAGCGCCGCCGCCGCGCTGGAGCGCGTGACCGTGCCGACGCTGCTGATCACCGGGTTCCACGACTTCTTCATCGAGCAGACGATGGCCCAGTACCAGGTACTCGCCGGCCGCGGCGTCCCGGTCGCCCTCACCGTCGGGCCCTGGAACCATATGACGCTGGACATGGGCCTGGCCATCCGGCAGACGCTGGCGTGGTTCGACGCCTACGCGGGCGGCAACGCGGCGGCTGCCTCGCCCCGCAGCAGCGCCGTGCGGATCTGGACCTCCGGCCGCGATCAGTGGCGCGACCTGCCGGACTGGCCGCCGGCCCGCAGCCGACCAGCACTTCTACCTGCACGACGGCGGCCAGCTGGGCAGCGCCCGGCCGGCCGCGAGCGGCGAGGTCACCGAGTTCCGCTACGACCCGGCCGACCCGACGCCGTCGGTCGGCGGCCGGGTAATGTCGGTGCGCTCAGGCGGCAGGCAGGACAACACGGCCCTGGAAGCCCGCGCCGATGTGCTGACGTTCAGCAGCGAGCCCGTGCAGACCGCGCTGGAGATCCAGGGCGTTCCCGTCGTACGCCTGCACGTCAGCTCGGACAACGCGTATCACGATCTGTTCGTCCGGCTCTGCGACGTCACACCGGGCGGGCGGTCTGACAACCTGACTGACCAGATCTACCGTTCTGTCCCCGAACAGTCCGCGCCCGGCACCATCCGGCAGGTCGACATCCGGCTGACCGATGTCTCGCACGTGTTCCTGCCAGGTCACCGCATCCGGCTGCAGCTCTCCGGCGGCGCTCACCCGCGGTTCGCGCGCAACCTCGGCACCGACGCCGACCTGCTGTACGGCACCAGGACAGCGCCGGTTACCCACCAGGTCCAGCACAGCGAGCTGTACCCGTCGGCGCTCGCCCTGCCGGTAGTCGGCGGCAGCCCGCCAGCCTCGGTCACGACCGAGGCCGCGCAGACGGCAAGCTAAGCCACCGCGCTCCGGCGACGGCATTACGATCTGGTTCATGCCGACGGAGCAGAATGTTCGCGACCTTCTGGCAGCCGGTGATGAGGCGCTGGCTGAGGCCGGATTCCGCACCGGTGACTTCAGCCGGGCGCGCGAGCTGCTGGCGGCCGCGCATGCCGAGGCGGCCCGTAGCCCGGACATGAGTGCGCAGGCCAGTGCCCTGGATCTGCTCGGCATGCTGGCGCACTACGAGAACATCACCAGGCTGATGAGCGGATCCGCGGTCCCGGCGGGCGACGTGGATGCCGAGGAGCGCCTGTTCCGGCTAGGCGCTCGCCTGCTGGGCGCCAGGCCGGCGACGAGGCCGGGCAGCGCGCAGTCCCTGTTCGGCCTCGGGCTGGTGTTCCAGGTTCTGCACAGCGACTGGATCACCGCGATGCCCTACTACTGGCAGGCCCTCGGCCTGATCACCGACGGCAGCGGCAGCCTGTACCTGCGCTCGGAGGTACACCGTCATGTCGGCTTCTACTTCCTGGTCGAAGCCGGGCAGCCCGCCGAGGCCGTCCGCCACCTGCAGCTCTCGCTCGACTTGCGCGAGGAACTTGGCGACGTGCGCCGCATCCCGAGCGGGCTGGTCGCGCTCGCCGAGGCCGAACTGGAAGCGGGCGGCCGCGAGCGGGCAGTAAGCCTGCTCCGCCGGGCCGTCACCGACGCCCGCGCAGCCGGGCTGCTGCCCGCCAGGATCGAGGACGCGGAGCGCGCCCTGGCCGAGGCCGAGGGCAGCTAATCCCGCTCGTCGGGCCTCAGCCCGGCGCCAGGCCCGCAGCACGCCTGGCCCGCCGGGCCGCGCGGCCAGCTCTTGCGCGAGCGGCAGCCGGCGTACAAAGATGAGGTCGGAACGAGGAGTGGCGATCGTGAACGAGCCCATCCGGATTGGGCGGCTCGGCGCCCTGATGGGGCGTGATGTTGGATCTGCCGCCCCGCTAAGGTCTGCAGATCCAACATCACGCCCCATCGGACGGCGGCTGCGGCCGCGCGGCCAGCCCTTGCGCGGCGAGCGGAAGCAACGGCGCCTCCCGCGGGTGAGCTCGTGGACGGCCAGACCGCACATCCGACCGCCCGTAGGATCAGACGTACCGCAGATCACCTACACCGCTGGCGGCTTCACCTACACGCTGACGGTGCCGTTCCGCTCCGTCGTCGCGAACAAGTGCTAGCGACGGGGACACGCGCCCGCACCGGCCGGCCTCGGTCCCGCCTCACCGCCCGCGGGCGTCGCTCGCGTAACGCGATGACGGCCAGCTGACTTGCTGGAGTCGCTTCGCGACCGGCGACAGCGTCGGCTCAGATCAGTAGGTGTGCCACTCCTTCCAGGTATTGCCGCTCTTGGTGCGCTCCACCTTGAACACATGCTCGCCGCAGACGACGTGCCCGTACTGCAGACCAGGCGAGGGGTTAGTGATCGTGAAAACCTTAGACCGTATCTGAGTGCCGTTCAGGTCGATGTAATCAGTGCCCGGGCGGCAGCCAAGCGCCGACGGGCTGGCAGTACTGGCGAACGCACTCGGAGAGCCCGCAATAGTGAACCACGCACCCGTCGTCAGAACGATGGCGGCGATCGCGGCGACCTTCTTACGCACGAGCGAACTTTGCATGGGCGGCTAGCGTCCCTCTCGGTCTGGAGGTGCTCTTCCTCGGCGCTCTTCCTTCGAGTCAGCCGTCGTAGTGGCCTTTAGGCTGACTAAGAACAGCCTCGCGCTACTGCCTGCCGAACGCAACTAGCCGGCGAGCGCCACACCCTGGCGATTTCCTGCGGACAAAGCAGCTCAGAACGGACCAGGAAAGCGCTGAAATCGCCAGGGTCTCCGCGCGCTGGGGCCCTTCATGGCCGGCCCCGGGCAGTCGTCGCGGCAAACAAGGGGTCAGGCCTTCACCCGGAAGTACATGGTGGGATGCCAGTAGACGTTCATCTTGTGGTAGCCGATCCTGGTGCCGGAGTCCTGAGCACCGTAGGTCCACGGGCCCCAGTCATAAAGCTCGACGTGGCCGGTGCCGAAGAACGCCAGGTCGCCCTTGCGGGCCTGCGACTTGGGGATCCGGACCAGGCGCCAGCTGCCCAGCATGCCGTACGTGGTGCGCGGCAGGCTGATGCCGGTGGACCGGTAGGAGGCGAAGACCAGGCCCGAGCAGTCAAACCCGGCCGGCCCGGTGCCGCCCCAGATGTAGGGCTTGCCCTTCTGCTTCAGCGCGAAGCGCCAGACCGCCAGGCGCATGCGGGTCGCCGTGAGGGCAGCGGACACGGATGTGGTGGCGGCCCGGGCGGATGGCGCCTGGATGAACCCGAGAGATGCGATCAGGAGGACGAGGACCGCGAGCGCGGCCTGCACCACGCTGCGCAGCTGGACAGGGAAGCGGTTCGACGCGCAGCGAGTGATGCGTTCGTTCACACGTTACTTTCTGACGCTGGTGCGCCCGGCCAACTCACGGGCGCCTGACCCCAGGGAATGTAGCAGGCCAGGGCGCCGCAAAGGCGCAGATCGCCCGACACGCCGACCGACTCAGCACGATTCTGTCTCGGCAAGGTCTCAATTCGGAGACGCTCAATCCGGGCGAAAGCGATGCAAAAACTGGCCGTATTGTAAGTATTACGAGTGATTTAGAAGGACAATCGGAGCCCGCTCCTGCTGCGGCGGGAACGGCGGCCGGATTCCCGTGTCTGGTGGACCAGACCGGCCGCGCCGGGAATGGGACCTGTGCCGAAATCGGCCGGCCTGGCAGCGCCGCTGCTCTGGCCGCTCTGCCCGTGCCGCTCAGTGCCGGCTGGCAGCGCCGCCGATTCTGGCCGGTCTGGCAATGCCAGCCGGTCTGCCCGGGCCGGACGGCGGCTCGCGCTCCCCACGCAGCCCGCGCCCACGGCTGCTCGCGCTCCCCGCACGGCCGCGCCACGCTGGCGCCGGCGGCCAACAGCGAGGCCGCGGACAGCGTCAGTCGCCGAGCTCGGCGCGGCGGCGGGTGACGTACTCGTCCAGTTCAGCCCGGATCGCGTCGTCGAGTGGCGGCTGCTGGTACTCCTCCAGCGTCTTCGCGCCGATCTCGCCGGCCCGCGCCGTCGTGTCCTTGCCGCCGAACCGCAGCCAGCGCTCGTAGTTCGCGGTCGACGACAGCAACGGCCGGTAGAAGCACTCACGGAACCGCTCCATAGTGTGCTGCGCGCCGAGGAAGTGGCCGCCGTGACCGACCTCCTCGTGCGCTCCGAACGCCAGCGACGCCTCGTCAATCTCCAGCGGCGTGAACTCCACCCGCAGCATGCGCAGCAGCTCGATGTCGACGATGAACTTCTCGAAGCATGAGACCAGGCCGCCTTCGAGCCAGCCGGCCGCGTGCATCACAAAGTTCGTGCCCGCCAGGAACGTCGGCAGCAGCGTCATCAGCGACTCGTACGCGGCCTGCGCGTCGCAAGTCTGGCTGGAGTTCAGCCCGCCGCCGGTCCGGAAGGGCAGGCCGAAATGCCGGGCGAGCTGCCCGGTGCACAGCAGCCCGATCCCGGACTCGGGCGTGCCGAAGCTCGGCGAGCCCGACTGCATGTCGATGTTGGACAGGAACGAGCCGAAGATCACCGGGCAGCCCGGGGTGATCAGCTGGGCCAGCGCAATACCGGACAGAGCCTCGGCCAGCTGCTGCACCAGCGCGGCCGGAATGGTGACCGGCGACATCGCCCCCATGAGCAGGAACGGGGTCAGGACAACCGGCTGCCTGGCGGCGCAGTACTCAAACTGGGCGTCGAGCATCCGGTCATCCCAGCGCAGCGGCGAGTTGCAGTTGATCAGCGAGATCGTCGCCGGAACGGCCTCGATCGCGGCCCGGCCGCCGAACAGGATCTCGGTCATCGCGATGGTGTCGAGCGCGTTCGGCCCGGATACCACGTTGCCCATGTAGATCTTGTCGGTCAGCGTCTGCAGCGCGTAGATCATGTCCAGGTGCCGCGAGTCCAGCGGCGCGTCGTTGGGCTCGCAGATCACGCCGCCCGCCGAGTCGAGCTCGGGAAACGACTGCGACAGCATGCACAGCCGGCGGAAGTCCTGCATGGTCGCGTCGCGGCGAACGTCACCCTCACGCACGAACGGCGAACCGTAAACGGCCCCGAAGACCATGTCGTCGCCGCCGATGTGCACGCTGTTGGCCGGGTTCCTGGCCTGCACGTCAAACTCGCGCGGTGCGAGCGCCACCTGCTCAAGCACGAATTCCGGGTCGAGATAGACAACCTCGCCGTCGGTCTTCTGGCCGGCCTTGCGGAACAGCTCGACCGCCTCCGGCTTGGCGAACTGCACCCCGATCTCCGAGACGATCCGGCGCCACCCCCGGTCCAGGACGGCCACCGCGTCCGGCGACAGGATCTCGTACCTCGGCATCGCGTTACGGAACATTGCCACCTCGGCTGTGCAGCGGAAACCGGCTGACTGATCGCTGTCTTGACCATTATGAATGGCCGAATCTAGGATCACATCGTAGAACAAGGTTCCGTAGTATGGAACTCTCTGTTAAAGGACGTTTATTGCGATCCCGGGGGGCGATCACGGCAGTGAATTCTCCTACCGGCACGCAGGCCGTCGACCGGGCGGCGCAGCTGCTCATCGAGGTAGCACGGCACCGCGACCCGGTCTCGTTCGCCGAGCTGACGGCTGCCAGCGGGCTGGCCAAGAGCACCACGTCCCGCCTCCTGACCGCTCTGGAACGAAACGGGCTCGTCCGGCGCGACGTCACCGGCCGGTTCTCGCCGGGTGAGGTGTTCGTGTCGTATGCGTGGCGCGGCGGCGCGGAAGCTGATCTGGTCAGCGTGGCCCAGCCCGTGCTGACCCAGCTCGGCGAGGACACCGGTGAGACCGTCAACCTGGGCGTGCCCCGCGACGGCGGCCTGGTCGAGCAGATCGCGCAGGTCGACAGTACCTACCTGATCGGCGGGACCAACTGGGTCGGGCTTGCCGTGCCACTGCACTGCGCCGCGCTGGGCAAGGTGCTGCTCGCCTTCGGAGCAGCCGAGCTGCCGAAGGGCCGGCTGGAGCAGCGCACGGAGCGCACCATCACCAGCCGCCCGGTGCTGGCGGCCGAGCTCGCCGCCGTCCGCGAGCGCGGTTACGCCGTGACCGTCGAGGAACTTGAGCCCGGCCTGGTGGCGGTGGCGGCGCCCGTGTTTACCGGCAGTAGCTCCGGGGGGCCGGAGCGCCGGCGGCACTGCCGTCGGAGCGCTGTCGGTGTCGGCCCCGGCAACGCGGCTGACGGCCGCCACCCTCCCGGCCGCCGCCGACCGGTGCATCGCCGCCGCCCGCTCGCTGTCAGCCCTGCTCGGATACGCGCCGCGGCCAGCCATGCCCGGCCCGCACGCCTCCCGGAGAAACCCGCGCCGCCAGGAAGAAGGTGCCTCGTGACCACAGACGAGCTGCTCCGCCAGCTCTACGACTACACGCTCGTGGGCAACGCCCCCGAGGTCCTCAGCCTCACCCGGCAGGGCCTGGAGCAGGGTCTCGGGCCCGAGACCCTGCTGTATGAGGCTCTGATCCCGTCGCTGGAGGAGGTCGGCGCCCGGTTCGAGCGCGGCGACTTCTTCGTGCCGGAGATGCTGATCGCCGGCAAGGCCATGGCCGGCGCGCTGGAGATCCTCCGGCCGCTGCTGGCCGAGACCGGCGCGCAGACGATCGGGAAGATCGTGATGGGCACGGTCAAGGGAGACGTGCATGACATCGGCAAGAACCTGGTGAACATCATGTTCGAAGGCGCCGGGTTCGAGGTGATCGACCTCGGCGTCCAGGTGGCGCCGGAGAAGTTCCTGGACGCGATCCGCGAGCACCAGCCCGACATCGTGGGGTTCTCGGCCTTCCTCACCACGACCATGCCGATGTTCAAGGCCAACATCAACGCCCTGCAGAAGGCCGGGATGCGCGACCAGGTCATCGTCATGGTCGGCGGCGCGCCGGTCACTCAGGAGTACGCCGACGTCGTCGGCGCGGACGGCTATGCCGCGGACGCGTCGGCTGCGGTCGTCCGGGCCAAGGAACTCCTGCAGCGCCGCCGCGCTGCCGTTAACGCCTAGCCGCCCGGCTGCGCAGCGCGACCTGCCCCGAGACCTGAACGGATCCTGATGGAAACAGTGCTCTCCTCCGCCAGCCGGGAACTGCGCATCGGCGGCGAGAATCCGTTCTGCATCATTGGCGAGCGGATCAACCCGACCGGCCGGAAGATCCTCCAGGAGCAGTTGCGCCGCAGTGACCTGTCCCGCATCGAGATCGACGTGGCGCAGCAGATCGCGGGCGGCGCGATGGTGCTGGACGTCAACATGGGCGCGCCGCTGTGCGACGAGGCCGATCTGATGACCCGCGCGGTCACGCTGATCCAGTCGCGGTGCGACCTTCCGCTCTGCCTGGACTCCTCCATCGTCGAGGTCCTGGAGGCCGGGCTGGCGGCCTACCAGGGCAAGGCGCTGGTGAACTCGGTCACCGCCGAGGATGAGCGGCTGGACGCAATCCTGCCGCTGGTCAAGCGCCACGGCGCCGCCGTGATCGCGCTGCCGAACGATGAGGAGGAGATCCCGGAGGAGCCGGGCCGCCGGCTCGAGCTGGCGCTCAAGATCGTCGACGTGGCGGCCGGCAAGTACGGCATCCCGCTGGACGACATCATCATCGACCCGCTCGCGATGCCGGTCGGCGCGGACACTTCGCTGGTACTGCGCACGCTGGAGACCATTGAGCTGCTGCGGTCGCAGCTCGGCGTCAACATGACGCTCGGAGCGTCCAACGTGTCGTTCGGGATGCCCGAGCGGGGCGCGATCGGGGCCGCTTTCCTGCCGATGGCGATCTCGGCCGGGCTGACCAGTGCCATCATGGATGCCCGCTCGCCTCAGCTGGTGCAGGCGGTCAAGGCCGCCGATCTGCTCACCAACCGCGATCCGTGGGGCGCGGCCTGGATTGCCGCGCACCGGGCCCGGCAGGCAGCGGCCGCGCCGGAAGCGCCGTGACCCACATCGCCGCGGAACCGCAGGTCGGGCTGCCCGCGCGGGTCGAGCTGCAGTTCCAGCCGAACGGACTGCGGGTGCGCGTGCCGCCCGGCGTCACCCTGTTCGACGCGGCGAGCTGGAACGGCATCGCGATCGACTCGACCTGCGGCGGCCACGGCACCTGTAAGAAATGCAAGGTCAGGATTGCCGGGGGCAGCATTCCGGTGTCACCGCTTGATGCCCGCGCGTTCTCGGCCGACGAGCTGCGCGACGGCTGGCGGCTCGCCTGCCGGGCGCTCGCGACCGCCGACGCCGAGGTCGAGGTCCCGCCGCTGGTCACCAGGCCGAAGGCGGCTACTGTCGGCGTCGGCCGCCAGGTCATCTTGCGGCCCGCCGCGCAGAAGCGCTATCTGGAGCTCACCGAGCCGTCGCTGGCCGACCAGCAAACCGACATCGAGCGACTGCTGGCGGCGCTTGACGACCTGGAGCTGCGCGTCGACCTGCAGGTGCTGCGCGGCCTCGGCCAGCGGCTGCGGGCGGCCGACTTCAAGGTCACCGCCGTGATCGTCGATGACGTCCTCATCGACGTGCAGCCCGGTGACACGACCGGGCAGCTGCTCGGCATCGCGTTCGACCTCGGCACCACCACGGTGGTCGCTACCCTGCTCGACCTCGGCACCGGCACGCCGCTCGCGGTCGCGTCGATGCTCAGCAAGCAGCAGCCGTTCGGCGCGGACGTGATCACCAGGATCAGCGCCACCATGCTGGACCCGGCGGCGCTGAACACGATGAGCCGGCTGGCGCACGAGACGCTGGCCGAGCTGGCCGCGGAAGTGTGCGCTCAGGCGGGCGCGGACCCGGCTGACGTCGTTGAGGTCGCGGTCGCCGGCAACGCGACGATGACCCACATCGCGCTCGGCATCGACCCCGAGCCGCTTGGCGTCGCGCCGTTCATCATGGCCGCACGGGAGCTGCCCGAAGTGCTCGCGGCCGATCTGAGCCTTCCGGCGCACCCGCGGGCGCGGGCGTTCATGTTTCCCGCGTTCGGCGCGTACGTCGGCGGCGACATCACCGCGGGGCTGCTCGCCTCGGGCATGAACAGGGACGCCCGGACGCGGCTGTTCATCGACATCGGCACCAACTGCGAGATCGTGCTCGGCAATCGTGACTGGCTGCTGGCCACCGCCGCGCCAGCCGGTCCCGCCTTCGAGGGCGCCGCCATCCGCTGCGGGATGCGGGCGTCCGACGGCGCCATCGAGGGTGTCGCGATCTCCGGCGGGGAGCTCGGCCTGACGGTCATCGGCGACTGCGAGCCGGCCGGGCTGTGCGGTTCGGGCCTCGTTGATGCCGTCGCGAGCCTGATCAAGGCGGGCCTGCTCGACCGGTCAGGCCGCCTGGTGCCGGAAGAGGCGGCAGCCACGCTGGCCCCGGCCCTCGCGCCGCGCCTTACCCAGCTCGGCCAGGAGCGCGTGTTCGTGCTGCACTGGCGCGGCGAGCCCGGCGACGCCGCCGACTCGGTGTACCTGTCGCAGCGGGACATCAGGGAGCTGCAGTTCGCCAAGGCGGCAATCGCCACCGGCTGGCACGTGCTGCTCGAGGAGGCCGGGCTCACCGCCGGCGACATCCAGCAGGTCCTGCTGGCCGGATCCTTCGGCAGCTACCTGTCGCCGGCCAGCGCGATCGCGCTCGGCCTGGTCCCCGGGCTGCCGGTGCTGCGCGTGGTCAGCGCCGGGAACGTCGCGGGCGAGGGCGCCAAGATGGCGCTGCTGTCCATGCGCGAGCGGGCGGCCGCGCTGGCGTTGCTCGGGGAGGTGAGGTATGTCGAGCTCTCCGACCGCGAGGGGTTCAACGACGCGTTCGTCGACCAGCTTCAGTTCCCTGACGGGTGACCGCTGCGGAACTGAGCCTCGTTCCCGCCCTGGTGACGCGCCGGCGACGTTCGCGGTCATCGCCTGCGGTGCGCTCGCGGGGCCGGTGCGCGACATCGTCGCGCGCCGCGGCTGGGCGGCCGAGGTGCACCCGCTGCCGGCGGTCCTGCATAACCGGCCGGACCGCATCGCGCCGGCCGCCGCCGGGATCGCGGCGGCGCTGCAGGCGCGCGGACTGCGAGTGGCGCTCGGCTACGCCGACTGCGGCAGCTACGGCGCCCTCGACGAGCTGTGCCGGCGGCTCGGCCTCACCCGGCTGCGGGGCCTGCACTGCTACGACGTGCTCGGCGGCGCCAGCCGGGTGCGGGCGCTGCTGGCCCGGGAGCCGGGGACCTACCTGCTGACTGATTACCTGGTGCGCAGCTTCCGCGCGACGGTGCTCGCCGGGCTCGGGCTTGACCGTCATCCCGGGCTGTGGCCTGATTACTTCGGCCACTACCGGCAGCTGGTCTGGCTCGCGCAGGAGCCGACCGCGGCCCTGGCGGAGCAGGCCGGCGAGATCGCTGCGCTGTTCGGCCTGCCGCTGCGCACCATCGACGTCGGGACCGGCAGCCTGGAACGCGAGCTTGAGCTGATGGCCCGGCCGCCGTCCGCCGCTCACGCCGCGGCAGGCTAGCGAGGCCGCGAGCGGGCCCGCGTCCGCTCTCCGGTCAGCGGGGCTGGCCTAGCCAGCGGACCGGCAGGCCGTGCGCCGGCGCCGAGCCGAGGATGCGCCGGTGCCCGCCAGGCCACGTCGTCAGCGTCACCGGGCAGCCGCCCGCCCGCGATTGCTCCAGGTAGAGATAGGCGAACCGCGCGCGGAAGGTGGCAGCGGCGCCGAGGGCGACAACGCCGGCGGTGAGTTCAGCCCGCTGCAGGTCGCTGAGGTACTGGCGGAAGATCGAATGCCAGACGACAGTCCAGGTACCGGGCACGAGCTTCGTTCTCGCCACCGTCACCGACGCCGACTCGGCCCGGACCTGCGCCGGAACCCTGGCAGCGAGCCGGAACGAACCGCGCAGGCGGCGGAGCCGGTCGGCCTGGTCCGGCCAGACATAGGCGGTGGCCTTCAGGCGGCCCGCCGCGGTGAGCGGGTCGAGCGGCGACAGGTCGCCGCCGGCTCGCTCGACGATGTGGATCCGGCCCACCGGGGGCGGGGTGCCGAGCCAGCCGCCGGTCAGCACGACCGGCGACGCGGGGTTTCCGAAACTGCCAGCCGGGCCGGGCACGAAGAAGTGGTCAGCCCGCAGGTTCAGGCCGGCACTCGCGCCGACTTCGATCAGGCGGACCGGCAGTTTCTTCTCAGCAGCGATATGCCGCAGCCCGCCGAGCAGCGCCGCGGCCCGGCCCACCTCGTTGGTCTGCGGCGGATGATCGAGCCAGCCGCGAAGCTCCTCGCCGTGCTCGGCCAGCAGCTGCCGCAGCGCTGACCAGGCGCGCGGGCTGCCCGGCGCTGTTTCCGGTGTGCCGCCGGCGCTGGGATAGAAGGCGGCCAGCTCCGGTGCCAGGCCGGAGAGCACGAACGCGTGCACCCCGCCGAGCAGGCGAAGCGCGAGCACGCTCGACAGCCGGTCATCGAAGTGGTCGCGCAGTATTTCAGCGGTCGGGCCGCCGGCCAGCAGATCGGCCGCGGCGCGGGTGAGCAGATCGCCGTAGAGCGCGCTGCCGAGCTCCCGGCACGCGTCTGCCTGCCAGCGCAATAGCTGTGCAGTCCGGCGCTCCGGCGATGCATCCGGCTCCGAAGTCTCCACTGCCGCCACTATGACAGGCCGGGATGCGCGGCGGCGATTCCGGGCTGTCGGGCGGGGCGAAGGCCGCGACAGCGCCCCCGGCGTGCCGCTGCGTAACGGGCACTGATCAAGCGGTAATGGCCGGAAATTTAGGCTGTTACTGGTCATGGCCATGACAGAATCTCTCCCGGACTCAAACTGTCAATTTTGCGGGGAGATGTAGTGAAAGTTCGTACTGCGATCATGTCGCTCAGCCTGGGGGCAGGTGCGCTGGCACTATCCCTGACCGCCACGCTGCCCAGCGCCAGCGCTGCCACAGTCCAGCGTTCGGCCACGTCAACACCTGTGGTCCACATATTCGGCCACCTGAAGCCTGCCCCCGCGGGACCGCGGATCCCCTTGACGCATCTACCGCACCCGGCCGCAATCGGCAACGGACCTGACAGCACCAAGCTCTACCAGTCAAATAACTGGAACGGCTACGCCGACCTCGCGGCAAAGGGCAAGAAGCTGACAAACGTGTCTGCTGAGTTCAACGTGCCGAGCGTGAACTGTGCGACCTCGAGTCCTGATCCCACGAACGGCGCCTGGACGGCAGAGTGGGTCGGACTCGACGGCTTCAGCAGCGCGTCCGTCGAGCAGGATGGCGTCTTCGCCTACTGCGCCACCGCCGCCAGCACCCCGGTGTACACCGCCTGGTACGAGACGTACCCTGACGCCTCGGTCTCGGTAGCTGACGTCAACGCGGGCGACGCGATCGACGTGGCAGTCGGCCGCTACAAGAGCAGCAACAGCTACCTGCTGACCCTGACCGATGTCACGGCCAGCGGCGGCTTCTCGCTCACCGTTCCGTGCCCAACAGGCTCGACGTGTCCTGACACCTCGGCTGAGGCCATCATGGAGGCGCCATCCTCGTCCACGGGCATCCTGCCGCTCGCCGATTACGGACTGGCAACGTTCGGCAGCAGCCAGGTGTCGGCGAACTTCGCGCCGAAGGAAGCGTTCGGCGCCAGCAACAAGTCGTTCTCGCTCGCACAGATCAACATGGTGTCCGTCGACCGGGAGTGCGGAGTCGACCGCCTATGCGCTCTACGGCGGGAAGTTCTTCTCCACTACCTGGGTCAGCAGCGGCCCGTGATCTCGGCGCACAGCGCAGTGAGAGCGAGGGCCGTAGGTACGAAGCCCGCAAGAGCGAGCTAAGCCTCCGGCGCCGTGAGCGGCGCGCCGCAAAGTTCAGCACCCGAGCGGGTTGCAGCACACGCTGCAGCCCGCTCGGTGCGTTGACGGGATATCACTCCGCGCTCCGGGCCGTGGCGGGCCAGTCCGGCGGACATGGAACGCCGTCGCCCAGGCACCCGCGGGCGCGGAACAGGGACCCGAACAGCCAGGCGACCCGCAACCAGGACTGAAGCCCCCCCATGTATGAGATGGAGGGGCCTCAGCTTGGCCGGCATTGCCGTGCCTGCCGATTGCTCGGCGGGCGCCGACTCGCGCGACCGCACCGTCAGCCGGATCCTGCGGCAAGTCGCAGTTACCCGCATTTAGCCTTCCGCGGATCGCTCCGGGGGACCAGAATCCGTCTTGACCGTGAATGAATTTCTACCCCCGAACCGGTAACGCGCGCAAGAGGTTCAGGGAATCACCTCAAGATTCTTTAGCAGCTCAGCAAGTGATGCTGATCTATGTCGCCGCTCCGCTTATCGGAGATTTAGCGGCATCGGCGAGTCCGGCCCCGCCGCGCCGACCGCACCGGGCCCGGTCGGCGCGCAGGGCCGCTGACAATCGTGAGGCCCCTGCATGTATGAGATGCAGGGGCCTCACGCGGCCGTGGCGTGCCGCTGACCAGCCGATTCCTCAGCCGTTCTGCGCTCTGCCAGGCCTGCCTCCCTACTCGCAGACCCGCGCAAGACCCGGTCCCCCGGTCCTCGCGCTTCCCTTGGAGTTGCCTCCGAGGTGGCCTGCTGTTCAGGTGGTGAGAGAATTTCTACTGCGTCCGGCCTGGCCAACGCAAGGCTTTTCAATAACCTTTTCAAGATTCTTTTACGATCCACAGCGGGATGGCCGTTATCCCCCAAGACCGCTGCTTATCCACGGGATATCCACAACGATATCCACAGCCTGGGGGTATGTCGCATCGGAGGGCAGTCATGCGCTCTTCAGCGCTTCCCGCGCCGGGAGATTTCCGGGCGAGCGGCGCGCACCTGGGGTCGGCAGCGCGGCCCAGTCATTGACGCCAGCGCCTATCTACGGCCGTGCCGGGACCGGCCGACGCGGGCGCGGCCGAGTGCGCTGAATCCTGCCGACCGCCGTCCGGGACCGTGCGATCTACTCGATAGGCTTCCGCCATCGACACCGTCATTCTCTCCAGCCTCAACTTGCACTGCGGCTTCGGCCGCCGCGATGAGCCGTATGACGTCGCGAGCGCGATCTGCCAGGTCGATGCCCCCATCATCTGCCTGCAGGAGGTGTGGCGGCCCGGCGCTGGCGGCCGGGGAGCGGTTGCCGAGTACCCTGGCCCGGTCGCGGACGCGGCGGCCAAGCTGAACGCGGTCGCTCACTATGCGCACATGTGCTACCGGCCCAGCGTCGCTTCCCTCGGCGTCCGGTCCATCTCCGGCCCTGGCGAACTCGGGATCGCGGTACTCACGACGCTGCCCGTGACGGACTACAGCGTGATCATGCTCGGCCGCGCGCCCGCCGACAGCGTCCCGCGCGTCGCGCAAGTCATCGATGTCCGGCTGCCCGGCGGCCACGGGCTGCGGATCATCAACACTCATCTGACCTACGCACTCACCAGTCCGCTGCAGTTGCGAAGACTTCTCGCCGCAACGAAGAAGCGGCGGACGGCGGACGCGCTCCCGACCGTCATCGCCGGCGACCTGAACATGCCGCGGCTCGTAGCCGCCCGAACGCCAGGGTTTACCGCCCCCGTCCGCGGGCCCACCTATCCATCAGACCGGCCGCGAGTCCAGCTGGACCACCTGCTGGCTGGCCGCGGCATCGGCTGGAAGCACGGAGCGGTGCTGGCTGATGCAGGCTCCGACCATCTGCCGATCCGGGCTCAGCTGACGATCGGGTGACGGATGCCGTCGGAGAGGGTGCAGCTCACGCCGTGATCATTTGTGGTTCCGGGGTTATATTCCCGCACAGTCAACAACGATCATGGACGGCCGCTCGCGAGCCGCAGATCTGACCTCGCAAAGACGCTGAAACCTCGCAGATCACTAGTTTCAGTGCGACATTTCGCAGAATAATCAATACCTCACGCTATGCTTTACTTTTTCTTTGCTATTCGTTTGTTTAACCATGACTATCGATCACTATACGTTCGCGACATCGCCCTGCTCGTGGTGAATCAGCAACTGAATAGAGAGATTTGTACTTTGCCCAGACTTCAGAGAGTTTGGGCCTTTTCAGCTCTGAAACGCCACGCCCCCGACACGGCCAAAGGAGTCTGATGCTAAGACGCTGGAGCATTCCCCTCGCGACAGTAGTGATCGCCGTCGGCTCATTGCTCGGGCTGGCTGCCGGAAACGCCTCGGCAGCGCCCGTGCACCATCCCTCCACCTCCTCAATTCGGCCTGGCGGCGCTGCGGCTCACGGGTTCAAGCCTGGCGGCGTCATGCTCAAGCCATCCGGCAGCGCTCGGACGAGCGGGCACACCGGCCGCTATCAGGCCGAGAGCACGAACTGGTCAGGCTACGCGGTCACCGGCGGCACCGGCGCCTACAAGAGCGTCTCCGCCAGCTGGACGCAGCCGACAGCGACGTGCAGCGGCCGCACCGCGAAGTACGCCGCATTCTGGGTCGGCCTCGACGGCTACAGCAGCAGCTCGGTCGAGCAGACGGGCTCGGATTCCGACTGCAACGGCAGCACCCCTGACTACTACGGCTGGTATGAGATGTATCCGGCGAACCCGGTGTACTACACCAACACCGTGAAGCCTGGCGACGCGATGAGCGCATCGGTGACCTTCTCCGGAACCGACACCTACACGCTCGTGCTGAAGGACACCACTCGCGGGTGGACGCAGACCAAGTCCATCAACGAGAGCGGATTCTCCCGGTCGTCGGCCGAAGTCATCACCGAGGCGCCGTGCTGTACCGCGGGAGGCGGCATCCTGCCGCTCGCTAACTTCGGCACCATCCACTACACGGCCGCATCCGCTAACGGCACGTCGATGGGAACTCAGAGCCCGACGTCGATCGTGATGATCGACAACAGCGGCGCCGATAAGGACTCGACCAGCTCGATCTCGAGCTCGGGCGCGTTCAGCAACACCTGGATCAGGTCGAACTAGCCGGCAGGACATGGGTGCCGAGTTAGTGGGGCTCCAGCCCCACTAACTCGGCACCCATGGTCACCGGGCGGCCCTGATTGCCTGCACGAGCGCCGGGATGACCTCGCTGAGGTCCCCGATCACCGCGTATTCGGCATGAGCGAGGATCGGCGCTTCGGGATCGGTGTTCACGACCACGATGTGCCGGGCGGACAGACAGCCGGCCATGTGCTGGATCGCACCGCTGATCCCGCAGGCCAGATACAGTTCGGGCGCGATTTTCGTGCCGGTCTGGCCGACCTGCTGCCGGTGCGGCCGCCAGCCCTGGCTGGTGACGACCCTGGACACCCCGACCACGCCGCCGAGCAGGCCGGCGAGTTCCTCCAGGGCGGCAAATCCTTCCGGGCCGCCGACACCCCGGCCGCCGCCGATCACCACCCGCGCTGTGGCCAGGGACATTCCGGCGCTCTGCTCGGCTGATTCCGTCGCGCACAGCACCAGGTCACCCGCGCCCAGCTCCGGGCTAAACCGGCGTACCGGCGGCGACGGCGCCGAGGACTGCGCCACAGCCTCGCCGGCACTGCCGGCGCCCCCCGCTCCCCCGGCACCACCGGCTGCGCCAGTGCTCCCCGCGCTCCCCGCACCGTCGGCGCCACCGCCCGCGGTCCCCCCACCGCCGGCGCCGCCCGCACCGCCAGCATCACCTGAGTCGCCGGCAGCCGCGATCGCGTCGGCAGCTACGGTGAGCAGCGCGCACGAGGCGTCGAGCACCGCGTCCTCGAGCAGGCTGCCGGCCCAGCGCTGCCTGGTGAGCCGCCAGTGGCCCGGCTCATCCGGCGCGACAGCGACGCAATTGGCCGCCACCGGCAGCCCGGTGAGCGCGCCCAGATGCGCCAGGACCTCACTGCCGTGGTCGGTGGCCGCCGCGATGACGGCCGCAGCCCCGCCGCCGGCCGCGACCTGCTCCAGTGCCCGCGCCCACGCGAGCGGGGCATAACCGCCAGCACCCGCCGCGGACACGACGCAGAGCTCGCTGGCCCCGCGCGCGGCCACCGCCGCGACCACCGCCTCGCCCGCCGGATCCGCAGCTGCCGGCGACGCGAAGCCAGCCGCGAAATCGCCAGCCTCCGGCCCGGCACCAGCATCCTCGCGGCCGGGCAGCGCGAACAGCACCGCAGTCAGTCCGCCGCCGACCGCATCAGCCAGCGACCGGGACAGCGTCAGTGCGCGCAGCGAGCCGTCCGCGATCTCGTCACCGTCGCGCTCCAGCAGGCACACGACCGGGCGCACAGCCCCGGCACCGGCACCAGCCCCCGCAGCGGTCACGGCGGTCATCCTGTCGCCTCGTCACTGCCGCGAGCTGCCGCGTCAGCACGCGCCGCCGACGGCAGCACTCCGATCTCACCGAGAACGCGCACCAGCTCGGGAACGGCCTCCGTCCCGCGCCCGAGTACCTGCGCCCGGCGCGCCGACCCGGCCGGGACGCGCAGCCCGGTCTTACGCAGCCCGTCCGGCTGCCATTCCGGACGCAGCACCGTGATCTCGGCCCGCTTGGCCCGCAGCCGCCCTGGCAGCGACGGATACCGCGGCAGGTTGATCCCTTCCCTGACCGTGACGACGGCGGGCAGCGGCACCTCGAAGGACTCGCGGGCGCCGCGGTACTCCCGGTCCGCGCGCAGCACCTCGCCGGCCAGTTCGATCCGCTTGATCCCGGTCACGCAGGGCCGCCCGAGCGCGTGCGCGACCCGGATGCCGACCTGGTAGCCGCCAGTATCGGCGGCTTCATTCCCGAGCAAGATGAGCGGGAACGAGGCCGGAGCCAGCTCGTCAACCGCCCCGGCGATCGCGGCCGACGTGGCGACCGGACCCCACTCGCGGCCATCAGTCTCCAGCAGCACGCCGCGGTGCGCGCCGAGAGCGAGCATGTCCCGCAGCTGCGCGGCGGCCTCGGGCGGCCCGAGCGTCAGGACGGTCACCGAACCGCCCGACCGCTCGGTGATCTGCACGGCTTCCTCGACCGCGCATTCCTCATGGGGGCTGACCGTGAACCCGGACAGCCGCGTATCAACATCCTGCCCGTCCGGGGTCACGACGACTTTGCCGCCCACCATCGGCACCCGCTTCACGCAGACCAGGATGTCCAGCGGGGTAGCGGACACGCGTTAGCTCCTGACCCGCTCGTTCGCCGGGTCGAATAGCGGCGTCGATCCGGCCACCGCGACCGTCACCGGATACTGCTCGCCGAGGTACTCCACCGACAGCGGAGTGCCGGCCACGGCCTGCTGCGGCGGCAGGTAGGCCAGCAGCAGGTGCTTGCCGACCGACGGGCCGGAACCGGCGCTGGTGACGTACGAGTGGCGACCCTTGGCGTCGGTGAGCGGTTCACCGCTTGCGGTGAGAACGGGCTCGCCACCCAGCATGTACCGGAGGTCGCCCGAGCCCGAGGCGTGGTCGTCCACGGTCAGCGTGCACAGCACCGCGGCCGGCGGCTGCTCGCGCTGCCTGAGGTAGGCCGTCTTGCCGACGAAGTCCTGCTCCTTGACCTTGGGCCGGGTCATCCCGGCCTCGACCAGGTCGTAGCTGGCGTCGAGCTCGGCCCCGTAAGCCCGGTAGCCCTTCTCCAGCCGCCCGGTCGTGCCGTACACGCCGATCCCGGCCGGCACCATGCCGTAAGCCAGCCCAGCCGAGAACAGCGCGTCCCACAGCTTCGCGCCCTGCTCGACCGGCACGTACAGCTCCCAGCCGAGCTCACCGACATAGGAAATGCGCGACGCCAGGACGGTGATGCCCTCGGCCTCGATGTCACGGCAGGTCCCGAACGGGAATCCGGCATTGGAGATATCGTCGCCGGTCAGCTGGCCGAGGATGGCGCGCGCCTTCGGCCCCCACAGGCCGAACGTCGTCCAGGCCGAGGTCACGTCGGCCACGGCCGCGGAGCCGTCGGCGGGCAGATGGTCAGTGATCCACTTGTAGTCGGCCATCCCGGTGGCGCCGCCGGTCACGACGCGGAAATGCCGCGGTCCGAGCCGCATGATAGTGAGGTCGGCCTTGAAGCCGCCCGCGTCATCCAGGAACGAGGTGTAAACGACGCGGCCGACCGGCACCCTGATCTGCGCGACGGCGAGTTTCTGCACAGTCTGCAGCGCGCCGGGGCCGGTGACATCCAGCACCGCGAACGCGGACAGGTCGAACAGCCCGGCGCGCTCGCGCATGGCCAGGTGCTCGGCGTTGATGATCGGCGACCACCACCGGGACTCCCACTCGCTGCCCCGGTCCATCAGCTGGCCGCGGTACCGGTCCAGCAGGTCACGGTTGCGCTCGTACCAGAACGGCCGCTCCCAGCCCGCTGTCTCGTGGAACACGGCGCCGAGCTCGCGCTCACGCTCGTAGACCGGGCTGACCCGGACCGGGCGGCCGGATTCCCACTGCTCGGCCGGGTGCACGATGCCGTACATCTTGTTGAAGCCTTCGCGCGCACGGGCGGTGACGTGCGCGGTCGTCCGCTGATGCGGGTAGAAGCGCGCGATGTCGGCCTCATGGATGTCGATGTCGGGGGTGACCCCGCTCATCCACTCGGCGACCGCGCGCCCGATGCCGGGGCCTTCCTTGATCCAGCTCGCCGCGACCGACCACAGCCCCGGCACTTCCGGCGTCTCGCCGAGGATCGGATGGCCGTCCGGCGTCATCGAGATCAGCCCGTTGATGGAGTACCTGACCCCGGCCCGCTCGTCGCCGAGCAATTCCGGCATCAGCTCCAGGGCGAGCTCCAGCTGGGGGTCGAAGTCATCGGAGGTGAACGGCATCTCGGTGGGCGACAGTACCGCCTCCTCGATCGACGGGATGTCGTCCGGCGGCACGATGATCGGCCGGTGCGCGTACGAGCCGACCTCCATGTCACCGCCGTGCTGCCGTTCGTACATGTTCTCGTCGACGTCGCGCACGATCGGGTAGGCGATCTCGCCCTCGGTCCCGTCGAAGAGCTCGATCGGGCCCACGCTGATCATCTGGTGCACGATCGGCGTGAGCGGGATCCGCGCGCCGGCCATCCGGGCGATCCTGGGGCTCCACACCCCGCAGCAGATCGCGACCACGTCCGTCGCGATGTCGCCCTTGCTGGTGCGCACCCCGCAGACGCGGCCGTCGTCGGTCTTGTCGATCCCGAGGACCTCGGCGCCGGCCAGCACCGTGAGCGCGTCCAGCTGCTGGGCCCGCTCGCGCATGAGCGTCCCGGCCCGGAGCGAGTCGACAACGCCGACTGTCGGGAACCAGGCACCGCCGAGTATGACCGAGTCGTCGAGGTAGGCACAGCTTCCGCACGCCCTCCGGCGTGATGACCTCGGCCGGGATCCCCCACGACTTCGCCTGCGAGCAGCGGCGCTGCAGTTCCTGCATCCGCGCGTCGGTGCGGGCGACCTCGATGCCGCCGCTTCGGGTAAAGACGCCGAGCTCCTGGTACTGCTCGGTGCTGTCCCTGGTCAGCTCCATCATCATCTTGGAGTACTCGATCGGGAAGATGAAGTTCGAGGCGTGCCCGGTTGATCCGCCCGGATTCGGCATCGGGCCCTTGTCCACCAGGACCAGCTGCGTCCAGCCGAGCCGGGCCAGGTGGTAGGCCAGGCTGTTGCCGACGATGCCGGCCCCGATGATGACGGCACTGGCCCGGTCCGGGGTCTCGCTCATCTCGCTCTCCGCCGATCTGGTGCTGTGAGGTGGGTGCTACTCGGCTGGCCACGGACCGCAGGCGGCCGCGTCCCGGCGAGCATGATCACGGACGACTTCCCGCTCCAGGGGAAGATCGCCCGTGATCATCCGGCCGCGGCCCGCGGCCGTCCGTCCGCTGCTTACTCGACGGGTATCTCCTTGTTGATCAGGCTCAGGTCGATGCCCTGACGGCGCCGGACCACGCGGGCGACGAGGTAGACGAGGATCGCCAGCACGTACATCGCAGCCATGAAGTACAGCGAATCGTGGTTGTTGACGAAGTAGAGGTCGTTGGAGAACCAGGCCACCAGGTCGAAGACCAGCAGCGCGATCGTCACCACGCCGGCGGCGGCACGATCGGGATCCCCATGAACTTGAACCGGCTGGCCGGCGACGCCGCCCACAGGTCCGGCTTGCGCCACGGCAAGATCACCACCGCGATGGCGCTGAACAGGTAGGTCACGGCGATCACGAGCGTCGCGTCCAGCGTGTAGTCGCGGAAGGTACCCGAGTACGCGTACACAGCGCTGAGCCCGGCAGCGGGCAGCAGCATCAGGATCAGCGAGTACAGCGGGACCTTGCGCTTCTCCGACACCTCAGCCGCCCGGTCCGGCAGCACGCGGTCGAAGGCGGCCGCGAAGATCACCCGGGTAGACGACAGGAACAGCGTGCCGACCCAGCCGAAGAACCACAGGCTCAGGGCCAGGATCAGGACCACCTGAAACACCGTATTGTGCACGAGCCAGCCGGCGAACAGGAACGGGTACGGCCAGATTCCGAACTGCGGGGTGGCGTTGTAGTCGAGCGAGTTGAGGTTCTGGTAAAAGCCCCAGCCGATCGTCTTGTCGACCAGCAGCAGGAAGACGATCGTCAGGATCACCGTCATCCACAGTCCGGTGAACATGCCGGTGAAGACCCGCTTGAAGTCACTGGCGCCGCGGATTTCCCCGTAGAGGGTCGAGCCCCAGTTCGGCCACAGGATAAAGAACATCATGGCGGGAACGAGCAGCATCGTCGGGCCGATCGGGCCGAAGCCGATCGAGTAGGTCTTGTAGCCGGCCTTCGCCGCTGCCGCGTTCGTCGCCGCGTAGGCGTTGTGCACGCCGAAGAGCTTCTGCCCCTCGTAGTTGAAGGACTGCACGAAGTCGGCATGGCTGTTGATGAGCAGCAGGATCACGATCACGGCGAAGGCGATCAGGCCACCGGCGAAGCACCACTTCTGGATGCGGGCGTAGCCGGCCATCCCGAGCGAGACCAGCAGGCCGGCGACCGCGATCGTGATCAGGCAGACCACGAAGATCCCGGTCTTGGACGCGAACCAGGCCACCCCGCCAGGATCACCGAGCGTCGCCCACAGGGGCTGGAACACCATGACGGACAGGATGTTGCCGTAGATCGGCGCCCACAGCCACAGGATGAACCACCAGCCCGTAGCTGCCATCACGAACCCGATGCCGCTGCCGAGGATCCTGGTCTGCCAGACGTAGTCGCCGCCCGCCCGAGGGATGGTGACGATCAGCCCGCTGTAGGCCACGACCAGGAACGACACGAGGATCGCCGAGATGATGATCGACGTGATGAACTGACCCTGCGGGAACGCGGGGCCAGCGAAGGTGAACTCGTAGATTCCCAGCGTGACGAAGTTCGTCGCCAGGCAAGCGTAGATGATCGAGTCGCGGACTGACCAGCCGCGAACGAGCCCGGTGGCATTACGCAGGAACAGGGTCGGCGACCCGCTCACGGATTCTGTCGCCATGTCCGCCTCTCAGTGAACGGCGGCCAGGGCTGGCCGCCTGATGGTGATCCCGTCCGCCTGCTGACCGGCCTCAGCCGTTCACCAGCAGGTACCTGCTGACTTTCGCCTTCTTCTTGTCGAGATCGAGGACGGCGCCCTGCAGCACCCCGTCGCCGTAGACGCTGCCGGGATTGATCGCCATGGTCCGCCCGAGGCGCTTGATCGCGCGGCTCTCGTGGATGTGCCCGTGCACCGACAGCATGGGCTGGTACTTGTTGATCGCGTCCCGCACCGCGGTCGACCCGACCGCCTTCATGACAGCGCCGCCGTGCATCGGGCGCAGCGAGTCGTCCAGGGCCGGCGCCTCGTCCAGGCCGGTCCCGTAAGGCGGGGCGTGGAAGTTGAAAATCGCCCGGCTCATGTCCGGCACGAGCCCGGCCAGCACTTCGATCTTCGCGGCCAGTTCCTCTTCGGGAGCTTCCCGGTAGGTGTTCCAGGGCGTCGGGTTCGTCCAGCCCATCGATACCAGGGAGAATCCGTCCAGATCCATCAGCTTGCCCTCAGCGAAGCTGACGCAGGGCGACGCCTCGATGACGCTGTCGATCTCGAAGATGTCATCGTTGCCGCCGTTGAGAATGCACGGGATGCCCCCGCCGCGGAGCTTGCCGTCGGCCATGTCGAGCCACCGGTCAAGGGAGCTGATCATCTCGTGCTCGAACCGCTCCCCGACCGCGGTCTCGTTCTCGCTCAGGTGGGTGAGCTCGTCCTGGCTCACGATCGCCGGGTAGAAGCCGCTGTTGCGGATCCGGGCCACGATGTCATCCAGCTCGGTCTTGGAGTCCAGCCGCATGGTCTCGCCCCGCAGGGTCACCATCCAGTAGCCGTTGTAGGCCGTGATCGGCACCATCGCCTTGCCGGTCACGTCGCCGCCGAGCACCACGAGGTCTGCCTTGTAGAAGGCAGCCGAGTTGAGGAACTTGCGCCAGCACACCTCGGAGCCGTGGATATCAGTGGCAAAAAAGATCTTCATGCTGTTACCCGGCCCTTGCCGATCCGCTTGTGGAATCGGTGTAGCAGTCCGCGTAACAGGGCGTCAAGATTGATAACCGGGCAATGGTGGCCGCGACCGGCGCAACGGCGAGGTCATGCCGCTGCCGGAGCCGGGCTAGTGGCCGACTTCCTCGGGCAGCTCGTACCAGCGGACGCGGTCACCGACGTTCGCGCGGAGCTTCCACTTCATGCCCTTCGGAACCGACTGCGCGACCTCGGCGAGGTGGCCGGCCTGGGCGACCGGGTCATACCCGCCGCCGGCCGGCACGAGCTCGGGCTTGTCCGCGGCGAGGCCGGGGAGTTTGTCCAGATTGGCGGTTACGGTGCGCCACCAGCCCCAGTCCGCGGCGACCACCTGGCCGAAGCGGCCGGTGTCCAGCGACGGTTCCGCAGACGTGCTGGCCGGGCCGGCCGGCAGGCCAGACAGAAGCTGCATGATGTCCCTGGCGTCCTTCTCGTTCAGCTCGACGATCTGCAGCTTGGACAGCAGGATGTCGACGGCGTCGAGGGTAAGCGGCTGACGTCCGTAACCAGGCCGGAAGTCAAGCACGTGACACATGGTGAGCCGGTCCACCATGACGTCGATCGGACGGCCGGACGGGGCAGTGAAGTACATCTGCCGGTCGCCGTTGAGGTTGTTGAACCTGCGGTCGGGCACGCAGCCAGCGTCTTCAAGGAACGCCGCCGTGGCTTTGCGCCCCTTCGACAGGCAGGCAAAGTCGATGTCCTGGCCGGCCCGCAGCCGCGGCGGCAGGTCCGGAGTGAGCACCCGCACTGCCAGCCCGCCGAGCAGCTTGAGCCCGACGCCGGTGGTCGCCGCGGCCTCAGCGAGCCAGACTGCCTCGGGGAGCGGATCGTCCGCGACTGCTTCTGGCGAATGGCCAGGCTGAACTCCCACGGCTGCTCCCGGTAGGTGCGGCGGCTTCGACCTCATCCGCACGATAACAGGGCAGCAGGGGCGAAACAGCCGGGAGAAATGGCGCCGGGCGCCAGCCAGTGCCGGCTCTTCCCCGGCACCGGTCATATGTCAGTACCTTTATCCGCTTATGCGGCTTTACCAGGCCGCCGGACGGAAGAACCGGGTGCTAGCCGGGCGGCTGACCCGTGCCCGCGCGCACGCCGGATGCCCCGGCTGGCTCGCTGGCCGGCGCACTAGCCGCGTGCTCCCGGACCGCGGTCTCGTAGTACTCGTCACCGGTAGCGGCTCGCTGGCCCGGCACGCCGGCCGGCGGCTCTTCCGGTATCGGCATCACCTGCCGGCCGCCTGCAAGCGCCCGGAACGACCCGCCGGCGACTTCAGTGCGCGGCGGCGGAAGCTGGTGCTTCCAGCGCGGGTGGCTCTCGGCGTAGATAACGGCCGCCACCCAGCTGAACAGAACAATCACGACAACGATAGGTATCGTAATAATTGCGGCCAAAGATCCTGACATGAGAACTCCCCCCGGATCTCAAGTCATGCCCGTACTGTCAGCCATACCCCGCTGGCCCGGCCGGTACCGGCGCGGGCTGGCCGCGATCCGGCAATCAGGCCGGGGCCAGGCCCGGGCGCTAGCTGCCCGGCTGGACGAGGCCTGCCTCGTAGGCGGCGACCACCAGCTGAGCGCGGTCCCTGGCGCTCAGTTTCATCATGGCCCGCCCCGCATGCGTCTTGACCGTTGACTGGCTGACGTACAGCTGCCCGGCGATCTCCTCGTTGGACAGCCCGGTGCCGATCAGCCGCACCACCTCGCGCTCGCGCGGAGTTAGCTCGGTCACGCCGGGAACCGGTCTCGGACGGCGCGACCGGATGCCGAACTCCGCGATCAGACGACGCGTTACCGCAGGTGACAGCAGCGCGTCCCCGGCTGCCACCACGCGGACGGCCCTGATCAGCTCAGCCGCGTCGGTGTCCTTGAGCAGGAACCCGGCCGCGCCGGCCCGCAGGCCCTCGAAGATGTACTCGTCAAGTTCGAAGGTGGTCAGGATGACTACGTGGACCGCAGCCAGGCCGGGCTGGCTTGCGATCCGGCGGGTGGCCTCGATGCCGTCGAGCGACGGCATCCTGATGTCCATCAGCAGTACGTCAGGCTGCCGGGTGAGGGCGAGCTGAATGGCCTGCTCGCCGTTGGCTGCCTCGCCTACGACCTGCATGTCGTCCTCGGCGTCGAGCAGGGCGGCGAAGCCCGTCCTGACAAGCGCCTGATCGTCGGCTAGCCCGACCCGGATCACTTCCGCTCCCCGGCCTCAGCAGCTTCGGGGCCGGCGGTGACGGCCGCACCCGGCAGCCAGGCCGCGACCCGGAAGCCGCCATCGGGGCGCCGTCCCGCCGACAGGCGGCCGCCGAGCGCGTGGGCGCGCTCAGCCATGCCGGTAATGCCGTTACCGGCAGGGCCAGGCACCAGCGACCGGGCCGGGCCGGCGTCATCCACCTGAATGAGAACGCCGCCGGGGTCGAAGGAGACGACCACATCGGCGTGCTGGCTGGCACTGTGCCTGGCGGTGTTGGTCAGCGCCTCCTGGATGATGCGGTAGGCCGCGAGATCGGCGCCTGCCGGGAGTTCCCGCTGCTGGCCCTGGACTCGCAGCCGCGGCTCAAGGCCCGTCTTGCCGACGGCCGAGATCAGGTCCTCCAGCTGCCCGAGGCCGGGGCTCGGGCTGCGGGGAGCCGTCTCGTCGTCAGAACGCAGCACGCCGAGCACGGAACGCAGCTCGGTCAGGGCCTGCTTGCTCACGTCATGGATGGCAGTCAGCGCCTCGCGGGCACGTTCCGGCTGGCGGTCCATCAGGTGCAGGGCCGTGTTCGCCTGCACATTGATCACCGAGATGTTGTGCGCGACGACGTCATGCAGATCCCGCGCCATCCGCATGCGCTCGTCGCTGACCTGCCGGCGCAGCAGGTCGGCTCTGCTGCGGGCCAGCTCGGCCGCACGCTGGCTCCGGATGCGGATGAACTCGGCGGCTGCCAGCATGACCAGCATCCAGGCAGCCACGCCGAGCGCCACCGCCACCGAGGCGTGGCCTTGATCGCCGATCTGGCCGGGCGGCCAGAAGCTGACGAGGTAGCCGATGATCAGCGAGACAGCGGCGGCCAGCTGCTTGCCCGCGATCACGGCGTTGAAGAACGCGACGATGAGCGCGATCCGGATCATGCCGGACGGGCCGATGGCGCCCGCGGCCAGCGTGGTGCCGAGCGAGACCGCGAGAACCGCAACCGGGAACCGGCGCCGCGCGATCAGAACCAGCGCGGCCACGGCCAGCAGCGGGTAGACGGCCCACGGCGGGCTGACGGTACCCGACTGCCAGGCGGCGAACGTGGCATGGCTGGCGCCGAGCTGAGCCGCGGTCACGACCACCGTCAGCGCGATGTCCATCGCCCAGCGGCGGCGGGGATCCGCGGCCGCGCGGCCGCCGGCCTCCTGAAGGTCAGTCATGACAGTTCTGACGCTATGCCAGGGCCGCCGCCGGCCGCGTCGCCCTCAGGCCGGCATTCGCGGCGGCTGAGGTCATCCCGCGGGCTACCCGCAGGCCGCCGGGCGCCGCCGCCAGGCCAGGTTAGTCAGGCCCGGCGGACGACGACGCGAGCGCCGCAGCCAGCGAGCATGGCTAGCGTTCGCCCAGCTTCACGGGAAGGAGTCGCCATCATGGCGGTCATCGAGGCCGACGGCCTCACCAAGCGATACGGGCGGGTCACCGTCGTCGACCGGCTGACTTTCTCGGTCGAGGCCGGCCAGGTGGCCGGCTTCCTCGGGCCTAACGGGGCCGGCAAGACCACCAGTCTGAGGATGCTGCTCGGGCTGATCCGGCCCACGGAGGGCGGGGCCACGATCAACGGCCTTCCCTACGCCGAGCTGCCCGAGCCGGCCCGGCCGGTGGGCGCCGTCTTCGAGACCTCGGGCTTCCACCCTGGCCGCACAGCACGCAACCAGCTCCGGATTCAGGCACTGGCGGCGGGCGCGGCGAGGTTCGCATCGGCGAGGTCCTGGCCCTGGTGGATCTCTCCGGGGCGGCGGACCAGCGGGTCGGCACGTTCTCTCTCGGGATGCGGCAGCGGCTCGGGCTCGCGAGCGCACTGCTCGCCCGCCCGGAGGTGCTGGTCCTGGACGAGCCCGCCAACGGCCTTGACCCTGAGGGCGTCCGCTGGCTGCGCGGTCTGGTACGCGGCCTGGCGGCCGGCGGGACCACCGTGCTGGTGTCCAGCCACATCCTCGCTGAGGTCGCGCAGACCGTGGACTCCGTCATCATCATGAACCGCGGCCGTCTGGTCACCCAGGCGCCCGTGGCCGACCTGACCGCCAGCGGAGCACTCGAGGACGCCTTCCTCAGCCTGACCGCGGGGGCCAGCACGAGCACGGAGACAGGACGATGATCAGGCTGATCACAGGAGAACTGCTGAAGCTCCGCACCACCCGGCTGAGCTACGGGCTGCTGGCTGCGGCCAGTGTGCTTACGGCCGGTTTCAGCGTGCTGGAGGCAGCCAGGGCCGGCCCGACCGCGGTCGCTCCGCTGTCGACGACGGCGGGCTTTGATGCGATTGCCACCGGCGGGATCTGGTCCCTGCTGTTCGCCGCGGTGCTGGGAGTAACGGTGTCCAGCGGCGAGTTCCGGCATTCGACGGCAACCGCGACGTACCTGGCCGAGCCGAAGCGCGGCCGGGTGCTGACCGCCAAGGCGGCGGCAGCCGCCTGCGGCGGCGCTGTCTTCGGCTTCACCGGCTGGCTCATCGCCACCGGCATCGGTCTCGGTTTCGTCGCCGCGGACGGCGACCATCTGCCGGTCGCTGGCACCATCGCCCGCTACGCGGCCGGTCATCTCCTCGCCGGGGCGCTGCTCGCAGCGATCGGGGTAGCCATCGGCTCACTGGTCAGGTCACAGCTCGCCGCCGTTATCGGCGTCCTCGTCTGGTCCATCGTTGCCGAGTCCGTCCTGGGCGGGCTGTTCAACGCGGTGCAGCCCTACCTGCCCTACACGGCGGCCACGACGCTGGCCGGGAGCGTGCTCGCGGCGCCGCGTTCGGCCCGGCGCACGGTGCGGCGAGCGCTGCCGCGCCGCTGCCGTTCGCGGCCCGCCGCGGCGTTGCCCAGCTGTCGCGGTCGTCACCTCGGCGACAGCTTGCCGGACTACTGTCAGCAGAGACGTCAGTTAACCGGGGAGATACTGATGGCCAAGCCCAACGTGATCGTGAATCCGCTCAGCGGCGAGCAGATCAGCATCGTGCGCACCGCGCGGGACACCTCCGGCCAGGTACTCGACTGGGAGCTGCGGCTCGCGCCCGGCGGCCGGGTACCCAGCAGTCATGCTCACCCCGAGCAGCAGGAGACCTTTACGGTGCTGGAGGGAACGATGCGCTTCCGGGTCGGCTGGCGCCGTGTTACTGCCCAGCCCGGTCAGCGCGTCATCGTGCCTCCCGGCACGGTCCACCATTTCGCTAACGCCTGCCAGGCCGCCGCGAGAGTCGCGGCTTGAGTCTCGGCCCGCGCTCGGCATGCAGGAGTTGCTGGGAGACCGCGGCCGCGATGGCACAGGATCAGCACCGCGCTGGCCGGATGCTGCCGCGGCCACTGGACCTGGCCCTGTTCATGACCGAATTCGAGACGGAGGTCTGGGCGCCGGTTCTGCCCCGCGCCGTGGTCCGCGGCGTCGCCCGGCGGGCGGCGGGCCTGGCCCGCCGCCGCGGCCTCGACTCGCGGTACCGCGAGCTGCGCGGCCGCGCGGCGCGAGCGCGCGCCGCGCCCCCGGCACCTGATGCCGGCTGCTTCGGTCATGACCGCGATTGAGGTCGCGGGCCTGGTCAAGCGGTACCGGGCCGCGCGGCACAACGCCGTCGACGGGATCAGCTTCCAGGTCGCGAGCGGCGAGTTCTGCTGCCTGCTCGGGCCGAACGGGGCCGGCAAGACCACCACCATCTCCATCCTCACCACCACGCTGCGGCAGACGTCGGGAGTGGTCCGCATAGCCGGCCCCGACGTCAGTACCGATCAGGCGGGCGTGCGCCGCCAGATCGGCGTGGTCTTCCAGCAGCCCGCCCTGGACCAGAACCTGACCGCGGAGGAGAACCTGCGGCTGCACGCCGTGCTGTACGGGCTGTACCCATGGCGCCCGCTGTACCGGCTCATGCCTGCTGCCTACCGGACCGGCGTTCAGCAGGCGGCCGGGATTCTCGGCATGTCCGGCCGGCGGGGCAGCCGGTGCGGTCGCTGTCGGGCGGGCAGCGGCGCCGGCTGGAGATTGTCAGGGCGCTCCTGCAGCGGGCGGCGCGTGCTGTTCCTGGACGAGCCCACGGCCGGCCTGGACCCGGAAAGCAGGCGCAGCCTGTGGACGTACCTGGGCGAGGCCCGTGCGACCTTCGGGACGACCATCCTGCTGACGACGCACTACCTGGAGGAAGCTGAGTCGGCCGATGCCGCCTGCGTGATCGTCGCCGGCCGGATCGTCGACCGGGGCAGCCCGGCCGAGCTCAGGAAACGGCAGGGCGCCGGCTCGCTTGAGGAGGCCTACCTGGGCCTGGTCGGCCGGCATCAGGACAGCAGCGAGGAGCAAGCATGCGATCGGGACTGACCGGGCGGGTGACCGCGGCCGGCCGCCCGGGCGCAGGAGCGAAGGCGAGCGCGACCGCGCGCATCCCGGCGGGCGCGGGCGCCGGTGCCCGTCCTGGCCGGGTCGCCGCCGAGCTGAGCGCGCTGCTGGTGATCGCCCAGCGCGATGTCATCAAGCTGCTGCGGGACCGGCCCCGGCTGGCGGTGAACCTGGCGTTCCCGGTCCTGCTGATCGCCGGCCTCGGCAGCCTGCTCCAGTCGACCGTCGGCCGGGTCACCGGCCTCAGCACGATCACGCTGTCGTTCACCGGCGTGCTGGCGGCCAGCCTGTTCCAGTCGGCAGCCGCGGGGATGATCTCGATCGTCGAGGACCGGGAGAACGACTTCTCCCGCGAGCTGTTCATCGCACCGGTCACCAGGCCGACGCTGCTGGCCGGGAAGATCGCCGGCGAGACGGCCGTCGCCGCCAGCCAGGGCGTGCTGATCGTCGCTTTCGCCCTCGCGTTCGGTGTCCGGATGACCGGCGTGCAGCTACTCGGGCTCGCCGGTACCGGCGCCGTGTGCTGTCTGCTCGGCGCCTCGTTCGGACTGGCGACGATCGCGGCGCTGCCGAATCAGCGGTCCGCGATGCAGATCTTTCAGTTCCTGATCATCCCGCAGTACGTGCTCGGCGGCGTGCTGGTGCCGCTGACGCATGCGCCGCGGCTGCTCGCCGACATCGCCTGGCTGATGCCGATGCGCTACGGCGTGGAGCTCGTCCGGGCGGTGTTCTACGCCGGGACGCCGGGTTACGAGCGCGTGGTCACCGTCGCCGCGGGCGTCGACCTGATCGTCATCGCGGTTCTGACCGCCGCGCTGCTGACCACGGGGGCCGCGTTGTTCAGCTACCGGGAGCAGGTCAGGTAACGGCTGCTCCGTATCCGGCCGCCGCCGGGTGGTGACGCGGTCAGAATCCGATGGCTTCGCGGAGCAGCAGGACGGTGCCGCGCCCCGGTTCGGGTTCAGCATTGAGTATGAGGACGCGGTTGGCGGCGCTTGGCTGTCCGTAGGCTCTCATTGCCCGGTCGCTTTCCAGCGGGAGGCAGTGGTCGTCGATGCGGCGCAATGCGGTGCTGAGGCCGGGCACCACTTTCTGCGCGCCGACGATCCAGATCACCCGGGCGGCGGCACCGGCATAGCCGGGCAGCTGGCTTCCGCTGGCCGACGCGACCACCAGCGAGCCGGTTTCGGTGACCGCGGCGACGCTGCCCACGATGACGTCGGGCGTGGCTAGCGCCGCCCAGATCTCATTCCTGCGGCTGGCGCGATCCAGGGGCGGCCGCGACTTGAGTGAGTCGTACCGTCCGCTGCAGTTGATGTCCTCGTCGATGCCGGACAGGCGGAGGGTCTCGCTGGCCCCGGTGAACACGACGGCGCCCGCCGGAATCAGGTCACAGACCCGGGCCCGGGCGGCGGCGGCGTCATCGAGGATCTCGACGGCGAAATTATGCGCGATCAGCGCAGCGGCCGCCCGCTCCAGGCGCTGCGCGGTGGCCGGGACGGCAAACGACGGGGACGGCGCGTGGCCGGGGCCGGCGGCCATCAGGCCGGGTCCGGAGCCGAGCCCGCCAGCGGGCTGGAGTCGAGATACCTGGCCTCGTAGATCCGCTCGGCGAACTTCCAGCCCTCGCCGGTGCGCTCGCAGCGGTCCGGCTCGATCTCAACGCGGTCGGCGATGGCCAGCACGTCACTCATCGGGCTGCTCTCCTCTCCTCCCTGCCGCCTGGATCTTCCGCCGGGGGCAGGCTGCGGCGGCCTCACAAGGACGACACCGCAGCCGGCCGGAGTGTGAGGCGGCGCGGGGCCTCACATTCGGGCGCCGGCCGGTGTCGAATGGGAGAGCAGCCGCGACTGAAGGAGGGCGCCCGGCACCATGACCAGCCGATCCCGGCCCGTACCGGGGCCGTCCGGGCCGGCCCTGCGCGCGGTCATGAGCAAACGCCGGCAGCTGATCAACCTCGCCTACCGGCTCCTCGGCTCCCTGGCCGATGCCGAGGACGCCGTGCAGGAGACCTACGCCCGCTGGTACGCCCTGTCCCGGCAGGAGCAGGACGCCATCGAGTCTCCGGGCGCCTGGCTGACGACGGTCGCCAGCCGCGTCTGCCTCAACGTGCTTCGCTCGGCCCGAAAACCTACGTCGGGGAAGCGGTTCCCCCGAGCCGCTGCCCGCGCCGGGCGAGTGGCTCACCGGGGATCGCGGCAGCGCCGCCGCCGACCCGGCCGACCGGGTCACGCTCGACGAGTCCGTCAGCATGGCCTTCCTGGTGGTGCTCGAATCGATGACGCCGTCCGGCGCGTCGCCTTCGTCCTGCACGATGTCTTCCGCTACTCATTCGCCGAGGTGGCCAGCATCGCCGGGCGCTCCCCGGCGGCCTGCCGCCAGCTGGCCTCCTCAGCCCGCCGCCGCATCCGGGCCGCGCGGCCCGGCCGCCGGCGAGCGCCGGCCGCGCGGCAGGCCCGCGTCATCAGGGAGTTCAGGCGGGCCTGGGAGGCCGGCGACATCAATGCCCTTCATCGGACTGCTCGACCCGGACGCAACGGCCACCGCCGACAGCGGCGGCCTGGTCACCGCGTTCCTTGAGCCGATCGAAGGCGCCGAGCAGATCGCGCGCGCCTGGATGGAGATCGCCAGGCAGGCACGGGGCACGACGTTCCTGGAGCGAACGGTAAACGGCCAGCCCGGCCTTGTCGCCCAGCAGGACGGCGCCACCGTGACGGTGTTCGTTTTCCAGTTCGCCGGCGACCGGATCAAGCACATCTGGGCGATACGCAATCCCGAGAAGCTCCGGCCGTGGACGACGACCTGAGCCCCCGGGCACGGGATCAGCCGTGCAGGACCCGGCTGAAGGCGCGCAGATAGCTGTCGTCCCCCTGGTCACGGCGGAGCAGCCCGTACTCGGCCCCCCAGAACAGGTAGGCCCGCAGGCCGCCGGGCAGGGCCTGGCCGAGCCGCATGGCGCTGTTGTAGTTGCCGACCACGTGCTCGGGCAGGCAGCTGAACATGCCGCGTCCGGGCACGCTTGGCGGCGTCGTTACCGTCTCCCAGGGCTCGGCCTGGCCCTCCGCGATCATGACGCTGCGACCCGACCACACCGCGGCGCGGCAGTACCTGATGGCCGCGCGCCGACCCGGGCTGGCGCTGCAGGCCAGGTAGGCGGTCACCGCGAGGCGCTGGCCAGCCCGTGCCGCGGGTAGTAGTCGAGCCCCACGATGTCAGCGAGCCCGGCGGCGACGGCAAGCGAGTCGCCCTGGTCTCTGGTCCGCCAGTGCTGCTGCAGGCGGACGGGCAGCGAGGTCGGCAGGAAGCCGTTCGGCGCCACCGGCCGGCCGGGATCGGCCGCGCGGACCGCCTCGACCTCGGCGGCAACGAAGTCCCTGGCCAGCCGCCAGGGGTGCTCAAGGCCGAGCGGATCGACGGCGTCGTGCTCGACCTGCCACCCGATGATGGCCTGGTTGCCGCGGTAACGCTGCACGAGCCTGGTGACGAAGCCAGCCGCCGCGTTCGCGAGATCCGGATGCGAGCGGACGGTGACGAGAGGCCCTTCGGGCAGCGGCTCAGGCAGATAATGACCGGGAACGAAGTACTCGGGGTAACCGATGCCTTGACCGCGCCCACGCACAGAATGACTTTCTTGCCCGCAGCAGCAGCCGCGTCGAGATAGCGGTCGACTCCGGACGTGTCGAATGCGCCCGGCGCCGCCTCGATCTGATCCCAGTAGGCGGCGAGCCGGATCAGCGGGAACGGATACGAGAGCAGCTCAGCGAGCACCTCATCGGGGTCAAGGCCCAGGGCGCGCGCCTGCAGCGGACGGAAGCTGAGGCCGAGCATGGCCGCCCTGCGCAGCTCGACCGGCCGCTGCGACCAGCGCGCGGTGAGCCGCTGCCGCGGCCGCGCCAGCCGGAGCTCGCCAACGACCGGGACGGCCGCAGCGGCCGCCCGCGCGCCCTGGTTGCGGCACCGTGCTCGGTGCCGCGGGGCGCGGAACCCGACGGTCTTACAGCCGACGCGGACGCGGCCGGCGGAGCGCGGTGAACTGCCATCCCACCATGCTGGCGTACCACGGTGGCACCGTCGTCAGACTTGCGGACACATCTCGCTGCGCCTGCGGATGAGCCCGAGACCGTTCCCTCTCTCTTTTTTTTTTTTTTTTTTTTTTTTTTTTTTTTTTTTTTTTTTTTTTTTTTTTTTTTTTTTTTTTTTTTTTTTTTTTTTTTTTTTTTTTTTTTTTTTTTTTTTTTTTTTTTCGAGGTCCACGTGCACGGCCTCCCGCGTTTCGTACGCCGTGTGGTCTGGATCGCTCGTACCAGAAACGCCAGTCGCGCTCCACCGCCGTGCGAGTGACTCACAGTCCTCGACGGAGAGGTCAGCCGCCGCCGCGGTCCGTGCCGGATCGTGGTCGTTTTTCAGGTACAGATGGAGTTCGGCTGTCTCGAACCGGGCCCAGCCCCACTCTGCTCCGTCCTCATAGCGCATCACTTCGAAGCCCAGCTGTTCATCGTGCTCGAGAGCGGCGCGCATATCAGTAACCGGGAAGCATGGGCGAAAGCCAGCAGCCCGGTCATGGTCAGTTGCTCCGGGTTGGGCGCTCATGGCGGAAGTGCACGCACATCGACCTCGTCAGGTCCGACTCCCGGACAGCCTCTTGCGCTCGCGGACGACTCCCGAGGTCGTTCCGGCCGGTGCCGCGGCGCCACCGGCCGGAACGGCTTTACCTGACTGAACCGCCCTACCGGACGGACAGGACCCCGGTGGCGAGGAATGACGCCACGGCGCCCTGGTTCATCGGCCTGGCGCTATTGCTGAAATTGCACTGGCCCTTGTGCTTTCCGTGCTTGAAGCGCGGATAGAACGCGGCGAAAGTCACCTGATAGGCGCCGGGGCCTGATGCTCCCGCGAACGCGCCCGTGCTCAGGCTGCCGACAAAGTAGAACTGCTGCCTGATGGTGTAGCTGAGGTGGCAGACGCGCGGCCTGACGACCTCGCTGGTGTGCTGCTTGCCGACGCCGGTGACCGTGAGCCTGCCCGCCGGCGTGCGCAGGGTGTGCGTATTCCGGTGGCCGTTGCCCAGCACGAAGCCCCTGTCGGTGGTCGTGACCACGCCCCTGAAGACCAGCGGGATGTGCGGCGTCCTGGCGTTGGCGGCAGCGCCGAAGACCGTGCCGGAGATGCTTTCCGGGCCGGTCACCCAGGCGCGGGCCTGGGTACTGGCCAGCGCCCGGCCGTCCGCGAGCAGCAGAGCCGCTCCCCCTGCGGCCGCGACCGCGCTGATTCTGGTGACAAATCGATTCATGTTTCCCCCGAGTTTGTACGGCCCATTGGCCTCGGGCAGCACAGTACGCCGAACGAAAACACACGGCCAGCAACCAGCAGCTAATGGCCGCTAATTTGCATTCCGAGAGCAGATTATTAGCAGAATGCAGGTATTAGGCGGCGCCGGTGCATTAGCGCACGACCACCTGGAACGTGGCCAGGCTCGGATCGGCGGCGTAGGCGATCCGGCCGCCGTCGGCCGCCACCTCCCGCAGCGCCTCGACCGCGGCCGCCGTGATCAGCTCTCCCGGCGCGAGCACGGGCACGCCCGGCGGGTAGGGCGCGATCAGCTCCGCGCTGACCCGGCCGATCGCGGCAGCCGCCTCAACCGTCTGCGTCGGGGCGAAGAACGCCTCGCGGGGCGCCAGCACCGTCTCCGGCTCGACTGTCCACGAGGCGGCAGTGGTCAGCTTCCGCGGCTCGCTCCGGTGGCGCTCGATGGCTCCGATCAGCACCTCGGTGAACGCGGCGATCTGCTGCTCGTCGTCGGCAATCGTCGGGATGGGAACGATGGTGTCCCGGTCCGCCATCTCAACCGGCATCCCGGCCGCGATGATCTCGGCCTCGACCTTGTTGCCGTGAGCGCCCGTCCCGGCCAGCAGCACCACGAGTTTGGTCGGCTCGACGCCCGGTCCGTCCAGTACGTCGAGGCCCGGCACCTCCCGCAGCCGCTTCCGGGCGGCCGCGACACCTCTGGATCAGCAGGCCGCAGAGCTGCTCGCCGTGGGCGGCCAGCAGCGCGCGGGCCGCGTCAACGCTGGCCATGATCGACCCGGTCGGGCTGTGGTGTGGGTGGCCTCGAAAGCCCGGTCCAGCACGGCCGGGGCGAGCCGCTCCGTGCGCGCCAGCACCAGCGCGCCCTGCGTGTAGGCCGGCAGTGCCTTATGCGCGCTGGTCACCATCGCGTCGGCTCCGGCCGTGATCGCATGCGGCGGCAGGTCCGGGTGGAAGCCCAGGTGGGCGGCCCAGGCTGCGTCCACGATCAGCGGAACCCCGGCCGCGTGCGCAATCGCGGCGTGCCCGGACAGGTCGCTGATGGTCCCGACGTAAGTCGGGTCGCCGAGGAACACCGCGCAGGCATCCGGGTGCGCGGCCAGCGCGGCCGCGACCGTCGGCACCGCGACCCCGGCCGGCAGGCCGGAGACCGGATCGATTTCCGGCCGTACCCACACCGGCCGCAGGCCCGCCAGCACCAGCCCGAGCAGCAGCGACCGGTGCAGCGTCCGGTTGATGATGACCTCGCGGCCGGGCTGGCCCGCCGCCAGTGCCAGCGCCTGGTTGCCGTGCGTCGACCGGCCACCGAGAAGCGGCACCAGTCCGCCCCCCACAGGCGGGCTGCCCGGTTTTCGCAGTCGACCCGCATGCCGTCGGCGTGCTTGATCGTGTCAATGCCGCCGTAGAACGGCGCGTCCCCGGCAATGACCGAGCCGACCAGTCCTGCCGCTGCTTGTGGCCGGGCACGCTCATCGGCAGCAGCTCGCCCGCGTCCGCGCGCCGGGTGAAGTCCAGCCACGCGGCCAGCATCGGCGCGTCGGCGGCCAGGCCCAGCGGGTCCCGCGGGTCGGCCGGCCCTGTCGCCCGCCCGGCGGGCAGGGCGCTCATCGGACCGGCCCCGAGCGCACGTACGCCTCGATCTCGCCGGCGTCCTGACCGGGAGCGAACGCCTCAAGCAGCCAGGACACGCCGGCCTCGGCGAGAGCCGCAGCGGCATCCGGGCGCTGCGCCGCAGCCAGCTGATGCAGGGCTACCCGGACGGCCACATCGTGGCCGCCGGACGCGCCGAGGTCAGTCAGTTCCGACCGCAGCGCGGCCAGGTCCGCGACTGCCGGGGGCGGCGGCAGCTGGCCGGACCCGGCGAAGATCGGGAAACAGCCCTGCAGCCGGGCGGCGCGGGCCAGGGGCTTGCGGTTCGGCCAGCGGACCGCGGCCCAGATCGGGACCGGGTCCTGGACCGGGCGCGGCAGCACCGGGGGCGAGTCAACGGTGTAGTGACGGCCGGTGTGACGGACCTCGTTCCCGGTCAGGAGGTCCTGAATGATCTCCAGCGATTCATCAAGCAGCTCACCCCTGATGCGGGGTGAGGTCTCGTCGCCGAACGCGCTGAACTCCCGCCAGCCGTCATCCCCGAGGCCGATCCCGACATCCAGCCGGCCGGCCGACAGCAGGTCGAGCGTGGCGATCTGGCGGGCCAGCACCCAGGGGCGCCGGCGCGCGAGCGGCGTCACCATGGTCCCGATCCGGACCCGCTGCGTGGTCATCGCGACCGCGGCCAGCGTCGTCCAGGCCTCGGCCACCGCCATGCCGGGCTCGGCCAGCATGTGATCCCAGAGATAGAACCCGTCCCAGCCTGCCTGCTCGGCGTCGGCGGCCAGCCTGGCCACCCGGCGCGGATCGGCCAGGTCATCGAACGGGCAGAAAGATTCCGTACTTCACGCGGTGATTATGGCAGTGTGTCGCCGTCGGCCGCTCGCGCCGCCGTCCTGGTGTAGAAAGCGGCGGTCACCGGCGGGAGCGGTGTGCTGCCGAGAATGAGGTCCGCGGCCTTCTCGGCGATCATCATGGTCGGCGCGTAGATGTTGCCGTTGGTGACGTACGGCATGACCGAGGCGTCCACCACCCGGAGCCCGTCCAGGCCGCGAACCCGCAGGTCAGCCGGGTCAGTTACGGCCATCGGGCCGGTGCCCATCGCGCAGGTGCAGGACGGGTGCAGCGCTGTCTCGCCGTCGCGCCTGACCCAGTCCAGGATCTCATCGGGCGTCCGCACGCCGGGCCCTGGCGACAGTTCGCCGGCGTTGTACGGATCCATCGCAGGCTGAGTGAGGATCGTGCGGGCGACGCTGATCGCCTCGACCCATTCCCGCCGGTCCTGCTCGGTCGACAGATAGTTGAACCGCAGCGCGGGCTTGGCGGCCGGATCAGCGGAGGTGATCCGGACGCTGCCGCGAGCGTCGGAATTCATCGGGCCGATGTGGACCTGGTAACCGTGGCCGCCGCCGGGGCCGACCCGTCGTAGCGAACCGCGATCGGCAGGAAGTGGAACATCAGGTTCGGGTAGGCGACCTCGTCGTTGCTGCAGGCGAAGCCGCCGCCCTCGAAGTGGTTGGTCGCGCCCGGACCGGACCGCAGGAAGAGCCAGCGGGCCCCGATCAGCGGCCGGTTTCGCCACTTCAGGGCCGGCTGGACTGAGACCGGCTGCTTGCAGCCGTACTGCACGTAGACCTCGAGATGATCCTGCAGGTTCTCGCCGACTCCGGGCAACTCGTGCCGGACCGGGATGCCGGCCGCCTGCAGCACCTCCGGGCTGCCGACGCCGGACAGCTGGAGCAGCTGCGGGCTGTTGATCGCCCCGCCGCACAAGATGATCTCGCCGGCCGTCGCGGTGATCGAGTGGCCGCCCCTGGTGTACTCGACCCCGCTCGCGCGGCTGCCGTCGAGCCTGATGCTGGTCACGAGGGCGCGGGTATGCACGGTCAGGTTCGGCCGGGACAGGACCGGGTGCAGGTAGGCGCGCGCGGCGGACAGCCGGCGGCCGCGGTGCACGTTCCGGTCGAACGGCGCGAAGCCCTCCTGCCGGTAGCCGTTGACGTCGTCGGTCAGCTGGTAACCGGCCTGCTGCGCGGCCTGGAAGAATGCGCGGAACAGCGGACTGTCGGCGGGGCCGCGCTCGAGCACCAGCGGGCCGTCGCCGCCGCGGAACTCATCGGCACCGGCCAGGCAGGTTTCCATCCGCTTGAAGTACGGCAGGCAGTGCGCGTAGTCCCAGCTCGCCATACCCGGGTCCGCGGCCCAGCGGGCGTAGTCAAGCGGGTTGCCGCGCTGGAAGATCATGCCGTTGATGCTGCTGGAGCCGCCGAGTACCTTGCCCCGGGCGTGATAGATGCGGCGGCCGTTCATGAACGGCTCGGGCTCCGACTCATACTTCCAGTCGTAGAACCGGCTGCCGATCGGGAAGGTCAGCGCAGCGGGCATGTGGACGAACACGTCCCACTTGTAGTCCGGCCGGCCGGCCTCCAGCACGAGCACGCGGTTCGCCGGGTCGGCAGACAGCCGGTTCGCCAGCGCGCAGCCCGCTGACCCCCCGCCGACGATGATGAAGTCGTAGCTCTTGATCGGGCTCGCGCCGGTCGCCGCCATGATGCCGGTAATCACCGCCTGAGTCGGGTTCAGGCGATGATAGCGCGACAGCGGGCGCCAGACCGATGCGGAAATGGCGGGATCGGGCGGCGACTGGCCGGGCACCGGCATGCCAGAATTGCCGGGTGCTTCCCGATCGCGTCGGCGGCGTGGTGACGGACGTCGACGGAACGATCGCGGGTCCAGACCGGACCGTGAGCCCGGCGACACTGGCTGCCGCCCGCAGCCTGCGCCGGGCCGGCATCCCGCTGATACTCGCGACGGCGCGGACGCCGCCAGGGATCGGCATCGTCGGCTCGCTGCTAGCTGACGTGCGGGTGGCGGTGTGCTGAAACGGCAGCAAAGCGGCTCGACCCGGCCGTACTCGCGGATCTGGCCGGCTTTCTCGCCGCCGAGATCCCGGACGCGCGATTCGGCGCCCGCGACGGGCACCGGTGGACGGTCTGTCCCGGTTACCTGGAACTGCGCCCCTGGCGGCCGGCTGGCCGGGGTGCGGGTCGATCCGCGGCACGCCGTCGGTTTCGGCGACTCCCTCAACGACATGCCGATGATCGGCGTCGTCGGCCGCTTTGTGGCCATGGCGAACTCGCACCCGACCGTGCTGGCGGCCGCCGCCGAGATCACCCAGAGCGTGGCCGACGACGGCGTCGCGGCGTGGCTCGCCCGTGCGGGCGTCTCCGCTTAGCCAGGACCGGGCGGCTTCTCATCCGGCCGCTTCCGCTGTGACGGACGGAGGCGCGGGCGGCAGCGGCGGCGTCGAGCCCGCAGTGCCTGGCGCCATAAGGCTGGTGACGTCGAGCTTGGTGCCGGCCATCTGCTTGAGCATGAAGTCATGGTTCAGGTCGAGGATGGCACGCGACTCCGCGGCGACGACCGCATTCCGGCTCAGGCTCAGCTCGTTGTCTTGATCCTGCTCGCCCGACAGGGACCAGTTAGTGGAACCTTTGACTGTGTAGACGCCGTCCACGATGACGATCTTGAGGTGCGAGATCGCGTTGTGCACGGAGCTGGTGCCGATGGCGATGCTGTTCCCGAACGCGTTGTTATTCCAGCTCGCCAGGATCTGCTTCTCGTGGGCACCCGTTGACTGGCTGCGATCCAGACTCATCTGAACGTAGACATTCTCATCCGCGAGCTTGGACTGGATGATTTTGTTGAGCTCGTCGTCGTCGTAACCGAACATGTTCACCACGATGGAGTGCTGCGCGCTGTCCAGTAAGGCGACCAGCAGGCCGTGCACATCGTCGCGCGGCGCGAAGAACGTGCGCTGGTCGTCCGGGTAACCGTCGAGGAATCTCTTCTCGGCCTTGAACTGCGCGAGGTCGTCCCAGGAGAACTGGACGTCAGTCATGCTCGGTTCCTTCCGCCTGTGTGCGGCTCACGATGCCGGTATTCACGCGCATCGTCTAGACCCTGCGGTTTCATCCGGCGCCGGTGACGGCCAGTCAGCGGCCGGCCGACAGGACGCTCAGCGCGGTTTCGTACAGCGCAACGAGGCCGGCTTGCACCTCAGGCCCGTGGAACCGGGGATCCCACACCAGGTCCGCCAGGGAATCACTGACCGCAAAGGCGGAGGCGACGCGAAGGCCCCTGACCTCCGCCACCGCAAACAAGGCGGCTGCTTCCATCTCGACGCAGAGCACCCCTTCGGCCTGGTAGTGCCGGGCCTCCGCGACGGTTTCCCGGTAGGGAGTATCGATGGTCCAGGAGATCCCTGACCGGTACGCCGCCCCGGCATGGGTCAGCGCGGCCCGCAGCGCGCCGGTCAGGCCGGCGTCGGCTGCCGCCAGCTTCCCCGGCGGGAGATAGTGGTGCGAGACTCCCTCGTCCCTGATGGCCGCCTCGCAGAGAACCAGGTCACCGACACGCAGATCACGCTGCAGGCTCCCGGCAGTGCCCAGGGAGACGAAGTCCGACGCGCCCATGGCCGCCAGCTCTTCCAGGACGGCCGCGGCCGCCGGCGCGCCGATCCCGAACTGGCCGATGAGCCCGACCCGGCCGCCGGTACTGGGCAGCGGCAGCAACCCGTGCAGCGCGCTGCGGCGCTCGGGAGCCCGCAGTCCTTCAGCCGCCAGCACGTGGTTGTACAGCGAGCGCTGATAGCAAAGCACAACGCCGGCCGGGGCCGCGGCGGCGTCCAGGGCGCCAGCGCGCCGCAGGTACGCGACGAAGTCAGCCGGGGTGAAAAGTGCATCCTCGGCGTGCTTACCTGCGAAGTTCGGATAACTGGCGGGCGGCATCGCCGCCGAGTCTAGTAACGCGCCCGTCCGGTCGGCTGGCTGTGCCGGCACCCGGGTACGAGCGCGAGCCGGGCAGCGCGCTGCCCTGCAGTTCTCATGGCCGCATCGTAACCAGCGCGATGCGGCCATGCGGCTGTCGCTGAGCTGCGGTGCTAACCGCTCTAGTCTTCAGGGAGCGAGGCAAAGTCGCGCTTGGTCTTCCGGTACCAGCCCATTCCGGCAATCGGGTTCTTCCAGCGCCCCTTCATCTCCTTCAGCGCGCTCTCATGAGACTGATCGCCTCCGGCGACGATCTGCCGCAGGTGCTTATCCTGCGCCTTGATGACCTCATCAGCAGTACTAGCGCTGAACTCCAGGTCACATGGGCCGCCCAGCTGCTTGCAGGTCATGGTCTTCATTGAGATGCCTTCCCTCGGGTCGTGCACGGGATGCCGATCGCCAGCACGGCAGCTGACTTGAGCACGATCCTAGGAGGGGCGGCGCGCCGGGCGCTTCTTCGATCCTGATCGATCCCGGCGGCTGCTAAGCCCTGGCGGCGCCGCGGTAAGTACCGAAGGACCAGTGGTTGCCCTCCGGATCGCGGACGGCGAAATCACGTGAGCCGTAGTCGGTGTCGTGCAGTTCCGCCAGGACCTCGGCCCCGGCTGCGGTGGCACGGGCGAACAGCGCGTCCGGCTCATCAGTGACGACGTACGCGCCGAAGAAACCCGGCTTCAGCGGCCAGTTGCCGGCGGCGTCGGATTCCCTCGCCGAGCCGAGCATGATGCCGCCGCCGGGCGGCCAGGCCAGCTCGGCATGGTCAACGCGATCGCCGTCGCCGTAGACGGCGGTCGCCTCGAAGCCGAATGCCTCGACGAGGAACGTGATCAGTGCGCGGGCGTCGCGGGCCCGCAGCGTCGGCCATACCTGCGGTGGCGGAGCGTGTGTCATGCGGTCAGCCTCGCAGCACTCAGGCCGCGACGGCTTGGATGTTTCGGAACTCCTCGGCCAGCCAAACGGTCGGCGAGCACCCGGCCAGCAGGCTGAACTCACGGTCCAGGTGGGCCTGGTCGAAGTAGCCGCAGGCCGCGGCCAGGTCGGCCAGCCTGAGCGCCTCGCCGGTCGCCACCCGCCGCTGCAGCTCCCGCCTGGCCACCTCGAACCGGATGACCCTGGCCGCGGCCTTCGGGGCCAGCCCGGTCTCCTCCTTGAAGCGGGCGCGCAGGTGCCGCTCGCTCCAGCCGGTGCCGGCCGCCAGGTCGCTGACCGGGACGGTCCCGCCGGACCGTACCAGCGTCCGCCAGGCGTAGCTGACCTCGTCGCCGGGCACGCGAGCGCGCCGGTCCGCGGCCCTGACCGCTATCGCGGTCAGCGCCTCATCCAGGACGGCGAACCGCTCCGGCCAGCCCGCTGCTGACCGGATCCGGTCGTGGATCTCACCGGCCAGCGCGCCGAGTACGTCGGCGGCGGCGACATCGATTTCAGCGAGCTCACCGGCCGGCCGGCCAAGGAGGATCCTGGCCCCGAGCGGGCTCAGGCCCAGCTGGATGCCGGACTGCCGTCCGTCGTGCGTGATGATCGCCGGGGACGTGTGCAGGCCGCCGGCGATGGTCTCGTAGATGCCAGCCGGCTGGCGCGGATCGGGATGCGCCGCGAGTACCAGCGGGTCGTCCAGGGTGAAGATCAGGGTCAGGGATCCCGAGGGCAGTCCCCGGTGGCGGGCGGGCTCCGCGCCAGCTTGCCGGAAGCCGATATAGCTGCCGACCAGTCCCCGCAGAGCGGGCGCGGGCACGTGCGCGGCGTGCTCGTTGATCATTTCGCCGGGTGGTCCCGGCCGACTGCCGCCCATGCCGCCATTGTCCCTGGCCACGCGCACAGGCCCAAGCAGGGGGCGGAGTCGCAGTACAGTCTCCGGGTGCAGTTCGAACATCGTCTGCGGACCGGGCTCCACGACGGCAGCATCACGCTGGCCTTCAGGCGCTGGCGCCGGCCGCAGGTGGTCGCCGGTCATCAGTACCGAACTGGCCTCGGCATGGTGCTGGCCGAGACCGTCGATGTGGTCGCTCCGGGCGACATCACCGGCCGGCAGGCCCGCGACGCGGGATTCGGCTCCGCCGGGGCCCTGGTCGCCGACCTTCGCGGTGACCCTGACCTGCCGCTGTACCGCATCAGGTTCCGGCCGCTGAGCGGGCCTGACCCGCGCGAGGAGCTGGCGGCCACGGCAGACCTGACCGGAGCTGACGTAGCGGCGATCACCGCCCGGCTGGACAGGATGGACGCCGCCAGCAAGCGCGGCCCGTGGACCAGGCAGGTGCTGACGACGATCTCGGCGCAGCCGGCGGTTTCCTCGGCGATCCTGGCGCCGGCGCTCAACTGGGAGCGCGCGGATTTCAAGCTGCACGTGCGCCGGCTCAAAACGCTAGGGCTCACGATCAGCCTGGACGTTGGCTACCGGATCTCGCCCCGGGGGGCGGCGTACCTGGCCCGGACCGGGCGCGGTCAATAGCCGGCCAGCGGATCCACCAGGCCGGCGAGCGGCTCGCTGGCAGCGAACCTGGCCACGTTCTCGCGGATCCGCCGCGCCAGCGGCAGCCGGACCATTTCCGGGGTGTCGGCCGTGTGCGGCGTGATGATGCAGCGGTCCTGTGACCAGAGCGGGTGGCCATCGGGCAGCGGCTCGGGATCGGTGACGTCCAGGCCGGCACCGCCGATCTGGCCGTCGGCCAGTGCGGTCACCAGCGCGTCAGTGACGACATGCCGCCCGCGCGCGACATTGATGAGCCAGGCATCCGGCCGCATCAATGCCAGCTGCGGTGCGCCGATGATCCCGGTGGTCTGCGGGGTCAGCGCAAGCGCCAGGAATACCACCGTGGCGCCGGACAGGGCGTCGCCGAGCCTGGAGTCGGGCACGGTACGGGCAGCGCCAGGTACAGGATCCGGGCTGCGGCGGACGACGGTCGCCTGCACCCGGAACGGCGCCAGGAGCGCCAGCAGGCAGGACGTGATCCCGCCGCCGCCGAGGATCGTCACCGGCTCGTCGTACAGGCTCCGGCCGGCCGGACGGCCCCAGCTCGCAGTCCGGATGCGCTCCGGCAGCAACCGGAGTCCGGCCAGCGCGAGCATCAGCGCATGCTCGGCAACCGGCTCGGCATAGATACCTTTCGCACACGTCCAGGTCCGCGCCGGATCGAGCAGCCCGGCAGCGGCGGTCACCTCGATCCCCGCCGACGACAGCTGAACCCAGCGGGCTGAGGTCGCGGCGAGCGCGGCGCGCAGGCCCTCGGTGTCATGCGGCGAGAGCCACACGAGTGCGTCGGCGGGGGCGTCCGGGCCGGCTGGCTCACCACCGCCGGCCAGTACAGCCTCGGCCGCGAAGCGGCTCTTTCTCGGACCGATGGCAACACGTGGTGCAGTCACGTCCGCGACCTTAACCCAGCGGGCCTGGCTGATTTCAGGCGCGGTCAGCGCAGGCAGATCGTGTTGCCGGTGATCAGCCCGGCGGCATCCGAGGCCAGGTACGCGATCACCTCGGCGACCTGCTCCGGGCTGGCCACGTGGAAGTGCGTAGGGCTGGAGTCCACGAACGCGCGCACCGCGTCGGTGACCCAGCCCGTGTCGGTCACCGGCGGGTAGATCATGTTGGCCGTGATGCCGTACTGCCCCAGCTCGAGCGCGGCCGACATCGTGTAGTTGACCTGCGCCGCCTTGGCCGCACCGTAGGACACTTCCGACGGGAAGCCCAGCTCACCGCCGGACGTGAGCCCGATGATGCGTCCCCAGCCGGCGCCGCGGGCGACGTGGCGGCGGGCAAACTCGCCGATCAGCAGGGCCGCGGCCATCGCGTCCACGGCGAACTGCTGCTGCCAGGTCGCGGCGGTGACCGGCTGCAGCGCGCGCCCGTGCTGGTCGGCGGAGGCCGGGGTGAAGGTGTCCTGGACCCACCCGGTCGCATTGTTGACCAGGATGGCGACGGGGCCGAACTCGCGCTCAGCGGCGTCGAACAACGCAGCCGGCGCGGCCGGGTCGGACAGGTCGGCCTCGATGGCCGCGGCCCGGCCGCCGTCGGCGCGGATCCGGGCCACGACCTGGTCAGCCGTCTGCGCCCGGTACTGGCGGTACTGCTGCGGCGTCCCCGGATCGTCCTCGGTCGTGCAGCCTCAGGAAGCTGCACACCACGGCGCAGCCCTGCCCGGCCAGCGCCGCGGCCGCAGCAGCGCCGATCCCGTGGTTAGCACCCGTTACCAGGGCGGTGCGCCCGGCGGTCACCGGGCTCGCCACGGCGTCAGCTCGCCGGCCGGCGTGGCGGCGCCCTCGGCCCGCACCGGCCGCCGCGCCAGTGCGTAGTAGACCAGTCCGCCCGCGACCAGGCCGATGAACACGCTGAAGTCGGAACCCAGCGGACCGCCGGCGCGGCTGGCCAGCGGCCCGACGTAAGGCGAGTACGCGTTCAGCCACAGCGCCGCGCAGACCATGCCGGTGATCTGGGCGATGATGGCCGGCCAGTGAATGCCGCCGCTGCGGTAATAGCGGCCGCTGCGCTCGTTCAGAAGTCCCCCGTGGTCATACCGGTTCCGCCGCAGCCAGCTGTCCACCAGGTAGATCGCGCACCACGGGCCGAGCCAGACGATGATGAACAGCAGGAAGTCGGCCAGCAGCGAGTAGAAGTCCGAGGAGAACACCGCGTAGGCCGCGAGCGCCCCGCAGATCACCGTGTCGATCGCGACGCACTGCAGCCGGCGGAGCCTCGGAACAAGGCTTTGCAGCGTCACGCCCGACGAGTACAGGTCGAGCGTGTTGATCGCGAACAACTGCACAATGGCGAAGATCAGGTACGGCCAGACAAACCAGCCGGGGAATCCGGCCACCAGTCCGTTGGGGGTGGTGGCGGAGGGAACACCGGTGGCGATGGCGGCACCGAGAACCTCAAGCAGAGCCGACGGCAGAGCGCCGCCAACTGCCACGGCGAGCACGATCCGCCTCTTGTCAGTCGCCGCGGGGCAGGTACCGCGAGTAGTCGTTGGCGTTCTCGGTCCAGCCAAGGCCGCCTGCCGAGATGACCAGCGCCAGCACGATGGTCAGCGCGCCCCAGCTAGCGCCGTGCGCGGGCACGTCGAGATTGACCTTCGGCGCGGTGAGCGCGGCCATCACCGCGAACAGGACGACGAACGGGATGGCCAGCCAGCGCAGCACCCGCAGGACAGCGGCGTGCCCGAGCAGCGGCAGGACGGCCTGGATCAGGACCGCCAGCACGATAAAGATGATCTTCGCGACGACGCCCGGCGGTAAAGCCGGCCTTGCTCGTCAGCAGGATCGCGGCGAACACGATCAGCGCGATGCCCTCGATCTCGAACCCGACCTGAGTGATCCAGTTGAAGAAGGACGGCAGCCTGTTGCCGTTCGGGCCGAAGGCGGCACGGCTGATCCCGAAGGTCGTGGTGCCGGCCGCCGGACCCTGCAGGCTGGCCAGCCCGGTCAGGAAGTAGAACAGGTTGCCGATCAGGATGACGATCACGGCCTGGGCGAAAGACAGCCCGAACACCACGATCGCCAGCGCCCCGTAGACCACGAACTCGACGTTCCAGACCGCGCCCGCCCACATCCAGAACAGGCTGCTCGGGCCACCCCAGCGCTCGCCAGGCGGCACGTACTCAATGCCGCGCTGCTCGACCGTCGTGAGCGACGGCTCGCTGCCGCCGCCCAGAACTCCGGAACTAGCCACGGGCCGCCTTTCTGCTTCGCCGCCGGGCGCCGGGCACGCCTGCGCAGGTAACCGGGAGACAGCGCGGAGATTACTACGGCGCGTCGCGGCAAGGAAGATCAGCCCGGCCCCGCGGGCCTGCCGCCGGAAACCGGCAGGCAGACCAATCCGGACCGGGAGGGGTCACGAAGCATCTGGGTAGAACCGGAATCGCGATGGGAGACCGCATGAGCAGGCGCCGTGTTGCCGTGATCGGCAGCGGCATTGCCGGGCTGACGGCCGGCTATGTGCTATCGCGCACCGACGATGTCGTCCTGTTCGAATCCGAGCACCGCATCGGCGGCCACGCCCACACGCACCAGCTATCCGCGTCCGGCCAGCCGGCCGACAGCAGTCTCGCCGCCATCTCCGTAGATTCCGGCTTTATCGTCCATAACCGCCGAACCTATCCGCTGCTGACACGCCTGCTGGCTGAGCTGGAGTCGCGGTCCAGCCCTCCGAGATGAGCATGTCGGTGAGCTGCGCGGGCTGCGGGCTGCAGTACGCGGGGCACCGCGGTCTGCCCGGCCTCGCGGCCGGGCTGCGCACCGGTCGCGGCCAGTACGCCCGGATGCTCGGTGAGGTCGCCCGCTTCCACCGCGCGGCGCGGCGGCTGATCGCCCGCCCGGACGGCACCATCCCGGCGCCGGGCGATCCCGGACGCCGCCACCGTGGCCGCGGTTGCTGACGGCGCGGCGCCGGCCGAGCTCACCCTGGGCCAGTTCCTGCAAGCAGGCGCCTACTCGCGCTATTTCATCGCGCATTTCGCCCTGCCGTTCGTCGCGGCCGTCTGGTCGTGCCCCCCGCGCACGGCCCTGAGCTATCCGGCCCGCTACCTGTTCACCTTCCTGAATCATCACGGGCTGCTGTCGGTTACCGGCTCCCCTCCGTGGCTCACCATTACCGGCGGCTCGCGCAGCTACACCGAGCGCGTGGCCAAGCAGCTAGCCGAAGTCAGGACCGGCGCCGCTGTCACCGCCGTGCGCCGGCTGGCGGGCACCGCCGAGGTGAGCTACACGGACGCCGACGGGGAGCCGGTGACCGGCAGCTTCGATGCCGTCGTCATCGCCACCCATCCGGACCAGGCGCTGCGGCTGCTGGCCGATGCAACGCCGGCCGAGCGATCGGTGCTCGGGGCGTTCCGCTACTCCCGGAACGCCACCGTGCTGCACTCGGACGCGAGCGTCCTCCCGGCCAGTCCGCGAGTTCGCTCATCCTGGAACTACGCCCTCGGATCGTGCGCGGCGAGTTCCGGCCAGACCGAAGTCAGCTACTACATGAACCGGCTGCAGCGGCTGCCGGGCGAGCGTGACTTCGTCGTCAGCCTCAACCCGGTGCGCGAGCTGCCCGCCAGCCAGGTCATCGCCCGGATGACCTATGAGCACCCGGTCTACGATCCGGCGGCGCTCGCGGCTCAGCGGCGCCTGCCGGAGCTGAACGACGGCGTCACCGCCTACGCGGGCGCCTATCACGGCTGGGGCTTCCACGAGGACGGCTGCCGGGCCGGCCTGGCCGCCGCCGAGTCACTCGGAGGCCACTGGTGACCGCACTGTACGACACCAGCATCCGGCACGTCCGGACCGCGCCGGTGGCCAACGCGTTCACCTACCGCAGCTACTCCTGGCTCGTGGACCTCGACGACTTGCCCCGGCTGCCGCGTCTGCTGCGGCCGCTGGCATCCTTCCGCGCTGCCGACCACCTGGGCGACCCGGCGCGGAGCATCCGCCAGAACGTCGAGTCGTATCTGGGCTGGGAACGGGGTCGACCTGGCCGGCGGCCGCATCACGATGCTCGCCAGCGCCCGGGTGCTCGGGTATGTCTTCAATCCGCTGTCGGTCTTCTGGTGTCACTCCGCCGACGGCGCCCTGGCCTGCGTCATCGCCGAGGTGCACAACACCTACGGGCAGCGGCACTGCTACCTGCTGAGGACAGACGAGCGCGGCCGCGCCGAAGTCGGCAAGCAGTTCTACGTGTCCCCGTTCAACCCGGTCGACGGCCGCTACCAGATGTCGCTCCCCGAGCCGGGCGGCACGCTGGCGCTGACGATCGCCTTGCACCGCGCGGACGGGCCGCCGTTCGTTGCCAGCGTGCGCGGCCGGCGCCGCGCCGCCACCGCGGCACAGCTGCTGCGCGTAACGGCGCGCCATCCGTGGCCGACGCTCGGAGTGACTGTCCGCATTCATGCCCAGGGCATCCGGCTCTGGGCCCGCGGCCTGCCTGTGGTCCGCAGGCCCGCGCATCACCCGCAGGAAGGAGTCCAATGAGCCAGGCAACTCAGCTGCCTGCCGCCCGGTCATTTCCCCGAAGGCCAGCGGGGCCGCGACGGATCCGGGCCGAAGTCAACCCGGCTCGCTGGCCCGACGTCGCGCGCGTGCCCAGGGCCGGTTTCCAGGCCGCGATCGCCCGGCAGCTGCTGGTGATGGCATCCAGCCGCCTGCCGGTCCTGGTGGATCCGGCCGGCGGCAGGCCGTTCGGCGGCGGGAAACCGGGTGCGCCGACAATGCTGCTGCACCGGCCCGGCGACTTCTACCGGCGGATCGGCGCGCACGGGCTGATCGGCTTCGGCGAGTCCTACATGGCCGGCGACTGGGATTGTGACGACCTGGCCGGATTCCTGACGCTGCTGTGCACGAGGATCGACCGGATGGTGCCGCGCAGCCTGCAGTGGCTCCGCCACCTCTATGTCCCGCGGCCGCCGGCCGACTGGGACGCGGACGAGGCTGGCGCCCGGCGCAATATTCATCAGCACTATGACCTGTCCAATGACATGTTCGCCCTGTTCCTGGACGAGACCATGAGCTATTCAGCGGCGCTGTTCGAGGACAGCAGCCCTGGCCGGGACCACTGACCTGGCCGCGACCACTGACCTGGCCGGAGCCGCGGTGGGCAGCGAGCTAGCCGCCGCCCAGCACCGCAAGATCGACACGATCCTGGACGATGCCGGCGTCACGACTGGCAGCCGGGTACTGGAAATCGGCACCGGCTGGGGGGAGCTGGCCATCCGGGCCGCAGCTCGCGGGGCCATCGTGCACAGCGTGACCGTGTCCGCCGAGCAGGCAGCGCTAGCCCGGCGCCGGATCGCCGCCGCGGGCCTGAGCGGCCTGGCCACCGTCGGGCTGCAGGATTACCGCGAGGTGACCGGTCAGTTCGACGCCATCGTCTCGGTGGAGATGATCGAGGCCGTGTCCGAGCGCTACTGGCCCGACTACTTCCGCTCCCTCGAGCGGCTGCTCGCGCCCGGCGGCACGATCGGGTTGCAGGCCATCACGATGCCGCACCAGCGGATGCTGGCGACGCGCAACACCAAGACCTGGATTCTGAAGTACATCTTCCCCGGCGGCCTCATTCCGTCGGTTCAGGCCATCAGCGACAACCTGCGCCAGCACACCAGGATGCGGATTACCGGCCAGCGCGAGTTCGGCCTGGACTACGCCCGCACGCTGGAGATCTGGCGAGCCCGGTTCGCGGCCGCGGCGGAGCAGCTGACCGGGCTCGGATTTGACGAGGTGTTCCGGCGGATGTGGCTGCTGTACCTGGCCTATTCCGAGGCCGGATTCCGAGCCCGTTACCTCCAGGTGTGGCAGTTCCAGCTGCAGCGAGACGAACGGAGTTCGTGATGGCGGGACAGACCCTGGTCAGGCCGGCGAACGGGGCGGCCGGCCGGCTGCAGCCGCTGGCGCGCCAGCTATTCGGCGGCGAGCTGCCCGTGCGGCTTCGCGTCTGGGACGGCAGCGAGGCCGGACCCGAAGGCGGCCCGACGGTTGTGCTGCGCAGCCCGCAGGCGCTGCGGCGGCTGCTGTGGCATCCCGGCGAGCTCGGCCTGGCCCAGGCCTACGTCACCGGCGAGCTCGATGTCGACGGTGACCTGACCGAGGGCCTGCGCTCGGTGTGGCGGGTCGTCAGGGAGCGCGGCCTGTCCGGCGGCGCGGCCCTGCCGCCCGCCAGCTGGCTCCCGGCCGTCATGACCGCGATCGCGCTGCGGATCCCCGGCCCGCGGCCGCCTGCCCCGGCATCGGAGGCGCGGGTCAGCGGACGGCTGCACAGCCGCGGCCGCGACAAGGCGGTGATCTCGCACCACTACGACGTGCCCGCCGCCTTCTACCAGGTCATCCTGGATCCGTCGATGGCGTACTCGTGCGCGCTGTGGCTGAGCGACGACCCGGCATACACCGCTCGCCGACGCGCAGCGAGACAAGCTCGACGCGGTCTGCCGCAAGCTCGGGCTCGGCCCCGGCTCCCGGCTGCTTGACGTCGGCTGCGGCTGGGGGTCGCTGCCGGTGCACGCCGCCCGGACCTACGGCGCCGAGGTCACCGGCGTCACGCTTGCCCGCGAGCAGGCGAAGTTCGTGCGCAACCGGGTCGCCAGCCTCGGCCTGGCCGGCAAGATCGGCGTCCGGAACCAGGACTACCGCGACATCGGGGCCGGCCAGTACGACGCGATCGCCTCCATCGAGATGGGCGAGCACGTCGGCGACCGTGAGTACCCGAAATTCTGCGCGCAGCTGCACGATCTGCTGCGGCCCGGCGGGCGCCTGCTGATCCAGCAGATGTCCCGCGGCGGCGTCGCCCCCGGCGGCGGCCGCTTCATCGAGGCCTACATCGCGCCCGACATGCATATGCGGCCCGTCGGCGAGACCGTTGACCTGCTCGAGGGCGCTGGCCTCGAAGTGCTCTCGGTGGACGCGATGCGCGAGCACTACACCGCCACCATCCGGGCCTGGCTGGCCACGATCTGAGGAGCACCGCGACGAGGTCACCGCGCTGATCGGCGAAGAAGCCTCGCGGGTGTGGCGGCTGTACATGGCGGGCAGCGCGCTGGCGTTCGACGAAGGGCGGATGGGAGTGCACCAGATTCTCGCGGTGCGGCCCTCGTGAGCGGACTGTTCTGGATCACCCTGGCGTCAGCCTGGCCGCAGTCACCGCCCTGCTGGTGGCCACCTTCGCGGTGGCTCTGCGCGTCGGCCGGTACAACGTGGTCGACGCTGTCTGGGGCCTCGGCTTCGCGCTGATCGCCGTTGTCTCGTTCGCGCTGTCGGCCGGGCACGGCAGCGACGCGCGCCGGATCCTGCTGCTGGCCGCGACCGTCATCTGGGGCGCCCGGCTCGCCGCTTTCGTCGGGCTGGCGCAGCCGGGGCAAGGGCGAGGACCCGCGGTATACCGACATGCTCGACAAGGCGCCCGGCAGCCGCCGCGCCTACGCGCTGCGCAAGGTGTTCCTGCTCCAGGCCGCGCTGATCTGGCTCATCTCGGTTCCGGTGCAGGCCGGCATGTTCCAGCGCGGCGGGCCGTCCTGGCTGCTGGCCGCGGGCGGAGCGATCTGGCTCCTCGGGGTCACCTTCGAGGCGATCGGCGACTGGCAGCTGGCCGCCTTCAAGGCCGATCCGGCGAACCGCGGCACGGTGATGGACCGCGGCCTGTGGCATTACACCCGCCACCCCAACTACTTCGGTGATGCCTGCGTCTGGTGGGGCCTGTTCATCATCAGCTGCGGCTCCTGGCTGGGGCTGGCCACCATCTTCGCCCCGCTGCTGATGACCTTCCTGCTGGCGCGCGGCAGCGGCAAGCCGATCACCGAGGGCCGGATGTCAGGCCGGCCGGGCTACGCCGAGTACGTGGCCAGGACAAGCGGATTCGTCCCGCTCCCGCCGCGCCGGACGGCAGCAGCGCGCTGACCGTGGCAGGCTGGCCGGTCGGCGGCGGTCGGACCCCGGCCGAACCGCCGATGGGCCGGCTAGTCCGTGGCCGGCTCCCACACCCGGCCCATGGCGTCGAGCTTGTCGGTCTGGTTGCCGCGCAGGTAGAAGTAGTAGCCGATGCCGCCGAGCGTCCAGGCCAGGATCAGATACGGGACCAGGCTGTAGGGCCACGGCGGAATCGGCCACAGCTGCCCGTAGATCGGCAGCAGCATCAGCAGGCTGCCAACGACCGGCAGCAGGCCGTGCCTGATCGGCGAGAACTCGTCCGCGTAACTGCGCCGGAAGTAGATGATGAGCCCGATATTCATCAGCACGTACAGCACGATGATCCCCAGGCCGAGGATGCTGCCGAGGAAGTCATAGGCGCCGAACGGGTTGATCCAGGCACCGAGCGCGAACGTGACCACGGCCGAGAAGAGGATGTAGGCGGCCCAGGCAACGGCCGGGCTCTCGCGCCGGTTGGTGGTGCCGAGGCGACGGCTGAAGATTCCCTCCCGGCCGAACGAGAAGATGATCCGCACCGCGGCTGAGGATCCGGACAGGACGTTAGCGAACTGGCTGTTCAGCACCGTCAGCGTGATCAGCCACACGCCGTCCGCGCCCCAGAACCTGGTGGCCAGGGTGGTCAGCGGGCTCGCGTCCGAGGCCAGTGCTCCGACGTGGTGCGAGCCGAACCCGATCGCGGTGGCGTAACCCGACAGCACGTAGACCACGCCGATCAGCAAGACGGCGAACAGGAGTGCCCTGGGTACGTTCCGGCGCGGGTTGCGGGTCTCCTCGCCGAGAGTTCCGGCCGACTCGAACCCGACGAACATCAGGATGCCCCAGAGCATGCCGAACCCGATTCCGCTGATGCCGGTCAGCGAGTGGGCCGGGTTGAACGGCGCGATCGTGTTGCCGCTGGCGCCGCCCTTGTCGATGATGGTCGCGAACAGGCTGAGGAGGACGCCCACTTCCAGCGTCAGGAAGATCAGCGCGGTCTTAGCCGAGCTGCTGATGCCGCGGGAGCCGATGAACCAGATGATCGCCATGATCACGGCGCTGATAACCCACCAGGGAATGTTCAGCTTGAATTGCGAGACCAGGAACTGGTTCCCGAAGCCGCCCATGGCCGAGAACAGCATCGGCCCGACGGCGCCGTAGGCGAGCACGAGGATCCAGCCGGACGTGAAGCCGGTGCCCTTGCCGTAGGCGTGGGTGTTGAAGGTGTAGGCGAAGCCGGCCGATGGCAGCTTGCTGGAAAATGCGCCGATCGTCGAGGCCATGATGAGGCAGACCAGCATGGCCAGCAGGATGCCGAACGGCAGCGCGAACCCGATCTTGGCTGCCGCGGGCGGCGTGTTGAAGGCAACGCTGGTCGCGGGTCCCATGAAGGCCATCGCGAGAACCGCGGCGCCGAGGCCGCCGATGGCCCCGCCGCGCAGCCTGCCCGGCCGTGTCTGTTCGCTCACTGCCGCCGGGGTTCCGGTGTTCTGACTCATGCTGGCTCTCTCTCTTTCGGCCCGGCCGGGCCATGCGCTCGCTGATGTCGTCGGGGCGGGGGCGACGCTGCTAGCCCGCGGAGTGAACGGTGCGCCCGGCCGGCTGGCCGGACCAGAACGCCGGCCGTCCATCGGCAGCCCAGACACCGAGGCAGCGCGGGTTGCCGCTCCGGACTCCCTCGATGGGCACGATGTAGGCGCGGGTCACGAAGGCCTGGATGCGGAAGCCGAAGACAACGGTGTCGCCCGGCCGGATCTGACGGCCGGCGGGCGGCGTCAGCATGCCGTAGTAGTCGATCATCGACGGCGGCGGAAGCTCGGCGTCGGCCAGGAAAGCCGCGTCCAGATCCCCGCCCGGCGCCACCAGGGCCTGCACCTGGTAAGGGGGAAATACCGGGTCGATGTACATGCCGCCGCCGAAGCAGTAGGCCCGGCCGCCGTAACTGTGCGAGACCTCGGTGACGTAGGCGGCTGCAGGCAGTTCGGGCAGGTCATCGGTCGTCGCGTGCAGCGGCGTGGTGCCGGTGAGGCCATGTCCGGGCTCGACCTGGGTCGCGCCGGCTGTCCGCCAGCGTGGCGAATGTCGCGCTGCTTGTGGTACCGGGCGCGTTCACCTGGACGGGGCGGCCGGTCGCGCGCAGCGCTTCGGCGGCGTGCTGCAGTGTGCCGAGGTTGTGGGTCGGGCCGACGGCAGCCTTCCTCGGCGGAGAACAGCAGCGCCGGGAACGTCGTCACGCCCGCGCACCTCGCGCCGTCCAGGCTGTCGAGGAAGTCCGCCGCCGCCGCCACTCTGGCGGCCTCGAAGCCGCCCTGGTGACCGAGGTAGAAGGTGTCTCCAGGCGCGTGGATCCGGAGCAGGATGTCCTGCTCCCGCCCGATCCGGGCGGAAGCCGCCGCGGCCTGGCTGGCCTTGGCCTCGCTGAAGACCGTCCAGAAATCCGGGTGCATCGCGGCGGCCTCGTCGGCTTCATGGCCGGGAACCTGGACCAGGTGGCCGAGGTGCCCGAGACTCAGCCCGCCCGCGCCGATCGCGCGGGCGCAGGGCATGTCCACTGCCACCCCGGCCGGATATTCCCCCGGTCCGGACGGCCTGGCAGAAGTGCGGATTCCGGCCAGCCTGCTTGGTCATCGCAAAGACGGTCAGGCCGAGCCTGGCGGCCGCCTCGCTCATCAGCCGGGCGTTCTGCGTGACGGTGTCGAGGTCCAGCACATAACTGCTGGCGGGAACAGACCCGTCCGCGTGCAGCGCCATCGCGGCGCGCAGAAAACCGGGGTTGCGGCGCCTGAGGGTGCTGAGGAACATCGTGCCTCGCTCTCGGTCGGACTGATGATGCTGGCTGACGGGCGGGTCGCGGCGGGACGGGTCAGGGCGGGTTGTCAGGGCGGGCGCCGCGGCCCGGATGTCGGGGAGGGTCGGCGCATGGGCGTCGCGATGGACCGCCAGCGCCGACGCGATCGCTCCGACAACGGTGGCGTTCGGTCCGAGGTCCGAGACGACGATCTCCGGCGCGCGGTAGGTGACCTGGGCGACCAGAGTCTCGATCTGGCCGAGGTACGGCGCCAGCGCGCGCCCGATGCTGCCGCCGAGTATGACTCCGCGCCGGGTCGACCAGGGCGGTGACGGCGGTCACGGCGATAGCCACGGTCTCGGCCAGTTCGCCGATGACCTGGGCCGCGATCTGGTCGCCCGCGGCGGCTGCCGCGAACACCGCCGCGGGCGCGATGGCCGCCGGATCGAGCCCGGTCGCCTCGGGGCTCGCTTTTGCCAGTTCGGTCGCGCGCCGGGTCAGCGCGGCGCCGGAGATCAGTTCCTCCAGCCCCGCGACCGGGACGCCGCGCAGCTGGCTTGGCCGGGTGACCAGGTAGCCGACTTCGCCGGCCGCGTTGTGCTGGCCGCGGACCAGGCGCCCGTCCAGGACGATCGCGGCGCCGATGCCGGTGCCGAGCGACAGCGTCACGAAGGAGCCGACGCCCACGCCGGCGCCCTGCCACGCCTCGCCGAGCCCGGCCAGATTGACGTCGTTCTCGACCGCGAACGGCTCGGTCAGCTCGGCGCTGAGCAAGCCCATCAGGTCGAATCCATGCCAGTGCACGTTCGGGCCGGCGTCGACCAGACCGGTGTCGGGGTTGACGAGAGCGGGAATCCCGACGCACACGGCGCGGACCTGAAGCTGCTCGCGCCGCGCGGCCGCGCGCAGCGATCCGATTGAGGCCAGCAGGCTGCTGGCCGGCGATCCGCCCTCGAAGGTCGGCCGCTGGTCCTCGGCGACGATCTGGCCCGCCAGGTCCGCGAGCGCGCCATGGCACTTGGTGCCGCCGAGGTCGATCGCGATGACCGCCCCGGCGCGCTGGTTGAACCTGAGCACATCGCGATTGCGGCCGACGCCGTCAGACGGTCCCGGCTCCTCGATCACCAGCGACTCCGCCAGCAGCCGCCGGACGATCCGGCTGACTGACGCCGCCGACAGGCCGAGCGCTGCGGCCAGCTCAGGCCTCGTCGTTGCCCCGGCCGACCTGATGGCGTCCAGGACCAGGAACTGGTTGGTCTCGGTGACCGAGGATCGCTCCATTAATTTCTTTCTGAGAGAAATTTATAGGAGCGTACGGCTTTCAGCGGAACGTCGTCAAGAGGCTGTTAGCGGCGATAAGGCCCGGCCCGCGCGCCTCGAGCGCCGGAGCCTCGAGCCGGCCGGTGCGCGGGCCAGGCGAGCTCGGCCCGGCCTGGCCAGCTCCCCCGGCGGAGCGCGCCCGGTGCAGAACCGCGCGGCGGCCTAGTTGATCTTGCGGTCCAGGCCCTGCCAGTACGGCTCGCGCAGCTTGAATTTCTGCAGCTTGCCCGTCGCCGTCCGCGGCAGGGCCTCGGTGATCTCCACCGACGTCGGGCACTTGAAGTGCGAGAGCCGGGCAGCGGCAGTGCTCGATCAGCTCTGCCTCGGTGGCACCGTCCGCTGTCCGCAGCACGACCAGCGCCTTGACTGTCTCGCCCCACTTGGCGTCCGGGACTCCGATGACCGCGGCCTCGGCGACCGCCGGGTGCTGGTACAGGCAGTCCTCGACCTCGACTGAGCTGACGTTCTCGCCGCCGGAGATGATGACGTCCTTCTTCCGGTCGGAGATCACCAGGTACTCGCCCGCCTCGAGGTGGCCCTTGTCGCCGGTGTGGAACCACCCGCCGTCGAGTGCCTTCGCCGATTCATCCGGCTGCTCCCAGTAGCCGGCGAAGACGTGGTTGGACCGGGCCAGGATCTCGCCGTCCGCATCGGTGCGGATCTGCACGCCGACCGCGGGGACGCCGGCCCGCGACTGCAGCCTGGCCCGGTCGGCCGCCGGCAGCTCATCCCACTCGGCGACGGCCCGGTTGACGGTCAGCAGCGGCGCGGTCTCGGTCAGGCCGTAGATCTGGATGAACTCCCAGCCCAGCTCGACCTGGACGCGTTCGATCGTCTTAGACGGCGGCGGCGCGCCGGCCACCACGATCCGGACGGTCCCGGCGCCGGGAATCGCCCGCCCGTCAGCGCGACGGTCGGCGGCAGCGGTCAGGATCGCGGCCACCACGGCCGGGGCTCCGCACAGCAGAGTGACCCCGTGCGCCTCGATCCGGCTCAGGATCTCCTCACCGTCGATCTTGCGGACCACGACCTGAGGCACGCCCATGCCGGTGACCGCGTAGGGCATGCCCCAGCCGTTGCAGTGAAACATCGGCAGCGTGTGCATGAACACGTCCCGGTCGGTCACGGTCGTGTGCCAGCCGAATGTGGCCGCGTTCAGCCAGCAGTTCCGGTGGGTGAGCTGGACGCCCTTCGGCCTGGCCGTGGTGCCGCTGGTGTAGTTGATGCTCGCGGTCGCGTCCTCGTCCGGCGTCCAGGCAGCGGGCTGCGCCTCGTCCGCAGCGGGCGCGAACAGCCCGGCGTCGGCCGCGCCGTCGAGCACGATCTTGTGCTTGGCGCTGATGCCGCGCAGGTTAGCCTCCGACTCAGGGTCGACCAGCAGCACCGAGGACCCTGAGTGATCGATGATGTAACTGATCTCGTCGGAGTTCAGCCGGTAGTTGACCGGCACCAGGATGCGGCCGTAGCCGCTCACCCCGAAGTAGGAGATCAGGAACCTCGCCGCGTTCGGGCTGACGATGGCCACCCGCTCCCCGTGATCGACGCCCAGCGCATCCAGGGCCAGCGCCATCCCGCGAGCGCGGCTCTCGAGTTCCCGGTAGGTCAGAGCGCCGAAGGAGCCTGCGGTGCCGGGCTCGTCGAAGACTGCCGTCCGGTCCCCGTACACGGCCGCCCCGCGGCTCAGGTAGTCACCGATAGTGAGCGGCACTTTCATGAACGGCTCCTCGCGCCAGGGAACGAGCTAGATGCGTTGATGCCTTCATATCAGGACAGCCGCGTCCGGGGCAGCCTCCGGTTGCGCTCCGCAGTCGCCCGGCTGCGGTGCACTGAGCGCACGACAAGCGCCAGGACCTTAGCGGTCCTGGCGCTCATCGCCGGGCTGAGCTAGCGGGTTACGCCAGCCAGCTCGCGCATCCAGGCCTCGTCCTCGCCGGTGATCCGGGCCAGGTCGATCCTGCTGCGCCGGGCGGTCCGGACCTCCGGAGCGTGGTAGCGGGCGGCGATAGGAGTTGGCAGCTGGCCGGCCTGGTCGGCGCGCGCGGCGCCGAACTCCGGCCGCCGGAGCACTAGCCACAGCGGGATCCCGGCCACGGCCAGGAAGAACGCTGCCATGAGCGGGATGTTGAGCCAGAGCCAGTTCACGAGTCACCTCCGTCTACTGCCGGCGCTGCTCGCCGGCGACATCTTTAGCTTCGGCGGTGAACCTCTGAGCTCTTTCTGATTGCCATTGGCCTGAGCCATGAATCCCCCGTCGGCCAGATTCCCCCGTGCCGCGCCCGTGCCGGGCACGCAGCCAGCCTTCGTGACGGCTGGAATCTCCGGCCGCCCCGCCGCCCCGCACCGATCGGCCATGATGGGGCCATGGATCTTCCGGTGATGCCACCCGTCGCTCCGATGCTAGCCAAATCAGTGAAGGAGATCCCGGACGGCGCGCTGAGCTACGAGCCCAAATGGGATGGCTTCCGGTCCGTCATCTTCCGGGACGGACCTGAGGTCGAGATCGGCAGCCGCAATGAGCGGCCGATGACACGCTACTTCCCCGAGATCGTCGACGCCGTGCTGGCGAACTTCCCCGAGCGGTGTGTCATCGACGGGGAAATCGTGATCCCGGATCGCGACGGCCGCAGGCTTGACTTCGAGGCCCTGCTGCAGCGGATCCACCCGGCTGACAGCCGCGTCCGCCTGCTCGCCGCGCAGACGCCGGCCTCGTTCGTGGCGTTCGACCTGCTCGCGCTTGACCGCCAGGATTGCCTCCCGCTGCCCTTCGAGCGGCGGCGGGCGGCGCTCGAAGACGCGCTCAGCGCGGCCGCGCCGCCGGTCTACGTCACGCCGGCCACCAGGGACAAGGCAGTCGCCACCGGATGGTTCAGTCAATTCGAGGGCGCCGGGCTCGACGGCGTCGTGGCCAAGCCTCTCGTCCGGCGCGTACCTGCCGGACAAGCGGGTCATGTTCAAGATCAAGCACGAGCGGACCGCCGACTGCGTGGTGGCCGGCTACCGGCTGCATAAGAGCGGCCCGGACGCGATCGGCTCGCTCCTGCTCGGCCTGTACGACGACGCCGGGCGGCTGGCCAGCGTGGGCGTTGTCGGCGCGTTCCCGATGGCGAAGCGCCGCGAGCTGTTCGCCGAGGTCCAGCCGCTGGTGACCAGCTTCGACGGGCATCCGTGGAACTGGGGCGGTGAGCACCAGCAGGACCGGGCCAGGAATCCGCGGGAGGCCGAGGGCAGCCGGTGGAACGCCGGCAAGGACCTGTCGTTCGTGCCGCTGCGGCCCGAGCGCGTCGCCGAGGTCCGGTACGAGCACATGGAAGGCACGCGCTTCCGGCACACCGCGCAGTGGGTGCGCTGGCGCGACGATCGCGACCCGGCCTCCTGCGGCTTCGGCCAGCTGGAGGAGCCTGTGCGCTTCGATCTCGGCGAGATCCTCGCGCCCCGCTAAGGCCTGGCGTCAGGGAACCAGGCAGCCGGACCGTAGCTGCGCCGCCATCATCCGCTGCGCGACCGGGGGCAGCCGTTCCAGCGACTGCGCCTGCGGGAATGCCACCGCCAGCGCCTGGGCGATGAGCCGCGAGCGCTGCGCGTATCCGGCCGAGGTGTAGTGAATACCGTCGGAGATGAACCACGGCCGTTTCGCCAGGGCGGCCCAGTTGAATACCTTCATGTTCGGATACCGGACGCACGCGCGGATCAGGGCGCGGTTCCAGGCCTGCATGTTCTTCTCCGCATACGGACCGCTGCTCAGCAGTGAGATGACGTTGACCCACATGACCGGCGCGCCGTGGATGACCGACATCATGCGCCGGATCCGGCTGGCCAGGCCGACGTTCGAGCCGACGGCGACGTCGGCGGTGTCGTTGGTGCCGAGCGCCAGTACCCAGCAGCCACGGAAGCCATCGCGCACCAGTCGCTTCGCCACCGTGTAGGCGTTCGGCTCGTTCAGGATCGTCTCGACAATCGAGGTGCCGCCCTGGATCTCGAACCTGCTGCTGGCCACGCCGACATCGGCATACTGGGCGCTGATGCGCTGCGCCCGGTCGGGCAGGTAGTCGGCGGATACCAGCCCGTCGGACGTCGAGTCACCGAAATGCGCGACCGCCCTGCAGGACGTCTTGACCGGGAACGCACCCTGGCCCCGCCCGGCTGCCGTCGCGGCCCGGCCTGACGCCGCACCGGAGGCCGCGACCGGCGGCCCGGCCGGCAGCATGCTGCCGGTGGCCGCCAGCGACGACCCGGCGGAGGCCGCGGGCACCGCGCCGGCGAGCGCGGCAGCGGCCAGCACCAGCGCCCACGAGGCGAGGCTGACCGTAGCCCAGCCTCGCCGGGCGGCCGCATGCCAGGCCCCTGACCGGCGCAGCTGACTGACCCAGCGGCCGATCGCCCCGCGCCGGACGGGCTCCTCGATCAGGGTCCAGGACGCGGCGGCCGCGGCCACGCTGACGCCGACCTGCAGCGAGCCGCGCAGAAGGCGTCTCGCGCGCCGCTGGCAGGCGTGGTCAGCACGATGACCGGATAGTGCCACAGATAGATGCCGTAGGACCGGACGCCGATCCAGCGCAGCGGCCGCCAGCCGAGCAGAGCGCCGAGCCGGCTGGCCGGCGACGCGACCGCGAGCACGACGGCCGCCGTGGCCGCCGACAGCAGGACCATGCCACCCCGGTACAGGAACGGCGAGTACTCGCTGGTCCGCCAGATGAGGGCGGCGATGGCGATCAGCCCGGCGGCGCCGGCGCTGTCGAGCACGAGCCGGCTGCGGCGTCCCGGCTCGGCCGGCATGTCCCTGCTCGGCCGGGCAAACGCCAGCGCGGCGCCGATCAGCAGCGCGAAAGCCCGGGTGTCGGTGCCGTCATAAACCCGGGTCGGGTCATAGCCGGGGTGGTACAGCACGACCATCAGGGCGGCCGAGGCGGCCGCGAGGCCGAGCGTTCCGGCCGCCATCCACCGGCGGCCTGACGGCTCGCTCCGGCGCCGGGTCAGGTACAGCCCGAGGAGCAGCAGCCACGGCCAGATGAGGTAGAACTGCTCCTCGACCGCGAGCGACCACAGATGGCCGAGCGGGGTGGGCGCGGCGAACCGGGCGAAGTACGAGGAGTTCTGGGCGATCAGCCACCAGTTGCTGACGTAGGCGGCGGCCGCTGCCATCGCGCCCCGCAGCGACGGAAGCTGCGCGCGCTGGAGCAGCGCCACCCAGGCGGCGACGACCGCCAGCACGACGAACAGCGCCGGCAGCAGCCGCCGGGCGCGCCGCTGCCAGAACGTGAGTAACCGCAGGCCGCCGGCTGAGGTCCGCTGGGCGAGCAGCAGGTCGGTGATCAGATAGCCGCTGAGGGTGAAGAAGATGCCGACGCCGAGCAGGCCGCCCGGGGCCCAGCCGAAACCCACGTGGTAGGCGACGACGGCCAGGACGGCGATCGCGCGCAGTCCGTCCAGCCCCGCGATGTAGCGCTGACCGCCGTCAACAGGCTGTGGCATGACTCCCCCGAGCCGGGCCGGATGAGTCCTCTGGAAATCCGCGTCACCCCGACGCTGATGGCCAGCAGACTCATCACTCACTGTTGATATTTGACTACTTCCGCAGCTGGCCGGGCCACACGTTACCGGCGCACATCGGCACTGTCACGCACGTCGTCGGCGTGTTCGCCGAGCCGGCCGCCGGACATGCCGGAGGCGCGTCCGGCCCCCGTGTCGCGGACGCGCCTCCGGCTGCGGCAGCCCCGCTGCTACACGCGCGCGGTGTCCTTGCGGAACCGCCAGGCCGCGCCCCCGGCGAAGATGATCAGCCACGCCAGCACGTTGACGACCCAGGTCCAGTCGAGTCCGGTTCCGAGCAGCGGTGTATGCACCAGCTGGTTCAGCCCGTACAGCGGCGTCCACCGGCAGACATCCTGGACAGTCTGCGGGAACTGGCTCAACGGGATGAACAGGCCTCCGGCGAACGAGAGCAGGGTCAGGGCCAGGGACATGAGCTGCATGACGTTCTCGGTCGGCAGCAGGTAACCCATGAAGAGGCCGAACGCGGCGAACAGCAGCGATCCGACCCACACGCTCAGGCCCGGAGACGATCCACAGGTAGGCGGGCATCATGGCCTTGTTGGTCACGGCTCCGGCGATGAACACGACGGCAATCGAGCCGGCCCCGAGTACCAGCGCCGTGATGACCTTCATCGCGATGTAGGCAGCCGGCGCCAGCGGGGTCAGCCGAAGCTGCCTGCTCCAGCCCTGGGCCCGCTCGATCGACACCATCGCGCCGGCGAAGGTCGCGGCAAAGACGGCGCCGTACAGCCCGAGGCTGATCATGATGAACGCGGCGATGTTGCCGTGCCCGATCTTGTCGGTCGCGTAGGACTTATTCAGCCCGAAGATCAGGAAGAAGAAGACCGGGAAGATCAGCGTGATAATGACGGTGCGGCGGTTGCGCAGCAGCCGCCGGATCTCCAGCCTCAGCGCGGTCAGGTTGAAACCGCAGGCCGCCGGCGCGCGCCTGGTGCTGAGATCGACGGGGGATGCGGTGGTACTCATGAGCTTGCTCCTGCGACGGTCGCTGGCTCGGCGTCGTCACCGGTCAGCGCGATGAACGCGTCTTCGATCCCGCGCGCGACGACCTCGAGGTCGCGGGCAGCGGTCTGGGTCAGCAAGTAGCGCGCGGTGGCGTCGCTGTCCCTGGAGTGGATCAGCACGGTCTCGCCGCGGACCTCAACCTTGTCGGCGCCGGGCACGTCGCGCAGCGCCGTCTCGGTCGCGCCCGGCAGCGTCGCCCGGACGGTCCGGCCGGCCGCCATCGCCTTGATCTCGCTGCCGGTGCCGTCGGCCACGATCTTGCCGTGCCGCACCAGGACAATCCGGTCGGCGTAGTCGTCGGCCTCTTCCAGGTAGTGAGTCGCGAACAGGACCGTACGGCCCTGCTCAGCGTCCTTGCGGATGGAAGACCAGAAATTGCGCCTGCCCTCGACGTCCATGCCGGTAGTCGGCTCATCGAGAACGAGCAGCTCTGGATCCGAGATCAGGGCCATCGCGAACCGCAGCCGCTGCTGTTCACCGCCCGAGCACTTCATCACCTTCCGGTCGGCGATCTCGGTGATGCCGGCCCGGCTCAGTGCCTCGCGCGGGGACTGGCTGCGGGCGAACAGGCTGGCGGTGTACTGGACGGTCTCGAATACCGTCAGGTCCTTCAGCAAGCCCCCGGTCTGCATGACCGCGGACACCAGGCCGCGCGAGATCGCCTGCCGCGGGGACAGGCCGTAGACCGAGACCGATCCTGAGTCCGGCTCGGACAGTCCGAGAATGATGTCAATGGTGGAGGTCTTGCCAGCTCCGTTCGGGCCGAGGAAGGCCACGATCTCGCCGGAGGCGACGGACAGGTCGATGCCGTCAACCGCCCGCACGTGCCCGAAGTGCTTGCGGACCCCGGCGAGGTCAATGGCCGGCGGCACCGAGCCGCGCCCCGGCTCCGTGCCGTATTCCGTACTGGTAACTGTCATGCCCCTAGTCTGGACGCCTTCGGCAACCCAATTGTGCGTCCGGCGTCACTACCTGGCCGTGACAGCTGTCATGCCCGGACCAGCCGCAGGCCGGCCGGGACCGGGCTAGCCGCCGAGGCTGCGCGCGAAGCCCGGCGGCATGATCACGTCGCCGGAGTCCAGGTCGTGCACCGAGGCCTTGCTGAGTCCGAGCAGGGCCGAGTCAATGCCGTTCCGCATGATGTCCAGGACGTTCTCGACGCCGGCCTGTCCGTTCGCGGCCAGTCCCCACAGGTAAGCCCGCCCGATCATGACGGCGCGGGCTCCGAGCGCCAGTGCCTTGACGACGTCACTGCCGCGGCGGATACCACCATCGAGCAGGACCTCGACCTGGCCGCCGACGGCGCCCGCGACCGCGGGCAGCGCGCGAATCGTCGCCGGGGTGCCGTCCAGGTTGTTGCCGCCATGGTTGGACACCGAGATCGCGCTCACGCCCGCATCGACGGCCCGCTTGGCGTCGTCGACCCTGGACACGCCCTTGAGCATGAACGCCCCGCCCCATTGTTCCCGCAGCCAGGCCACGTCGTCCCAGCTCGGCGGGGGCGTCTGCATCCACTGCCCGTAAGCGCCGAAGAACGTGGGCGGTTCCTCGCCCGGCTGGGCCATGTTGGGCACCGTCAGCTGCGGAGGCCGGCCAGTCCGCGCGTACAGGGCGAGCCACTGCGGCCTGATGACGGCCTCCGGGGCGTGCCTGATGATCGTGCGCAGGTCGGTGCGATCCGGGATCTGCGGGCTGCCCCAGTCGCGGGAGTGCGTGAACGTCCAGTCCGCGGTCAGGATCAGGCCGGCCGCCCCGGCGGCTTTCGCCCGCTCGAGCCGGGCGGCGATCTGGTCGCGGGTGCCGCACCAGTAGATCTGGAAGAACGTTCGCCGGGTTGGCCGCGACCACCTCCTCGACCGGCTTGCTGGCGAACGAGCTCAGTCCCATGGCGGTGCCGCGGGCGGCGGCAGCACGGGCCACGGCCACCTCACCGTCGGGATGCACGGCCTGAACGCCGGTCGGGGAAATGATGACCGGCATCGAGACCGGCTGGCCGAGAACCGTGGTGGCGAGGTCGCGCTGCGCGGGGTTGCCGGCCACGTGCGGGGCGAAGCCGAGCTCAGCGAAAGCGGCGACGTTGTCCTGCACGGTCTGACCGCGTTCGGCGCCTGCCAGCAGCGCTCCGTACACCGAAGCGGGCAGCCGCTTCCGCGCCCGCCGCTGCGCTTCGGCCACCGACTCGAACCAGGCATTCGCCATCGGAACTCAGCCCTTTCCGTTGCTCTGCGGCGGACAGATGCGCACCGGCCGCACCGAGATCGCCGGGCGCACCGGCGCTGCCGTCCGCTCCCGCAGGCACCCGGCCCAGACGCCGGCGCCGTAGCAGATGTCGTCGGCGATGTGCGCGAGCGTGAACCGCACCGGGTCCAGCTCTGGCTTGCGCTCGGCGTAGGCGGTGAGCGCGGGGCCGAGCAGGAGAGATGCCGCCGCGACCCGCCGGCCCAGCCGGCGGACGGCAGGCCCGCGACCCTGTCGACCAGGGCGAGAGCCAGCCCGGGCGCGGCGAACTGGGTTGCGTACCGGCCGATGCCGAGCCAGGTCTGCCGGACGGCCGTGAGCGTCGCCGCGGACGCTCCGTCGGCCGGCACTCCGGCGCGGCGGACAGCCGCGGTCAGGTCAAGCCAGGCGGCTGCGAGCGCGGCCGCCGCTCCGGCCGGGCGCCGGGCCAGCAGCGCGGCGACCGTCACGGCCGGCCACGGCTGCAGCACCAGCGGCGCGAGGTTCCCCGGATGGCGGCGGGCGAGGGGCGCGGCTGACGTACCGTACCGGAAGCGGCGGCCGAGCAGTCCCGGCCAGCTCGCCGGCCCGTCATGCGGAATCTGGACCGACGGCTCGTACCGGACGCGCCAGCCGGCGTCGTTCAGCCGCCAGATCAGGTCGACGTCCTCGCCGTAGCGCAGGGCCGGATCGAAGACGCCGCGGCTGCTCAGCGGGCCGGGCCCGGCCAGGTGGCCAGGAGCCGGGATCGCGGCGTCGTCGTTCGCCACGCTGTCCAGCGCCGAGCGGCGCACCAGCAGCGCGGCCGTCGGCACGTACGAGACGCGGCTGCCAGGCCGCACCCGGGCGGCGCCTGCGCCCAGGTCCAGGCTGCCGCAGGCGGCCGCGTACCTGGCCGCAGCCGGCTGCCCGGCGGCCGGGCGGGCGGCTGCCACGATGCGGGGAGCGACGGCGCCGACGAGCGGATCACCGAAATGCCGGGCCAGGCGGGCGATCCAGCCGGGCGGCGGCACGCAGTCGCTGTCGAGGAAGGCGATCAGGCTCGTGGCGGCGGCGGCCAGGCCGGTGTTCCTGGCGGCCGCCGGGCCGCCGCTGGCATCCCGGCGAAGCCTGACCGCTCCGTGCCGGGCCGCCACGGCGGCGATGGCCGCCGGATCAGCCGAGCCGTCGTCCACGACGATGACCGGGAACTGCTGCCCGACCGCGCGGAGGCACCGGTCGAGCATCCCGGCCCGGTCCCGGACCGGGATGATCACCGTGACGGCCGCGGCATCGCCGGGCGGTGCGGTCACGGTGGCCGGCTCGCCGAGTCCGGCGGCGTCAGGCGGAACCGGATGAGCCAGGCCCGCGTCGGTCAGGCGCCGCCCGAGCTGGCGGGCCGCGGCCGACCGGGCCGGGCCTTCCCTCAGCTCAGCCAGCGCGGCCATCCCGGCGGCCGTCAGCCGGAGCACGCGGGCGGGAGATCCGCCGAACAGGGACCCGTCGCTGAGCTCCCGTGTGCCCGCGTCCAGCTCGATGCCGAATCCGGCCGGCAGCGGCGCGGCTGACGGGATGGCCGCGTGCGCTGCCGTCGCCGGGATGACGGCAGTCCCCTGAAGCGCTGCGGTTCCCGGCCTCACAAGGCCAGGCCACCGTCCGCGGCCACGATCGCGCCGGTCATCGCGCTACTGTCCGGGCCGGCCAGGAACGCCAGCACCGCCGCGATCTCGGCCGGGGTGAGCAGCCGATTGTTCGGCTGATTGCGAGCGAACATCTCCGGGCTGGCCAGGTCATACAGGGCGGCGCTGGCAGCCAGGATCGCGGTATCGGTAGAGCCGGGGCTGACCGCGTTAGCGGTCACGCCGGTCGGGCCCAGCTCCACCGCGAGCGCGCGGATCAGCCCGGCCACGCCGGCCTTGGCCGCGCAGTAGGCGGCGAGCATGGGCAGCCCGCGCGTCGCGGCGGCCGAGGCGACCGCGAGAAATCTGCCGCTGCGCGGCTGCGGCCGGCGCAGCAGGGCGGGCACGGCAGCCCTGGCCAGGTTCAGCACGCCGCCGAGATCGATGTCCAGCACGGCGAGTTCCTGCTCGCGCGGCACCTCCCACTGCGGCACCCCGCCGGCAATGACCCCGGCGCAGCCAATCGCGGCATCAAGGCCGCCCCAGCGGGACTCGGCCAGGTCGACCGCCCCGGCCAATGCGGACGGATCCCGGACGTCCGCGACGAAGGACGCGATCCGGTCGCCCGCCCCGGCCAGCCCGGCCGCCTCCGCAACGACGGCATCCAGCTCAGCCTTGCTGGCCAGGCCGTACGGCAGTGCGTCGTCATCCTCGGCCAGGTCCACCGCGAGCACCGACCAGCCACCCGACGCCAGCACCCTGACGGTCGCGGCACCGATTCCGCGGGCGGCTCCGGTGACAACGGCCACCCGTCCGCCCGCAGGAGGGCCGGCCATGCCGTTACCCGCTGGCCGCGCGGCGTGAATCCCGCCAGCGGGTTCTCGTCGCAGGCCCGGCCGGGCACGTCGCGCTGAACGAGAGAACCGGGGCCTGGCCCGGCGGACCCGGACCAGGCCGAGGGCCCGGCCGGGCGCGGGCCGATGGAGACCGGCACCGGCTGCCGGCCGCCGGCGCGGCCCGCAGGCGCGCGGCGATGTGAATGGTCGCCGGCCGGTCGCGGCGCGGCAGCGGAGCCGGCGCCGGCGAGAGCGCTCTCGCCGAAACCGCGCACGCACTCGGGGTCCGGGCCATCCAGCGGCAGCCCGGTGAAGAATTTGGCCGCCATGCACCCGCCCTGGCATGCGTCGAAGGCGGAGCAGGACGTGCAGGCGCCGCCTGACTGCGGCTGCCGCAGGTCGGTGAAAAGCTCGGACGTCCGCCACACCGCGGCGAAGCCGCCCTCGCCGCGCACGTTCCCGGCCAGGAAGGCGTCGTGGATCGCGAACGGGCACGCGTACACGTCACCGACCGGGTCGATCAGGCAGACGACCCGGCCGGCCCCGCACATGTTCAGGCCGGGTAGTCCCTGCCCGTAACCGGCCAGATGGAAGAAGGAGTCCCCGGTCAGCACGTTCTCGCCGCGGGCGACCAGCCAGTCGTAGAGCTCCCGCTGCTGCGCGGACGTGGGGTGCAGCTCGTCCCAGACGTCGGCGCCGCGGCCGGACGGCCGGAGCCGGGTGATCCGCAGCTGCGCGCCGAAGCGGTCCGCAATCGCGGCGAAGGCGTCCAGCTGGGCCACGTTGTGCCGGGTGATGACCACGGAGATCTTGAAGCCGGCGAACCCGGCGTCGGCGAGATTCTGCATGGCCCGCAGGGCCAGGGCGAAGGAGCCCTGGCCGCGAACGGCGTCGTTCACCTCGGCGGTGGCGCCGTCGAGGGAGATCTGGACGTCGATGTAGTCGCTGCCGGCCAGCTTCCGCGCGACCTCCGGGGTGATCCGCACGCCGTTCGTGGAGAACTTGACCCCGACGTGGTGCGCGGTGGCGTAGTCGACCAGCTCCCAGAAGTCCGGGCGGACCGTCGGCTCACCGCCGCCGATGTTGACGTAGAAGACCTGCATCCGCTCGAGCTCGTCAATCACGCGCTTGCATTCGGCCGTGCTCAGCTCGCCCGGATCGCGGCGGCCTGAACTCGACAGGCAGTGCACGCAGGACAGGTTGCAGGCGTACGTCAGCTCCCAGGTCAGGCAGATCGGCGCGTCGAGGCCGTAGCGGAACTCCTCGACCAGGGGCGCGGCGGTCACGGTCATGAAGCTGTCCTTCCGCAGATCATCTGGCTGCCGGCCAGCGTCGGCCAGGGCCCTGGCATAGGCGGGCAGCTCGGCGGAGCCGATGCCGGCCTCAGCGCAGGCAGCCCGTGCGCTGGGCTGGGCGTCTAGCGAGGTCACGATTGCCAGCAGCGCCGGGCTCTTCAGGAACGACAGCCGCCTGGTGCCGAAGTGATACAGAAGCGCACCGAAACGCTCGGGCCGGACCGACACCTGCGGATGCAGCCGCCAGGCGCCGTCGAGATCGAAGCCAGCCTCAGCGCCGGCCCGGCCGCGTCGCGGTGGCTGCTAGTAGACACCGCACATGCCGTCGATCGAGATCTCCTCGACCAGCTGGTCATCGGCGATGATCTCGTCAGTGCCGTCGTCGGCGATCTCGGCCGGCATCTCGGTGGCCTCGCCGGCCGGGTGCTCCAGCAGCTCGGTTGCGCTCTCGGGCATGTCAGGCTCCTCTCAGTTTCGGCACGCCGTGACGAATTGCGGATCTCGCTATGATAATCGGCACCGGGTGCCGCAATCAAGACCCGGCCGGGACCGGAGAAGCCTGACAAGCCTGAGAAGAAGCCATGCCGACTGCCGACGCCGAGCAGGCCGCCGCACGCCGCGGGCGGCCGCGGGGCACGAGCGCGCGCGAACTCGAGGTCATCTCGCTGCGGCTGTTCAGCACGGACGGATTCGAGGAGACCACGGTCGAGCGCATCGCGGCCGAGGCAGGCGTCAGCCGCCGTACCTTCTTCCGCTACTTCGATTCCAAGGCTGACGTGCTCTGGCACGCCTTCGACGGCGAAGTCGGCGAGCTGCGGGCCGCCTTCGGCTCCGTTCCCGCCGACGTACCTCTCATGGACGCCATCCGGCGCGTGGTCGTCGGCGTGAATACCTACCGCGCCGACGATGTCCCCGAGTTGCGGACCCGGATGAGCCTGATCGCCGCCGTGCCGGCCCTGCAGGCCAGCGCTGCCCAGCACTATGACGCGTGGGAACGAGCGGTCAGCGAGTTCGCGGCCGGCCGGCTGGGCCAGCCGGCCGGCTCGCTCTACCCGCTGGCCATCGGGCGGGCGACGCTCGCGGCCTGCCGGTCCGCCTACGACCGCTGGGCCGAGCGCGCGGACGCCGACCTCACCCGCTATCTGGATCTCGCGCTGCGCGCGCTGGCGGCCGGATTCAACCCGGCCTCGCTGACGCGCAGCGGCCGGTCCGGTGCTCCGTGGATGTAACCATCTCCCGGCCCTCGGCAGCCGACGCCAGCGAGTTCATCGCGGCCGTGCGCGCCAGTCAGCAGTCCCTGCTCCCCTTCGTGAACCCGCCGGACGCGCCCGAGCGGTTCGCTGCCTACCTGAACCGCGCGGCGCGCGAAGACCAGGCCAGCTACCTGATCCGGCACGCCGGCTGCGGCGGCCTGGCCGGCTACGTGAACATCAACAACATCGTCCGCGGCGCGCTCCGCTCTGGCTATCTCGGCTACGGCGGGTTCAGCTCCCATGCCGGCACCGGCGCGATGACGGCCGGAGTCGCCGCCGTCATCAGCGACGCGTTCACGACCCTGCAGCTGCACCGGCTGGAGGCCAACATTCAGCCTGATAACGCGCGCTCACTCGGGCTGGTCAGGCGGCTGGGATTCCGCCGTGAAGGCTTCTCGCCGCGTTACCTGATGATCGACGGGCAGTGGCGTGACCACGAGCGGTGGACGATCCTGGCCGAGGACTGGCTCCCTGGCGCTGCCGGGAAGCGGGAATTAGCGGTAGCGCCCTAGTCGAGCGACTGCCTGGCCATCCCCGCCGGTTCCCGCGGCGGGCGGCTGGCCGCAACCACTGCGCCGCAACCGCTGCGCCGCAACCGCTGCGCCGCAGGCCGCGGACCGCAGGGCGGCGGCCGGCGATACCTGCCCCGTTCCCGGAACTAGGGTGTTGATCTGGCCCTAGAGCGGAGGCTGTGGCATGACCGACCCTGCCGTATCGGCGGACGCCCGGCTGGCCCACGCCGGCATCGCGCGGACGCCGGGCGAGGCGGTCGTGCAGCCGCCGGCGCTGACCAGCATTCTCACCTCGCTGGGCGAGCCGGGACCCGGCGATTACGGGCGCGGCGGCAACGCGACCTGGACGGCGCTGGAAGAAGCCCTCGGCGCGATCGAGGACGCCGATGCCGTGGTCTTCAGTTCCGGCCAGGCTGCCTCCATGGCGCTGATGCTGGCGCTGGCGCGCGACCGGGACGCGATCCTGCTGCCGCGCGATGGCTATTACAACGCGCGGGTGCTCGCCGGCCGGCTCCGCCCGCACGGCGCCGCGCCGGCCGAGGTTGACCTGCAGGACCACGGCGAGGTCGAGCGCGAGCTCGCGGCGGCCCCGCGCGGCGCCGTGCTGTGGGCCGAGACGCCGACCAATCCGCTGCTCCGGGTCGCGGACCTGGCCCGGCTTGGCCGCCTCGCGGCCGCCGCGGGCGCGCCGATGATCGTGGACAACACGGTCGCCACCGGACTGCTGCAGCGGCCGCTTGACCTCGGCGCAGTCGCCTCGCTCTGCTCGCTGACCAAGTCGGCGTCCGGCCATTCCGACCTGATCCTGGGCGCGGTCATGACGCGAGATCCGGTGCTGGCGGCGGAACTGCGCAGCTGGCGCACCCTTGGCGGCGGGATCGCCGGGCCGCTGGAATGCTGGCTGGCCATCCGCGGCCTGAAGACACTGCCGCTGCGGATCGAGCGGCAGTCATCCACGGCTCTGGCGCTGGCGGGTTACCTGGCGGCCCACCCGCGGGTCACGGCCGTGCACTATCCCGGTGTCACCGCCGGGACGCTCGCAATCGCCCGGGCCCAGATGCCGCGCGGGTTCGGGCCGCTGCTGTCATTCGAGCTGGACGGCACCGCGGCGAACGCGGACGCCGTGGTCGCGGCGGCCCGGCTGATCATCCCGGCCAGCAGCTTCGGCGGCGTCGAGTCCACCTGGGAGAGGCGCGGCCGGTGGGCGGGCGAGACCGCGCCCGGCTCGCTCATCCGGCTGTCGGCCGGGATCGAGCCGGCCGCGGATCTGATCGCCGACCTCGGCCAGGCGCTGGACCAGGCGGCGGCGTGACCGACTACGCGGAGTTCGCCCGCTTCTACGACCGGATCATGGGCGACCGGGACGAGGAGATCGACCGGATTCAGGCCTACATCAGCAAGCACCTGCCCGCGGCCAGGTCGCTACTCGAACTTGGCTGCGGCACCGGGGCGCTGCTGGCCGGGCTGGCATCGCGGCTGCAGGTCACCGGGATCGACCGGTCGCCGGAGATGCTGGCGATCGCCGCGGCGAGGCTGCCGGGGGCGCGGCTGGTGCAGGCCGACATGACCGCCTTCCGGCTGCCCGAGCGGTTCGATGTGGTGATCTGCATGTTCGACACGCTGAACCACGTGCCGTCGTTCACCGGCTGGCTGACCCTGTTCAGCTGCGTGCACGAGCACCTGGCCGAGGGCGGGCTGTTCATCTTCGACGTCAACACCGCGGGCCGGATGCGCGGCCTGGACGGGGCGCCGCCGTACCTGGACGAGTTTGACGGGAACGTGCTCGTGATGTCCGTGCGGTCCGCCGGCGAGTGGCTGTCCTTGTGGCGGACCCGGATTTTCGAGCATCAGCATGACGACCTGTACCGGCTGCACGACGAGCGCATTTACGAGCTGGCGGTGCCGCTTGACCAGGTGCGCGCGGCCCTGGCGGGCCGGTTCGAGCTGCTGGAGGAGGCGAGTTTGGACGGCAGCCCTGTGGGCGACGACTCGGACCGGGTGTTCTTTGCCTACCGGCACGTCAGCGCGCCGCCGTCCGCGGCTGAAGCGCCGGTCAGCGGCTGAGGCCGCGGTCCGCGGCTGAGGCTCCGGTCAGCGTTCGCGCTCGCCGTCGGCCATCGCGCTCATCAGTTTCGTCAGGACCGAGGAGAACTGCACGCGCTCGGCTGCCGACAGGCCGGCGAAGATCTCCGTCATGGCATCGAGGCGCGGTCCGAGCCCCTGCTCGGCCTCGCGGACGCCATCGGGCGACAGCTCAACCAGCGTTGCGCGCCGGTCAGTCGGATGCGGGCGCCTGACCACCAGGTGCGCGTCCTCGAGGGCGTCCACCATCGCCGTCATGTTGCGCGGGGTGGCGCCCAGCTGAGTGCCGAGATCGCGCATGATCGCCGGGCCGCCGCAGTGCAGTGCCTCCAGCAGCCGCAGCCGCGGGTAGCTCATGCCGCCGCACGCCCGCGCCTCCATCCAGCGCAGGAAGCAGGAAGTGAACCTGGCCGTCTGGGCGACGAGCAGGGCGCGGGCCCCGGAGCAGCCCTCAGGGTCCGCTGGCGGGGGCGCTGACTGCCCGGAGCTGATCTGACTCACCTCCGTCCGGGAACCTGGACATTTCGGTTGACACGATTATCCATGACGGTACTATTACTCGCGTGATCGTTCAAAGTTAAATTAACTCTATCTCTCCGCAGAACCGAGGCCAGGCAACCATGACTACTCCCAACGGCAATCAGGCTCCGGCGGGCCAGACCGCTTCCCCGTACGCGGGCCCGGCCAGCTTCCAGCTCGACCCGGCCGCCTCATCGGTGTCGCTGACGCACAAGACCATCTGGGGGCTGGTCACAGTGCGCGGCACGTTCACGAAGGTCAGCGGTACGGCCGAGATCCTGACGGACGGATCCGGCCGCGGCCGCCTGGAGATCGACGCGGCCTCGCTCGAGACCAAGAACGCCAAGCGGGACGAGCACCTGCGCTCCGCGGACTTCTTCAATGCCTCCGAGCATGCCCAGATCGTGGTCGACCTGACCCAGGCCGCCCTGCAGGGCACCGGCAGCCTCACCGCCACCGGCACGCTCACGGTGGCCGGCCAGACCCAGCCGCTGACGCTGACCGCTCACGTCACCGATGCCAGCGACCAGGCGATCACGCTGTCGGCTGACACCGAGATCAACCGGGCCGACTTCGGCATGACCTGGAACCAGCTCGGGATGCTGAAGGGCAATGCCCACGTCACGGTGCTCGCCAGATTCGTCCGCCAGCACGCCAGCTAACCGGTGCCGCCGCGGCGGGCCGCGGCCCGCTGCGGTGGCACCTGCCAGGAAGGAACCAGATGAAGCTTCAGGTCATCGTCGGCAGCACGCGGCCCGCCAGGGCCGCCGACTCCGTCGTGCCCTGGGTCACCAGCCGGGCGGCCGGCCATGATGCCTTCGACACGGAGGTACTCGACCTGCGCGACTGGCAGCTGCCCCATTTCGGTGAGCACCTGGGCAGCATCGGCGACCCGGAGGACCCGTCGTACTCGGCCGAGATCGTGCGCCGCTGGAACAGGAAGATCGCCGAGGCCGATGCTTACCTGGTCATCACGCCCGAGTACAACCACAGCATCCCCGGCGAGCTGAAGAACGCGATCGACAGCGTCTTCGTCTCGTTCGCCTTCAGGAACAAGCCGATGGCCATGGTCGGCTACAGCGCCGGGGTCGGCGGCGGCAGCCGGGCGATCGAGCACCTGGCCCAGGTCGCCGTCGAGGTCGAGGCCGTGCCGCTGCGCAGCACCGTCGTGCTGCCGTACGTGGACAAGGCCTTTACCGCCGACGGCGTCCCGGCCGACCCGGCGACCGAGATCAGCATGCAGATCCTGCTGGACGATCTGGCCTGGTGGGCGGCCGCACTGCGGAGTGCACGGGCGGCCGGGGAGCTCGTTCCCGGCAAGATCCGGGCCCGGATGGCCGCCGCGGTCCCGGCAGGCTAGCCAGGCCCGGCTCCGGCCAGGACGAGCGCCGCAGCCGACGCAGGCGCAGGCGGCAGCGACTCGCGGAAGGTGCGCCGGCAGGCGGCAGACCTACTCCGAGTTCCTGTACCGGGCCTCCGGCTTGCTGCACCGTGAGCCGTCGGCCCAGGCTCGCGGCAGGGCCGCCTCAGGCCGGTGACTTCGATGGGTGCCGAGTTGCTGTCGCTATTGCCCCACTAACTCGGCACCCATCACGCCCGGCAGGCGCAATCAGACGGCCGAGGGCGCCAGCAGGTCGCCGAACTCGCGCAGCAGGGCCGACTTCGACCTCGCGCCGGTGACCTGCTTCACCACCTCGCCGCCGACGAAGACGCTGATCGTGGGCACGTGCAGGATGCCGTACCGGCGGGCGACGCCCGGGTTCTCGTCAACGTTGACCTTCACCAGGCCGACCCGGCCGGCGTAGTCGGCTGCGATCGACTCCAGTACGGGGGCCACCATCCGGCACGGGCCGCACCACTCGGCCCAGTACTCCACGATGACCGGCCTGGGGCTGGCCAGGACCTCGGTGTCGAAGCTGGCATCGGTCGCGATCCTGGCGCTGCTCATGCTCTCTCCCTGGTGTGCTGGCTGGCTTACTCCGCGCCGCCCGGCCCGGCCCGGCGCGGACCTTCACGCTAAGTCACAAGTACGTCAGAAAGCTGGAGCGCCGCGCACTCCTTGCCGTTCCCGTGCTCGCACACCCGCACGAGCTGGCGGAGCCGGCATCGTTGCTGAACGAGGTCTCTGACCTGCTGATCTATCGCGGCGAGCTTCACCTGTGCGGCCGCCGCGATCTCCTGTGCCGACTGCGCCTCGGCCTGGCCGAGCAGTTCGGAAATCTCACTGAGAGTGAAGCCGAGGCGCCGCGCGCGCCGGATGAACACCAGCCGCTCCCGGTCGGCGTCCGAGTACTCGCGATATCCCGAGTCCGGCCGCTGCGGCTGCGGCAGCAGCCCGCGCCGCTGATAGAACCGCACGGTCTCGACCCCGATCCCCTCGGCCGCGGCCAGCTTGCCGATCGTCATCCCGCCCATGCCAGCACGGTACCGGCCGTACCCCGGTACGGAGTCAAGCCGCGGGCCCGGCCGGCCCGGCATACCATCAGCTAGGTCATGCCGGACCGAGGCCGCCCGCGCTCAGTCGGGGTCGCCCGGCCGGCGCCTTCCGACAAGCTCCGGACGGGAACCCATTGCGCAGGTACGCGCTGCTCCTGCTGCCGTCCGCGAACCGGGTCTACTCGGCCGCGGCGGCCGACGGCCTGGCCGCGGCCGAGCTGGCGGTGTTCAGCAACTCGGTGCTCGGCGGCGCGCTGTCCGCGGCCGAGGTGACCACCAGGGGCGGTGTCCGCTATCTCGAATTCGAGGCCGGCGATCTAGGTCCTGAGGCTGCGTCGTTCCTGGCGAATCTCTCGTCGGTCTACGCCTTGTTCGAGGTCGAGGCCGGCCTGCTCCGGCCGGTCGAGCTGACCAGGCTGGACCGGTACGACGACGACCTGGTCACGATCCTGAAGTACCAGGGCAAGACGAATGAGCAGTTCACCAAGCTGCTGCTGAATGTGACCCTGCTGGCATCGGCCTTCGCGCCGGAGATGCTCAGCCGGAAACTGACGGTTCTTGACCCGCTGTGCGGGCGGGGAACGACGTTGAGCCAGGCCCTGATGTACGGCTACGACGCGGCCGGCATCGATGAGGACCGCAAGGACACCGACGCCTACGGCACTTTCATCAGGACGTGGCTGAAGCGCAAGCGCATCAAGCACAAGGTCAGCTACGAGGGCCCGGTCCGCCGCGACGGCAGGACGGCCGGTCGCCGGCTGCAGATCGAGCTGGCCGCCTCGAAAGAAGATCAGAAGGCGGGCCGGACGCAGCACCTCGATGTCGTGTGCGCGGACACCGCCAGGGCCGCCGAGTTCTTCCGCCCGGCCACGGTGGACCTCGTCGTCACCGACGCACCGTACGGCGTGCAGCACGGCAGCAAGTCGGCGGGCGGAATGGCCCGGCGGCCGCAGGACCTGCTGGCGGAAGCGGTGCCGGAGTGGGCCGCCTTGCTGCGGCCGGGCGGCGCGATGGGCATCGCCTGGAACACGCTCGTGGCACCGCGGGCGGAGGCGACCGCGATCATCGCGGCGGCCGGCCTCGAGCCGGCGCAGGCCGGCCCCTACCTGCTCTTCCGGCACCGGGTGGACCAGGCGATCAGCCGCGACATCCTGGTCGCGACGAAGCCGGGCTAGGCCAGCGGGGGCGCGGTGAAACCAGGGCCGGCCGCGGCCTCGAGCACCTCCGCGATCCGCAGCAGGCGCAGGTCTGACAGGAACGGCCCGATCACCTGGATGCCGACGGGAAGGCCGGCCTGATTCGGGCCGGCCGGAAGCGCGACGGCCGGCAACTGCGCCGCTCCGATCGCGCCGCACCAGGCGGCCGCGAGGAAGTGCGGGACGGCCACGCCGTCGACGTCGAGCAGCCGGTCAGCCATCGGCCGCTCGGTGTCGTGCGGGAAGGCGGCGGTCGGCATCACCGGCGCGAGCACCGCGTCGTACCGGCTGAACAGTTCGGCCCAGGCGCGCCGCTGTCGCTGGCGCTCCTCGACCGCGCGCATCCAGTCGCGGTAGCTACTGGTCATGGCCCGGCCGATCACCGCGGATGCGTCGTCGCCCGGCACGGCGCCGGCCGCGGCGAGCCGGGCGTACTCAGCGTCGGGCAATCCGAGGCCGATGGTCGGCAGCGTCAGGTCGCGCCAGGTCGCGAAGCCGTCGGCCAGACTCACCGGCAGCGGGACGGCATCCACCCGCGCGCCCGCGTCCGCGGCCCGGCCGGCGAAGGCGTCGAGGCAGGCGCGCACGTCGCGGGCAACCGGAACGACGTCGGCTCCCTCGGCGAAGACCGTCGCCACGCGCAGTTCGCGGGCGGCACCGACGGGCGGGCCGGCATCGAGCTCCAGCCGCCAGCCGGGCGCGTCCTCGGGCAGCGGCCCGGCCATGACCTGCAGCGCCGTGCGCAGGTCGGCGACGCTGCGGCCGATCGGGCCGGCCACGCCCACGTCCACGGTGACCAGGCTGCCGGGCGGCCCCGGAATGTGACCGCGGACCGGCACGATTCCCCACGACGGCTTCAGCCCGTAGACCCCGTTGTAGTGCGACGGATTGCGGATCGACCCGCCGATGTCGCTGCCCAGCTCGAGCGGCGTGAGACCGGCGGCAACCGCGGCCGCGGCACCGCCCGATGAGCCGCCCGCTGTCCTGCTGGTGTCCCAGGGGTTACCCGTCCGGCCGTAGACATCGTTATAGGTCTGCCAGTCGCCCGCGTACAGCGGCGTATTGGACTTGCCGAAGATGACGGCGCCCGCGCCTTTCAGGCGGGCCACCGCGAGCGCATCGGTGTCCGGCACGTACTGCGCGAGCTCAGCCGCGCCGGATGTGGTCACCAGGCCCTCGGTCTCGAAGACGTCCTTCACGGTCATCGGCAGGCCGTGCAGCGGGCCTGCCGACTGACCGCGCGCAGTTGCCTCGTCGGCAGCTGCAGCGGCCGAGGCGGCCCGTTCGAGGTCAAAGGCGACGATCGCGTTCAGCGCCGGATTGAGGCGCTCGGAGCGGGCCATCAGGGCCTCCAGCAGTTCGCGGCTGGAGATCTGGCGGTCGCGGAGGGCTCGAGCGAGCTGCCCGGCCGTCGCGGTCGAGAAGTCGAGGTCCATGCCTGGCGACGTTACCCGTTTTCGCCCGATGTCAGCGCGGGCTTAACAGACCGGCTGGCACCGGCTCCAGTTCCTCGGCAGGATCACAGAACTCGCAGTACCGCACGCGTCCATGATGCCGGCTCACGCCGGCCTCACCGCGTCACGGCCGTCAGCAGCCGTAGCCGGGTCGGGCACTGTCAGCCCGCCGCCGGCCGGCGCTGCGCAGACCCCGGGCGGCACCATCCCGGCCGCGGCGGCATTCAGGCGCGCTCGGCTCGGCCAGAACGCGGCGTCTGCGCGCCGGAAGGGGAGCGGTCGCGGGCACGCAGCGGCGGTCTGCGGGCGCGCGCAGCCGGCGGGAAGGAGTCGCCGGCTGCGCGCTGGCTGTCAGCGCACGGTGATGCTGGCGCTGGCTACTGCACCCCCGGGCTGGCGCCGCCCGGCGGCGGCGCATCCGCGACCCCGGCCGGACGGCCAGGCGGCCGAGGGCGCATACGCCGGCACCGGATAGCCGCCACCGGGCCCGTACGCGGGCTGACCCGGGTAAGGGGACACCTGTCCCGGCGCCTGCTCGTGGGTGAGCAGCATCCAGGCGCACAGCAGCACTAGCGTGCCCAGGAACGCGCAGTAGACCCAGAACATGGCGGTCAGCCCGTTGGTAATCGTCAGCCCGAGCGCGCTGGCCTGGGCCTGTGTAATCCCGAACTGCAGCGGCGAGGTCGGCTCGGCGATCTGGACGATGGCCGAGATGGCCTGGGCCACCATCGGGATGATCGCGCCCAGAGCCAGCGCGGCGCCGAGGCGGGCCGGCCGCCACAAGGCGGCCAGCGCCAGGACCGCGACGAGCAGGACCATCACCAGGACATCCCCGACGATGACCGCGGCCGGGTTGGCGAAGGCGTTGCCTAGCGTCACGGTCTGCGAGCCCCCGGCCGTGGTCTGCAGCAGGAAACTGTCCCAGGACGGCGCGAACGCGATCGCGGCCCCGATCGCGGCCAGGATGATCGTGACGATCGGAACGACTTCATGGGCCGACGGGCGGGCGAACTGACGGTCCGGCCCGCGCCGCGCGAACGGCCAGCGGCGGAACGACAGGCCCGCCGCCGCGAACGCGATCCCGGCTCCGGCCGTGCAGGCCAGCCAGCCGATGATGCTGACGATCAGGCCTGCCCCCAGGAAGTGCGAGCCGTCAGCCATCGGTATGCCGGCATCAGCGAAGAACAGGCCGAACGTCACGACGCTGACGCCGAGCGCGGCGAGTGCGCCGGCCTGCCGCCAGGTCCCGCTGAGGAGCACTAGTCCGGCGCTGACCGCCCATGCCGCCAGGTAGATGACATGGGGCACGAGCTCGGCCGGGCCCGAGGCGAGGCTGACGCCGGCGTTGTAGGCGGGGAACAGGCCGGCAATGCCCAGGACCACGCCCAGGGCCAGCAGCCCCGCTCCGATCCGGGCTTTCCTGGCCTGCCGGGCCGGGTCGGCCGGCCGGGGCTCAACCTGGCCGTATCCGGGAGTAGCCGGCTGACCGTAGCCAGCCGGGTCGTCCGCTCCGGCCGCGGCTGCGGGGGCCGCCGTCGCGGGGACAGCGGTTCCGGACGCAGCCGCCACGGGAACAGCGGTCGCGGGGACAGCGGTCGCGGAGGCAGCGGCTGCCGGGGCTGGTGCCGCTGCGGCCACGCCACCGCCAGCGGAAGGCACCGTGACCTGGACGATGGTGCCGGGTACCTCCACCGCCGCGAACCGGGACCAGGCCCCGGTCCAGCCTTCGGGGGTCAGTGGCCACCACTCCAGCGGCTGGGCCTGCGGCGCCGCAGCATGCCAGATGCCATAGAACTGCGGCCCCTGTCCGATCGCGTAATGAGCGCCGCGATAGGCGATGCTGACGTTCTCCGGCACGATCTCAGTCCTTCCTGCTCAGCCCCGTCGGGGTACGCCGCCAGCGTAAGCGCTGATCCTGCAAGCTTCCTGGATGTCGCCTCCGGCGTTCCTGATGCCCGGCTTAGGGCCTGGCCACAGCGGGGTGCGCCGGCCCGGCACCGCCTGCGCGGCGGCCAGAACGCTAATCTGCTCGCGATGACAGACGACGAAATCCCCGGATTCCTGACCGCGCTCGGCATCCCCGGAATCGTCGACGCGCACGTCCACTTCCTCCCCGACCGGCTGCAGGATGCCATCTGGCGCTGGTTCGACCGGCTGACCCCGCCCTGGCCGGTGACCTACCGGGAGCCGGCCGAAGACCGGCTGGCGGTCCTCGCGCGCGTCGGCGTCCGGCACCACACCGCGCTGGCGTATGCGCACCAGCCGGGCATGCTGCGCTCACTCAATGACCACACGCTCGCGCTGGCCGCGGCGGTTCCGGCCGTCATCCCCACGTTCACCATCTACCCGGAGCCAGGGGTGAGCGCCGAGACCGAGCGGTGCCTGGCCGCGGGCGGCCGGGCCGTGAAGGTTCACCTGCAGGTCGGCGGGTTTGATGCCACGGACCCGCAGCTGGCACCGTCGTGGGGCCTGCTCCAGGACGCCGGCACGCCGATCATCCTGCACGCCGGCGCGGTCTCGGACGGCTCGGGCAACGAGGAATGGTGCGGCCCGGCGCCGGTGCGGCGGCTGCTCGCGCAGTTCCCGCGGCTGCGCCTCGTCATCGCCCATCTCGGCATCCCGGACGAGGATGCGTTCGTGGCGATCGCCGAAGAGCACCAGAACGTCTGGCTGGACACCGCCATGGTCTTCACCGACCCGCCCTACCTCGGCCCGACGCCAGTTCACCTGGTGGAGCGGGTCGGCGCGCTCGGCGACCGTATCGTGTTCGGCTCTGACTTCCCGACGATCCCGCATCAGTTCGCCGCCCAGGTCAGCGGCCTGGCAGCGCTCGGGCTGGGCGAGGACTGGCTGCGCCAGGTGCTGTGGCACAACGGCCTGCGCCTGTTCGGAATCGATCCCGCCGCCTAGGTCAGCCGGATGTGGCGGGCGCTGGTCGCGTACCCGCGCAGCCGCGCCCGCACCGGCCCGTCGGTTGACGGCATGATCGCCAGTCCGGCGGACTGCGCGATCGTGTCGGCGACCTCCGCCACGGTGCGGCCGTCAGTAGGGAGATGCTCGGCGAATTCAGGCCTGGCCAGCAGCCGCAGGCACTCCCCCAGGCGGTCGAGTGCCCAGGTCTCGCGAGTCAGCCCGATCCTCGGGCCCCGCCTGCTCAGCCGCCGGACCACCGTCAGGGGCTCGGCCAGCAGAGCGAAATGCCGGACGTCGAAACCGTCAGCGCGCAGGCCGCCGATGATCTCGCCGAAGTAGGCAGGCTCCACCAAAGTCATCGGGGCGATCACCGGTCCGGGGTAGGTCGCCAGCGTGCGGGCAAGCAGCTCGCGCACGCTGCGCCGCCAGGCGGGCAGATCCTGGAAGTCGCCGCGCTGCCCCGGCGGCAGCATCCGGTGCATGCCGAAGCCGACGTGCTCGGGATCGCAGATGACGCTGCCCGGCACCCGGCGGCGGAGCTCGACGGCGGTCGCGGTCTTGCCGCCGCCGAACGGCCCGTTGATCCACAGCAGCATGCGCCGGAGGATACCCGCGACGGGGCCGGGCCGGGACGTGCCGCCGGCCGGACGGGCGGCGGCCGGGCATGTCGAGATCCGGTGGCCGGTTCCGTCCTTGTACATGAGAGTGCCAGGATGGGCGCTGCGACACTGGGAGGAACCGTGACCAGGTTCTTGCTGATGGTGAACTACGACAACGGCATAGTCGACACGCCGATGCAGGAGTGGGATCCGGCCGACGTCCGGGCGCATCTGGACTACTACGAGGCGCTGACTGCCGAACTCACCGGCTCCGGCGAGCTCATCGGCGGCGAGCGGCTCGCCTGGCCGGAAGCATCCAGGATCGTGCGCGCCGACGGGAAGTCCGCGCCGGTCGTTACCGACGGCCCGTATGCCGAGACCAAGGAACAGCTGGCCGGCTTCCAGCTGTTCGACGTCGAGTCGCTGGAGCGGGCCATCGAGATCGCCGCGCGGCTGTCGGCAGTGCCCGGCCCCGGCGGAGTGCCGATCAGCCAGCCGATCGAGGTGCGCCAGGTGATGGACGACGACGCCGGGCTAGGCCTCGACCTGTGATACGCGCGGACTGGTGAGCGGCACCGCACCGAGGCGAGCGGACGCACCCCGGCGATCTGACCTGGAGGACCTGCTGCGTCAGCTGGCGCCGCAGGTACTCGGGGTGATCATGCGCCGGTTCGGCGGCCTGGACGACGCTGAGGACGCGGTTCAGGAGGCCCTGATCGCCGCGGCCGGCCACTGGCCCGCGGACGGCGTTCCTGACAACCCGCGGGCGTGGCTCATCCAGACGGCGAGCCGGCGGATGACCGACCTGATCAGAAGTGATCGGGCCCGGCGGCGCCGGGAGGCGGCGGCAGCGGCGGCGGAAGCAGACCCCGTTTCCGTTCCGGGCGAGGACGACACGCTGGTCCTTCTCTTCATGTGCTGCCATCCGGAGCTCACGCCGGCCTCAGCCGTGGCGCTGACGCTGCGCGCGGCCGGCGGCCTGACGACGGCCGAGATCGCCAACGCGTTCCTCGTGCCGGAGGCGACGATGGCGCAGCGCATCAGCCGGGCTAAGCAGCGTATCCGCCAGTCCGGCGTGCCGTTCCGCCTGCCGGAACCCGCCGAGCGCGCCGCGCGCCTGGGCGCAGTCCTGCACGTGCTGTACCTGATCTTCAGCGAGGGCTACGCGGGCAGCGTCGGCCCGCACTTGCAGCGCCAGGAGCTCACCGGCGAGGCCATCAGACTGACGAGAGCCGTGCATCTGCTGCTTCCTGACACCGGCGAGGTAACGGGGCTGCTGGCCCTGATGCTGCTGACGCAAGCCCGGCGCCCGGCCCGGCAAGGGCCGTCAGGTGAGCTGATCCCGCTGGCTGACCAGGACCGGGCACGCTTCGACCAGGACCTGATCACCGAGGGCATCGGGCTGGCGCAGCGGGCCTGGGCGCAGGGACCGCCCGGTGAATACCAGCTGCAAGCCGCCATTGCCACCCTGCACGACGAGGCGGGAACGGCAGCCGAGACGGACTGGCCGCAGATTCTCGCGCTCTACGGCATCCTCGAGCGCCTGACCGGAAATCCGATGGCTACCCTGAACCGGGCCGTCGCCGCCGCAATGGTGAGCGGCCCGGCAGCTGGCCTGGCGCTGACCGAATCGCTGGATGAGCGGCTCCCCGGTCACTACCGCCTCGACGCCGTGCGCGCGCACCTGCTGGAGATGCTCGGCGACACCCGCGGCGCGATCGCCCGTTACCAGGCCGCGGCCGACCGGACTACCAGCATTCCCGAGCGGAACTACCTGACCTTGAAGGCAGCCCGGCTGAACCGGCAGTAACCGGCCCTCGACGTGACGCTGGTGCCCGGCACCGGCAGCCCGGGCTGTGGCAACATGTGTGCTGCCGGCCGCCTCAGGCCCGGCTGGCGAGGCCAGGAGCGCGCGGGAGGGCAGATGGCCGTCCTGCGGTTCGTCTCCCCGGAGCGCCGGTGGCGAGCAGGAATCATGGTCGTGCTGGCCGCCTGGTTCGGCTGGCGGGCCTATCGCTACGGAGGCCCTGTTCCCGTCGTCGCGGCCGGCTGGGTGCTGGCCGTCGCCTTCCTCGCCTCGGTGGTGCCGATCATGCGCAGCTGCCTGATCGTGACCGAGGATGGCCTTACCGACCGCCGCGCCGTACGCGTCATCCGGGTGGCCTTCGAGCAGGTCTCGGAGTTTCGGGTCGAGCGCCCCGGCGGGTTGTGGGGCGGCTTCTGCGTGGTGGCCGGCTGCCGCGACGGGACGCACGTCGACCTGCTGTCGACGCGGGCTTACTCGCGCATCGCGTCCCCGGCTCACCTGGATGACCTGACCCGGTTGTGCTGGACGCTTGAGGAACGTCTCGCCAGCCGCGGCGAGCCGTCGGCCGGCCGTCAGGCACCCAGCTCGTGACCGGTCGTGCTGTCCACGTAGTCAGGAATCGCGCCCTCGTGCCGGTCCCCTGTCGTTGAGGTGTCTGAGGGCTCGAACATCAGGATCGCGCCGCCGGTCGAGGACGGCTTGTGCTCGCGGCCCCGTGGCACGACAAACGTGTCGCCGGCCCCGAGGCTGACCGTGGTCTGGGCGCCGCTTTCGTCCCTGATGGCGACATCGAAGCGACCCTCGAGCACCAGGAAGAACTCGTCGGTGTTCTCGTGCACATGCCAGACGTGCTCCCCGAGCACGTGGGCCACGCGGACGTCGTAGTCATTCATCGTCGCGACGATCCGCGGGCTGTAGACGTCGTCGAAGGACGCCAGGGCGTCCCTCAGATTGACCGGCTTGGCATCCATGGCGCCGATTCTGGGCTGCTCCCCGCTCCGCAGTCTTGAACGTTCTTGCCGCCCGGCGGCGTCACCCGGCGGCCGGGCTAAATTGACTATGGAGCGACCATAGTCAATAGTTGGCAGGCGTGGCCGTCACCGCGCAGCGGGCGCGCCGCCCGTACCGGTCGCCGGATCGGGAGGCGCGCGCCCGTGCCACCCGCCAGCAGGTGCTCAGGGCCGCCTCGGCACTCTTCGCCGACTTCGGATACGCGAGCACGACGATCCGTTCCGTAGCCGCGAGAGCCGGCGTATCGGTGCCGACGGTGGAGACGATGTTCGGCACGAAGGCCCGGCTGCTGAAGGCGGCGATCGACGTGGCCATCGCCGGCGACGACGAGCCGGTACCGATGCTGGACCGGGACTGGGCAGGCGCGGCGATGCGGGCAGCCGACCCCGCGACTTTGCTGTCCCTGGTCGTCCGGGTGCTCGTTCCCGCTCAGGCCCGTTCGTCTGGACTGGTGCTGGCGGTATTCGAGGGCGCGGCGGCCGACCCCGACCTCGCCGCCGTGGCCGCGCAGCTGAGCGCGCAGCGCGAGGTCATGGCCGCCTGGATCGTGGCCAGGTTCACCGCACTCGGAACGGTGCGGCAGGCCGCCGCCGTACAGGCCGCCGACACCGTGTTCGCGCTGATGGAGCCGGCCGCTTTTGCCCGGTTCACCCGTCAGCGCGGCTGGACAGCCGCCCGGTACGAACAGTGGATCACCTCAGCTCTGTCGGACCTGCTGGCCGCCAGGCCGGGGCCGGCGGAGACGACACCCGAAGAAAGGACTCACCCATGAGCTCTGGCGACGGAACACCGGCCGGACCGCATCCGCCTCCCGGCCAGGTCGTCTACCTGCAGCTGCCGGCCACCGACCGGGCTGCGTCAGCGGCGTTCTACGCGGCGGTGTTCGGCTGGTCTGTCGACGCCGAGCGGGGCAGCTTCGAGGCGCCCGGCGGCCTGATCGGCGACTGGACGACCGAGCGCGCTCCGGTGCGCGAGGACGGCCCGCTCATCTGGATCATCGCCGCGGAGCTGCTTCCGGTCATCGAGCGGATCGCGGCGCATGGCGGCCGCGTCGCGGGCCGGCCGATGCTCGACGGCGGAGAGCGCTACCTGGTCGAGGCCGACGATCCGGCCGGCAATCGCATCGGCGTGGCCGTGCCGGTCCGCCATCCGGCCCGGGCGCAGCCGCTCATCGCCGTACGGGATGTCGAGGCGTCGAGCCGGTGGTATCAGCACCTGCTCGGGCTGCGCAGCGATCACGGCGGCTCGACCTACGAACGACTGCTGGCCGGGGACACGCTGGTCCTGCAGCTCCACCGCTTCGAGTCCGAGCACCACCACGGCACGATCGGCGATCCCGCCCGCGAGCTGGGCAACGGCGTGCTGCTGTGGTTCGGCGAGACCGCCGACTTCGACGGTTCGGTGGCGCGGGCCGCCGAGCTGGGAGCGCCAGTCGTTCTGGCCCCGGTGCGCAACCCGCCCGATGATGCGCAGGGAGGTCCCGCGCACCGTGAAATCTGGCTGAAGGACCCGGACGGCTACACCGTCGTCATCGCCAGCCCGGACGGCGAGTCGTTCGAGCCGTTCCCGGCCTGAAAGGGGGTTTTTCCATGGCCAGCTCGCTGCCCGAGTTCCGGGCCGGAAAGCTCTGCTACCTCGAGCTGCCCGCTCGTGATGTGGAGGTATCGGCGGCGTTCTACCAGGACGTCTTCGGCTGGAAAATCCGGCGCCGATCCGACGGGTCAGTGGCCTTCGACGACACGGTGGGCCAGGTGAGCGGAACCTTCGTGACCGGGCTGCCCCCGGCCGCGGTTCCCGGCCTGCTGGCCTACGTGATGGTCGCCGACGGGCCTGCGGCCGCGGCGGCAGTACGCGCCGCGGGCGGCAGCGTCGCGCGTCCGATCGATCCGGCCGACGGGGAGGTGTTCTTCTGGTTCGCCGATCCGGCAGGTAATGTCCTCGGCGCCTACCAGCAGCCAGGTCTGGGCGACGCGCAGGACGACGGTGCTCAGGGCCGTGGCGACGTGGCGGCCGCCGCCGGGTCCCGGCCCTACGCACGCGGCAGCAACCAGGGCCCGCGGCGCAATTTCGGAGCCGACTTCATCATCAAGGCGTCCGAGTTCGCCACCGGAGCGGCTGTCGCCGAGTACGTCACGCGCCAGGGCGAGGAGCCACCCGACCACGTTCATCCGAGCGAGGACGAGATGTTCTATGTCCTCGGCGGCGAACTCACCTTCCGGTGCGGAAGTGAGCGCCTCGAGGCCAGCGAGGGCAGCTTCGTGTTCCTGCCTCGCGGGGTCGAGCACGGCTACCAGATTCGGGGGCCCGGCGAGGTGCGCCTGCTTGTCATTACCGCTCCCCCGCGAGATCGGGGCGACGGCTGGGCCGGCTTCCTCGGCGACGTCGAGCGGGATGGCAGCCCGGTGAGCTGACGGCGGAAAGTAAGCCAGCCGGCCTCTTCTGACGGGCGCGCTGCCGGGCGGAAACCGCGCCGGGCGGACACTCCCCGGTTGACTTCCGTGAGGGCGGCTGTAATCTTGTCCTGTGACTATAGATAAAGGGTTCAGCGCTGACGGCGGGGCGGCTCCGGTGTCCGCATCCGGCGGCGGCGCCGACCGCCGGCTCGCCCTGCGCGCGGCCCGGCGTCGCCGATCGAGTTCAGGCTCGATTCCGCTTCAGGCGTGCCGACCTACCTGCAGCTCGTGCATCAGGTCGAGCACGCCCTGCGCCTGGGGTTCCTGAAACCAGGCGATCAGCTGCCCAAGATCAGGGACGCGGTCGCCTCGCTGGCCATCAACCCGAACACGGTGCTGAAGGCCTACCGCGAGCTGGAGACCAAGGGGCTGGCCGCCGGGCGTCCCGGCCAGGGCACCTTTATCCAGGCGACGCTGAACCAGATCGCGCTCCCCGAGGTCGCCGGATTGCGCCGCTCCCTGATGGCGTGGCTGACTCGGCCGCCGCGGCCGGGCTGGACGAGGACGGGATGGTGGCGCTGTTCAGCAGCGCGCTCCGGGACTTTCATGACCTCCCCGGGCGCGCGGCCGGCGCTGGCACCGAGGGGGTGGCATGAACGTCATCGAAACCAGCGGTCTGGGCAAGCGGTACGGCAGCACCTGGGCGCTGCGTGAGTGCGCGCTGGCGATCCCCGACGGGCACGTCGTCGCACTGGTCGGCCCGAACGGCGCCGGCAAGACCACGCTGCTGAACCTGGCAGTCGGCCTGACAGCACCGACCGCGGGCAGCGTGTCCGTCCTTGGCGGCTGGCCGGCCGGCTCGGCGGCCGCGCTGGACGGGATCGCCTTCGTCGCCCAGAACACCCCGCTGTACAAGAACCTGTCCGCTGCCGACATGCTGCACCTGACCCGGAACCTGAACCGTCGCTTCGATCAGCACTACGCGCAAGCGCGGCTGGGCGAGCTGGCGATCCCGCTCACGCAGAAGGCCGGCAGCATGTCCGGCGGCCAGCAATCCCAGCTCGCGCTGACTCTGGCACTGGCCCGGCGGCCGCGCCTGCTGATCCTGGACGAGCCGATGGCCATGCTCGACCCGCTGGCCCGGCACGACTTCATGGCGACGGTGATGACCGCGGTGGCCGACGACGGTATCTCGGTCGTGTTGTCCTCGCACGTGCTGGCCGAACTGGAGCGCGTCGCCGACTACCTGATTGTCATGTCGCGCGGCCGGGTTCAGGTCGCCGGCGAGGTCGACGACCTGCTCGCCGGCCACCGCGTGCTCACCGGCCCGGCGGGCGGGGCCAGTGCCGATTCCGCCCGGCTGAACGTCGTCCACGCCCGGCACGGGGCTGCCCAGGCGCACCTGCTGGTCAGGGTCACCGGAGCGACCGGCGCGGTACCGCCGGGCTTCGAGGCGCATCCGGTGGGCCTCGAAGAACTCACCCTGGCGTACCTGCGCGAGCCAGGCGCCGCGGCGCTGCCCGGCCCGGAGCGGAGCCAGGAAGACCCAGCCCACGGAGGCAGTGACGTGACCACGCTGACCATGCCCGGCAGGCCGGACCGGCACGCGGGCCCTCGGCCGCTGCCGTGGCGGCGAATGGCCTGGGTGACGTGGCGGCAGCACCGGGCCGCGCTGGCCGGCGCGTACGCGCTGTTCGCCGCGGCGGCCGTCTACCTGCTGATCGCCGGCCTCCAGCTGCATCACGCCTACGCCGCGGTGGCCGCCTGCCATCCGGCCGGCTCACCTGCATGCCAGCAGGCAGCGGGCAACTTCCTCAATGCCTATCTCCCCGGCGTCGGGCCCGCTCTCGGGCTGCTGCAGATAATCCCGGCCCTGATCGGGGCGTTCGCCGGAGCGCCGGTCCTTGCCAGGGAACTGGAGGCCGGTACCTTCCGCTACGCCTGGACTCAGGGCTTCGGGCGGGCCCGGTGGACCGTGGCCAAGCTGGTGCCACTCGCCGTCGCGGTCACCGGCGCGGCCGCGGCGTTCAGCGCGCTCGCGTCCTGGTACATCCAGCCAATCTTCGCGGCCGGAGATGACAACGGCCCGCTGTATCCCACCATCTTCGACTTGCGCGGCGTCGCGCTCGCGGCCTGGACCCTGGCCGCGTTCGCCATCGGCGCGCTGGCGGGCGTCCTGATCCGCCGGGTCATCCCGGCGATGTTCGCCACCATCGCCGTCTATGCCGGACTCGCCTTCGTGACCGGTGCGTTCCTGCGCCCGCGGTACGAGGCGGCGCTGGTAACCACGAACCCCGTCATCAGCTTTCACGGCCGGTGGGTGATCAGCCAGCTGTGGATGCGAGCCGGCCATCCGGCCAGCGTGTCCATGATCAACCAGGCGCTCCGCCCGGTCGATATCCAGGCCGTGACGCCCGGCCAGTTCGAGCCCGGGCCGGCCACGCCGTCCCAGCGTCGACCCCGTTCGCTACCTCGTCCAGCACGGCTACGCGCGCGTCACTCTGTATCAGCCGGACGGACGGTTCTGGCCCTTCCAGTGGATCGAGGGGGGCTGGCTTCTCGCGCTCTCGCTGCTCCTTATCGGCGCGACCATCTGGCTCGTCCGCCGCCGGGCAGCGTAACCGCCGCCCGTGCCGGTGTCGCTTTCTGGTACGGCCGGCCCCTATCGGGGAACCGTCAGCCGGTGAACAATTGCGTCACGCACTGCGCCGCGCATGCTGAGACCGGCATCCCCGGGGCCGGCGCCGGCGCCAGCCCCCGGATGAGGGAGAGATGCCGTGAGTCCTGCCATCGACGAGATCCTGCGGGCGGCGGTTGAATCCGGCGCGGTGCCGCACGTCGCGGCAATCGCCGCCGACCGCGACGGGGTGATTTACTCCGGCTCCGCCGGGCCGAGGGCCGCCGGTGAAGGTGACCTGGCATCGGTGGACACCCTGTTCCGGGTGATGTCGATGACCAAGATGCCGTGCACGGTGGCTGCGCTTCAGGAAGTAGAGAAGGGCAACCTGGATCTCGACGCCCCGGTCGCTGATTACTGCCCCGAGTTCGGCAGTATTCAGGTGCTCACCGGCTTCGATGGCGAGACTCCGCTACTTCGCCCTCCGGCCAGCCAGGCGACGGTACGCCAGCTCATCACGCACACCTCAGGCCTCGGCTACTGGTTCTGGAACGAGGAGCTCGTGCGCTTCGAGAAAGTTACCGGGATCCCGAATGTCGTGGCCGGATCCGATGCCTGCCTGACCGCTCCGCTGGTCGCCGATCCGGGCTCCAGGTTCAACTACGGCATCAACACCGACTGGCTGGGCAAGGTCATCGAGGCCGTGACCGGCGTCACCCTCGACGTGGCGATCAAAGAGGGGGTGACCGGCCCGCTGGGCATGGACCATACGGCCTTCCTGATGAGCGACGCCGACCGGCCGAATTGCGCACCGGTTCACGTCAAGGGCGAAGACGGCACCTGGATCTCCGTTGGAGAGATCCTCAACCAGGCACCCGACTACTGGGCGGGCGGCCACGGCCTCTACAGCCCGCCGAGCGACTACATCAAATTCGAGCGAGCGCTCCTGCGCGGGGGCGAACTGGACGGTATCCGGATCCTGCGGCAGTCCACAGTGGACGCCGCGTTCAGCAATCAGATCGGCGACCTGGACTTCCCGGCCGAGCTGCCGACCTGCGACCCAGCCGCAAGCGCGGACTTCGCGGCCGGCCCTGGCTACAAGTGGGGTTACGGGCTGCTGCTGAACACCAGCGACATCCCGGGGATGCGCCGGGCCGGCACGGGCTCGTGGGCCGGACTGTGCAACACCCATTTCTGGATCGACCGGACCGCAGGAATCTGCGCATCGATCTACAGCAACTTCCTGCCGTTCGTGACGCCGGAAGCACTCCAGCTCTACTCCGACTTCGAGAAGGCGCTGTACGCCTCGCTGTG
>CAWFUM010000009.1:0-63476 GCA_963818995.1 uncultured Actinomycetota bacterium | reverse complement strand
GCATGACCACGCTGGCCGTGATCGTCACGGCGAACCACTTCTGGCTCGATGGCATCGTCGCTGCCGCGCTTCTTGTCCTGGTCATGTCGATCCAGGCGCTCGCCCGCCGCCTGCTCGCGGCGCGGCGGGGCGCCGTCGGCGCAGCGGGGCTGCAGGACGCCGAGGGGGAGCCGGATGCCCCGGCCCGGCCGGCGGCAGGCCGCACCGCCTAGGCCGGTTCGTCATTGACGATGATCCCCAGGGTCTCGGCCAGGACGGGCGCGACGACGGCGAGCTGGCCGGAGCTGATAATCGCGCCGCGGAGCGAGTTCGTGTCGATGATCAGCCCGAGCTCGGCGCCGCGGAAGTCTGTGTCCGCCATGGTCACCTTGCTGAGATCCGCGCGGACCAGCTCCGAGCCGCGGAACGAGCACCGGGTCAGCGTCGCACCCGCGAAGTCGACATCGCGCAGCACGCAGTTCTCGAACCTCACCCCGGTCAGCGCTGCCGCGCGAAAGTTGACCGAGTCGAGCTTGCAGCCGCGGAACACCACGTCCCGGAGCTGGCTGCCGTACAGCTGAACGCCGGCGAGCGCCGAGCCAATCAGCGTCACTTCCAGCCAGCTGCTCTCGGCCAGGGTTGTGCCGGTCAGCCGCAGATCCCGGGCCCAGACATAACGGAGACCGGAGCGCTGGAACTGGCCATCGGTGATCGACACCTGACGGAACGCGCACTCGAGGAAGCGTGCGTTCGGCGCATGCGGCGCAGCGAACTCCGCCGCCTCGAACAGCACCGTGTCAAAGTCGGATCCGGATCCGAACTCGCCATCGTGCCTGATCAGGGCAGCCGCGTACGGCAGGTCAGCCAGCTCGGGCAACTTCGTCATGGTCGTGTCCTGCCTCACGGTCGGTTCCTGGCGGTGCCAGCGGAGCGCCGAGGAAGCGTTGCACATCGGCGGCCTCGGCGGCGAGGGCGGCCTGCGTCTCGTCCGGCATCCGGGCGAACAGGCTCAGTACAACCTGGCCGCGCTGGAAACTCCAGGTGCCGGCAGCCTGGCCGCCGACCAGTACGAAAGGCCGGAACAGCCCGTTGACGGTCACGATGCCCTGCTGGCTGCCGAGTACCGGCTCGCGGGACGCCCAGCCGAGCAGCACCGGGTCAAAGGGCCCGAGCAGCCGCGGGCCGGGCAGGCTTATTTCTGGCCGCCGCGCCCGGGCGAGTTCAGCCAGGCCATCAGGCCGGTCAGCGAGACCGGCCGCGATCGCGGTGAGGCCGCGGCGCGCCTGGCCGAGCGGCAGTCCCGCCCACTTGGCCAGGTCACGGTCGCTCGCGGGCCCGTGTCCGGCGAGGTAGCGCCGGGCCAGCTCGGCCAGGGCAGCGTCCGGGCCGGGTGATCGCGGCCGCTGGCCAAGCCAGTCCCGCGCGAGCACATAAGCGTGCTCCGACCCGAGCACCGGCCCGCGCACGGCGACGCCGCGCATGCTGGCCAGCGTGATCAGGTGCAGCGGAACGTTGCCCTCGGCCGGCAGCCCCGACGAGGCGATGACAGCCCGCAGCTTCGTCCTGGTCAGCGGGCCGTGCGCGGTCAGCGCCGCCTCGATGGCGGCGACGCCCCGGTCAGCATCGGCGGCAGTCAGGCCGGCCCGGGCCAGCAGGCCCCCGACCGCTGCCCGGAGCTGCGGCCGCACCGTCAGCTGATGCAGCCACCAGTAGTCTTCGGCGCGGACCAGGTGGAGTGTCCCCCGGTTCAGCCAGGTAATCAGCAGCGACCTTTCAACGGTCAGGGCGTGCTCGACGTCAGCGGCGGTGAGTCCGGTCGTCCTAGCCCGGACCGCCAGCCGGGCGCCGCGCTGGTCCTGGCCCTGGATAGCGAGGAGCCTGCCGGCCACCTCGACCGCGGTCGCCGCCGGCGGACCGGACAGCAACTGCGCGGCGAACCGCCGGGCCTGCACCTGTGTCGCTGCGGCTGGCTCCGCCGCCATCGGCGCCTCCGTGATCGTGAGCACCCCGCTTCCCGCTCGTCCTCATCATGGCCGGCGCTGCTGACAGCAAGAGCGGCGGCGATAGTCAAGCTTGCACTTGACTATTGGCGTCCGCAGCGGAATACTCAAGCACATGCTTAACCAAGCCGCGGAACTTGACCGGGTGTTCCAGGCGCTTGCCGACCCCGGACGGCGGCTGATGGTGGAGCGGCTCAGCCAGGGGCCGGCCTCGGTCAGCGAACTCGGCCGGCCGCTGTCGATGTCGCTGGCGGCTGTCGTCCAGCACGTTCAGGTCCTGGAGGCCAGCGGCCTGGTGCGCTCGCAGAAGACCGGGCGGACGCGAACGTGCAGCGTCAACCCGGCCGCGCTCCGGTCCGCCGAGAGCTGGATCACCGAGCGCCGGACGCTGTGGGAGCGGCGGCTGGACCGCCTCGGCGGATTTCTGGCCGACACGGCCGACACCACGGCGCTCGGCCTGCTCCGCGCGGAAGACGCCGGCGAGCACTGACGGTGGCTCAGCGGGCGGTCGCTCAGCGGGTCGGTGGCTCATGAGCGCCAGCGGCTGGCTTGCCGCCCGGCGGTCACTGTGGGAGCGCCGGCTTGAGCGGCTCGCCGAGTACCTCACCCGCACTGCCAGCACGCGATCGTCCCGTGGTCCGCGCCCGGACCGCGCAGCTGAATCCGAGTATCAGGAGGAGAAGAACAATGACTGAGCGTTCCGCCGTTCACGGCAGTTTCACCATCGAGCGCACCTATCCGGCCGCGATGCCATCGAGGGTGTTCGCCGCCTGGGCGAACTGGGAGGCCAAGGGCATCTGGATGGACGACCCGGACTACAAGTCCGATGGTTCCGAGCCCGAATTCGATTTCCGGGTCGGCGGCCACGAGCGGTTCGGCGGCCTGAACCCGGACGGGGGCACCTACAGCTACGACGCCACCTACTACGACATCGTCGGGAACGAGCGCATCGTCTACTGCTACGAGATGTACGCCAGCGGCGAGCGGATGTCGGTGTCGGTGGCCACGGTGGAGTTCGCGCCGGAGCGGGACGGCACCCGGATCACCTACACCGAGCAGGGCGCCTTCCTGGACGGCCTGGACAAGCCCGAGACGCGCCGGGAGGGCACCGAGTGGATGCTCGACAATCTGGGCACCTACCTCAGCGAGCAGGCAGGGAGCTGACGATGCGCACTCTGGTGACACAGACCTTCGACTACTCACTCGACGGCATCGTCGGCGAGGAGAACACCGAGTTCTTCGACTTCTGCCGGGAGGTGCCCGACGATCCGGCCCATGAGGCGTGGACCCTCAGCGCGCTGGAACGAGCGGACGTGCACATCATGGGCCGGGTCGCATACGAGGGCATGGCGCAGTATTTCCCGGCTGCGGACGATGATCATCCGTACGCCCCGGTCCTGAACTCCGCCCCGAAGACGGTCTTCTCCCGGACCCTGGAGTCCGCTGACTGGACGAACTCGACCATCGCCAGGGGCGACACGACGGCGGAGATCGCCAAACTGAAGAGCCAGGGTGATGGCGAGATCCTGGCCCACGGCGGTATCAGCTTCCTGCAGTCGCTCGTGCGGCTCGATCTGGTCGACGAGCTCCGGCTGAGCGTGTTCCCTTACCTCGCCGGGAACGGGCAGACGCTCTTCGCCGATCTGCCCAAGTCACGGCCGCTCGAGCTGGTGTCCAGCACCGCGTTCGGGAACGGGGTTGTCGGGATGATCTACCGCCGCGACCGCAGCTAGCAGGCACATCGGGAGGCTGACTCATGCGCAAGATCTTCGCTTTCCTGATGGTCTCGGCCGACGGCTATCACGAGACCGACGGCAGCGAGCTGTTCTGGCACAACGTCGACCAGGAGTTTCACGACTTCACGGTGGCCCAGCTCGACGAGGCCGACACGCTGCTGTTCGGCCGCAAGACCTACCAGCACATGGCCGCGTTCTGGCCGACTCCAGCCGCCATCGAACTGCTCCCGGAGACGAGCGCCCGCATGAACGGCTACGGCAAGGTCGTCGTCTCCCGCACCCTGACCAGCGCCGACTGGGCACCTGCGACGCTGATCAGCAACGACGTGCCCGGTCAGCTCGCCAAGCTCAAAGAGCAGCCGGGCCGGGACATTGCGCTGGTCGGCAGCTCCGAGCTGGCCGGCAGCCTGATCGGCACCGGCCTCGTCGATGAACTGCGCCTGATGGTCAATCCGGTCGTTCTCGGCAGCGGTCATCCGGTCCTGGCGGGCGCCAGCCGGGCCGAGCTTGAGCTGGCGCGCGTCCGGCAGTTCGGGTCGGGAAACGTGCTGCTGAGCTACCGGGCGCGGCCGTGATCAGCTGCGCGCTGGTGACCGGGGCCGGACCCGCAGCTTAGACTGGCTCTGGCGGCCGGGCCCGGCCCGGGCACGCGGCCAACGGCGACCTGGCGGGGAGGGCACAGTGGCGGTCGGCAACTATCCCGCCGCGATGCGGGCTTCTGACGAGGACCGCGCGCGGGTGCAGACCATACTCAACGATGCGTTCGCTGAGGGGCGCGTCACCAAGGACGAGTGGGAGCGCCGCACCGGGGACCTCTCGAACGCCGTCACCTGGGCCGATCTTGACCAGCTGACCGCGGACCTGCCGCGCCCGTATCCCGGCCCGCCGGTTCCGGTCGCGCAGCAGGCCTGGCCGGTGCCGCCCGTTCAGCGCACCAACGCGCTGGCCATCGCCTCGCTGGCCTGCGGAATCGGGCAGCTGCTTGTCTGGTTCCCGGCGTCGATCGCCGCGATTGTGCTGGGTCATAAAGCCAGGCGGCAGATCCGGCAGACCGGCGAGCAGGGTGACGGCCTGGCCCGGGCGGGCCTGATCCTCGGCTATCTCGGCCTGGCGTTCACGCTTCTGCTCGCCCTGCTGGTCGTAGCGGTCGCGGTCTCGGTCACGAGACCCGGCTGAGCCGGGGCGCACCGGCGGGCGGCTGCCAGCTACGCCGGCGTCGTTCCCGGTCTAATGCTTTTCGCTGTCCAGAGCAGCCATCTGGCCTGCCTCGTAGCGGTCTCCCGCGACCTGTGAGCTCGGTACGGCCGCCTCGACCGCGGCCAGCTCGTCCGGGCTGAGGGTCAGCGCGAGCGCGCCGATGGCCTCGGCCAGGCGGTCACGGCGCTTGGTGCCGATCAGCGGGATGATGTCGGGCCCGCGGGACAGCACCCAGGCGATCGCGAGCTGCGCCGTGGTCACGCCGTGCCCGGCCGCGATCTCCTCCAGCGCGGCCAGCAGGCCGAGGTTGCGCTGCAGGTTCTCGCCCTGGAACCGCGGGAAGCGGGCGCGCGGGTCGCCGGCACCGATGGCATGGGCGCTGGCCGAGGACAGCAGGCCGCGGGACATGATGCCATAGGCGGTGATGCCGATGCCGAGCTCGCGGACAGCCGGCAGGATCGTGTCCTCAATCCCCCGGCTCATCAGGGAGTACTCAATCTGCAGGGCGGTGACCGGGTACGCCGCGTGCGCGCGCCTGATGGTGTCGGCGCCCATCTCCGACAGCCCGAGGTACCGGACGTAGCCGGCCTGAATCATCTCGGCGATCGCGCCGACGGTGTCCTCGATCGGGACGCGGGGGTCGAGCCGGGCCGGCTGGTAGAGGTCGACGTAGTCCGTGCCCAGCCTGGTCAGCGTGTAGGCCAGCGAGTTCTTCACCGCGGCCGGGCTGGCGTCGTGCCCGACAAAGGCTCCCCGCGGGTCACGCTGGCCGCCGAACTTGACCTGGATGAAGACGCCGGACCTGTCCGCGCCGCGAAGCGCATCGCGCAGCAGCAGCTCGTTGTGCCCCATCCCGTAGAAATCGCCGGTGTCGAGCAGCGTGATCCCGGCGTCGAGCGCGGCCCTGATCGTGGCCTTGCTCTCAGCTTCGTCGGCCGGGCCGTAAACGCCGGACATGCCCATCAGGCCGAGGCCCGCACGGGAGACCCGGGGGCCGCCCCGGCCGAGTTCAGTGAGCTGCACGCTCGCCTCCGGAAGCTGACGAATAGACCGGCTCGCCCTGCACGTAGGTGGCCAGCACGCCGGTACTGCCGATCTCGGATTTCGGGCCGGCGAACGGGTCGCGGTCGAGCACCACGAGGTCGGCCAGCTTGCCGGGCTCGATCGTGCCGGTCTCGTCATCCAGGTGATTAACGTACGCCGAGCCGATCGTGTAGGCCGCGAGCGCCTCGGCCAGTTCCAGGCTCTGGCCGGGCAGGAACGGCTCGGCCTGCGGGCCGGCCGAGCCCTGCAGCGAGCGGTTGACGGCGACGTGGATGGCTCGCAGCGGGTTGGCGCTGCTGACCGCCCAGTCGCTGCCGGCCGCCAGGCGCGCGCCCGAGCGGAGCAGGTCACCGAACACGTACTGACGGGCCGTGCGCTCCGGGCCGATGAACGGGATGGTCAGCTCATCCATCTGCGGCTCGTGGGCCGCCCACAGGCCCTGCATGTTCGCCGTCACGCCGAGGCGGGCGAATCTGGGCACGTCGTCGGGGTGCACGACCTGCAGGTGGGCAATGTGGTGGCGGTTGTCGTTGCTGCCGTTGGCCGTCGTCGCCGCCTCGATCGCGTTGAGAGCCTCGCGCACGGCGCGGTCGCCGATCGCGTGCAGGTGGACCTGGAAGCCGTGCGCGTCCAGTTGCGTGACATAGCCGAGCAGGGCGACCGGGTCGACGTAGGACAGCCCGCTGCCGTGCTCGTGGCAGCCGGTCGGATCGTGATAGGGATCGAGCATGCCGGCCGTGAAGTTCTCGGCCACGCCGTCCTGCATGATTTTCACGGTGTTCGCGCGGAACCGGGGCCCGCGGCCGCGCTCGCGGCGGGCCAGGATGTCCGGCAGCTGCTCGCCGCCCCTGGCCCGGTCCCACCACAGCGCGCCCTCGACCCTGGCGGTGAGCTCACCGCTGGCCGCAGCGGCCAGGTAGACCGGCAGCGGGTCGGCGCTGCCGAGATAGTCCCCCACGATGGCGTCCTGCCAGGCGGTGATGCCGCGGGCATGCAGATGCTGCTGGGCCATCAGCAGGCCGGCCAGCCGCTCGTCGAAGGAAAGCTCCGGCAGCAGGCCGCCGACCAGGTTCGCCGCGCCCTCGTGCAGGGTGCCCTGCGGGCTGCCGTCGGCTGCCCGCTCGATCCGCCCGTCCGCGGGGTCCGGCGTCCGCGCATCCAGCCCGGCCAGCTCCAGCGCGCGGGTGTTCGCCCAGGCGCCGTGGCCGTCGCGGTTGGACAGGTAGGCCGGGCGGCCGCCGGTAACCCGGTCCAGGGTCTGCCGGTCCGGCGTGCCGCCGGGGAACCACTCCATCCGCCAGCCCGAGCCCGCAATCCACTCCCGCTCGGGGTGACCGGCGCCGTAGGCGGCGATGCGGGCCAGCGCGTCATCCAGGCTCGCGGCGCCCATCAGGTTGCAGCCGATCATCGTGACGCCCGCGAACGCCGGATGCACGTGCGCGTCCTGAAAACCGGGCAGCAGCGCGCGGCCGCGCAGGTCAACGATGTCGGTCGACGGGCCGATCAGGTCCTGGATTCGCGGGTCGGCGGCCGTCCCGACGGCGGCGATCCGCCCGCCGGCCACCGCGACTGAGCTAGCGGGGCTGCCGTCCGCAGCCGCGGCCGGGGCCACCCGGCGGCGAGTCGCGTCCGCGGTGTAAACCGCCCCGCCGGTGAACACCAGCTCGGCCGTCTCCATGCCGTCCCGCCTTTCAGTTGCGCGTTCCCAACCCTTACCACGCTGTCATGCCCGGGCACCGCCCTTCCTGCCGCCTGCCGTAACGCCGGGGCGGGCGCGGCAGATACGCGGCAGGGGACTGTGCGGCAGCCCGCCGGATGCCGGCGCGTGCTGCTCGCGACGGGTTCCCGCAAGGCTTCGGGGGCGTCAGGTGCGGGCGCATCTGCCCCCACCAGGGCGAGTTGGCCATCAGGCCAGTGAGGGAGGACTTTATGGGGTCGTGGATGCGCCGGGCATACGGCGCCGGAATCCTAGGCGTCGCGGCGGCGACCGGAATCGCGGTTGCGGTCTCCGGCGGCGTGACCGCGGCGGTTGCTTCGACTACGACGGCTGCGGGTAGTGCGGCGCCGATGTGGCGCACCAACTACGTGTCGCCGCACGGCCATTCTGGCCACTCCGGCCGGTCGTGCGCGACGGCGAGATTCAGGTCGGTCCAGTCGGCGGTGAACGCCACCGAATCCGGCGGCACCGTCATCGTGTGCCGCGGCCGCTACCGGGAGATGGTGACCGTGACCAAGCGGCTGACGCTGCTCGGCCGCAACGGCGCCGTGATCGACGCCAAGGGCAAGGCCTACGCGATCGGCCTGGCGCACTCGTGGGACGTCGTCAAGGGAATGACGGTCGAGAACGCCACGGTCAACACCAAGACCAGCGCGCCGGGAGACGGCATCATCACCGCCGGCTTCGTGCGCGGGAAGCCGGTGGCGAGCAACCACGACGTGATCGCCGGCAACCTGGCCAGGAACAACCAGGGCTCCGGCATCGACATCAACAGCACGTCCTGGTCGCTGGCCGCGGGCAACGCGGCGTTCGGCAACGGCGTCGGCATCAACCTGTCGAACGACCTCGGCAAGCCCGACGCCCACAACCTGGTGGAAGGCAACGACACCAGCCGCAACCCGGGCGGCTGCGGCATCGCCCTGGCTGACCACACCGGCACCGGCGTCTACGACAACACCATCAAGGGCAACCTCGCCGATGACAACGGCCTCGGCACGCCGAGCCGTCCCAGCGCCTCCAGCGGCAGCGGCGTGATTCTCGCGGCGGCCGGCAAGACCGGCGGCGTCTACGACAACCTCATCGCGTACAACAAGATGGTCGGGAACGGCCACGGCGGGGTGGCGCTGCACGGTCACCAGAAGGGCCCGAACTTCGGCGGGAACCGCATCATCGGCAACGCCATCGGCCGCAACAACCTGCGCACGGACTACCGGGACCTGGCCACGACCGGGATCTACCTGGGCTCGGCCGGGCGGGTCAGCATCACGATCGCGCACAACCTGATCTACGACAACAGGATCGGCATCTTCACGGCCGGCCGGGTCACGGTCCGGTTCAAGTTCCACAACACCTTCCGCCGCGTGTTCAGGCGGTTCAAGCACATCCCCGTGTACGGCGGCTAGGGGTTTCGGGCGCGCCGCGCGCTGTCGGTCGCGGCGCGCCCGGCCGATTGGGCGTCAGTTGCCGATCGCTGCCCCATGATGGGCGCCGCTCGGCAACTCACGCCCTTTCCGGCGCGCGGGACGGCCCCGCGGGCGCATGCCGGTTCGAATCGTCGCCGTGTCCTGGCGTGCTTCTTGCCGCGTCTACGACAGGGCGCGCGGGTCAGGCTGCCGGAGCGGGCTGGTCCTGCCAGCGGGCCGACCTGATCGCCGGCGTGGCGAGGACGACCGAACTGCTGAGCACCGCGTACCCGGCGGCGAACGCCAGCATCCGGCCGGGCCCGACCAGGCCCGCGACCGGCCCGATCACGGCGTACCCGACCGATCCGAGTGCGTAGGCGCCGGTCAGCGAGAACGCCGTGGCCCGGCCCAGCATCGGCGCCGGGACGCGCTGCTGCATGGCCGTGGTCCAGTACGTGTCGAACACGGCGCTGCCGGTCCCGGCCACCAGCGCTCCGGCGGCCACCACCGCGACCGGCGCGCGGAGCGCCAGCAGCAGGCAGGGTACGGCGTACCCGAAAGTGCCGGTGACTGCCACCACCAGCAGCCGCCGCGGCAGGCGGCCGACCAGCGCGAGCCCGGTGAGGACCGAGCCGAGCGCGTAGGCGGCCGAGATCACGCCCCAGGCGCCCGGGCCGCCGAGATACTGCCGGGCCAGCAGCGGGCCGAGCAGCAGATAGGGCGCCCAGGTGAGCAGGTTGAACAGCGCGAACTGCACCGTCGTGAGCCACAGCCAGGTCTGGCCGCGGAACTGCCGCCAGCCGTCAGCCAGGTCCCGCAGCGGCGACTGCCGCGGCCTGACGGCCGCGGGAACGGCCAGCAGGGCCAGGCTCAGCACGCTGATCGCGAAGCTCGCGGCGTCGGCGGTGATGACCACGGCCGGGCTCGACAGCGCGATCAGGATCCCGGCCAGCGCCGGGCCGGTGACCATGGCGCCGGACTGAGCGACGCTGAGGAGCGCGTTCGCGTCCGGCAGGGTTTCCCGCGGCGCGATGTCCGCGCGCAGCCCGCCAAGCGCCGGGTTGAAAATGCCCTCGCCGGCCCCGAGCAGCGCTCCCAGCACCACGAACAGCCAGATCGGCGGCCGGCCGACGAACAGCGCGGCCGCCAGGGCAGCCTGCGCGACGAGGCGCACCGAATCGGTCGCCAGCATGACCCGCCGGCGGCCGACCCGGTCGGCCAGCACTCCCCCGGCCAGCATGACCGCCACCTGCGGCACCACGTTCGCAGCGAACACGAAGCCGAGATCAGCCGGGCCGCCGCCGCTGTCCAGAACGGCGAAGGTCAGCGCGATCGCCGACATTGCCGAGCCGAGCAGCGAGGTGGCGTACCCGGCGTAGAAGACGCGGAAATTCCGGCTGCGGAACGGGCCCAGCCGTCGCGCGAGCCGGTCCCGGCGGCGGCGACCGGGACCGGGACCGGGACCGGGACCGGGACCGGGACCGGGACCGCTGATCCCGGCGCCGCCACCCGACCTGCCGGGACCGGCCGGGCCGGCCGCGGCCCGGTCCGGGCGAATGCGGAATGCCTCGTTCCCTCTATCGGAATGGAATTTACTGCGAATACCAGAGACCGAGTAGTAACGGCTGCGCATGGAATTCAGACTGCCAGAATTAGCTTTCCGCCGGCAATGCATTGACACTGAACTGGACCCTAAAACACAAGGCCACAGCCATGTTGTCGCAGTAAATTCGGCGCGCGCCCCGCTATCGGGATCGTGCGCTACGATGATGCTGAGTCCGGCAGGCGGTATTTACCGCGAGTCATCCGGGAGGTGCGGGTTGAATGCACTGACAGGCGGCGTCGTTCCGGTTGAATACGCAGTCGCCGTCGATCGCTACCTGGCCGAAGCCGAGCTGGCCGCGGCGTCCCGGCGGGTCTACCGGATCTCGCTGGCCAGCTGGGCCTGGCCGCTGGTCGGCAAGCTGCCGCCGGCCGGCACCGGGCGCCGCCGGGCCAGCCCCCCGGTGGTTCCGCTGGCCGCGCTCGAGCATGCCGACGCCGGACAGCGGCTCGCGGACGCGGTCGCCGCGCGCCGGTCTCATGCCGGGATCAGGACCGTTAACCGCGAGCTGTCAGCGCTGCGCAGCGCCATCAGCTGGTGGCACCGGCGGGAGTGGATCGCCGCCGATCCGAGCGCGGCCCTGCAGCCACTCAGCGCCCGGCCCGAGGTCAGCGTGCCGCCGCTGGCCGCCGACCAGCTCGCGGCGCTGTTCCGCGCTCCGGCCGGGCTGCGTGAGCAGGCTCTGTGGCATCTGCTGCTCGACACCGGCGCCTCGGCCGAGACGGCGCTCGCGCTGGACGCGCCCGCGCTGGACCTCAGCGCCCGCTCCGGCCGCGAGCGCCGCGCCGGCCGCGACGGCGGCGGTCCGGCGCTGCACTGGAGCGCCGGGACCAGTGACCTGCTCGCCTGGCTGCTGGCGGGCCGGCGGACGGGACCGGTGTTCCTGACCGATCGCCGCGCCCTGGCCGGAACGCCTCCGGCCGACATCTGCCCGCTCAGCGGGCGCGCCCGGATGTCGTACCGGCGGGCGGCGGAGATTTTCGCCGGGCACACCAGGACACTGGATCCGGCCGGGCGGGGCTGGATGCTGCACCAGCTGCGCCGCCGAGCGCAGCCGTCAGTGCAGCCGCCCAGTGCGGGCTCCGGGACCTAGAGTCCCGAGCCCGCCGCGATCTCGAAGACGGTGTACGGCCGCTGCGCGCCGACTTCCTCGATGCTGACCACGGCGCCGGCGGGCGCTTCCTGCCGGATGCGGGCGGCGAACTCCTCGGCCTGGTCGGCGTTGTTGGCGCCGGCGACCAGGAAGCGCCAGCGCCGCACGACCGAGTAGCCCTCTGCTGTCAGCTGCGCCGCGAGCGCCACCGACTCGCGATGCGAGGGCAGCTGCACCCGGACCTCGAACAGGGCCACCCCGGCCGTGAGGGACTCGCCGGTCTCCTCGGCGTCCAGCTCGCGGCGCTCGGCCTCGACCGCGGCCGGGGAGTCGGGCAGCGCGACATCGGCAGGCTCCCACTCCTCCGCGACCGGATGCCACCGGTCAATCGCGAAGTCAGCGTCCAGTCCGTGACTGGACAGCAAGTCGGAAACCGACTGGCGCGCGGCCGCGGCCGCAGCCGACGTGTGGGCATACAGGAACAGCCCGTCGCCGCCGTCAGCGCCGACCGCCACCCGGCCGCCGAGGCGCTGGTGAACCTCGCCCTCGACCTCGTGCGCGCTGATGTGCTCGGCCGCCTTGCCCGCCTGGCCGCCATCGCGCAGCCTGACGGTTACCCGCCAGTCGTTGTCGTCGGTCTCGGCCACGCCGGCCGCGTCAGTCTGCTCAGTCACGGGCGAGACTCTACCCCGCGGGCCTGAGCGCTGGGCCGCTGCGGGCAGCCAGCCCGGAAAACCCGGACGGCAGTGCTGGCCCTGGCCGCCCCCGGTATGGCACAGTTCCGGCATGACGACGGCTATGACCAGGTACGGCGCGGTAAGCGGCGAGGAATCGGGCGGGGTCACGCGGTTCCTCGGCATCCCCTACGCGGCCAGCCCGACCGGTGCCCTGCGGTTCGCCGCACCGCAGCCGCCCGAGCCCTGGCGCGGCGTGCGCGCCTGCACCGCGTTCGGGCCGACACCGCCGAAGCCGGAGTACCCGCCCCCGTTCGACACGATCCTGCCCGAGCCCGCCATCCCCGGCGACGACTGGCTCAGCCTGAATGTCTGGACGCCGGGCCTGGATGCCTCGGCCCCGGTCCTGGTCTGGATTCACGGCGGCGCGTTCGTCAACGGGAACTCGGCCGTGCCCATGTACGACGGCCACGCCTTCGCGCGCGACGGCGTGGTCCTGGTCACCATCAACTACCGGCTCGGAGTCGACGGCTTCGCCGTGCTGCCGGACGCCCCGGCGCCCGCCAACCGCGGCCTGCTCGACCAGGTGGCCGCGCTGGAGTGGGTGCGGGACAACATCGCCGCGTTCGGCGGCGACCCGGCCAGGGTCACGATCTTCGGCGAGTCAGCGGGCGGCATGAGCGTGACGACGCTGCTCGGCATGCCGCGCGCCCGCGGCCTGTTCGGCGGCGTCATCGCCCAGAGCGGCGCGGCCCAGGCCGCGGCCGACCCGCAGGACGCCGCGCTGGTGACCGGTGAGCTCGGCCGGGCACTCGGGACCGAGGCCACGGCCGCCAGCCTGGCCGCGCTTGACCTGGAGACGCTGATCACTGCCCAGGCAGCCGTCAGGGACGCCATGGCCGCCGCCCCCGATCCGGCCCGGTTCGGGGCCACGATCGTGGCCACGTCCATGGCCTTCCTGCCGGTCGTGGACGGCGACGTGCTCCCGCTGCACCCGCTGGCCGCGCTCAGGAGCGGCGCGGGCGCGGAGGTCCCGCTGCTGACCGGCACGAACGCCGAGGAGTTCCGGCTGTTCTTCGTGCCGACCGGGACGGCCGCGACGGTCACCGGCGAGACGCTGCCGGTCTTTCTCGGCCTGCTCGGCATCCCGGCCGCGACCGCCGCCGTCTACCAGGCGAACCGGCCGGACGCCAGCGCCGGCGACGTCCTGTGCGCGCTGGTGACCGACAGCTTCTTCCGGAATCCGGCGTTCGCCGCGGCCCGGGCTCGCGCTGAGGCGGGCGGCCCGGCGCCGACGTATCTCTACGAATTCGCCTGGCGAAGTCCCGTCCTCGGGATCGGCGCCGCTCACGCGGTGGAGATCCCGTTCGTGTTCGACAACCTGGCCGTGCCCGACGCCGCGGCCGCGATCGGGGACGCACCGCCCGCGGCCCTGGCCGCCGAGATGCACGCTGCCTGGATCAGGTTCGCCAGTACCGGTGATCCCGGCTGGCCGGCCTTCGACGCGAGCTACCCGGTGATGACCTTCGGTGCTGCCGGCGCCCCCGGCCAGGTCGTGCTCGACCCGCGCGGCGACGAGCGGACCAGCTGGCCAAGCGCCTGACCGGCCCGGCTGGCCGGCCGCCCGCACCCGGACGACGAACCGCACGGCGCGCCGGCTGCCCGCCGGCAGCCGCTCCGGCCGGTACAGCAAGTCCCGGTACGGCAGAGTTGCGGTATGCAGATCGACGAGTTCCCCCGCCAGCTCGCCCGGACCCGGTACTTCAGCCTCGGCGTGCCGCGCACGGTGACGATCTCGCGGGACGGCAGCCGGGTGCTGTTCCTGCGCAGCCGCGGCGGCGAGGATCCGGTTAGCTGCCTGTGGCTGCTGGAGCCGGGCAGCGGCGAGGGCGAGCGGCTGCTGGCTGATCCGGCCGCGTCCTGGCACGCCGGCGGCGGCGAGGTACCGGATGCGGAGCGCGTACGGCGGGAACGGGCTCGCGAACTCTCCGCCGGCATCGTCGCCTACTCGGCCGACGCCGCCGCCACCACCGTTGCCTTCGCGCTGGACGGCCAGCTCTGGGTTCTGAACATCGGCGACGGCGGGCCCTCAGTGCCGCCGGCGGACGTCCCCCGCCTGGTGCCGACCGCGGGGCCGGTCACGGAGCCGCGGATCGACCCGGCCGGTCAGCGGGTGGCCTACCTCGCCGGCGGCGGCATCCACGTCGCCGAGTTCGGCAGCGGCACCAGCCGGCCGCTCGCCGTTCCCGAGCACGCCGACGTCAGTTACGGCGCGGCCGAGCATGCGGCAGCCGAGTCGATGCGCCGCTACCGCGGCTTCTGGTGGGCACCCGATGGCCGCCAGCTGCTTGCCGCCCGGGTCGACAACTCGCCGGTCCAGCGCTGGTGGATCGCCGATCCGTCCCATCCGGAAGCGGCGCCGCGGGCCATCAGGTACCCGGCCGCCGGAACGGCGAATGCCGACGTCACGCTGCACGTACTCCGCCTGGACGGCTCCCGGACTGAGATCGCCTGGGACCGGGCCGCGTTCGAGTACCTGGCGACGGCGGACTTCGACGCCCACGGCCCGCTGCTGTCGGTGCAGAGCCGCGACCAGCGGACCGTGCAGATCCTGGCCGCTGATCCGGTCAGCGGCGTGACCAGGCTGCTGCACACCGAGCGTGACCCGGCCTGGGTCGAGCTGACCCACGGCGCGCCGCAGCGAACGGCGGCGGGCATCCTGGTGCGGGTCAGCGATCTGGGCGGCTCCCGGCGACTGGTTGTCGGCGGTACCCCGGTGACGCCGGACGGCCTGCAGGTGCGCGAGGTCAGCGGCACCGACGGGGAGGCCGTGTACTTCATCGGCATCCAGGAGCCCACCGAGGAGCACCTGTGGCGGTACGACCCGGCCGGCGGCCTGGTCCGGCTGAGCGACGGGCCGGGCGTGCACGGCGGCACCGCCGCGGGCGGGACCGTGGTCAGGCTCTCGCAGACCGAGGCCGGTCCGGCCATGACGGCGCTGCGGCCAGGCACTCCTCCCGAAGCGATCGCCAGCCATGCTGCCGAGCCCGTGCTCCTGCCGAGGATCACCTGGCTCACGCTGGGCGCGCGGTCACTGCGGGCTGCCCTGCTGCTGCCCTCGTGGTACCTGCCGGGAACGAGGCTCCCGGTGCTGATGAGTCCCTACGGCGGCCCGGCCGCCCAGCGGGTGCTCCGGGCGCGGGACAGCTTCTTCTGCGAGGACCAGTGGTTCGCCGAATGCGGCTTCGCCGTCCTGGTCGCGGACGGCCGGGGCACGCCCGGCCGCGGCCCGGCCTGGGAGAAGACGGTCTACGGCGACACCCTGTCCGCCCCGCTTGAGGATCAGGTGGACGCACTGCAGTCGGCTGCGGCCCAGTTCGCCGACCTCGATCTCGGCCGGGTCGGCATCCGGGGCTGGTCGTTCGGCGGAGCCCTCGCGGCGATTGCGGTCATCCGCCGGCCGGACGTGTTCCGCGCCGCGATCTCCGGCGCCGCTCCGCACGATCAGAGGCTGTACGACACGCACTGGCGGGAGCGGTTCCTCGGCACGCCGGCCGCCAACCCGGAGGGCTACGCGCGTTCCTCCACGCTGACGCAGGCAGGACGGCTGAGCCGGCCGCTGCTGCTGATCCACGGCCTGGCCGATGACAACGTAGTGGTAGCCCACACGCTCCGGATGTCGGCCGCGCTGCTCGCCGGCGGGCGACCGCACCAGGTGCTGCCGCTGTCCGGCTCCACCCACATGCCGACCGACGAGAACACCGTCAGCCAGTTGCTCCGCCATCAGCTCGGATTCCTCCGGCAGGCCCTGGGCCTGCCCGCCGACGGGGGCTAACCACCAGTCCGTTTGTGAGTCACACTGGAAGGATGGACCTGATCCCGCGTGAGTACGTGGCCCTGCGGGGCGGGATCCTGAAGCGGGTCTACAGCGTCGAGCAGCCCGACGGGACCGTGCTGCTCGGTGATCACGGCGCCTGGCTGGCCAGCCGCGCCGCGCGCTGTTCCTGCGGGAACGTATGCCGCGGCTCGGGCCGTACCTGCGGGGAGCCTGAGTGCATCGCCCGGCTGGAGTCCGCCGAGGCCGTCTAGTGCCGGACCGGGCCGTCCGGGCGGCTGCCAGCAGAACGGTAAACCGCCTCCTACCTGCCTTTAAAGCTGCATAAACTCGTCATGACTGTATTAATCAGGCGAACAGCACCGGAGTGACAGGATCGACGACCAGACGCGGGCCATGCTGTGACCGCAGCCGACCTCGGCCGGGCCGCCACGATGATCGAGCTCGGCCGCTACGCCGATGCCGCCCGCCTGCTGGGGGCGGTGCTGGCCGGCGCCCCGGACAGCAGCCGCGGCTGGTGCCTGCTCGCCCGGGCCCGGCTGGGAGCCGCGGATCAGGCCGGGGCCATCGCGGCTGCCGCCAGGGCCAGCGCGCTCGACCCGGCCGATGACTGGCCGTACCGGCTGGCCAGCACGGCCCTGCTGAGTGCCGGCCGGGCTGGCGACGCGGTCGCCGCAGCCGAGCAGGCCCGCAGGCTCGCGCCGCATTTCTGGCGCGCGCACGTCTGCGTGGCCCAGGCCGCGGCCGCGGACGGCCAGCTCGGGCTCGCGGCGCAGGCGGCCTCGGAGTCCCTGGCGATCGCCCCGGATCAGGCGGATGTGCAGGTCACGGCCGGAAAGGTCGCGCTGGCAGAGGGGAACGTCGCCGCCGCCAGGCTGCACCAGGAGTCCGCTCTGGCGATCGAGCCCGGCCACACCGGCGCCATGAACGAGCTCGGGCGGATCAGCCTGCGCTCCCGCGACGCGGCCGCAGCCTCGGGTTACTTCTTGCGCGCGGCCAGGACAGCCCCGGCCAACGGGATATTCGCCCGCAATACCGAGCTGGCCCTCGGGCGCCTCGGACTGTGGCTGGCAGCCCCGGCCCTGCTCGCAGGCTTCTGCCTGGCCGCCGCCGCCACGCTGCTCATCAGCGGATTCCCGGCCGCGGCCGCCGGCCTTGCCGGGGCGGCCGGAGCTTGCGTGCTGTGGGTGGCGGCCCGCGCCAGGGCCATGCCCGCGGACGCGCGTCGTCCGCTCGCCCGGCTGGCGCAAGCGCGCTGCCGCCAGCGCGGCCGGTCGCTGAAGACGGCCCTCACCGGCCGCCGGAAGATCAGAAAAACCCTTCAGGGCGGGAACGCGCCATCAGCCGGCTCATGCCGCTAGCCCGCTCGGGCCGCCGAGCGACGGCCTTCGCCCGCCTGGCCGCACGGCCGCCCTCTTCGGGCGGCAGGCCGCTAGCCGGATTCACCGTCGCTGCTAGCGGCCCTCAACGTCCTGGCCCCTGTGCCCCGTGATCGAATCGTCAGATTCGGCCTCCGTGCCTGTTCAGCAAAGGCGATCAGGCAGCGCACTCGCGGCAGACCGGCTGGCCGCCGCGGCTGTCGGCAAGCTGGCTGCGGTGGTGGACAAGGAAGCAGCTCGAACAGGTGAACTCATCCGCCTGACGCGGAATCACCCGAAACGAGAGCTCCTCGTTTGAAAGGTCAGCCCCGGGGAGCTCAAGCGACTCGGCGATGTCATCTGGGTCGATGTCAATCGCCGTCGAGGACTTGTCCATCCGTCGCGCCTGCAGTTCCTGCAGGCTGTCCTCGGTAACGTCGTCTTCGGTCTTCCTCGGGCTGTCGTAGTCGGTAGCCATCTCGGCCCTTACCCCTCCATCTTTACTAACCTCGTCGCGCGCTTGTAACGCTCGGGACGGCTCGGTTGTGCCCGAATCCGGCGGGGAATTCTGCCACGTCCGGAGGCCCCCTACACCTATCCGGCCGAGATAGTCGGCACGTGTCGCGCCAGCCGCCGTCGAATTCGTTACTTTGCCGGACAATCCGAGCGCGACAGCGGCCCGACGTTCGCAGCCGGGCCGCTCTACTCCGAGGTAACTTAGCCGATTCACCCCACCGGCATGCACAGGGTGCGTATGGTACGAACCGCACCACAGCTGCCATCGCGCACGCCTATCCGGAGTCCCGGTCGATGCCTCAGCAAGTACCGCTGCGTCCTGGCGACCCGAGCCGGGTCGGACACTATCGCCTGGGCGGCCGGATTGAGGGTATCCCCTCCGAAGATCCCATCTTCATCGGGCTGGCGCCGGACGGGACGGCAGTCGCGATCAGCATGCTCGGCGGCGACTGGGCGCGTGACCCGGCCGCCAGGGACCGGTTCGCGGCCGAGGCTGCCGTCGCGATGCGGGTGCCGCCCTTCTGCGCGGCCCGCGTGCTTGACGCCGGCCTGGGCGACTCCGGCGCGTACCTGGTCAGCGAGTACGTCGAGGGGCCGTCGCTGCTGGAGCTAATCCTGGCCGACGGCGTCTGGCGCGGTCACGAGCTTGAGGCCATCGCGATCGGGATGGCTACCGGGCTGGCCTGCGTGCATCAGGCCGGGCTGGTGCACGGCAACTTCGGGCCCGAGTACGTAGTGGTCGCCAGCCACGGCCCGCCGCGCGTCGTCGAGTTCGGCATTACGCCGCCCTATGGTTCGGCGACCCCGGCCGCTGACATGCTGGCCTGGGCCAGGACCGTGGTCTTCGCCGCCTGCGGCCGGCCGCCGGCGACCCTCGGCGACCTCGGCATCCTGCCCGGCCGCCTGCGCGGGCCGGTCGGGGACTGCCTCAGCATCGAGCCCGCGGACCGCCCCGCTGCCGGCGCTGTCGTGCAGGCCCTGCTCGGCGGGCAGCAGCCCGCTGCCGGCCTGCTGGCCGAGGGCGCCCGGCTGGCGGGCCGCGCTGCCGTGCTCGGCGGGCATCACCAGCACCACAAGGCCCGCGGCCCCGCCGATCGTCCGGGCGGGCACCGCGCCGCCGGGCAGCAGCACGCTCACGCCCCGCAGCAGCCAGCTCACGCCGGGCGCGGCCGGCGCCCGGCCTGGCTGGTCGCCGCGGCCGTGGTCATCATCCTGATCACAGCCGGGATCGTGCGCCTGATCCTGGCCGCCGGCACCCACGCAGCCAGCGGGCAGCTGTCGGCCAACTCCCGGCAGACCACGACCCGTCCGTCCGCGGCGCCCTCGCTGAGCCGGGGACCCGGTGTCCCGGCTGCGTTCGCCGGTACCTGGACCGGGCTGGTCCGCCAGCCGCCCACCGATACCTACAACGTCGCCGTCGCATTCGCCGCCGGGGCAGCGTCCGGCACGGTCAGCTATTCCGGCACCGGGCTCAGCTGCTCGGGCGCGCTGACCGTGACCGCCGCCGCTGCGGCACGGATGGTCCTGACCCAGGGCATCATCACCGGCCAGTCCAAATGCGGGAACGGGCGGGTCACCATCACGCTGGCCGGGCCCCGCTCGCTCCGGTTCAGCTTCCACGGCAGCGGCCCGGTCGCGGCCGGCACGCTGACCCGCACCTAGCGGCACGGGCGGCGGCACGCGGGGCCGCATCAGTCCTCCGGCAGCCGGTCCGCGTCCAGGCTCGCGAGGACGTCGTGCAGCTCGGCGAACAACTCAGGCCCTGCCGTCAGTGACATGGCCTCGCCGGCCGGCTGACCGTGCAGGCCACCGGTCACGGCGCCCGCTTCCCGCGCGATCAGGCCGCCGGCCGCGATGTCCCAGTAGTGCGTTCCCTGCTCGTAATACGCGTCGACCTGTCCCGATGCCACCGAGCACAGGTCGACGGCCGCGGCCCCGGCCCGGCGGATGTCGCGCACCTGCGGCAGCACCGCGGCGACAACCCGGCCCTGGGTCGTGCGCTGGCGCACCGGATAGCCGAATCCGGTGGCCACCAGCGCCTGCTGCAGGCTCACGCCGGTGGTGCAGGCCAGGCGGCGGGGGCCGCTCTCCCAGCCGGAGTCGAGCCAGGCGCCGCCACCCAGGGTCGCGGTGAACAGGCTCCGCTGGAGCGGCACGCAGACCGCCCCGGCCACGATCTGCCCGGCCGCCTCGGCGGCGATGCTGACGGCCCAGTTCGGCAGCCCGTACAGGTAGTTGACGGTGCCGTCCAGCGGATCCACGACCCAGCGCACCGGCCCGGAGCCGATCTGACCGCCTTCCTCGCCCAGGATCGCGTCGCCGGGGCGGGCCGCCAGCAGGCGCTCCCTGATGAGCGTCTCCGCGGCCTGGTCCATCTCGGTCACCACATCGGTGGGGCTGGACTTCGTGTCGAGCACGGCCACCCGGCCGTACCGCGTCATCAGCAGCGCAGCCGCTTCCCTGGCCACCGAGGCGGCCAGCTCGACCAGGGCCTGCGGGTCGGCCGGGGCGTCCGGCGGCTGGTTCAGCGGCCCGGCCGCAGACCCGGTCACCGGCGACCCGGCGCGCCGCCGCAGCAGCCGGCCGGGCACGAGTCAGGGCCGGGGGGCAGTGAGCCGAGCGCGAGCGGCGTGCTGCCGTCCAGGCGCTCGCACACCAGGTCGGTGATCATGGACACGAACCTCGGGTCGGTGCCGGGCGTCGCAGCCCTGGCGAAGGTGATGCCAGCTTCAGCCGCCGTGCGGGCCGCCTCCACATCGAGGTCGAACCTGACTTCCATGTGGTCGCTGATGAACCCGATCGGCACCGCGACGGCAGCGCGTGAGCCGCCGTCGGCGAGCTGCCTGAGCAGGTCATTAACATCAGGCTCCAGCCACGGCTGAGATGGCGGGCCGCTCCGGCTCGAGTAGGCCAGGTGCCATGGCCGCCGGGCGCCGATCTCGGCTGCGACCAGCCGCGCCGTCTCCGCCAGCTGAGCCTGGTAGGCGCCGCCGGAAGGCCCGGCCGCCCCGGCCATCGTCTCGGGCACGCTGTGCGCTGTGAAGATGAGCTCGGCGTCACCGGACCCGTCCGGCAGCGAGGCGAGCGCCTGCCTGGCCGCGGCCGCGAACGAGGCGATGTAGCCGGGGTGGTTGAAGTACTGGCGGATCTTGTCCACCTGCGGCGCGCCCGGGCCCGCCGCCTGCCGGGCCGCCTCGATGTCGCCGAGGTACTGCCGGCAGCTGGAGAACGAGCTGTAGCCGGAGGTCACGAACGCGAGGGCATGGCGCACCCCGGCCGCCGCCATCTCGGCCAGGGTGTCGGTCAGGTACGGGTTCCAGTTGCGGTTGCCCCAGTACACCGGGAGGCCGACTCCCCGGCCGGCGAAGTCCTTCTCGACCGCCGTGATCAGCTCACGGCACTGCTGGTTGATGGGGCTGACGCCGCCGAACTGGTAGTAGTGCCCGGCCACCGCCTCAAGCCGCTCGACCGGGATGTTGCGGCCCGCGGTGACGTTCCGCAGGAACGGGATGACATCGGCGGGGGCTTCCGGACCGCCGAAGGAGACGAGCAGGAACGCGTCGTAGGGGGCCATGGTTCTATCCAACCAGGGCTCAGGCGGCGGTCCTGCCGCGCCTAGCGGTAGTCGGCCGCGTACTCGGACGCGAGGGCGAGCACCTCGCGGACATACCAGTCCGCGTGGTTGTAGTCGAAGATCGCGTGATAGAGCGAGGTCCCGCCCGCTGCGGCGCCGTCCGCGCACAGCATCCGCGCCGCCGACGGGACCGCGTCGTAGGGGTTCAGCACGTCGGGCGGCCCGGTCTGGCCGAAGGCGTCGATCCCCCACGCCGCCCAGGTCGACGGCAGGAACTGCATCGGGCCGAGGGCGCCCGCGCTCGACGGCCCGACGTTGGTGCCGTCCGCGCTCTCGATCTGGCCGATGGCGGCCAGGACCGTCCAGGACAGGCCGGGGCAGTACTGCGCGGCCGATGCCCTGAACAGCTGAAGGTAGCTCGACGGCGCTGAACCGGCCGGGGCCGTGCCCGTGCCCGTGCCGGCGGTGCCCGTGCCGGCCGTGCCCGTGCCCGTCGGGAGCTGACCGCTGAGCTGCTCGATCCGCCCGCTGGGGCCGAGGATCTTCGCGACCTCCCTGGTCAGTGTCCCGATGCTCACGCCCGGCGCGCTGATCAGGCCGGCGACCTGGCGGACGAGGCCGAGGCGGGCCGACTCGGCCTCGTTGACCATCAGGTCGACGCCAGCCAGGTCCAGCCGGGCCGCGAGGCCGAACCTCACCAGCTGCGAGGAGGCGCCGTCGAGCCGGTACGACGCGCCCGGCTTCAGCTTCAGCCGCTGTCCTTCCGCCGAGGCGGCGACGAAGTCCCCGCCCGCCAGCGCCGTCCAGAACGCCTGGTCGGAGGCTGTCCGCAGCGGAACCCAGGAGCGGAAGGTAACCGGATTCACGCCGATGACGCTCACCTGATGGCCCGCGGCCGTGATCTCAGCGCCGTCGAAGGTGATCATGCTGCGCAGGCCCGCGATCGCGCGGAGCCTCGCCAGCTGGGCTTTGGTCAGTCCCTTCGGCGCCACGATCAGCAGGTCAGGCAGGATGATCTGGCGGAATGTGGCGGCCTTACCGTGGGCGGCCCTGGCGGCCGGCGTGCTGCCGGCGAGCGTCTCGTGGCCGGCACTGCCGCTCGCGGCTGGACTGGCGCCGGGGTCCGGGTTCCGCATCGAGCCGCAGGCCGGCTGCGCCGCCGCGTCAGGCCCGGACACGGTGCGCGCGCCGGCCGGAACGGAGGCCGGTGCCGCCTGCGCGACGGCGCCGCCGCACAGGGCCAGCGCCAGGACGGCCGTGCCGCCAGCCGCAGCGACCCGCCAGGCAGCGCCTGGACACGGCTGATCGGGACACGGGGCCTCTGGCGCCCCGCGGCCAGCCCTGAGCCGGCGCAGACGCGTCCTGAGCACGCCGCAAAAAGCGTCCCATAACGCATCTACCCTAACTGCCGGAATCGTCAGGCGCACTAGCCGAGCAGCCGGACAGCGTGCGAACGCTGTGGCCTGTCATCGGCTGATTGCCCAGGTCACCGCACCTTCAAACGACAGCGTCGGAGGCGGCGAGTACGGTCAGAGCCGGAGGTCCCCCATCCGATGACCCACACTCGCGCCGGGCTGGACGCTGGCCAGCTCGATCACCGGCGAGCCGATCCGTCGCGCCCGGCGCCGCCCTGGTGCCGCGTACTGGGCGCTGCTCCGCGTGCCCGGAGCCGCGCGATTCTGCGTCAGCGGGATGATCGGCCGGGCGCCGATGTCGATGTTCGGCCTCGGCACGGTGCTGCTGATCTCGGCCAGCACCGGGCGCTACGCCCTGGCCGGCCTGGTCTCCGGCGCCGGGTCGGTCGGCTACGCCGTCAGCGCTCCGCAGGTCGCCCGGCTGGCCGACCGGCTCGGCCAGCACCGGGTACTGCGGCCGCTGATCGCGGCGTTCGCCGGATTCTGCATCCTGTTCGTGACGTGCGCCGAGCTGAAAGCCCCGGTCTGGATCCTGCTGGTCACCGGGTGCCTGGCCGGCTCCTCGATGCCGTCGCTTGGCTCGATGGTCCGCGCCCGCTGGAGCGCGCTGCTTCAGGACCCGGCCGCGCTGCAGTCAGCGTTCGCGCTGGAGTCCGTCGTCGACGAGATGACGTTCGTGATCGGCCCGGCGCTGGTGACCGTGCTCGCGACCGCCGTGGCCCCGGCTGGCGTGCTGCTGTGCATGGTGCTGTCCGTGGCCGGGACGCTCTTCTTCGCCGCCCAGCGGCAGACCGAGCCCGCCGTGCGGCCGCGGCCGGACGGCGGGCAGCCCGCAGCCGGGCCGCGCCAGAGCCGGGCCCGGTGGCCGCTGCGAACGGCCGGGCGACGCCGGCGCCGCATCCCGGTGCCGGGCCTGGTGACGATGGCGCCGCTGTGCTTCTTCCTGGGCGCCATGTTCGCCTCCATTGACCTGAGCACGGTCGATTTCGCGCAGCGCCAGGGGCACAAGCCGCTGGCCGGCCTGGTGCTGGGCGTCTACGCGCTCGGCAGCGGCATCGGCGGCCTGTGGTACGGCTCCCGTGCCTGGCAGGCGCCGCTGCAGAAGCGGTTCGCGCTCACCCTCATCCTCACCGTCGCCGGGGTAGCGACCTTCTGGGCCCAGCCGGACCTTCTGTCGCTGGCGGGCGGCGTGCTCCTGGCCGGGCTGACGATCGCTCCCACCCTCATCGCCGGGTACGGACTGATCGAGCGGCAGGCGCCCGAGTCGCGCCGGACCGAGGCCATGACCTGGCTGTCGTCGTCGATTTCGGTCGGCGTCGCGCTCGGATCGGCGGCCTGCGGCCGCGTCATCGACATGGCTGGCCCACGATGGGGGTACGCCTTCGCCGCCCTGTGCGGCGCGAGCGCGATCTCGATATGTCTCCTGGGGCTCGGGAGGTTGCGTGCGACCGGTGAGGCCGAAGCTGCACAATGGGTCGATGCCTAGTCATAACAGCGGCTCGGCTGCCGCATCCTGGCGGAACTGGGCAGGTAACGTCAGGGCCAGCCCGAGCCGCGTTGCCGCGCCCGCGTCCGCGGCGGAGGTCGCCGCCGAGATCGGGCGGGCGGCAGCAGACGGCCTGACCGTGCGGATGACTGGCAGCGGGCACTCTTTCACCCCGGCCGCCGCGACCGATGGCGTGCTCCTGCGGCCCGACCACCTGACCGCGATCAGGTCGGTCGACGCGGCGGCCGGCACCGTCACGGTCGAGGCGGGCTGCCCGCTTCACGTGCTGAACGCCGAATTGCTGGCCCGCGGCCTGTCGCTGGCCAACATGGGCGATATCCAGGTCCAGACCGTCGCCGGGGCCACGCAGACAGGCACTCACGGCACCGGCCGGGATGTGGGCGGCATGGCCGCCCAGATCGCGGGCCTGGAGATCGCCCTGGCCGACGGCCGGATCGTCACCTGCTCGGCCGATGACCCGAGCGGCGGCCTGACGTTCGGTGACGGGACGGCGGTCAGCCTGTTCGATGCCGCCAGGGTCGGCCTCGGGGCGCTCGGCGTGGTGACCGCGGTGACCTTCAGGGTCGTGCCCGCGTTCCTGCTGGAGGCGCGCGAGGAACCCATGAGCTGGTCACAGGTCATCACCCGGCTGGACGAGCTCACCGCCGATAATGAGCACTTCGAGTTCTACTGGTTCCCGCACAGCGAGGGCTGCCTGACCAAGCGCAACAACCGGTCCGCCGGCCCGCCGCGGCCGCTCCCCCGCTGGCGGTACCTGCTGGATGACGAGTTCCTGTCCAACTCGGTGTTCGGCCTCACCAACCGGCTCGGCCGCCGCGTGCCGGCGACCATCCCGACCGTCAACGCCGCCGCGGCGAAGGCGCTCGGCTCGCGCACCTACGTCGACGCCGCGTACCGGGTCTTCACCAGCCCGCGGCGGGTGCGCTTCAAGGAGGAGGAGTACGCGATCCCCCGCGCCGCCCTGTCGGACGTGCTGTCCGAGGTGCGCTCGCTGTTCCAGCGGCGGGACTGGCGGATCAGTTTCCCGATCGAGGTCAGGGTCACCCCGCCCGATGATGTCTGGCTGTCGACGGCGTACGGCCGGGACAGCGCCTACATCGCCATCCACGTGTTCCATACCGCGCCGCACGAGCAGTACTTCGCCGATGTCGAGGCGGTCATGACCTCGGCCGGCGGCCGCCCCCACTGGGGCAAGATGCACACCCGCGACGCCGATTACCTGGTCGGCACGTACCCGCGGCTATCGGACTTCACGGCGGTCCGCGATCTGGTCGACCCTGACCGGCGGTTCGGCAACGCCTACCTCCGGCAGGTACTCGGCGATTAGCGCGGCCTGACCTGCCAGCTCCCCGGCACTCGCGGCCCCCGGGGGACAATGAGATACGTGCGATTCATCAGCGAGCCAGCGCATGACCTGGCCTACAGCGACTGTTTCCTGGTACCGAGCCGGTCAGACATCGGATCCCGGCTCGACGTCGACCTGACGACCCGCGACGGCAGCGGCGCGACCATCCCCGTCGTGGTGGCGAACATGACCGCCGTGGCCGGCCGCCGCATGGCCGAGACGGTGGCCAGGCGCGGCGGCATCGCGGTGCTGCCCCAGGACATCCCCGTCGACGTGGTCGCCGAGGTCATCTCGTGGGTCAAGTCCCGCGACCTGGTCCACGACACGCCGCTCACGCTCGGCCCTTCGGCGACCACCGGGCACGCGCTCAGCCTGCTGCCCAAGCGCGCCCACGGCGCGATCATCGTCGTGGACGACGAGGGCAGGCCCGCCGGCGTCGTCACCGAGGCCGACTGCACCGGCGTCGACCGGTTTACCCAGCTCGGCCAGGTCATGTCCACCGAGTTGCTCAGCCTCCCGGCCGGCACTGACCCGGAGCGGGCCTTCGGGCTGCTGCATGACGGCCGGCACCGGGTGGCCCCGGTCGTCGACGCCGCAGGGCCGCTGCATCGGCATCCTGACCCGCACCGGGGCGCTGCGCGCCACGCTCTACCAGCCGGCCACCGACAGCCGCGGCCGGCTGCGGATCGCCGCGGCCCTCGGCATCAACGGCGACGTGGCCGGCAAGGCCAAGCTGCTGCTTGACGCGGGTGCCGACCTGCTGGTCGTGGACACCGCGCACGGGCACCAGGAGAAGATGCTGCAGGCACTGCACGCCGTGCGCGGGCTCAGTCCCGAGGTTCCGATCGCTGCCGGGAACGTAGTCACCGCGGCCGGTGTCGCCGACCTGGTCGCGGCCGGTGCCGACATCATCAAGGTCGGCGTCGGACCCGGCGCGATGTGCACGACGCGGATGATGACCGGAGTTGGCCGGCCGCAGCTCAGCGCGGTTCTGGAGTGCGCCGCCGAGGCCCGCCGCCTCGGCCGCCACGTCTGGGCTGACGGCGGCGTCCGCTACCCGCGCGACGTCGCGCTGGCGCTGGCCGCGGGCGCGGCGAGCGTCATGGTCGGCTCCTGGTTCGCCGGCACCTGCGAGTCTCCCGGTGACATTTTCAGGGACGCCGACGGGCGCCTGTACAAGGAGAGCTTCGGCATGGCGTCCGCGCGGGCGGTCCGGCTGCGCGCCGCCGCCGACTCGCCTTTTGACCGGGCCCGGAAGGAACTGTTCGAGGAGGGCATCTCGTCCTCGCGGATGTACCTGGACCCGCAGCGGCCCGGCGTCGAGGACCTGCTCGACTCGATCACTGCCGGGCTGCGCAGCGCGTGCACCTACGCCGGCGCCGACAGCCTCGACGGCCTGCACGAGCGCGCCGTCGTCGGCATCCAGGGCGCGGCCGGTTACGCGGAGGGAATGCCACTGCCCGGCGGCTGGTAACAACCTCGCGCCGCCGCGTGCACCGAGGTCGGCCGGCCGCTCCCGGAGCGGGCCGTAGCGGCCGCCGGACGCGTCAGGCGACCGCGTTGGGACTGGCCGTGACCGTCTCCTGGCTGCCTGCGGCGGTCAGGGCTCCGGACGCCGCCGCGATCCCCCAGCGCGCGATCCGGTCGAGCTCGTTGTCGCTGATGGCCGACTCCGCGTGCGCGAGGCCGGGGATGATCCACAGTTCCTTAGGCTGCCTGGCCCCCTCGAACAGCTGCTCGGCGTGATCGGAGGGGAAGTACTCGTCCCGGTCACCGTGCACGATCAGCACCGGAGTCGGCGCGATCAGCGCGGCCGCATCGGCTGGCGGCAGCGGAACCGGATCCCACCGGCCCTGGCTGATCCTGGTGTTGATGAGCCTCTTTGCCAGGATCCGGCCCATCTTGTGCTCGACGACCCAGTGGACCCGCCGCATGGCCGGCGTTCCCTTGAAGTACCAGCGTCCCGGCCCGCTGACTGAGACGACCGCGTCCGTGCCGCCGAGCAGGCCGCCGTGCCGCAACACGATCGAGGCGCCCATCGAGAAGCCGACCGTCACCACCCGCTGGTAGCCCAGTTCGCGCATGTACCGCACGGCGACGTCGACGTCGTAGATCTCCTTGTCGCCGACCGTGGTCGCGCCGCCGGACCGGCCGTGCCCGCGGAAGTCGAAGGCCACCACGCCGCCGTGCTCGCGGAGCCGGCTGGCTACCCGCCAGACGTGCGGCCGCTGCCAGTTCAGCGTGAATCCGTGCGCCACCACGAAGCCCGTGCTCCGCTCGCCCGCCAGGTGGACTGCCTCGATCGGGACTCCGTCCTCGGTGATCAGCGTCTCTGCTTTCGTCACGGGCTTCGTCATTCCCCTATTCTGCCCGCCGGCCCGCCGCTCTCACCGGGAGCCCTTCCCTGGCCGGTGCGAAGACGGCAGGCTGGAGCCCTGCCCGGAACGTTCGCCTGATCACAGCGGAGATGATGATGTCCGTGCTTGAGCAGCTCATTTCGGCGATTAAGTCCGCAACTGTCGAGGTCATCGATCTCACGGCCCGGCTGGAGTCGAGCACTCCGGTCATCCGGCTCCCCGAGCCCTTCGCGAACACCAGGTCCTTCACGCTGACCGAGGTCAGCCGCTACGACGAGCGCGGTCCGGCCTGGTACTGGAACGACATCAGCACCGGCGAGCACACCGGCACGCACTTCGACGCCCCGGTGCACTGGATCAGCGGCCGCGACGGCCTGGATATCTCCCAGGTGCCGGCGGCCAGCCTCATCGCGCCCGCGGTCGTACTCGACTTCAGCGCGCAGGCGGCAGCCGACCCGGACTTCCTGCTGGAACGCGCTCACATCACGCAGTGGGAGTCCGACTACGGGCCGCTGCCCGACGGCGGCTGGCTGCTGTACCGGACCGGCTGGGACACGCGGTCGGCCAGCCAGCAGGACTTCCTGAACGCGAACGAGACCGGGCCGCACACGCCCGGCGTCTCGGTCGAGTGCGCGCGCTGGATCGCGGAGGAAGCGCCGGTCATGGGCATCGGCGTCGAGACCGTCGGCACCGACGCGGGCGCCGCGCACTCGTTCGACCCGCCGTTCCCGTGCCACTCGGCGCTGCTCGGCGCCGGCAAGTACGGGCTGACCCAGCTGCAGAACCTCGCCGCGCTGCCGCCGACCGGGACCGTGCTGATCGCCGGGCCGCTGCCCATCGCCGGCGGCTCCGGCAGCCCGGCCCGGGTGCTGGCGCTGGTGGAGCGATCCTGATGCGCGTTACCGAGGCGGTGGCGCGGGTACTCACCCACCTGGGCGCTGACACGGTTTTCGGCGTGGTCGGCAGCGGGAACTTCCACCTGACGAACACGCTCATCGAGCACGGCGCCCGCTACATCGCCGCCCGGCACGAGTGCGGGGCCGCGACCATGGCCGACGCCTGGGCGCGGCTGTCCGGCCGGCCCGGCATCGTCACCGTCCATCAGGGACCGGGCCTCACCAACGCGCTCACCGGGATCACCGAGGCGGCTAAGGCGCGCACGCCCGCTGCTGGTTCTCGCTGCCGACGTCAGCAGCGGCGCCGTCACCTCGAACTTCCGGCTCGACGTCGCCGCCATCACTGCCGGCACCGGCGCGACACCCGCCCGGCTGCAGTCGGCCGCGTTCGCGGTCGACGACGCCGCCCGCGCCTACCGGACCGCGCGGGACGAGCGGCGCACGGTCGTCCTGGCGCTGCCCCTGGACGTCCAGGCGGCGGAATGCACCTGGCCCGGTGACCCGGACCTGCGCATCGCCGGGCCGAACCCGCCCGCGGCCGCCGACGCCGCCGACCTGGCCCGGCTGCTGGCGAACGCGGCCAGGCCGGTCTTCGTGGCCGGCCGCGGCGCCCGCAGCTCTGCCGCCCGCAAGGAACTGGAGCAGCTGGCCGACAGCTGCGGGGCGCTGCTGGCGACCTCGGCCGCGGCTAAGGGGCTGTTCCGCGGCAGTCCCTGGGACCTGGACGTCAGCGGCGGGTTCGCCTCACCGCTGGCGGCTCAGCTGATCGGCGCGGCCGACGTGCTCGTGGCCTGGGGCTGCTCGCTCAACATGTGGACCACCCGGCACGGCGCGCTGATCGGTGACGGGACGACGGTGATCCAGGTCGACTCCGACCCCGCGGCCATCGGCCTGCACCGTCCGGTGCAGCGGGGGATCGCCGGCGACGTGGCTCTCACCGCCGCGGCGGTGACGGAGCTGCTGGAGCGCGAGCCCCGTGCGGCGCTGCCCGCTGACGACGGCGATCCCGCCGGGCGGCCAGGGACCGGCTACCGGTCAGCGGCCCTGCGAGAGCGGCTGGCTGCCGGGGTTCGCTGGCGCGACGTACCGTTCGAGGAAACGGGCGGCGGAGAGCGGATCGACCCTCGTTCCCTCACGATTGCTCTTGATGATCTGCTCCCGGCCGAGCGAGTCGTCGCGGTCGACTCCGGCAACTTCATGGGCTACCCGAGCATGTTCCTGTCGGTGCCCGACCAGGATGGCTTCTGCTTCACCCAGGCCTACCAGTCGATCGGCCTCGGGCTGGCGTCCGCGATCGGCTCGGCGATCGCGCGGCCGGACCGGCTCGCGGTCGCCGCGCTCGGCGACGGCGGGGCGCTGATGGGAATCAGCGAGCTGGAGACCGCGGTCCGGCTGGAACTCCCGATGGTCATCGTGATCTATGACGACGAGGCCTACGGCGCGGAGGTGCACCACTTCGGGCCGGGCGGATTCCCGCTGGACACCGTCAGGTTCCCGGCGGCGGACCTGGCGGCGATCGGGCGCGGGTTCGGCTGCGACGCCGTCACCGTCCGCGGCGAGGCCGATCTCGGTCCCGGTCCGTGACTGGCTGCGCGAGCGGCCGGGCCGCCCGATCGTGATCGACGCCAAAGTCAGCGCAGATCGCGGTTCCTGGTGGCTTGAGGAGGCGTTCCGCGGGCATTAGCCTGAGAACGCAGCCGTACCGGGCAGCCACAAAGCTCTCGGCTTCGCGGCTGCCCGGCTCCGATACGGCTGGGCTGCCCCCTCTACAGCCCCGCGTCAGTCGCTTATCACCTCTGGAGACGACTCGGCGAGGGCTTCGTGGGGCACCTGGCCGTCCGGAGTTCCGTCGCCCACCATGGCCGGGGCCAGATCGGGCTCTTCCATCGGGTAAGCGACCTCGCCGTGGACCATGATGTCGCCGGCCTCGAGTTCAGCGTCGCTGTACCGCAGCGGCGTGAAGAACTTGATCACGCGCAGGATCACGTAGGTGACGATGGCGTCCCACACGATGACCGTTGCTGCCGCGCCGAGCTGGATCAGCAGCTGCCTCGGGTGCCCGTAGAAGGCACCGGAGGTAGTCACGCTCGGGTTCTTGCCGAGGCCGAGATAGACGATCATCTTCGGGTCCGCCAGCAAGCCGACGAGGATGCCGCCGAACAGGCCGGCGAAACCGTGGGTGTAGACCACGCCGAGCGCGTCGTCGACCTTGTTGAACGGCCAGACCTTCCGCGGCAGGAAGCCGAAGAGGAACCAGACCGCGGCTGAGGTCACGGCGCCGATGACGATGGCGCCGACGCCGTTCACGTAGCCAGCGGCCGGGGTGATGCCGACCAGGCCGCAGATCATGCCGTTGACGCCGCCGAGGAAGGTCGGCTTCTTCTGCTTGCCGAGGCCCATGTCCATGAAGATCCAGGTCATCATGGCCACTGCGGTTGCGAGGTTGGTGTTGACGACCGCGGCCGTCGCGTCCGCGCCGGCGAAGTACGGGTCACCGCCGTTGAAGCCGTTCCAGCCGAGCCACAGGATTCCGGCGCCGACCGCGATGAACAGCAGGTTGTTCGGGACTGCCTTCTCCCGGTCACGGGCGAGGCGCGGGCCGACCATCGCCGCGGCGACGAAGCCCGACACGCCAGCGGCCAGGTGGATCACGTAACCACCGGAGAAGTCCAGCGCGCCCTTGCCGGCCCAGAAGCCGCCGCCCCACAGCAGGAAAGCGTTAACGGCATAGGCAAAGGTGATCCACAGCGGAACGAAGATGACCCAGACCTTGAACTTGATCCGGCCGACCACGCTGCCAATAAAGAGGATCGGGGTGATCGCCGCGAACACGAACTGGAAGTAGACCAGCGAGCCCTGCGGGAACCTGAAGTTCGGTGCCAGGCCTTTCAGCAGCGGGATGTTGGCCTGCGCCTGCTCACCAGCCGCGCCGACAACGGTTGCGGGCTTGCCGACGAACGTTGAGATCCAGGGTGATCCGAAGCCCATCTTGAAGGCCCACAGTACCCACACGATCAAAGTGAGTCCGAAGGCGGCGAACACCATCATCATGGTGTTCACGGCCCATTTACGCTGGACAATTCCGCCGTACAGCACGGCCAGCGCGGGAATGCTCATCAAGCCGACGAGCGTGGCTGCTGTCATCTGCCAGGCGTTATCGCCTGGCTGAGACAGCTTGCGTAGGGAGTCACTCTCCGCCTCCAGAGGCTGAAGCGAAGGGTTGCCGGGTGCTAGGCGTCGGCGACCAGCACGGTCCCAGCCGACCGCTTCGATGTTGTCAGGTACGGTTCATGTGTCCCACGCGATGGTTTCTGGCAAGTTTCGTGACCGTTACGCCGGCCGCACAAGGCCTCGTAAGGGCGCCAGGATTGTTAAACCTTTGTTTCCGCCCGTCCCGGGCGCCCGTTACTCCTCAGGCAGCGAAGATTCAAGGTCAGGAAAGGGCCGGGAACGCGCTAGCGCCCCGCCAGTGCGTCCGAAGGCGGCGGTCTGCAACCGACCCGGCACCAGGTGATGCGACCGTCGGGACTCGGCAGCGTTCCCCAGCTATCAGCCAGCGAGTCGACAAGCAGCAGACCGTAGCCGTGCTCGGCCGTTCCCGTCCCGGCGGCCAGGCACGGCTCAGTCGCCCCGCCGTCATCGCGAACCTGAACCAGCACGCCCGCCGGTCCCGGGCACAACGCGACGGTGACGGTTCCGCCCGGCGAGCCTGACTGACTGTGCACGATCGCATTCGTGACGAGCTCGCTTACCAGAAGCATGACGGTCTCGGCCGACGGGTCGGCGTCGCCCAGCAACTGCCTGGCTAGGCGGCGGGCGGCGCCTGGGGACTCCGCCGTTCCCGGCAGTACCCTGAGCACCGGTGCCCGGACAGGGTTCCGGCCCCGTGATCTGTCTCGCTCGGCCGCGTCGCCCTCGCTCGGCCGTCCGTCTCGCTCCGCCGTGTCACATCGCTTGGATCACCCGCTGCGCTGGCGCGTCCGCCCGTCACTGCCCGCGCTGCCATGCCCTCCCCGTCGTCGTCCGCGCTGTCGCGCTCTGGCCCCCTTGCGCTCCCTTCTGCCCGCCCCTTCGCGCCGGACGTCGGCGGAAGAGCTGCCCTGAGCGGCGCGAGCACCTGCTGGCAGGTTTCTGGTCATGGTCGCTGCTCCGATTAGATGCTTAAGTCTCGGTAGAGCACTAAAAGAAACGGCCTGGGCTAACTTGCGCTGCCGACCCTAACGATGCCGGCATTACGGCACCGTTGCCCAGGCGTAACCGGGACGGCCGGGAGGAGCGTCAGGGCCTGAACGCCGATGCATGATATAGACGTGTCTATCGGTTATAAGCCGGATACGGGTGATCACCTCGCTGCGGCGGAGTACGGGCATCCCATGGAGTTCCGAATCCTCGGGCCGCTGTACGCCGACGCTGGCTCCGGCGTCGGACCGGCGGAGATCTGGCAGCCGCTCCTGCGGTCCGCGCTGGCCATTCTCTTACTGCGGGCTAACCGGACCTGCCCGCGCCGCCTGCTGATCGATACGCTCTGGGGCACCGATCCGCCAGCCGCGCCCGAGCCCGCGCTCCGGGTGTGCATCAGCCGCCTGCGGCAGTCTCTCGGCGAGTGTGCCGGAAGGCTCCGCACGGTCGGGCCACCGGGAGGCCGTGCGCCCGGACACCGGCTGCAGCGCGGTTACGTGATGCACGTCCGGCCGGGAGAACTTGATGTCGACGAGTTCACCGACCTGGCCGCGCAGGGCCAGTCAGAACTTGATAGCGGCAACGCGGCCGCAGCCGCCGCGTCGTTTGTACAGGCGCTGGCGCTGTGGGGCGATCCCCTGCTGCCCGACCTGCCTGACAGCCCGGCACTGGCCAGTGATATTGCCCGGCTCGTGAATCATCGCCAGGCCGTGATGGACTCACTGATCGATGCGCGGCTGGCAGCGGGCGAGCACGACCAGATTCTGGCCCAGCTGCGCGCGGCCGTCGTCGCCGACCCAGGCCGGGAGCGGACCTGCGAGCAGCTGATGCGCGCGTGTCATTCAGTCGGCCTACGCAAAGAGGCCCTGGACGTCTACCAGATGGCACGCCGGGCCGCGCTCGAGCAGCAGGGCGCAGAGCCGGGGCCCGCACTCGGTGTTCTGTACCGGCGGATCCTCGCCGAGGAAACGGCCACGGATTACGGTCTTGCCTCGGCACGCCGCGCGGCGAGCCCGCCCCGGCTTCATGGCTGGCAGCCGCCCGCCGCCCCAGCCGACTTCGCCGGCCGGGAGCGCGAGATTGCGGCGATCGTCAGCGGCGTGCGAGGCCCGGGCGTCCCCGTCACCGTCGTCAGCGGAGCTCCCGGCATGGGTAAGAGCGCGGCCGCAGCCGTCGCAGCAGTGCAGCTGCGTGGCCGTTTCCCTGACGGGCAGCTCTACGCGTCGCTCGGCGGCGTCAGTTCCCCGCGCAATCCGCATGATGTACTCGCCGAGGTACTGCAGACGATGGGAATCCCGGCACCGGACATTCCCGAAGGCCGGCCAGGCGCGCGCGGCGATGTTTCGCTCCTTGCTGTCCGGCCGCAAGGTGCTCGTGATCGCGGATGATGCTGTCTCTGCGGCGCAGGTCCGGCCGCTTATCCCTGCCGCTGGCGGCGGCGCAGTTATCGTGACCAGCCGCAGTCGCCTGAGCGGACTTGCCGGCGCCCGGCACATAGAGATAGGCGGACTACCTGACGACGAAGCGCTGTCGATCCTTAGCCAGGCCGCGGGTTCGCAGAGGGTTAGCGCAGACCCCGAAGCTGCTCGTGCGATCGTCGAGCGGTGCGGAGGCATGCCACTCGCTCTCCGCCTGTCCGGAGAGGTCCTGGCCGGATTAGCACTGACCCCGAAGCTGCACGTGCCATCGTCATGCGGTGCGGTGGCATGCCCCTGGCTCTCCGTCTGTCCGGAGAGGTCCTGGCCGCCAGGCCGGGCCTCAGCCTGGCCGCGCTGGCGCTCGAACTGACGGGTGCCCGTGCGCTCGACGTACTAGTGGCAGAGGACGTCTCCGTGCGCGAAGCGATCGGGGCCAGTTACCGCGCGGTCACCCCCGCGGCCCGAACAGCCCTGTCTCTGCTGGCGGTCAACCTGCCATGCGAGATCTCTCCGGAAGAGCTTGCCGACGCCGCCCAAGGGGACGCCTCCGTTCTGGACCAGCTAGCTGCCGTCGGCCTGCTATCGGCATCACGAACCCCCCATGGCACCGAGTGCTACAAGATGCATGCACTTGTCAGGGCCTACGCTTGCGGCCAGATCACCGACGGCCCGTTCGGACGTGCTGCCACTGCGGTCCGGACCAAACGCTAGTCCCACTCCACTGAAATCCCGCGACTGTCCTATCGAGCGATCGAAGGTATCGGTGAGCTGAGTACTGCCTGTCCAGAGTGACCGGCTCTCGCTCAAGACCTCACCATCGACACCATCCCAGTGCGCCCACCAAACTTCGTGGGCAGTTTGTCCGGATGAAACTCGACGCGCATATCAAAGTTATCGACTTGCCTCATAACCGCCTCGGCGAAACTCTCGCTCGGCCGGATCCATCTGATTGCCGGGAAACCGGTAAGTGATCCAGTACTCAAGAGTAGATCGTCTCGCCAAGATCCAGCGTCCTTGCCAGCAAGATCTCCGTATAGAAGAACTCGCGATTGACTATACTGACGTACCTCGCCCGCCAGCTCCTTGCCACCCTTACCGACCTCTAGCGTCAGCACATTGGTGTCAGCAGAGAAACGGAATGCGATCGACTCCTCCGCTCGATCGCCTCAATGACCTGGAGCATCCTAGCACGATCGATGCGCCCGTCCGGTCCGACATAGACGTGATCATGCAAGGACAGCGTCTGGTGCTGCCTCGGACCAAGCACGTGCGCGATTTCTCGCTGCCGCGTGAACCGTCACCGCGTGGCTTCCTGACATCACGCTTATTCTCGCTCGATCCCGAGTGCAAACGCTGCAGCCGGTCTGCCTCATGCTCCGACAAAACCAAAGGCGCCTACGAACAGCCCGAGAGTCTGCTCGCTGAGGCGACCAGACAATGCGCCAGAGACGATCTCCCGCAGCTGGTACGGCTGCATCTCGCCTGGTCCCGGGCGATCCGGCAGACGACCGCAGATGGTCCGCGATCACCTCAGCGACCGCCATCTGGTTGATGACGTCTTCTCTGGGTCTGGCGGCATGCCGATGCCACGTCGAGCGGTAGCGGCCTGGCTTCATGAGCAGCTGTCGCAGGTACTCGGCTGCGGCTCGCTGGTCCTCCGTGCTGCCAGCCATCGCTCATCAGGGCATGCTCATCCTGACGTCAGCACTCGCGCTCTCTAATCGTAAATGTGGCGCGACCCACCGGCTCGCGCAACACGCCCTGCTGGCATGCGCATCATTAACGTAGTCATGACATGTGAGTGATCGGCTAGAGCCGATCGACGCGCTGCTCCCTAGGACCCAATCAGTCAGCTAGCGGCTAGCCGCCATAGCTCGTCAGTCCCACTGCCAGTAGAACCCGGCGACCGTCTTCTCTAGCGATCGCAGGTACCGGTGTGCCGAGTTTCTGACTGTCCAGTGACACGGCCTCACGCTGCAGAACGTTTCCCGTCGACGCCGTCCCAATGGGCCCACCAGACTTGCGCCGGCAGTTTGTCGGGGTGGAACTCGACTCGCATGTCGAGATTCTCGACATGCCGCATCACCGCCCGACGAAACTCACGTTCAGCCGGATCCTCAGGATCGCCTGGAAAACGGTAAGTGATCCAGTACTCCAGCGTGATAGTCTCGCCAAGATCCAAAGTCCTGGCCAGGAGGATCTCCGTCGAAGAACACATCCATTCCGATCTGCCGAACGTCACCAGTTAGCTCCTTGCCACCCTGTCCGACCTCGATAGTCAGGACATTTGTGTCGCACAGGAATGGTATCCGATCGACGCCCTGCGCCGTGGCCTCTATAACCTGCATCGCCCGGGCGCGATCAATGCGGCCGTCCTCACCAACGTAAACATGGTCATGCAATGACAACGTTTGGTGCTGCCGCGGCCCGAGACCTCCGTCGACTTCCTCCTCCGCCTGCAGTGGAACAGCATGCGTGCCGGACATGACTCTGATTGTCGCGGATCCGTTCCAGAAGCGCCACAGCCGCGCGGCCTCATGTTCTGAGAACCCAAATGCGTCAATAAAAAGTGACAAGGCCGGGCCGACTTAGCAGTCTCCCGTCAACGCGCGCGAGACACCGTGTCCTTAAGCTGATGCGGGCGTAACCCCGACGTCTGCAGGACCTGCGAGGTACCAGACCAGAGTGCCGTGCAATGACCTCCGCTACCGCCAGCTGGTTGATCGGTTCCCCGTCGCTCACGAGAGACGTACTGCTCCCACGCTGCCGGTAACCACCGGGCTTCAGCAGAAGCTGCTGGAGATAGTGCGACGCCGCCGGCGACCATCTTGCCGCACTCGCGTCACCACGAGGCATCAATTCATCCCAGCAAGCCTTGAGCCGCATCAGGAGTCTTAGCTTACCGAGGCATGGAACCGACGGACGCTAAAAGACGTGAGAATCAGCGCATCAAAGTCGCACAGACCGGCCACTCGGCATGCAGCCATCCGCAAGCCGATCGCCTACGGACGTTATCGCGGTTGTCACCTACTTCTTCGCAGCAGCCTCGATCACCGTCGCGTTCGGGCATATGCGGCATCTGCGCCTGGCCGCTGGCCAGGGTTGTCGTCGCGGAGCCGGCCGAGCCAACAGCTACCGCAGTCAAGCCGAAGCCGCTTGCGAGAACAGCTGAGCTAGCGATGGCTACGGCAACACGAGTGCGGATGACCTTCATAACCTAACCCTTCCGGCGCTCCCCCGGGCGGAGCCGAGAACTCTCGCATCTATCACGTGGAGACCGATAATACTATTTTAAAGGTATAAATTGGACTCGTCAATGGGACCGAACGTCCATTATGAGCTTTTCGAGGTTTTCCTGAGGTGAGCGTGACTCCCGGTGCCACGCTCGGCTCATGAGTACTGCCCTGGGAAAGACACAGTATGCCCGACTCGGGCAACTGGCCTTGACTCAACGGCGCATCATAGGTCAGATCGCAGTCAAGAAACACAGTCAAGAGGCTGTGACAGCGCCGCGACACTGCGGCGGACGGCTAACTGGCCAGTCCGCAACAAGCTCGGCCTCGAATCCGTCGAAGTTTTCCAGGTACGCCGCGTAGTGCTGCGGACCGCCCGCGTGCGGGTGGACGTCAGCGAACATCATCTTCCAGCCGTGCAACTGCGACTCGGCCGTGAGCTCGTCGACTTGCCGCCGGCCCGGCACGTGGAATGCCAGGTGATTCAGCCCCGGACGACAGCGATCGTGGCGGCTGGCCGTTCGCGCCGGAGACTGCTCGACCACGATGTAGGCGGTGCCGGACTGCCAGCTGCGGCCGCCGGGCCAGTCCTGGAACATCCGGTAGCCGAGCGCGGTCAGGAGCCAGCCCCAGCTGACGATTGCCCGGTCGAGATTCGGCACCCAGAGCTCGACGTGGTGGATCGCGCCCGTAGCGGGCCTGCCCGGCGACCCGCCGCCAGGTTCAGCGGCAGGCTCGTTCGGCGAGCTGGCCTGCGGCCCGACGGTTTGCTCGTGGCTCAGCCCCGTCCCGGTTTCTGGCATAACCGCGTCCCTGCAAGGTCTGCTTGGGTCCGCCGGGACCACTGCCAGCTGGCGGGGCTGGAGTTCCGGAGGACGACCACGTTACGCAATCTAACCAGGTTTTCCCGTGGAACTAGACGAAACGAGCAAGATGCGTGTTACGGCGCACATCACTCACCAAGGCTGATCTTGGCGGAGGTGCGAGGTCAGGGCGTTTCGAGAAACTGCTGGATCTCGCTCATGCCCTGGCGCCAGCGATCGGGGTCCGCAGCACGGCCGGCGTACATGCCCGCGACCTCCGGATGCGGCAAGATCAGGAACCGGCCGTCGGCGATCCCGGCTATCACCGCGTCCGCGACTGCGTCCGGCTCGATGGCCGCGTCCCCGAGCAGCTTGCTCGCCGGGCCGTCAGCGGGCAGCATCGGCGTCCGGACGCCGAGCGGGCAGATCGCCTGCACCGTCACGCCGCGATGGGCATAGGTGAATCCCAGCCACTCGGCGAAGCTCAGCGCCGCGTGCTTGGTCACCGTGTACGGCGCGGTGCCGGGCATCGCCAGGAGCCCTGCCGCCGACACCGTGCTGATGAAGTGACCGCTCCCTCGCGCCAGCCAGGCCGGCAGCAGCAACCGTGCCGCGCGAACGTGCGCCATCACGTTCACCTGCCAGGAGTCCTCCCAGTCGGACTCCGCGGCGTCCGGTCCGCCCCCCCGCGCGATCCCGGCGTTCGCGCAGTACAAGTCGATCTCGCCGAGCGCACTGCGAGCGGCCTCGATCAGGGCCGTCACGCCGGTCTCGCTGGCCGCGTCGCCCTCCACCGCGCGCGCCGCGGGGCCGCAATCGCCTGCCACGGCCGCCGCCGCGGCTCCGTCCACGTCGTTCACCACCACGCGGGCGCCGTCAGCGGCGAACCGGCGTGCGAGCGCGGCACCGATGCCGCTGCCGGCGCCGGTAACAACGACGCCCGCGCCCGCCACATCCCGCATCGCGTGAGCTCCCGCCCGATCGTTGCCCGCCGCCAGCCGCGAGTCGCGCCGGCCTAGCCCTCGGCGGCGGTCAGCTCTCCGCGACAGGCGCCGGCAGGTTCGCCAGCCGCGCGAGCGACGCCCGGTGCGCGTCGGCGGTGCCGAAGCCGATCGAGTCAGCCTTGGCCCGCTTCAGGAACAGGTGCGCCGGGTGCTCCCAGGTGAAGCCGATGCCGCCGTGCAGCTGGACCATCTCCTGGGCCGCCTTCAGCGCGGTGTCCGAGCACGCGGCCTTCGCCAGCGCGACGGTCAGCGCGGACTCGGCCTCGTTCTGCTGGCTCAGCCGGTCGGCCGCCGCCCTGGCGACGGCCCGCGCCTGGCTGACCGCGACCCACAGGTCGGCGAGCCGGTGCTTGATGGCCTGGAAACCGCCGACCGGACGGGCGAACTGCTTCCGCTCCTTGACGTAGGCGACGGTAATCTCCAGCGCGCGCTCGGCCAGCCCGAACTGCTCGGAAGCGAGCACGCCGGCCCCGGCGAGCAGCGCGGCCGTCACCGCGGCCTCGGCCTGCTTTCCGCCCGCAATCCGGCGCGCCGGCGCCGCGTCGAAGGTCAGGTCGGCAAGCTGGCGCGTCTGGTCCAGGGAGACGACCGGGGCCTTGCCCACGCCTCCGCCGCCCGCCTGCACGGCGTACAGGCCGTAGGGCACGCCGTCAGCCGGCACCAGGATCACGTCAGCGGGCAGCGCATCCGCGACGCCGCGGACCTGGCCGGTCAGCCGGTAGGCATCCGTCGCGTCGCCGGGCTGGCTGCCCTCCAGCCGGACAGTGGCCCGCGGCAGCGCCGACGGCCCGGCAGCGAACGGCACGGCCAGCGTCGCGGTCACGGCGCCGCTGGCCAGCTCGCCGAGCAGCCCGGTGTCCCCGGCCGACAGCAGGGCCGCGGTCGCTACCACGGCACTGCCGAGGAACGGCACCGGGGCGATGGCGCGGCCGATCTCCTCGGCGACCACGGCCGCCTCCCGGTAGCTGGCCCCGGCGCCGCCGTGCTCCCCGGGAATCAGCAGTCCGGCCAGGCCGACGCCTTCCGCCAGAATGCGCCACAGGGCGGTGTCATAAGTCTCGGCCGTCTCGGTCCTGGCCAGGACGTCACGCCACGGCGCCTTGTCCTCCAGCACGTCGCGGACGGCCGCCCTCAGCTCGGTCTCGGTCTCGCCGTAGAGAAGGTCGAGCGAGCGCGCCGGACGGCTCGGGCCGGCAGCCGGCTGGGTCACTGTCGCCTCGCTCATCGGGGCAGGTCCTTCCACGGGCCGGTGTCCATGCGCGCTTCCTTGGGCAGGCCGAGCACGCGCTCGGAGACGATGTTCCGCAGGATCTCGGAGGTGCCGCCCTCGATCGAGTTCCCCTTCGCCCGCAGGAACCGGAAGCCGGGGTTGCGGCCGAAGAAGTTCGCTCCCTGCGGCCGCCGCATGGTCCAGTCGTCGTAGCGGAGCCCGTCAGCGCCGGCCAGCTCGACCTCGAACTCCGAGATCTCCTGGTTCAGCCGGGCGAAGACCAGCTTGGCCGCCGAGCCTTCCGGGCCCGGCTGTCCCGCGGCCAGCTGCTGGCGCAGCCGGGAACCGGCGATCCTGGCCACCTCGGCATCCGCCCACAGCCGCAGCATCCGGTCGTGCAGGCCGGGGGTCCGCAGCTCCGGGTGCTCGCGCCAGGCCTTCGCGGCGGTCGCGATCATGCCGCCCTCGCGGGGCATCGCGTTCCCGCCGATGGAGACCCGCTCGTTCATGAGAGTCGCCATCGACACGGTCCAGCCCTGCCCGACCTCGCCGATCCGGTCCGCGTCCGGGATCGTCGCGTCGGTGATGAAGACCTCGTTGAACTCGGCCTCGCCGCTGATCTGCCGCAGCGGCCTGACCTCCACACCGGGCTGGGTCATGTCCAGCGCGAAATAGGTCAGGCCCTCGTGCTTGGGCACGTCCGGGTTGGTGCGGGCCACCAGCAGCGCGCGGCTGGCCAGATGGGCGACCGACGTCCAGACCTTCTGCCCGTTGGCGGTCCACACGTCGCCGTCGCGGACAGCGCGGGTCGCCAGGCCGGCCAGGTCAGACCCGGCACCTGGCTCGCTGAACAGCTGGCACCAGATCTCCTCGCCCGTCCACAGCGGCCGCAGCCAGCGCTCTTTCTGCTCCGGCGTGCCGTGCGCGAGGATCGTCGGCGCGGCCATGCCCAGCCCGATGCCGTTACGCTCCGGATGATTCGTCGGGGACCCGGCCGCCTCAAACTCACGATCAACAATCGTCTGGAGGGAACGGGGCAGTCCCTGCCCGCCGAGTCCGGCCGGGTAATGCACCCAGGCCAGGCCAGCGTCGAACCGGGCGCGGAGGAACTCAAGCGGCTCGGTGCCCTTCGGGTCATGAGCCGCCAGGAACTCGGACACCTGCGACCGCAGTCCGTCGGCGTCGGCTGCGGGCGCCCGGCCGTTCGGCCCCGGCAGGGGCGCGTCGCCGGTCAGCACAGGGGGCCGCCGGCCACGTAGATGACCTGGCCGGAGACGAACCCGGCGCCCTCGCTGGCCAGGAACGAGATGAGGTGCGCGACGTCAGCGGGCGTGCCGACCCGCCGCACCGGGATGCTGGCGGCGGCGGCCTTCTGGAAGTCCTCGAACCCGATGCCGATCCGCGCGGCGGTGGCAGCGGTCATGTCGGTGGCAATGAATCCGGGCGCGACCGCATTGGCCGTGATCCCGAACTGGCCGAGCTCAATGGCCAGCGTCTTGGTGAAGCCCTGCAGGCCAGCCTTGGCCGCGGAGTAATTCGCCTGCCCGCGGTTGCCGAGCGCCGAGCTCGAGGACAGGTTGACGATGCGGCCGAACCGCTGGTCCACCATGTGCTTCTGGCAGGCCTTCGCCATCAGGAAGGAGCCGCGCAGATGGATGCCGAGAACGGTGTCCCAGTCGTCGACGGTCATCTTGTACAGCATGTTGTCCCTGATCACGCCGGCGTTGTTCACCAGCACGGCCGGGCCGCCGAGCTCGCCGGCGACCTTGTCGACGGCTGCCTGCACCTGGTCGGCGTCGCTGACGTCCGCACCGACCGCCAGGGCCGTCCCGCCGGCCGCGGTGATCGCGTCGACGGTCCCGCCGCAGTCGCCCTCCTTGAGGTCGAGGACCGCGACCGCATATCCGTCAGCGGCCAGCCGCTGGGCCGTGCCTGCTCCGATGCCGCGCGCTGCGCCGGTGACGACGGCTACCCGCTGGGACGGCTCTGACATAGGTTCCTCCTCCTCACCGGGACGGCTCCGCCTTCCCGGTACTCCGGCAACTCGGTTAGCGGTATTTCTTCAGCTCACGGAAGGCCAGCGATCGCTTGTGCACCTCGTCCGGCCCGTCGGCCAGGCGCAGCGTCCGGGCGTGCGCCCACAGCGCGGCCAGCGGGAAGTCCTGGCTGACTCCCCCGGCGCCGTGCGCCTGAATGGCCTTGTCCATGATCCACTCGGTCATCTGCGGGACCAGGATCTTGATGGACTGAATCTCGGTGTGGGCGCCCTTGTTGCCCGCCGTGTCCATCAGCCACGCGGTCTTGAGCACGAGCAGCCTGGCGGCCTCGATCCGCACCCTCGACTCGGCGATCCAGTCCTGGATGACGCCCTGCTCGGCCAGCGGCTTGCCCCAGGCGACGCGCTCGGTGACCCGCCGGCACATCAGTTCCACAGCGCGCTCGGCCGCCCCGATCTGGCGCATGCAGTGGTGGATCCGGCCGGGACCGAGCCGGGCCTGGGCGATGGCGAAGCCCTCGCCCTCCCCGGAGATGACATTCTCGACCGGCACCCGGACGTCGCTGAACACGATCTCGGCGTGGCCGCCGTGGGTGCCGTCGGTGTAGCCGAAGACGTGCATGCCGCGCTGGATGTCCACGCCCGGCGTGTCGGCGGGCACCAGGATCTGCGATTGCTGCCGGTGCCGGTCCGCGTCCGGATTGCTCTTGCCCATCACGATGAGGATGCGGCAGCGGGGGTCCATCGCGCCCGATGACCACCACTTGCGCCCGTTGATGACGTAGACGTCGCCGTCGCGCACGATGCTGGTCGAGATGTTCGTGGCATCGGAGGAGGCAACGTCCGGCTCGGTCATGCAGAAGGCAGACCGGATCTCGCCGTCGAGCAGCGGCCGCAGCCACCGGTCCTGCTGCTCCTTGGTGCCGAACTCGGCCAGCACTTCCATATTGCCGGTGTCGGGGGCGGCGCAGTTCAGCGCCTCAGGGGTCAGGAAGGACCCGCCGCTCAGCTCGGCCAGGGGCGCGTACTGGAGGTTGGTCAGCCCGGCGCCCTCGGGGTGATGGGCCAGGAACAGGTTCCACAGCCCCCGCTTGCGCGCCTTGGCCTTGAGCTCGTCCATCACCGGGGGCCGCTCCCAGCCCCGGCCCTCAGCGGCCAGCTTGACCGCCTGCTCTTCGAAGACCGTCTCGGCCGGCAGGATGTGCTCGGTGATGAAGGACTGCAGCTGGCCGCGGAGTTCCTCGGTGCGCGCGTCGAATGCAAAATCCATCAGGTGCCTCCTGCGGCCGTGACGAGTCCGGACAAGACTACCTACCGGTCGGTACGGCCTCCACGCTACGGTGCTCACATGGCGCTGGTCGAGACCGTTCGCGGCCCGGTAGAGGCTGAGGCCCTGGGCACGACGCTGATGCACGAGCACGTATTCGTCCTCAGCGAGGAGATCAGGGAGAACTACCCGGCCGGGTGGGATGAGGACGACCGGGTCGATGACGCGATCGCCAAGCTCAACGCGCTGGCCGCGCGGGGCTGCCAGACCATCGCGGACCCGACGGTGATCGGCCTCGGCCGCGACATCCGCCGGATCAGGCGGGTCGCCGAGGGCACGGCGCTCAACATCATCGCCGCGACCGGCCTGTACACCTACAACGAGGTGCCGCTGTACTTCCGGTACCGGCTCCCGCACGAGGGCGGCCTCGACCCCATGGCGCGGCTGTTCATCGGGGACCTCACCGAGGGGATCGCCGGGACCGGGGTTAAGGCCGCGTTCCTCAAGTGCGCCGTCGACGAGCAGGGCCTGACCCCCGGCGTCGAGAGGGTGCTGCGGGCGGTCTGCCAGGCTCATGCCGAGACCGGGGCGCCGGTCACGGTTCACACGCATCCGCACTCCGGCAGCGGCCGGGAGGTGCTGCGCGTGCTCCGCGAGGAGAAGGCCGACCTGGCCAAGGTCGTACTCGGCCACAGCGGCGACAGCTCGGACCTGGACTACCTGTCCGAACTGGCCGACGCCGGCTGCCTGCTCGGCATGGACCGGTTCGGGCTGGACCTGATCACCCCGATGGACGAGCGGGTCGGCACCGTCGCGGCCATGTGCGAGCGGGGCTACGCCGACCGGATGGTGCTGTCGCACGACGCGTCCTGCTACATCGACTGGTTCCCGCCGGACGCGGTCCCCCGCTTCGCGCCCCGGTGGCATTTCGAGCACCTGTTTGACGACGTCCTGCCGGCGCTGCGTGAGCGCGGCGTCACGGATGAGCAGATCGAGACGATGCTGGTCACGAACCCGCGCCGGTACTTCGCGGGCGGCTGAGCCGCGGGAACGACACCCTGGTCGTTTCAGTGAATTTCGGGGGCGTTATGCGTCATTTGCGGGCAGGAAACCGCCAGGGTGTGCGCAGGACGCGGTCAGCGGCTGACTTCCAGGGCCCGGGCCGCGCGGGTGAGGGCCTGAAGGTGGCCGTCGACTGACCCGAGCCCGGCGCTCATGGTGTTGATGGTGAGGTGCGTCGCCCCGGCGGCCCGCCAGCGCCCGGCGCGGTCGATGAGCTTCTCCTCGCCCTCGCCGGTCCAGCTGACCCGGCCCTCCATGCCGATCTGCGCCGGGTCGCGGCCAGCCTCGGCCGCCGCCTCCCCGATGATCGCCAGCGCCTCCTGCAGCCGCTCGCCCGGTGGCACCTGGGGGAACCAGCCGTCAGCGAGCCGCCCGATCCGGACGTACGCGGGCCGGGACTGAGCACCGATCCAGACCGGGATGGGCCGCTGCACCGGCGGCGGCGCCAGGCCCGCGGCCGTCACCGTCTCGTAGCTGCCGTCGAAGGTGACCGTCCGCTCGGTCCACAGGCGGCGCAGCAGCTCGATCTGCTCGCTCATCCGGCGGCCGCGGTCGCCGAAGTTCTTGCCCAGGGCCTCGTACTCGACCGCGTTCCAGCCGAGCCCCACGCCGAGGCGGAAATGACCGCCGGTGAGCAGGTCCACCTCGGCCGCCTGCTTGGCCACCAGGGCGGTCTGCCGCTGCGGCAGGATGATGATCCCGGTGACCAGCTCAAGGGAGATCTGCGCGGCCAGGTAGCCGAACAGGACGAACGGCTCGTGGAACGTCGTGTCGATGTCGTACGGGCCGGTCCAGTTTTCGTGAACGGCCGGATCGGCGCCGAGCACGTGATCGTAGGCCAGCAGATGGGTGAAGCCGAGCTCCTCCACCCGCTGCGCGTACGCACGGACGGCGCCGCGATCGCCGCCAAGCTCTGTCTGCGGAAACACAACTCCGATCTTCACGACACCGTGTCTACCGGGCCGGGGCTCCGGAACGCAAGCTGGCAGTGCCGCCGCGCTTCGCTGCGCGGCGGCACTGCCGTCTGGCCGGCCAGGGGTGCCGGCCTGATCGCCAGCCTTACGGCCGGGCCAGGAAGCCGTCGACGTTGGCGGCCCCGTCGGTGTAGAAGCCGACCAGCTCGCCGCGGTCGTTGATGCCGTTGATGAGGGTCGTGCCGATGCCGTGCGGGTCGTTGACCGCGGTGAACCCGTGCGAGTGAGTCCAGGTGAACCCGTAGGTCTTCGCCGAGCTGCCGCTGCCGACGGTGTAGGTGCCCGCGACCTCGCCGGAATCGTTGATGCCGAACGCCTGAGTCATCGTCGCGCCCGGGTAGGCCAGCTTGGTGAAGTGATGCCCGCTCCGGACGAAGCCGTCCGTCACTCCGCCGCCGGTGACATAGAAGCCCGCGATCGCGCCGTAGTTGTTGATCGCGGCCGCGGTCAGGCTCGGCGTGTGCACCGTCAGGCTGACGCCCGGCTGGACCACGCGCTTGAAGACGCCGGTGTGGATGTTGTACTCGTAGCCGCGGATGTTGCCGTCCTGATTGGCGTAGAAGCCGACGGCCATGCCGTGGTCGTTGATGCCGAGCAGCTGATCCATCTGCGGGCTGGAGTTCGTGCCGGTGAGGAAGTTGACCTCGTGGAACGCGCCGTTCCTGGAGGTGTAGAAGCCGAAGTTGGCGCCGGCCTTGTTCGCCCAGAAGCCCACGGTGTTGCCGAGGTCGTTCAGCCCGGTCACCTGAGTCTGCGCCGCGTGCGGGAAGTTCTCGTTCCTGAAGTTGCCCTGGTGGTAAGGCAGCGTGAGCACGTAGCCACGGTTCGGGTGGCCGGGGTATGCCGGACCCGAAGTAGCCGGAGATCACTCCCGCGGAGTTAATCCCGAGCAACTGGTTGAAGGTCAGGTCGTGCTTGTTGTCAATGGTCGTGAACCGGTACCCGTGGCTCGCGGCACTCATCGTGCTGGCGCCGGCGGGCGCAGCCAGCGCCAGGGCGCCGGCCACGGCGAGCGCTCCGGCGCAAGCGCCTGCTGCTGCGATAGCGGTGCGGGCAAATCTGCGAGACTTCATCGTCAGGGTCCTCTTCCCTAGGTGGCAGGCGCCCCGGCCCGGTGCCGGATCCCCGCCTCGTTAGCTCCGGCACCCAGACTCACGGCCTGCTCGGGGGAAATCGCCGGGGGCTCGGGGGAAAACGCAGGGGGCCGCCATGAAGCAGGCTCCCGGCGGCGCACCTCGGCGTCGGCGGCTACGCCCGCGGCGCCCGCAGCGGAACGCCGGTACCCGCGAGGCACCAGGCGTCAGCGGCGATCCGCCAGCCGCCGCCCGCCTGCTGCCTGACGACGGTGGCTCCGGATCCGGCTAGCTCGATGCGCTCGCAGTCCGGTCCGGTGCCGGCCAGCCTGCGCTCGCCGATGACCAGCGCCAGGCGGCCGGCCGGCACCAGGGCGCGGATGCGCAGCGCCACCGGCAGCCGCAGCGCCATCACCTCGGCCAGCTGGGCGGTCAGGGCCCGCAGTCAGATCTCCGGCCAGCCCGGCGGCAGCCGCGGCCTCACCGGCAGGAAAGCCCGGCCAGAGCCGCGCGGCGGCGGCCGGCTCGTACTGGGCGAGCGCCGCCTCCAGATCACCGTCACTGACGGCGACGCAGACGAGCTCGGCCGCCTCAGCCGGATAGCGAGCCACGACGGGCGGGATGAGATCACGCATGACAGTGCGCTCCGCTCAGACGCCGGCGACGGGAAAGCCTGTGCCAGGCGCGGCGTTCCTGCCACGGCAGGACCACAGTCCCAGCGCGCTCGGGGGGAACGGCAGCCTCGGGGGGATTTACCGGGGGGCGCGGCGCTGATCGCCCGCGAGCTTGCGGTACAGCGCCGTGGTCTCGGCGGCGGGCGGCACGCCCACCTGCGCCTGCAGCAGGCCGACGAGTTCCTCGTAATGCCGGATGGCCCGGGCCGTCTCGCCCATCCGGGCCCAGCAGCTCATCAGCTCGCGGTGCGCCGTCTCGTTGAGCGGCTCGTGCGCGACCGCCCGCCGGAAGGCCGCGGCCGCGGGCTGGAACCTGCCCGCGGCCAGCTGCAGCCGTCCCGTCGCGAGCAGCGCGGACTCAAAGCTCCTGGCCAGCTCGTCCCGCCGCGTCGCGGCCCACTCCCCGCTCGACATCCCGGCCAGGAAGTCGCCGCCGTACGCCGCGATCGCCCGCTGCAGATGCGGCACGGCAGCCTCGGCGGGCCGGGCCTGGCGGGCGGCCGCCAGCGAGCTTTCGAAGGTCGTCACGTCGCAGTCGTGCTCGCGACCAGTGTTGAAGCTGTACCGGCCGTCGGCGTAGAGCACCCAGTCCGCGTCGCCAAGTGCGCGCCGCACGCCGCGCAGCGCAGTATGCAGCGCGTTCCCGAGCCGGTCAGGCGCCAGGTCAGGCCAGAGCGCGGCGCCGACCTGATCGCGGGTCACCGGACCGGACGTGGCGAGCAGGAACAGCAGCTCGCGCGGCTTGGCGTAGCCCCAGTCGGCGGCAGTCACCGGCGTGTCCCCGCGCTGCACGGTCGCCGCACCGAGTGCCCGGACGCGGAGCACTCCGCCCGCCGCTGGCCGGCCTGCCGCAGCAGCTCCGCCGCGCCGTTTCTGAACGGGAACGACGGTCACCACAGCCGCGTCACCCGGCCCGGCGGCGGCCGGCCGCGCCGGAACCGGGGGGCCGGGCGGCGCGCCCGGCTCGTCTGGCCGCGGCCCCGGACGGGCGGTCGGCCAGCCCGGATCGGCCGACCGGGCCAGGCTGTCGCGGACGTCATCGACGCTGGCCTGCAGGCCGCGCTGCCAGGCTGCGTCGAAACCGGCCTCGCTCAGGGCCGACCGGGCGCCGGCCACAGTCGCGTCGCGCAGCGTGCGCTCGCACGGCGCCACCACTGTCCCGATCGCGGTCCTGACAGCCTCCGCGGTGCCGAGCAGTGCGGCCGCCTCCGCAGGCTGGCCGTTCGCCAGCGCGACCGCTGCCAGGTCGTCCAGCAGGCTGCAGGTCCGCCATCGGTCCCGCAGCTGGTGATGGAGCTCAAGGCTGCGGCGCAGCAGCTCCGCGGCCGCCGGGTCGCCGCGGTCGAGTGCCAGCAGGCCGAGCTGCTCGAGCGACCAGGCGATGCCCTCCCGGAAGCCCAGCTGCTCGGCGAGCGCCCGGCTGTCACCGAGCAGGGCGGCAGCCTGGTCAGCGTCGCCCTGGTAACGCGCCACCGCGCCCAGACTGATCTGCGCCCAGGCAATCTCCTCGGCGTCGGCCAGCTCCCGCGACATGGCCAGAGCGGCCGAGCACTCAGCCGCCGCCCCGGCGTACTCGCGCTGCAGCCACAGCACGAAGCCGAGATGCCCGTGGGCCCGCGCGATCGCCCACCGGTCACCGACGGCCTCCGCCGCGGCCAGGCTCTCGGCCTGCAGTTCCATCGCCCGGGCGTACCGGCCCTGCTCGCGCGCGACGCTCCCGAGCACCTGCAGCGCCGCGGCGATGCCCTGCTGATCAGCCAGGTCGCGGTAGAGCCGCAAGGCTGCTTCCAGGCGGCGGATCGCCGGCACGTAATCACACTGCAGCAAGGCCAGCCGCCCGCTGCCGAGCAGCGCCTGGGCCCGCAGCCCGGCCGGCACCTCGGTCCCGCGGCCGGTCACCGCCGCATCCATCCACTGCCGGACCTCGTGGTAGTGGCCGCGCAGGTAGGCGTAGTGACCGAGCGGCCCGGCGATCTGCAGCGCCGCGATCGTGTCGCCGGCCTGACGAGCGAAGTCCAGCGCCGCCCGCAAGTTGGCAATCTCGGCGTCGACTGCGTCGAGCTCGCGCTCGAGTGCCTGCGGGCCGCCGTCACCCCGGTCGATGCGGGGCACCGCCTCCTGCACGAACCCGACGTACCAGTGCAGGTGAGCGCGGCGAACCGCGTCCTGCTCCGCCGACCTGGCGAGGTGCTCGGCTGCGTACTCGCGCACGATGCCGAGCAGCTGAAACCGGGCGGCGGCGCCGGTCAGATCGACCTGGATCAGCGACTTGTCAGCTAGCCGCTCCAGCAGGTCGAGCATGCGACCGGCATCAATGTCACCGCCGGCGGCGACCTGCTCGGCCGCGGCCAGCGAGAAGCCGCCGGCGAAGACGGCCAGCCGCCTGAACACAGTCCGCTCATCCTCCTCCAGCAGGTCGTGGCTCCAGTCCAGGGTGGCCCGGAGCGCCTGGTGCCGGGGCGGTGCCGACCGGTTGCCGCCGACGAGCACGCTGAGGACATCGCCGAGGCGGTCGGCCAGCTGGCTGACGGGCAGCATCCGGGTGCGCGCGGCCGCCAGCTCGATGGCAAGCGGCAGGCCGTCGAGGCGCCGGCACACCGCGAGCACGGCGGCCGCGTTGTCATCGGACAGGGCGAATTCCGGCCGCACGAGCTGCGCCCGCTGCTCGAACAGGCGGACAGCGTCGAAGTCCGCCAGCGCGGTGGCCGACGCCACGCGCGGTGGCCGACGGCGCGGTGGCCGACGGCGCCGCGTCCGCGTCCGGCAGCGACAGCGGCGGCACCGGCCAGTTCCGCTCGCCGTCAATCCCGAGCAGCCCGCGGCTGGTGGCGAGGATGGTCAGGCCCGCGCAGGCTGCCAGCAGCCGCTCAGCCAGCTCGGCGGCGGCCCGGGTCAGGTGCTCGCAGTTGTCGAGCACGAGCAGTACCTGACGATCGGCGAGGTGGCCGGCGATCGCCGCCACCGGATCCTGGCCGGGAGCGTCAGGCACGCCGGCCCGGGTGGCTACTTCCTGCGCGACGATCTCCGGGTCGCCGATCGGGGCCAGCTCGACCCAGCACACGCCCGCGGAGTAGGCCTGGCCGGCCGACTCGGCGACGGCCAGCGCCAGCCTGGTCTTGCCGGTGCCACCCGGCCCGGTCAGCGTGAGCAGGCGGCTGCCGGTGAGGACCGTGAGCACGTCCCGCAGTTCCCGCTGCCGGCCGACGAGAGGGGCGAGCCTGCACCGGCAGCGGCTCACCGCTCAGCGGAAGCATGCGACCGCCAATCCTGGTCAGGAGCGCGGCGAAGGGCGCAGGGCAGGCGAGTCATCGCGACACGAACTCTGGCTTCCGTGAAATGGTGACCGGTCTCTCTAGTGTGCGGAAGAGACAGCCCGCGGGCGCTAATTCCCGCCGCTTCCATTAGACGCGCGTGACCCCGCCGTTGAGGAGGCGCCCGGCCTCGGAGCGTAACAGGTCACATTTCCGCGCTGAAACGGTCAGCTGGCAGCCCTCGGCCGCTTTGATAGTGGCATGAGAATCGCGGTTATCGGAACAGGCAATATCGGCGGGTCCACCCCTCGGCGTCCGCTGGCGGGCGGCCGGGAGGCGCGAGTAGTGCTGCTGGCCGTGCCGGGGCGCGCGGCGGCGGAGGTGCTGGCCGAGCACGGGCAGGCCCTGGCCGGAACGGTCGTCATCGACGCGACCAACAACATCGGCGCCGCCGAGATCAACTGCCGCTCGGCTGTCGCCTCGAGCGCCCCCGGCGGCCGCCCGCCCCGCGGTGACGGAGCTGATCAGCGCCACCGGCCTGGGGCCGGATACGTCGGGGACGGAAGCGCTGCGGGCATTGTCGACGGCCTGCTGCCGCTATTGTTCGCTTCGGTCCAGCAGTCAGGCGGCAACAGGAAGATCGCGTTCAGCGTGGTGCGCTGACGGACCGGGCTGGAGGAACGAGCGTGGAGCTGGAACGATGGCTGGGCAGCGCGGCGGAGGCCGTCCGGGACTGGCAGGCCGGATTCGGCGCCGCCCCGCCAGAGGAGTCGCTGCACGTCAGTGACGAGGATTTCGCCGCGGCCTTTGCTGAGTTCGCCGGGCGGCTGACCGATAACTATCCGTTCTTCCATCCCCGGTACGCGGGCCAGATGCTCAAACCGCCGCACCCGGCAGCCGTGATCGGCTACCTGGCCGCCATGCTGATCAATCCCAACAACCATGCGCTTGACGGCGGCCCGGCGACGGCGGCCATGGAGAAGGAAGCGGTCGCGCAGCTGGCCGCCATGTTCGGCTTGACCGAGCACCTCGGGCACCTCACGACCAGCGGCACGATCGCCAACCTGGAGGCGCTGTATGTCGCCAGGGAACTGCATCCGGGACTCGGCATCGCCTACAGCGCCGAGGCCCACTACACCCACGGCCGGATGTGCGGTGTGCTCGGAATCCAGGGAACCGCGGTCGGCACCGATGCCGCCGGCCGCATGGATCTCGCCGAACTGGACGCGCTGCTGCGGACCGGGCGGATCGGCACGGTCGTCGCCACTGCCGGAACGACGGGCCTCGGGGCCATCGACCCGGTGCACGACGTGCTCGCCATCGCACGCAGGCACGGCGTGCGGGTGCACGTGGACGCGGCTTACGGCGGCTTCTTCACGCTGCTGGCGGGGCTGCCGGACCCGGCCGGGCTCGACCCGGCGCCGTGGCGGGCCATCGCGGCATGCGACTCCGTCGTCGTCGACCCGCACAAGCACGGCCTGCAGCCGTACGGCTGCGGCGCGATCCTGTTCGCCGATCCCTCGGTCGGCCGCTTCTACCTGCATGATTCGCCGTATACCTACTTCACCTCCGGCGAGCTGCATCTCGGCGAGATCAGCCTGGAATGCTCGCGGGCCGGAGCGGCAGCGGCCGCGCTCTGGCTGACCTTCCGCCTGCTGCCGCCCGCGCCTGATGGTCTCGGCCGGGTGCTGGCCGCGGGCCGGCGGGCAGCGCTCCGCTGGGCCGCGCTGCTGCAGGACTCCGCCTGCCTGGACCTGTACCAGACTCCTGAGCTGGACATCGTGTGCTATTACCCGGTGACGTCCGGCCGGACGGCCGCAGCGATCGATACCGCGTCCGCCCGGGTACTGCAGGCCGGCATGGCCGGCCGGATCCGACGTTCCTGAGCACGCTGCGAGTCAGCGCGGACGCGCTGCGCCAGCGGCATCCGGAAGTCAGCGCCGATGCTGACGGCGCCCGCATTCTCCGCAGCGTGCTGATGAAGCCGGAGCACGAGGCGTTCGTGCCGCAGCTGCACGAGCGGGTCGAGCAGCTGGCCCGCGCGGCCGGGTAAACCGCTCGGCCTGCTCCAGGGCCGCGCCCGGTTCGGGATATGTTGGCGCGGTGATCGCCGAGGACTTCCGCAGCCTGCTCATCGCCATAGCCGGTGCCGGCGCCGCGCTGACCGGGCTGCTGTTTGTCGCCATGTCGGTCGCGCCGCGGCGGCATCGGGAGCGTGGCCCGCGGGTGATTCGTGCAGATCAGGACGGCCGCGGCGCTGCTGTCCTTCACCAACGCGCTCGCTGTGTCGCTGTTCGGCCTGGTGCCGCAGACCAACGTGGGCTACCCGGCCGTCGTCCTGGGCGTGATCGGTGTCGCCTTCACCGCCGCGTCGGTGCGCTCGATTGTCGCGACCGTACCGGAGACGCGGCACAAGCTACGGCAGCTGGGACTGGTCATCCTGCTGCTGATGATCTTCGGAACTGAGCTGATCGGCGGGATCCTGGCCATTGCGCGTCCTGGCAGCAGCGACTGCCTGGAGACGATCGGCTACGCCCTTGTCGTCTCCCTGATCTTCGGCATCTCGAGGGCATGGGAGCTAGTCGGCGATATTGACACCGGCTTGTGGGCCTCGCTGGCGGTGATCGCCGGACGGCCGGTCAATCTGCGCACGGAGAACGCCGTTCCCGGCGAGGCCACCGCCGGCGGCGCCGAGCCTGGCCCGGATGAGCAGCCGCCCGGCCCGTACCGGCCGGAAGAAAACTAAGCCTGGCTCCCCGATCGGCGGCGCCCAGGCGGGCCGCCGGATCAGGCAGAACGGATGACCGGCCGGGTCGGCGTAGACGTTCTCCCCCGGCAGCGGCCTCGCGCCGAGTGCCACGACCCGCGGCCCGGCGCCGGCCGGGTCCTCGACCATGATGTCGAAGTGAATCTGCTGCGGCACCTGCGGATCAGGCCACGTCGGCGCCCGGTAAGCAGCGTCGAGCTGGAACGCCAGCCCGGAGCTCGCGTCGGTCTCGGCCACCACGACCCAGTCGTCGCCGCGATAAGTGACGGGCCAGCCCAGCAGCTCCGAGTAGAAGGCTGCCAGCGCCGCCGGGTCCGGGCAGTCGAAGGCAGCGTGGTGCAGTCGTCCGATCATCGCTCCATGCTGGCACCCGCCGACAGTCGGCCCGGGCTCCTACTTCAGCAGCAGCCTGCCGATCCGGCGGCCCGCGACGGCCAGGCCGGCGAGGCCCATGACCGCCAGGTACAGCACATGCCACAGCAGGCCGGGGCCGACGAAGCCGAGCGTGAGGCCGCGCAGCAACGCGATCCCCTGATACAGCGGAGTGCAGTCGACGACGATCTGGATCGCCCGCGGATAGACGCTCAGCGGGTAGAACGTCGCCGAGAACAAGAACATCGGCAGCGTCGTCACGGTGATGTACTCGAAGTCCTGCCAGCTGCGGATGAAGGTGGTCGCGGCCATCCCGGCCCCGGCGAACGCGAACCCGATGAGCAGGGCGACCGGAATGTCGAAAGCCGCCCAGACCGAGTGGACGAGGCCCATCGCGAGCATCACGATCATGAATGCGATCGCGTACAGGCCGCCGCGGATCAGCGCCCAGCCGATCTCGCCCAGTGCGACGTCGCCCGAGCGCATGGGCGTGGCGAGCGCGGCGTCGTATAGCTTGGCGTACTTGAGCCGGAAGAAGATGTTGAACGTCGAGTCGAAGATCGCTCCGTTCATCGCCGAGGTGGCCAGCAAGGCGGGCGCCACGAAGCTGGTGAACCCGACGTGGTGGCCGTCGTAGCTGACGCTTCCGACCAGCACTCCGATGCCCACGCCGATCGAGAGCAGGTAAAACAGCGGCTCGAAGAAGCCGGAGGCGAGCACGAGCCAGGTGCGCCGGTAGACGCGCGCGTGCCGCTCGATCAGGTGCGCGCTGCCGCGGCCGCCGAAAGCGCCGCGCCTGGTCGCGAGCAAGGACGGCGGGAGGATCCGCAGCGGCAGGCGGCGAAGTGACTGCTCAGACATGCAGCCGCCGCCGGTAGGTCAATTGGCCCGCGATCAGCCCGGCGGCGGCCAGGACCACCAGGTAGGCCAGGTGGCCGAGCGCTCCGGCCAGGTCGGCGGTGCCGAGATCGAGTGCGCGGCACAGGGCCACGCCGTGCCACAGCGGGGTGATGTAGGCCAGCGGCCGGATCCAGGCCGGCAGCTGGGCGATCGGGAAAAAGGTGCCGGAGAACAGGAACAGCGGGATCATGCCGAACCGGAAGATCACGTTGAAGGCCTGGTCGTTCTCCTTCTGGCTGACCGCGAACGCGTCCAGCGGAGTCGCGAACGCGATCCCGGTCAGCACGGCCACCGGCACGCACAGCACGGCCCACGGCGAGCGCACCGCCCCGAACGCGGCCATGATCACAAAGAAGAGCAGCATGTTCATCGCCAGCCGCATGGAGGTGAAGATCACGTGGCCGCGGAAGATGTCACCCGGTGTCAGCGGCGTGGCGGCAGCGGCCTGGTAGGTCCGCTGCCACTTCACCGCCGCGAACACCGGGTACAGCGATTCGCCGACTGCCGTCTGCATCGCGCTCGCCGCCATCAGGCCGGGGGCCAGGAATGACAGGTAGCTGACCCCGCCGAGGCTGGCGGTCCCGCGGGCGTCGACCAGCGTGCCGAGGCCGAGGCCCATGGCGCCCAGGTACAGCACCGGGTTCAGCACGCTGGTGTAGATCGAGCCCCGCCAGGTGCGCCGGTAGTTCACCAGCCAGAACTGGAACGCCCGGAGCGACATCGCCAGCGGGCTGCCCACCCCGGCCGCCGGGGCGGTCACCCGTCCTCCAGCCGGCGCCCGGTCAGGCGCAGGAAGACGTCCTCCAGGGTGCTGCGGCGTACCAGCGAGGTCAGCGGTTCCAGGCCGAGTGCGCGGACGGCCGCGAGCGCCCGGTCGCCATCGGCCACGTAGAGCAGGGCCCGGTCGGCCAGCACCTCGATGCGCTCGGCCGGGGCGTCGGCGAGCTTGTCGACCGCCTGGTCATGCTCGGCCACCGGGAACCTGAGCTCCAGCACCTCGCGGGACGAGTAGGCCTCGATGAGCTCGCGGGGTGACCCCTCGGCGGCGATCTTGCCTCCGTCCATCACGACGAGCCGGTCGCAGAGCTGCTCGGCCTCATCCATGTAATGCGTGGTCAGGATCAGCGTGACGCCCTGCTGCTTGAGCCGGAACAGCCGGTCCCAGACCACATGCCTGGCCTGCGGGTCCAGGCCGGTGGTGGGCTCGTCCAGCAGGAGGATCTCGGGCTCGTTGATCAGCGACCTGGCGATCGTGAGCCGCCGCTTCATGCCGCCCGAGAGCGGCTCGACGGTGTCCCCGGCCCGCTCGGAGAGCTGCACGAAATCGAGCAGGCGGTCGGCGCGCTCAGCGATCAGCGGCCTCGGCAGGCCGAAATACCGCCCGTAGACCAGCAGGTTCTCCCGGACCGTGAGCTCGACGTCGAGGGTGTCCTCCTGGGGCACGACGCCCAGCCGGGCCCTGATGGCCGGGCCCTCGGTGACCGGATCCAGGCCGAGAATCGCCAGTTCGCCCCCGGACGGAGGCGACACGCAGCCGATCATGCGCATCGTCGAGGACTTGCCGGCCCCGTTCGGCCCGAGAAAGCCGAACGCCTCGCCCCTCAGGACCTCGAAATCCACCCCGTCGACGGCGGTGAACCCGCCGAATCGTTTCGTAAGGCCGTGAGCGCGAATAAGGACGTCCGGGTCAGGCACGTCCGCGACCCTACCTAAAGGGTCTGTCAGTTCGAAGCGATTAACTGACCGGCCCAGGGTATTTTGGCAGTCCAGGTGGGCACGCCTGGACTGTCGGGGCGGTACTCTCACTAGATCACGGCGGGGCATCGACCAGGCAGGAGGCAGATCCGAGGGTGGGCACCATAAGAGGGCTCTACGAGCGGTTCCGCCACCTGATTCACGAGGGCGCCAAGTTCCTGGTCATCGGCGCCATCGGCACGATCGTGACCTTCGGACTCGCCAACGCGCTCCACGACATCGGCAAGTACAAGGCCGTCACCGTGGCCACGATCGTGGCCACCGTCGTGACCTTCCTGGGCAACCGGTACTGGACATTCCGCCACCGGCAGGGCCAGGGAACGACGCGGGACACGGCCGTGTTCTTCGTCCTCAACGGCATCGGCCTGCTGATCTACTACGCCTGCATCGGCCTCACTGACCTGGCCGGCCTCGGTAACAGCAAGGTCTGGTACAACATCGCCCTGGTCGTCGGCACCGGCCTCGGCACGCTGTTCCGGTTCTGGTCGTACCGCAAGTGGGTCTGGACCGCAGGCGACCCGCCCGAGCCGCCCATTCTCGCTCCCGACGAGCCGGACGAGGAGCGCGCCCAGGACCTGGCGGCCATCGTCGGAGCCGCTCCGGCGCACCACGGCGCCCCGTCAGCCCGCCACGCGGCGCCTGAGACGCCTGGAGCCGCAGGCACCGGCGGAGCGCCCGCGCGTTCCCGCCTCGCATCGCCGCCGCCCCTGGCTGCCGCCGCCCCTGAGCTGCCCGCCGCCCCTGAGCTGCCGCCGCTCAACCGGCGCGACCTGGCCGCGCCCGTCACGGCCTAAGCCTGGCAGCCGCCTGCGTGCGCGAGCAGCTCGCTCAGCGGCACCGCCAGATAGGCGCTGGCGTCAGCCTGGCTGACCGCGCCGACCGAGACCAGCCGCCCGATCACGTGCTGCTCGCGGGCGCGGCCCGCGGCCTGGTGGGCGATCGGGTCATCAGTTGTCGGCGCCTGGACCAGCCCGGCCAGCAGGGCGGCCTGCGGCCAGGACAGCTGCGCTGGCCGGACGCCAAAGTAGCCGCAGGTGGCTTCGGCGAGGCCGTAGAACCCGTGGCCGAAGTACGCCACGTCGGCGTAGAGCCGCAGAATCTCGGCGCCGCTGTAGGTGTACTTGAGCTTGACCGCGAGCGCCACCTGCTCCATCTCGGCGGTCGCCCCCATCCGCCCCGGCGTGTACAGCATCTTGGCCAGCTGCTGGTAGAGCGTGGCGCCGCCCTGGTCGCCGCGCCTGGATACATAGCCGTAGAGCACGCGCCCGATCGCCACCGGGTCCACTCCCGGTTCCTCGCTGAACCGGTGGTCCTCGGTTGCCTCCAGCGCCGCGGCGAACCGGTCCGGCACGGCCACGCCGGGATACGGCGCTCCGTGTGCCTGGTCAAACGCCGCGGCCAGCTGCCTGGCGTTGCCGGTAGACGGCGTGACCAGCATGAGCAGCCCGAACGCGATCGACGCCGGCCAGGACCAGCGCCACGACGGTGAACCCGAGCCGTCTGGCCCCGCGCAGCGCGAACCGCCGCCAGGCGGGCGCGCGCGCGCGTCAGAAGCCTGTCCGTACGGCAACTGCCTCGTCTGCCCCGCCCCGGCCGCTGGCCGCTGCACTGAACCTGACCGCCCCATCGCCTATGCCAACGCCGCCGGGGCGCCCGGAGTGCCACGGCCTGGCAGGAGATTTGCCCGGCGCGCGGCCGGATAACCGCGCGCCTCCGGTTCGCGCCAGCGGCGAGCCACCGCCTGGTACCGACCGGTCGGTCTTCCTATACTGACGCAGGTGACCGATATTCACGATCTGACCGCCCTGCAGCAGGCCGCGGCGATCCGGGCGGGTGACCTGAGCCCGGTCGACGTCATCACTCATTACCTCAGCCGGATCGACAGCCTGAGCACGAGCCTCGGCGCCTTTGTCACGGTGACCCCGGAGCTGGCACTGGACGAGGCCAGGGCCGCCGCTGACCGGCTGGTCCGGGACCGGGGCCGGGCCGATCTGCCGCCGCTGCTCGGCGTGCCGACCGCGATCAAGGACCTGACCGCCACCGCCGGGGTCCGCACCACCTTCGGCTCACGGGTCTTCGCCGCGAACGTGCCGGACGCCGACGCGAGCGCAGTCAGCCTGCTCCGCCGGGCCGGGACCATCAGCCTGGGCAAGACCAACACCCCGGAGTTCGGCACCTGCTGCTACACCGACAACGACATCACCGGGCCCGCGCGCTCCCCCGTCGAGCCCGTGTGCAACGCCGGCGGTTCCAGCGGCGGATCGGCCGCGGCCGTGGCGGCCGGGCTGGTCCCGTTCGCGCACGGCAGCGACGGCGGCGGCTCGCTGCGGATCCCGGCCAGCGTGTGCGGCATCGTCGGGCTCAAGCCCTCGCGCGGCCGGGTCAGCAACGGCGCGGGCGAGAGCACCGGCCTGACCGTTCAGGGGCCGCTGGCCCGGTCCGTCGCTGACGCGGCCGCCATGCTCGACGCGCTGGCCGTGCCGATGCCCGGCGACCCCTACTGGGCTCCGCCGCTGCCGCCGGGCGAATCGTTCCTCGGCTACGCCGGACGCGATCCCGGCCGGCTGCGGATCGGCCGCTACACGGCCACAGCCAGCGGCACGGTCCCCGACCGCGCCTGCGTGGCCGCTGTCGACGACGTATCCGCCCTGCTCGCGAGTCTCGGGCATGACGTCAGCGACATCGAGCTGCCGTTCCCGGCGGGGATCGGCGACTGCTTCAACACCGTCTGGGGGGTGAAGGCGCTCGACACCGAGCTCGACGCGGCCGGCGAGGAGCTGCTGCGGCCGGTTACCAGAGCCTGGCGGGACTACGGCCGGACCAAGAGCGGGCATGACTACGCGGCCGCGATCCTGACGATGCAGCTGGCCGCGCGGCAGTCCATCGAGAGCACGGCCGCCTTCGACATCGTGCTGACCCCGACGCTCGGGCTGCCGCCGCAGCCGGTTGAGTATTTCGCCGAGGACGGCGACGTGATGGATAACCTGCGGCGCCAGGGCGCGTTCACGCCGTACACCGGCGTCTACAACATGACCGGGCAGCCGGCGGTCAGCCTGCCGCTGCACTGGACGGACGGCGGCGTGCCGATCGGCGTGTCACTGGTCGGGCGGCCCGCCGGTGACGGGCCGCTCATCTCGCTCGCGGCCCAGCTGGAAGCGGCCCGCCCGTGGGCCGGCCGCACGCCCAGCTGCTGGTGAGGCCGGGCTGCTAGTGCTGGTCAGGCCCGGCCGGCCGCTACCGGCTGCCGAGCCCGCCGATCAGCAGCTCGGTGAACAAGTCGCCGACCTGCGCCGGTGACAGCGGGCCGTCGGGCTTGTACCAGGAACCGAGCTGGTTCACCACGCTGAGGAAGTAGTGCACGACGATGTCGGAGGAGATATCACTGCGGAACATGCCCGCGGCCACGCCCTCGTCGACCAGTGCCCGGAACTTCTCCTGGTAGTCGCGGCGCTCGGCCCGGACCTGAGTCTGCTTGTCCTCCGGCAGCATGTGCAGCGAGCGGAAGAACACGATCATGTCGTCAAGGTTGTCCAGGCTCGTCCGCACGACATCGGCGGCCGCGGCCCGCAGCCGCTCCTCCGGGGTTCCCGGGCCGGCCGCGATCTCCTCCAGCTGCGAGGTCTGCATCGTCAGCACCTGGTGGTAGACCTCATAGAGAAGGTCGTCCTTGGAGCCGTAGTAGTGGTACATCGCGCCCTTAGTGACACCGGCAGCGTCCACGATGTCCTGAACCGAGGTGCCCTCGAAGCCGTGCCGGGCGAACAGCCGGGTCGCCACGTGCAGCAGCCGCTCTTTGACCGGCGGCCGGGCGGCCTTACCGGCCCTCCCGGTGGACTCTTTCGACCTCACCACCATGTGCCACGCTCCGGCTCACTCAGCTCCGGGCCGGTGTCATACCGTCCGGTCGGTCTTAAACTAGGCATGCAGAGACCGCTCGGTCAACTCGACACTTCACGGCCGCCTGACGGCAGCCTCACCCGTCGCCTGAGCCAGCAAGCTGGCCGAGATGAACGGCAACATCTTGCACCAGGTAACCGGGCCTGTGACGCCGCGGCCCGGCGCCCCCCTGCTGCCACGGCCGGGGCCCGGCCAGCGGCCGGTACTCGAGCCCGGCCGCGTCCAGCCGAAGCAGGTGGGCGCCGATCCGGTCCCGCAGCGGCGGCCGGCCAGGGCCACCCTCCGTCAGCGCCGACGGCCCGCCTGACCAGGCCACGTCCGCGAGCGCGAGCGCACGCGGGAACATCATGTACTGCAGCGCGCGGCCATCGGGAATGTACTCGGTCCAGAGCTGGAACTGAGTGCCGATCAGGCGCTCGCGAGCCTGCTGCGGCCAGCCGGGCGGCACCGGCGCGAAACTCGCGACATCCTCAAGCCGGACCGGCCCGCCGATGGCGACTGGCTCCGTCGCGGCGCGTTCCTGGTAATAATCCAGGTAGGTAGGAAACACCGGCGCCGCGACGACATCGTGTCCCGCCATCGCGGCCGCCCGTGCGACCTCCATGCCGCGCCAGGCCATGACAACTGTGTCGTCTCTCAGCATCCCCCCGCGCCCGGCAGAGCTGGCAAACCCCTCGTCCCACACCACGGCCCTGGCCCCGAATTCCGTCGCCACCAGCTCGGCGATGTCATGCAGGAACGAGGCGTGCAGCTCCTCAGCGCTCGCCAGGCCGCGGTCGCGCCGGGCCTGATCGATCCTGGTGTCGTCGCGCCACCGGTCGAGGATGCACTCGTCGCCGCCGATGTGCACGAAGCTGGCGCCGGTCGCGCTGATGAGCTCGCCGAAGACGTCCCGCAGCAGGCGCATCGAGTCGGGCAGCGGCGCCAGCAGGTACGGGAAGATGCCCCAGTCCGGGCTCACCTGATAGCCGCCCGGCGGCGGCTCGCCGGAGCCGAGCTCAGGCAGCGCGGCCAGCAGCGCGGTGCTGTGGCCGGGCAGGTCGATCTCCGGCACCACCGACATGCCCCGCAGCCGGGCGAACGCGGCGATCTCGGCCAGGTCGGCGAGCGTGTAGTAGCCGCCGTGCGGGATGTCGTCGTAGCGGGCCGGCTGCTCGTCGTTGAGGCTGATCCGGCTGGCCGGCCGGTGCGAGCCGGTCTCGTGCAGGGCCGGGTGAAGCCGGCTCTCGAACCGCCAGCCCTGGTCGTCGGTGAGATGAAGATGAAGCCGGTTCAGCTTGACGGCGGCGAGGGCGTCGATCAGGGCCAGCAGCTCGCGTTTGGTGACGAAGTGCCTGGACACGTCGATATGCGCGCCGCGCCAGGCCAGCGCGGGCCGGTCGCTGATCTGCGCGCACGGCAGCTGCCAGGGCGCGGCCCCCGGCAGCGGGGCGGACCGCCAGGCGCCGGCGGGCAGCAGCTGGCGGAGCGTCTGGGCGGCATAGGCGGCCGCGGCCGGGTCACCAGCCGTGATCGCGATGCCCGCGCTGTCGATGCTGAGGTGGTAGGCCTCGGGGCCGAGGCCGGTGTCGATGCTGACACTGCACCGGGGCGGCTCCGCTGACCGCGCGGGCCAGGGCAGGGCGGTCAGCAGCTGGCGGACCGCGTTCGCGGCGTCGGCCGTCAGGCCGGCCGGGCCAGCGCCGGCCGCTTGCACGTCAGGGCAAGCCGGGAGCTCGAGGATGCCGGGGACCGGGCGGACCGACACAGGCTGCGGAATCAGGCTGGCGAGCCTGTCTGTCATGCGCGCACTGCTCCCGTTCGCGTACTGCTGCGCCGCCCGGACCGGCGTAGTCGGATGGCGGCGCGGCCAAGCGCAGTACCCGCCCGGCGGCAGACTAGCAGCGAGCCGGCTCTCAGCAGCGGGAGGGCTCGGGCGGAGCGGCCGGTTCCCCGGGTGAGCGGCGCGCTGACCGGTGCCCGTTCTGCGCTAAGGTAAGTAGGCCTGCGGGGCAGCCCGCTGGTGAGCAGTGCCGGGACGTAGCGCAGTTTGGTAGCGCACTTGACTGGGGGTCAAGGGGTCGCGGGTTCGAATCCCGCCGTCCCGACTGGTAGTCGATCTTTCTCGAATACTAATTCCCCATTCGGGGAGCCAAATAGGGAGCCAACCCCTTCGGGTGATGACCCCTTGACGACAGTCAAGGGGTCAAAGATCAACAGATTGCCTTCCCTGCGACGGCACGGGCGCCGACCCTCGAGCACCAGCGACAACGGACATGCAAGCCGCGTGGGCCAGACAAACGGCAGGCCGAAGAGGAAGGGATCCGTCACAGTGGCGTCGCACGGTTGTGAGCACACATGCGTCATCGACGCGGACGCGCTGCCTGCGCAACGGAACGCGCGAGTCGGCGGC
>CAWFUM010000008.1:0-47145 GCA_963818995.1 uncultured Actinomycetota bacterium | reverse complement strand
CTGCTTGCGCAGCGCCCGCCCGGCCCTCCTGCGGTGCTCAGCGCCCGGCTCTCCGGTCACATGGCCCCCCGGGGCGTCCGGGGCGTGGTCACATGGCTCCGTGCGGCGCGACCCAGCTGCGAGCCGAGTGCGTGGCAGAGCGGAGCCGGAACGCCAGCGAGGTCTGCAGCACGCCGAAGAAGATCAGCCAGGCGCCAATCAGGAAGACCATGGCCACCAGGGACAGGCCTGGGATCGCGAGCAGCAGGACCCCGGCGACGATGCTGACGAGCCCCATGGCCACCAGCCAGCCGCGGCCGCTGGCCTCCCGGTTGGAGAACGCGGTGAACAGCTCGATCACGCCGTTGGCGACCCAGAAGATCCCGAGCAGCAGGGCGAGCGCGACGATCGTGAGCAGCACATGCCGGACCGCGTACAGGCCGATGATCAGCGAGAGCACCCCGAGCACGCCGAGCATGACCCGGGTACCGGTGGACTCCTGCGGGGCCGCGAACGCCGCGACCAGCCGGTAGATACCCGCCACGATCAGCTGGACGCCGAAGACGATCGCCGCGGCGAGCAGCGTGATGCCTGGCCAGACCAGGGCGCAGATCCCGGCCGCGATCGTAAGGACGCCGAAGGCCAGCATCCAGCCCCAATGCTTGCCGATCCGCCCGATCGCCTCAGCCGGGCGGGACTCCGTTGACTCGGTTGTTGTTGTCATCGCTGGGCTCCATCCGGGGAAAGCCGGTCGAGCGGCAGTCAACCGACAGTTTCGCCGGGCGGGCCGTCGCCGCGCATCCACCGATCGGGTAGTTGCCCGCGGTCGCCATCGCCGCCGCGATCCTAGCCGGACGAGGGCCCTGCACGTTCTCCAGGAGCTTCCGGCCGAGCTCAAGCCGGTCATCTACACCAAGAGGGACGCTGAGGCGCTGGATATCGGCGAGTTCCTGAGCCGGGTCGCGGACCGCGAGGGGACGGAGGTCGAGACCGCGCTGAGGCACGCGCGGGCCGTGTTCGCCGCGCTCGGCCGTGCGCTCAGCCCGAAGGCCGTGGGCGCCGCGCCGGGGCCGACGAGGAGGCACTGTTCAGCCAGGTGTTCGGGCACGCCCGGGCCGTCTTCGGCACGCTGCCCGAGGTGGTCAACCGCACGGAGTGGTTAGACATCGCCGTCGAGCTGCCGGCGGATCACCGGCCCTCATGCCGGCCGAACATCCTGCTGATCCCGCAGTCCGCGGCTTGGCCGTCAGAGCATCTCGAGCGGCTGCGCGTGACGGGGCGGCGGGAACTCCGCGTCCAGGGCGGCCAGGTCATCGCGATCCAGCTCGACGTCGAGCGCCGCGCGGTTCTCGTCCACGTGATCCGGCCTGCTGGCCCGCGGGATGGCGCAGACGCCCTCCTGGCGTAGCACCCAGGCCAGGGCGACCTGGACGGGTGAGGCGTCGCGCCGGGCCGCGATGTCGCGGAGTACCGGGCGGCCCAGGATCCTTCCCTGCTCGATCGGCGAGTACGCCATGATCGGGATGTCCAGTTCCTGGCAGACAGGGAGCAGCTCGAACTCGGGGGCGCGCCGGCTCAGGTTGTAGAGGACCTGGTCGGTCTGGACCTCGTTGCCACCAGGCAGGGAGAGCAGTTCTGCCATGTCCCTGGCGTCGAAGTTGCTGACCCCCCAATTCCTGATCAGCCCGCCTGCCTGCAGGGCCATGAACGCCTCGACGGTCTCCGCCAGCGGGACAGGCCCGCGCCAGTGCAGCAGGTAGAGGTCCAGCCGGTCCGTGCCAAGCCGCCGCAGGCTGGCCTCGCAGGCCAAGGCTGTGCCCTTGCGGGTCGCGTGGTGCGGCAGCACCTTGCTGACCAGGAAGACTTGCTCACGCCGACCGGCGATGGCCTCACCGACCAGTATTTCCGCGTCCCCGTCCGCGTACATCTCGGCGGTGTCGATGAGGTTCATGCTGGCGTCGAGACCATGGCGCAGCGCGGCGATCTCTGACGGCCGTCGCGCCCGGTTCTCGGCCAGGTGCCAGGTGCCCTGCCCGAGCACGGGGATCTCATCTGAGGAAGGCAAGGTGATGGTCGGCATAGGGCTGGGCATGAGTCCTCCCCTGGTCGTTGACCTCCGGCAGAACGCCCGGTGAGCAACCGTTGATAAACTGCCGCCGCGGCGCGGCGGTGCTTCCCGGCCATCCTCGCCGGGGCCGGAGCTGGGCCAAACCGTCAGGCTGGGTAGTCCTCGGCCACTGCACCTAGGGCTTGCAGCTGAGGCCGGGTCGTGCAGCGGCGTGTCTCAGGACATGCAGGACGTCCGGGCCGGAGCCTGCCGGGATGTCGAAAGCCCGGCTTGTCATCACTGCGGTGATTGTTGAGAAACGATCCGCGGGCGAGGGGTCGGCCTGACCGCTGACCTCGCGATCGCAAGGCGCGACTGGGATTGCGTCTATACGGCCTCCGACAGATTGCTGGAGCTTCACCGGAGATGGGCCGAATTCTCCTGCAGCCCCTGCGGGTCGGAACGGAAGGCCCGAGTTGGCAGGACCGCGCTGACTTGATCCAGGCGGTGAGGGTGGCGACGGTGCCCTGCTCACCCCTGGCGGGTGAGGAGAAATGGCCGCCTTCTGCCTAAGAATCGATCACCAGCTGAGTCATCGTAGCTGCCGTCTAACCCCCTGGAAAAGGAAGCGTAGATGTACTTCACTGACGATTCGCTGCTGCCGGAAAATCAGGAGCCGCTGATCATCACGGCTGCGCCGATCGGCCCGGTGTGGCTGCCGGGCGACTTCCCCGAGGACATCCCGGTCAGCTGGGATGAGCAGGTGCAGAAGGCGGTGGACTGCTACGAGGCTGGTGCCTCGGTCCTGCATGTCCACGTCCGCGACCCGAAGACCGGGAAGATCTCCAAGAACTTCGATGAGTACAGCGCCCAGATCGGGCGGCTGCGCGAGGCGGTGCCGGACATGGTGCTGCAGGTTGGCGGCTCGATCTCATTCGCGCCCGAGGGTGATCACATGGCGGCCTGGCAGGGGTATGACACCCGGCACATGCTGGCCGCGATCGACCCGAAGCCCGATCAGGTCACCGTCGCGATCGGCACGTCGCTGTACGACCTGACGTCGATGATGACGATGGACGACGTCGCCGGAACCCACATGGCCGACCCGAAGGTGATCTGGGCGTACTCGAACATGGTGGCCGACGCCACGCCAGAGTTCTACATCGAGCACCTCAAGCGCTTGCGCAAGAACCAGATCCAGCCCTACTTCGCACTGGGCCACGTCCACAGCCTGGAGATCGTGGAGCGCCTGATCCGCCGGGGCTTGTACATGGGGCCGGTGAACGGGTTCTACAGCATGGTGGGCGGCGGCGTGGCGGGCAGCAATCCGTTCGACCTGCTGGAGCTGATCCGCCGGGCGCCGCACGGCTCGGTCTGGACCTATCAGTCTGTTATGCGGCTGGACTGGCCGATCCAGACCATCGCGATCGCGCTGGGGCAGATGGCCCGCATCGGCATCGAGGACAACATCTGGGGGACCCGCAAGGGCGAGCGGATGGGCTCGGTCGAGCAGGTCAAGAAGCTGGTCCGGATCGCGGGAGAACTGGGCCGCAAGATCGCCAACGGGCCAGAAGCCCGCCGGATCATGAAAATCGGCACCTGGTACGACACCATCGAGGACACCCTGTTCAATCTCGGCCTGCCCCCCAACCGCGAATCCGGCGAGCGGGGCTTCCTCGTCTACGACACTGACGGCAGGCTTCCCAGAACCAGGACCGAGGAGGAAATGCCCGCCGACCCGCGGCAAATCATGTAGCCCGCGACGTCGACACGCCCGTGAAGGTGCGGTCGGAAGACCCGGCTTCTGGATTTACACCCTGCAGTCAGCGTGCAGGTGCTGCGGCGGGGTGAAGTTGGCGCGCCCGCGCACCACCCGCTGCGGGTGATTCTCGTCAGCCGCCAGCATGCGAACCTCGCGTGCTCGCAGATGTGGAAAGGATCTGACTAATGGCAGGCACGCTTGACACGCCGGTCGTCGGCCGCCTTCGGCAGAACGGCGACTGGAGCCCGGCGCTGGACGAGTTCTACGAGTGGGACCCCGACTGGATCGAGCGGTGCGCCCGGATGAGCACCAATCCGTGGACCACCGGCATCCTCCCGGTCAAATGGATCGAGCTCATCTGCATCGCCCTGAACGCGGCCTGCACCCACCGCAACGAGCCCGGAGTCCGCCGTCATATCCGGGCCGCGCTCCGGGCGGACGCGACCCGCGAGGAGATCCTGGCGACCCTCAAGGGCGTCAGCGTGCTCGGCGTCCATTCCCTCGCGCTCGCCGTTCCGATCCTGCTCGAAGAAGCCAGGCAGGCAGGCGTCCAGCCCGTCACCCGGCCGCCCGGCACGGTCGCGACGCCGGTCGTCGACCACATGAAGGCGGCCGGGCAGTTCAACGAGGCATGGGACGTGATCTATGCCCTCGACCCACTATGGCTCGAAGAGTTCCTGGCCATGGGCGCCGACCTGTACAGCGGCGTTCTTCCGGCCAAGCTGGTCGAGATCATGGCCCTCGCCGTCGATGCGTCCTGCACGCACCTTTATGCTCCCGGGGTCCGGCGCCACATCCGCGCCGCCCTGGCCCAGGGCGTTACCACAGAAGAGATCATGGAGGCGCTTAAGCTGTGCGGCGCGCTTGGCGTGGACGCCTGCGAACTCGGTGCGCCGATCCTCGCCGACGAGCTTGCAAAGTCCGGGCAAGAAAAGTAGCAGCGACATCTCCGGCTACAAGCGCCCGGTGGCGGTGACAGCCGAAGACCACCTGCGGCCTGTCTCTTGGTGTGTCCGTCGTCACTTCTGGCCACTCAAACCCGCGTCAGGCGCGAGCTCTGCTGGCCGCGGTGCGTGACCAGCAGCCAAGCGGGCCAACGCTCGTCGCCTTCTTCGCGGTTATGTACTACGCGGGGCTGCGCCCCGAGGAAGCGATCAATCTGCGCGCGGAGAACCTCGTCCTACCGTCCCAAGGTTCAAGCACGCAAGATGATCAGGCATGGGACGAGCTGCAGCTGCGGAGCGCGACGCCTCGATCCAGGCGCCGACTGGACCGATGAGGAAGTACCCGAGAGCGTCGGCAGCTCAAGCACCGCCCAGAGGGCGATAGCCGCATAGTGCCGGCGCATCCCGAGCTGACGAGGCTGCTCAGTGAGCACCTTGCGCTCGCCACCACCCTGGACGGCCGCCTCTTCCGCGGCGTTCGCGGTGGCGAACTGCCCACGATCACCTACCGGCGCGCGTGGATCAAAGCTCGCCAGGCGGCCCTCACGCCAGCGGAGCAGGCCTCTCCCCTGGCCCGGCGGCCCTACGACCTGCGCCACGCGTGTCTGTCCACATGGCTCAACGGTGGCGTCTACCCGACCCAGGTAGCCGAATGGGCCGGGCACAGCGTAGACGTGCTACTGCGGATCTACGCCAAGTGCGTCGTCGGCCAGGACGAGCTCGCCAAACGGCGGATCAGCGAAGCGCTGCGCCAGGACTGAACCTGGGCACGTATTGGGCACAGCGACCTGCATCTGGCCACTCGCGGCTGCACACAGCCGCACATCGGCACTTCTGAGGAAGATCACGAGAAGCCCGCGAATCTGCAGGTCAGGCCCGCTGGACCAGGACCTTCAAGCTGTGGGGCGGGTGGGGCTCGAACCCACGACCGGCGGATTATGAGTCCGACCATCCAGTCAGCTGTTCCATAGCCTCTGAGCTGGGCAAACTATCAGAAGCGTTGTCTCGCTCACCGCTATCTAGGCACGTATTTGGCATGATCAAGCTTTGGCTGACGCGAGGCCTAGGCCTGCCCGCCCCGCTGCCGGTACCCAGCCCGATCGTGACCGAGATCTGTTACATAGCCGAGTCGAGGGTCGGGCCTCGCGGCAAAGCTTTCGGGCTCGCTACGCGATGGGGATCACCGGGATGAACATGGCGAGCGGCCCCGGATCACGAGTTCGGTCGTACTCCCGCAGGAGCGCGATATAGCCCAATCCTTGTCCACCGCCCAGTCATACGACTCAAGCGATTCGTCGCCTTGTGCCGCGAGGAAGGCGAGATCCGCGAGCAGCCGAGTGGTCCTGCCGTTGCCGTCTATGAACGGATGGATTCGAACGGTCTCAGCGTGCACGGCGATTCCGAGCTCGCGCGCTGTCCAGTCCTCGGTGTGCTCCCAGCGGTAGCGGGCGTTCTCAAGGGAGGCGCGCAGCGCCATGGCGATCTGCTCCGGTGCGATCCCGATGTTCATCTCGCGTGGGCGGAACCGGCCGGCCCAGGTCCAGATGTCGCCGTAGAGCCTCAGATGGAGATCGCGGAGGAAGTGGTCGGAGAGGATCTCGTCGAGGCCGAGGGCGCCGTCAGCGACTGCGTCAAGGAGGTCTTCGGAGACCTCGGCGAGAACTGCCTGCTCGGCTTCGTAAAGATCCGCCTTCGTCGGGTCATCCCCGAGCAGCGCCCGCGCCTGCGCCGTAAGCGCGCCGGCTTCTTCGGGATCAAGCGGTGTTTCGCCGTAGCCTTGCGCCAGCGTCATCAGGCTGACTGACGGCGCGCAGCCAAAAACCGCTCAACCTTCTCAGAGCGCACATACCCCGCTGGAACCCCGCGGCGCTCGAGCTCGGCTGATGCCTTCGCTGAGCGGAGGGCAGCACGGCGCAGCGCCTCACGGGTCACGTTCTTGCGCTTCATGCTGCTCACCTCCACTATCGGTTGGTGTCAATCGTACCGCGACACTGGTTGTGACCACTTATCCCGACCCCGAGCGTCCGATTTTCAGGAGGTTTTGCGCGTCCACATAAGTCCCTCGCGCTTCAGCGTCCTGAAGTTGTCTTAACTCGTGCGTCCGCTGACGTGCGGCGAGAGTGATCGTGACTAGCAGCGTGATAAGCGTAATCAGAGCCAGGCCAGCGGTTCCGATGCCGGTGAGCTCGTCCGGCCATGCTGGCGATGAAACAGTTAGAAGAACCATCGAGCGCCTCCTGATTAGGTGTTACCGGGAGAGGGATCGACGGCGGGGGGAAGGAGGCGTTGACTCCATACGTACGACGTTAACCGAGACGGGGCTCACTACTGCCCGCTGCTGGATTGTTCCCTGGCACGGGATCGGGCGGCCCGAGTTGCGAGTAAATGTGACAATGCGGTCGTGGCCAAGATTCACCGAGATTAGCATGAGCACGAGCAGACCGTAAACTTCAAAATCGGTTACAAGCCCGACAGGGCCTTCGTTTCTTCCTTTCGCCAGGCTGGCGAGCGACAGATTCAAGGCAACGGTCTGAGCCAAGTACGAAAGGCTAGAAGCTATCATTGGCCAAATGACCGATCCGACCGACCTTGAGATTGGCGCGCTTGTATCGTCGTCCTTCAAAAGAAGTGCTTTCAACCGCAGCGGCGCGGCATCGATCATCACCACGGTATTGGCCAGCGCGATAACAGGCGCTCCGGCCGCCGCTGCGATCCAGAAGTCAGGACTATAGGCCACGCCTGGCATTGTGGCACTCTCTGGTGCCGTCTAGCTAGAGAGCAGCCCCGCCCGCCCAGCGCACCGTTATCAAGCCCACAGGTCCAGGAACCCTGCCCGGCCACCAGCCACTGCCACGTTGGCGCAGGAGGACCGAGTTCAGGAAGCTCTCCCTCCGTCGTCCTGCGGAGGGTCGGCCCAAATTCACCCCAAGCGGCCTGCACGAATATCTTATCCGCCAAGCCTTCACCATTACCATGAACGGCTTCGCTTCAGGCAGTGGATCCTTCTCGAGCAGGTGCTCGCGGGCGGCGGAAACCAGGGCTCGGGAAGTCCGATAATCCAGCTCCAGGCCAGGCAGGCCACCGCGGTCCCGCTAGCTTGCACGCGTTGCTTGGGCGCATGATGAGACTCATGGCTTACTGCCCGCTATGCGACATGGACCGTGGTCAGTGCGTGCACGGACTGCCCGACCACCTCCCACCGGCCGGCATTGGGCGTCTGCTGATCTCTCCGAGAAACCTGGCGCATTTTCCCGGCTGCGATCATAAGGACGATGACGACTACAGCCAGTGGGCCGAACTCGACCTTCCCAACGCGTGGGAACGGCTCGGCAACGGCGAGAAGCTTCCCGCGACTGGCGGGGCGCGCCCAGATCGGATCGCGAACGGCCGGTGCAAGGACTGCGTCGCGCACGGCCCTTGGTGACCGGCAGCCGGTCCGAGGACTAGCGGCAAGCTGGGAATGGGGAGCGTTACGTGCCGATGAGTTATGACCGCCGGGTGCCCGAGGCGCTCCTGGCAGCTCTCCTGCCGGGCGGATTCGCGCACTCGCTGGCGGAGTTCGGGGCCAGCGGGATGTGGGCGCTCGATCTACAGTTGCGCGGTCTGGGCGCCGAGAAGAGGCAGCACCGCGCGACCCTGTATGTCGGGACCACGAAGGTCGTGGACTTGCATCTGCGGGGCGGCAGCTTCGCGCTCTCTGCCAGCCCCCGGTTCACGACGCAGGCCAACGGATGGGATCCGGCCTGGGCGCAGGCACACGACGCGGATTGGTTTGCCCGGCCGGTGGCCGGCGGTGGAGGTCTATCTGCAGCGGGCGATCGAGCAGGTGGTCGTCGGCGGCCGGTACGTGAAGGAGGGAATGGTCCAGTCCGCGATCGGCCGGTTCCCCGCCGACGGCTTTACTGTGCTGGACCGCGAGGCGGTCGTGTCGTTCGGCTCCCAGGCGGAAAAGGATGCCTGCATCGCCGAACTGTCGGCCCGCTGGCTACGTGCACTCGACAGGCCAGACCCGCCCTCATGGTGGAAAACGAGCCCGGACCGGCTTGGGGATGAGTGCGATGCCCTAGCCGTGTCCCGGGAGGGCGAGATCCTGGCGATCGAAGTGAAGCCGCACACCGCTGCGGACACGGACATTGCCTGGTCGGTGCTGCAGGCCGGGATGTACGCCGACTTGTTCCAGCGGTGGGCCGATCAGGCCGGAGATTCCGCCCTGGCCGTGCTGCGGGGCATGGCTGAGCAGCGCCATCAGATCGGCCTCGCCCCGGAGGCACAGTTCAAGCTTGCCTCGCCCGTCAGAGTGGTCCCGGTTGTGGCCATTGACTGGCGTACGAGGGACAGTGCCGTCCACAAGCTGAACGAAGTCCTGTCAACGCTGCGGTCGGCGCATCTCGCGGACGACATGAGCGTTCACCGCGTCAACCTGGTCGGTCGCCTGGACCCGATAGAGTGAGCCGCCAATCCGGCTCGGCGGTTACTGGACCCGTGGCCGTCGCCGCCTAGGAGCGAGCAGGGGAGCATCGGCGGTCAGCTGAACTCGGCGCTGCTGCATCACGACGCTGAGCGTCCTCCGCAGCCCCAAGATGCTCCGAAGCCATTTCAGAGGCCGAGAGCAACATCGAGACGCGACACGAGGCCCGCTCTGGCGCTACGAAACCAGGTTGGGACCGCGGTCACCGGTCAGGGGAGCGCGCCGGCGTAGCAGCGCCACCACGACCGCAACCGCGGCCACGAGCACGATCAGGCAGCCTGAGCAGCCGACGGGCGGGCCGAGGCAGCCCATGCGGGCGTAAGGGCGCGGGCCGCGGTAGCGGCGACGGCGTCTTGCCATTAACCGTGCCTCCTGCGCGCCGGGTCCGTCATCTCCTGGTTCCGCTGCAGCGCCTCGGCCGAAACCCTGGCGTACTTTGCCAGCGACCGCACCGAGGTGTGACCGCTGCGGGCCATGAGCATCGGGGTGCCCGTGCCGCCCTCGGCGTCGTGCGTCAGCGCGCTATGGCGCAGCTGGTGCAATGTCGCCCCGCCGGAAGCCTCGGTGAACAGCGCAGCCTGCAGAGCGGTGACGGCCTGGTCAGGTTCCGTGACCGCGATTCGCGTGGCCGCCGAGCACACGCTGAGCGGTGCCAGCTTCTATGAGGTGACCAGGGGTACTTTGGGGGTTGGGCGTGCGATGGTTGACGTGGTCCGGGCGGCCCGGGCGGCGTGGCCGGGAGGTGCTGGGTATGGCCGACGGGGAGCTGGTGGCGCTGGCGCAGGCGGCGGGGCAGGCTAGGTATCGGCTGCGGCGACGGATGCGTGGGGTCGGGTGAAGCAGGGGGTGGCACGGTTGCTGGGCCGGGGTGACCCGGGCCGGGTCGTGGTCGCGGAGCAGCGGCTGGATGAGACCCGAGGGCAGATGGCAGGCCTGTCGGGAGAGGAGCTGGATGTCGCCAGGGCAGCACTGGCGGTGGCGTGGCAGGCCCGGCTAGCCGACCTGCTGGAAGACGACCCTGGGGTGGCCGAGGAACTGCGGGCTCTGGTGACCCAGGCACGGGCCGGGACGGTGTCAGCGGCCGGGCACCGCACCGCCGCGGGCAGGGACATGACCATCACCGCGCCGGGCGGCGTGGCGGCCGGGACGATCCATGGGGACGTGACGGCCGGAAACCCGGCCGGGACCCGGCAGCCAGTTAGCCGGGCCCGGCCCCGCTAAGGGGGAAGCTCATAGCTGGCAGGTCGGTCCTGGGTCGGTGATCGCCCCCGACGGGATTGCCATCGCCTACGTGGGCCAGGTTGTCGCCAGAGGTGATGGCCGGGATGCCCGCAGTGTCCCCGACGGGGAGCGGGCGGCTGTGGGTTGGCCTATCGCGGAGCTGACTGATCCGTTCGCGCTGGAGGTGTACCACCCGATCGTCATCGACGACGCAAGCGCAGGCCTGCCGGTACTGCCGCCATATGTCCGCCGTGAGCATGACGCGGAGCTGGTGAGGTTGCCCCGCTTTGACGGACAGGGTTGATGGCTTGGTCAGGCTACCTTCCGGGTCGGGTTGTGGTGGGTGGCTTCGAACTCGGCTGGTGTCTGGTAGCCGAGGCTGGAGTGCGGGCGGGTGCCGTTGTACCAGCCGATGTATTCGGTGACGGCCCGGCGGGCGCCAGTCCGGGTGGGCCAGGCCTGCAGGTCGATCAGTTCGCCTTTGATCGAGCCGAAGAAGCTCTCGGCGAGAGCGTTGTCCCAGCACTGGCCGGTGCGGCCGTGCGAGAGCTCGACGTCGAAGTCGCCAGCCAGGCTGGCGAACGCGGCCGATGTGTACTGACAGCCCGCAGTAGTTACTCCTGCGAGCAGGGGAGCACGCGGCAACGGTGACGACCATTGGAGAGCTGTGTTCAAGCTGTTGACCACCGCAGAGCGAGTCGCCCCGCAAGCGCACGTCAGGTACATGCGCGACCAGTGGCCCGTTGAAATTTCAGACGCCACCATGCGGCGCTGGATCCTGCGTGCCCGCGAGCGCGCCGAGATCAACCAATGGAAGGAGGGTCGACCATGAGATTCGCATACAGCACCCACGTGCTGTGCAGCTGCGGCGTAGGCCAGCAGTGCCCCAAGCTATGGCGAGCGGATGGCAGCTAGAACAGCCACCACGGCTCGGCCGGGTACGCCTGCCGCATCCCGACCACGGCAGGCGTCAAGGCCATCAAGAGGTACGGGTATCCGTCGAAGGGTGCGGCTGAGGAAGCTGCCAAGCAGGTCGGCAAGCTGCTGGAGCTGGCCGGCGACGACAGCACCCGGAACAACATCGGCGACATGATCATGGCCAGCAAGCGCGGCGCCCAGCTGCCCGCAGTCGCGGATGTGCGTCGGCGGCTTGGGCTGAATCAGGATCCTGGAGCGCCCGGTGTCACGGTAGCCGAGCACCTGGACGCCTGGCTGGCCGGCAAGCAGCGGACGAAGCGGGCCAGCACCGTGCGCGGTTATGAGATGCACATCCGCGTGCACATCAAGCCAGCATTGGGGCACCTGCCGCTGGAACGGCTGAACGCGGGCCACATTGAGGACCTGCTTGCCTCGATCCCTGGCTCGGCCGCTACCCGGCACCGGGTCTTCGCCACGCTCCGGGCCGCGTGCAACACGGCCGTTAAGATCACCCACAGCCCGTGCGCCGGGATCGAGCTGGAGCCGGAGAACCCGCCCGAGGGAAGGCGCTGGACGCCTGCCGAGGCCGCGAAATTCATTGCAGCCACTGCGGCCGACCCGATGGGCCTTATGTTCCGGATCATGGTGCTGCGCGGCTGCCGTCGCGCCGAACTGTGCGGGTTCCGGTGGAGCGGAGCCGACCTTGAGCGCGGAGTGCTCACCGTGGCGCGCCCGATCCTCCAGCTCGGCGGGAAGCTGCACGAGGAGCCCAGGGCCAAGAGCCAGGCAGGCGACCGCTTGGTGTTCCTGGATGCCGAGACGGCCCAGCTACTGCGTAAGCACCACGAAGCCCAGGTATTGCAGGCGGTCGAGGCCGACGCAGCGTGGCAAGACCACGATCTGGTGTTCTGCAAGCCGGACGGGCGTCCATGGAATCCCGACTACGTGACCCGCAGGTTCAAGCGGCTGGCAAAGGATGCTGGTGTACCGGTGGTCAAGCTGCACGAAGGCGGCCGGCACACCGGCAACTCGCTGATGCGCGACGCCGGCGTCGATCAGGAGCTGCGGATGCGCGAGGTCGGCCACGCCGACAGGAGCGTCAACGACCGCCACACCCACACCCTGATCGAGGCGCACCTCGCAGCTGCCGAGCAGACCGCGGCGCTGGTCAGGAAGGCAGGGGCGGGGTCATGAGGCGCACGGATGTTCTAGTTTCGTTCCAGTCTGCCAGCCTGGCCTTTATCGCCTGCCGGACTCAAGATGGCGTTCTTGCAGGTAGAACCAGGTGGGCCTAACGCGTCAGCACCCGAACCCTCTGGCTTTCGCCTATGGCCCTGAGCTTACGATTCGTGCCGTGCGCGAACGCCGCATCTGACGGCGACTGCCGCCGTTTGCGGTTACAAGCGGCGTACCTGTTGTGGACCCGCGTTGGCCCTCGTGTGTACCTGCCACATACCTCACGCACAGGTCCGCGCAGTCGGACTCCCGTCAGGGCCGCACTTGCGGCCTAATATCAAAGTGATATCATATTACTAGAGGAGGTCGGGTAGCCGACATCACAGCAGGCAGGAGGCATCCCGATGAACGCACCTAATGACAACACCGCTCCGAAAGGTCTGCGCGGGTGGTGGGCATGTCCCCCGCGATCCGGCATGCAACGCATAATCATCCCGCCGGTGTACCGCCACCTCCGCGGCTTCGCGCGCGTGGCCATTGCCGCTGGTATCGTCCTGGTCGGCCTTGGCGCCGTCACCCTCGTGGGGGGTTCCTTCACAACGCAGGCTGCCTGGTGGACAGCGTTCTGGCTGGTGCTGGCTGCGGCGCAGTTCGCGACCGCCTACTGGTACCTGGCCATTGCCCGCTCCGCTTCTGCCCGAACCTGAGCCTGCGCGCCTGGCCCAAACCGGGCACGGCTTCAGCGTCGCTGGCCCATACGTGTCGCTGCGTCCGGAGCCTCAACAATGCCGTGGTGGAGGCAGGGCATACTCGGGCCTGCCATGACCTCCGATGTACCTCCAGTGTCCCTCGCGTGTACCTCCAGTTCCGGCACGAAGGTGGACCCAGCCTGCGCCGCTGTTTTGACCGGGCGGATCGTCTGCAACCCTGGGGCGCTAACCACCGATTTCAGGCCCTGCAGGCCACGCACGGCATTCCGGCCGTCACCGGTAATTCTGGCGACCGGCATCTCGCCGTGCCCCGTGCGGATTCCGATCCGCACGCACAGTCCGGGCTCGGTTCCGGGTTCCTGCTGAGATCGGAAACCCGGCCAGGGTCTCGCTGTGCAGGTGGTGGCCGGTGCAGACCCTTCCGGTCGGATCCCAGACTGATACCTCCTCCGGGGGTTATTCACCGATCGATGCGGCACGGCCGCGTGTGACGGTACGGGGGCGCATGCGTGGCCGCTGGTGGGCGGCCACTCCTGCGGCAGCCCGTGTCCGGCGCTGTGCAGCGCACACCGGCAACGTCGCGGGCCTTCACCCGGTGTTGCCAGCATCTCCGCGGGGGCGGGCGGTGCGGCCGACACCGGGCGGCTGTCCGCCGCGTGTGCCGTCACCAGCCATGCGGCCGGGAAGCCGCGTTCGTGCCGCCGTCAAAGCAGCGCCCTCAGCTCGGACTTTCAGTAATGTCAGCGAGTCAGGCGACACGGGGCGCTCACCGCCATGCCACCGCCGCGACCGCACGCCAGGCAACCAGCACCGGTGCGCGTGGAGCGCATCGCCACCACGCCGATGACCCGCCCGCAGCACGACCAGGCGGCCGCAGCGCTCGCGGAGCTGATTACCGCCTGGCAGCACGGCCCCGCAGCCGAGCCCGGCGAGGACCCGGCCAGCCTGCTTCCCCTCCCGGCGCAGGCGAGCAACACTGACCACGCCGCAGCACCGGCACTATCGCCGATCACCGCCAGGACACGAAAGCCACGCCATGACCTACTCCCAGGACCCGCAGGCCAAGGCGGCCGAGCGCGGCGGTGACGTGCGGGTCGGTGTCTACGTGCGCCGGTCCACCGACGACGAGCACCAGCCCTACTCAATCGAGGCCCAGGACACCCGGCTGGCCGCCTACATCGGCTCCCAGCCCGGCTGGCGGCAAGCCGCCAGGTTCGCCGACGACGCCTCCGGCGCCACCACTTCCCGGCCAGGCCTGCTACGCGCGCTCGCGGCGGCGCGGGCCGGGGTGATCGACGTGCTGCTGGTCTACCGGGTCGACCGGCTCACCCGCAGCCTGCGTGACCTGGTCACCCTGCTGGATGACCTCGACCAGGCCGGAGTGGTGTTCCGGTCGGCCACCGAGCCGTTCGACACCGCCACGCCGATGGGCCGCATGCTGGTGCAGATGCTCGGCATGTTCGCCCAGTTCGAACGCGACACCATCATCGACCGGGTCATCGCCGGCATGGAACGCAAGGCCGCCGCCGGCAAATGGAAGGGCGGCCGCCGACCGTTCGGCTACCAAGTCGACCCCGCCACCAGCACCCTGGTCGTAGACGAAAGCGAGGCCGCCGTCGTGCGGCTGGTCTTCGGGCTGTACACGAGGGAGCGGCTCGGCGGCAAGACCGTCGCCCGCACGCTGAACAACCGCGGGCATCGGACCACGACCGGCGGTCCCTGGTCGGCCCACCAGGTCGCGCGCCTCCTAGCCAATCGCATCTACCTCGGCGAACTGGCCTTCCGCGGCGTCACCGCCACCCAGTCGCACCCGCCGATCGTCAGCGAGGCCACCTTCACGCAGGCGCAGCTGATCCGGGCCGCCCGCGGCGAGGACCACTCCAAGCGCGCCGCGAACGCTTCCGACTACCTGCTCACGGGGCTGATGCGCTGCCCGTCCTGCGGCAAAGCGATGATCGGCACCCGAGCCCACGGCCGCAGCCGCGTCTACCGGTACTACACCTGCTTCACCCGTGTCCGGTACGACTCTCAGCGGTGCAGTGCGAGTCGGCTGGACGCCGACATTGTCGAGCGTGCGGTCATCGCCGCGCTGGCCAGCTTCTACCGCGACCAGCACGACCTGATCGCCGAGGCGATCAGCGCAGCCCAAGCGAGCCACGCAGCCGCGCAGGACGCGCGGCACGCCGAGCTGGCCACCGCCGAGCACGAGCTGGCCAGGACGAGCGCCGCAGTCGACCGCTACTTGGCAGCGTTCGAGAACGGCACCCTCGACCCCGAGGACCTCGCCAGCCGACTCGCTCAGCTCAAAGGCCGGTCAGCACAACTGCGGGCCCGCCGAGACGAACTCGTCGGCCAGATCGCCGCAGCCCCCTCCGCGCCGCCTGTTGCCGCGCTGCGGCAGATCGCCGACCACATCGCCGACATCGTCGCTTCCGGCAGCCACGCCCAGCGCAAGGCGCTGATCGAGGTACTCATCGCCCGGATCAAGATCACCGGCCCGGATCGGATAGTCCCGGTCTTCCGCATACCCCAGCCGCCGGCGGCAGACCAGCCAAAAGCTTCGGCCCGCCCGTCGACCACGGACGACGCGACCGCCGAAGCTCCGGTTCGTGCAATGACCAATTTGGTGGGGCGGGTGGGGCTCGAACCCACGACCGGCGGATTATGAGTCCGCTGCTCTGACCGGCTGAGCTACCGCCCCGTAGACCGCGTGATCCATTACAGCAGAAACCTCTGCCTGCGCGGGCCGGAGCCCGCGCCTTCGGTCGCTGCCGCTACCTGGCGCTGAGCTGCATCTCCATGGCGTGCTCGACCAGCGCTATCAGAGTCGACTTGGTCGAGTTACGGCCACGGGCATCACACTGCATGATCGGCACGCGCGGGCTGATCGACAGTGCTTCCTGCACGTCCGAGATCGCATGTGGGAAGTCGCCGTGGAACCCGTTGACGGCGACGATAAACGGGAGCCCGGCCGACTCGAAGTAGTCAACGGCCGGGAATGAGTCAGCCAGCCGGCGAGTGTCAACGAGGACGACAGCTCCGATGGCACCCTGGATCAGGTCGTCCCACATGAACCAGAACCGGTGCTGGCCGGGCGTCCCGAACAAGTACAGGATCAGGCCCGCGTCAAGGGTGACCCGGCCGAAGTCCATCGCCACGGTCGTGGTGGTCTTATCTGGCGTGTGGCTCAGGTCGTCCAGCCCGTCGCTGGCCGTCGTCATCACGGCCTCGGTGGTGAGCGGAGTGATCTCGGAGACCGAGCCAACAAATGTGGTCTTGCCGACGCCGAAGCCGCCAGCGACGACAATTTTCACCGATGTCATCGCGGCCTCTGCGGTCATCGCAGGGACGGCCCTAGAGCTTCCGAAGTCCACTGAGCACCCTTTCGAGCAGGTTAATGTCCGGGCGACCCTGTGCGTGGTCGATCTGGTGTACCCGGACCAGTCCTTCCATTGCCATGTCCGCGATCAGCACTCTGGCAACGCCCAGCGGCATCCTGAGCACCGCTGAGATCTCCGCGACCGATCGCCAGTCGCGGCAGAACCCGAGGATGGCCTGGCATTCGGGGCTGAGTACCGACAGATCGCGCGCCTCGTAGTGGGACGCCGCGACCATGGCCTCGATCTGCAGCTGGTAGCGGGGCTTGGTGCGGCCGCCGGTAACCGCGTAGGGACGGACGAGCGAACTGGTCGTCTCCTCCGCCGCTGCGCGAGGGCCAGAATCAAGCCAGGGATCCCGCGGTGCCGCCGAGTGTCCGGGGGCATAGTCGAACTCAGCCCCGCCGAGGTCCTCGCGATTGACCGGGTACAGGCGCTCGCCTGCGTCCCAGTCATCGCGGCCGCGGCCAAACACGGCAGCCTCCTGTCACTATCGGCCGCCCTCTGCCCAGCCGGGCTGGCCGCCGCGAACCTCAGGCGTCAGGGCGCTGCCGACACGCTCGACCAGGAGGGCCATCTCATAGGCGACGAGCCCCATGTCACAATCGGCGGCGGCAAGCACGGCAAGGCTGGAGCCATCGCTAATCGCCATGATGATCAGCAGGCCGCGGTGCATCTCCACGACGGTCTGGGTCACCGCCCCGCCCTCGAACACCCGCGCGGCGCCCTGCGTGAGGCTGGTCAGCCCCGATGTCACGGCAGCAAGCTGATCGACCCGGTCGGCTGGGAATCCGTGTGAGAACGCCATCGGCAGGCCGTCTGCGGAGACCACGATCGCATGTGCCACTGACGGCACTCGCTCGACGAAGTTCGTGATCAGCCAGTTCAGGTCCTGAGCCGGACGTACAAGCGGACTCACAGGCGCACCTTCCTTTCGCGGCGTACGCCTGGTCCCGTCGGACGTGGCGCCGCCGTGCCTACTCGCGGAGCCGCCGGCCTGCGCATCCACGTTCTCAGACTAAGCATGACCATTTATGCAAGATCGTGTCACCCTCATCGAGAACCGTCACCATCTTCCGGGTCTCCTTCATCGCCCGAGGCTACGGCCCGGCCCTGTCTGATGCCGCGCTGGAAGCTGGCGAAGCGGTCCCTCGTCGCCGCGGCAGACCGCGCGGGAACGGGCGCGCCTGGCTCCGGCGCAGCCGTTCCCGGCACGAGGTTGGCTTGCGGGACTCGCTTGGGCAGCCCGGCCGACGTCGTGCCGCCGGTGGCCGGCGAGCTCGCCGCCGCAGCTGCCTCCCAGCCCTCGTCCGCCGCTGAGGCTGTCCAGCTGACGGCCGACTCGGGCGCCGGGCTGCCGGACTCGGGCGCCGGGCTGCCGGACTCGGCCCAGCCGCTGCCGCCGGCGCCGGTACCGGTGCCCGTGTCCCCGGCCGCAGGCCGGGGAGCTGCCGGCGCAGTGGCCGGGCTGACCGGAGTAAGACCGTTGCCGCCGGAACTGGCCGGCCCGGGCGAGCCGTCGCCGAAGGCTGGCTGCGACGGAGCGGCGGGCCCGCCGGCCGTGCCGGGCCCGGCCGGGGTGCCGTTCCGCCCGCGGCGGAACCAGTCCGATTCCACGGCCTCGAAGATCGGCAGGCGGTTCTCGGTCGACACGTGCTCGGCGGGCGGGATGACAACTCCGCTGGCCGAGCTGCCCTTGCCGGACGCAGCGCCCGCGCTGACGAGGCCGCCGTCCCAGCCAAAGCCGCTGCTCTCACGATCGCTGGCCGGGCTGCCGTTGTGCCCGTTCCCGCCTGACCCGCCGGATGCCCCCCGGGCCGCCATCCCGGCGCGCTCGGCCGGCGCCGTGGCGCCGCTCACGGCCGGCTGGCCGAGCCGCAGGGGCAGGCCGGCCGCGGTCGTCTGCGGGGCGCCGGAGCCCGTACCCGATCCGGCACCAGCCGCCGGGCCGCCGGCGCGGGCGTCGTCGCGCGGACTGAAGCCCGCCGGGGCGCCGGCATTCTGGTCCGAGCTGGCCGCCAGATCAGCTTCGGCAGCATCCGATCCGACCGCGGGAAGCGGGCTTGTCGTCGCCGCGCCGCCCCAGGCGGCGTTACCCGGATGCAGCCCGGCGCCGGGCACTCGCCGCGGGCCGAGGCTGGGCTCCGCCGCGTTCCCGCTCGGCGACGAGGCGAACTTCGGCGCCCGCGCGGCGGTAATTTCCTGCTCAGCCGGAGACGGGGCTCCGTCGCCGTTGCCATTCAGCCCCGCCGGGAGGGCAGCGATCGCCGCGCCGGCCAGCGTCGGGCTGCTGCCGGCAGGCGCGCCCGTGGCCGGCAACTCGAACCGGCGCGCGCCGGGCGTGCCGCTGTCGGCCTGGTGACTGACCACCTCGTCCGGGAGCCAGACCAGTGCCGTCAGGCCGCCAGCCGCAGCGGACCGCAGCCGGACCCTGATCCCGTGCCGTGCGGCCAGCCGGGCGACCACGAACAGGCCCATGCGGCGGGACACCGCCACGTCCACGACCGGCGGATTGTCCAGCCGCCAGTTCGCGTGCGCCATCTCCTCGGCGCCCATGCCGACGCCCTGGTCGGTGATGTCGAGCAGGACACCGCCGCTGCTGAGCAGGTGGCCGGAGACCGCGACCGGTGTCTCCGCCGAGGAGAAAGCGGTCGCGTTCTCCGCCAGCTCAGCGAGGAGGTGCACGACGTCGTTGACGGCGTGCCCGCGAACCGCGATGCCAGGCTGGACGTTCAGCGTCACCCGCTCGTACTGCTCGATCTCAGACACGGCGGCCCGGAGCACGTCCACCAGGGCGACCGGCTGGTTCCAGCGCCGGCTCGCGTCGTGACCGGCCAGAACCAGCAGGTTTTCCGAGTTGCGGCGCATCCGGGTGGCCAGGTGGTCCATCTGGAACAGGCTGGACAGCCGGTCCGGGTCCTGCTCGCCCTGCTCCAGATCGTCGATGAGCCTGATCTGCCGCTCGACCAGCGACTGGCTGCGGCGGGACAGGTTCACGAACATCGCGTTGACGTTGCCGCGCAGGGCGGCCTCGTTAGCCGCCAGCCTGAGTGCCTCGCGGTGAACCTGGTCGAAGGCTCGCGCGACTTCACCGATCTCGTCCAGCGAGTCAACGTCGATCGGCTCGACTTCAAGCGGCACGCCTGCCCCGTCGGAGTCGCTCATCCGGCGCACGGTCTCGGGCAGCCGGACGCCGGCGACCTCCAGCGCGCCCGACCTCAGCCGCCGCAGCGGCCTGACCATCGACCGGCCGACCACGGTAGTCAGCAGCAGTGCCAGCAGCAGCACGATCAGGACTGCGGCGCCGATGACGGCCGCCGTGATGATCGCGCTCCGGTGCAGCGCGTTAGCCCTGCTGATGGTCGCGGCCACCAGATTCTGCTCGACCGTCCTGATGGCGCTCATGGTGCCGGTCGTCATCGCGCCGTACCACTCGTTGGCCGTCGTGGGCAGGCTGGTCAGCGACTTGTGGTCGAGGCCGAACTGGATGGCCTGCAGCTCCTGGCTGCTGGCGGTGTTGACCAGGCTGATCGAGAGTTCCCGGTTATACAGCGCGATCTGCTGCGGGGTGCCGACCCGATCGAACTCGGCGACGTTCGCGTTCTGCTCTTCCACCGCGTTCTGCGCATCAGTCAGGACCTGCGGGTTGATCTGGCCCTCCTGCGCGAAGGCGAACACGAGCAGGCCGCGCTGCTCGGATGCCTCCTCGGCGATGAGCGAGACCAGGTTCAGTGCGCGGACGTTGTTGTTCAGAGTCGGGTCGCCGCTGCCGAGCGCGATGTTGTCATCGATGGCGAGCAGCTGCTCGATCATCGACGTGTAGCCCGTCATCACGTTCACGGCCGGCAGCTGAGTCGTGGTAGCGGCGGCGCGCAGCGGCCTCAGGAGCTTCAGGACGTTGCTGATGTTCTGGGCCTCGTCGCGGACCTGTGCCGGGTAGCCCGCGCCGATGGCGCTGCTGTCAGCCTCGACCTTGGTGATCCACACCTGGCTGAGCGACTGCAGCTGCTTGACCACGGCCAGCGGACGCGGCGCTCCGTCCTGCGTGTTGTGGCTCAGGGTCCCGGCCCGGCCGGCACTGCCGCTGCCGATGTAATCCATGGTCCAGTCACGCTCGTCTTCGAGGCGAGCGGCCAGGCTCGTGACGTCGTAGCTGAAGTTGGCCAGCGTCTCAACTCGCTGGTACGCGAGCGCGTTCTGGACGGCGGTCACGATGTAGGTACCGCCGAGTACGACCGCGGTGAGCGTCGGGATGATGATCAGCAGGAGCAGGCGGGATCGCACCCGCCAGTTCTTCAGCGACCGCCACGACGTCGCGGTACTGCCCGCGGCCTGGGCGGATGCGGCGCTCCCGCCCGCTGCGGCGTCCCCGTCCCCAGCCGGAGTAGCACTCGCCGGAGCCGGGCCCTCGGGCCGGCTGCCAGGCGGACCGCCAGCCGGAGCGGCGGTTCGGACGTTGTTGTCTTGGGACGGCACGATCTCTGAACCCCTTACCTGTCAGTCGCGGCGCGGGGGAACGCCGTTTCGGCACGGGGCACTACCGACACGGCAATCCTCCCAGAGCGACTCTTCATCGGGTGCAGTCAGTCACAGCCACGGCAACTCTAGCCGGTAAGCGGATAACGTGCGCCAATACATACACGAATCGGAAAAATCTGCGTAACGTGATGTTTGACGGGCCTCCTGGCAGCAATAGGGTACTCTCTGGCGCATCGTCCGCGTTCAAGAATCTGTCCGGTTGCCCCGCCGGAGTGCCGGATGAGTGACGATAAATCCCAACCGTGCAAGGAGAGTCATGAGGCTTGGCCCGGCCGGATCCCCGCCGCCGAATCGGAGCCGGCAGACTGCCCGCGCCCGGTACGTCCTGGCCGCCGCTTCCGGGCTTGCCCTCCTCCTCGCGGCCGGGTGCAGCAGTGCCGGGGGCAGCACCGGGTCGGTCTCGGGCACCATCACGATCGCCGCGGTGCCGAGCGTCGAGGACGCTCCGATCTACCTGGCTCAGAAGGACGGCCTGTTCGCGGCCGAGGGGCTCAAGAACGTCGTCATCAAGAGCTACCCGAACCAGGCGGCGGAGCTGGCGGCCCTGCAGAGCGCCCAGGCCGACATCGCGGCCAGTGACTACGGTGACGTCTTCTACCAGCAGTCTCAGTCCCACGACCTGCGGATCGTCGCCGACGGCTACGACGCCACGCTCGGCGTACTGCAGGTTCTGGCGCTGCCCGGCTCGGCGATCAACTCGCCCGCGGACCTGGCGAACCTCAAGGTCGGGCTGCCGGACGACAACGTCCTGGCTGGCCTTCAGGGCTCCGGCGATCCGGTCAGCCTGGACGCGGCCGCGACCACGCAGGTGCTGTCGGACTATCTGGGCAACGCGGCCGACTCAGTCCGCTGGGAGCCCATGTCGCAGGCTCAGGAGGTCAGCGACCTGCTGCAGCACAAGCTTCAGGCCATCGTGGTCAGCCAGCCCTATATCTTCCAGGCGGAGAGTCAGGCCGGCGCCGTAGAGGTCATGGACTCGTTCAGCGGGTCGACCGCGAATCTTCCCCTGCTGGGGTACGTGGCGATGAACGCCTGGGTCCGGGACAGCCCCACGGCCGTCGCTGACTTCCGGGCCGCCCTGGCGAAGGCCCAGTCCCAGGCCTCGATGACCGGCCAGGTTCAGGCCCTGCTGCCCAAGGCCACGGGCATGAGCGTCGAGGACGCGGACCTCATCACGATCGGCACGTACCCGACCTCCACCAGCGCCACCAGCCTGGAAGGGGTCGTCCGGCTGATGACGAACTACAACATGATCAAGAAGGGCATCCCGAGCGTCCCGCAGATGATCGTCGGGCCGAAGGGCTAGCCTGCCGCGTCCGCGGCCCGGCCCGGCCCGGCCGGCCCGGCGCGCTCGCGGAGCTCAGCCAGCTCGGCCGCGCCGGTCCAGCCCCAGCTGCCTGGCGATCACCATCCGCTGTACCTCGGATGTCCCCTCACCGATTTCCAGCACCTTGGCGTCCCGGTAGAACCTCGCGACCGGGAACTCGTTCATGAACCCGTAGCCGCCGAAGATCTGGGTCGCGTCCCTGGCGTTCTCCATCGCCGCGTTCGAGCAGGTGAGCTTCGCGATCGCTGCCTCCAGCTTGAACGGCTCCCTGGCGATCAGCCGGGCTGCCGCGTCGTACCAGGCCAGCCGGGCGGTGTGCGCCCGGGCCTGCATATCGGCAATCCTGAACTGCGTCGCCTGAAAGTGGCCGAGCTCGTGCCCGAAGGCCGTCCGCTCCCCGGCGTACCTGAGGCATTCGTCGACGCAGCCCTGGGCCAGGCCGGCGGAAAGCGCCGCGATCGCCACCCGGCCCTCATCCAGGGTCTGCAGGAACTGGGCGTAGCCGCGCCCAAGCCCGCCGAGCAGGTTGCCCGCCGGCACCCGGCACCCGGAGAAAGCCAGCTCCCTGGTGTCCGAGCAGCACCAGCCGACTTTGGAGTACTCCGGGCCGACCGTGAATCCCGGTGTTCCTGACGGCACCATGATCGCCGAGATCTCAGGCTTGCCGTCCGCCCGGCCGGTAATGGCGAGCGCCGTGACGACCGACGTGATCGAGGTTCCGGAGTTCGTGATGAACGCCTTCGAGCCATCGATCACCCATTCGTCGCCGTCGCGCCTGGCTGTCGTGCGCATCCCGCCGGGAATGTCAGAGCCGCCGCCGGGCTCGGTCAGCCCGAAGGCGGCCAGCCGGTCACCCTGGCACAACTCGGGCAGCCAGCGATCCTTCTGCTCAGCCGAGCCGAACCGGAAGATCGGCATGGCGCCGAGCGCCACGCCTGCCTCCAGGGTGATCGCCACCGACGAGTCGACCCGCGCCAGTTCGTGCAAGGCGAGGCAGAAGGCAAAGTAATCGCCGTCCATCCCGCCGTACTCCGCCGGGAACGGCAGCCCGAACAAGCCGAGCTTGCCCATCCGGGCGACGATCTCGTAGGGAAACTCTCCCCGTTCGTAGAAACCGCCGATGACCGGCGCAATCACCTCGCGGGCGAAATCCGCCACGGTGGAGCGGAGCGCCTCGTGCTCCTCATTGAGCGTGAAGCCAACCATGCCCTGGATGCTACGCGGCTGTCGGCCGCGGCTGGCCTCGCCCCCGGAGGCCGCGGGCCTGGCACCAACGGCATGCCGCAGCACGTTAGTCTCTCGTGCGAGCATGGCGAGGCGAAGAGCTGGCCGGGGCCGCCTACCAAGGAGTCCAGGAGGACGTGATGGCGACGCTTACCTGTCCCAACTGCGCTGCCGGCGTGAAGCCAGGCGACCTGATCTGTTTCACCTGCGGGGCTAACCTGCCCAGGGCCAGCGGCAGGGATGACGAGTCTCCGGCTGCCAACACCGTGATGCAGGCCTATCTGCAGGCACCGCAGAACGCGAGTTCCATTTCCGCCGCGGTACTGCGGCTTGTCTTTTCCCACCGGGAACGTTGAAGTTCCGGCTGGCACCACGCTGCTGCTAGGCCGCGACCCGGCAGAATCCCTGGTAGCAGCCGCTTTTGCCAGCTACGAGAACGTATCCAGGCGGCATGCAACAGTCATCGTGGACGACGGCGGCCGCGCCAGCATCAGGGACGAGAATTCCACAAACGGCACATTTGTTAATGGCGACCGGGTCCTGCCCGGCATTGCCGTCCGGCTGGCGGACGGCGACATCGTCCGGCTCGCGGCTGATGTGTCCGCCGAGGTCACGCTGCCCCGCCAGGAACTCGACCCGGCCTCACTCGAGCCGCCCGGACGAGCAGTAAGCCGCACCTAGCCGCCATCCGCGAACCACGGCTCGCCGACGCCATCAGCGGTGAACCAGGGCCGGTAAGGAGTGCTGCTGCCGGCGAGCGGCCGGGCGGCGCGCCCCGCCCGGCGTGATCCGGCCCCCCGTGCCTCCCGGCCTGCCACCCGGCCCCGCGCGGGCCGGATCCGCCGCTGCGGGCGGCGTCCCGGCGAGATCACCGGTCTCGCGGCCGCCTCGCTCATCGCCGCCGGGGACCTCTGCCTGCGCGGCCGCGCCGGACCCGGAGCCGCCCGGCCCGCCGCCGGCACCGTCCGGGCCCGCCCGGGGCTCCGAATCCGGCCGAGCTGCCGGAAGCTCACCGCGCCACCACGCCTCGCCCCCGCTGACCTAGCCGCCGCTGACCGAGCCGCCGCTGACCTGGCCACCGTGCCGCCGGCAGCCACCGAGTCGCCGCGGGCCGACGGATGAGCCGCGGACAGCCGGGCAAGCCGGTCAGCGAGCTCCCTGAAGCGCAGGCTGGCCCGCTCGGCACCGGGCGGATCGGCGGCGCCGCTCAGCGCCCGGCCGCCCGACGGCATCGCCAGCGCGGCCGGGCTGGTCGCCTGTTGACTCGGCCCGGTTCGTGCCGGTCGGGCAGCCGCATACCTCTGATTGTGGAGCAACCGCCGCGTGGCGGGGCGAGATCGCAGCGATCCGGTGCGCTCGCTGACGCGCGGTATTCGCCTGCGCAGGGTCCCGCCGGCGGCTGGCCGTCATCTCGCCGTAATCTTGGCCTCGTGATATCGCTGACCGCCCGGCGAGGCCGCGGGCGTGATTGACCTTGAGCTGAGCTGGCGGCAGGCCGCGGGGGCCGCAGCCGGACTGGCGGCGCTGACCGTTGCGCTGCAGGGCTGCGCGCAAGCCGAAGCTGACCTCGGTCGCCACCTTCACCAGGGAGAGTGCCCTGGTCCTCGGCCTCTTCGCGCTGTGGCAGCTGGCGGGCTCGTTCGCGCTGATGGGCCCGGACGGCGCACTGAGCCGATCGCGCTGGATCTGGAGTTCGAGCGGACCCTCCGGCTGCCGAGCGAGACCGCGCTCCAGCATGTCTTCCTGCCGCACCCGCTGCTCATCCAGTTCTTCAATCTCTACTACGACTCCCTGCACTTCCCGGTTCTGATCGCGTGCTTCGTATGGCTGTTCGTCCGGCATCGCGGCGACTACGGCCGATGGCGCACCACCCTGGTGGCGTTCACCGGATTGTGCCTCCTGGTGCAGTTGCTGCCGGTAGCGCCGCCCCGGATGCTGCCGGGTACCGGCCTGGTCGACACCGCCGTGATTTACCACCAGTCGGTCTACGCGACCGTCGGCGGCTTTGACGCGGACCAGCTGTCCGCCATGCCGTCCGTGCATGTCGGCTGGGCGATCCTCGTCGCCGTCGCCGTCATCAGCACGCTCAGAACGCGCTGGCGCTGGCTGGCAGTGCTTTATCCGTGCCTGACCACGCTGGCCGTGATCGTCACGGCGAATCATTTCTGGCTCGACGGCATCGTCGCTGCCGCGCTACTTGTCCTGGTCATGTCGATCCAGGCGCTCGCCCGCCGTCTGCTCGCTGTGCGGCGGGACGCCGTCGGCGCAGCGGGGCTGCAGGACGCCCCGAGCCGGCGCCGAGCCGGATGCACCCACCCGGCCAGCGGCAGGCCGGACCGTCTAGACCGGCTCATCATTGACGATGATGCCCAGAGTCTCGGCCAGGACGGGCGCGACGACGGCGAGCTGGCCCGAGCTGATGATCGCGCCGCGGAGCGAGTTCGTGTCGATGATCAGCCCGAGCCCGGCGCCGCGGAAGTCGGAGTCCTCCATCGTCACCTTGCTGAGATCCGCGCGGACGAGCTCCGAGCCGCGGAACGAGCACCGGGTCAGCGTCGCGCCCGCGAAGTCGACGTCGCGCAGCACGCAGTTCTCGAACCTCACCCCGGTGAGCGCCGCCGCGCGGAAGTTGACCGAGTCGAGCTTGCAGCCGCTGAACACCACGTCCCGGAGCTGGCTGCCGTACAGCTGGACGCCAGCGAGCGCCGAGCCGATCAGCGTTACTTCCAGCCAGCTGCTCTCGGCCAGCGTTGTGGCGGTCAGCCGCAGATCCCTGGCCCAGACATAACGCAGACCGGAGCGCTGGAGCTGGCCGTCGGTAATCGACACCTGGCGGAACGCGCACTCCAGGAAGCGCGCATTCGGCGCGTGCGGAGCAGCGAACTCCGCCGCCTCGAACAGCACCGTGTCAAAGTCGGATCCGGATCCGAACTCGCCGGCATGCCTGGTCAGGGCAGCCGCGTACGGCAGGTCAGCCAGCTCAGGCAGCTTCGTCATGGTCGTGTCCTGCCTCACGGTCAGTTCCCGGCGGTGCGGGCGGAGCGCCGAGGAAGCGTTGCACATCGGCGGCCTCGGCGGCGAGGGCGGCCCGCGTCTTAACCGGCAGCCAGGCGGACAGGCTCAGCTCAACCTGGCCGCCCTGGTAACTCCAGGTGCCGGCAGCCCGGCCGCTGACCAGCACGACCGGCCGGAACAGCCCGTTGACGGTCACGATGCCCCGCTGGCCGCCGAGTACCGGCTCGCGGGACGCCCAGCCGAGCAGCACCGGGTCGAAGGGCCCGAGCAGCCGCGGCGCGGGCAGGCCCACGTCGGGCTGCCGGGCCGCGGCGAGCTCGGCCAGGCCGTCAGACCGGTCAGCCAGGCCGGACGCGATCGCGGTGAACCCGCGGCGCGCCTGGCCGAGCGGCAGTCCCGCCCACTTGGCCAGGTCACGGTCGCTGGCGGGCCCGTGTCCGGCGAGATAGCGGCGGGCCAGCTCGGCCAGGGCAACGTCCGGGTCAAGCGATCGCGGCGGCTGGCCAAGCCAGTCCCGCACGAGCACATAGGCGTGCTGCGATTCGATCACCGGCCCGCGCACGGCGACGCCGCGCATGCTGGCGAGCGTGATCAGGTGCAGCGGAACGTTGCCCTCGGCCGGCAGCCCCGACGAGGCGATGACAGCCCGCAGCTTCGTCCTGGTCAGCGGGCCGTGCGCGGTCAGCGCAGCCTCGATGACGGCAACGCCCTGGTCGGCATCCGCGGCGGTCAGGCCGGCCCGGGCCAGCAGGCCCCCGACCGCTGCCTGAAGCTGCGGCCGCACCGTCAGCTGATGCAGCCACCCGTAGTCTTCGGCGCGGATCAGGTGGAGTGTCCCCCGGTTCAGCCAGGTAATCAGCAGCGACCGCTCAGCGGTCAGGGCGTGCTCGACGTCAGCGGCGGTGAGTCCGGTCGTCCGGGCTCTGACCGCCAGCCGGGCGCCGCGCTGATCCTGGCCCTGGATGGCGAGGAGCCTCCCGGCCACCTCGACCGGAGTCGCCGCGGGCGGACCGGACAGCAACTGCGCGGCGAACCGCCGCGCTTGCACCTGTGTCGCTGCGGCTGGATCCGCCGCCATCGGCGCCTCCGTGATCGTGAGCACCCCGCTTCCCGGCCGTCCTCATCATGGCCGGCGCCACTGACAGCCGCGGCGCCGAATACAGTCAAGTCTTTGCTTGACTATTGGTCGCATCAGCGGCATACTCAAGCACATGCTTAACCAAGCTGCGGATCTTGACCGGGTGTTCCAGGCGCTTGCCGACCCCGGACGGCGGCTGATGGTCGAGCGGCTGAGCCAGGGGCCGGCCTCCGTCAGCGAGCTCGGCCGGCCGCTGTCGATGTCGCTGGCGGCTGTCGTCCAGCACGTTCAGGTCCTGGAGGCCAGCGGCCTGGTGCGCTCGCAGAAGACCGGGCGGACGCGGACGTGCAGCATCAACCCGGCCGTGCTCCGGTCCGCCGAGACCTGGATCACCGAGCGCCGGACGCTGTGGGAGCGGCGGCTGGACCGCCTCGGCGGATTCCTCGCCGACACGGCCGACACGACAGCGCTCGACCTGCTCCGCGCCGAAGACACCGGCGGTGCGGACGGCGGCTCAGCGGACGGCGGCTCATGAGCGCCAGTGTCTGGCTCGCCGCCCGGCGGTCGCTGTGGGAGCAGCGGCTTGAGCGGCTCGCCGGATACCTCACCCGCACCGCCAGTACCCGATCGTCCCGCGGTCCGCGCCCGGACCGCGCACCTGAATCCGAGTATCAGGAGGAGAAGAACAATGACTGAGCGTTCCGCCGTTTACGGCAGCTTCACGATCGAGCGCACTTATCCGGCCGCGATGCCATCGAGGGTGTTCGCCGCCTGGGCGAGCTGGGAGGCCAAGGGCATCTGGATGGACGACCCGGACTACAAGTCCGACGGATCCGAGCCCGAATTCGACTTCCGGGTCGGCGGCCACGAGCGGTTCGGCGGCCTGAACCCGGACGGCGGAACGTACAGCTATGACGCCACCTATTACGACATCGTCGGGAACGAGCGCATCGTCTACTGCTACGAGATGTATGCCAGCGGCGAGCGGATGTCGGTGTCAGTAGCCACGGTGGAGTTCGCGCCGGAGCGGGACGGCACCCGGATTACCTACACCGAGCAGGGCGTCTTCCTGGACGGCCTGGACAAGCCCGAGGCGCGCCAGGAGGGCACCGAGTGGATGCTCGACAACCTGGGCACCTACCTCACCGAGCGGGCAGGGAGCTGACGATGCGCACTCTGGTGACACAGACCTTCGACTACTCGCTCGACGGCATCATCGGCGAGGAGAACACCGAGTTCTTCGACTTCTGCCGGGAGGTGCCCGACGATCCGGCCCATGAGGCGTGGACGCTCAGTGCGCTGGAACGAGCGGACGTGCACATCATGGGTCGCGTCGCCTACGAGGGCATGGCACAGTACTTCCCGGCTGCCGACGACGATCATCCGTACGCCCCGGTCCTGAACTCCGCCCCGAAGACGGTCTTCTCCCGGACCCTGGAGTCCGCTGACTGGACGAACTCGACCATCGTCAGGGGCGACACGACGGCGGAGATCGCGAAACTGAAGAGCCAGGGTGATGGCGAGATCCTGGCCCATGGCGGCATCAGCTTCCTGCAGTCGCTCGTGCGGCTCGATCTGGTCGACGAGCTCCGGCTGAGCGTGTTCCCTTACCTGGCCGGGAACGGGCAGACGCTCTTCGCGGATCTGCCGAAGTCACGGCCGCTCGAGCTGGTGTCCAGCACCCCGTTCGGGAACGGGGTCGTCGGGATGATCTACCGCCGCGATCGCAGCTAGCAGGCACATCGAGAGGCTGACTCATGCGCACGCTCTTCGCTTTCCTGATGGTCACCGCGGACGGCTATCACGAGACTGACGGCAGCGAGCTGTTCTGGCACAACGTCGACCAGGAGTTCCACGACTTCACGGTGGCCCAGCTCGACGAGGCGGACACGCTGCTGTTCGGCCGCAGGACCTACCAGCACATGGCCGCGTTCTGGCCGACTCCGGCCGCCCTCGAGCTGCTCCCGGAGACGAGCGCCCGCATGAACGGCTACGACAAGGTCGTCGTCTCCCGCACCCTGACCAGCGCTGACTGGGCACCCGCGACGCTCATCAGCAACGACGTGCCCGCTCAGCTGGCCAAGCTCAAGAAGCTGCCGGGCCGGGGCATTGCCCTGATCGGCAGCTCGGAGCTGACCGGCAGCCTGATCGGCACCGGCCTGGTCGACGAACTGCGCCTGATGGTCAATCCGGTCGTTCTCGGCAGCGGTCATCCGGTCCTGGCGGGCGCCAGCCGGGCCGAGCTTGAGCTGGCGCGCGTCCGGCAGTTCGGGTCGGGAAACGTGCTGCTGACCTACCGGGCGAAGCCGTGATCGGCTGCGGGCTGATGACCGGGGCCCGGCCCGCAGCCTAAACTGGTGGTGGCGTCCGGGCCCGGCCCGGACATGCGGCCAACGGCGACCTGGCGGGGAGGCACAGTGGCGGCCGGCAGCTATCCCGCCGCGATGCGGGCGTCCGACGACGACCGTGCGCGGGTGCAGACCATACTCAACGATGCGTTCGCCGAGGGCCGCGTGACCAAATACGAGTGGGAGCGCCGCACCGGGGACCTGTCGAACGCCGTCACCTGGGCCGATCTTGACCAGCTGACCGCGGACCTGCCGCGCCCGTATCCGGGGCCGCCGTACCGGCCGGCTCCGGTCCCGCAGCAGGCCTGGCCCGCGCCGTCAGCCGAGCGCACCAACGCCCTGGCCGTCGCGTCGCTGGCCTGCGGAATCGGGCAGCTGCTTGTCTGGTTCCCGGCCTCGATCGCCGCGATTGTGCTGGGTCATAAGGCCAGGAGCCAGATCCGGCAGACCGGCGAGCAGGGGGACGGCCTGGCCCGTGCGGGCCTGATCCTCGGTTATCTCGGCCTGGCGCTCTCGCTTCTGCTCGCCCTGCTGGTCGTGGCAGTCGCGGTCTCGGTCACGAGACCCGGCTGAGCCGGGGCGCACCGGCGGGCGGCTGCCAGCAACGGCGGCATCGTTCCCGGTCTAATGCCTTTCGCTGTCCAGGGCAGCCATCTGGCCTGCCTCGTAGCGGTCTCCCGCGACCTGTGAGCTCGGCACGGCCGCCTCGATCGCGGCTAGCTCGCCGGGGCTGAGGGTCAGCTCGAGCGCGCCGATGGCCTCGGCCAGGCGGTCGCGGCGCTTGGTGCCGATCAGCGGGATGATGTCCGGCCCGCGGGACAGCACCCAGGCGATCGCGAGCTGCGCCGTGGTCACGCCGTGCCCGGCCGCGATCTCCTCCAGCGCGCCCAGCAGAGCGAGGTTGCGCTCCAGATTCTCGCCCTGGAACCGGGGGAACCGGGCGCGCGGGTCGCCGGCCCCGATGGCGCGGGCGCTGGCCGAGGACAGCAGGCCGCGGGACATGATGCCGTAAGCGGTGATGCCGATGCCAAGCTCGCGGACCGCCGGCAGAATCGTGTCCTCAATCCCCCGGCTCATCAGGGAGTACTCAATCTGCAAGGCGGAGACCGGGTAAACCGCGTGCGCGCGCCTGATGGTGCTCGCGCCCATCTCCGACAGCCCGAGGTAGCGGACGTAGCCGGCCTGGATCATCTCGGCGATCGCGCCGACGGTGTCCTCGATCGGGACGCGGGGGTCGAGCCGGGCCGGCTGGTAGAGGTCGACGTAATCGGTGCCGAGCCTGGTGAGCGTGTAGGCCAGCGAGTTCTTCACCGCGGCCGGGCTGGCGTCATACCCGACGAAAGCTCCCCGCGGGTCCCGCTGGCCGCCGAATTTGACCTGGATGAAGACGCCGGACCTGTCCGCGCCGCGGAGCGCGTCGCGCAGCAGCAGCTCGTTGTGCCCCATTCCGTAAAAATCGCCGGTATCGAGCAGCGTGATGCCGGCATCGATCGCGGCCCTGATGGTGGCCTTGCTCTCGTCTTCGTCGGCCGGGCCGTAGACGCCGGACATGCCCATCAGGCCGAGGCCCGCGCGGGAGACCCGGGGGCCGCCCCGGCCGAGTTCAGTGAGCTGCATGCGCGCCCCCGGAAGCTGCTGAGTAGACCGGCTCGCCCTGCACGTAGGTGGCCACCACGCCGGTGCTGCCGATCTCGGATTTCGGGCCGGCGAACGGGTCCCGGTCGAGCACCACGAGGTCGGCCAGCTTGCCGGGCTCAATCGTGCCGGTCTCGTCATCGAGGTGATTAACGTAGGCCGAGCCGATGGTGTAGGCGGCGAGCGCTTCGGCTAGTTCCAGGCTCTGGCCGGGCAGGAACGGCTCGGCCTGCGGGCCGGCCGAGCCCTGCAGCGAGCGGTTGACGGCGACGTGGATGGCTCGGAGCGGGTTCGCGCTGCTGACCGCCCAGTCGCTTCCGGCCGCCAGGCGCGCGCCCGAGCGGAGCAGGTCACCGAACACGTACTGGCGGGCCGTGCGCTCCGGGCCGATGAACGGGATGGTCAGCTCGTCCATCTGCGGCTCGTGCGCCGCCCACAGGCCCTGCATGTTCGCCGTCACGCCGAGGTCGGCGAATCTGGGCACGTCGTCGGGGTGCACGACCTGCAGGTGGGCAATGTGGTGGCGGTTGTCGTTACTGCCGTTGGCGGTCCTGGCCGCCTCGATCGCGTTGAGGGCCTCGCGCACGGCGCGGTCGCCGATCGCGTGCAGGTGGACCTGGAAGCCGTGCGCGTCCAGTTGCGTGACATAGCCGAGCAGCGCGACCGGGTCGACGTAGGACAGGCCGCTGCCGTGCTCGTGGCAGCCGGTCGGGTCGTGGTAGGGATCGAGCATGCCGGCCGTGAAGTTCTCGGCCACGCCGTCCTGCATGATTTTCACCGTGTTCGCGCGGAACCGGGGCCCGCGGCCGCGCTCGCGGCGGGCCAGGATGTCCGGCAGCTGCTCGCCGCCCCGGGCCCGGTCCCACCACAGCGCGCCCTCGACCCGGGCGGTGAGCTGGCCGCTCGCCGCCGCGGCCAGGTAGACCGGCAGCGGGTCGGCGCTGCCGAGGTAGTCGCCCACGATGGCGTCCTGCCAGGCGGTGATGCCGCGGGCATGCAGATGCCGCTGGGCCATCAGCAGGCCCGCCAGCCGCTCGTCGAAGGAGAGCTCCGGCAGCAGGCCGCCGACCAGGTTCGCCGCGCCCTCGTGCAGGGTGCCCTGCGGGCTGCCGTCGGGCGCCCGCTCGATCCGCCCGTCCGCGGGGTCAGGCGTCCGCGCGTCCAGCCCGGCCAGTTCCAGCGCCCGCGTGTTCGCCCAGGCGCCATGGCCGTCACGGTTGGACAGGTAGGCCGGGCGGCCGCCGGTGACCCGGTCCAGCGTCTGCCGGTCCGGCGTGCCGCCGGGAAACCACTCCATCCGCCAGCCCGAGCCCGCGATCCACTCCCGCTCGGGGTGACCGGCACCGTAGGCGGCGATGCGAGCCAGCGCGTCGTCCAGGCTCGCGGCGCCCATCAGGTTGCAGCCGATCATCGTCACGCCCGCGAACGCCGGATGCACGTGCGCGTCCTGAAAGCCGGGCAGCAGCGCGCGGCCGCGCAGGTCAACGATGTCGGTCGACGGGCCGATCAGATCCTGGATTCGCGGATCGGCGGCTGGCCCGACGGCGGCGATCCGCCCGCCGGCGACCGCGACTGAGCTGGCGGGGCTGCCGTCGGCAGCCGTGGCCGGGGCCACCCGGCGGCGAGTCGCGTCGGCCGTGTAAACCGCCCCGCCGGTGAACACCAGCTCCGCCGTCTCCATGCAGGTCCGCCCTTCACTTGCGTGTTCCCAACCCTTACCACGCTGTCATGCCCCGGCACCGCGCTTCCTGCCGCCCGGCGTAACGCCGAGGCGCGCGCTGCAGATACGCGGCAGGGGGACCGCGCGTCAGCCCGCCGGTTCGCGGCGTGCGCTGGCCGGCCGGGGTCCCCGCGGGGCTTTCGGGAGCGTCGGGTGCGAGCGCAGCTGCCTCGCACCAGGGCAAGGTGGCCATCGGGCCAGTGAGGGAGGACTTTATGGGGTCGTGGATGCGCCGGGCATACGGCGCCGGAATCCTAGGCGTCGCGGCGGCGACCGGAATCGCGGTAGCGGTTTCCGGCGGAGTGACCGCAGCGGTTGCGGCGACTGCGGCGCCGATGTGGCGCACCACCTACGTGTCGCCGCACGGCCACTCCGGCCACTCTGGCCGGTCGTGCGCCAGTGCCAGATTCAGATCAGTCCAGTCGGCCGTGAACGCCACCGAGCCCGGCGGCACCGTGATCGTGTGCCGGGGCCGGTACCGGGAAATGGTGACCGTGACCAAGCGGCTGACGCTGCTCGGCCGGAACGGTGCCGTGATCGACGCCAAGGGCAAGGCCTACGCGATCGGCCTGGCGCACTCGTGGGACGTCGTCAAGGGGATGACAGTCGAGAACGCCACAGTCAATACCAAGACCGGCGCGCCGGGCGACGGCATCATCACCGCGGGCTTCGTGCGCGGAAAACCAGTGGCGAGCAACCACGATGTGATCGCCGGCAACCTGGCCAGGAACAACCAGGGCTCCGGCATCGACATCAACAGCACGTCGTGGTCACTGGCCGCAGGCAACGCCGCGTTCGGCAACGGCGTCGGCATCAACCTGTCGAACGACCTCGGCAAGCCGGACGCCCACAACCTGGTGGAAGGCAACGACACCAGCCGCAATCCCGGCGGCTGCGGCATCGCCCTGGCCGACCACACCGGCACCGGCGTCTACGACAACACCATCAAGGGCAACCTCGCCGATGACAACGGCCTCGGCACGCCGAGCCGCCCCAACGCCTCCAGCGGCAGCGGCGTGATCCTCGCGGCGGCCGGCAAGACCGGCGGCGTCTACGACAACCTCATCGCCTACAACAAGATGGTCGGGAACGGCCACGGCGGCGTGGCCCTGCACGGTCACCAGAAAGGCCCGAGGTTCGGCGGGAACCGGATCATCGGCAACGCCATCGGCCGCAACAACCTGCGCACGGACTACCAGGACCTGGCCACGACCGGGATCTACCTGGGCTCGGTCGGCCGGGTCAGCATCACGATCGCGCACAACCTGATCTACGACAACAGGATCGGCATCTTCACGGCCGGCCCGGTCACGGTCCGGTTCAAGTTCCACAACGCCTTCCGCCGCGTGTTCAGGCGGTTCAAGCACATTCCCGTCTACGCCGGCTAGGGGTTTCAGGGCGCGCCGCGCGCTGTCCGGCCGCGGCGCGCCCGGCCGATTGGGCGTGAGTTGCCGATTGCTGCCCCATGATGGGCACCGATCGGCAACTCACGCCCTTTCCGGCGCTCGGGACGGCGTCGCCGGTGCCGGCCGGATGTCGATATCGAAGCCCATCCACCCGTTGGCCGCGGACGCCCCGGCAGGGCGGGCAAACTGGACGTTCACGACCTCGGCGCTCCCCGGCCGCAGCAGCACGAACTCGGCGACCTGGCGCCCCGATCTCGCCACCAGCCGGATCCTCAGGACGCAGCCGCGCGCCGGAGGGGTGAGTCCGACCGGAGTGCGCCAGAAACCGTAGACGACCAGCCGCGTGCCCACAGCCAGCCTCAGCGGCCCGATGGCCCCGTCGCCGAGATGAACCGTGACCACTCTCCGGCGGCCTGCGCAGGCGTCGTCGTGCAGGCCGCAGCCATCCGCGGGCGCGAAACGGCCACCGGACCTGCCGGCGCGCATGCGGCTGCCAGCACGGTCACGCTGCCGGTGGCAGCAACGAGCGCGGCCCGGCAGGCGACCCGTCGCCATCCCACACCGCCATCGGCATCTATCGCCTGGTCAGCAGCCACCACACGCTCTCCGCCCTGGTTCCGCGACGGTCAGCGCCGCCTGCGGTCGGGATTCTGCCACCGACCTGAGCGGGCGGGAACGGCCGTATCCCGGACGTAAACAAATGGGGGTCCCGGGCCCGAAAAGTCTACGTCGGGCCGAGTTCGGGGCGGGCGGCTGCCGGCGCGGGCTGGTCCTGCCAGCGGACCGACCTGATCGCCGGCGTGGCGAGCACGACCGAGCTGCTGAGCACCGCGTACCCGGCGGCGAACGCCAGCATCCGGCCGGGCCCGACGAGGCCCGCGACCGGCCCGATCACGGCGTACCCGACCGATCCGAGCGCGTAGGCGCCGGTCAGCGAGAACGCCGTGGCCCGGCCCAGCATCGGCGCCGGAACCCGCTGCTGCATGGCCGTGGTCCAGTACGTGTTGAACACGGCGCTGCCGAGCCCGGCCACCAGCGCTCCGGCCGCTACCACCGCGACCGGCGCGCGGAGCGCCAGCAGCAAGCAGGGCACGGCGTACCCGAAAGTGCCGGTCACTGCCACCACCAGCAACCGCCGCGGCCGACGCCCGACCATCGCGAGCCCGGTGAGGACTGAGCCGAGCGCGTAGGCCGCCGAGATAACGCCCCAGGCACCCGCGCCGCCGAGATACTGCCGGGCCAGCAGCGGGCCCAGCAGCAGGTAGGGCGCCCAGGTGAGGAGGTTGAACAGCGCGAACTGAACCGTCGTCAGCCACAGCCAGGTCTGGCCGCGGAACTGCCGCCAGCCGTCAGCCAGATCCCGCAGCGGCGACTGCCGCGGCCTGCTGACCGCCGGCACGGCCAGCAGGGCCAGGCTCAGCACGCTGATCGCGAAGCTCCCGGCGTCGGCGGCGATGACAACGGCCGGGCTCGACAGCGCGATCAGGATCCCGGCCAGCGCCGGGCCGGTGACCATGGCGCCGGACTGCGCGACGCTGAGGAGCGCGTTCGCGTCCGGCAGCGTCTCCCTCGGCGCGATGTCCGCGCGCAGGCCGCCAAGCGCCGGGTTGAAAATGCCCTCGCCGGCCCCGAGCAGCGCTCCCAGCACCACGAACAGCCAGATCGGCGGCAGGCCGGCGAACAGCGCGGCCGCCAGGGCAGCCTGCGCGACCAGGCGCACCGAATCGGTCACCAGCATGACGCGCCGGCGCCCGACGCGGTCGGCCAGCACTCCCCCGGCCAGCATGACCGCCACCTGCGGCACCACGTTGGCGGCGAACACGAAGCCGAGATCAGCCGGGCTGCCGCCGCTGTCAAGAACGGCGAAGGTCAGCGCGATCGCCGACATTGCCGAGCCGAGCAGCGAGGTGGCGTACCCGGCGTAGAAGATGCGGAAATTCCGGCTGCGGAACGGGCCCAGGCGGCGCACCAGCCGGTCCCGGCGCCGGGGGCCGGGTCCGCTGGTCCCGGCCCTGCCATCCGAGGTGCCGGGACCGGCCGGACCGGCCGCGGCCCGGCTGCGGCGGGGAATGCGGAATACCTCGTTCCCGGTATTGGAATGGAATTTACTGCGAATACCAGAGACCGAGTAGTAACGGCTGCGCATCGAATTCAGCCTGCCAGAATAGGCTTTCCGCCTGCAATGCATAACAACGAAGTCAGCTCTAAAACGCAAGGCCACAGCCATGTTGTCGCAGTAAATTCGGCGCGCCGCGCTATCGAGATCGTGCGCTACGATGATGCTGAGTTCGGCAGCCGGTATTTACCGCGAGTCATCCGGGAGGTGCGGGGTGAATGCGCTGACAGGCGGCGTCGTCCCGGTTGAATACGCAGTCGCCGTCGATCGCTACCTGGCCGAAGCCGAGCTGGCCGCGGCGTCCCGGCGGGTCTACCGGATCTCGCTGGCCAGCTGGGCCTGGCCGCTGGTCGGCAAGCTTCCGCCGGCCGGCACCGAGCGCCGCCGGGCCAGCCCCCCGGTTGTTCCGCTGGCCGCACTCGAGCATGCCGACGCCGGACAGCGTCTCGCGGACGCGGTCGCCGCGCGCCGGTCTCACGCCGGGATCAGGACCGTTAACCGCGAGCTGTCAGCGCTGCGCAGCGCCATCAGCTGGTGGCACCGGCGGGATTGGATCGCCGCCGATCCGATCGCAGCCCTGCAGCCACTCAGCGCCCGGCCCGAGGCGACCGTGCCGCCGCTGGCCGCCGACCAGCTCGCGGCGCTGTTCCGCGCTCCGGCCGGGCTGCGCGAGCAGGCGCTGTGGCACCTGCTGCTCGACACCGGGGCCTCGGCCGAGACGGCGCTCTCCCTGGACGCGCAGGCACTGGACCTCAGCGGCCGCTCCGGCCGCGACGGCCGCGATAGCCGGGACGGCGGCGGTCCGGTGCTGCAGTGGAGCGCCCGGACAAGTGACCTGCTCGCCTGGCTGCTGTCAGGCCGGCGGACGGGACCGGTGTTCCTGACCGATCGCCGCGCCCCGGCCGGAACGCCTCCGGCCGACATCTGCCCGCTCAGCGGACGCGCCCGGATGTCGTACCGGCGGGCGGCCGAGATTTTCGCCGGGCACACCAGGGCACTGGATCCGGCCGGGCGGGGCTGGATGCTGCACCAGCTGCGCGGCCGAGCGCAGGCGCCCGTGCAGGCGCCCAGTGCAGGCGCCGGTGCAGTGACACTACAGTCCCGAGCCCGCCGCGATCTCGAAGACGGTGTACGGCCGCTGCGAGCCGACTTCCTCGATGCTGACGACGGCGCCGGCGGGCGCTTCCTGCCGGATGCGGGCGGCGAACTCCTCAGCCTGGTCGGCGTTGTTGGCGCCCGCGACCAGGAACCGCCACCGCCGCACGACCGAGTAGCCCTCAGCTGTCAGCTGCGCCGCGAGCGCCACCGACTCGCGATGCGAGGGCAGCTGCACCCGGATCTCGAACAGGGCCACCCCGGCCGTGAGGGACTCGCTGGTCTCCTCGGCGTCCAGCTCGCGGCGCTCGGCCTCGGCCGCGGCCGGGGAGTCGGGCAGCGCGACATCGGCCGGCTCCCATTCTTCCGCGATCGGGTGCCACCGGTCGATGGCGAAGTCAGCGTCCAGGCCGTGACTGGCCAGCAGCTCGGAGACCGACTGGCGCGCGGCCGCGGCCGCCGCCGACGTGTGGGCATACAGGAACAGTCCGTCGCCGCCGTCAGCGCCGACCGCCACCCGGCCGCCGAGGCGCTCGTGGACTTCGCCCTCGACCTCGTGCGCGCTAATGTGCTCGGCCGCTTTGCCCGCCTGGCCGCCATCGCGCAGCCTGACGGTTACCCGCCAGTCGTTGTCGTCGGTCTCGGCCACGCCGGCCGCGTCAGTCTGCTCAGTCACGGGCGAGACTCTACCCCGCGGGCCTGAGCGCTGCGGCGCTGCGGGCAGCCAGGCCGGAAAACCCGGACGGGAGTGCTGGCCCTGGCCGCCCCCGGTATGGCACAGTTCCGGCATGACGACGGCTATGACCAGGTACGGCGCGGTTAGCGGCGAGGAGGCCGGCGGGGTCACGCGGTTCCTCGGCATCCCCTATGCGGCCAGCCCGACCGGGGCCCTGCGGTTCGCCGCACCGCAACCGCCCGAGCCCTGGAGCGGCGTGCGCGCCTGCACCGCGTTCGGGCCGACACCGCCGAAGCCGGAGTACCCGGCTCCGTTCGACACGATCCTGCCCGAGCCCGCCATCCCCGGCGACGACTGGCTGAGCCTGAATGTCTGGACGCCCGGCCTGGACGGCTCCGCTCCGGTCCTGGTCTGGATTCATGGCGGCGCGTTCGTCAACGGGAACTCGGCCGTGCCGATGTATGACGGCCACGCCTTCGCGCGCGACGGCGTGGTCCTGGTCACCATCAATTACCGGCTCGGAGTCGACGGCTTCGCCCTGCTGCCCGACGCTCCGGCACCCGCCAACCGCGGTCTGCTCGACCAGGTGGCCGCACTGGAGTGGGTGCGGGACAACATCGCCGCGTTCGGCGGCGACCCGGCCAGGGTCACGATCTTCGGCGAGTCAGCCGGCGGCATGAGCGTGACCACGCTGCTCGGCATGCCGCGCGCCCGCGGCCTGTTCGGCGGCGTCATCGCGCAGAGCGGCTCGGCCCAGGCCGCAGCCGACCCGCGGGACGCCGCCCTGGTGACCGGCGAGCTCGGCCGGGCACTCGGGACCGAGGCCACGGCCGCCAGCCTGGCCGAGGTTCACCTGGAGACGCTCATCGCGGCCCAGGCAGCCGTCAGGGACACCATGGCTGCCGCCCCCGATCCGGCCCGGTTCGGCGCGACGATCGTGGCCACGTCCATGGCCTTCCTGCCCGTCGTCGACGGCGACGTGCTGCCGCTGCACCCCCTGGCCGCGCTCAGGAGCGGCGAGGGCGGCGAGGTCCCGCTGCTGACCGGCACGAACGCCGAGGAATTCCGGCTGTTCTTCGTGCCCACCGGGACGGCTGCGACGGTCACCAGCGAGACGCTGCCGGTCTTTCTCGGCCTGCTCGGCATCCCGCCCGCGACCGCCGCCGTCTACCAGGCGAACCGGCCGGACGCCAGCGCCGGCGACGTCCTGTGCGCGCTGGTGACCGACAGCTTCTTCCGGAATCCGGCGTTCGCCGCGGCCCGGGCCCGGGCTGAGGCCGGCGGCCCGGCGCCGACGTACCTCTACGAGTTTGCCTGGCGAAGTCCCGTCCTCGGGATCGGCGCCGCACATGCGGTGGAGATCCCGTTCGTGTTCGACAACCTGGCCGTGCCGGACGCCGCCGCTGCGATCGGCGACGCCCCGCCCGCGGCCCTGGCCGCCGAGATGCACGCTGCCTGGATCAGGTTCGCCGCTACCGGTGACCCGGGCTGGCCGGCCTTCGACGCGAGCTACCCGGTGATGACTTTCGGGGCCGCCGGCGGCCCCGGTCAGGTCGTGCTCGACCCGCGCGGCGACGAGCGGACCAGCTGGCCGGGCGCCTGACCGGACCGGCCCCGGCCCGGACCAGCCCCCACCCGGACCGGCCCGGACCGGCCCCGGCCGACCCAGCCCGGCAGCTCCTCACCCGGCTGACGAACCGGCAAGCGCACGGGGTCAGTGCGGCAAGTCCAGGTACGGCAGAGTTGCGGTATGCAGATCGACGAGTTTCCCCGCCAGCTCGCCCGGACCCGGTACTTCAGCCTCGGCGTTCCGCGCACGGTGACGATCTCGCGGGACGGCAGCCGGGTGCTGTTCCTGCGCAGCCGCGGCGGCGAGGATCCGGTGAGCTGCCTGTGGCTGCTGGAGCCGGGCACCGGCGCGGGCGAGCGGCTGCTGGCTGATCCGGCCGCGTCCTGGCATGCCGGCGGCGGAGAAGTACCGGATGCGGAGCGCGTACGGCGGGAACGGGCTCGCGAACTATCCGCCGGCATCGTCGCCTACTCGGCCGATGCCGCCGCGACCACCGTTGCCTTCGCGCTGGACGGTCAGCTCTGGGTCCTGAGCATCGGCGACGACAGTGCCGACGAGGGGCCGACGAGGCAGTGCCGACGACGGGCGGTCAGGGCTGCCGCCTGGCGTGCCCCGCCTGGTGCCGACCGCGGGGCCGGTCACGGAGCCGCGGATCGATCCGGCCGGGCAGCGGGTGGCTTACCTCACCGGCGGCGGCATCCACGTGGCCGAACTCGGCAGCGGAATCAGCCGGCCGCTCGCCCTCCCCGAGCACCCCGACGTCAGCTACGGCGCGGCTGAGCATGTGGCAGCCGAGTCCATGCGGCGCTACCGCGGCTTCTGGTGGGCACCCGACGGCCGCCAGCTGCTCGCCGCGCGGGTCGACAACTCGCCGGTCCTGCGCTGGTGGATCGCCGATCCGTCCCAGCCGGAAACGGCGCCGCGGGACATCAGGTACCCGGCCGCCGGAACGGCCAACGCGGAAGTCACGCTGCACGTGCTCCGCCTGGACGGCTCCAGGACCGAGATCGGCTGGGACCGGGCGGCGTTCGAGTACCTGGCGACGGCGGACTTCGACGCCCACGGCCCGCTGCTGTCGGTGCAGAGCCGCGACCAGCGGACCGTGCAGATCCTGGCCGCTGATCCGGCTAGCGGGGCGACCCGGCTGCTGCACACCGAACGTGACCCGGCCTGGGTCGAGCTGACCTGCGGCGCGCCGCAGCGAACGGCGTCGGGCATCCTGGTGCGGGTCAGCGATCTGGACGGCTCCCGGCGACTGGTCGTCGGCGCCAGCCCGGTCACGCCGGACGGCCTGCAGGTCCGCGAGGTCAGCGGTACCGACGGGGAGGCCGTGTACTTCACCGGCATCCAGGAGCCCACCGAGGAACACCTGTGGCGGTACGACCCGGCCGGCGGCCTGGTCCGGCTGAGCGACGGGCCGGGCGTGCACGGCGGCACCGCTGCGGGCGGGACCGTGGTCAGGCTCTCGCAGACCGAGGCCGGCCAGTCCATGACCGCGCTGCGGCCCGGCGCTCCGCCCGAAATGATCGCCAGCCAGCAAGCCGAGCCCGGGCTGCTGCCCAGGGTTACCTGGCTGACGCTGGGCGCGCGGTCGCTGCGGGCAGCCCTGCTGCTCCCCTCGTGGTACCAGCCGGGAACGAGGCTCCCGGTGCTGATGAGTCCCTACGGCGGCCCGGCCGCCCAGCGGGTGCTCCGGGCGCGGGACAGCTTCTTCTGCGAGGACCAGTGGTTCGCCGAATGCGGATTCGCTGTCCTGGTCGTGGATGGCCGGGGAACGCCGGGCCGCGGCCCGGCCTGGGAGAAGACGGTCTACGGCGACACCCTGTCCGCCCCGCTGGAGGATCAGGTCGACGCCCTGCAGTCGGCCGCGGCCCGGTTCGCCGACCTCGATCTCGGCCGGGTCGGCATCCGCGGCTGGTCGTTCGGCGGGGCGCTCGCGGCGATTGCCGTCATCCGCCGGCCAGACGTGTTCCAGGCCGCGATCTCCGGAGCCGCCCCGCACGACCAGACGCTGTATGACACGCACTGGCGGGAGCGGTTCCTCGGCACGCCGGCCGCCAACCCGCAGGGCTACGCGCAGTCGTCCACCCTGACGCAGGCGGGACAGCTGACCCGGCCTCTGCTGCTGATCCACGGCCTGGCCGATGACAATGTGGTCGTTGCCCACACGCTCAGGATGTCGGCCGCGCTACTCGCCAGCGGCCGACCGCACCAGGTGCTGCCGCTGTCTGGCTCAACCCACATGCCGACCGACGAGAACACCGTCAGCCAGGTGCTCCGCCATCAGCTCGGATTCCTCAGGCAGGCCCTGGGCCTGCCCGCGGAGCGGGGCTAACCACCAGTCAGTTTGTGAGTCACACTGGAAGGATGGACCTGATCCCGCGTGAGTACGTGGCCCTGCGCGGCGGGGTCCTGAAGCGGGTCTACAGTGTCGAGCAGCCCGACGGCACCGTGGTGCTCAGTGATCACGGGGCCTGGCTGGCCAGCCGCGCCGCGCGCTGTTCCTGCGGAAACGTGTGCCGCGGTTCGGGCCGCACCTGCGGTGAGCCTGAATGCATCGCCCGCCTGGAATCCGCTGAGGCCGTCTAGCGCCGGGCCGGACTGTCCGGGCGGCCGCCGGCAGAACGGCGAACCGTCCGTCACCTGCCTCTAAAGGTGCATAAACTCGTCATGGTTGTATTAATCAGGCGAACAGCACCGGGGTGACAGGATCGACGACCACCAGCGGACCATGCTGTGACCGCAGCGCCAGCCAGCCTCAGCCGGGCCGCCACGATGATCGAGCTCGGCCGCTACGACGATGCCGCCCGCCTGCTCGCGGCCGTACTGGCCAGCGCCCCGGACAGCAGCCGCGGCTGGTGTCTGCTCGCGCGCGCCCGGCTGGGAGCCGGGGACCAGACCGGGGCCATCGCGGCCGCCGCCAGGGCCAGCGCGCTCGACCCGGCCGATGACTGGCCGTACCGGCTGGCCAGCACGGCGCTGCTGAGCGCGGGGCGGACGGGCGACGCGGTCGCGGCGGCCGAGCAGGCCCGCAGGCTCGCGCCGCATTTCTGGCGGGCGCATGTCTGCGTGGCCCAGGCCGCGGCCGCGGACGGCCAGCTCGGGCTCGCGGCACAGGCGGCCGAACAGTCCCTGGCGATCGCACCGGATCAGGCGGATGTGCAGGTCACGGCCGGAAAGGTCGCGCTGGCCGAGGGAAATGTCGCCGGCGCCAGACTGCACCAGGAATCCGCTCTGGCGATCGAGCCCGGCCACACCGGCGCGATGAACGAGCTCGGGCGGATCAGCCTTCGCTCCCGTAATGCGGCCGCAGCCTCCGGGTACTTCCTGCGCGCGGCCAGGATGGCCCCGGCCAACGGGGTCTTCGGCCGCAACACCGAGCTGGCCCTCGGGCGACTCGGACTCTGGCTGGCAGCCCCGGCCCTGCTCGCGGGCTTCTGCCTGGCCGCCGCCGTCACGCTGCTCAGCAGCGGAATCCCGGCCGCGGCCGCCGGCCTTGCCGGGGCGGCCGGAGCTTGCTTGCTGTGGCTCGCAGCGCGCGTCCGCGCCGTGCCCGCGGACGCCCGGAGTCCGCTCGCCCGGCTGGCGCGAGCCCGCTGCCGCCAGCGCGGCCGGTCGCTGAAGGCGGCCTTCACCGGCCGCCGCAAGATCAGGAAAAACCTTCAGGGCGGGAACGCGCCAGCAGCCGGCTCGTGCCGCTAACCCGCTCGGGCCGCCGGGGTGACGGCCTTCGCCCGCGCGGACCCGCACGTCCGCCCTTCGGGCGGCAGGCCGCTAGCCGGATTCACCGTCGCTGCTAGCGGCCCTGAACGTCCTGGCCCCTGTGCCCCGTGATCGAATCCTCAGATTCGGCCTCCGTGCCTGTTCAGCGAAAGGCGATCAGGCAGCGCACTCGCGGCAGACCGGCTGGCCGCCGCGACTGTCGGCAAGCTGGCTGCGGTGGTGGACAAGAAAGCAGCTCGAACAGGTGAACTCATCCGCCTGACGCGGAATCACCCGAAACGAGAGCTCCTCGTTTGAAAGGTCAGCCCCGGGGAGCTCAAGCGACTCGGCGATGTCATCTGGGTCGATGTCAATCGCCGTCGAGGACTTGTCCATCCGTCGCGCCTGCAGTTCCTGCAGGCTGTCCTCGGTAACGTCGTCTTCGGTTTTCCTCGGGCTGTCGTAGTCGGTAGCCATCTCGGCCCTTACCCCTCCATCTTTACTAACCTCGTCGCGCGCTTGTAACGCTCGGGACGGCTCGGTTGTGCCCGAATCCGGCGGGGAATTCTGCCACGTCCGGAGGCCCCCTACACCTATCCGGCCGAGATAGTCGGCGCGTGTCGCGCCAGCCGCCGCCGAATTCGTCACTTTGGCGGACAATCCGAGCGCGACAGCGGCCTGACGATCGCATCCGGCCCGCTCTACTCCGAGGTAACTTAGCCGATTCACCCCACCGGCATGCACAGGGTGCGTATGGTACGAACCGCACCACAGCTGCCATCGCGCACGCCTATCCGGAGTCCCGGTCGATGCCTCAGCAAATACCGCTGCGTCCTGGCGACCCGAGCCGGGTCGGACCTTATCGCCTGGGCGGCCGGATTGAGGGTATCCCCTCCGAAGATCCCATCTTCATCGGGCTGGCGCCGGACGGGACGGAAGTCGCGATCAGCATGCTCGGCGGCGACTGGGCGCGCGACCCCGCCGCCCGGGACCGGTTCGCGGCCGAGGCCGCGGTGGCGATGCGGGTGCCGCCCTTCTGCGCGGCCCGCGTGCTCAACGCCGGCCTGAACGCCTCCGGCGCGTACCTGGTCAGCGAATACGTCGGCGGGCCGTCGCTGCTGGAGCTCATCCTGGCCGACGGCGTCTGGCGCGGTCAGGAGCTCGAGGCCATCGCGATCGGGATGGCCACCGGGCTGGCCTCCGTCCATCAGGCCGGGCTGGTGCACGGCAATTTCGGGCCCGAGTACGTGGTCATCGCCAGTCACGGTGCGCCGCGCGTCGTCGAGTTCGGCATCACGCCGCCCTATGGTTCGGCGACCCCGGCCGCGGACCTGCTGGCCTGGGCCAGGACCGTGGTCTTCGCCGCCTCCGGGCGACCACAGGCGACCCTCGGCGACCTCGACATCCTGCCCGGCCGCCTGCGCGCGCCGGTTGAGGACTGCCTGAGCACCGAGCCGGCTGACCGGCCTGCGGCTGGCGCCGTCGTGCTGACCCTGCTCGGCGAGCAGCAGTCCGCCGCCGGCGTGCTGGCCGAGGGAGCCCGGCTGGCGGCCCGCGCCGCGGTCCCCGGCGGGCATCACCAGCCCCTGGCCGGGCCGGCCTATCCGGGCGCGGTCAGAGCGCTGGCGCCCGCCCGTCCGCCGCACCAGCACCACAAAGCCCGCGGCCACGCCGACCGTACGGGTGGCGAGCTCGCCCGGCCCGCGGGCCGCTGATCCCCGGTCCGGCCACTCCCGGTACGACGCGCCGCCGCCGGCCGGACGGGCGGCCACCGCGCCGCCGGGCAGCAGCACGCTCACGCCCCGCAGCAGCACGCTCACGCCCGGCCCGGCCGCCGCCCGGCCTGGCTGGTCGCCGCGGCCGTCGTCATCATCCTGATCACAGCCGGAGTCGTGCACCTGATCCTGGCCGGCGGCAGCCACGCGGCCAGCGGGCAGCTGTCGGCTAACTCCCGGCAGGCCACGACGAGCCCGTCCGCGACGCCCTCGCTGAGCCGGGGACCCGGTGTCCCGGCTGCGTTCGCCGGTACCTGGACCGGGCTGGTGCGGCAGCCGCCCACGGATACCTACAACGTCACCGTCGCCTTCGCCGCCGGGGCGGTGTCCGGATCGGTCAGCTATTCCGGCACCGGGCTCAGCTGCTCGGGCGCGCTGAACGTGACCGCCGCCACGGCGGCACGGATGATCCTGAGCCAGGGCATCATCACCGGCCAGTCCAAGTGCGGGAACGGGCGCATCACCATCACGCTGGCCGGACCCCGCTCGCCCGGTTCAGCTTCCACGGCAGCGGCCCGGTCGCAGCCGGCACGCTGAGCCGCACCTCGCCCGGCGGGCAGCGGCCAGCCGGGCCGCATCAGTCCTTCGGCAGCCGGTCCGCGTCCAGGCTCGCGAACGTCGTGCAGCTCGGCAAACAGCTCAGGGCCCCGCCGTCAGTGACATCCCCTCGCCGGCCGTGACCGTGCAGGCCTCCGGTCACGGCGCCCGCTTCCCGCGCGATCAGGCCCCCGGCCGCGATGTCCCAGTAGTGCGTTCCCTGCTCGTAATAGGCGTCGACCTGGCCCTGATGCCACCGAGCACAAGTCGACGGCCGCCGCTCCGGCCCGGCGGATGTCGCGCACCTGCGGCAGCACCGCGGCGACAACCCGGCCCTGGGTCGTCCGCTGGCGCACCGGATAGCCGAATCCGGTCGCCACCAGCGCCTGCCGCAGGCTCACGCCGGTGTTGCAGGCCAGCCGGCGGGGGCCGCTCTCCAGCCGGAGTCGAGCCAGGCGCCCCCGCCCAGGGTCGCGGTGAACAGGCTCCGCTGGAGCGGCACGCAGACCGCTCCGGCCACGATCTGCCCGGCCGCCTCGGCGGCGATGCTGACGGCCCAGTTCGGCAGCCCGTACAGGTAGTTGACGGTGCCGTCCAGCGGGTCCACGACCCAGCGCACTGGCCCGGAGCCGATCTGACCGCCTTCCTCGCCCAGGATCGCGTCGCCGGGGCGGGCAGCCAGCAGTCGCTCCCTGATGAGTTTCTCCGCGGCCTGATCCATCTCGGTCACCACGTCGGTGGGGCTGGACTTCGTGTCGAGCACGGCCACCGGCCGTACCG
>CAWFUM010000007.1:0-84559 GCA_963818995.1 uncultured Actinomycetota bacterium | reverse complement strand
GCGCCCCGAGCAGGACTCGAACCTGCGGCCTACTGCTTAGGAGGCAGTCGCTCTATCCGCCTGAGCTATCGGGGCCGGGACTGCCCGAGCCGCCGTTCCGCCACGTGAACGCCGCCCGGGAGCCGCACTAAGCCTAGCCGCTATCGCCCGGAACACGGCACAGGTATCCGCGCTGGCCACGCCGGGCGAGCGGCTCCGGCGGCCGGGACCTTAGGCTGGAGCCCAAGCGGAACGGCGGGACAGGAGCAACGCGGTGCAGGTACGAGACGTCATGACCCCGGCCAGCATCACTGAGTCGCCGCACGACAGCCTGCGCTCCGCGGCTGAGCGCATGTGGCGCGGGCAGACTGGCTCGCTGATCATTGCCGAGGGCGACCAGCTCATCGGCATCATCACCGAGCGTGACGTCCTTCGCGCGCTGGCGCTCGGTGCCGATCCCGACAAGACGTCGGTCGATGACGCCATGACGGCCCAGGTCTTCACGGTGACGCCGGACATGCCGCTGCAGGATGCGGCCAGGGAGATGGCGGCGCGCTGGATCCGGCACCTGCCGGTTGTCGAGCACGGCTCGCTGCTCGGAGTGGTGAGCATGCGCGACGTGACCGGCGTCTTCGCCGCGATGGCCGGCGGAGACGTCAAGGTAGAGCACGAGTTCGACCAGCTCGTCCGCGAGCGGCGGCTGACCCGGATCGAGCACGGCGACGCCGATTAGAGCAGTCCGGCCGCCAGCGGGCCCGCATCGGCCGGCGGCAGCAACACCATGAAGGGAACGACGCCGGTGGAGCTGCACCAGATCGCACAGCACGCCGATGACCTGGACCGGGCCGTGGCCTTCTACGCGGATGTCCTCGGCTGTGAGGTCATCGCGCGATTCGACCCTCCGGGTCTCGCCTTCCTGCGGCTCGGCGGCGTGCGGCTGCTGCTCGACCGGGCCGCCCCGAGCGCGCTGATCTACCTCACCGTCGACGACGTCCGGGACACAGTTGCCAAGCTGAAGGCCGATGCCGTGCCGGTCGAGACCGAGCCGCACCTGATCTTCACCGACAGCGAGGGGCTGTTCGGCGAGGCTGGCCTGGAGGAGTGGATGGCGTTCATCCGGGACAGCGAGGGCAACCTGGTCGGCCTCGCGAGCCGCCACGCGCCGGGCTGAGAGCCGCTTCGTCCTCGCTGACGCCCCGTCAGGGCAGCGCGATCGGCAGCACGATTCCGTCCAGAGCATGCTGGCAGGGGCAGTCGCGATCCAGCGGCAGGCTCGTGACCGCCGTCAGGACCAGATCGCGCAGCCGGGACACGTTCTGCGCGAACACCCGGAAGACCTCGTCCTGAGTGACACCCTCGCCCTCCTCGACACCGGCATCGGTGTCGGTGACCAGGGCGATGGTCGTATAACAAAGCGCCAGCTCACGGGCCAGCACTGCTTCGGGGTACCCGGTCATGCCGATCAGAGTCCAGCCTTGCCCGGCGTACCAGCGGGACTCCGCCCTGGTCGAGAACCGGGGACCTTCGATGATCACCAGGGTCGCGGAGGTCACCGGCTCCCAGTCGCTGGCGCGGGCCGCGCTGACGGCGTTGGCCCGGCCGACCGGGCAGTAGGGATCGGCGAACGGCACATGCACCGCGGCGCCGGTCTCGTAGAACGTCTGCACCCGGCCGCTGGTACGGTCAACGAGCTGATCGGGGACGGCCAGCGTGCCCGCGGAATAGTCGACGGTCAGCGAGCCGACGGCGCTGGGCGCGATGACCTGCCGGACGCCAGCCGAACGCAGCGCCCACAGGTTCGCCCTGTACGGGATGCTGTGCGGCGGGTACCGGTGATCGCGGCCGTGCCGCGGCAGGAAGGCGACTCGCTTGCCGCCCATCTCGCCGATGACGAGCGGGTCGCTGGGCGGCCCGTAGGGCGTCTCGATCGCGACCTCTTCAGCCGAGTCGAGGAACTCGTAGAATCCTGATCCGCCGATGACGCCGATATCCGCCAGGTCGCTCACGCGGGTCAATGTACCGGCTCAGGAGCCGGGACCCAGCAGGCGGACGCCGGGCGGTCAGCCCGTGGCGGCCGGAGTGACCGACGACGACTTCTTCTCCGAGCCCGACGATGAGGACGAGGCCGAGCTGCCGGAGTCGCCGGACGACGAGCTGTCCTTCTTGGAGCCGCTGGCGGCGGTCTCCGAGCCGCTGCCCGATCCCTTGCTCTCGGCGGCGGACCCGTTGCCGTCCTTGCCGTCCTTGCCGTCCTTCGCGGCCGGGACGGTGCTCGAGCCGTTCCGGCTGTCGGTGCGGTAGAACCCGGAGCCCTTGAAGACGATGCCAACCGGCGAGAAGATCTTGCGGAGCTTGCCGCCGCAGGCGCTGCACACGGTCAGCGGGTCATCGGTGAACCGCTGCACGACCTCAGAACGGTCTCCGCACTCGGTGCAGGCGTACTGGTACGTCGGCACGTTTCCTCCCTCTGCGGCTTAGCACTCGCCGCGGTCAACTGCTAAATGGTAGCAACGGCTAGCGAAGCCTGGTGATTCCTTCGCCCGCGACGGCTACCGTCCGTACGGGCTGGTCGTGCGGGCCGGCTGGCACCTGGTCGGCAAATTCACCTGGATACAGCAGCGCGACGGTCTGGATCGCTCCCCCGATCCTGGCCAGGGCCCGGTCATAGCTGCCCCCGCCCCGGCCGAGCCGCCGCCCGGCCCGGTCGACCGCGAGCGCCGGCACGACGATCAGATCCGCGCTTGTGATTGCCGTCACACCCCGTCCTGGCTCCCCCGGCTCCAGGAGCCCGCGGGGTCCGGCGACCATCGAGTCCGGCCCCTCGTAGGAGGCCCAGTCGAGGTCGCCGTCGGCCTGCAGGACCGGCAGCAGAACGTAACTGCCCCGCTTCCACAGGGCGAAGATCAGGCCGCGGGTATCCGGCTCGCTTCCCACTGACATGTACGCGGCCACTGTCCCGGCCATCTGCATTTCGGGTAGCTCCAGGACCGCGTCCCGGAGCTCGCGCCCGGCCGCCGCGCGAGCATCAGCGCTAAGGGCCCGCCGCGCCGCCAGGATCCCGGCCCGCAGCGACGCCTTGGCGCTCGCCAGGTCCGGGCCGGCTTCTCTACCGCCCGGATCAGCCACCGCCCGGATCAGCTCCGCTCGGCTTGACCATGACCCCGCCAAATTCTGTCCTGGCCAGAGCCGTCCGGCCGACGTCCGCAGGATTAGCCTGATTTAGTCTGGCGGTACTGGGCATATGTAGGCGATCTGGCCGGAACTCTCCGGTCAGCGGGGGTTCACCGGGAAGCCCGGTCGCGCAGTGCTTCCGATCTTCCCGGCCTGTGCCGTGCACGACCCCCCCAGTGCTCTAGCTAAGGTTCTCAGCATGGCTCATTCAGCGCCCGTCTCCAAAGCGGTGATCCCCGCGGCTGGCCTCGGTACGCGGTTCGTTCCCGCGACCAAGGCGATGCCGAAGGAAATGCTGCCGGTGATCGACACCCCGGCCATTCAGTACGTGGTCGAGGAGGCGGCGGCTGCGGGCCTCTCCGACATCCTGATGGTCACCGCCCGCGGCAAGACCAACATCGAGGATCACTTCGACCGCAACCCCGAGCTTGAGGATGTCCTGGAAGCCAAGGGCGACTCGGACGGGCTGGCCAGCATCCGTGCATCCAACGAGATCGCGTCGATGCACTACGTCCGCCAGCAGCAGCCCCTCGGACTCGGGCATGCCGTGCTGTGCGCGGCCCAGCACGTGGGGAACGAGCCGTTCGCGGTTCTGCTGGGCGACGACTTCATCGACGAGCGGGACAAGCTGCTGCAGCGCATGCTCGAGGTCCGGGCACAGTACGGCGGCAGCATCATCGCCCTGATGGAGGTCGACCCGGAGCAGGTCTCCTCCTATGGTGTCGCCACCATCAAGCCCACCGATGCCGAGGACGTCGTCGCCGTGACCGATCTGGTGGAGAAGCCCGCCGTCGGCGACGCCCCGTCCAACTGGATCGTGGTCGGCCGGTACGTCTGCGACCCGGCGATCTTCCAGGTGCTGCGGGAGACCGCGCCTGGCCGCGGCGGCGAGATCCAGCTCACTGACGCGCTCCGGACGCTGGCCAGGACCGACCGCAGTGACGGCGCGGCCCGCGATGGCGGCGGCGTGCACGGGGTGCTGTTCCGCGGCCGCCGCTACGACACCGGCAACAAGCTCGACTACCTCCAGACTCAGGTCAAGTTCGCCTGCGAGCGTCCCGACATCGCGCCGGAGTTCGTGCCCTGGCTGCGCCACTTCCTTGACAGCCTGACGCCCGGCGCCCGTTAGCAGCGCTGGCAGCGCCGGCCAGTAGTCTGCGATGAACGTCGGGGTGACGCGATCCGGCCGGCGCCGGGCCCGCCCCGTTGCTGACCGCCGAACTGCAGACCACACTGGGCAGGCCGTGATGGATTCCGTCGAGAACTACCTCGCCGGCATTCTGGCGGCAATCCGCCCGCTGCCGCCGCGCGAGCTCGCGCTTGCCGACGCACTCGGCGCGGTGCTGACCGGTGACGTAACCGCGCAGTACCCGCTGCCGTCGTTCGACAACTCGGCCATGGACGGGTACGCCGTCCGCGCGGCCGACCTGACGGCCGCGTCCGCGGACAGCCCGGTTGTGCTGCCCGTAGACGGCGAGGTGGCGGCGGGTGACACTGGCCGTCACGACCTCGTTCCCGGCACGGTTATCAGGATCATGACCGGTGCCGCGCTGCCCGCGGGCGCCGATGCCGTCGTGCCCGTCGAGCTCACCGACGGCGGCACCGAGCGCGTGTCCATCCGGCACGCCGCGGCGCCCGGCGACTCGGTCCGGGTGACCGGCGGCGATGCTCAGCCCGGCGATCTGCTGCTGACTGCCGGAACACGGCTCGGCGCGGTGCACCTGGGCCTGCTGGCCGCGGCCGGGCGCGGAACCGTGCTGGCCAGACCCCGGCCGCGCGTCACGGTGATCTCCACCGGGGATGAGCTTGTCGACCCTGGCGGCCCGCTGATACCGGGCCAGATCTGGGAGTCGAACGCCACCATGCTCGCGGCCGCCGCCCGCGAGGCCGGGCTGCACCGCCCGGCGCTACCCCATCGTCCGTGACACCACCGACGCCGTGCTGGCCGCTACGCGCGACGCGCTGGCGGACGCGGACCTGCTGATCACCAGCGGCGGCGTCAGCATGGGCGCCGAGCATGACGTGGTGAAGGCCGCGCTGCAGACGCTGGGCACGGTCAGCTTCCGCAAGATCGCCATGCAGCCGGGCATGCCGCAGGGCTTCGGAACGGTCGGCCCGGACGCAACGCCGATTTTCACCCTCCCCGGCAATCCCGTCAGCGCCTATGTGTCGTTCTGGCTGTTCGTCCGGCCGGCCCTTGATGCCCTGCAGGATTCAGGCCGGGAACGGGGCAGGCCCCGCCAGGCCATCCTGACCGCGCCGGTCACCTCACCGGCACAGAAGCGCTCCTTCCTGCGCGGCGTCCTGGACGGCCCGGCCGGACGGGTCACTCCGGTGTCCGGCCAGATGTCACACCAGCTCGCCTCTCTGGCCCGGGCGAACGCGCTGGTCGTGATCCCCGAGGATGTCACGGCGCTGGAAGCCGGCCAGACCGTCGACGTCATGGAGCTGCCGTGAGCGACAACGGGCTGACTCACCTGGACGCATCCGGCCAGGCCCGGATGGTAGACGTGTCGGGCAAGGACGTGACTGCCAGGACGGCCGTCGCGACCGGCACGGTCCTGCTGTCGCCCGCGGCGATCGCGGCGCTGCGGACGCAGAACGTGCCCAAGGGCGATGCCATCGCGGTGGCCAGGATTGCCGGGATCCAGGGCGCCAAGAAGACGCCGGACCTGATCCCGCTGTGCCACCCGATCGGCCTGCACGGGGTGACGGTGGACCTGGAGGTCGCCGACCACGGCGTGCTCATCCGCTGCACGGCGAGAACCGCGGACCGCACCGGAGTGGAGATGGAGGCGCTGACCGCGGTCTCAGTGGCTGCGCTAGCGCTCATCGACATGATCAAGGCAGTCGACCCGGCCGCCGTCATCACCGACGTCCGGGTCGAGGAGAAGACTGGCGGCAAGACCGGAAGGTGGCTGCGCCCATGATCCGCGCGCTCGCGATCACGGTATCCAACCGGGCTGCGGCCGGGGTGTATGAGGACCGGTCAGGCCCGGTGCTGGCGCAACTGCTGACGGAGGCTGGCTGCCAGACCGACGGGCCGGTCGTGATTCCCGATGGCGCGACGGTCGAGGTCGCGCTGCAGGACGCGGTCAGCGCCGGCTACGACGTCGTGGTGACCACCGGCGGCACGGGCCTGACCCCAGGCGACCTCACCCCGGAAATGACCAGGCTGGTCCTGGATCGGGAGATCCCCGGCATCCCGGAGGCCATCAGGGCGGCCGGTGTCGCGGCCGGAGTGCCGTCCGCGGCACTGTCACGGGGCGCTGCCGGACTGGCCAACGGCACGCTGATCGTGAACCTGCCCGGCTCCGCGGGCGGCGTCCGGGACGGCATGGCGGTTCTGGCCGGCCTGCTCGAGCACGCGGTCGACCAGATTCACGGCGGCGACCACCCCCGGCCGCCGGCGAGCTGAGCCGCAGGGTCAGGTCAGCGGCCCGATTCCCGGACCGGACACTTACCGGCCGGGCGGCCAATCCGGCACATTCACTAATCAGACGGTTTCGTCAGTCGACCCGATAGCGGATCACACTGCCCTCACGCGATGATGGAGGGGTGGCACGATCGCGCGGATGGGTGACGCTGACCGAGCCGTCGCTTCTCGACGCTCCGGTCAGCCTGCGCCCGATAACGGTCAAGGACGCCGCTGTCTGGCGTGATGCCCGGGTGCGCAACGCCTCCTGGCTGCGCCCCTGGGAGCCGACCAACCCCGAGACCCCGCTGTACCGGTCCAGCCTCGGACCCTATGTCGGGATGGCACGGACCATGCGGCGAGAGGCCAGGCAGGGGCTCGCGCTGCCCTGGGTGGTGGAGTACGACGGGCAGTTCGCGGGCCAGCTGACGATCGGCAGCATCATCTGGGGCTCGGCCCGGTCGGCGCAGGTCGGCTACTGGGTGGACGAGGCTTTCGCCGGCCGTGGCGTGATCCCGACTGCCCTGGCGCTGGCTCTGGACCAGTGCTTCTTCGGCGTCGGCCTGCACCGGATCGAGGCGACCATCCGGCCCGAGAACATGGCCAGCCGCCGGGTGGTCGAGAAGCTCGGCTTCCGCGAAGAGGGCGTCCGCCGCCGCTGCCTGCATATCGACGGTGCCTGGCACGACCACATTTGCTACGCGCTCACCGTCGAGGACGCCCCCAACGGCCTGATGCCGCGCTGGCGAAGCACGGTGATGTCCGCGCGGCTGCGCGCCGGCTGAGCGGAAGCGGCCTGGCGGCCGGCCGTCAGCGCCTCGGCGCCCTGGTGCTGAGCCCGTAGGCCACGTTGATGACGGCGATGGCGATCCAGACGATCGCGAGCCCGGTGAGTTGCGTGCCCGTGCTCAGGCCCAGCGTGATGCCGCTCAGCGGGATGCCGAGCGCGATCGAGGTAATGGCCAGCGCCAGCGGGTTGGAGCGGCGCGCCCGCTGCTCCCGCTGCGCCGCGGCGAGCCGGTTGTCGACCCTGGTGTCGATCTCCCGCCCGACGCGCTCGATGAAGGAGTCGATGACCGCGTCCTGATAGTCAGGGCTGATCTCGCGATGAATCTCGGCTGCGGCCCGGACGTCCTCGGGCGACAATGAGGTGCTCACGAAGACAAGATATATCGGATTCTCGGCGCCGCGCCAGGGCGCCCGACCGGCGCGCCGCGACACGGCGCAGTTGCCGATCTCGCGACACACCGGGCCGAATGCTCGTCAAGTCAGGCGCGGACCTTTACCGTGCGTGACGTGACCACCGCCGATTCGCTATGTTGCGCGCGCGCAACCGGGCGTCGGCGCACCGGCTATGCTGCCCCCGGCACCGGCCAGGTGATGCGGGAGTGAGCAGTGTTTTTCTGTATGTAGCGATTGTCGCGATCTGGGCATTTATCCTCGTTCCCCGCTGGCTTCGGCGCGCGCACTCAGGGCATCAGGTCCACCTCGAGGTCGAGCTCGACTACGACTCCGGCACGGCTGACGATGACGGCTACGGGCCGCAGTACGACGATGATGACGCTGATACCGAGCCCTTCAGGGCAATCCGCCCGGCCCCGCACGCCCCGGCGCCGCCACAGGCCTACTCAGGCGCCCGCCCGAGGGTGCTGAGGGCCAGGCGGCGGCTCCTGACGATGATCGTCGCGCTGACGGTCGTGGCCGTCGGCTGCACCGCCCTGAAGCTCACGTCGTGGTGGGCGTGCATCCCGCCCGCAGTCATGCTCGGCATCTACCTCATCCTCCTGCGCGAGGCCGCGGTCGCCGACGCTGAGCACGCGCGCCGGCGGGCGGCGCGGCAGGCCGGGGCGGAGGATGCCCGCGCCCGCGCGCCCGAGGCTGACTGGGTGCCAGACGAAGAGCCGTCAGCGCAGATCATCGATATCTCCGCGCGAGTCAGCGACCAGCTCTACGACCAGTACGCCGACGCGACCGTCCGCGCGGTCGGCGACTAAGGGCCCGCCGGGGCGGCCGCGCCTGCGCCCGCCGTCTCAGTCAGTCCGGCGCGGCCGGATATGCAGGCAGGCGGAGATGTCCGCGGCGAGCCTGCCGGTCTCCGCCGCCGTCAGAGTGGCGATGCCGATCCTGATGCCCGGCCCGGACCTGAGCCGGAACCGCTCCCCCGGCGCGGTTGCCCAGCCGCGGTCAAGCAGCGCTGAGGAGACGCCCGCCTCATCGGCGACCGGTACCCAGACCGCCAGCCCGGACCGGCCCGATGACGGGACGCCGAGCCCGGCAAGCTCGCCGATCAGCAGCTGGCGCCGGCTGGCGTACGCGGCCGCGGCCGACTCAAGCAGGCGGCCCGTCGCCGGGTCGCGCCACAGCTCGGCCACGGTTTCCTGCAGCAGGTAGCTGACGAAGCCGGGCCCGAGCGCCTGCCGCCCTTCGACCCGGGCGATCGTGACCGGGTCTCCGGCCAGCACCGCGAGGCGAAGGTCGGGCCCGAGCGTCTTGGAGACGGACCTGACTGCCGCCCACGTGGACCGGCCCGCCGTGACCGTCAGCGCCGGCGCCCCGGCAACCTCGGCCGCGTGGTCGTCCTCGATGACCAGCACGCCCGGCTTGCCGGCCAGGATCCGGGCGAGCTCCGCGGCCCGGCCGGGATGCCAGGCGGCGCCGGTCGGACTCTGGGCTCGCGGTACGAACATCACGGCCTGACTGCCCGCGTCCAGCGCGCGCGCCAGCGCGTCCGGCCGCACGCCGGACTCGTCGAGTGCCATCGGCTCCGGAGACAGGTCGAGTGCGGCCAGCAAGTCCAGTAGCGGCGGATAGCCGGGATCCTCGACCGCGACCCGGTCGCCGGGACGCAGCCAGGCCCCCAGAATCCGCTCTACTCCGTCCAGCGCACCGCTGACGACCGCCAGCTGACTCGGATCGATTCCGTCGGCAGCGAGCCGGCTGGCGGCCACCGCCGCCAGCCGGGGTGAGACCGGCGAGTCTCCGTACAAGCGCGGCGAGGCCGGATGACCGGGCTCGCGGCGCAGCCTCGGCAGAGCGGGCAGCAAGGCGGGATCGGGTGACCCGCTGATGAGGTTGCGTGCTCCGGCTGGCACGGACAGCGGAGGCCGGGGCGAGGTGGGCGGGGAACCAGTGATGTGCGTGCCGGCCCGCCGGTGGCCGCGCGCTATTCCCTTGACCCGCAGCTCACGGTAGGCGGCCGCTACCGTCGCCGGGCTCAGTCCCCGCTCCGCGGCCAGCACCCGCACCGGGGGCAGTGCAGCACCGGGCAGCAAGCGGCCGTCCCTGACCGCCGACTCGACGTCGGATGCGATCTCGCTCGCGTTCCGGCCGAGCGGCAAGTATTGTGTAGTCATATAAGTAATATGTACTGTAACATAATTAGCGAGGCGTTGCCATGCCAGTTCTGGATCCTGAGCTCAGCGGTCAGCATGTTCGCCTGGAGCCGCTCGGGCAGCGGCATCACGCCGGACTGGTAGCCGCGTCCGCAGGTCATCGGGACCTGTTCCGGATGAGCAAGGTGCCCGTCGGCGATGCCGAGATGGCCCGCTACATCGAGACGGCCGAGGCGGCCAGGGCGGCTGGCACCGCCGCGCCGTTCGCTGTCATCCGGCTCGCCGATGAGACCGCGATCGGATCGACCCGGCTGTTCGACCTCGACTGGTGGCCCTGGCCGGACGGCCACGAGCGGCACGGCCACGATGGACCCGACACCTGCGAGATCGGCAATACGTGGCTGACGCGATCGGCGATCCGCACGGGCGCGAACACCGAGATGAAGCGCCTGATGCTGACGCTGGCCTTCGATGAGTGGGACGTGCGGAGCGTCTGCCTGCACACCGATGCCAGGAATGAGCGTTCCCGGCAGGCCATCAGCCGCATCGGCGCGCGCTACGAGGGGACACTTCGCTGGCACCGCCTGGCCTCTGATGACCAGCCGCGGGACTCGGCCCGGTTCGCGATCACCGCGGCGGACTGGCCCGCGGTGAAGACGCATCTGGCTGAGCTCAGCCGGGACCGGAGCCTGGCCGGCTCGCCGCCGCGACCGGCCGTGCGGGTCCTATAAGCGATCGGCCAGCGCGAGGAGTGCCTGGCATTTGCTACGCTGACTGGCGTTCCAGGGGCTGTAGCGCAGTCCGGTAGCGCACCTCGTTCGCATCGAGGGGGTCAGGGGTTCAAATCCCCTCAGCTCCACCCAGGCCAGAGGCCAGTCGCGATCATGCAGCTGGCCTTTCTGCTGGCCCGTACAACAGCGAGGTACAGCAACCGTCTAGCTGCCGAGCTGCCTGCCCAGGCGCTTGAGCGCGCTTCGGGTTTTGGCTGAAGGGACCTCGCTGTAGACCTCCATCGTCATGGCGATCTGGCTATGACGAAGGATCTGCATGGCCACGCGAGGATGGACGTCCAGAGCGACCAGGAGCGAGGCGCAGGTTCGGCGAGTGTCGTGGACGCCCGCGCGGCGGACGGCCCCGACCGCGGAGCTGCTGTAATACGCCGAGTCCATCCGCACCACGATCGTGCCGCCGCAGCCGGTGTCGCGGGCGATGGCGATGGCCTCAGTGATGAACGACGCCGCCCCGCGGGCGGAGCCGGCGCTGCCGCCGCGAAGCCGGGCACCGGCGATCACCGGCGCGCCCAGCGGAGTGCTGATCGTGGCCGCCAGCACGTTCAGGCCGCGGACCATCAGGCTCTTGCCGCTGATCTTGGTATAGCCGAACGTCGCGCCTTGCTTGCGGTAGCCGAAGACCCGTTTCTGCTGAGAGTCGATATCGACGAAGGCCAGCACGTCCCGGCCTGGCAGCAGCGGCGCCCGGCCGGCCAGCCCGGCCAGGAACTGCCGGTGCACCTTCTCGAGCTGACGGACGTTCCCCCAGGTAAACGAGCGCAGGAACGACCCAGAGTCGATGGCGCCCGGATCCCGCCGAACAGCAGCGGCATCGCGCCGTGCCGCAGCACGTCCGTGTCATCGATACTGTCGGCCCCGGCCGTCATCCCCGCGACCAGGCATCCCGCTTTCAGCCCGGCGTTCACCCCGGCCGGCCGGCCGATCCTGACATGCTCGCCGGCCAGGTCCGCCAGGCCGCAGCGCTGCGCCAGCGCCATCACCGGCACCAGGCCCGCGCGCGACACGAGATTGCCGTCGTCAAACGATGCGTGCGTCTTCGCCAGACCATGTAACAATCGCACCTGCGAGGTGTCCTCTCCAGCTAGGCGTCGGAAGCTTCAGCAACTCCCATCGTCCCAGCTCAGAGGACACCTTTCGCGTCGACACGCCCCTCAAAGCCACCCCTGCGACGGTGGATCGAGGCTAAGGCCCTCCGGGCCACGGCGGCGTTGGCGCGCTCCCGGTCCGGTGACGGTCCGATGTCTGGCATCGCGCGCCGGATTCAGCGCGCGGACACGGCCGGTCACTCAGGGCTGACGTCCTCCTGGCGCTCAAGTCTTGAGCCTGAGAAGATCACGCGCAAGGGCGCGCTCCGCGCGTCACATGTGATGCCCTGCGGGCACCCTTGACCCTGATCTTCTCCGGATCGGTCGGCGCCTAACAGGAGGACGGGATAGGTGCGGCGGTTCATCGCAGGGTTATCACGTTCGCGGTTATCAGCGTGGCTTCGTCGGAGGCCAGATAGGCGATCACCGCCGCGACCTCCGCCGGCGGCCGCTTTATGTCACGCCACCACGCCGGACATCACGACCTGCGGCTGCAGTACTAGGCGTGAAGAGTCTCCAGTGCCCTTCGGAGATGACGTCGGCGGCGCCGTCGGTGACTCGGATCGCGGTCTGGTCGTCGATGGCGTAGCCCGGCGTAGACAGGCTTGCTGCCCATTCTTCGGCGCCGGTCATGGAGAAGTCTGGCATTTCCTCATTGTCAAGGTGAGGAAAGACAGAGAAGTCAGCGAGCCCGAGAGCGTTGTCACCACCGGCGGGCGCGGTCCAGCCTTCGAAGTACTCCCCGATGCTGGGCCCCGCGGCCATGCTGCTGCCGCTGAGGCCCACGTAAACGGCACTAGGCAGGGACGGCAGGAGGGCAGCCAGGCCGGATTGCCGCATCCAGTAGCCGATGTAGAAGCAATCTCCGCCGCAGACCAGCAGGGCATCGGTTTCCCGGACTGCGGGGAGCCAGAGGTCCTCGCCGAGGCTGGGCAGCGCGGTGAGCTCAAGCACGCCGAGGGACTTCCAACCCAGCTCGCACAGGGGCGTGCGGCCGCGTCCGGTGATCATCTGCCAGGCCGCCCCAGGACCGCCCATGGCGTAGGTCCCGGTAGGGATGACCAGGGCGCTGGACTGGTCGACCGGCTTGCCGAGGAGGCCGGTCAGCGCATCGTGAATGCTCTGGTTCTTGATCCCGGCGGAGGTGATCAGGAGCTTCAAGGTTTATCCCTCTCTCATTCGACTAGGTCCTCGGACGGTATAGCGGCACTCGGGACCGCCGGCCCGAGGTCGCTAGCCTGTCGGGCGAACTCGTTAGCCCGGAGTGCCGTAGCAGCGTTGTGCGTGTTCGGAGCATCGGCGCCGAACGGCTCAGGACTGCAGAAATCGTTCTGGAAATCGATCATCACAACCGCTATCTGGGGCAGCTGCGCAGCGAAGAAGGCTCCAACCGGATCGTCGACCATGCCGCAGTGTAAGGCCATCAAGATGACCCTTGGTCAGCAAGAAGAAGCTCGGGGGATTCAGAGCAGCGATTCGCGGGCGTGAATGACGAACTGTGCTGCTCGGCGGTATCCCCAGGCATGTCGCTCTTCCTTGTGGGTATCGAATGCCGGGTTACCGACGCGGATCTCGCGTTCCATGCGGGCGGCCATGGAAACGAGGCGAACGATGGCCAGGTCGACGAGTTCGGCAGGTTCAACGAGTTAGCCGTAGGAGGCGGCGAATAGTGCTAGCCGGGCGGCGCGGTCGGGTTCTTGTGGCCAGCCCCAGTTCTGCAGGTCTGGTGTGAGTGTGAACGGCACGAACTGGAAGGCGGCATAGCTCAGGTCCCAGGCGCGGCTGGACGGCCCGGCTGAGTCCCAGTCGATGATGCCCGCGACCTGGCTGCCGTTGAAGACGATGTTCCAGGGAGCCAGATCGCCGTGCCCGACACTGTCGATGGGATCGGGAGTGCACACATCATGGCTGTAGCGCGGTCCGGGCGAGGATGGAACGAATCCCTCGGCGGCGTCGTGCATGGACCGGAAAGCGCGGGCGATGCTGACGAGCGCTTCGTCGGAGCGCACGAAGTCAGACGGGGGCGGGTAGCCGATGTCGCCGTCAATGTAGCTGAGGATGTCGCGCCTGCCGTCAGGAGTCATCCCCAAGTAGCGCCGCGCGAGCTCGAATCCGCGTGCTTCCAGATAGACGAGCAGCTCGTGCACATACAGCGGCCGGGACCAGCGTCTCTCGACAGTCGATCCGCGGCGGACCGGCCGGGCGAACCTGCCCCCCGGCATCACTTCTTCCATCGTGACAACCCTCGGTTCAGCAGTATCCGGATGCCGATACAACACTTCATCATCTCTACTGCCGCAGACACCCGCAGCACAGATAGCGATGCACTGTTCAGCTTTCAAGCTGCGGGGATTCGCTTGTGGCGGTCCTGCTAACGGGGTGCTAACAGCAGTCCTGGACTGATATGGCCGATCTGGCAGCTCAAGACAGCCGACATGACCGACGGCCAGCTCATGTGCACTACTGCAGACACGCCCGGATCTGCAAAGCCTCCTGAGAATCGGAACCTCAGCCGATTGCACGTGAACCGCCAGGCAAAAGCTGTACAGCACAGGAGTACAGCAACGTCATCGACTGCGAACGGTTGCAGCAAGCTCCGGTTGGTCGCCGACTTGCTCCAACGACCGTCCGGCGCCGTTGCTGCCGAGAGTTCGCATCGAGGGAGGAAGGAGGTTGGGGGGGGGAAGGGCTCGTTGTAGTCGACTCTGACACTGCGGTCACGGCTGTCGTCGTCCTCGTCGATGTAGATCCTGGAGAAAAACGCCTGATCGAAATCTCCTCGTGGTCTCATTCGTCTTCCAGGTAGGCGGCGTGGCAGTCACGGGTGATGTCAAGGCAGTCGGACAAGTTCTGACGGGCCCGATAATACTTCGGTCGGCCGCCGTTAGTTGCTGCAATGTGTCCGAGCTGACCCGTAATGCGGTCCTGCTCAAACTTGAGCAGATCCATGGGAATGGCGCCCGCATAGTGAGCATCCAGGAGCTTCTGGCGCTGGCCGGTCAACAGGCGCTGCTGGTTTTCGAGGTCGCGCGCTCCCGGCCGCAGCAACCTGGATAGTGTCGAAGTCCTCGAGGATGAGAGCCTCGACCTGATCCCGGAGCCCGGTGCCAGGGCGATGGTGCGGTTTTCCTCCTGGATGAGTTCTTCGATGAGCTCGACGGGCATGGCCTGACGCTCGCAGGTGGTTGTTCGGCGGGTCCGTCCCGAGCACAGAAGTAGGGGTAGACGCTGCCCCAGCGGTTGCGGGCCGTGGTGAGCATGAGCCGCGATCCGCAGCCGTCCCGCAAAAGACGCTGCCCCGCAGGTAGTGCAAGTTGGTTCGCTGATGGGTTCCGCCCAGCCTGTGGGCCGCCAGCAGGTCCTGGACCTGCTGCCAGGTCGCTGGGTTGAAGAGGGGCTCGTGGACGCCGTCATACTGGACGCCTTTGTAGCGGACCTGGCCGCTGTAGTAGGGTTGCGCAGCAGCTTGTGCAACGTGGTGACGGCCAATGGCGGCCGACCACTTCGGGGTTGGCCGGGTAGTCAGGCCCGCGCGCTGGTCAGTTGCTCGAGCAGGAGGGAGAGGCAGCAGTCACCTTCGGCGTAACGGTAGAAGGCCCAGGTGATGAGGTGGGCTCGTTCAGGATCAATCTTTACCGTGCGGCTGATCCGACCCAGTTCGTCGGTGAGATGGACGTTTTTGTAGCCGAGCGGAGCACGGCAGACAGTGCCGCCGAGGCTGGCTTTCTGCACCAGTCCTTTAGTTATTTCGGTGGCCAGATTGCGGGAGTAAACCTCGGCGATGCTGCTCATGATGCCGTGCATCAGCATGCCGGACGGCGTCTCGTCGATGTTCTCGCTGACCGAACGAGTGTGACGCCGGCTTGGGTGAGCGCGAAGTCGATGGCGACATCGTCGGCGCGGGAGCGGGCAAGCCGGTCGAGCTTATGGACGATGCAGATGTCGACAGAGTGTTCACGCACCCAGGCGAGCAGTCGCTGCAGCTCAGGTCGCTGGCGGCGAAGTACCCGACTCCCCTGCGTCAATGAATTCGGCGGTGATGACCGCGTCCAGGGACGCGGCCTTGCGGGCGCAGGCCTCACGCTGGGCCGGGATGGAGAAGCCTTCGTCCCGGCCGCCTCGTTCGGCCTGTTCTTTGTGGACACCCGCAGGTAGGTGAGGGGGGGGGGGGGGGGGGCGGGGAGATAGGCGGGATGTGAGAGGGATGGAGAGGGATTGGTGGGAGGGATGGGGGAGGCTAAGGACAGGAGGTGGGTTCGGGAGGTGGAGGGGCGGTATTTGTGGGTGTGGAGGGGTAAAAGGGGGGAGGAAGAGGAAGAGGGGGGGGGGGGGGGGGGGGGTGGGGAGGGGAGGGAGGGGGGGAGGGGAAAGGAGGGGAGAGAGGGGGGGGGAGGGAGGGGGTGAGGGGGAGAGGGGAGGCAGGAGAGGGGGGGGGAGGAGGGTGGGCGAGGAGAGGGAGCGGCAGGCCATCAGGGGACCGGAGAGTCAGTCAGAGGGGAGGTCGGTAGGGGGGGGGGGGGTGATGGGTGAGTGAGGGTTTTGGGGGTGAGGAGAGATTTGAGATGAGGGGTCCGGTGTAGGTCGAGCGCATGTTTCGGTATGTGTGTGTCGGATGATGCGACCCGATGGGGTAGTCCCCTCCGGAGGGGACTCGTCGACGGTAGGCCGTCGGAATCGTTTACCTACCCGCTGCCATCTACCGCCAGCTGGGCCACCTCCGACACCGTCACCTACGCCTACGATCATGCCGACGAACTCGACTCAGTCACCGACTTCAATGGCAACCAAATCGGCATTAGCAGCACCGCCGACGGCGCTCCCTACTCGCAGCAACTCTCGGTTCCACGGGAGACACTATCGCGACAACCTACGATCCGACGGGCGCCCCGTCCTCTATAGCGGCTGAAGAATTCGAGTTCTACTCGCCATCCTTCAGCTACTCCGACGCAGCTGCGGGTACGATTCTCTCAGAAACCGACACACCGTCCTCGGCGCTGTCCCCAGCCGACTACACCGACGATCGCCCAGGGCAGGATCAGCTCCGATACCCCTGGAAGCGGAACCGAGCTCAACTACGGCTTCGACGCATCCTCCAATCTCACAACACTCCCTGCGGGCGGCACGGGAACCTACGACCGCTGGCGATCTGAATTCCCAGACGCTCTCCGGGAACACGACCAGCGACACTGACAACGCCGTCGGCGAACATCTCAGCTCTGTACAGGGATCCACTACGGAATCAATTGGCAGCCGGATCGGCGCCGGCGAGCTCCCACCTACAGCAATAAAGCGGAACCATGAGCGCCTCATCCTACGACGGCAACGGCATGCGGGCCCGACCAAATCACTCCGCAGGCGGGTCGGCCGTCACGCAGGGATATGCCTGGAACACCGTGTGACAGGTGCCGACAGTTATCATGGACGGATCTTATGCCTACATCTACGATGGCGGGGCTGCGCCAGAGGAGCAATTCCGCCTCTCATCAGGAGCGGTACCTACCTAGTCGTAGACGCGCTTGGCTCCGTTCGTGGGACCGCGAACTCGTCCGGCGCTTTGACCGGCGCTGCGAACTACGACGCGTGGGGCAACCCAGAGACAGCGGGGGGCCTGACTGCCATGACGCCCTTGGCGACGCTGGCGGAACACAGACCCAGATGGCTTGATCTATCTGGTTGACCGCTACTACGATCCACAGACGGGCCAGTTCAAGTCCGTCGACCCAGCGATCAGCCGGACGTTGAGCCGTACGAGTACGCCAATGGCAACCCGGTGGACAATGCGGACCCTACCGGAACGCAATGGATTTCCGTCAGGATCATATACTCCGTACGTGTCCTACATCTGGGCGGGGCTTCCGCTACGTACAGGTAGTGGTGTGGTCACTGCCCGGTGATGACTGGGGAAATTTCGGATTCTATGTTGTGAACTATAATGATAGTGCTGGACGCAGGGTTCCATTGTTACAACATATGGTTCTACTACGGCCCGAAGCATGCTGGTGTTCAGGTCGCCGTTCTTCCTGCTAGAGTCCAGCTAGGAATTTACTCTATACTTGTGGATTCTTGCTAATAGCGGGATGGCATTGGGGCTGGCTTCACTCCGGACCCTTTACTGCTACCGGATGGTTTGCAAATTATGGCCACAGGCCCTACGGCACCTATGCATAAAGCGCGAGCCTCGCGGCGATATTCAGAGCACGATCTGGAGTTCAGTTTGGCCAGATTAGCTTGTTCGGCACGATAGTACTGATGCTGCTCATGCTCATCCTGTCGGGCTGTAGCACTGCCTCCCAGCATGGTCAGCGACGGAAGGCTCAAGCGCGGTCGGCATTGTCTTCAAGGCTGACGAATCAGTTCAGGCAGCGAAGGCGATTATTGAGGTATGTCTGCCTCATGCTCCAGCATCGCTATCAATACTCAACATGCGCACAACGCCCAGTTCGTGGATTTTACCGTAGATATGCAAGCAGTCGCGGCAGCCGAGAGGCGAATATTGGTTTGAGCTGTCTTCGGAGGTCCTCGAGCGTTGAATCGGCAGGATGGGGAAGCGCGTTTTCGGTGACAAATTATCCCTAAGCATACGATACGAATAATGTGGCGCGTTTGAGTAGCGGTGTCCGATCTTTTGGATCACGTCTGCCTTGGGTAGCATGGGGCTGACCGTTCAGACGCTCGGGGTTGGGAGCGTCGCGGTTGTGCTCTGGCGAAGCTTGCGAATCAGAGTTTCGGGGGCCATATTTTCGCGGAGATGGTTAAGCTCGCTTGGCGGAGCGAACTGCACACAGAGGCAGGCTTGATCGTCTTGATTGCCGGGTCGGCTGTCTATGCAGCTGGAAGCGTCATAATGGCCCGGCCATACATCTCGAGCCCAGTCGGCCTGTTTATTGGGGTCCCTATTGCTGCAGTCGCAGGCATACTTGTACTTGGGATCCTGGCATTGGCTCTGGCGGCGCTCCTTGGTTCGCTTGAGGTCAACGGAAGCGGTAGTGGCGGCCCACTAGGTACTGATGCCTCAAGGTGGTTCCGTCGGCGAGACCGTTAGTCTGGCCCCGCATGCATATGAGTTCTGGCCTGTTGCTCCCGGCGCAACAGTCCGGGTAGATGACGACCTCAACCTGATGATGATCCGCGAGCTTGAATCGGACCGGACCTGAGTTCGCAAGCTCAGCCGCGGCGGGGCCCGCCTACACTCGCGGGCGGACCATCAAGGTGAAGGGAGCGTGGAGCTGACACTAAGCGTGCCAAGAACCTGGGGCGGGTCCTGGTCTGCTGCGTCGGCGGCGCTGGGGGCGCTGTGTATCTCGGCTTCGGCCATCCTCTTCACTCTCGCCGACGTCGAGCCCGTCGCCGCGGCGTTCTATCGCTGCGCTCTGCCGCTGCCGGTGCTGGCCGTGCTTGCCTTCGCCGAGCGCCGGCGTTGGGGACCGCGTCCGCTGGCGGCCCGAGGCTACGCGGCGCTAGCTGGTCTTTTCCTGGCGGTCAACCTCGTGCTGTGGATCCACACGATCAAAGACGTTGGAGCCGGAGCTGCCACTGTTCTGGGCAACCTCCAGGTCCTGTTCGTTGTCATACTCGCCTGGGCGGTCTTGCATCAGCATCCTGACCGGCGTTTGCTCATCACGCTGCCGGTTGTCCTGCTGGTGTAGTTCTCGTGTCCGGGATGATCGGACGCAACGGCACAGCACTTCATCCGGTAGCGGGAGTGGTGTACGGACTGGCGACCAGCGCTTCCTATGCGTGCTTTTTGCTGATCCTTCGGCAGACAGCCGGCGACGCGCTCCACGTGGCTGGACAGCTCTTCGACGCCACCGCAGGCGCGGTCCGCGGGTGCTCTGCTGCTGGGGCTGACATCCGGAGGACTGAATCTAGAAATTCCGTGGCCGTCGCTGTTCTGGCTACTCGTGCTAACTCTGACGAGCGGGATAGTCGGCTGGCTTCTCATCACCTGGTCGCTGCCGCGGCTCCCGGCCCCAGTGTCGGCACTTGTTCTCCTCCTGGAGCCAGCTGGAGCACTGATTCTTGGTTAGATGGTCCTTCGCCAGCCGCCGAGCTTGCTCCAGATCCTCGGCGCTGCCCTGGTGTGCGGAGGCGTACTCATTGTCGCCAGGAACCGCGACAAGGCGCGAGCGCCAGCTCAGGCAGCCCCGTGAAACCGCAGATTCTGACTGCCGCTCTTAGCCTCGATCCACCGTGTAAACAGCGTGATCATTTCTGGTTTGTGATTCTCGGGTGGAGGGTGATGCTGGGGTGCCCTGGGGCGTGTCTGTCCCGCCGCTCACATTTCTGCGGGCTGTCCTGGTGGCTGGCTGGCTGGGGCGGGCGGCCGGGGACTGGGAAATTGAACGGCTCGCCGCTGGGCATCAGCGGTGGACGCTCACGCCCCGTGCCGCAGAACGCGTTCGCGGCCCGACAGCGCGAACTCGCGATGGACGTCCGAGGCAAGAACCGACCCGGCTGCGCCATGGCTCAGGTCAACGGAGCACGCGGCGGTGCCAATTGTCGCCTGCGGCCCGGTAGTCGCTCTAGAGCCAGTTCAGACGTCTCGTCCACTGTCAGTTCTGGAGTGGCTGGGCGAGCTGCCTGGTTCAGCTGGACGGCTTGTGCACGCAATGAGCTAACGTGCTCGGTATCGAGTGTCCAGGCAAACAGTGCCGACGCGTGTTTTAGCAAATCCAGCTGCGCGATCGTCGCGGCCGACTTGACGAGATCAGTCATCGGTCCCGGCTGGAGCTTGGTGTGGAAACCGGCCTGGTCCGCGCCTCCGCTGGAGACGTGCATCCACGCTGCCGCGAGGCCGGATCTGGATGTGTCGCCCGCCAGACTCATCTCGTAGGAGAGTTCATGCCAGATTGCCGTGTCGCTGACCGGCGGCGCCTCGTGCGGGATGGTCGCTCCAGCACTCATCGCCCCTCTCCTCAGCTGATCTCGGGCGGCAGGATCCTCGAGATCGTCAAGTGCGAGCCGGACGACAAGGCCGACACCGAGCGTGCTGGCCATCTGCTCGAACCGGGCGGCGATAGTAGCAAGTTGACGAAGCAGTGCCAATGACTCGACGGCCAGGCCTGCGGTCGTCAATGTCTGCAGACTTTGGAAGAGCGCGGTTCCTTCCCCGAAGAGGCTGAAGGCAAGCAGCGCGGGTGAGGCCGGACCAGTTCCGCTACGTCTCCGCCTCCACCGCCTTGTCGATTAGCGGCATGACCTCTGCCATCGGGTCGCGCTTCACAATCTGCAACCCGTCGCTACCGTCTTCGAGCGCGCGTTGATGCCAGATACGCGGGACTTGGGGCTCGGCAGCGACGAGCGCCCCGGCCGGCGCAGGATTCAGGCCGCTATATATCGCGTAACCACGTCCTTCAAAGCGCATCCCTTCGGCAAACTCGACTGTCACCGATTCGTTGAGATCGAACTTCAGGTCATCTCCGTCGAGCCAGCACGCCCGGATGTCGGAACGCCAGCGTAGCGCTGGGAACAGCTCACCCGGTCTGCCGAGATTTGCGGGGTCCGACGGCTGGTCGCTGACGATGTAGCCCGTTATGAGTTTGTGGAAGGGCGACACATCGATCGGGACTTTGCCCATGATGGAGTCGCACACCGCCTGATCCAGTCCCGGCAGCAGCTGGAGGATCGCGGAGCGGACGAGATCGAAGATCTCTCTGGTGACCTGGTCAGCGATCTCCCGGATCCCGCCCGAGTACCTGCAGTGCCGTGCCTCGAACTTGTTCCGGGCGTCCTTGGCGAGCCTGTAGAGCGCCCTGTTGCCCTCGAGCCAGCCGGGAGGGGGCTGGTAGTCGCCGCCGGGGGTGTCGAGGCGGATGACGGCGTGGAAGTGGACGATGCCGCGGGCCTGGTATTCGGCGACCTTGACGTACCGGACGGTGGCCAGCTCGCGGAAGGCGCGGAGGGTCAGGCCCGCCTGCCGGGCGAGGTAGCGGGGCAGGTAGGTGGTGAACCGGCGCCAGAGCTGCCCGGCGTAGGCGTTGAACAGCACGGCGGCGGTGTAGTCGTAGCAGTCCGGGCACAGGGCATGACCGAGGCGCGGGTCGTGTTCGCCGTGGCGCCGGGCGCAGGAGATGTCGCGGCCGTGCGGGCAGCGCCGCTGTCTGGCATCGCGCCGGGGTCGGCAGGGCAAGACGGTCGATCCGCGCATCCGGCGGGCATGCACCGGGCCGAAGGATGGTGCGGTGAGGGTCGCGAACACGCACGGATGCCGGGCGATGGAGTCGGGGAGGCCTTTGCCGCCGGACAGGCCCGCGCGGACGAGCTGCCGGGCGTCGCGCTTGTACACGGCCGAGCAGGGCGGGCAGACGGTCTCGCGGCGGTTGCCGCAGGCGGTGCGGATCACCCCGCCAGGCTCGGTCGCGGTGTCGAACACAGGCCGCAGCTCCCCGCTGGCGAGGTCGATGGCGACCGACCGGCCCCGGAGTTTCACCGGGTGCAGGCAGCCGCCAGCGGGCGCGCTCGAGTGCTCGTGTTCCCAGAGGGCGAAGTCATCGGGCAGGATCGGGCTGGTGCCGTCGCTGATTCCGCCCGCACCCGGCTGGTCGCCGGGTGCGGAGGGGACCGGTACGGGGCCAGTCGTGATGGTCATGCTGCTGCCTGCCGGAAGTCAGCCGCGCGCGCGGCGAGGGTCTTGATGTCACTGGTGGTGAGGTAGGCGGACTTGACGCGGCGGGGCAGGCGGCTGCCTTCGGCGCGGAGCCAGCCGACGCCGGGGGTGTCGTCGCTGATGTCGGTGGCGGTGTAGCCGGTGCTGGCAGTGCCGTGACCGAGGATGGTGTCGGAGCTGGCGTCGGTGGAGCAGCGGAACGCCCACCGGTAGCCGAACAGGTCCCGCAGCGATGTCGGGCATGATGTCGGCCGATGGCCGCTGGGTTGCCTCGATGGGGATGATGCCGGGAGCCCGGCCGCGGGCGACGACGTCGCGGTTGCAGGCGCTGAACTCGTTCTGCTGGGCCGTGGTGCCGACGGTGGCGGAGTAGTAGGCGATCTCATCGACGGCCACCAGGTAGACCGGCCAGCCCCAGGTCAGGGGTGACCTTGCGCTTGCTCGTGATCGAGCAGCCGATCGGTGCGCTCGTCGATCATGCTCCTGCAGCCATTGCAGGGTCGTCGATCGCGTCATCGATCGAGCGGGCCGATGAACCGGTCGGCGCAGCCGCGCCACAGGCCGAGCTCGACCCGCTTGCCGTCGATCAGGATCAGCTTGCAGTCCGGCGGACAGGGCGCCGTGGGCGACGATCAGCTGGAGGGCGACGGACTTGCCGCCGCCGGGTTCCCCGCCGATGAGCATGTTCCGCTCGGCCAGGGTGACGTGGACCTGGGCGCCGGTTTCGTCGGTGCCCAGGTGCACCGGGTGCCAGATGGAGACGGGCCCGCCGGACGCGGCGGCCACGACCGGCTGGCCGGTGGTGATGATGATGCTCATGGCTGGCCTCCTTCCGGTGGCGGGTGCGCGGCAGGCCCCAGGCGGTTGTGTCCGGGGCGCTGCCAGCGCGTGGTGAGGTCAGGCGGCCGGTTCGCGGGCCGTGGTGCCCCAGCGCTGCTGGGCTGCCTGCCGGGTGATGTGCAGCCGGGCAGCGATGTCGGCCCAGCTGTATCCGCCGGTAGCGCGCAGCCGGGTGACGGCTTCCTGGGTGGCGGCGGTAATCTCGTCGGCCAGGGCGGTCATGCAGGCGATGGCCTCGATGTCCCCGGCCGCGATGCGGCGGCTGTAGGCGCGGATGGCGCGGTGCAGGAACGCGGCGTACTCGTCGTTCTCCACCACTCGCCGTGGCCTGTTCGGTGTCAAGGACGTGTTGACGGCGGATGCGTGTTCGCGCGGCAAGCTGGTCATCGGCTCGCGCCGTTCGCGGAGCTGGCGCAGAGGTCCCGTAGTGGCCGCGTCCGGGCAGGTGGTCAGGGCTGGGCTTCGCGGCCATTCCGGGGACGGGACGGTAGGGGTCTCGGTTTCAGTGATGCGGCCAGCCGGTGCGGGGATGCGGCCGTCGGCGGGCAGTGCCGCGGGGTTGTGCCGGGTGAGGATGTGGGGGGTGACGTGCTTCCCGGCGGACAGGGTGTCGTGGCGGATGACGTCGATGGTCACGACCTGGGACCACCGGGGGTGACGGGTGATGCGTGCCTCGCGGGCTGCGCAGGCGGCGCGGATCTCCCCCGAGTGAGCCTCGAGGTCCTCGGCGCAGATCCCGGCGCGGCACAGCAGCCAGGCCCGCTCACCGACGTCGGTGGGACGGATCCAGGCCACCAGGGGAATGCGGCCGGATCGGGTGTGCATGCGGGTTTCCCAGCACACCCGCTGGAGCCGGTGCCGGGAAATGACGCACCAGGCACGGCAGATCAGCCACCGCCGCGACGGTGCGAGAGCGCCCGCGATGGCGAGGATGGCTCCGATGATGATCAGCGCGAAGGTGAGAGAGAGGGCGACAGCGAGCCAGCCGGTCAGGCAGCTCGTGGCGATGAACGCGGTGGTCTCGGTGCGCCAGCGCCACAGGGCTCCGGCCGTGGAGTGGTGCAGGCCGGAGGCCATGGTGTCGAGCGGGTATGGGTTGTTGCGGGTGTTACGCCGGTCGGAGGTCATGTGAGGTCACCCCTTGCGGTGAGAGTGCGGGTGCGGGCGGGCGGTGTCACCAGAGCCGCCCGTCGGCTAGTTCCGGGTCGTGCTCGTAACCGGTGACGTCGGGCTGAGAGAGGGGTACTGCCAGTCGGTGACGCAGGCGACGGGCCAGGCGGTGCCGCAGTCGCGGCAGATGAGCGCGGTCTCGATGATGCCGTCGCCGGTGTCGACCTCGGCCTGGCCGACGTCGGCCGAGTCGCAGTCGGGGCAGACGTGCGGGTGATAGAGCACTCGGTGGTTTCGCGCCGCGGGGCGGGCCAGCGCAGCGCTGTTACGATGCGGCATAGCCGCTGCCTCCTTGTTCTTGGCGGGATGGGGATTGTGCGCGGGCTGGCCGGGCCGGGGTTGCACCCCCCGGACCCGGCATCTGCGTGTCAGGCGGCCCTGTTGGCTATGACGTAGGCGTATGCCTCGACCTGGGCGCCGTCGCGCTCGAATGACAGTGCGCAGCGGACGGCAGGGGTGCCGTCCGACATGACGGTGTGCTCGCCGGTGAGCTGGACGTGATAGTGGCTGGCCCAGGCGGCCATCGCTTCGACTCCGGCCGGGGTGCCCTCGAAGCCCAGGCTGATCTCCTGGAGGTTCGCTGAGACGGTGATGTGGCGGGGTGCGGGCAGGTCGCCGATCAGCCGTGCGGCGAGCTTGAGCAGCTCGCCCATCCGTTTTGGCTGGCAGGCGTTCTGCATGGTCACGTAGGTGCCGAGGTCGATCCCGGCGCTGTCGGTACCAGTTGCCATCTGAGGGGTCCTTTGCTGCGCCGGACGCGGCTAGGCCGCGTGCTGTGACGGCTTGGAGGCGTTCAGCGGCTCGACGGCGTCAGCGCGGAACGCACGGCGGAGCTTGCCGTCCTTGCCGACCCACGGCGCGTACACCAGCTCCCTGGAGCAGGAAGGGCTCATCACCACCGTCGGGCCGCGGCGGGGACGGATCGTGCGCGTCCCGCCGAGACGCGCGGTCCGATCGTCGGAGCGGCACCAGCTGGAGAAAGACAGGGCCATCCTGCCGCTGCCCGAGCGAGCGGAGATCGGCGAGGCCGAGACTAACCTGGACATGTCCATCGGCGAGCAGATGTTCACGGCGGCCTACGACACCATCAGCGCCAGCGAGGATCTAGCTAGAGTGCTCCAGGTGCGGGCCGGTGACCCGCTGCTCCGGCGGACATTCGTCTCCACCGATCCGCGCACGGGCCTGCTGCTGTCTAGCAGTGTTTCCTACATCCCCAGGGCCTTCGTCGAGGGCAACCCGGCCCTGCTCGACGAGAAGAACGAGCCATGGCCCGGCGGCACGCTGCACCAGCTGTCGACCGTCGGGATCGAGATCATGCTCGTGGCCGATCACGTCACCGCGCGGATGCCGACCAGCGCAGAAGCGGAAGCGTGGGATCTGCCGCCCGGTGTTCCCCTTCTGCTGTGCCGGCGGATCTCCGTCGACGCCCGGCGACCGCACCATCGAGATCTCCGACGCCGAGTACCCTGCGGACCGGACCGAGCTGCGCTTCATCACCCCGCTGAACCCGTGGCCCAAACCACAAGGAGCACGCGCATGACCTCACTCGGACAGGCCGATCAGGACTTCCTGCCAGCGCGCGATCACCATCTCCCGCCGCGCCCTGGAAGATGAAGGCAAGACACCCTTCGGCGCGGTCGTGGTCCTGGACGGCGAGGTCATCGGGGAAGGCACCAGCAGCGTCGTCGAGCTGCTCGACCCGTCCGCGCACGCCGAGATCATGGCTCTGCGCGACGCCGCAGCCAGGCAGGGAACGCACCTGATCGAGAACGGCACGCTGTACAGCAGCAGCGAGCCATGCCCGATGTGCCTCACCGGCTGTTACTGGGCCCGCATTTCCCGCATCGTCTTCGGCGCCACCAGCCACGACGTGGCAACCTACGGCTTCGAAGACCTGCAGCTCTACCGCGAACTCAGCCAGCCACCAGAACACCGTTCCCTCCGCGAAGACGCCGCAGCCCCGGAACTACGCGATCAAGCCGCGGATGTCCTGCGGGCCTGGGCGAAGCAGCTCCCAGAGCCCGTCGTCCCCAAGTGTTAACGAACGGTCAATCCGAGCTTTAGCGTGTGCTCTGTCCGGGCCTAGATCGGCCAGCCTCGCCGGGTCAAGGTCGCCTAGCTGACCGACGACGACCTCCCACCGAGGCGACGAGGTGTGGCGCTCCCATATGAGAAGATCTGGAAGGCCATCCACGACGGAGCCGTGTCTCACGTGTCGGCGATGAATTCTCAGCGGTTGAGGGCGCGCGAGATTAGCCGGGTTCAATCGGTCTAAGGTTCGGTCGGCCCAGTCACTCGGCGTCCAGTACGTGAGCCGGGCAGCCAGGCGCCGGAGACCCGGCCCAGGATCGGCCTCATTGGCCATGGCAGCCAGAGCCAGGTCCGCATAGGCCTGCCGCAGCGCGCTGTCGACTCGGGCGAGTTCGTTTTTCACAGCTGCTCGCTCGGGTCGCGGGCCTGCGCAGTTGCCGCCAGTTCGCTGCCGTGCCCAGGTCCTAATGAACAATCGCAATCTCATATATACCGAGACGCTTCACGCCAGTGGTTTCCTGAGCCCACCCACCCAGTCTCTTCCCAGCCTCGAAGACCCCCTGCTTCAGAGGCAATCGATCGACCGGTAAGGTCATGGCTGATGCCTCAGGTCTTCTCTGGGCACACTATGGGCACGCTAGATCCAGCTGTGGAACCACATCCGGGACAGCCAGGATGAGTAGGGAATGACCTCGGCCGTCAGGACCGGATAGAGATAGGCGAAGTTGAGGAGCACGGCGATGAGATGAAAGGCCGGCGCCGACGGCGCCGATCGCCCGCCGGCCTGGTGCGGCGCGGGCCGGGCCGATGATCATCCCGAGGCACAGGACGATAGCGATGATCATGAACGGCTCGAAGGCGACGGCGTAGTAGTAGAACTCGGTGCGGTTGTCGTGGAAGTAGTACCAGATCCACGGCAGCCAGCCCGCCGCGATGCCCAGCAGCAGCGCCCCGGCTCGCCAGTCCCGCCGCGCGACGCGGTGGAAGGCCAGGTCGCCGATCAGCCCGGTGAGCCACCAGCCCAGGCAGAACAGGATCGCGAGCGCGCCGCCCCACCAGATGATCGGCGTGCCGATGGCCAGTACTTCCGACGCCGTGCTGGGCGGCATGTGGCAGCTCGGCGTGCTTCCCTCGCACCAGTAGAAGGAGATCGGCCGGGCCAGCACGGGCCAGCCGAGCGGGTTGGAACGGTAGGACTGATAGCTGGTCAGGGTCGAGGCCGAACTGCAGCATCCAGTGGTTGTACTGGTACCAGGAGTCGATGACATTCCAGACGGGCGTGTGGTTGCCGTTGGCGGCCGCCCAGTTCCGGTCGTAGCCGTCGCTGGTGGCGAACCAGCCGCTCCACGACGCCGTGTAGACCACCGCCGGGGCCAGGAGGAACCAGACCGGCAGCCACTTCACGTCTCGGCGAAGGCCGCCGGCCAGCCAGTTCACATCACCGGCCGCTCGCCGCGCACCGAAATCCCAGGCCACGGCCAGGCCGGCGAATGCGATGAGAAAGTACCCGCCGTTCCACTTGCTGGCGCACGCTGCCCCCAGGCACAGGCCGGCAGCGACCCGCAGCCAGCGGATCCCCAGCTTCGGCCCGGCGAGGTCGGCTGTTCCGCCCTCGGCGGCCGCCGCCTCCAGGCGGCTTCTGGTCCGGTCACGGTCGATGACGAGCAAGCCGAACGCCGCCAGCACCCAGAACATGACGAAAATGTCCAGGATCGCGGTCCGGGACAGCACCAGCTCGAGGCCGTCCAGGGCCAGCAGCAGGCCGGCGACGCAGCCGAGCAGCGTGGACCGGGTCAGCCGCCGCGTGATCCGCGCGAGCATGAGGATCGACAGCGTGCCGACGACGGCCACCGAGAACCGCCAGCCGAACGGGGTCAGGCCGAACACCCACTGCCCGGCCGCCATAAAGATCTTGCCGAGCGGCGGATGGGCGACGAGTTCGCCGTACTGTCCGCTGAGCCGGCGGAAGATGTGCGGGTTGCCCGCCACGAGCATGCTGTTGATGTTGCTGACGTGGTTGAATTCCACGCCGTGGTGCAGGATCGAGTTCGCGTCCGGCACGTAATAGGTCTCGTCGAAGACGACCGCGTCCGGCTTGCTCAGCCGGTAGAACCGCAGGAAGCCGCCGAAGATCATGACCAGCGCCGGACCGGCCCAGCCCCAGAAGGTACTGCCGATGACGAGAGCACTACTGCCTTCGGTCAACCGCTTGCGCTGTTTCTGCCGAAGCCCGCCGCTTGTCACGGTGTCCACTGGTTGTCACCGCCCATGCCCCTGGCCTCGGTCTCAGTCCGCCGTCCGCCGTCCGCCATCCTAGCTGGAGACCACCGTCGATCATCGAGACCACGGATCAGATCGAACCAACGAGGATGCCGCGACTAGCTGAGGGATCAATCAGTGGCCCCTGTCTCGCCAGGTTCGCTACAGCTCGTTCCTCTTCGACCGATCAGCGCGTTACATCCTTACAGAAGCAGGCCCCGGATCACTTGCCTCCGGGACCTGTATCTTTATGCGAACACGCGCTCGTCAGGTTTGCGATGCAGCTAGCGTTCCATCGCATCCAAGTGGCAGATTACACGCCCGCTGCCATTTGGAATCCGCCAGCGTTGAATTAATCCACCATATTCCATTGTTCTCGATATCCGCCATTACAGGCCGACATATTAAGATTTGCCCAGGGCTCGGAGCATTAAGGCATTGACCTGAACCTAAGTAATTATTCGTAAAATTTGTCGACCATATGTCGCTAGCCTTGCTCGTGCAGCCCGTCATGTCGATGTATCCGCCACTATTGTAGGTGGCACAGCTCGACGTGTCGGCCTGAACGATATACATACCACCGAGCAAGGAGCGAAGCGGGCTTTTTGATCGAGCCTGTCGTCGTGACTGCTGCTGATCCCGTAGGGACCTCGCCTCCTCCTGAGGCGGCAGAGAGGCGGGCGTGCCAGCGCGTGAGCCCGGATATGCCTAGTTCGCTTTGCATGGCCCGGGACACGACCAGGACCCGCACGCCGAGATCTGGGGGTGCGATGTGAGGCGTCTGCCGGAGTAAAGCGTCGCCGAGGTTGCTGTTTGCCTAGGAGCGACTCTAGGTGACTCTAGGTGGGCGCCTCTAGGAGGTGCTCTAGGACAAGGTGCTCTAGGAGTGTGTCTAGTACTACAGAATCAGCCTGTTGCTTAGCGTGAGTCGGCGCTGGTAGTGAAACCTGCGGGCGCGTGCCTGGTGGCGCCGGCGCCACAGTGACCACCGCTCGTGGTGGGCCGGGGTTCGGGCGACGGTGGCGCGGAGGTTGAACAGGCGGCGTACTTCTGCGACGGTAAGCGGGATCAGCTCGCGGCCGTCGCTGTCTGTTATGACTGGTGGAGGGCTATATGTTCTCCGCGGCGCGAATCGTTGTCCACAGGTGGCGGGTCCCTTTTTTAGCCTGGCCCGGGCCGGGGACCGCGCTTTCGGGAACGGCCGGCTGGCGGGCGCGGGCGAGCACCGCGAGGAAGGCGTGCGCCAGCATCGACAGCGTGATGTGCCGGTACCAGGCGGTCCAGGTGCGGACCTGGTAGTGGTCCAGCCCGGTCTCGTTCTTGGCCTCGGCGAAGCAGTCCTCGACCGCCCACCGGGCGCCGGCCACGGCGGCCAGCTCGGCCAGCGTCGTGCCGGCCGGGGCGTGGCACAGGAAATAGGCCAGCTCGAGCGTTCCCTTCTCGCCGGGCGTCAGGGAGCGGCGGACCAGGAGCTGGCGATCACTGCTGGCGGTGGCGAGCAGCGCCCACCCATACAGCCGCGGCCCCTTCGACCCGTCGCCGCATGACAGCACCTGCCAGCCATCACCGGGTACCCGCGCGGCCAGCAGATCGGCGCGCAGCTTCCCCGCGGCGGTGGTGACCGGCTGGCTGCACGGCACCGCCATGACATACCGGATGCGCTGTTCTTCCAGCCACTCCCGCAGGCCGGTGTTCTGGCCGTACACTTCGTCGGCGGCGAACCAGCCGAACGGTACCCCGGCCTTGACGGCCCGCTCGACCATCTTCTGCGCCAGCGCCGGCTTGGTCTCAAACCCGGTGTCGTCAGGAATGCCGGCCTGCGCGCACCGGTCCTTGTCGGCGGTCCACTTCTCCGGCAGGTACAGCTCGCGGTCGATCAGGGCCCGCGACCCGTCCGGCGCGGCGCAGGCCAAAAACACCCCGACCTGGCAGTTCTCCACCCGGCCCGCCGTCCCGGTGTATTGCCGGGCCACGCCAGCCGACTTCCGGCCCTTCTTGAGGAATCCCGTCTCGTCGGCCACCAGCACCGCCGCGGGATGGCCGAGGTTCTTCACCACGTACCGGGCCAGCGCATCCCGCACCCGGTCCGCATCCCAGGCGTAGAAGTTCAGCAACCGCTGCATCCCGATCGGCGTGACATCCCCGGCCAGCTCCGCGATCGTCCACCCGTTCTTCCGCTCAGCCTGCGACAGCAGCCCCAGCAGGTAGCCCCTGGCCCGCTTCCGCGGCGGCGCCTGCCCGAACTCGCCCGCGATCAGCGCGAACATCTCATTGAACGACTCGGCCCAGGCCACAGGGTCTACCCTGGCCATGGCCGCCGTGTCAGCCTCTTGTGTCCTCACAAACCAGGACGATGGCCCGGCGGCCGCCTCATGTCACGACGCCACGCCGGGCAAGATCACAGGCTGATTCTGTAGTACTAGGAGGTGCCTAGGAGGTCCCTAGAAGGACCTGTGACAACCTTCCTTACAGCTTCAAGGAGCAGCGCCTCCGGCGCGCCACCCGTTGCTCGGGCTCTGGGCCCCCCCAACCTGCGGGCACGCGGGAGATGCCGGACGCGGCAAGCGTAGTGCGGCGAAGATCAACTGGCCGGATGGCGGGAAGGCCAGGCATCCGCAGGCCGGGTGGGCGGCAGGCTTTCGCCGCTCCCTACACCAAGCCTGCCTCCGGTCGCGGCGGGCCTGCCGCACGTCCGCTCGCCCGGTCCCCGCCGCGCCGAGTGCCCGCCGCCACGAGACGCTGACGGTAACCGCGTGTGCAGATGTGCCGGGCCGTCCTCCTCGCGCCGGGCATCCTTCTACCGAGCAAGATCACAGTCAAGGGCGCTCGCTGCGCTCCCGTCGCTGCGCGATGGCGCTCCGCGCCACCCTTGAGTGTGATCTTCCGCGGCAAGATCATTGGCGCCTATCAAGAGGATGCCCAGGAATGGGCACACTATGCTATCGGGGACACGTTCGGAGGCGGCGGCGTTGGGAAGCGAACAGGGCGAGCGGAACAGCGCCGCGATCGGCCTGATCGCAGGGTGGGGCCGGATGATGGTCAGCCAGCTGCGCACCCTCGCCCCTGTGCCGCTGGGCATGGTCAACAATGACCTGCGCTACCGGGGTTCGTCGGATCGCATCGTGTGGGCGGCCAGCCGGAGACGGTCAAAAGCATGACACTGTGCTACGGGATCGCGAAGATCCTTTGTCGCCCTACATTGAAGTGATCACCGATTTCACCTCCGGCCACTCGGAAACTTTGCAGCTCAGGTCGGTGCTCAGTGAAGTGGCGGGGCGCGAACAGTCCCGCCGGGAAGGCAGAACCGAACACGGGCGCCGCGGACACCGACCCGCGCGAGGACCGCTTGCGGCCGCTACGCTCGAAGTTTCGGTTGCGGGCCAACGGCGAACCGTTAGTACGAAGAGTTATAACGGCTTTCATGGCCTGCAGTTCATCCACCTCGGCTTGGTCGCCACGGTTATTGCACGCGGCGCCTGGCCAGACCGGCCGGCCTTCGACTTGATCACGAATCTGGAGCCCTACCTGACGGCCATCGAGTCGCCCGACTCCGAGGTAGCCAAAGCGAGGGTAAGGTCACTGGCCCGACAGCACCCCAGCAACGGGTGACAATCTGGGTGACAATGGCGGCATGAACTAGTGGACAATGGCGGACGCTGACGGATCGACAGTGCAGGCCAGCGATGACTAGAGGCACGTAGCAGCGGAATCGACTTACCCTCGTAGTGAATAGGTCGCCAAGGCGGCGGTGCAGCAGAAAAGTGCAGCAGCCAGGGTGACTTCCAGCCGACCATCGATGACCGTTGCCAACCTCGTGGGCAGCCACGATCCTCCGTCTGACCTCCTGGCCGCGAGTTCGCATCGAGGGGGTCAGGGGTTCAAATCCCCTCAGCTCCACGCAGGTCAGAGGCCAGTTGCAGTCGTGTGACTGGCCTTTCTGCTGGCCAGTAGAACAGCGAAGTACAGCAACCCTAGCCATCGAGCTGCCTGCCCAGGCGCTTGAGCGCGCTGCGGGTCTTGGCTGAGGGAACCTCGCTGTAGACCTCCATCGTCATGGCAATCTGGCTGTGGCGCAGGATCTGTATGGCCACTCGCGGATGGACGTCCAGGGCGACGAGCAACGTGGCGCAGGTGCGGCGGGTGTCATGAACGCGGATATACCGGATTCCGGCCTTGCGGCATCGGACCGCGAACTGCCGGTTGAAGTTCCGCGGTTCGTAGGCGGTTCCGTAGCCGCTCGTGAAGACTAGGTCGGTATCTTGCCAGGCGTCGCCGGCTTGCTCCCTATCGGCTTCCTGACGCCCTCTGCGCAGGGTGAGGGCGGCTATGCAGATGTCGGGGAGCGGGAGAACGGCCGTCGATGAGGCAGTCTTGGTCTCACGATGGCGCAGTTCCTGGTCAGCTCGCTGAAGCTGCCAGCGAATATGGACTTCTCTGACTTCGAAGTTGGCGTCAGACCAGGTGAGCCCGAGCACCTCACCCCGCCGCAGGCCGAGTACAAGGATGAGGACGTATGCGGCGTACAGCGCGTCACTATCGGCGCGTGCCGACTCCAGGAATCTGCGGGCCTCGTCGGCCGACCAGCTCTGCCGCTGTGGCTTCCTTGGTACTGGAAGTCGCACCACCGCGGCAATGTTCCGGCTAATGAGTTCCTCCGCGACAGCGTTGCTCAGAGCAGCCCGGAGCGTGTCGCGCACGTCTTTGATGGTCCGGCCGCCAAGGACCTGATGACAACATTTCCCGAGGGCACAGCATCGCTGCCGGTCCGGCGGGCGGCGAGCGTCCTTGAGCTGAGCGCAGCACTGGCATGCAGTCCGCAGATTGTTCAGCCACGTACGGACATCACGGACCTGGAGCTGATCCAGTCGCTTGTGGCCGAGCCCTGGTACGAGGTAGAGCCGAGTAAGGAGCTTGTATTTCTCGCTGGTTTTCGGTGCCAGATTGGGCTGCACGACCTCGTTGAGCCAATAAGACAGGTAGGTGGCCAGCGTCGGGGTTGTCGTTGGCATCGGGCCCTGACGTGCTCTGGCCTGGAGCTTGATCCACTTGTCGTGGACCTCCTCGTGCGTCTTGCCGTAGACCCACTTGCGCTTCCGCTCGCCATCAGGCGTCGTGACCCAGGCATAGGCGGCGTAGCCCGTCCGATACGGGAAGATCGAGCATTCGCCGTTCCGCCTCTTGGTCATGCGGCCTGCTCTTCGATCCGCCGCTGGATGTATTCGTCGACCCACTCCGGGAGGATGCGACGATTCCCGCCGTCCTTGATCGAGCGGATCTGCCCTGATAGGACCAGGAACTAGCAGCGAGTCAAGCGGTTCAGCACCCGTCCGCCCGCAGTGGTGGAATACAGCAACGCTGGCAACAGATGGTGGTCATCAAGGCGGTACAACTCCGCCGAGACGACCGTTAATGGCCGGTCGGGCGCTGGTTCGCATCGAGGAAGTCTTTTGGGAGTGGCACCGGCTGGTATCCCGGTTGGTCGGGGTTGCGGACGCCGGGAGCGAAGACAACGAGGCAGGACGCCGCAGACAGTCCTGCGCCGAGCAAAACGGTCTCGCGGACGCCGATCGAGCCGGCGAGCACTCCGGCGAAGATGATGCCGAGGGGTGCTAGGCAGATCGAGAACAGGTAGTCGACCGAGGACGCGCGTCCGAGCATGTCCGGGGGCACCGCGGCCTGCATGAGCGCGCCCCAGATGAGGTTGCCGTAGGTAAGCCCGAAGAACGTGACCGCGCTGCAGGCCGCGACCGCGATGACGTCGGGGGCGACGCCGACGCCGACGAGCGCGAGGGACGCCCCTGCCCAGGCTCCCCAGATCATGGTCACTCGCCGTTTCGGCGAGCCGAGGCGTCCGGCCAGCGCTGCCGCGAGCAGTCCGCCAGCTCCGCCTGCGCCGAAGGTGGCTCCGTAGGCGACGGGTCCCTGATGCAGGACATCGCGGACCATGAGCGGGATGGTGACAGCGAGCGGCGAGAAGGCCGCGAAGTTGGCTACGCCGACGGCGAGGATTCCGTACCAGAGCCAGTGCTGGCGGATGGTCCAGCGGATGCCGAGACGAGCGTCAGAGGCGACGGATCTTCCCGTGGATTCCGGCGGCGGGATACGTGACATGGCGGCCAGGCACAGCGCACTGACCATGAAGGTCCCGGCGTCGGCGGCGAACGCTGTCGGCGTTCCTCCCGCGGCGACGATCACCCCGCCGAGGGCAGGTCCCAGGAACGACGCCCCGATGGTCTGGCTCGCGCTGTTGAAGGCGTTGCCCTGCGTGAGCAGGTCGGGCGGCAGCAGCTCCGGCATGATCGCTTTGTACGCGGGATAAAAGAAGGCATCTCCAGCGCCGACGACGACGGAAAGGCAGACGAGCTCGGTGATGGTCAGGGCATGTTCGGCGGCGAGCGCAGAAAGTGCCGTGATAGCGCCGCCCCGCATGAGGTCGGCGGCGAGCACGACCAGGCGCCGCGGTAGCCGGTCGACGAGGGCGCCGGCGAAGAGCAGCAGCAGCGCGCTCGGAGCGACCCGCGCCGCCTGAACGTAGGCGAGCGTGCTCGCGTGGTTGCTGATGTGCAGCGCCGCCAGCGCGATCGCGATGGTGTAGATGCCATCGCCGAGGACGGAGACTGACTGGCCGCCCCATAGCAGGGTGTAGTCGCGGTGACGCAGGGCGCGTGGGACGACGGGCACTAGCGGCCTGAGCATCTGCGCGGTGCTGCGCGGTCATGGGTAGCTGCCTGCATTCCACGGACCGTACAAGCTAGAGCGGACTCTAGGTCAAGGGCATTATTATGTGTCGCATGACCGACGTCGCAGGGCTGAGCATCGGAGAAGTGGCAGAGCGAACGGGACTCAGCGTGCACGCGCTTCGCTTCTACGAGCACGAGGGGCTGCTCACGTCCCCGGTACGACGCGCGCCCAACGGTCGCCGCGCCTACAGCGAGGACGACGTGGAATGGCTGACGGTCTGCGTGAACTTCCGGTCGTCCGGCATGCCGCTCAGTGCACTGCGCCGATACGTCGCCCTCGTCCGGCAAGGCGAGGGGAACGAGGAGGACAGGCTCTCCATTCTTCGCCAGCACCGCCGCTGCATAGAGGAGCAGCTTTCCCAGCTTGCCACCTGCTTGAAGCTGATCGACTACAAGGTAGATGCGTACGAAAGGCGGCTTGCAGAAGGAACGGCCGGCACTCTTTGGGGCATCGCAGGCGACGACCGTTAGCGTTTCATTTCTACCGAGGCCACGGCGGCCCAGGAGCGGTTCCGCAGCCTCCCGCGTACAGCAGCGGAGTACAGCAACGCTATGGGCTCCGAGCGACGCGGGACGCCCGCCATCGCCAAGCAGCCTCTCGGAACGACAGTCAACGACCGGCCTGGCGCTAGTTCGCATCGAAGGGGGGCAGGGGTTAAATCCCCTCAGCTCCACGCAGGTCAGAGGCCAGTTGCAGTCGTGTAACTGGCCTTTCTGCTGGCCAGTACACAGCGAAGTACTGCAACCCTGACCGTACAGCTGCCTACCCGGGCACTTGAGCGCCCTGCGGGTCGTGGCCGAAGGGACCTCGCTGCAGACCGCCATGCGACAGGTCTACGTCTAGGTCCAGGAGCACGGCTGATCACATGACAGGCGGCAACGCAAGCAGCCGATGGGCGGACACCGCCCAGGCGAGGACGATGGTGCCGCGGCACGGCCGACAGACAATGGAGATCGACGATGACAGCAACCCTGAAGATGACGCATAAAGCAATCGGCGCCGAGGTCCGACGTGGCACGTACGACATCGTGGTTGACGGTCAGCGTGCCGGATCGGTCGACATGAACGACACGATCGAGATACCAGTCGAACCTGGACATCACACTCTGCAAATTCGCAGTGGCCGAAACTCCAGCCGAACCCGGACCTTCGACGCCGCCGAGGGCCAAACCGTCGCCTTCCGATGCACCGGAAAGAGTTTTCTGCCGATCTTCCTTGCGTCCTTCGTCGTCCCAAGCCTGGCGCTCCAGCTCCGCCGTGAAGCCGATGATCGGTCTCCGTGACGACATCGTCGCGGCCGAAAGGCCGTGACAAGCACCGGCGGAACTACTCTGACCTGGGCCGCTGGTTAAGCTGACCCCCGTGAACCTGACCAGACATCTGCCTCCCGATCGTCGCGAGCACGTTGAGGCTCGCCTGCACAGCAACCTGATGGCGTGGCTAACCACAGTCCGCCCTGACGGCCAGCCGGACAGTGTCCCTGTGTGGTTCCTGGTGCGCGACGACGAGACGATCCTGGTCTACAGCCAGCCGAAAAAGATCAAACTGCGCAACATCAGCGCGAACCCCAGGGTGACCCTCGGCCTCGACGTGACCGACATAGGCAGAGACATCATACGCATCGACGGCACGGCCGAGCACGTTGCTGACACGCCCCCGGCCGACCGGCAGCCGGACTATGCAGTGAAGTACGCCGAACGGATCGGGGCGATGTTTGGCACATCTCGCCAGTTCGCCGAGTTGTTCTCAGAGGCTCTGATTATCACGCCAAGCCGCCTGCACGCGTAGCACAGCCGGTCTGCGCGTCGAAGTGAGGCGTGCTACGCGCAGACTCAGTGCCTGCAGAGCCAGCCCCCGTTTGGCGCGAGAAGAGACGCCTCCGGTCCGGACAGTGCCGGGCGCGCACGTGACGATCTTGGCCACGGGTAAATGCGTTGCCGCCTCTCGGCATGCAGTCCTACAGTGGCCGCGCCGCGCGGCAAGAAATGTCCTCTGTATCAGGAAGGAGGTGCCCGCGATGTTCACTCATCGTCAGACGCCTCCAAGGGTTGCTCCCTAGCAATCCTGGAGACGCAGTGGGGGCACCCTCAGGAATCTGGTCTCAGCCAGTCCTGGGGGTGCCTTCTAATCAGGCGCCGGAGAATTCGGACTGCACAAGGCCTACTAGGGCCTGCTCATGCCGCCATCCGCGCTTTGGACTATCGCATCGGCGGGCGCCGGGCTCGGTAAGGATCTGGTCGTGATCGGCTCCGGCGGTGCCGTCGATGAGTTCGCGGATGATGTCGGCATGGCCGGCGTGCTGCGCGGTCTCCCAGACCATCCAGATGAGTATTGCGCCGAGCGTCGTCGCGCGGTCGCCCTCATCCCAGTGGGCTACCGACCCTGGCGCATCAAGGTCGAGTCCGGCGATAGTCAGGTCCGCGTGCTCGCAGGCTCGGTGGTAGAGACTGATGACCGACTCGCTGGATTCCTCGGGCGTGGCCCACATCCCGGCATTGGGATCGGACTCATCCCCAGGCAGGCCGGGTCTCCGGCACCAGAGACGGCGAAGGTCGTACTCGCGCAGGCCTTCGAGCCTGGATAGCAGCGACTGCCGGGTGGCCTGAAGGCTGTTGTGCAGTTCGGCCTTGAGACCGGACACGTTTCCTCCTGTCGGACAGCCAGCAGATACCTAGCGCATGTGGCGCACACTATTGCTGGATGGAGGGTGCCGTCCTAGCGGCGGCCGCAGGGCCTGAGTCCGGAGGTGAGGTCAGCTTCTGGTTAGTAGCGTGTACTTCAGGCTCGTTCCCGGCTATGGAGGCATGTGCCATGTCCGGTGCGCGACCCTCGCCGCTTGCCCGGCGGGCTCCGAGATACCGCAGGCTGAATGCACAATTGCTCCTGCCCGTTCGCAGACTTCGCGCAATGCACCAGGCTCAGCTGACCCGGCGACGAGCGGCCTGCCGCCGACGTCGGCTGCCGGCCACAATAACCACGGTCGCGGTGATGACACTCGTCCTGGCTGGCGGGTGCAGCTCGGGAACAGGAAGTGCGCCGGCGCGGCGTGCGGGCCACCCGAGGGCCAGCGCGGCTGTCGCTGGCTGCCGGCACCAGTACGCGTCTGCCTGCTTCACCCCGCAGCAGTTGCGCGTCGCCTACGGCATCCAGCCGCTGCTGGATCGCGGGATCGACGGACGCGGTCAGACCGTGGTCCTGATGGAGTTCGCGAACACGCCGCAGCATCGCGTGCCGGGGCAACCTGTGGAGGTCACTGATATCCGGCAGGATCTGGCGCTGTTCGACGCCGTGTTCGGCTTGCCCGCAGCGCGGCTGCAGGTGGATAGCAGCCTGGCCGGCTCGGCCTGGCCGTGGCTGGCGGGCCAAGAGGAGGTTGAGGACACCGAGATCGTGCACGCGATCGCCCCGTCCGCCGCCATCCGGGTGGTCCTGATCCCGGGCTGGACCGGTCCCGGAAGCTGGATCGCCGCCGTGGACGGCGTGCTGCGGCTGGCCCTTTCGGATGGCTCGGTCGTGTCGCTGAGCGCCGTCCTCGGGGAGGAGTGCTTTACCCCGGCCGAAGCGACGGGCCTGAACTCGGCACTCCAGGCAGCACGAGGAACACCGCGTGACGGTGGTCGCCGGCTCGGGTGATTTCGGCGCGGCCAGCACCCAGTGCGCAGATTTCGGCATCCCGACCTCGGTCAGGGAGGTGGGGCTCCCGGCCTCCGACCCGCTCGTGCTCGCGGCCGGCGGCACCACCCTGGACGCGGATCGCGCTACCGGCGCCTATCGCAGCGAGACCGCATGGCACACCCCGCCAGGGACGGAAAACCCGCAGACCTCCGGTGGCGGGTTCAGTCACCTGTTCCCGCGGCCCTCCTATCAGGCGGGCGTCGCCGGCATCGGCACGGGCCGCGGTGTGCCCGACGTAGCCTCCAACGCCGCAGGCCGCACCGGCATGACGCAGGCCGTCACGACCGCGGGCAAGGACTACTTCTACCCGGGCGCCGGGACAAGCGCAGCCACACCGCTATGGGCGGCGCTGATCGCCCTGGCCGACCAGTACGCCGGCCGCCACCTGGGCTTCGTCAACCCCGCCATCTACCGCATCGGCCGCAGCGACAGCTACCACCAGGCCTTTCACGACATCACCACAGGAAACAGCACCATCACACTTCCGCTGGCGACGATCGCCGGCTATCGGGCCGCACCCGGCTGGGACCCGGTCACCGGCTGGGGCAGCCCCAACGCGCAGGTGCTCATCCCCCTGCTCGCCCGCTATACCAGACCGTGAACCGGCAAGACGGGCGGAATGCGCATCATCGGATTGGCGCAGGCATGAGCGTTCAGGCCCATGCACGGCATCAACTGGGGCGACGTTCCCACCTGGCTGCTCACGGTGGTGAAAAACGAGTCCGCGCGACCGATCCGGAACGTCGAGTGCCGGGCCATTCCGGGCCTGGTGCTGGAGGACAGCGTGACTCCGCGCTCAGTTGATGAACTGATTCCCGCGGCCGGGCCGGCCGGCCCGCGCTCATCCGCGTCCGGTCCGCGCAGTGAGAGCGCAGCGAGGACCCGGCTGGCTCGCTCTCTAGCGGCGCCGCAGGATGAGGCTGAACTCCGCGGCTCCGTGGCTGGAGAGCGAGCCGAGGAAACCGAACCCTTGCGGCTGGGCGATGTGCCAGCGGGACAAGCTGACAGCTATCGCCCCCGCTGTCTGCAGCTCCATGCCGGCCCGGCGGGCCGAGAGCGTGACTGCTACAGGTTTGCTCGTCCCGTTCAGCGCGAGCTGGCGGCCGCCGTGATCGTCACGGTGCCGCCGGACGCCAGCGCCGGGCTCAGCCGCACGGGTCCGGTGAGGGTGAACGTGGCGACCGGATGCTGGCCGGCTCGCAGGCTGGCGGCGAGCTGCGGCTGAACCTTGCCGCTGACTTTGATAGCCGTCAGCCGGATGCGCAGCGTCGCGCTGGTGACCTCGGCGCCGGACAGCACCATCGTCCCGGTGATGCCTGTCGTCGTGCCGCCGATGTAGCTGCTGATCCCGAGTGCCGTCTGCTCGAGGCGGAAGCCGGCCACCGATCCGGCCGCGACCTGCCAGGTCCCGTCAAGGGGCCGGCCGGCGCGCTCACCGTCCCGGCGGGCAGCCCGAGCGGCGGCGCGGACGGGGCCAGCTTGACGGAGAGGACGGCAACTCCGGCCACCACGACGACGAGGGCCACGAGGCCGGCCAGGATCCAGCGCCACCAGCGCCGCCGGCGCGGCGGCCGCATGGATGCGCCCAGGCCCCTGGCGCTGAGCCGGGAACGATCGCTCATGACGGCACGCTCCTGCCGGTCCCGTCGATGAGCTGCCGATGTCCGCGGAGCTGCCGCCCGCCGCGCCGCGGCGCGTCAGCGGTGACCAGGAAGACCGGGTACAGCGCGGCGACAGCCGCGAACTCGGCGAGGTCGGCGTCCGGGCGGACCGGGATGTGCGGGCGCGCCCCCGGTACCTTCTGCAGGTAGCGCTTCAGCACCGGCGGGCGCTCCCTGACTGGGATCTCGGTCAGCGTGCACCGCACCGCCTGTCCGTGCCTGATCGTGACCCGGCCGCCCGCGGCGCGGGCGTTCCTGACCCAGTTGCACCCCGCGCCCAGCATCGGCACGAGATACCAGTTGCCGTCCAGATCGGCCATTCCGAGCGGGAACCGGGTCGGCTGACCCGACTGGCGGCCGGCCACCTCAAGCGTGACCCAGCGCGCCGGGACCAGTCCCAGGCCGAACACTGCGGCCCACAGGCGGGCAAAACTCCGGGCGGCGGCGTCAGCCTGCCCGGTCGCGTACATGGCGCGGAGCCTGTCATCGGAGAACGGCCAGCTCGCCATAGGTCTCACCGTCCTGGGTGCCACGAAGTGCAGGGTGCCTGCCCGGCGAATCGGTATCGTGGAACCGAGGATTGCAATCCTTAAACTTGAAACATAGAGTCCAAAGTCCCAGAGAGCGGGCCGAGCCCATGACGCACTCCCCGGCAGCGACCGGCCTGGCCCGCAGGGGGCGCCGACTCTCGGACCAGGAAACCGAGCGACGCATGCTGGCGGCCGCCCGGAGCCTGCTGGCCGACAGCGGGCTGACCGTGAGCCTGGACCACATCAGCTTCGAGGACCTCATCCGCTCGGCCGATGTCTCCCGCAGCACGGTCTACCGCCGCTGGCCGTACAAGGACCTGTTCTTCAGTGACCTTGTGAAAGATCTGGCCCGCACGGCCACACCGTCTCTGCTGGCCGAGGAGATGGCCCTGATCCGGCAGATCGTGGCTGATCACGCAACCTGGCTCGAGGCACCGGATCAGCGGCACAGCCTGGTCATCGAACTGTTCCGGCAGCTGTCCGTGCTGGATTTCGAGGCGCTGAGGGGCTCTGCCGAGTGGCGGACGTACATCGCGCTGCACGCCACCTATCTCAGCCTGGCCGACGACGAACTGCGCAGCCAGATCCAGGCCTCGCTCGCGCAGTCGGAGCGCGAGCATATCGCTCGGGTTGCCGCTGCCTGGGACCTGCTGGCCGGCTTGCTCGGCTACCGGATCAGGCCAGAGACCGGCAGCACATTCGAGGACCTGGCCGCCTTGCTCGACGCGGCCATGCGCGGACTGGTCATCGCGGCCATGACCGTTCCGGAAGGCGGCGGGCGCCGGACGCGCGCACGCCCGTTCGGCGCTGCCGATGAGGCCGACTGGTCGCTTCCCGCGCTCGGACTGGCCGGCCTCGCATCAGCGTTTCTCGAACCCGACCCGAACGTTCAGTGGGACGCCGGGCGCATCGCGAGCGTCACCGCGGCACTCACCTCGCTCGGGGACTAGCGACCGTGGCAGCCCGATCTGCTGCGGCGACCCCGGGGCCCGCCTCTCGGGCGACAGAGCACCGGTCAGGAATCGAGAAGCACGGACTGCCGGGCCGCGGCTAGCGTGACGGTCATGAACATCATCGTGCGCGACTGTCTCCCGTGCCGCGGCCCGTCCCGGCGCCGGTAAGCGACGCTGAGCACCGCACTGACGAATAGATGGAGACAGATGAGCATGGCCACGAAGACGGACAAGCAGCCGGCCACGCCGGCCACTGGCGACACCCACGATGTCATCCGCGTGCACGGCGCGCGGGTGAACAATCTCAAGGACGTGAGCGTCGAGATCCCGAAGCGGCGGCTGACGGTGTTCACCGGCGTCTCCGGCTCGGGCAAGAGCTCGCTGGTGTTCGGGACCATCGCCGCGGAGTCGCAACGGCTGATCAATGAGACCTACAGCGCCTTCGTCCAGGGCTTCATGCCGACTCTGGCCCGGCCCGATGTGGACGTGCTCGAGGGGCTGACGACCGCGATCCTCGTCGACCAGGAGCGCATGGGCGCCGACATCCGCTCTACCGTCGGCACGGCCACCGACGCCAACGCGATGCTCCGCATCCTGTTCAGCCGCCTCGGGCAGCCGCACATCGGCTCGCCCCAGGCGTTCTCGTTCAACGTCGCCTCGATCAGCGGGGCGGGCGCGGTCGCGTTCGAGCGCGGCGGCAAGACGGTGAAGGAGCGGCGCAGCTTCAGCATCACCGGCGGCATGTGCCCGCGCTGCGAAGGCCGGGGCTCAATCTCGGATTTCGATTTCACGCAGCTCTTCGACGATTCCAAGTCGCTCGCCCAGGGCGCGATCCTGATTCCCGGCTACACGGTGAACAGCTTCTTTACCGTGCAGGTCTACATGAACTCGGGCCATCTCGACCCGGACAAGCCGATCCGCAAGTACACCAAGAAGGAGATGCAGGACTTCCTCTACCACGAGCCGGTCAGGGTCAAGGTCAACGGCGTTAACGTCACCTACGAGGGCCTGATCCCCAAGATCCAGAAGTCGATCCTGTCGAAAGACCGGGAGTCGCTGCAGTCCCATCTGCGGGAGTTCGTGGACCGGGCGGTCACCTTCAGTGCCTGCCCGGACTGCGGCGGCACCCGTCTCAGTGAGGCGGCCAGGTCGTCGAAGATCAGCGGAATCAGCATTGCCGATGCCTGCGCGATGCAGATCAGCGATCTCGCGGAGTGGGTGCGGGACCTGGACGAGCCGTCCGTCGGGCCGCTGCTCGAGGCGCTGCGGCACGGCCTCGACTCGTTCGCCGAGATCGGCCTCGGCTACCTCAGCCTCGACCGTCCGTCGGGCACGCTGTCGGGCGGCGAAGCGCAGCGCGTCAAGATGATCAGGCAGCTCGGGTCATCGCTCACCGACATCACCTATGTCTTTGATGAGCCGACGATCGGGCTGCATCCCCACGACATCCAGCGGATGAACAGCCTCCTGCTGCAGTTGCGCGACAAGGGCAACACCGTCCTCGTCGTGGAGCACAAGCCGGAGGCGATCGCGATCGGCGACCACGTCATCGACCTTGGACCGGGTGCCGGAGCCGGAGGCGGTGAGGTGGTCTTCGCGGGCACCGTCGAGGCACTGCGGGCCAGCGGCACGCTCACCGGCCAGCACCTGGACGATCGCGCGTCGCTCAAGCCGTCGGTGCGGGCGCCGTCGGCAACGCTGACGGTCCGCGGTGCCCGCACGCACAACCTGCAGGATGTCGACGTTGACATTCCGCTCGGCACGCTGGTGGTGATCACCGGGGTCGCCGGCTCGGGCAAGAGCTCGCTCATCCAGGGCTCGGTATCCGGCCGGGACGGCGTCGTGACGGTTGACCAGACCGCGATCCGCGGCTCACGGCGGAGCAACCCGGCAACCTACACCGGACTGCTCGACCCGATCCGCAAGGCGTTCGCGAAGGCCAACGACGTGAAGCCAGCGCTGTTCAGCGCCAACTCCGAGGGCGCCTGCCCCACCTGCAACGGCGCCGGCGTCGTGTACACCGACCTGGCGATGATGGCTGGTGTCGCCACCACCTGCGAGGAGTGCGAGGGGAAGCGCTTCGAGGCATCGGTGCTCGATTATCACCTTGGCGGCCGCGACATCAGCGAGGTCCTCGCCATGTCGGTCAGCGAGGCCGAGGAGTTCTTCGGCGCCGGCGACGCGCACACGCCCGCCGCGCATGCCATCCTCGGCCGCCTTGCCGACGTCGGCCTTGGCTACCTCACTATCGGCCAGCCGCTGACCACGCTGTCCGGCGGCGAGCGCCAGCGGCTCAAGCTGGCCACTCATCTGGGCGACAAGGGCGGCGTCTTCGTACTTGACGAGCCGACCGCCGGCCTTCACCTCGCGGACGTCGAGCAGTTGCTCGGCCTGCTCGACCGGCTTGTCGACTCGGGCAAGTCCGTCATCGTCATCGAGCACCACCAGGCGGTGATGGCGCACGCCGACTGGATTATCGATCTTGGACCTGGCGCCGGCCACGATGGCGGGCGGATCGTCTTCGAGGGCACGCCCGCTGAGCTCATCGGCGCCAGCTCCACCCTTACCGGCGAACACCTCGCGGCGTATGTCGGCAGCTGACCGGGATCGGCCGGAAAGTCACGTGAGCGCCCGCCCGGGTGGGCGGGCAGCAGCGATCATGCCAGGCTTCAGCCATGACAGAAGGCGCCGCGCATGCCGGAGCGGCGGGCCAGGTCGCGATCGTGCCGTTCCCCGAGCACCTCGACGCGGCCAGTGCCGCTAGCGTCGGCGAGCAGATCCGGGCGGCGTATAGCCGATCGCGCCGCCGTGGTCATCGCGGACCTGTCGGCCACGTCATCCTGCGATCGCAGCCGGCGCCGAGGCCCTGATCCGCGCCTACCATGCGGCGGCACTGAGCCAGGCCGAACTCCGCCTGGTCGTGACCGCTCCGGCGGTGGCCAGGCTGGTGAGCGAGGCGGGGCTGGACAGGCTGGTTCCGGTGTTCCCCTCCGTGGTCGCGGCCTCGGCTGTCCGGCCCGCCGGAGAAGAGGCTGCGGACGCACCGGCGGCGCCGGGCCGCCCCGCCGCGGCAGGCGGCTGGAAGCCGGACCGGCGACACCGCCGCGGGACCCGGGCTCAGCGCCACGGTGTTGCGGCAGCTGATTGACACCCTCGATGACGGCATCCTGCTGGTCGATGACGATGGCACGATCGTGCTCGCCAGCCGGCGGCTGTCGGAGATGTTCGGTTACGAGTACGGCGAGCTGGCCAGTCGTCCGGTGGAGTCGCTCGTACCCGCGAATCTGCGGGCGGTGCACGGCAAGTTCCGGGCCGCCTACGCGCGGGCACCGGAGGCGCGCCCGATGGCGGGCCGGGAACGGCTGGCGGGCGTCAGAAAGGACGGGGCGACGCTGCCGGTCACCATCACGCTCAGCCCGGTTCCGACTGCCGGCGGCCACCTCGTTCTCGCCGTGGTCAGGGACGCGACCCGCTCGCCGCTGCCCGGCGACCTGGCCAGCCTGGCCCGCGCCGCCGCATCCGATCGCGAGAAGGACACCGGGAAGCTACTGGATCGGGTAGTCAGCAGCCTGTTCCACGTCGGGCTCAGCCTGCAGGCGGCCGGAGACCAGCCCCCGGACGTTGCCAGGGAACGGATCAGCGACGCGCTGCGCCACCTGGACGAGGTGATTCGCGAGATGCGCGATCATGCCTTCCGCTGGCGGCAGGACCTGCGCGCCGGATCCGGGACCAATGGCAGTAGCGGCGCGCGGACCGCGGCCGGCTGTGCTCTCTGACATGTTCGTTGGCGATGAGGTGCGGGCACAGGCCCGCCCGGCGGCCGCCAGGACGCGGCTGGCGGCGCTGCTCTGCTGGCAGCGGGCTGATGGCCGCCTCCAGCCAGGCCTTCGGCGAGGGGATGGCGAGAATAGGCCCGCTGGGCCCGGTCCCCGGCCTGTCGAAACTCGTCCAGATACGGGCCAGCGAGCCGGTGCAGCGCGGAGCAGCGACCTTCGTCAGCGTGCGCTGGGAGGCTGCCGGCGCCGGCGAGCGGCTGTTCCCGGTCCTGGATGCCGACATCACCATGGTTCCGGACGGCGAGGACGCGACGCTGATCGGCCTGCAGGGCGTGTACCGGCCACCTGGCGGGCCAGCCGGGGCGCTGCTTGACCGCGCGATCCTGCACCGTGTCGCGGCCGCGACCATCCGTTCTTTCCTCAGCTGCCTGGCCGCCGCGATCCAGGATCCGGCTGCCGACGGAGGCGAAGCCGCCAGCGACGCGGGATCGCGCAGCCCGGCCGCGCCGGAGCTCACCTGACCGACCCGACCCGACCCGGTCTGACCCGACCTGGACTGACGAGGATCCCGCAGCCTGGTTACTGGCGCGCCAGATGCAGGCGCAGCTCGGCCTGGCTGTCGCGGATCAGGTCGCCGCTGACGTCGACGGTCACGCTGCGGATCGTGCCGGTGAATTTAAACGGGCTCGCGTAGTCGGCGGTAACGGCCGAGCCGGGATTCGCGCCGCAGGTGAGCGCACCCGGATTGAGCACGAACGGGGTAGTGACGGGTGCCTCCGCTGACCCGGCAAGTACGCCGTCCACGTAGAGCTGGAGCCTGCCCGGCGCGCCCTTTCCGCCGGCCAGGTCCGGCTCGCCGACCGGCTCGAACTCGAACCTGAGCTGATGCTCGCCCGGCGTGATGACGTCCGCCGACTCGACTCCGTAGACGGCCCGGCCCACATAGTTGTGGGCGTAGCGAAGCTTGCCGTCCTTGACGTAGAAGGAGTACCCGCCGGCACCCGTTCCCTGGCAGATCAGCACGCCATCAGCTCCGCCGGCCGGTATGTGGACGTCGGCCGTAATGCTGTGCGGGCGGTTGAGCACTCGCGGTGCCGCGCCGAACGGGACCGACTGGGTGCCGGGCAGGTAGGTGTAGCTGTCGCGCGGAGGTGCGACGAGCGGCTTCTCCGCGATCAGGCGGGCGAGGCCGCTGCCGTCGACCGGCATGACGTTGAACTTGCCGGCCTCCACGTACCACCTGCCGATCATCGCGATCAGGCGGTCCCGGTGGTCGGCAGCCACGTCGTAGTTCTCGGCGAAATCCTCAGCCACGTGGTAGAGCTCCCAGCCGGTGGCGTCAAGCTCGGAGAGGCGGTCAGCGGAGATCGGCTGGCCGAACGGAACGCCGGCCTCGGCAAACGACGGGCCCGGCCACGGGCAGACAGCCCGCCAGCCGTCGTGGTAAATCGCCCGGTGCCCGAGCATCTCGAAGTACTGCGTCTGCCGGCTGGTCGGCACCGCCGCGCCGCCGAGCGTAGGAGCGAAGCTGACCCCGTGCAGCGGCGCCTGCGTCACGCCGCGGATCGCCCGCGGCGGCTCGAGGTCCAGCAGGTCCAGCACGGTCGGCACCATGTCGATGATGTGGGCGTACTGGGTGCGGATCTGGCCCCCGTCCTGGATCCGCCGCGGCCACGACACGATGAACGGATCGCTGGTCCCGCCCCGGTAGGTCTCGCGCTTCCAGCGCCGGAACGGCGTGTTCCCGGCCCAGGTCCAGCCCCACGGGTAGTGGTTGAAGTGGCCGGGGCCGCCGAGCTCGTCGATCTGCTCGAGGCTCTCCGCCAGCGACTCCTGGGCGTTGTTGAAGAACTGGGCTTCGTTGGTGGTGCCGGTCGGGCCGCCTTCAGCGCTCGCGCCGTTGTCGGAGACGACCATGACCAGCGTGTTGTCCAGTTCTCCGCGCTGCCTCAGGAACTCAGTCAGGCGTCCGACCTGATGATCGGCGTGGCTGAGGAAGCCGGCAAAGACCTCCATCATCCTGCTGTACAGGCGGCGGGCCTCCGGTGGCAGCGATGACCAGTCCGGCACGTCCGGGTCGTGCCTGGACAGCTCCGCGCCGGCCGGGACGATGCCGAGCTCCTGCTGCCGCGCGAATACCTTCTCGCGGTAGGCATCCCAGCCATCGTCGAACTGGCCGGCGTACCTGTCGGCCCATTCCCGCGGCACGTGGTGGGGCGCGTGCGTGGCCCCGAAGCACAGGTTCAGGAAGAACGGCTTGCCCGGATCGATCTGCTTGGCATCGGCGATGAACTCGATCGCCTTGTCGACCAGGTCCTCACTGAGGTGATAGCCCTCCTGCGGTGTCCGCGGCGGCTCGACCTGATGGTTGTCGTAGACCAGGTCCGGATACCACTGGCTGGTGTCGCCGCCGAGGAAGCCGTAGAAGCGCTGGAAGCCGCGGCCGAGCGGCCACCGGTCGAACGGCCCGGCCGCCGTCTCCTGGCTGCTCGGAGTCAGGTGATACTTGCCGACCATGAACGTGCTGTAACCGTGCTCGACCAGCATCTCCGACAGGAAGCCGTTCTCAAACGGGACGACGCCGTCGTAGCCGGGATAGCCGCTCGCCAGTTCCGTGACGGCGGCCATGGAATTGCTGTGATGGTTGCGGCCGGTCAGGATGCACGACCGGCTGGGCGAGCACAGCGCGGTCGTGTGCATGTTGGTGTACCGCAGGCCGCTCGCGGCGAGCGCGTCGAAGCCGGGCGTCTGAATCGGGCTCCCGTAACAGCCAAGCTGCCCGAACCCGGTGTCATCCAGGACGATGAACAGCACATTGGGGGCGCCCGCCGTGGGTCGCACCGGCGCCGGCCAGGCCGGCGAGGACTCATCGGCGGTCCGGCCGATGACGCCAGGGAAGGCGGCACCGGGCTCATACTCGACAATTGGCATCCAACCGCTCCCGGTCTCGGCCCGTTCTGGCCACTGATGACGCCATCCTCACGGCCGTCGCCCCGGCGTCGCATCACCCGCCGCAGGTGAAGCGGCCGCTGCTCACCCCAGGGCCCCGCTGACGCGGCGGCGGCCGGCTCGATCCGCGCGCCGCCAGGCCGGCCCGACTGCCATCGCGTCGCGAACCGGACTGCCCGCGGATCCAGAGCAGCCGGGACTGCCGGAGACACCGCTACTCCGTCGCGGGCGAGGTTTAGCGGGCGCCGGTCACGTAAGTTGGTCAGTCATGGCGACCAAGAAAAGCGGCAAGGCCGGCCAGGATCCGGGGCCGACGATTTTCGTCCTCTTCGGCGCTACCGGCGACCTGGCCAAGCGCATGGTGATCCCGGCCTTCTACCGGCTGGCACTCGAGGGGCTGCTTCCCCGCGACTGGCTGCTGGTCGGCAACGGCCGGGGTGAGGTTGCCCACGAGGACTTCCGCAGGCACGTGCATGAGGTGCTGACCGAGTTCGGGCCTAAGCCGGAAGGCCAGGCCTGGGACGCCTTCTCCCGGCGTGCTGCTGTTCGCGGGCGGCGGGTTCAGCAGCGACAGTCCCGGCAGCCTTCTGGACGTGATCGGCAAGGCCCGCAAATCCGAGGGCAGCGACCCGCAGTTCGTGCACTACCTCGCCGTGCCGCCGGTGGCATTCGGCGGGCTGACCAAGGCCCTCGGCAAGCACGGCCTCGCCGCCGGCGCTCGCGTCGTCTACGAGAAGCCGTTCGGCACCTCTCAGAAGGCATTCAGGGAGCTGGACCGTGCTGTCCACTCGGTTCTGGACGAGCAGCAGGTCTACCGGATCGACCACTTCCTCGGTAAGGAAGCCACTCAGGACCTGCATGTGCTGAGGTTCGCCAACGGCATGTTCGCCGGCATGTGGGACAAGCAGCACATCGAGTCGGTCCAGATCGATGTGCCCGAGCGCCTCGGTATCACCGACCGCTCGGTCTTCTACGACGCCACCGGTGCCGTGCTCGACATGCTGGTCACGCATTTGTTCCAGGTCGCGGCCGAGGTGGCCATGGAACCGCCGGCGAGCCTGGATGCGGCCGACCTCCAGCCGGCCAGGGAGAAGGTCATCCGCTCGTTCCGGCCTCTCGACCCGGCCGAGGTGGTGCTCGGTCAGTTTGCCGGCTACCGCGACGTTCCCGGTGTCGACCCGAAGTCCAAGCGCGACACGTTCGTGGCGGCCAGGCTCTGGATCGACAACCCGCGCTGGCGGGGCGTCCCGTTCTACCTGCGCACCGGGAAGCGGCTGGCCGCGTCGCAGCAGCGCGTGAGCGTCGTCCTGCGCAAGCCCGGCGTTCCGCTTGGCGGCCAGCTGCCTGACGACGCGAACGTGCTCTCGTTCTCGCTGGCCGGCGACGGCGAGATCGACCTGTCGCTCGTGGCCAAGAAACCCGGCGCCGGGCTGAGCCTGGACACCGCCAGGACCGCGATCCCCCTGTCGGCGCTGGCCGACGCCGACCCGCTGCCGCCGTACGTCAGGCTGATCCACGATGTGCTGGTCGGCGACCGGTCATTGTTCACCCGGCCGGATGGCCTCGCCGCGGTCTGGAAAGTGGCCGGGCCGCTGCTCGACAGCCCGCCGAAGGTCGCACCGTACCAGCCGGGCTCGTGGGGACCGGTCCAGGCGCGCACGCTAATCGCCCCCGGCCGCTGGCTGCTCGGACAGTAGATTAGGGCCCTGGGGGTGTCCATCCGGCGGATCGCCGATCGTCGGATGAGTGGCGCATGCAGGCGGGCGCGGAATGGAGAGGCAGATGAGCGGCGTACGAGTACTGGTCGGCACGCGTAAGGGCGCGTTCGTGCTGACGGCCGACGGCCAGCGGCAGCAGTGGGAGGTGAGCGGCCCGCACTTCGCCGGCTGGGAGATTTACCATGTCACAGGTTCGCCGGCCGATCAGGACCGGCTCTACGCGTCCCAGTCAAGCAGCTGGTCCGGACAGGTGATCCAGCGCTCGGACAACGGCGGCGCGACCTGGGAGCCGGTCGGCAACCGGTTCAGCTATGACGGCACGCCCGGCACGCACCAGTGGTACGACGGGACGCCGCACCCCTGGGAGTTCGCGCGCGTCTGGCACCTGGAGCCAGGGCTTGATGACCGCGACACCGTCTACGCCGGCGTCGAGGATGCCGGCTTGTTCAAGTCGGTCGACGGAGGCGAGAGCTGGCAGGAGCTGCCGGGCCTCCGCGGCCACGGCTCGGGATCATCCTGGCAGCCGGGAGCAGGCGGGATGTGCCTGCACACGATCATCCTGGACCCGGTCACGCCGGACCGGATGTTCACCGCGATCTCAGCCGCCGGCGCCTTCAGGTCCGATGACGCCGGCCAGACCTGGCGGCCGGTCAACAAGGGGCTGCAGTCTGAGGGCATCCCTGACCCCGATGCGGAGGTTGGGCACTGCGTCCACCGCATCGCGATGCACCCGTCCCGTCCGGACGTCCTCTACATGCAGAAGCACTGGGACGTCATGCGCAGCGACGACGCCGGGGAGTCCTGGCGGGAGATCAGCGGCAACCTGCCGACCGACTTCGGGTTCCCGATCGCCGTGCACGCGCACGAGCCGGACACCATCTACGTCGTGCCGATCACCAGCGACTCCGAGCACTTCCCGCCGGACGGCAAGCTGCGCGTGTACCGCAGCAAGACCGGCGGCGATGAGTGGGAGCCGCTCACCGACGGGCTGCCGCAGCAGCACTGCTACGTCAACGTGCTGCGGGACGCGATGGCCGTGGACCAGCTGGACGACTGCGGCATCTACTTCGGCACGACCGGCGGTCAGGTTTACGCCTCGGCGGACGCGGGCGACTCATGGGCGCCGGTCGTCCGGGACCTGCCAGCCGTCCTGTCGGTCGAGGTTCAGACGCTGCCGTGATCCGCGTCGTACTGCCCGCGCACCTGCGACGGCTGGCGCACGTTAACGGCGAGGTCCGCCTCGACGTCGTGAGCCCGGCGACTCAGCGCGCCGTACTCGACGCGCTGGAAGCCAGGTATCCGATGCTGCGCGGCACCATCAGGGACCAGGAGACCAGCCGCCGCCGCGCGTTCATCCGGTTCTTTGCCTGCGAGGAAGACGTGTCGCACGACGGACCGGACGTTCCGCTGCCGGACGCTGTTGCGGCCGGGACGGAGCCCTACCTGATCGTCGGCGCGATGGCAGGCGGCTGAGGCTGGCCGCGTCACTGGCCCGCGTTTCATGATCCTGGAGACTTAAGCACGTGCCTGCGTGCACAGGTTTACCGGATCATGAAATGCCGGCCGGCCGGCTCAGGTGCCGCCAGAGCCGGGGCAGCAGTTCAGCGGCGACCGCCCGCCAGGACGCTGCCTCCGCAGCGTCCAGCGGACGGGGATCGCCAGTGGCCGCGGCCGCGAGCCAGATCTGGCAGGCCGCGGCCAGCAGCCACATCCGGGCGGCGGCCAGGCCTGGTGAGGCGCCGCAGGTCAGTGCCCCGTTGCCGCGCAGCAGCAGCGCGTCGGACGAGCCCAGTGCGGCCGCGGCAGCGGCGGCCAGTTCGCCCGACCTGAGCAGGCGGGCGTCCTGGTGCACGGGGACGCGCTCGCCGAGCCAGCAAGCCTGGCCGTGCAGCAGCGGCAGCACCGGCGCGGATGCAGCGGCCGATCCAGGCGGGGATCCGGAACGGCCCCCGGCGGCCTGCGGCGTGCCGGACAGCGCGGCCGCGGCCGCGAAGGCCGGCGGCGGCTGCGCCCGCGCGATCGCGCCCACGTCCGGCCGGGCCGAGTAGACGGCCAGATGGCCCCAGGCCTCGGCCGGGGCGCCGGGCGGCAGCGAGGTCGCGGCCAGGTTAACCTCGACCAGGTCAGCGGCGGCGACGCAGGCCAGATCGGCGGCCGGGGTGATCAGCATGCGGTCCCCGGTCCGGCGGGAGACATGCCCGAACGCTGTCACCAGGCCGAGGCCGGACAGGATGCGGCCGGCTTGGACGACGTCGTTCCCGGCGTCTTGCACTTGGTTGTCCACCCGCTAAACTGTATGCAGTTTGCCGCGAAAGGGGAAGCCGTGATCTCAGGACTTCATCACTACGCGCTCGAGGTGCCGGACCTGGAGGTCGCGGACGGGTTCCTGTCGGATTTCGGCCTGCAGACCACCGACTCGGGCGGCACCCTGATCGCGCAGTGCCCGGGCCGCAGCCAGGAGCAGGTGCGGATGATGCAGGGCCCGGCCAAGCGGCTTCATCACGTGTCGTTCACGCTCGCGCCCGACAGCCTGGACGAGGTGCTCGCGTCGCTGGAGCGGTCCGGGACGGCGCTGATCGCGCCGCCGTCCGGTGCCGATGAGAGCGGCACCTGGCTGCGCGACCCTGACGGAACCGCGGTTCAGCTGCTGGCGGCCGAGCAGGCACCGCCCCGGCCGGTGGCCGAGGTCCTGATTAACGCGGGAGCCAGCAGGCAGCGCATCGGCGCGGCCGCCTGGCGGGAGGTCACGCAGGACACCAGCCCGCGCCGCCTCGGCCACTCCCTGCTGTTCACCGGGCAGCCCGCCGTCATGACCGGCTTCTACACCCGCGTGCTCGGGCTGCACGTCAGCGACACCATTCACCACGACTTCGTGACGTTCCTCAACGCCGGGCCGGGCGATCACCACATCTTCGGCTTCATCAGCTCGACTCATCCCGGCTTCCACCACGCCAGCTTCGAGGTTCCGTCGATCGACGCGATCGCCATCGGCGCGGACCGGATGCGCGCCCGCGGCCGCGACGCGGGCTGGGGCCTCGGCCGGCACACGATCGGGTCGAACTTCTTCCACTACAACCCGGACCCGTGGGGCAGCTGGATCGAGTGGTTCTCCGATATCGACCAGATCGACGACTGCTGGGTTGCCGGTGACTGGGACGTGCCGCCGCACCTGTGGGGCACGCCACCTCCGGACACTTTCCTGGCGAACTCCGAGCCGCGCGGGTGACGGCCGCGCCGCGCGGCTCCCGGCCGCGGCAGGCTCAGGCCCGGACGCTGTCTCCTGCCTTGATCTTGCGCATCGCGGCAAGGGTGGCCGCTACCGCCTTGAGGTAATCCCCGGTCATGCTCTGCGCGTAGCCGGTCTCCTCCGCCGACCCGCCCGGCACCCCGGTCACGACCAGGGCGAAGCTGAACCGCAGCTGCAGGTCGTCGTCCCCGCCCTCGATCTCGTTGGCGATGGTGCCGAGCACCGGACCTGAGGTCCGGGTGAACACGACCCGGTGCGGGTGCTCCAGCGTGATCCGCTCGGTCATCCGCTGGCCCCGGAAGTCGATGTCGCGGTCGAAGGTGTTCTCGTCCAGGCGGTCGGTCACCTCGCAGAAAGTCATGCTCGGCACGAACGGCAGCGCGTTGTTCGCCTTCATGACCAGGCCGGCCCAGACGTCAGCCCGCGTCAGCGCTGGCTGGCCGTCCTCGTTCACGGCCAGCTGATGCGATACGAAGATCATTGCTCGCTCCTCTCCGCGTCCTGGACGCGGTTCGAGATCTGGCCGAGGCCGTCGATCGCGACGGTCACGACGTCGCCGTGCTGCAGATACAGGCCGCGGCCGGCGCCGACGCCTGCGGGTGTGCCCGTGGCGATCACGTCGCCGGGCTCGAGCGTTACGTAGCTGCTCGCGGTCGCGATGAGCTCATCCACGGCGCAGATCATGTCGGCCGTGGACTCGTCCTGCATGATCTCGCCGTTGACCCAGAGCCGCAGCCGCAGGTCCTGAGGATCAGGCACCAGAAACGCCGGGGTGATACCGGGACCCATCGGGAGGGACGAGTCGGCGGCCTTGGCCGCGACCCAGTCGTACCGGAAGGGCTCGGCCGGAACGGCCGCCCGGCGGTGATAGCCGCGCGCGGTAACGTCGTTGGCGACGCAGTAGCCCGCGACATGACCGAGCGCGCGCTCCACCGGGATGTCACGGCCGCCCGTCCCGATGACAACGGCCAGCTCCGCTTCCCAGTCGTACCGGGCCCGCTCGTGATCGCGGATGACGATGGGGCCGGCCGGGCCGGTCACCGTCGTCGACGGCGGCTTGAGAAAGAAGAACGGCTCCCAGCCGTCGCCGGGCACCTCGCCGCCCATTTCCACGATGTGCTTGCGGTAGTTGACGCCAGCGCACAGCACCTTGCGCGGGTAAATGACGGGCGCGAGCAGCTCGGCGGCCTGCTCGCGCGGCGCGCCGGCCAGATCCAGGCCGGCCAGCAGGTCCGCGGCTTCCGGCCAGGAGTCCATCAGGTCCAGCATCGACGTCCAGCGCTTCAGCTCGGGCGGGGCCAGCAGCTCAGTGTCCGGCTGGGGCGGACCCGGCCCGTTCCCGTCCTCACCGCGGTGGCCGGGCTGGAGCAGGATGCCGAGCCCGGTCGTCGCCCCGGACCGGTACGTCACCAGGGAGAAGCTCATTCCGCCGGCCCGGGGTCGGAGGGCTGGCCGTCAAGCAGATCGTGCACGGCGGCAATGTCGAGTTCGCCCCAGCCTGCCGCCACCGCCTTGTCGAACAGGGTCTTAGCGGCCGCGAACACCGGCGCGTCCAGGCCGGCCGCCGTCGCCGCGGCCGAGATCTGCTCCAGGATCGGGTGCAGCGTGTCGATCGGGCCCGGTGCCGGTGACCACTGCCGGTCCCGCATGACCGGGCCGCGCTGCCGCCAGATGGCCGAGGAGCCAATCGAGTTGTCCAGCGTCTGCTGCACCTGCTCGAGGTCCAGGCCAAGGCTGCGGGCGAGCAGAATGGCCTCGGCTGCCGCGACGGTGTGGGTGGCGAGCAGCAGGTTGGCCACATACTTCATGCTCGCGCCGGTGCCGAACTCGCCGGTGAAGACCCACGGCCCGGAGATGGCGTCAAGAACCGGGCGGGCGGCATCCACGCTGCCGGGATCGCCGGACACGAAGGTGGTGGCCAGCCGCGGCGCGACCATGCCGGGACTGCCGCTGATCGGGCTGTCGAGCATGTCTCCGCCCGCGGCCCGCACAGCGTCGCGCAGCTCCCGCTTGCGCTCCACCGGGATGGTGCTCATCTCCAGGTGGATAGTGCCCGGCCGGAGCGCGGACAGCGTGCCGTCAGGCCCGGTAACGACGTCTTCCACCGCCGCGGCGTCCGGCACGATCGAGAGAACCACCTCGGCCCCGGCGACCGCCTCGGCCGCAGTCCGGGCGATCGTGCCGCCCGCTTCGGCAAGCTGATCAGAGCGTGTCCGGCGGTACCCGGTGACGGCGTGGCCGCGTTCCATCAGATTGCACGCGATAGGCAGCCCCATCTTGCCGAGACCGATCACTGCGACGCGCACGGCTGCTACCGCCTCCCTGTTGATGACTGCGGCGCGGGGTGCACGGCACCGGCGCCCGGGCCGGGCGCGGTCAGGCCCATGCGTAGCCGCCCGTCCCGAGCGAGAGCCGCACGCCGATGGAGCCCTCGTTGACTCGCCAGCCGAACACCTGGAACGTGCGCAGCCCGGCCCGCACGAAGGGGTCCGCGGCGGCGATCTCCGCGGCGTCCTCGGCGGTCGGAGCCCGCAGGATCGTGACACCGGAGCCAGGACCGGTGCCGGGTCCGCTCACGAGCGGGCCCGACAGGAACAGCGTGCCGTCGGCCTCCAGGCCGAGCAGCCAGGAGACATGCTCCTCGACGTGCCGGCCGATGTCGGCGGCGGCGACGGACGGCTCCGGTGCGGATAGCACCAGCCAGTAGTCCTGTCCGAGCAGGGCCGGCTTGCCCTGGCTGGCGGGCTGACCCGGCCTGGCGCCAGCTGCGGTGCTTGCGTCCATGGGTAAACTGTATGCAGTTTGAGGCGCACGTCAAGAGCCGGCGCCCCCTGAGCGCGGAGTGTATGCACTTCACGGCAAAGATCAGCGAGAATAGACCCATGCCCCGCACACCGACGATCGTTCCGGGCCTGCGAAAAGTCGAGCTCCCCGAGGCCCGGCAGGCGATCCCGGCACTGCACGCGTACCTGCGGGAGTGCGTTCTGGACGGCACGCTCACTCCCGGCACGAAGCTGTCCCAGGTTGCCCTCGCCGATCAGCTCGGCGTCAGCCGGACGCCACTGCGCGAGGTCCTGCGGATGCTGCAGGAAGAGGGCCTCGTCGAGATCGAGCCGAATCAGCGGACCAGGGTTGCCGGGCTGGACCCGCAGGAACTCGATGACGTCTACGCCAGCAGAATCCTGCTGGAGACTCTCGCGCTGTCGATGACGCTGGAGGAATTCACCCCGGCGCGTCAGCGCGAGGCCAAGCGGATGCTCACGGCCATGCGGCAGGCAGCCAAGACCGGCGACTTCGGCACCTGGTTCGACTCCCACGGCGAGTTCCACCGGCTGATCACCGCCGGGGCGGGCCACGCGCTGCAGCGGCAGCTGACCGCGTTCGCCGACCGGACGACCCGCTACATCAGGATCTACCAGCTGTCGGAGCCGGCCAGCTGGCAGGCGGCCGGCGATGCCGAGCACGCCGGGATCCTGGCCGCACTCGTCGACGGCGATCATCAGGCGGCGCTATCGGGACTGGCGCATCACCTGGCCAGGACCGCCGAGCGGGTGCTGACCGACTGCGCGCCCGATTACAAGATCAACGCAGTCACGCACGCCGTGGAGCTGGTCGAGCGCAGCACACTGAGAGCCAGAGCATAGGACGGCAGCCGTCCGAAGGGACGTCGCAGCGCTGGCGCCCGGCAGGCGGCCGGGCGCCCGGACCGGCCGCCGGCCCGGACGGCTTCGATGTTAACGTCGGCTCATGCCCGAGCCAGCGCCGTCAGGCGCCCCCGCCGGGTACCCGCTGGGCGCGCAGGTGACGGCTCGCGAGCTCGCCGGTGACCTGCACCCGGTTCTGCGGCGGCTGCGCGAGACGGAGCCCGTCTCCTGGCTGCCGGCCCTGAACGGATGGCTGGTTACTCGCGCCGACCTCGCCGAGCGCGTGCTGCGGGCGCCGGCCGACTTCACCGTTGACGACCCCCGGTTCACGACCGCGCGAATTGTGGGGCCGAGCATGCTCTCGCTCGACGGCCAGGCGCACCGGCAGCACCGGGACCCGTTCGCCCGTGCCCTCCGCTCGGCGGCCACCAGATCCCGCCTGGCAGAGGCAGCCGCAAGCAAGGCCCGCGAGCTTGTCACGGTACTGGCCTCCGGGCGGCGGCCCGGCCAGGCCGGCCCCGGGCAGGCTGAGCTGCGCCGGGGCCTGGCCGGTCAGCTCGCGGTAGCCGTGATGGCCGACATGCTCGGGCTTGATGTCGCACCGACCCGGTTGCTGGCCTGGTACGACGCCATCGTCGCCGGCGTTTCCGCTCTGTCAGCGGCCAGCGGCCCGGCGGACGCCGGCGGCCCGGCGGACGCCAGCGGTCCAGCGACCCGGCCGCCTGCCGCCCGGGCGCCGGCAGCCCGGGCGCCGGCAGCGGGCGGCCCGGTCGCGGACGAGCCCGCGCTCGGGCCGCCCGAGCATGCTGGCGCCGCCGCACCGGGACCGGGCGCCGCCCTGCTGGTCGCGTCCGCCGAGGCGGCGTTCCGGGAGCTGAGCGACTGCGTCGAGCAGACGCTCACCCGGCCCGCGCGGCCGTCCGTGCTGACCGCGGCCGCTGAGTCGCTCACGCCGGGCGAGGTGGTGTCGAACGCCGCCGTGCTGTTGTTCGGCGGCATTGAGACAACTGAGGGCATGATCTGCAACGCCGTCTGGTTCTTGCTGCGTGACGCCGCGGCGCTGCGCGCTGTGCTCGCTGACCGGCAGCTCGTGGGCAACGTCGTCGAGGAGTCGCTGCGGCTGGAGCCTGCCGCCGCGGTTGTCGACCGGTACGCCTGTGCTGCTATCAGCCTCGGCGAGGCCAGCATCAGGCAAGGGGACCTGGTGACGGTGTCACTAGCCGGCGCGAACAGGGACCCGGCCGTGTTCCCGGACCCGGACCGGTTCGACCCGCACCGCGAGAACGCTCGCCGGAACTGGGCATTCGCGACCGGCCCGCACTTCTGCATCGGAGCTGAGCTCGCCCGGACCGAGGCGACCGCCGCGGTGGCCGCGCTGCTTGATCAGCTCCCCGGTCTGCACCTGGACCCGGACCGGCCGGCCGCCCCCCGGGGCCTGGTGTTCCGCAAGCCGGCGGCGCTGTACGTCCGCTGGACCGCCTGACCGGCGCTCTCACACCGCGGCGAAGAACGGCTCCGCGACACCGAGGAACTCGGCTGTTCTCTCGATCATCGTCCAGTGCCCGCAGCCGCCGATCAGGTGCAGCCTGCAGTCAGGCAGCAGGTCGATCATGACCCCCGAAGAGGACCGCCACGGCACCACCAGGTCGTCCCGGCCGTGCACCAGCAGCACCGGCTGAGTGACGCCGTTGAGCTCGCTCCCCGACAGTGCCAGGTCGTCCACCCAGCGCTGCCGGGGTGCCGGGAACATGGCCTCCCACGAGTCCCGGACGGGCGGGTGGAGACTGGCCTCGTAGCGCATCTGCACGAGCTCATCGGTGATGAGCGCGCGGTTGCAGGCGAACAGGCCGATCACCTCCCGCATCGCCTCGGTGCTCGGCCGGTAGGCCCAGATCGTGGACAGGCCCGGCGGCAGCGCCATGGCGACGCCCATGGTCCCCATCAGCACGATCCGCCTGATGACCTCTGGACGTGCCGCTGCCATCGACAGCGCGACCGCGCCGCCCATCGAGTTGCCGATCACATCACACTGGCTGACGCCAAGCTCGTCCAGGAGGCCGAGCGCGTGCTCGGTCCAGGCCGCCCGCCCGTACCTGTGCTTGTCGCCTGTCGCCGTGCCGCCGAATCCGAGCTGATCCGGCGCGATCACCCGGCGCCGCGCGCTCAGTGCCGGGATAACCGGCCGCCAGTTCGCGGCGGCGCTGACGCCCGGACCTGACCCGTGCAGCAGCAGGACCGGCGGCGCGCCGCGGCCAGGATCGCCCGTGTCAATGACAGCCGTGTCGGTGCCGCCGGCCCGTACGCGGATGTACTCGGTCACTGCGCTCCCAGCTGTGGCTGCGTGCTCGGCTTCCGCTGCGGGCCGAGCCACATGTCGATGGATCCGGGCTCGTCCGGATCGAACGTCCGGGGCCGCCAGGCTGCGTCGTCCTCGATCCGGCGGACCCCGTAGGAGTACTCGTAGGTGAAGCCCTCCGGGCCCAGGAAGTACAGGAAGACTGCCGTTGACTGCGGGTGGCGGCCGGGTCCCATCTCAATCTCGACGCCGTGGTCGGTCAGGAAGTGCCAGTTCCTGAAGACGTCGTCGATGGTGGCCACCTGAAAGTTCATGTGGCACAGGCCCGGTCCGTCGCCTTTGAACACCGCAAGCTTGTGATGCACGGGATCGATGCGGATCAGGCAGGCGGCGTCGCCGACCCAGTCCGAGACGCGGGCATTGAAATGTGCGTGCCAGAACCGGTAGGCCTCGCGCACATCGGTCGCGTCGAGGCACAGGTGACCGAATTCGGTGATCCCGGCCGGCCGGGTGAAGTGCACCGGCCTGGTCACCGTCACCTGATGGGCGACCAGCTCGATGCGATTCCCGAACGGGTCGCTGAAGCCGAGGTACGAGCGCACCCGCCGGTCCCTGGCATCCGCCGCGGAGCCCCGGCTCACGGTGAACCCGGCGGCCTCAAGCTCTGACTCGGCTGCGGCCAGCGCGTCCTCGTCCGCGACCGCGAAACCGGACGCGATGACTCCGGAAGGCCCTTCCACCAGCGCGAGGCAGTGATGCCGGGAGTCCGCCCGCAGCTGCGCCACCCGCCCGGCCGGGGCGGACGGCTCGCCGGCACCGGTGCCGGAGCTCGCACCAGCTCCGGCCCCGAAAGCCCCGGCTGCCGGGGCTGCTCCGACCGACGCAGGAACCGGCGCGATCAGTTCCAGCCCGACGATCTCGGTCGCGAACGTCACTGCCTTGTCCAGGTCGCCGACGCCGGACCGGACGTAGGCGATGTCGGTGAGCTCGATCACGAGGACTCCTCAGGCGAAGACCGGCGCCAGGTCGATATAGATCTGCCAGTTGCTGACGAGATCGCCGTCGAAGCGCAGGATGTCGGCGTTCGGCACGGTGACGTGCTTGCCGTCCTGCCGCACGTACTCGACATCGATCTGGGCGACGCTGATGTCACCTGCCTCGTAGACGCTGAGGATGTGATGGGTCAGGCCGGCGATGGTCGTGAAGAAGCCGGCCACCGCGTCGCGCACATGCGCGCGGCCGACGACGGGCTCCCCGTTCCCGAAGCGGAAGGTCACGTCCTCGGTCAGGTGGGCAACGAACTTGTCGGGGTCGAACGCATCGATGTCGGCGAAGATGGCGGCGACATTGCGGCTCATGGGGGGCTCCCGTCTGTGCGAGCGAAGGAAACTGTATGCAGTTCCAGGACCAACTGTAGGCAGCCTGGCGGTGGTTGGGCAATGCGCTGCGGCCACTGCCGGAAAGAAACGCCCGGCTCCGCCGGATGTCAGCGCGGAGTGATGTTGTAGTTCACCCGGAACAGGTTGCCGGGGTCGTACTGAGCCTTGATCTGACCCAGCCGGGCGTACTTGTCCTGGCCGTAGGCCTCGACGACACGGTCGGGCTGGTCCTCGTCGGCGTTGAGCATGTTCACGTAGACGCCGTCGCCGGTCCAGGGCTTCAGCGCGGCCGCGCAGGAGCGGATCTGCGCGATGTAGTCAGCGTCGAGGGAGGCATCATCCCAGGCCATCGCGAAGTTCAGCCACATCTGGTACTGACGGTTCGAGAACGCGGACTCGCCCTCGGCGACGTCGTCGATAGCGCCGCCCAGGCCGAGGATCTCGACCTCGCCGCCCATCGGCATGTCGCGGAAGAAGTCAACCAGGATGTCGATCGCCTCGTCGGTCAGCGACTGGAGGTGGGCTTCCTTGGTGTAGTACCTGTGCCCGTCGCAGAACTCCTCGTCAATGAGGTGCTGGACTCCGGCCCCGAACGGCAGCACCGTCGACGCCGTGACCGCAGGCTCGCCGACCGAGCTCAGGCGGCCGATCAGTTCGGTGCCCTCCGGATCTTCGGCGTCCTCCAGCCACATGGAGATCAGCATCAGCATCCGCGCTCCGACTAGTTCGGGCGGTACGAACGGCAACGCGGGCATGTCGTGCTTGAGCGCGGCATGGAAGCCGACGTCCCGGCCGAGTGCCGGGTAGATGGCCGCGTACTCCCGCAGCGCCTGCGCCGCCTGACCGGGGTGGTACAGGGACACCCCGATTCGCATCATCGGGCCGAAGTCGAAGGTGTGGAAGGTGAACCTGGTGACGATGCCGAAGTTGCCGCCGCCGCCGCGCAGGGCCCAGAACAGGTCCTGGTGCTCGGCCGGCGACGCGGTCACGACCTCGCCCGAGGCCAGCACGACCTCCAGTTCAGCGAAGTTGTCACAGGTCAGCCCGTGCTTGCGGGAGAACCAGCCGATGCCGCCGCCGAGCGCGAGGCCCGCCACTCCGGTCTCGGACATGATGCCGGCGGGCACGATCATCCCGAGCGGCCCGGTGGCCGCGTCGACATCACCGAGCCGGCAGCCACCGCCGACGTGCGCCAGGTGCCGCCCGGCATCGACAGTCACCTCCCGCAGGCCGCCGAGGTCGATCGTCAGGCCGCCATCGGACAGCGCCTTGCCGGCCACGTTGTGGCCGCCGCACCGCACCGACGGGGACAGCGCGAACTCGCGGGCAACATCGACGGCGGCCACGACGTCAGCAGTGCTGGTGCAGGTCAGGATCAGGCCGGGACGCTTGTCGACCATGGCGTTCCAGACAGTCCTGGCTTTCTCGTAGCCGGGACCGCCGGGCTCGGTGATCGTGCCGCCGAACCGGCCCTGCAGGGCTCCGATGATCTTCTGCCGGGCTGTGGCGTCGATGATGCCGTCCGGCGCGCTCGTGGTGCTGGAAGTCATGACTCCTTCGCCTTCCTCAGGACGGGCGGCGCCGGCGCAGCCGGCGGCGGGCACGCTGAGATGACCGCACCGGGCGCCGGCTCACACCGGTTGCCAGGGTTCGCGCGCACGTCCGGACGTCATCGCGTGAGCAAAACTGTATGCAGTTTAGGCGCGAAGTCAACCCCCGGTCGTCGGCAGCGCGCCGCCGAGCCAGGCAGACGAGCCGAGTTCGGGCTCCGCGCGGCAGGTACCGGCGTGGGAACTGCGCGGCGGCGGCGGCGGCCGGCAGAATCGGGCCTTGACACCGAATGCCGGAGGATGCGTGCGTGAGCTGACGGTCGTGGAGATCTGCGCGGGCGCCGGCGGCCAGGCCCTCGGGCTCGAGCAGGCGGGCTTCAGCCATGCCGCGGCGATCGAGATCGACCCCGACGCGTGCAGCACGCTCCGCGCCAACAGGCCCGGCTGGAAAGTCATCGAGGATGACGTGGCCAATGTCGACGGTCACGCGTTCGCCGACGTCGACCTGCTGGCCGGCGGGGTGCCGTGCCCGCCGTTCTCGATCGCCGGGAAACAACTCGGCAGCGACGACGAGCGCGACTTGTTCCCGCAGGCGCTGCGGCTGGCCGCTGAGATCCGCCCGCGTGCCATTCTGCTGGAGAACGTCCGCGGACTCGCGGCGGCCCGCTTCGACAGCTACCGTGCGCAGGTTGTCGGCCGCCTGGGCGCGCTCGGCTTCCGCGCCTGGTGGCAGCTGATCCATGCCAGCGAGCACGGCGTGCCCCAGCTCCGGCCGAGGTTCGTGCTGGTAGCGATCACCGAGCCGTGGGCGGGGCGGTTCCGGTGGCCGGAGCCGCTGCCGCCCCCGCAGCCCACGGTCGGCGGCACGCTCGCGGGCCTGATGGGCTCGGCCGGCTGGCCCGGCGCGGCCGGCTGGGCCACGCGCGCGGCCCGGATCGCGCCCACTATCGTCGGCGGCAGCAAGAAGCACGGCGGCCCCGATCTCGGCCCGACCCGCGCCCGTGCTGCCTGGCGCGAGCTCGGGGTCGATGGCCTCGGCATCGCCGACAGCCCGCCTGGCCCGGCGTTCCCGCCCGACGGCCTGCCCAAGCTGACCGTCGCGATGGTCGCGCGCCTGCAGGGCTTTCCTGACTGCTGGCAGTTCTGCGGCCGCAAGACGGCGGCTTACCGCCAGGTTGGCAACGCGTTCCCGCCGCCCGTCGCGCGGGCGCTCGGCACCGCGGTGGCCGCCGCCCTTGGCGGGCCGGCGGAACGCTAGCGGTGCGGGCCGGCCCGGCCCGGTTCCTGGCTGCCCACGGCGCCGCCCTCCCCGGACTGCACCACGGACTGCACCGCGGTCACGCATAGCGGTGCGCTGCCGGGCCCTGGCGGCAGCGCCGGCCCGGCCGGTGACAACGCGGCGCCGGCCGCGGGCTGCCCGGCGGCCGCGGGCTGCCTGGCGGCCGCCGGTCCGCCGGGGCGCTGGACGAGGCTGACCGCCGCCGCCGCCAGCGCCAGCGCGGCGACAGCGCAGCCGTAGACGATGGCGGTGTCGTGCAGGCCGACGTGGGTCACGGCGATTCCGGCCGCGATGACGGGCAGGCTGAACGCGAGATACGAGATGATGTAAATGGTGGCGATCAGGCCCGCCCGGCCGCTCGGCGGCGCGAGGGCACTGAGACTCCTGAAGGTACCGAGGAATGCGAGTCCGAAGCCGGAGCCGGCGAAAGCGGTGCAGACGAAGAACCCCGCGGCACTGGCCGCGGCGACCGCAATCACCGTGCCGCCCACGCCGATGGCCAGCAGCAGCGAACCGCCGATCATTGCCGCCCGCGCGCTAGCCCCGCGGCGCAGCACCGAGGTGACCGCGCCGACCACGCAGAGCAGGAAGATCACCAGACCGCCCGCGACGGCGTCGGCGGAATGCAGCAGCTCGGCCGCGATGGACGGGCCCAGTGCCAGGTACAGGCCGCCCAGGGCCCAGCCCGCGATCAGCGCCGGCGTCCCGGCCGCGAACGCGCGCCAGGAGTGCCTGGGTACGCCGGCCTGGGGGCGCAGCGAGGCCAGCGCGCCCGGCCGCCGCTCGCCTGGCTCCCGCACGCAGGCGACCAGGGCGATGCCGGCCGCGCAGCCGCCGAGCAGCAGCCAGTAGACCAGTCGCAGCGGGGCCGGGCCGTACTGCACCAGGAAGCTGGCCGCGAGCGCCCCGATAGCAAGGCCGGTCGTGGGAGCGGCGCTGTTCACCAGCGACGCGAGCTGCGAGCGGTCGTCAGGCTGAAGATCTACCAGAGCGGCGCTGACCGCGCCGATCGCGGCCCCGGTCGCGACGCCCTGAACGGTCCGCGCGACGTAGAGCAGCGGTACCGACCCGGCCGCGATGAAGCAGGCCATCGCGGCGATCTCGGTCAGCAGGGCCGCGATGATGACCGGCCGCCTGCCGATGTGATCCGACAGCCGGCCGGCGATCAGGAAAGCCGCGAGCAGCGCGACGACATACACGGCAAATACCGTGGTCAGCGTCGCCGCCGAGAAGTGCCAGTCAGCCTGGTACACGGCATACAGCGGCGACGGGGCCGCCGCCGCGATCATCAGCAACCCGAGCAGGCCGCCCATCACCCAGAACGCCGCGGTACGCGGTATCGCCACGACCATGTCTCCCTGTCCGCCTCACCGGCCTCATGACGGTCAGCAGCGTGGGCTGCCCCGGTCGCCTGTTCAGCCGCGCGGGCGGCCGGCCTATTCCGGGCCGGTGCCGTCGCGATGTGCGCCGGATGCCTCATTGTGAGATCGCCACAAACCGGCGCGGCCTTGTGTCACCGGCCACTCTGTAGTCTCATGGTGACTACTGGCTGAGCCAGCTCCAGGCTGGACCGTGCCCGGAGCTGCCGCAGGCCGCAAGGGCGGTGGCCGCCGCCGTCCCCGCTGAGCAAGGAGATGGTTCATCATGACGGTGACCCTTGACCGCAACGTTGAGGCATTCATCGGTTCGCCCCGTCAGCTGTTCATCAACGGACAGTGGGTGGACGCGGCATCCGGCCGTACGTTCGAGACGCCGAACCCCGCTACCGGAGAGACCCTGGCCCGCGTCGCCGAGGGCGACGCCGAGGACATCAACCGCGCGGTGCGCGCTGCCCGTGCGGCATTCGAGGGCCCGTGGAGCCGGCTGAGCCCGTCCGACCGCGGCCGCATCATCTGGAAGATCGGCGACCTCATCCTCGAGCACGCGGAAGAGCTTGCCCAGCTCGAGTCGCTCGACAACGGCAAGCCCTACGCCGTCGCGCTCGGCGCCGACGTGCCGCTGGCCGCCGACCTGTTCCACTACATGGCGGGCTGGGCCACGAAGATCGAGGGCAACACCATCAACATCTCGGTGCCCTACATGCCCGGCGCGAACTTCCACTCCTACACGCTGCGCGAGCCGATCGGCGTCGTCGGGCAGATCATCCCGTGGAACTTCCCGCTGCTCATGGCGGCGTGGAAGCTCGGCCCGGCGCTGACGACCGGCTGCACCGTGGTGCTCAAGCCGGCCGAGCAGACGCCGCTCACGGCACTGCGGCTGGCCGGGCTCATCGCCGAAGCGGGCGTACCCGAGGGCGTGGTCAACGTCGTGGCCGGCTTTGGCGAGACCGCCGGAGCGGCGCTGGCCGCGCACAGCGACGTCGACAAGGTCGCGTTCACCGGATCGACTGAAGTCGGCAAGCTGATCGTCGGCGCAGCCGGTGCCAGCAACCTGAAAAAGCTGACCCTGGAGCTCGGCGGCAAGAGCCCGAACATCGTGTTCGACGACGCCGAGGACGCCGCCATCGAGGGCGCCGCGAACGCGATCTTCTTCAACCACGGCCAGTGCTGCGTGGCCGGCTCCCGGCTCTTCGTCCAGGAGAGCAGGTTCGACGAGGTCGTCGACGGCGTCGCCGAAATCGCCAAGTCCATCAAGCTCGGCTCCGGGCTCGACCCCACGACCCAGATGGGCCCGCTGGTGTCGGAGGAGCAGTTCCAGCGCGTGAGCGGATTCCTGGAGTCCGGCCGGACCGACGGCGCGACCGCGCTGGCGGGCGGCGGCCGCCACGGTGACCGGGGCTACTTCATCGAGCCGACCGTGCTGACCAACACGCGGCCGGACATGAAGGTGGTGCGCGAGGAGATCTTCGGGCCGGTCGTGGTGGCGGCCCCCTTCAGCAACCTCGACGAGATCGCCGGCCAGGCCAACGACAGCGAGTACGGCCTCGGCGCCGGCATCTGGACGCGCGACATCTCCAAGGCGCACGCGCTGGCGAAGAAGCTGCGGGCCGGGACGGTCTGGATCAACTGCTACAACGTGTTCGACGCCTCGCTGCCCTTCGGCGGCTACAAGCAGTCGGGCTGGGGCCGTGAGATGGGTCACGAAGTTCTTAACAATTACACCGAGGTCAAGGCGGTTACCACGCTGCTGTAGCCCGAGGCACTACGCTGCGAACTGAGGCCGGGCCTTCAGGGCCCGGCCTCAGCCATGCGGCGGGCCAGCAGCCGGCGCTTGGCCGCGGGCTCGGGCCCGACGTCCCCCTGCCCGAGTACCCCGAAGCCCGGCGGAAGCAGGGTCGGCCGGCTCCCCCGGACGCAAGCACCACTGCTCCGGCAGCTGCGGACGGCCTGCACGGGCGGCAACGGTCAGTGCCTCCCAGCCGAGCACTCCGCCTGTCCGTACGGCTAGCGCGGCCGCGGCGAAGACATCGCGGTCAAAGTAGCCGGTGCACAGGACAATCGCATAGCAATCTGGCTCGGGCCGCCAGCGAGCGAGGTCAGCCTGGACGATGGTCAGCAGGTCAGCCAGTCCGCGGGCCCGCGCCTCGGCGGCCAGCAGGCGCAGCGCCACCTCCGACGCGTCGACGGCGATCACCCGCCGCCCGCGGGCGGCCGCGAGCAGGGCGCTGCCGGACGGACCGCAGGCAAGGTCCAGCACCGGGCCGGGCGGCGGCGCAGACGCAGACGCAGACGCAGACGCAGACAAAGAGCCTGCACGGCCAGCGGATGCGGCGTGAACGACGGCCGGTAGCCGGCCGCCTGATAGCGCGCGTTCCACCGCAGCCGGTCCGGCTGATCGGCAAGTCCTGGCGGCAGCTGGGGCATGGTGCGGACAATAGCTCGCATGAGCCAGCCCGTCCCCCTGACCGTCATCGGCGTCGTGCGCAGCAGCTACACGCTGACCGAGCGAACGCCGATCCAGTCCGGCCTCAACCGGGACGAGCAGGCCGTCCTGGAGGTTGACGACCAGTACGCCGAGGGCCTGGACGGACTCGCAGACTTCGACTACGCGTGGCTGCTGACCTGGCTGCACCAGCCGCGCGACCAGGCGCCCGGAGGCCCGGCGCTGCGGCAGGTGCCGTACCTGCTCCGGGCGCAGGGACGGCGGCTGGGCATCTTCGCCACCCGCGGACCGCGCCGGGTCAGTCCCATCGGGCTCAGCCTGATCCGGGTTGTCCAGATCACCGGCACGGCGGTCAGATTCGCCGGCGTCGATGTCCTGGACGGCACGCCGGTGCTGGATATCAAGCCCTACGTGACCAGATTCGACCGGCCGCCCGGCGACCCCCGGTGCGGGTGGTTCGACGGCATCGACATCCGGGACGGCAGCACCCCGTCCGGGCTGGCGCCGCCGGACCGGGTCAGGGCAGTGGACGGGTAGCTAACCCCGGACGTTCTGCTCGTGCTGCTCCAGGCACTCCACCAGCGCAGCAGCGGTGGCGATCCACGAGCGCAGCGCATCCCGGCGCGCCGCTGCCGAGTGGTGCGCCCTGACCTCGGTCAGCACCTCGGGAGACGTGACCGATCTGACCAGCCCGACCAGCATGAACGCGGTGAGCCGCGCGCGAGGACCGCTATCGGGACCGTCGGTCTCCTGCACCAGCACGGCGGTCAGGGCGTCCTCATAGAACGCCCACATCCGGCGCAGCCGGGACTGCAGGGCCTCGCTGGTGCCAACCAGGCGGTGGTATCTTTCGAGCCCGTCCATCTCATCCGGGTCGGATGCGACCAGGGCGGACAGCGTCCCGGCGACCGCGGCCACCGCCGACGTGCCGTCGGGCCGGGACCTGATCGCGGCCGCGAGCCGATCGAGCAGCCGGTCCTCCCCGTCGAAGGCCAGATCCTCCTTGGACCGGAAGTAGGTGAAGAGCGTCTTGACCGACACGTTCGCGCTGTCGGCGATCTCGGCGACGGTGACCTGGTCGTAGCCGCGCGCGTCGAACAACTCGGCCGCCACCTCCAGGATGGCTTGCCGGGTCTGGCGCTTCTTGCGCTCCCGCAGCCCGACCGCGGGCTCCGCAGTGGTCATAACCGGATCGTACGCGAAAACGAAAGCGGCTCACCCTTCCCGCGCTCGCCGGGCGCGCTGAGGTCCCCGGCTACTGAGATGATCCGCACGAGCGCCAACCAGCAGCGGTGGCGACCAGGAAGGACGACAACCATGACCACGACGGGAACGAAGCCGCCCCGCACCCGGTACACCGTCAGCGACCTGCAGTCAGCGACGGACAACGGGGAACGGTGGGCGATGCTTACCAGCTACGACGTGCTCACCGCCGGCATCTTCGAGCGGGCTGGCGTGCGCGCGCTGCTGGTCGGCGACACCAGCGCGGAACTGGTACTCGGCTATTCCAGCACGCTGCCGGTCACGATGGATGAGCTGATCTCGATGACGCGCGCGGTGGTGGCCGGCACCAGCACGGCTCTCGTCGTCGCTGACTTGCCGTTCGGCAGCTACCAGTCCGGGCCGGAGACGGCGCTGGCGAACGCGGTACGGCACCTCAAGGAAGGTGGCGCGCAAGCGGTCAAGCTTGAAGGCGGGAGCCGGGTGCTGCCGCAGGTCCGGACGCTGACGGCGGCGGGCATCCCGGTGATGGGCCATCTCGGCCTGACCCCGCAGAGCGTCAACACTCTCGGCGGCATGACTCGCGTGCAGGGCCGGGGCGAAGCCGGCGACCAGCTGCTCGCCGACGCGCGGGCGCTTGAGCGGGCAGGCGCGTTCGCGGTCGTGCTCGAGTCGGTGCCCGCTGACCTTGGCCGGAGAGTCTCCGGCGCACTGCGCATCCCCACCGTCGGCATCGGCGCCGGGCCGGACTGCGACGCGCAGATCCTGGTGTGGCAGGACATGGCCGGGCTGACCTCCGGGCGGCTGCCCAGGTTCGTCCGGCAGTACGCCGCGACCGCTGACAGTCTGCTGGCGGCGGCCAGTGCGTACGTCGCCGACGTGGCCGCGTGCCGCTACCCGGACCAGGCCCACAGTTACGCCTGAGCCAGGCCGGCGGACGCGTGCAGCCGTAAACTTTTCCGGGGTCCCGGGCCGGAAAAGTTTACGTGCTGACGCTCTACTGCCCTGTTGGTGCGCTAGCCGAGCGGGCCGGTGACAGACTGGGCCGCGCGCAGCGCGCCGCCGTCGGCAACGAACCCGACCGCTGCCTCAATCTCCGGCGCCAGGAAGCGGTCAGGACCAGGCCCGGCAGTGACTGCCCGCAGCCCGGCCAGGACCGCGCCGGTGGCCGGAGCGGGGGCCAGCGGCGCGCGCAGCTCGATCCCGCGAGCGGCGGTCAGCAGCTCGACGGCCAGAACCCGGCGCAGCCCGTCCAGCGACCGCCGCAGCTTGCGGGCGGCCGACCAGCCCATCGACACGTGATCCTCCTGCATAGCCGAGCTCGGAATCGAGTCGACGCTGGCCGGCACGGCCAGCCGCTTGAGCTCAGACACGATCGCGGCCTGGGTGTACTGGGCGATCATGTGCCCGGAGTCCACGCCGGGGTCGTCGGCCAGGAACGGCGTCAGGCCCTGGTTCCGCGCCACGTCCAGGAAGCGGTCGGTGCGCCGCTCGGACATGCTGGCCACATCGGCCGCCGCGATTGCCAGGAAGTCGAGCACGTAGCCGAGCGGGGCGCCGTGGAAGTTCCCGTTCGACTCGACCCGGCCGTCCGGGGTAATGACCGGGTTGTCGATAGCCGAGGCGAGTTCACGCCCGGCGACGAGCGCCGCGTGCTCAGCGGTGTCCCTGGCCGCACCGGCGACCTGCGGCGCGCAGCGCAGCGAATAGGCGTCCTGCACCCTGGTGCATTCCGGCCCCCGGTGGCTCGCCATGATCGCGCTGCCTGCCAGCAGAGCCCGCATGTTCGCGGCCGCCGCGGCCTGGCCGGGGTGCGGCCGCAGCTCCTGCAGGTCGGCGGCGAACGGGGCGTCGCTGCCGAGCAGCCCCTCGACGCTCATCGCCGCGGTGATGTCGGCGACCTGCAGCAGCTCGCGCAGGTCGGCGATTGCCAGGACCAGCATGCCGAGCATGCCGTCGGTCCCGTTGATCAGGGCAAGGCCTTCCTTTTCCCGCAGCCGGACGGGCGTGAGATCCGCCGCCGCCAGCGCGTCCGCGGCCATGAGCTCACTCCCGGCCGCGTCGGTGACCACGCCCTCGCCCATCAGGACTAGCGCGCAGTGCGCCAGTGGAGCGAGATCGCCCGAGCAGCCCAGGCTCCCGTATTCAGGCACCACGGGAGTGAGCTGCGAGTTGAGCAGGGCCGCGCAGGCGGTGACGAGTTCCTCGCGTACCCCGGTCCGCCCAGTGGCCAGGGTCGACAGGCGCAGCAGCATCAGCGCCCGCACGACCTCGGTCTCGACCGCCTGGCCGGACCCGGCCGCATGGCTGCGCACGAGGCTCGCCTGCAGCTGAGTGCGCAGCTCAGCGGGGATATGCCGGGTCGCCAGCGCACCGAAGCCGGTGGAGATCCCGTAGTGCGGCTCGGAATCACCGGCCAGCGCCTCCACGATCTCGCGGCCCCGCCGGACCGCGGCCAGGGCCTCGGGCGCCAGCGTGATCCTGGCCCCGTGCCTGGCCACGGCAATCACCTCGGCCGGCGCCAGGGGCCGGCCCCGACTGTGACGGCCTGGCCGGCCTCCGGCCTGCTGACTGGCCCGGCCTCAGCCGCCCGGAACGTCGTCATCGCTGCACTCCCTGCACTGGGCACCGCACTGTGTCCGATTCCGCCGGTGATGGCCACCGGCGGGGATACTGTCCACCCTAGGCACAGCGCGGCCGGCTCAGCACAGCGCCGTCGCGCTCACCGGCCAGCACCGGCCCGGCGCGGCCGGATCACGGGCCTGATCGGTGCCGCCAGGCTACCGCCGGGCGGCCGGGTCAGGCCCTCTTGCCGGTCGGGGCAGAAGGAGCGTACAGGCGCAGCAGAGCGTTCCTTCAGGAACCTCTTATAAGCTCGATCAGATCAGCCCATTACGGAGGCAGTGCTTGAGTCGGCTACGGTCAGCAGTCCCGCAGCAGCTACTGCCAGCCCGGCTCCGGCCAGCCCTCATCACTATCGCGGTGCTGGCCGCCGCGGTCACCGCCACCCTCGGAGTGGTGTTCGCGCATCACACTCAGGCCAGCTCGTTCGACAACGCGGTGTCGAACTTCCTGCAGACCGGCGGCGGATTCGGCCACGGCCCCGGCGGCCCCGGTCCCGGCGGCCCTGGCTTCCTGATCCGGCCGTTCGGCATGATCGGCACCACCGTGCCGATGGTCCTGCTCACCGGCCTGCTGGTGTACTGCTGCCTGGCGCTGCGCCGGTTCCGCGGCGCCATCCTGGTGGCCGCCGGAGTAATTCTCGCGTCGGCCATCTCCGAGCTTGTGCTGAAGCCGCTGGTCGACCGCACCAGGTACGGCTCGCTCAGCTACCCCAGCGGTCACGCCACCGCCGCGTTCGCGCTCGCCACTGCCGTCGTTATCCTGCTGATGCAGCCGCCGGGCACGAACATGCCGCGGTCAATGCGCGTCGTGCTGTCGGCGCTGGCGTTTCTTACCGCCGGCACCGTCGCGGCCGGCCTGACCGAGATTCACTACTTCACCGACACCATCGGCGGTGCCGGCGTCGGCATCGGCATCACGCTGGCAACGGCGCTGGTCCTGGACCGGCTACGGATCGTCAGGGACGCGGCGCCGGCGGCCGCCGGAGCCATCGCCAGCGGCGGCAGCGCGATCGGGACGATCGAGCCCGAGCCCGCCACTGAGTCCGCCCCGGCCCGTTAACCGGGGCACAGTGGCTACCGCGTCGCAGCCGCCGCAGCGGCTGCTGCCGGGCCGGCTCCGCCCGGCGGCCATCGCGGCGGTCGCGATCTGTGCCGCGGTCCTGGCCGCCGGGGGCTTCCTCGGCTACCACGGCACAAGACCGGACGCGCTGGACCGGGCCGTGGTCAGGTTCCTGAGCCCGGCGGCCGGAACGCCGGCCGGCACCGACCTGGCCGCGATTGCACGGCTCGGCGGCCTGATTCCGATGACGGTGCTGACGGCGCTGCTGTGCTACTGCTGCCTGGCGACCCGCCGATACCGGGGCGCCGTCCTGCTCGCCGTGTCCGTGCTGGCCGCCTCCGGTCTGACCGAGCTGGTGCTCAAGCCGCTGATCGACCGCACCTACGCGGGCTTCCTGAGTTTTCCCAGCGGTCACGCCACTGGCGTGTTCGCGCTCGTCGCCGGCATCGCCGTCGTGCTGGCGACCGGTCCGCGCAACGGCCGCGCGCTCGCGGGGCTGCGCGTCGTGCTGGCCGCAGGCGCGCTGGCTCTCGGCTGCGCGGTCGCGATCGGGCTGGTGATTGCCCGGATGCATTACTTCACCGACACCATCGGGGGCGCCGCGGCGGGCATCGGCGTCACCCTCACCGTCGCACTCGGCCTCGATCTCGTCAGCGACAGGCGCTCGCGACCGGGCCCAGCCCCGGCCTGGACCGGAGAACCTGGCCCGGATCGCGTATCGTCGCATCGTGGCTGACGGCGCACAGGCACGGCGGGACCGGCTCAAAGTCACCTTCGACACCGTCGCCGATCGCTATCAGCAGGCCCGGCCTGAGTACCCGGATGAACTGTTTGATCAGCTGGTCCAGCTGGCCGGTTTGCGCCCTGACGCCCGCCTGCTTGAAGTGGGCTGCGGCACCGGCAAGGCGACGATCCCGCTGGCCGGCCGCGGCTTCCGCATCACCTGCCTGGAACCTGGTCCCCGGCTGGCCGCCGCGGCCCGGCGCAATCTGGCCGCCTATCCGCGCGTGCAGGTCGCCGGGCAGGCGTTCGAGTACCGGGACGCCGCGCTGCCGGCCGCCTCGTTTGACCTGATCTTCGCGGCCACTGCCTGGCACTGGATCGACCCCGAGGTCGGCTACCGGCGCGCCCACGAGCTGCTGCGGCCAGGCGGCCACCTGGCCATCTGGTCGGCCGGCCACGTCGTGCCGCCAGACGGTGACCCGTTCTTCCGCGACCTTCAGGACGTCTACGACGAGATCGGCGAGGGCATGCCGCCGGGAACCGGCTACTACGGACCCGGCGAGCAGCCTGATGACCGCGCCGCCATCGAGGGCAGCGGGCTGTTTGAGGTGACGGCGATCCGCCCGTTCGACTGGGAGATCAGCTACACCGCCGCCGAATACGTCGCGCTGCTTGACACCTTCTCCAGTCACATTGCCATGCACGGCTGGCAGCGCGACCGGCTGTACGGCGAGATCCGCCGCAGGCTGGCCGCGCGCCCGGACGGCCTGGTGCGGCGTCACTGGGGCGCCGTGCTTCAGGTAGCCAGGCGGCGGGACGGACCCGCTCCGGCTCCAGGGGCGAGCCGCTAATCCGGCCGGCGTTCCGCGCTCCGGCCGGCCCGGCGCTTTACTGATAGCCAGCAACCGCACGCAGACCCGATCTAGCCCCGCTGTCCTCCAGTCCCCGAATGCCCGGCCGGTGCCGCCGGCCATCAGAAAGGCGCACATCATGAGCCCATCGTCGTTAGTGCCGCTCGCCGGAAGCCATCGCACCCCGCTGCCCGGCGCCACTCCGGCCGGACCAGTGGACCAGCAGGAGCGCCTCGAGCTGACCGTGATCACCCGGCGGGCGGCCGGCCTGCCGCGCACCGGCGACGGTGCGCCGGCCCGCATCAGCCGGGAGGCGCTGCGGCAGCAGTACGGCGCCGACCCGGCAGACCATGCGCTCGTCAGCGAGGTTCTGACCAGTCATGAGCCCGCGATTCAGGTAACCGACAGCGACCCGGGCACCCGCAGGCTCACGGTGGCCGGGCCGGCCGGCGCGCTGGCACGGGCGTTCGGCACCGAGCTCGAGCTCGTCAGCAGCCCCGGCCCGGCCGGCGCTCCGGTGATCCACCGGTACCGCAGCGGGCCCTTGCAGATTCCGGCCGAGCTGGCTGGCGTGATCGTCGCCGTGCTCGGGCTGGACAACCGCCCGCAGGCCGTACCGCATTTCCGCCTGGCGGCGCCGGCGGCCACGCAGGTGTCCTACACCCCGCCGCAGGTTGCCAGCCTCTACCAGTTCCCGGCCGGTACTGACGGCAGCGGTCACACCGTCGCCATCATCGAGCTCGGCGGCGGCTTCTCCAGCGCTGACCTGGACAGCTACTTCAGCGGCCTCGGCATCGCCACGCCGTCGGTGACCGCGGTCGGCGTGGACGGCGCCAGCAACGTTCCCGACCAGGCTCCGCAAGGGGCTGACGGCGAGGTGCTGCTCGACATCGAGGTGGTGGGCTCGGTTGCGCCCGGCGCGGCGCAGCTCGTCTACTTCGCGCCCAATACCGATCAGGGCTTCGTCGACGCGGTCACCAATGCGGTTCATGCCCAGCCCACGCCGGTCGCCGTCAGCATCAGCTGGGGCGGGCCTGAGAGCTCGTGGACCAGTCAGTCGATGACGGCACTTGACGCTGCCATCGCGGACGGCGCGGCGCTCGGCGTTACCGTCACGGCCGCCGCGGGTGACAACGGCAGTGGCGACGGAGCTAGCGACGGCCAGCCGCACGCCGACTTCCCCGCGTCCAGCCCGCATGCGCTGGCTTGCGGCGGCACCAGCCTGCAGGCGGACGTCGCGGCGGGCACCGTGACCTCGGAGACGGTCTGGAACGACGGCGGCCAGGGCGGTGCCACCGGCGGGGGCGTCAGCCAGACTTTCGGACTGCCGGCCTGGCAGGCCACAGCGGGCGTCCCTGACAACCCGGCGGGCAGTCCCGGCCGGGGCGTGCCCGATGTGGCAGGCAATGCCGACCCGGCCACCGGCTACCAGGTGCTGATCGACGGCCAGCAGACCGTGATCGGCGGAACCAGCGCGGTCGCCCCGCTGTGGGCGGCGCTGACCGCCAGACTCGTCCAGACCCTGGGCACGCCACTCGGCCTTGTCCAGACCCCCTTGTACGCCGGCGTGCTGCCCGGCCAGCCGGCCGCGGGGCTGCGCGATATCACCAGCGGGAGCAACGGCGCCTACCAGGCCGGGCCCGGCTGGGATGCGTGCACCGGACTCGGCGTGCCGGTGGGCGGTGCGCTGCTGGCCCGCTTGCAGGGCAGCGCCGCGGGCGGCACGGGGGTCGGCGCGACGGCCGGGGGCAACGGAGGGACGGCGGCGGGAACGCCGGCCGCAACGGGCTGATGCCAGTCGCCGGCGCGGCCCGCCGGGTGCCATCAGGTGCCGGGCGGCCGCGCCGGCGGAGCCAGCCCGCCCGTCGGCGACGACTCCGAGGTGATCGTCATTGACCTGGCGGTGCCGCCGACCGCGTGCTGGCTGCCGTCGGGTGACGACGTGGAAGGGGACTGCCCGCGATACGTGCTTTCCCTCGGGGCCAAGCCGGCCGTTCAGCCGGCGGGCGGAGTGCCGATCGTCGCCGGCGCGCCGAACCCCCGCAGCGCGTCCGGCACCGCGACCGTTCCGGCTTCGTCCTGGAAGTTCTCCATGATCGACAGCAGCGCCCTGGCGGTCGCGCCGGTCCCGTTGAGTGTGTGCACGTATTCGAGCTTGCCGTCCCGGCGGAACCGGATGTTCAGCCGCCGGGCCTGATAGTCGGTGGTGTTCGAGCACGACGTGATCTCCCGGTAGCGCTGCTGCACCGGGAACCAGGCCTCGATGTCGTACTTCTTCGCCGCCGGGGCGCCGAGGTCGCCGACCGCGATGTTCATCACCCGGTACGGCAGGCCGAGCTCCCGGGCGATCTCCTCTTCGGTCGCCAGCAGCTGATCGTGGATCTCCCGCGATTGCTCGGGCACTGCGTACACGAACATCTCGACCTTGTCGAACTGGTGTACCCGGAACATGCCCCGGGTGTCCTTTCCGGCCGCGCCCGCCTCCCGCCGGAAGTTCGTGGTGAAGGCCGCGTACCGGGCCTGGAAGTCAGCCTCCTCGAGCCGCTCGTCGGCGTGAATGCCGGCTAGCGCGACCTCGGACGTGCCTGTCAGGTACAGGTTGTCGTGCTCGAGATGATAGAGATTCGACGCTTCCGTGGGCAGGAATCCGGTGCCGTACATGGCGCGCTCGTTGACCAGAATGGGCGGCAGCACAAGCAGGAAGCCGCGGCTGGTCAGCTTGTCGATGACGTACCGGTACAGCGCCATCTCGGCCAGGGCGACGTCCCCGATCCGGTAGGCGAACCGGGAGCCGGACAGCCGCGCGCCGCGGGCCATGTCGATCCAGCCGCGCGCCGAGGCGATCTCGGTGCTGTCCCTCGGCTCGAACTTGAAGTCGGGCAGCTCGCCCCAGGTCCTGACGAGCTCCGCATCCTCCTCGTCCATGCCGTCAGCGGCCGTGGGGTCGGGGAGGTTCGGGATACGGTCAAGAAGCTGATCGCGGGCCTGCGCGGCCGCGGCGAGTTCCTCCTGCGCCTGATCCAGTTCCGCCCGCACGGTCCGGAGCTGCTCGATCTCTTCAGCTGATGGCTTGCCCTTCGAAGCGCTCTTCTGGGCCGCCCTGAGGGCCTCGGACCGCTCGGTCAGCGACCGCCAGCTGGCGTCTGCGGCCAGCAGCGCGTCGAAGTCAGCGGCGGCGCCGCGCCGTGCCAGCGCAGCACGATACGTTTCCGGGTCCTGTCGGGCAGCCTTGAGGTCGATCACCCGCGCGAGTCTAGTCGCGTGGCCCCCGCGGCGCTCCGGGATAACCCGCCGCCGGCACCGGCTCGCCGCCCGGTGTCTCCGGGCCGGGCTCGGGCGCTGCCTGCTGCGACGGGCGCGCCGGCCGGGTCGCCAGCACCGAACCGCCCAGTATCAGCACGAAGGCCCCGGCCATCGTGGCGGTCAGGTGCTCGCCGAGCACCAGGATGCCCAGTGCTACCGCTACGGCCGGGTTGACGTAGGTGATGACCGATGCCCGGGCCGGACCCGCCTCCGCGATCAGGGCAAAGAAAATCAGGAACGCCGCAGCCGTGCACACGACCGCCAGCCCGCCGAGCGCCGCCAGAACCGTGACCGACGGGACCGCGGACGGCCAGGTGATCGCAGCGAGCGGCGCGTACACGATCGACGCGAAGCCGAGGCAGGCGGCCGTCAGCCCCAGCGACGGCAGCCCGGCCAGCTTGCGGGCCACGATCAGCGGGCCGATCGCATAACAGACAGCGACAACGAGCACCTCGGCGACCGATCCGGCATCGCCCTTCGCGTCGCCGCCCGCGACGAGCAGCCCGACCCCGCCGAGGCCGACGAGCAGGCCTGCCCACCGGATCGCGCTGAGCCGGTCCTGACCCCCGGTCAGCCGGCCGATGACCGCGACCAGGATCGGCACCGAGGCGATCAGCAGTCCGCTCAGCGAGCTGGAGAGCCGGGTCTCTGCCTCGGACAGCAGCAGCCAGGGCGTGATGATCTCGACCACCGCGAACAGCAGCAGCCAGCGCCACATCGGCAGCAGCGGCGCGAGTTCACCCCGCCGGATGGCGATCGGCAGCAGCAGCGCCGCGCCGATAGCAACTCTGGCCAGCACGAGCACCGGCGGCGCGACGCCGCCGACCGCAACCTTGATCAGCAGGTAGGGGATACCCCAGATCAGGCTCATTGCTGCGAACAACCACCAGCCGCGGCGGGTCACCAGATTCTCCTTCGCCCGGATCGCGGCAGTCCGCGTCCAGGGCACGTGTGCGGATCAGGTCATGGCCACGATCCCAGCGGCCCGGCCCGGGCGTCTTGAACGCAATTGCGGGCCGTCCGTAACCTACCGGCGACGGGCCGCAGCGGGGGCCGCCGGGCCGAGCGGCTAACCGGTCAGGCAGACGCCGAGCAATCCGAAATTGATGCACGACGATGTCGGTGACGGCGTCGGCGTCGGTGCTGGCGGCAGCGGTGATGACGGCGACGGGGACGGGCCGGGCGGCGGCGACTTGTACGCGCTCGGGGACGGCGACGCCGGCGGGGCCGAGTGGCCAGGGGCGGCCGGCGACGTCGTCAGCGAGGTGACGGGCGTCAGCGGCTGCGGGCCGCGGGTGGCCGGCGGCTCGGTGGCGGGCGGCCGGGAGTGGCCCTGCTTCCTCGGTCCGACAACGGTCGGGCCCGTCGACGGAATGGGCGCTGCCTTGGTCCGGTGCGGACCGCTCAGGGTCACGAAGGACGTGAGGGCGAACACGAGGGCGGTCGACACGAGCACGATCAGCGGCGGGAGCAGCAGCATCGGGTGGCGGCGCATAGCTGCCGCGCCGTTGCTCACGGTGGTCGTGATCCGGTCGGCCGCGACAGCTCTGGCCATGCCGGCAGCGGGAAGACTCGGGCCCTGGCCCATCCGGCCGCTGCTCCGGACCCGGGTCAGGGCTGCTCGCCGCTGCGATGGCGTGAGACCGGGCAGCAGGTAAATGATCGTGCTGCGGCCGTCGGTCTCGACCGTCACGTGTAAGCCGGCCGGAAGGTCCGAATATCGGATCTTGACCATCAACCGACCTCGCGTCCTACCTTACTAGGGCAATTTACCGTTCGATGCTAAACAGACGGTGACGACGCTATCACGGTGGATAGCTGCAATCCCGCCGATGATCAAAATGCAATCGTCCTTTTGCACGGAATCTTAGTCAGATCCCGTCAGACCGCGCCTGCCGCCACGCCCTTCCGGTGCGGGATCGTCCCGGTTGCCGCCGTCTCGGCGTGCCAGGCTGGCGCCGCCCGGATACGCTCGCAGGCACCGGCGATCGACACCACCTTGGCTGCGGAGGGAACGTGCGGCTGCTGAGCACCGAGCCGGCCGTCCCGACGGCCGCCGCCACTCCGCGCCCCGTCCGGGCCAGCCGCCTGGCGGTTCCCGCGGCCCTGGCCATCGCGCTCGCCGGCGGCCTGGCCCTGGCCGCAGCGTTCCCGCCGGCCGGCCTCTGGCCGCTGGCCGCCGTGGGGCCCGCGCTCCTCACCGTGGCCGTGTGGCAGCAGCGGGCTCGGGTGGCACTGGCGGCGGGGGCGGTTTTCGGAGCCGGTTTCTTCTTTCCGCTGCTGTCCTGGGTGATCAACGTCGCCTGGTACGTCTGGGTGGCACTGGCCATCTCCGAGACCGCGATCTTCGCCGTGCTCACCATCGGCCTTTGGCTGCTGCTGCGGCTGCGGGCCTGGCCGCTGGCCATGGCGGGCTGGTGGCTGGCAGCCGAGGCGATCCGCGACCGCTGGCCGTGGGGCGGCTTCCCGTGGGGCCGCCTGGTGATGAGCCAGGCAACCGCGCCCACGGTTCGCTGGGTAGCGATCGCCGGACCGCCCTTCCTGAGCTTCCTGCTGGCCCTCGTCGGTGGCTGCCTGGCCTGGCTGCTCCTCGGCACGGCCGCGGGCGGGCAATCGCTCGTCCGGGCCAGGATCTGGCCGGGGATCGCGCTGGCTGCCAGCGCGGGCCTGGCGCTGTCCGGGGCCTTGCTGCCTGCCGATCAGGCGACCGCGAGCGATCGAAGTGCGGTGGTCGCCGCCATCCAGGGCGACGTCCCGCACGCCCGGAACCTGCCTGAGCTGTGGCGCGCCAGCACCGTGACGCAAAACCACGCGGCCGCGACGGCGCGGCTCGAGGCGCGCGTGCGGAGCGGCGCCATCCCGGCGCCGGACCTCGTCATCTGGCCGGAGAATTCCACCGACCTCGATCCAGGCCTGTATCCCTACATTTACAACACCATTGCCGCCGCGGTCGCCGGGATCCGGGCTCCCGTGCTGGTCGGGGCCGTCCTCCAGGATCCGGTTCGCAATGCCGGCCAGCTCTGGCTGCCAGGCCGGGGGCCGGTGGCCACCTACGTGAAGCGGAGGCTGGTCCCGTTCGGAGAAGTCATCCCGCTCCGGGGACTACTCGACAGGATCACCTCGCTGCCATCGCTGCAGCCGGTCAACTTCACCCCCGGCCACCGGGCGGTGGTGTTCCGCACCGGGAACATCAGGCTCGGTGACGTCATCTGCTACGAGGTCGGCTTTGACGGCCTGGTCTCGTCTGAGATCGCGGCCGGGGCGAACCTGCTGGCTGTGCAGACCAACGATGCCGATTTCGAGCTCGACGGGCAAACCGGCGAGACCGAGCAGCAGCTTGCCATGGCCCGCATCAGGGCCATCGAGAACAACCGCGCGGTCGTGGTCGCCTCGACCACCGGGATCAGCGCGATCATCGCGCCCGACGGGACGCTGCTGGCGCGCACCGGCACCTGGCGGCAGGCGGAAATCGAGGCCAGGGTGCCGTTGCGGACCTCGCTCTCGCTGGCCGACCGTCTTGGCGGCTGGCCCGAGGCAATCGGGGTCTGGGCGACCATCGCGGCGCTGGCGTTCGTCATCGGTCGCGAGTTCATGCGCCGCCGTCAGCACCGCCCGGCGAGCCCGGCCGCAGAATAGGGCCGCAGAATAGGAGCGTGGCATTCTGGCGCTCGTTCCGGCAGCCTGCGCGGTGGGGTGCCCTGCTGGCGGGCGTCATCCCGGCGCTGGCGTTCCCGGCCCCGAACCTGGAGCTCATCGGATGGTTCGGGCTGGTGCCAGGGCTGGCCCTGATGCGGTCGGCGCCAGCGCGGCGGGAGGCCATGATCCGGGGCTGGTGGTTCGGAACCGGCTACTTGCTCGCGGCGATGTACTGGCTGCTGCCTAACCTCGGGCCCGGCCTGCTGCTGCTCGCGGTCGTGATCGGCCTGCTGTGGACGGGCGTAGGCCTCTCGGTCTGGTCGTCGCTGCGGCCGCCGGTGACCCTCGGCCGGGCCGCGGCGGCGATGATCGTCGTGCCGAGCTGCTGGCTGGTAACCGAGTGGATCAGGTCCTGGCAGGGCCTCGGCGGACCGTGGGCGGTGCTGGGCGCCAGCCAGTGGCAGCACCCGGCCGTGCTGGCGCTGGCCGCGGCCGGCGGCATCTGGCTGATCACCTTCGCGCTCGTCGCCGCCAACACCGGCCTGCTGATCGCCTTGACCGGCGGGCGGCTGGCCGTACGGCTGGCCGGCCTGGCTGGCGCGCTGATCGCCGTCGGTGCCGGGCCGGCCGCATTCGCGCTCACCCCGCCGGCACCGGCCGGGATGCCTGCCCGGATCGCCCTCGTGCAGCCGGGCCTCACCAGCGGGCCGGCGCCTCGCCTGCACCGCAGCGAGCAGCTGACCGCCCGCGCCGGGCCGGCCGCCCTGATCGTCTGGGGTGAGAGCAGCGTCGGATACAACCTGGCTGCTCACCCCGCCATCGTCGCCTCGATCGAGCAGTTGTCCCGGCGGGCCGGCGCCGAGATCCTGGTCAACCAGGACGCAGCGGACGCGGCCGGAGCAACCTCCAAGCAGGCCACGCTCGTCAGCGGAGCCGGCGTCAGGGGCCGTTACGTCAAGACCAGGCTGGTGCCGTTCGGCGAGTACATCCCGGTGCGGCCAGTGCTCGGGTGGCTCGACAAGATCAGCCGCGCTGCCCCGGCGAATGTGGTGCCGGGGACCGGCGCCCACGTTCTGCGCGCGACGCTGCCCGGTGGCCGGCCCCTGACCGTCGGCGTGCTGATTTGTTTCGAGTCGGCCTTCCCCGACATGTCCAGGGCCGATACCGATCATGGCGCCAGGGTCATCATTTATCAGACGGCCGACACGACCTTCCAGGACAGCTGGGAGCCCGGCTCAGCACGCCGCGCTCAGCGCCCTGCGCGCGGCCGAGACCGGCAGGCCTGTCGTGCAGGCGGCGCTGACCGGCGACTCGGCCGCATTTGACGCTCGGGGCCGCGCCGTCGCCTTCGCCGGAACGAACTCGCCCGGCGTCCTTGCCGCCCGCGTTGACCTGCCGCCGGCTTCCTACCGCACGCTGTTCGACCGGGTCGGTGACGTCGTACCCTGGACGGCGGTAGGCATCACCGCCCTGGCCGCACTCGCCGGACTGGCCAGCGGCCGGGCCGGACGCCGCCGGGACCGGCAGCCGCCAGCGCAGGATGACGCGGCAATCCTCACGCAGAGCCGGTAGCCAGGGCGCGTCCGCCGGCCCTGACCGCAGGCAGCGCCGGCCCGTTACGGCGCGCGAAGCGGTCGGCTCCGCGGCCGTCCCGGTGGCCGCCCGCGCTTCATCCGGCCGTCATCCGGGTCCGCTAGACATGGCGGGAACGTCCCGCCCACCAGCTTCGATGATGTAGAAACTGAGACCATGACGACCTTCCTCACCGACGCCGGCTACTGGGCACTGATTGTCTTTGCCTTCGTCCAGGCCTGCTGCATCCCGATCTCGTCCGAGATCACTTTCGGCTTTGCCGGGGTGCTGGCGTATCAGGGGCATCTCAGCCTCCCGCTGGTCATCATCATCGGCACCCTCGGTGAGCTCGCCGGCTCCTCGGCCGCCTACGGGCTCGGCCGGATCGGCGGTCACGGCGCCGTCGAGCGCTACCGCAGGTACCTGCTCATGACCAGGCGAGACGTTGAGCGCGTCGAGCGGTTCTTCGATGGCCGGGGCTCCTGGACGGTGGCGGTCGCCAGGATCATCCCGCTCGTGCGCGCGTTCGTCGGGCTGGTGGCCGGCTTTATGGAGGTCCCGGTTCTGGCGTTCGAGGTCTTTAATCTCATCGGCACGCTGATCTGGGCGACCGCGCTGTCCGTGCTCGGGTATGAGGTCGGCAGCGACTGGACCCGGGCATCGAAGAACTTCTCGCATGCCAGTGACGCCCTCGCCGCTGTCGTGGTGCTGGCCCTCGTCGTCCTGATCGTGCACAAGTGGCTGCAGATCCGGAAGGAGCACCGCGCCGAGGCCGCGGACGCCAGCCAGCTGCCCGGCCTGCCCGACGCCGGATCATCGGCTGGCCCCGATGCCACTCAGGCAGCGGCCACTCCCGCCGCGCCCGCCGCTACCTCCGCCTCCGCGGCGGGGCCGCCGGCGCGGCCGCGCAGCCACCGGCGGCAGAACGGTTCCTGAGCTGCGCCCGTCAGTCCACCAGCGCCTGGTAGACCATCTGCCGCAGCTGCGGCCGGATCGGATAGGCGCTCGAGGGCAGCAGCTGGGTGAAGAACGTCGCGGTTAGCTGTTCCGCCGGGTCGATCCAGAAGGTGGTCGACGCCGCTCCGCCCCAGTTGAACTCGCCCGCCGAACCGAGGGACTTGGTCGCGAGCGGGTCGATCACCACGGCGAAGCCCAGCCCGAACCCGACGCCGGCGAACACGGTCTCCGCGTACAGCGGCCGCCCGAAGGTGTCCAGGTCAGCGCCGCCGGGCAGGTGATTGCTCGCCATATAGGCAACCGTGCGCGGGCTGAGCAGCCGGACGCCGTCCAGCTCGCCCGCCGGGCTGTCCGGCCGGTGCAACAGCAGCTGGGTGAACCGGTTGTAGTCAGCCGCCGATGACACCAGGCCGCCGCCGCCGCTGAGGTAGACGGGCTCTTTGAGCGCGGCGTTGCCCATCGCGTCCAGCCGGGTGGCCTGGCCGTTCTCCGGGCTCCTGGTGTACAGCGCGGCCAGGCGGGACTGGTCGTCGGGTCCGGCAAAGAACGCGGTGTCGGTCATGCCCAGCGGGCCGAAAATCGCGCTGGCGAAGTACTCGTCCAGCCGCTGGCCGGACACGATCTCGACGACCCGGCCGAGCACGTCGGTCGCCACTGAGTAGCTCCATTCGCTGCCCGGCTGGAAGAGCAGCGGCATCGCCGCGAACTGATCG
>CAWFUM010000006.1:0-50540 GCA_963818995.1 uncultured Actinomycetota bacterium | reverse complement strand
CAGACGGCTTCCAGGTCCGCGCCCCGCGGCGAGCCCCATTCGAAGCCACGGGCCCGGTAGATCGCGTCGACCGGGTGGTTGCGCATGAACCCGTAGGTCAGGCCGGAAGTGTGACTGAGCAGGTGCCACATCCGGATCGGTTCCGTCGCCGGCACGGTCTTGTAGCTGACATCACTGCCGCCGGCAAAGACGCGAACGTCGCGGAATGCCGGGATGTAGCGGTAGACGGGGTCGGTGAGCTCGAATCCGCCCTGCTCGTAGAGCATCATCGCGGCGACCGAGGTGATCGGCTTGGTCATGGAGTAGATCCGCCACAAGCTGTCCGGCTCCACCGGCAGGCCGGCCTCGATGTCACGCTGCCCGCAGGTAGACACGTGCGCGAGCTTGCCGTGCCTGGCCACGGTGATCAGCCAGCCCGCCAGCTTCTGCTCGTCGACGTACCGGGCGAAATGCCGGTCGATGCGGTCCAGCCGTCTGGCATCGAATCCAACCTCGGCCGCCTCGACTTCAGTCTGCAGTCCGCCCATCGTGTCCCAGCCCTCCGGTTACTTCGCGCTGCACAACCTTCAGCCCGATCCTGCCAATCAGAACCGGGTTCGGTCTAGGGGTACGACGGGCCGAGCCGGACCGGCGGCCTCAGGCGAGACGCGATGCGTGCTCCTGGGCGGCGGTGTAGCCGAGTTCAGCCGAGATGGCCGCCGTGGTGGCCAGCAGTTCCGTGCACAGCGATCGCAGCACCCTCGGGGTCGCCTGCTGCTTGGGCAGCGCAATCGCGACGGCTAGCGGCAGCGAGGCGCCAGTGGTGAACACCGGCGCGGCCAGCGAGGCCAGGCCGGGAATCAGGCTGCCGGAGGTGAAGGCGACGCCCTCACCCCGGACGGTGGCCTTGACCTGCTCGATCTCGTCGTCGTCGAACGGCTTGCTGTCGTCCGGGCCGTACTGAGCCTTGAGAACCGGCGCGGTCAGCGTCTGCGGCAGGTAGGCCAGGAAGACGCGGCCGACCGCTGAGGCCAGCAGCGGCATGGTGGCACCGACCCGCACCGTGATCGGCAGCGCGTAGGCGCCGTAGTCCCAGCGAACGACGACCGGCCCGTGATCACCCCAGACCGCGAGGTTGACCGAATGCTGGGTCCGGTCCCGCAGGCCCGGCAGGTGCTCGGAGGCCAGGCCGACCTCGTCCATCCGGCGCAGGGCCTCGGCACCGAGCCGCCGCAGCGCCGGGCCCAGGTCGTAGAGCCCCGAGGTGGGCGCCTGCGCGACCAGGCCCGCCCTGGACAGGCTGACCAGGTAGCGGTGCGCTTTGCTCGGCTGCATGTGCGAGCGGGCGGCGATCTGGGACAGGCTCATCGGCCCGGCCCCTGCCTCCAGTGCCAGCAGGACGGTCATCGCGATCTCGACCGACTGGATGCCCTGGCGGGACTGGCGGTCGCGGGCAGCGACAGCCGCGGTCGCGGCCAGGTCATCCGCACTGCCACCAGCGCTTTCGCCGACGCTGGTGGCAGCGCTGCTATCAGCGCTGTCGTCAGCGCGGAGCCGGTTGGCACTCACGCTCTTCAGCCTAGGCCGTTCGTCACGGGCCGGCCTCGGGCAGTAGCTGACCGACGCGATTAGCGCCGATATCGCGCATCAATTCCGCTGCGAGGAATTCCGCCCTATTCACCCCGGCCGCGCAGCCGTAGACATAGAAGTCGGGCCTGATGGCCACCGCGTCGCTGCCGCGGGCGGCCAGCCAGCCGAGATAGGTCCCGTCCGAGTCCGTCAGCCAGCCGGCCCCGGCCGGGCGCGCTCCGCCGGGGACCAGTCCGAATGCACGCACCCCGGCCCGCCGGAGCGCCGCCGCGGTGCCGCTCGCGATCAGCCCGCGGTAGACCGGCGCGGTGGCGAGCAGGACGAAGCCCAGGCCCGCTACCTGGTCGAAGCGGCCCGCATGCTGGCCGTCGCCGACAGCGGCCTGGATGAACAGCTCACCCCGGCCGGGAACGAAGTCACCGGACAGCATGCCAGTCGTCAGGCCGGGCAAGCTCAGCTTCTCCGGGGCCTGCCGGGCCGCGCGCCGCCGCAGCAGGTCGCGGTCGCGGCGCAGGGCCGCGTCCGGGTCGCGCATGGTCTGCACGCGGCCGAGCTCGATGCCCTTCTCGATGACGGCGCGCACGTGCGGCTCGCGCTCGGCCTGGTAGCTGCCGAGCACGTCAGCGGTTACCCGGCCGGCCAGCAGCAAGTCGAGCTTGAAGGCCAGATTCCGGGCGTCCCTGATGCCCGAGCACATGCCCTGTCCGAGGAACGGCGGCATCTCGTGCGCGGCATCGCCGGCCAGCAGGACCCGGCCCGCCCGCCAGCGATCGGCCACCAGCGACCGGAACGTATAGGTCGCTACCCGGATCAGCTCAGCGTCCGCCGGCCTCAGGTAGTTCGCAACCCGCCGCCACACGACCTCGGGGTCGCGCTGGAGATCAAAATCACCGGCCGAGTCGAGCATGAAGCTAAACCGGTGATGACCGGGTCCGAGCGAGATTACCGATTGCGGCTGGCGCGGATCGCAGATCTGCAGCGCCGGCGGCAGATCCAGCTGCCGCCTGAGCCGGAAGTCGCAGACGAGCCAGGGCTCGGAGAAGCCGTAGTCGTGCTCGCCGATGTCCAGCGCGCGCCGGGTGAAGCTGTTGCCGCCGTCGCAGCCGACCGCGTACCGCGCGCGCACCGCACGAGGACGACCGCCGTCCTGCGCCCGGACGATCACCGCGTCGCTCTGCTGCTGGATGCCGGTCACCTGCGCGCCGAACCTGACTTCGGCGCAGCGCGATTGCCGGCAGGCCCGCAGCAGGGCATCTTCCAGGTCAGGCTGGTACATCATGTACCACTCGGCCCAGCCGCTCGGGCCCGTCCCGGCGAACTCGTGCTCGATCAGCACCTCGCCCGCGCCGTTGCGCCAGATGTAGTTCCGCTGGGCCCGCAGCTTCGGCAGCAAGTCCTCAGCCAGGCCGAGGCCAGCGAAGGTCCGCATGGTCTCGTCGTCGAAGATTGCTGCCCGCGGAAGGTTGTAGAGGCCGTCGTAGCGTTCCAGCACCACCACCCGCAGGCCGGCCCTGGCCAGCAGCGCGGTGAGGGCCATGCCCGTCGGCCCGAAGCCGATCACCGCGACGTCCGCGTCCACCGCCGCCCGGCTGCCGTCAGACACTGTGCGCGGCTCCTCTCCCTGCGCGTGGGTGCCGACCTACTGGGGTCAGAGCCCCACCAACTCGGCACCCATCCCCGGCTCGCCCCGATCATGACGCTAGGCATTCATCATTGGTAAAGTCAATTCGTATTGGTGAATTGCCAGGAAAGCGCGGTAGGCTCGGCGCGGGCCCCGGGAGCTGCCGGTGCGGCCGGAACGGAGGCGGGATGCGGACAATCGCCCTGGAGGAGCATTTCGTCACCCCTGAGCTGGCCGGTTACGGCGCGGGCACGGCCTCCATCGCGCAGCCGGGCGTGTGGCGCGAGGCCTCCCGCCGCCTGCTGGACCTCACCGACGAGCGGCTGCCCGAGATGGACGCCGCGGGCCTGGACATGGCCGTGCTGTCGCTGAACGCCCCCGGCATCCAGGCCGAGACCGACCCGGTGGTCGCGGTAGCGGCCGCGGCCACCGTCAACGACTTCCTGGCCGGCCTTGTTGCTGCGCACCCGGCCCGCTTCGCCGGGTTCGCCGCTCTCCCGCTGCAGGACCCGAAGGCCGCCGCCCGCGAGCTCGACCGTGCCGTTACCGAGCTCGGCCTGCGCGGCGCACTGGTCAACGCCCACACGAACGGGGTCTACCTGGACGACCCGTCGCTGCGCGTGGTCTGGGAGCACGCCGAAGGGCTGGGCGTGCCGGTGTACCTGCACCCGGCCAACGGGGCCGGCAACGCGCACGTGCTGTCCGGGCACCCCGAGCTCGAGGGACCGATGTGGAGCTGGGGCGCCGACACGGCCGCGCACGCGCTCCGGCTGATCTTCGGCGGCGTCTTCGACGACTTCCCTGACGCGCGGCTGCTGCTCGGGCACATGGGTGAAGGCCTGCCGTTCACGCTGTGGCGGCTCGACTCCCGGTGGGCGTTCCACAATCACCACGGAATCGAGCTGGCCCGCGGGACGCCGTCTGAGTACCTTCGGCACAACCTCTACATCACCACGAGCGGCGTCTGCTCGGCGCCTCCGCTGCTGTGCGCACTGCTAGCTCTCGGCGCTGACCACATCTTGCTCGGCACCGACTATCCGTTCGAGACAATGGGGACGGCAACGGCGTTCCTCCGGGACGCCCCCATCAGCGAGCCGGACCGGGCGAAGATCAGCTACCAGAACGCCGCCGCCCTGCTCAGGCTCTGAAGGGAACCGTCCTGAAGGAAACATCCGCGATGCGCGCGCCGCGCTTGGCCCTGGTTCAGTACCGGCTGCCCGGCGACCAGCGGATCCGTCCGGGCGTGCTGGCTGCCGGTTCCGTCTACCAGGCACCACCGGAGCTGGGCGAGTCGCTGCTAGCGGCGCTCGGGCGCTGGGATGAGGTGGCGGCCGGACTGCGCGGCTGGTCACCGGCCGCGAGCGCGCAGCAACCGGATGCACAGCTCGCCGCACCGCTGACCTATCCCGGCAAGATCCTCGGCGCCGGCGCGAACTACTACGGTCATGTCGCCGAGATGGGGGTCAGGGCACCCGACCCCGGCTCCGACCCCTGGTTCTTCCTCAAGCCGCCCGCCACGACGGTCATCGGGCCCTGCGATCCCGTGCCGTTCCCGTCCTACCAGGGCGTGCAACTGGACTGGGAAGCTGAGCTCGCCGTCGTCATCGGGCGCACCGCCAAAAACGTGCCGCCGGGCCGGGCACGCGAGTACATCGCCGGCTACCTGGCCGCGAACGACCTGTCCGCACGGGACAAGACCGCCAGGCAGGACGCGGTGTCAGCGCACTTCGTCTACGACTGGCTCGGGCAGAAAGGCCAGGACGGCACCTGTCCGCTCGGGCCGGGCATCGTGCCGGCCTGGCTCGTCGCCGATCCGCAGCAACTGGCCATCCGCCTGACCGTCAACGGCGAGGTCAGGCAGGACTCCTCGACCAGCGACATGGTGATCGACGTCGATCATCTCGTCGCCGGGGCCAGCCGGGCCGCCACGTTGCTGCCGGGCGACATCATCCTGACCGGCACGCCGGCCGGGGTCGGGGTCCCTCGTGGCGAGTTCCTGTCTCCCGGTGACACGGTTATCGTCGAAATCGACGGGATCGGCGCGCTGCGGAATCAGGTGATACCTGCATGAACGGGGACCGGCCGGCGGAAGCTGAGGCCAGCTCGGGGGCGAGCCGGCCGGCGGCTACAGCACAAGCAGGCCCAGCACAAGCAGGCACAGCCGTGAACGACTGGGCCCGCCCGGTTCCGCCCGGCCCGACGATGCTGGCCGTGGTCATGCCCGAGTTCGGCCCTCCCGAGGTGCTGCGCGAGGAGCGGGTGCCGACCCCGGTGCCGGGACCCGGCGAGGTGCTGGTCCAGGTTGCGGCCGTCAGTATCGGCCGGGTGCTTGACCTGGCCGCGCGGGCCGGCCGGCATCCCTACCCCGGCTTCCGGTTCCCGCACGTACTCGGCGCCGAGCACGCCGGCGTCGTCGCCGCCGTCGGGCCCGCTGTCACCGGCTGGCAGCTCGGGCAGCGGGTCGCGGCGTTCCCGGTCGTCACCGACGGCACCTGCTACTACTGCCTGCGCGGCTACGACGAGGTGTGCGAGAACCTGCAGCTCATCGGCATCCACCGGCCGGGCGCCTACGCCCAGTACGTCGCGGTCCCGGCCGCCAACCTGAACGAGGTTCCGGCGGACATCAGCCCGGCGCAGGCGACCGGCCTCGCGCTATCGGGCGCGGTCGCGATGAACCAGCTGCAGCGGGCCGGCTTCGGGCCGGGCCAGTGGCTGCTCATTCAGGGCGCGTCGTCCGCGCTCGGCTCAGTGACCGCCAGCCTGGCACTGCACCTCGGCGCGCACGTGATCCTGGCCTCGCGCAGCCCGGCTAAGCGCAGCCGGCTAGCCGAACTCGGCGCGGACGCCGTTCTGGACCCGCTCGCCGCCGACTTCGCCAGCCAGGTCAGGGACTACACGGCCGGCCGCGGCGCCGACATCGTCATCGACAGCCTGGGCGAGCCCGCCGTGTGGGAGAGCTCGCTGGCCGCGCTCGCGCCGACAGGAACGCTGGTCAGCTCCGGTGCTTTCCTGGGCCGCACCGTCCCGGTCGACCTTCCCCGGCTCTACCTGCAGGCACAGCGCATCGTCGGGGTCCGCTCCGGCAACGCGGCCAGCATTGCCGGACTCTGGACCGAGGTCGGGCGAGGGTTCCGGCCAGTGCTGGACACCACGTTCCCGCTCGGCGATGCGGCGGTCGCGCACCGGTACCTCGAGGACGGGCAGAACGTGGGACGGGTCAGCCTGGAGATCCCGCAGCCAGAAAGGGACGAGTCATGCGCGTGACCGGATTGCTCAACTGCGGCGTTCAGATTCCGTCGCTCGAAGTCGGCCGCCAGTTCTACGCCGACTTCGGCCTGAACGTCGCCGCGGCCGGGGACGGCCTGGCCGTGCGCTGCGAGGGCCGGGACCAGGACCAGGTAGTCCTCAGCGAGGGGCCGGCTAAGCGCCTGCACCACGTGGCGTTCGCGGTCGAGCCCGGCTCGCTGCCGGACTGGCAGCGGCATCTGGAAGGGATGGGCGTCACCATTACTGACCCGACGCCGGGCGTCGAGCCCGACGGCTTGTTCTTCGAGGACCCGGACGGAAACGTGCTCGTACTCCGGGCCCGGCCGCTCGCCAGCTGGCGGCCGTTCGAGCCGGAGGACTTCAACTTCGGCGACGTGATCACGCGGACTGACGTGGCCAGGTGGCGGCTGGCGACCGAGCCGCCGCGACCCCGCCGGCTTGGTCACATGCTGATCTTCGTGCCGGACATCGCCGAGGCCGAGCGGTTCTACCGGCAGGCCCTCGGCCTGCGGCTGTCGGACCGGATTCCCGGCAAGGCCACGTTCATGAACTGCGGAGCCGGCGACCACCACGTGTTCGGGTTCATCCAGAGCACCCATCCGGGTCTGCATCACACCAGCTTCGAGGTCGCGAACCTGGACCAGATCGGCATCGGCGCCCGCCAGATGGCCGAGAGGGGCCATTCCGAGGGCTGGGGGCTCGGCCGGCACAGCCTCGGCTCGAACCTGTTCCACTACATCCGCGATCCGTGGGGCAGCTGGGTGGAGTACTTCACCGACATCGACAAGATCAGCGAAGACTGGCAGGGCCGGGACTGGGAGACGCCGCCGGCTGTGTGGTGCCCGCTCATGCCCGAGCAGTTCCTGGTCAACCTTGAGGACAAGCCGCAGTAACCGCGCGCCACTCCGGCGGCCGCTTATCCGTGACCATTCCCCCGACGCAGGAGGCCGAGCATGACCGCAGGACTGGCCGGAGGACCCGGCCCGGCAGGTTTCACGGCGGACTGGCTCGGGCAGCGGGTCGTCTTCGGCGACGGCGCGATCGAGCGCCTGCCGGCTGAGGTCGCCGCGCTCGGCGCCCGGCGGGTGCTGTTCATCGCCGGGCTGCCCGGCCCGGCAGCGGACCGGGCCGCGGATCTGCTGAGCGGCTGCCTGGCAGCACGGTGGGACGACGCCAGGCAGCACGTGCCCGCGGACCTGGCCGTTGCGGTCGCCACCGAAGCGCGCCGCATCCGCGCTGACGCTGTCGTCAGCCTGGGCGGCGGAAGCGCGACCGGCCTGGCGAAGATCTGCGCGCTGCAGACCGGTCTGCCGGTCGTAGCGGTCCCGACCACGTACGCCGGCTCGGAGATGACGCCGGTCTGGGGCCGGACGGAGGGCACGGTGAAGCGCACCGGCCGCGACCCGCGGGTGCTGCCGAAGACCGTGCTCTACGACCCCCTGCTGCTGATCGGGATGCCGGCCTCGCTGGCCGGCCCGAGCGGCATGAACGCTCTGGCGCACTGCGTCGAAGCCCTGTACGCGCCAGGCGCGGATCCGCTGACGAGCCTGTCCGCGCTGGAGGGCGTCCGGCTGATCGCGGCGTCGCTGCCCCTGGTTGCGGCCGGTTCCGGCGCGGCCGGTTCCGGCGCGGCGGGATCCAGGACCGCGGCTGCCGGCCCCGCGAGTTCCGGGCCGCCCGGAGCCGGTGTGCCTGCCGGTCCTGGCCACGCTGACGCGGTGCGCGCGTTGCTGTGGGCGTGCTGCCTGGCCGGCCGCGCGTTCGGCACGGCCGGCGGCTCGCTGCATCACAGCCTGTGCCATCTGCTCGGTGGCTTCGCCGGGCTGCCGCACGCGGACACCCACGCGGTCGTGCTGCCGCACGTGCTGGCGTTCGTGTCCCCCGCGCTCGGGCCGGAGCTTGACCGGCTGGCCGCGGCGCTCGGCTGCGACCCGGCCGATGTGCCCGGCGCGCTCTTCGACCTCGGGTCGGCTGCCGGAACCCCGGCCGGGCTGCGCGCACTCGGGCTGCCGGAGGCCCAACTTCCGGCGGTCGCGGACGCGCTGGCCGGACGCGAACCGGTGAGCCCGCGCCCGGTCTCGCGCGCGGAGGCACTCGCCCTGATCACGGCAGCCTGGACTGGCTCCCGGCCGGTGCCTGCCGCAGCCGGGGCGACGGCAAGGACCGGCGACGGGGCAGGACCCGGCGACGGGAAGCCGATGTCCGCTGCCGACCTCACCAGCGCCGTCATCGGCGCGCTGCAGTCGACTCCGGACCTGCGGCTGCGGCAGATCATGATGTCGCTCATCAGGCACCTGCACGGGTTCGTGGCCGACGTACGGCTCACCCAGGACGAATGGCTCACGGCGATCAGGTTCCTGACCGCGACCGGGCAGATCAGCAGCGACAGGCGGCAGGAGTTCATCCTGCTGTCCGACACGCTCGGTGTCTCCATGCTGGTCGACCTCCTGGCCGGCCCATCGGGCGAGGGCGTCGCAGGCTTCGCCACCGAGTCCACCGTGCTCGGCCCGTTCTACGTGCCGGACAGTCCGGAGCGCGGCTACGGCGCTTCCATCGCTGAGCGGCCGTCCGGCGAACTGGCGTGGGTCACCGGGCGGGTGACTGACATCGACGGCCGGCCCATCGAGGGCGCCACGCTGGACGTGTGGCAGAACGCCGACGACATGCTCTACGCCGTGCAGAATCCGGACTCGCCTGCGGACAACCTGCGCGGGCTGTTCAGGACCAGGGCGGACGGCAGCTACGCGTTCCTGGGCGTACGGCCGACTGACTATCCGATCCCGGACGACGGCCCCGTCGGCCGGTCGCTGGCCGCCACCGGCCGTCATCCGTGGCGGCCGGCCCATATTCACGTGATTGTCAGCGCCCCCGGCTATCACAGCGTGGCCACGCACATCTTTGACTCGCAGAGCAAGTACCTCGACTCGGACGCGGTCTTCGCGGTCAAGGCCAGCCTGGTCCGCGACTTCGAGCGGCACGAGGCCGGGGGAACCGCCGCGCTCGGCGCCACCTCGGCGCCGGACGGCGTGCCCCCCGGCCAGGCCTGGTATTCGCTGCACCAGGACTTCCTGCTCAGCCCGCAGTCAGCGGCCGCCGGCTAGCCCCGCACCCGATTACTCAGCTGGCGAGATCCGCGGCCAACGCGGGCAGCTGTCTGCGGCCGCGCGGCGGCCCGCCTGCCGGCGCCGGTCAGCCTGCGTAACGAATTGACTCTGCGGGCAAGTCTGCGGGCCGCGCCGCAGTCAGGTCATCGGGGCAGTCACCCGCCTGACCCTGGTCCGGGCCGGGCGGAGGTCAGGGTCGCGCCGGACCCGGCATGCCGGACTGGCGCCGCGCCTCGTACAGCAGGACCCCGGCCGCGACGGCAAGATTCAGCGACTCGGCGGTGCCGGTCATCGGAATGGCAACTCGCAGGTCCGCGGCGCTGAGCAAGTCATCGGGCAGGCCGCTGCCCTCACTGCCGAGCAGCACCGCCACCGGAGGCACCAGGTCCGCGTCCCAGCAGCTGACGCTGCCGCGCGCGGACGTCGCCGCCACCCGCACCCCGGCGCGGTGAGCCCAGTCCAGGAACTCCGCTGGTGACGCTGCCGACACGACGGGGACGCTGAACAGCGCGCCCATGCTCGCCTTCACCGCGGCCGGATCGTAAGGATCAGCGGACGGCCCGGTCAGGATCACCCCGGCCGCTCCGACCGCACTCGCGGTCCTGACGATGGTGCCGACGTTGCCCGGATTCCCGGCCGAGTGAATGACCGCGAACAGCGAGTCAGAGCCGACCGCGAGCGCGCCGAGTTCCAGCGGCGCGGTGCGCACGATCGCCGCCAGGCCCGACGGGCCATCCCGGTCCGCGATGCGGCCGAACAGCTCACCCGACAGCCGCGCCACCCGCACCCCGGCCGCTTCCTGCTGCGTGACCATGGCCTGCGCGCCCGCATGCCGCAGCAGCTCAGGCGCGACCAGGATGACCTCCACGGCGGCCCCGGCCTCGACCGACTGCCAGACCGGCTGGATGCCCTGCACGACAAAGGCGCCTTCCCGGCGCCTGTGCTTCCGGTCGGCGAGCTGGCGGACGCGCCTGATCAGCGGGTTAGCTGCGCTTGTGATCAGCTCGGTCATGGCCATGGCAGCCTACTGCGCACCGGCGTGAGCGCGCCCGGTCGCGCCGTCGGCCGAGTCCACCGTGGCGCCGTGATGATGACGATCTTCGAGCGGGCATAGAGTTCGCTGCATGAGTCTTGATGGCGAATACGAGCCCAGCCCGGCCCAGTGGGTCCGCGATCAAGTCGCGGAATACGAGGCGTCCGGCGGCCAGCGCGCCAGCACGCTGGCCGACACCGGCATGCCGGTCGTGATCATCACGACCAGAGGGAACAAGAGCGGAAAGATCCGCAAGATGGCGCTGATGCGGGTCGAGCACGACGGCGAGTACGCGCTCGTCGCGTCCAAGGGGGGCGCCCCCGAGCATCCGGTCTGGTACTACAACCTGACGGCCGACCCCACGGCGGTCATGATCCAGGATGGCCCTGAGCCGTTCGACGCTGAGGTCAGGGAGCTGTCCGGAGCTGAGCGCGAGCAGTGGTGGGAGCGCGCCGTTGCCGCCTACCCGCCGTACGCCGAATACCAGCAGAAGACAGACCGGCAGATCCCCGTCTTCCTGGCCAGCCGCCGCTCTTAGCGGGCACCTCCTCAGCGGGCGGCGTGCCGCTGACTGCCGCCTGCCCGCCCGGCGCACCGCGGCGGTCCGGCGGTGCGCAGCGCCTACCCCGGCGAGCCGCCCGCGATCTGGAATGACCACAACTCACTGCTGACCGCAACCGGCCGTTGCTGCCCGGCGCCGCTAGCCTGCCCGTGGTCGTGCGGGTGACCTGCAGCCTGGCCCTCGCCCGAGCCCTGACCGTGGCCAGAAGGCTGACCGTGGCCAGAAGGCTGGCCCGGTCCCCCGCCCTGGCCGTGGCCGTGTCCGAACGCCGGCGAGGTCCGCCACGCCTCGAACGAGGCCTCGTCCCGCCAGCGCGTCATGACCAGCCAGGTGCTGCGCCCATCCGTCGGCTGCAGCAACTCAAAGCCCTCGAACCCGTCCTGATTGTCGACGGCACCAGCACGCGCCGCGAAGCGCCGCGCGAGCTCGTCACCGCTGTCGGGCGGAACGGTAATTGCGTTGATCTTGACGATCGTCATGCGTCCGATGATGCCACCTGCGGGTGGCCGCCCTCGGCCAGGCATCGCGGGCAACTTCCGATATCAGGATGAAACGGGCCAGTATCTCGCACCGATCACAGTTAAACCGGAGGGTCGCCTCCGATACCTGAATTACGGGAGCTTACCGTGGAATGGTGCGGGTGCCGTGGTGGGGAATCGCGTCGTCGGTCCTTGCTCCCGTGCTGATTATCGGCGGCTGGACCGCAGGCGCGGACCTGCAGCCCGTTCCGTTTGACGCCGTGTCACGATCTATCAGCACGCTGGCCGCGCTCGGCATGCCCTACCGCTGGGTGGTCACACTTGCCATCCTGAGCGTCGGCGTCTGCAACGTCGTCACCGGGCTGGCCCTGCGGCCGGCCGCTGACCGGGGACGGCTGCTGCTGATCGCCGGCGGAGTCTGCGGCATGCTGATCGCCGCCAACCCGCAGCCGCGGCACGGGGGGTCCCTGCTGCATGAGGGCTTCTCGTTCCTGGGCGTTGTCATCATGACCATCTGGCCGGTTGCCGCCATCCGCCGCACACCGGGCGCGCCCGCGGGCCTGCGGCCGCACGTCGTCTATTGCGCCGCAGTGGTGAACCTGGTGCTGCTGCTGTGGTTCACGGCCGAGCTCTTCAACGGCCCTGAGCTGGGGCTGGCCGAGCGTCTGGTCACTGGCTACCAGGCCATCTGGCCGCTGGTGGTCGTGCTGAGCGTTGTCGCCGCCCGGCTGCGGGTCAGCGAGCCAGCGGCAGCGGAGGAGACGGTCAGCAGCTCGTGAGTGCTGCGAAGATCGCGGCCAGTTCAGCAGGCTCGAACCCGAGAGTGGCGTCGCCAACGGACAATTCCAGCCGCTGAAGGCCCGGATCCGGCGTCGGCATCGCCACCGGCGCTATCCAGATGCCCTGCTCACTCGCAAGCCGTCTGGCCGCATTTTCGTAGGCCTGCGCCCCGGTCCGCAGCAGCACGTGCAGCATCGGCACTTGCGGCGGATCCGGAATAACGCGCACGCTGGGCAAAGCGGACAGCGCCGTGGCGATGGCCCGCGCGTGATCAAGGTAGGCGGGAAACCGCGGCAGCCGCGTGGCCAGGCAGCTCAGCGCCGACGCGGCGCTCGGCCACATTCCGTGCAGCGTGCCGCCCATCCGCTTGCGCCACTCCCTGACCTGGGCGACCACCTCATCCGGCCCGGCCACGCAACATCCCGCGAGCGCCCCGATGCCCTTATAGAAGGACACGTACACCGTGTCGAAGAGCGCAGCAATCTCGGCCGGCGGCCGCCCGTATCCGGCAGCCGACTCCCACAGCCGGGCGCCGTCCAGGTGAGCGGCGGCACCGCGCTCCTGCGCCCAGGACACCTGGGCGACCAGGTCATCGAAGGCCGGCTGCTGACCGCCGAGGTCGCGCTGCGGCAGCTCGAGCAGGAGCGCGGCCGGCGGCTCGGCGATCGTCGTGAGGTCGGCCAGCGTGATCAGCCGGTCCCGGCCGCCTGCCGGGCGGCCGACGAGGCCGTGCAGCCGCTGGTAGGCCTGATCCTCATGCTGCTCGAGGTGGCACATCGGATGGAAGATCACCGTCCGGCGCTGACGGGCGTCAGCATGCACCCGCAGAACCGCCTGCTGCGCCATCACCCCCGAGGGCAGGAAAACTGCGGCCGGCTTGGCCAGCAGCCGCGAGATCTCGGCCTCCAGCTCGGCCACGACTCCGCCGTGCCCGTAGGTGTCCGGCGAGGTGTCGGCCGGGATCGTCGCCAGCATCTCCGCAGCCGTGATGCGGCCGTGCCCGGCGACGAAGCGGGTGCAGGCCGCTCGCAGCGCCGCCTGCTCAGCCTGATCTGTCATCGCTCCGCCCGCCTCGGGTCAGCTGCTGCCGGGAGCTGTGACGAAGTCGATCAGCTCTTCTACCTGGCCGAGGAAGGCCGGCTCCAGGTCTAGATAGGACCGGACGCTGCCCAGGATCCGCCGCCAGGCAGCAGCGGTGTCGGGCGGCCAGCCGATCGCGGCGAGCACGCCGTCCTTCCACGGGACCCCCCGCGGCACATCCGGCCAGCCGTCAAAGCCGAGCACGCCGGGCTTCACCGCCGCCCACACATCGATGTAGGGATGGCCCGCGATCAGGACGTCGGGTGAGCTGACCCTGGCGGCGATCCGGCTCTCCTTCGACCCGTCGACCAGGTGATCGACCAGCACCCCGAGGCGGCGCCCGGCATCCGGATCGAACTCCGCCACCACGGCGGGCAGATCGTCGATGCCGTTCAGGAACTCAACGACAACCCCGACGTCCCTGAGGTCGTCACCCCAGACCTTCTCCACCAGCTCAGCGTCGTGCTTGCCCTCGACGTAAATGCGGCTGGCCCGCGCGACTTTCGCCCGGCCTGCGGGCGCGGCCGTAGCGCCAGACGCCGTGCGAGCCGGGCGCCCGCCGGTGTCGCCGCCGCCTGCGGGCGCCGGGCGCACCAGGCTCACCCGCTGGCCCTCGAGCAGGAACGTGCCGGTCAGCGGAAAGACCCGGCGCAGGCCGTGCCGGTCTTCGAGTATGACCGCGTCCTTCTCGCAACTGACGATGGCGCCGCAGAAATCAGCCGCGCTGTCCTCGACGACCAGACCGGTCTCGGCCGCTATCCGCGGCGGGGGCACCGGGCGCCGCGAGGGCGCCGCGAGTACGTCCTGTGAATACTGCCTGCTACGCACCAGCTCTCCGTCATCTGCTCATCCCGGCCCGCTTTGCCCGCCCAGTATCCGGGAAACGAGCGGCCCGGCGGGCGCGGCACGCCGACGGGCCGCTTGTACCCGAATTGACCGACGCGGAGATAGCGAGCTCGCTATGATGAACCGCCCTTTGGACAGACTTCAAGTCAAATAGCGATTTCAGCCTGTTATTAAAGGAGTTCGCCACGGTCCGGATAGCCCGGCTCAGGATGTCATAGCGCAGGGGTGTGTGCGTGTCAGGTTTCCGTCTTACCGCGACCGCGCTGTTCGGGACTGCCAGCGTCCTGGTCGCCATGGTCTGCGTGCCGGCCGCTGCTAGCGCGAGCTCACCCAATATCACCATCACCTCGGCCGGCCCGGACGCGAGCGGCGACCCCTATGACCTGACCGTGGTCGCCAACGACGGCAACGGCGCCGCCATCCAGACCATGACGGCCCACGTGTACAGCGCCAGCGACCAGGACGTTGCCGACGTGACTATGGCGGCGCAGGACACCTCGGACCCGACGAACCAGACCTGGGCCGCGGCGACGCCCATCGCCGAGTCGCAATTGCCCGCCGGGACCTACTCGGTGACGGTGGACGCCAATGACGGCACCGAGTCCGACCAGGGGCTGAACGCACCCGGCTCCTTCACCGTCAGCTATAACGCCAGCAGCCTCGCCGTCGCCCCGGCGCCTCCGTCGGTGACGCTCGGCTCTCAGACCGTGACGTTCACGGGCACGCTGACCGGGACCGCGACCGGCGGCTCGCCGGTCGGCATCGCGAATGCGCCGGTCAGCCTCAGCATTTCCGGCGGCGCGTCCAGCCAGGTCGCGACCACAGACTCCAGTGGCAACTTCACCTACACCGACCCCGGCATCAGCCAGTCGGCCGACTACAACTTCACCGTCGCCGGCACCAGCAGCTACCCGGCCGCTGGTGACGATGTCACCGTCAACGCGACACCGGCTACGACCTCGATGACAGTGGCGGCAACTCCGGCCACGGTCACCGAAGGAATCCAGACCGTCACTTTCGCCGGCAACGTGAGCGCGACCGTTACGCCCGCCGGCGCCGGCCTCGCCCACGTCGGTGAACATCGGCAGCGGCGTGCCCGTCTATCTCGACGGCACGCAGGTCACGACGACTGATGACGCCCAGGGCGACTTCACCTACACCACCACGGGCACGGCTCCGGGCAACTACACGTTCAGCATCCAGCCGACCAGCCTGTACACCGGTACCTCCTACCAGGTGACCGTCGGCAGCCAGATGGCACCGACCACGATGACCGTCCAGGCGAGCCAGCCCAACGTGACCTTCGGGTCAACGAGCGTCACGTTTACGGGTGTGGTGAAGGCAAACCCCCAGGGGGGCAGCGCGCAGGGGATCGGCAGCGGCGTCCCGGTTTACCTCAGCATCGGCGGCGGGGCCACGACCCAGGTCACGACCACGACCGACGCGAACGGCGACTTCAGCTACACCGTTAATAACATCGCGGCCGGCACCGACTATGACTTCTCGGTGGACTCGACGGCCCTGTACGACGCCGCCTCCGACGACGTCAGCATTCCCGTGGTGCGGGCGACGACCGCAGTGACCGCGTCGGCGAGCCCGCCTGACATCAACCTGGCCTCCTCGACGGTGGACTTCAGCGGCACGGTCAGCGTGATGCCGTACGGCAGCACAACGTCCGTCGGCGTCGGCAGCGGCGTCCCGGTCTACCTCAGCATCGGCGGCGGCGCTGCCACCCAGGTCACGACTACGACCGCGAATGGTGCTTTCAGCTATACCGGCTCGCACATCACTAGCGCGGCCGACTATGTCTTCAGCGTCAATCAAGGCGCGCTCTACAGCGCCGGCTCGATCTCGGTGCCAATCGGGCAGAACCAGGTCCAGTCGACGCTCACGGTGACGCCAACGCCTGCCAGCGTGACCGAGGGCTCGGGGTCGGTTGCTTTCGCCGCCTCCCTGACCGGAGTCTCGCCCGGTGGCTCGGCTTCGAGCGCGGTCGCCATCCAGAATGTTCCGGTCTACGTCACCAGGCAGGGCGGCAGCACCGTCCTGGTCGGTAACACCGACGCGAACGGCAACCTCACCTTCCACGCGAGCGGTCTCACCGACGCGACGTCCTATACCTTCTATATCGCGCAGACCGGGAGCTATACCTCGGCGACCACAGCGGTCCCTGTCGGCGTGGTCCAGGCACCCACCCGCATCACCGGCATCGCGGTCAGTCCCAGCCACCTGAAGTACGGGCAGAACGCGACGCTCACCGGCACCGTTCAGTACGAGAACGGCTCGGTCTGGACGGCGCTGCCGGGCTCGGTCGTCCAGCTCCAGGAGAGTAAGACGAGCCTCGGATCGGTGACTGCCGGCAGCACCGGCGCGTTCAGCGCGACGCTGCCCACGACGCACGGCCCTGGCTGGTCGGCCACCGTGGGCAGCGCGACACTGACACAGCAAGCGATGGCAACCGGCAACCTGACCTTCGCCGTGCCGATGAAGGTCAGGTCGTTCACCGCCAGTCTCGGGGTAGACGAGAAGGTCGCCGTCGCCGGCTGCCTGCAGGTCACGGCACCGGTCGGTTACGGCCCGCAGACCTCGGTCCTGGTCCAGTACGCGACCAGCAAGCGCGGTGCCTGGAAGTCGTTCGCGACCCTGACCCTGCACAACGACGCCGCCCAGAACAAGAGCTGCCCGGGCGCCGACGAGTCGTATTTCAGCGGCGCGGTCAAGGCCAAGCTCCCCAACGCGTACTACCGCGCGAACTTCGCTGCCACCGCCAGCTTCCAGGGCGTCGTCAGTCCGGTCGTCCACGCCTGGAAGACCCAGACCAGGATCGTCTCGTTCAGCGTGACGCCGCGCTCGATGAACGCCACTAGCCTCGTGACGATCAAGGCCAGGCTCGAGTTTTACGCCGGGAGGTGGAAGCCCTGGGGCGGGCAGTCAGTCACCGTGATCTACAACTACAAGGGCACGTCGACCTGGGAGAAGCTCGATAGCGGCAGGACAGGCCCCACCGGCTGGGTCACAATCAGGGCCAAGGGCGCGAACGGCAGCTTCGTCGCGGTCACCTATATCGCCTACCCCGGTAACAAGACCCACCTGGCCAGCCGCAGTAGCGGCATCGACGTCTCGAACAACGGCGGTACGTCCAGCCGCAAGGCGGTCGGGCCGAATCTGGCTGACCTTTCGGCGCTGCCGCAGCTGCCGGTCCCGATGCTCCCGGCGTTCGCGCCGGCCGGCCCGCCGATTGCCTGGCTAGCCGTCCGCTAGGCCGGTGCCCAGGACGGCGGCCGCTTCTGGAGGAACGAGGCCATCCCCTCCGCGGCTTCAGCCGAGCCGAACAGCCGGGCCGAGAGCTCGGCCAGCGACTCGGCGCTGCGCTCGAAACCGTCCAGGATGGCCGGGGTCAGCAGCAGCTTGGTCTCGCGCAGGCCCTGGGGCGAGGCCGCCCGCAGCGCGTCAAGCACGGCGAGCGTACCCGCGTCGATGTCGTCGACGGCCTCGGTGATCAGCCCGATCCGCGCCGCGGTCGCGGCGTCGAACTTCTCGCCAGTGAGGTAGTACCGGCTGGCCGCGCGCGGGTCCATCTTCGGGAGCGTGGTCAGCGAGATCATGGCCGCCGCGAGGCCGAGCTTGACCTCGGTGAAAGCAAAGGTCGACGCAGGGCCGGCCACGACGATGTCGCAGGCGCCGACCAGGCCGAGGCCGCCCGCCCGGACGTGGCCGTCGATGCTGCCGACCACGGGCTTCGGCAGCGCCACTATGAGCCTGAGCAGCGCCATCACCCGCTTAGCGCCGTCTTTCATCCCGCCCTGGCGCGCCTCGCTGAGATCCGCGCCCGCGCAGAAGGTGCTCCCGGTGTGGGTCAGCTCGACCGCCCGGACGCTGTCGTCGTCCGCGGCGGCGGTGAGCGCCGCGGTGAGCTGCTCCACCAGCGCCGCGGACAGTGCGTTGCGGTTACGGGGCGAGTCCAGCGCGACCCTGGCGATAGCCCGGTCCGCTGAGTACTGCACGAGCTGATCCGGCATGCGCGGGTCGCTCCCGGTAGCTTCGCGCTAGTAGGACTTCGGCAGGCCAAGCGAGTACTGGGCCACGAAGTTGAGGATCATTTCCCTGCTGACCGGCGCGATGCGGGTCGTCCGCACGTTGGCCAGCATCGAGGCCAGCCCGAACTCGGCCGTCATCGAACTGCCGCCCAGCGCCTGGATGGCCTGGTCGACCGTCCGGACGCTAGCCTCGGCGGCGGCGTATTTGGCCATATTGGCTGCCTCGCCCGCGGCCATGTCTTCGCCGGCGTCGTACAGGGCCGCCGCCTTCTGCATCATCAGCCGGGCTAGCTCCAGCTCGATCTTCACCTGGGCCAGCGGATGCGCGAGCCCCTGATGGGCGCCGATCGGCACGCTCCAGACGGTCCGCTCCCTGGCGTAGCCGACCGCCTTGTCCAGCGCGTAGCGGGCAGATCCCACCGCCATCGCCGACGCCATGATGCGCTCCGGATTGAGCCCGGCGAACAGCTGCAGCATCGCGGCCGACTCCTCGCCGATCAGCGCGGTGGACGGCAGCCGGACGTCGTCGAGGAACAGCAGGTACTGGCGTTCCGGCATGACGATGTCCATCTCGATCGGCTCGAAGCTAAAGCCGGGCGTGCTCGTCGGCACCACGAACAAGGCGGGGCGGAGCTTGCCGGTCCTGGCGTCAGCGGTCCGCGCGACGATCAGCACCGCCTCCGCCTCGTCGACGCCGGAGATGTAGATCTTGCGGCCGTTGAGTACCCACGCGTCCCCGTCCCTGCTGGCCACGGTCGACAGCTTGTGCGAGTTGGATCCGGCGTCGGGCTCGGTGATGCCGAACGCCATGATGGCGGACCCGCTGGCCAGCTTCGGCAGCCACTCCTGCTTCTGGCCGGCGGTACCGAACCGGGCGAGTATGGTCCCGCAGATCGCCGGCGATACCACCATCATCAGCAGCCCGCAGCCAGCGGCCGCGAGTTCCTCCAGCACGATGGCCAGCTCGTACATCCCCGCGCCCCCGCCGCCGTAGTCCTCCGGCAGGTTCACGCCCAGGAAGCCGAGCTTCGCGGCATCCTGCCACAGCTCCGTCAGCCGGCCGTCACTGCGGGCCTGCCGGATGTAGTAGGCGTAGCCGTAACTGCGGCCCAGCTCACTTGCGGCCGAGCGCAAGGCGGTCTGCTCCGGCGTTTCGGTGAAGTTCACAGCACCTCATCTTCTCCCTGACCGGCAGCCATCACAGCAGCGACTCGGGAACGTCGAGCAGCCGGGACCTGAGCCATTCACCGACCGCCTTCGCCTGCGGGTCGAACCTGGCGGCCGCGGCCACGCCGTCGCCGAGCAGCCCCTCGATGACGAAGTTCACCGCGGTCAGGCCGGGCAGCAGGTACCTGGTCACCGGCAGGCCTGCTGCTTCCGGCAGCAGCTCGCGCAGCTTGCCCTCAGTCAGCGTGGCGGCCAGCCAGGGCCAGGCGGCCGGATCTTTAACCCAGACGCCGACGTTGGCGTCGCCGCCCTTATCGCCGCTGCGGGCGCCGGCCACCGCTCCGAGCGGAGCGCGGCGGACCGGGCCTCCGGACGGCCACGGCGGCACCGTCACCGGATCCGCCGGCCTCCGCCGTCGTCATGACGGCGGGATCGGCGATCTCGACCGGCAAACCATCGGGCAGCACCGCGATGTGCCGGACGTCGGCCCGGTCGATGAACGCCGCGGTGAACACCCCGTACGGCTCGGCAGCACCGGGTGGCGCCGTGAGGTGAAAGCCGGGATAGCTCGCGAGCGCCAGCTCCACCGCCGCACCGGAGAAGGCGCGGCCGATGGCCTTCTGGTCCTGGCTGCGGACCACGCACCGCAAGGTCGCGCTGGCCTGCTCTTCCGTCGCCGCGTCGGGATGGTCAGTGCGGGCCAGGTCCCACCTGACATCCGGCGGCAAGACCGCAGCCAGCTGGTCCCGGACCAGCCGGGACTTGGCATCGATGTCCAGGCCGGTCAGCACGAATTCGACCTGGTTCCGGAAGCCCCCGAGCGTATTGAGCGAGACCTTGAGCGCCGGCGGCGGCGGTTCGCCGCGGACGCCGCTGACCGACACCCGGTCGGGGCCGTCCTGGCGCAGCCTGGATCGTATCGAGCCGCAGCGTCGCGTCCGGGCCGGGGTACCGGGGCCCGGCTACCTCGTACAGCAGCTGCGCGGTGACGGTCCCGACCGTCACCGCGCCGCCAGAATCAGGATGCTTGGTAATGACACTGGAACCGTCAGCGAGCACTTCGGCGATCGGGAAGCCGGGATGACGCAGATCCGGGATATCGCCGAAGAAGGCATAGTTGCCGCCTGTCGCCTGCGGGCCGCATTCGATGATGTGGCCGGCCGCCATCGCCCCGGCCAGCGCATCTATGTCGGACGCCGACCAGCCGAAGTGCGCGACCGCCGGGCCGACTACCAGCGAGGCGTCGGTCACCCGCCCGGTGACGACCACGTCCGCACCGGCCCGCAGGCACTCCGCGATGCCGAAACCGCCCAGATAGGCGTTAGCCGCGACCGGCTCCCCGTAGCCAAGCTCGGCCGAGCGCGCCAGCAGGTCGTCGCCGTGCACGTAACCGATCGCCGGATCAAGGCCGAGCCGGTCCGCCAGCTCCCGGACGGCCCGAGCCAGCCCGGCCGGATTCAGGCCGCCGGCGTTGGCGACAATGCGGACGCCGCGATCCAGCGCCAGGCCGAGGCAGTCTTCGAGCTGCCGCAGGAAGGTGCGCGCATAGCCGAGCCCGGGGTCCCTGATGCGGTCCCGGCCCAGTATCAGCATGGTCAGCTCAGCCAGATAGTCGCCGGTGAGCACATCAAGCTCGCCGCCCTCGAGCATCTCCCGCATGGCCGAAAACCGGTCGCCGTAGAAGCCCGAGGCATTCCCGATCCGGATGGCTGACGGCCGCTGAGCCTGCTGCGTCACTGCCATCACAGCCACCTTTCAGCGCTCTGCTGGCCGGGCCGGGCGGATACCGCGAGAGCACGGCTAGCACCAAGGGTAGGCGACGGTCCGGCGGCGGCCGCGGCCAGCGGCCTGCCGTGCGGGCAGCCACCTGCTCGCCCGGCGAGCCGAAGCGGCCTATCGTCAGAGCATGCGCGTGGACATCAGCCCCGGCGCGACCGGGTACGTGGCCGGGCACGGCGGCAGGCTCTGGATCTGGGCGGCGCGGCCCCGGCTGTGCTGCTCGGGGGCACCCGCCTGGATGCACGCCTCGACCGGTCAGCCTGCCGACACCGCCGGGTTCTGCGCGGTCTACTCCGCTGCCCGCGGCGTCATCGTGTACTTCCGCCCGCTCGCAGGACTGCGGCCGGACGTGCTCGAGATCGCGATCAGCGGCCGGCGCCATCCGAAGGTGGCCGGCTACTGGGACGGCTGCCTCATGGCGATGACGGCCTAGCCTCGGCGATTTAGTCAATAACATTGACCGTCAAGAACCGGGACGGTAACCTGCCGGTTCATGACCACCGTCACCGAACGGCCGCCGCCGCAGACGTGGCCGGACTTCTGGCGCGATCTGGTGAGCCGCCTGCTGCGGCTGGTCCGGGCCAGGCGAGCTGCGGCGGACCGCCAGCCAGCCTGGGCCTGGCCGGCCCTCGCGGCGATCGGTGCCTGCGCAGCCTGGTCGTACGCCTGGCAGGCAACCCGCCCGGTGAACATCGAGATCTATTACGCAGCCGCCGCCCGCAGCATGTCGATGAGCCTGTCCAACTTCTTCTTCGGCGCCTTCGACCCGGCCGGCACCATGACCACCGACAAGCTGCCGGGGGCGTTCTGGCTGCAGGCGATCAGCGTCGGAGTCTTCGGTGCGCACAACTGGGCGGTGGTGCTACCGCAGATCATCGAGGGCACGCTCGCCGTGCTCGTGCTGTACCGGGTGGTGCGCCGGCTGGCGGGCCCGGCCGCGGGGCTGATCGCGGCCGGCGTCCTGGCCCTGTCGCCGGCCACCACCGCGCTGAATCGCGGCAATGTCCCTGACACGCTCATGATCTTGCTGGCGCTGCTGGCCGCCGACGCGCTCGTCACGGCCATCGGTACCGGCCGCCGGCGGCCCGTGCTGCTGGCAGGCGTCCTCATCGGCCTGGCGTTCCAGGCGAAGATGCTGGAGGCCTGGCTGGTGCTGCCCGCGCTGGCCGCCTGCTATCTCACGGCAGCGCCCGGCCGCTGGCCGGAGCGACTCCGCCGGTGCGGCGCCATGCTGCTGCTGGCTGGTACCGTCTCGCTGAGCTGGATGAGCCTGGTGACCAGCTGGCCAGCGGGCTCACGTCCCTACCTCGACGGCAGCACCGGCAACTCGGCCTTCCAGCAGGTCTTCGTCTACAACGGATTCGGCCGGCTCGACCAGGCCTCGCCCGACCAGCTGGTGAACAAGAGCATCGGGCTCGGCCTGGTCATCTCACCCCCGGCGTCCTGGCACCGGCTGCTGACCGGCGATGCGGGCCGGGACACCGGCTGGCTGCTGGCCGCCGCGGCGATCGCGCTGATCACCGGACTGATCGCGCGGCGCCGTGAACCGCGCACCGACCTGCTGCGAGCGGGGCTGGTGCTGTGGGGCGGCTGGCTGCTGACATTGTTCGCGGCGTTCTCAGCAGACGGGACGATCAACACCTACTACACCGCGGCACTGTCGCCGGCAGTCGCCAGCCTGGTCGCGATCGGCATCGCGGCGGCCTGGCGTCACCGCGACCGGCTCTGGTGCTGGCTGACCGTCGCCGTGGCACTGCTGGCGACCGCCGGTTACGCTTCCTGGCTGCTGCCCGGCAGCGGAACCGGCCTGCCAGGCTGGCTGCGCCCGGTGCTCGACGTACTGGCAGCCGCAGCCGTCTGCGGGCTCGCGGCCGCGGCCTGGCAGCGCAACTCGGCCTCCGCGGCCCGGGCGGCAGCGGGCCTCCTGCTGGCCGGCGCGGCCGCGCTCATCACGCCGGCGGTCGCGGCCGGCGCGGTGGTGACGAGCGGGCTCGGGCCGTTCCAGACGCCGTTCGAGCCGGCCACGGAAACTACGGCCATCACCAGGCTGCTGACCGCCGGCTTCGACGTTCAGCCTGCCCTGGCGGCGCTGGAGAAGGCCAACGCCGCCGAACCGTACCTGATGGCCACGCAAACGGCGGTGCTCGCGGCACCGTTCATCTATGCCAGCGGCGATGAGGTCGTCCCGATCGGCGGATTCACCGGCACGATCCCGGCACCGACGCTGGCGACCCTGCAGCGCCTGATCAGGACGAACTTCGTCCGCACGTTCCTGCAGTCGCCGACGACGACGGATCCGCGCCTGGTCTGGATCGCCCGGCACTGCCTGCACGTCACCAAACAGGCAGCAGGCCATTCCCGCGCTCAGCGCAGCGTTCTTCCGGTCGCCGTCTACTTCTGCCTCGGCTAGCCGGGCAGCCCGAAGAGCGGCCAGGATGAACGCCTGCACCTCGGCCTCGTAGTGCAGCTGAGCGAACCGGCCGGACGGCCCCGTATGCGCGCCCGCGCCCAGCTCCACCCGGAACAGCACCCGGCTGCCGGCGGTGTCAGTCGCGCGGAGCCTGGCCACCCACTTGGCGGGCTCGTGCACCAGCACCCGCGGGTCGTGCACGGCACCGGTGACCAGCAACGCCGGCCGGGGCCCGGCCGGCGGGTTGTCATAGGGCGAGTATCCGCGCAGGCAAGCGAAGTCGCCGGGGTCGCGCGGGTCGCCCCACTCGTCCCACTCGTTGATTGTCAGGGGGATGTCCGGATCCAGCATCGTGGTCACGCAGTCGACGAACGGCACCTCGGCCACGACGGCGCGCCAGCGGGCCGGGGCCCGGGAGTAGACCGCGCCCTGCAGCAGGCCGCCCGCCGAGAGCCCGCGCGACGCGATCCGGGTGCCGTCCACGACCGGGACTGACGCCGGGAGCGTCTCCGGCCAGCCAGTCCGCGCTCCGGATGAAGTCACTGAAGGTGGTCGGCTTCGCCCGCAGCCGGCCTTGCTGCCACCACTGGCGGCCGCACTCGCCTCCACCCGCGGACGTGCGCCACCGCATAGACGACGCCCCGGTCGAGCAGCGACGGCAGGCTGCGATCGAATTCCGGATCCAGGCACGCCTCGTAGGCGCCGTAGCCGTAGAGCAGGCACGGGGCGCTCCCGTCCAGGGGCGTGCCGGCCAGATAGGCGAGAGACACCGGCACGCCTGTGCCGTCGGCCATCCGCGCGCTGACGCGCGTGGTGCGGTAGCGCGCGGGATCATACTGCGGCGTCTTGTCCCGCTTCAGCTCCCGGCGCTCACCGGTGACCAGGTCCAGCTCGGACCAGCGCGGCGGCTCGATGAGCGACTCCTCGGCGATGATGACCGACCGCGCGCCGTAGTCGGTCACGTGCTGCGCAGCGATGGATCCGGCCGGCAGCCCGGCGCTGATCTGGAGGGCCGGCTGCCCGCGGCGGCCGGTAACGGCCAGCAGCGGCGCGCCGTCGCGGCGCAGCGTCAGCAGCAGGTGATCCGCCAGGACGTCGCACCGCACCAGCCGGGTGTCCGGCCTGGCCGGGGCGACGCAGGCGCAGTCGACCGGCGACCAGTTCGCCCGCCCCGGCGCCGCCACCGGAGCCCGCAGCAGCGTGAACTCATCCGCGCCGTCGTTGGTGACAATCAGCAGGTCGCCGTCACCGCCGTCCGGGTCGGCCGCGTGGTCGACCCGGTACTCGATGCTCGCGCGCCTCGGCTCGACCACCACGGGATCGGTGAGCGGCCGCCCGGCCGGGATCAGCAGCACCTCGGTGGTGTCACGGGATGCCGCCGTGATGATGATCAGCTCGCCGCTGCGGGACGCCGCCAGGGTGAGCTCGAACCGCGGGTCGTCCTCCTCGTAGACCAGCACGTCCCGCGCCGCAGGCTCGCCGACGGCGTGCCGCCAGACCTGATATGGCCGGTTCAGCCGGTCCGGTACCAGGTAGAAGAACCGGGCCGAGTCGGCCGACCAGGCGCCGCCCGGATAGGTGGCCGCGATCACCTCGGGCAGCGCTGCACCGGCCCGGATGCCGGTGAACCGCAGCTCGTAGATCTCGGCCCCGGATGTGTCCGCCGACCACGCCAGCAGCTCGCCGTCCGGGCTCGGCTCGGCCAGTCCGATCTCGATGTACCCGGTGCGCTCGCCCAGCTCGGTCTCGTCCAGCAGCAGCTGCTCGTCCCGATCGCCGGGACCCGCCCCGGCCGCGGGCGCGCGCAGCAGCTGCCGGCCCTCAGCCTCTGGCCGGGTGCGGTACCAGTACCGGTATCCGTGCAGTGTCCAGCTCACCGAGTCCTCAGCCGACGCGGCGGTCCGGCCGGCCGCTTCCTGATACAGCTGACCGGTCAGCCGGGCCAGCCCGGCGGTCTGCGCGTCGTAATACGCCCGCTCGGCGTCCAGGTACTCGCGCAGGGCCGGCGACTCGTGGTCGCGCATCCAGGCGTAGTCGTCGGTGTCCAGGTAACCGTGCAGTTCTCTGACCACCGGACGGCGTGGTGCGCTCGGAGCTCCGGCGGCGCCCGCGCTCACAGCGAGCTGCCCGGGCCGCCGGCCAGGCCGGGATTCCGGCCCGGAGGACTGCTGCTGATCCGGCCGGCCTCGCTCAGCAGCTCTCTGACGCGCGCGGCCGGGAGGGCCGGTGAGGTATTGCCGTCCCGCCCGGTCACGGCCGGCGCCATCAGCATGCTGGTGAGCACGGCTTCCTCGGTGGCCTCCACGACGGCGGCAAAGAACGGGTCCAGGCCCCGCCCGGAGATCTGTGTGCTGGCCACGTCGCTGATCTCGCCCCGCGGCGCCCGCAGTCCGGTGGCCAGCGCCAGGAAGATTTCGCCACTGCCGTGGTGGCCGGTAGACCCCGTCCGGGCCAGGCCCAGTCCAGCGCGCCGGGCCAGGCGGGTGCAGGCGGCCGAGTCGAGCGGCCCGTCGGTGACAACGACGGTGATGCACGAGCCAGCCGGCGGACGGCGACGCTCGCGGCGGCCAGCCGTCTCCGCTGCCACCGGCAGGAGCCTGCCCACCGGCACGCCGTCTACCGTGAGCCGCTCCTGATCGCCGAAATTCGTCAGCACCAGGACGCCCACCGTGTGCCCGGATGGCACCAGCCGGGAGGCCGAGCCGATGCCGCCCTTGAACCCGAGGCAGGTCATCCCCGTACCCGCGCCGACCGCACCCTCGAGCGGCGCCTCGCGGCCGCCGGCAGCGCCCGCCGCCCGCGCCGCCTCCCGCGCGGCGCTGACATCGGCGGCGCTGACCTGCATCCGGCGGGTGTCAGACAGAAAGCTGTCATCGCACTCGGCGACCACCGGGATGATCACGTCCTCGGTCCCGATGCGGGCCTCCTCGGCCATCAGCACCTCGCAGGCCGCGTCGTATACCCGGCCGACCTGCATGGTGGAGGTCAGGAACACCGGCGTCTCGGCCAGCCCCCACTCGGTCATGGCGACGAAGCCAGTGCACTCGCCGGCGCCGTTCAGAACGGCCCCGCCGGCCGGGACCGGGCGGGCGAACATGCTCCCGCCCGGATCAATGACAGTCACGCCGGTCCTGGCCACCCCGCGGCCAGCCGGAGGCGGCGGCTCATCACGCCAGACGGTCACATGGCCGACGCCCAGTCCGGGCACGTCCGCGATGGAGGCGGTCGGCCCGGCGGGCAGCACGCCTATCCTGATGCCGAGGTCACGGGCCCTGACCCCGTGCTCATTCGCAAGCCTCACCCAGCGAGCATGCCATGAAGGAGCCCGGCGAATGACCATCGAGGGCGGGCTGCAGGACCTCCCGGTCGTGTGGCACGAGGACTGCCTGCTGCACCAGCCAGCCGGCGAGGTCTGGCTCGGCTTGCGCGAGGAGGGCACTGAGGTACCGGAACGGGCCGCGGTGCTGCTGGCGGCGCTCCGGCGGGCCGGCGCCAGCATCGGGCCGAGCCGGCCGCACGACCAGGACGCACTGCTGGCCGTGCACGACCGGGCCATGATCGAGCACCTGGCCACGGCCTGGGACGACTGGGAAGCCGGCGGCTACCCGGCCGACTACGGGCGGGACCGGGTCGTCCCTTATGTGTTCCCGACCGCCGGGATGCTGGGCGGGCTGCCGGCCAGGCTGCCCGCCGCCACGCACGCGCGGACCGGGCTGTTCTGTTACGACACGATGACCCTGATCGGCCCGGGCAGCTGGGCGGCCATCCGGGCCGCGGCCGACTCGGCCGCGACCGCGGCCGCGCTGGTCGCCGGCGGCGTGCCCGCGGCCTACGCGCTGTGCCGCCCGCCCGGCCACCACGCCGCCGCGGCCGCATACGGCGGCTCGTGTTACGTCAACAACGCGGCGGTCGCGGCCCGGGTACTCCGCCAGGCCGGCGCGGCCCGCGTCGCGATCATCGATATCGATGCCCACCACGGGAACGGCACTCAGTCGATCTTCTACGACCAGCCGGACGTGCTCTACGGAAGCGTTCACGTGGATCCGGGAGCCGGCTGGTTCCCGCATTACCTGGGCTTCGGCGATGAGACCGGGAACGGGGCCGGCCGGGGCTTTAACCACAACCTGCCGCTCGCGCCCGGCAGCGGTGATGACCAGTGGCTGGCCGCGGTGACCGAGCTGTGCGCGCGCGTCCGGACGTATGGCGCCGACGCGATCGTGCTGTCCCTGGGCGTGGACGCGGCCGCGGCGGATCCCGAAAGCCCCCTGCAGGTGTCCGCGCCCGCCTACCGCGCGGCTGGCCAGCTAGTCGGCCAGCTCGCGCCCGTCGCCGCCGTCCAGGAAGGCGGGTATGACCTGGGCTCGCTGGGTGAGTACGTCGTCGCCGCCCTGGCCGGCCTGCGCGCCGCCCGGCCAGCGCCGCGACCCTGACGGGTTCGGGGATGAGGCCCGGTAGGTGCCGTTACCGGAACCGAGGCAGCCATGTGGTTAGCTGACTCGGTCCCGGCCGGCACCGCCGTGCGTGTTCTCGGTGCGCGTACCTAGAAGCGGGTCCCCGGCGTGAACGAGATGCCCCGCAGAACCTGCCCGTAGCGGGCCGACTGAACGGTCACGAACTGCTCGTGCGCACCCGCTGCGGTGGCCGACAGCGGATCGGTGATCGCCACCAGCTTGTTCGGGTCAGCGCCCTGGTCACCGCTACCGGAGACCGTCGAGGTAACGGCCCAGATGGTGACCGTGCCGTTGGGGTTGACCCGCCCGGTGAGGTTGCGCAGGCCGTCGCTGGCCGGGGCCCAGGGCAGGCCCGTGGCCGCGTTGTCGTCGGCCGGATAGCCCTTGACGGTGTACGGCGAGCCCAGGTTCAGCCCGGCGCTCAGGGTGTAGGCGAGACTCCAGCTGGTCCCGTTGAACACCCACTTCTGCAGGCCGGCCGTGGTCTGGGCCGCCGCGTCGGTGTAGGTGCCGGTGCTGGTCGAGTACGTGTTGCTGCCGTCGCCCTCATCCGCGACGTACAGGGTGTCCTTGTTGGCGAACCACATTCCGAACGGGTACAGGGGCACCGGGCTGGTGGCCTTCGCCAGCGACGTCGGGAAGCCCTGGAGAATGCACATGTTGTACGGGGTCACGCCCTCGGTCTGCAGCAGCGACGGGTCGTAGGCGATGGGCGAGGTCGGCAGCTCCGCGCCTGGCTGCGGGACCCCGACGCCGCCGCTCGGGCAGGCCTTGCCGGTGGTGTCGATGAAGTACACGGTGTTGACGCCGTTGCTGCCGCTGCCCTTGCTGTAGTAGACGACGTTGTTGTAGATCGTCAGGCCGCGGAAGTTGGTGTCCTTGCCGATCTTGTCGGCCTTGTCACCCAGCTGGGTGACGTTGAAGCTGCCGGCCGGCGTGGGCTGGCCAGGGCCCTGCAGCGCCTCCGGCTGATACTGCGGCTTCAAGATCTGCGCGCCGGCCCCGGTGATGATGCCGTCCGGCTGCGGGTTGGCGCCATTTCCCGCGTTTCCGGCCGTGTAGACGACGTTGTCGCCGTCGGAGTTGTTGAGGATCGCGGCCCTGCCGTTGTTACCGCTGTAGGCGTTGGTGCGCGTGTACTGGATCCGGCCGTCCGCGCCGACCGTGGCCACGACCCGGTAATACGCGCTGGAGACCGGGTTCGTGGGGTCACTGACACCGGGGGTGTTGGAGTTGGACACATCCACGGAGTTCGGCACGGCGTCGTAGCCCATGAAGGTGATGTCACGGCCGTTAGTGGACAGGTTCAGCGCCAGCTCCGACTTCGACGAGAAGCTGGTCACCATGTGCCCGCCGGTACCGTGCGACGAGCCGAGGCCGTCCGGTACCCGCAGCGTGTTGACCAGCCGGCCGTCCGGCGTGATCTGGTCGAGAAAGATCGGCGAGGTGACGCCGAAGCTGGGGTCGGGGCCGTCGTTGTTGAAGACGCCGGGATACGCTGCCGTCGGCCACCGCCGGCGTGCAGGCGCTGCCGGCACAGCCCGGCGGAAGCTCGGTGACCGAGGGGTGAACAGGCTCGCCTGGCCGGTGTAGTCAGACCCGCTCACGACCAGGTTGCCGGGCAGGAACCAGGACCCGTGCCTGACGCCGGCCTGGGCGGCCGGGCTGCCGAGCGGGCCTGCTGCCGCCAGCAGTCCCGCCGTTACCGCTGCTGTCAGCGGGAGCGCGACGCGCCACCGGGCCGGATGCTTGGACCTCTGCATGCTCATAGTGACAGTAACCTCCGCTAGACGCGCGACATAACGACCGTTACGGTCGTCAGCTCAGCATTAAGCGCGCGAACGGCCATTCCCCTAGCGGATTCTGAACGCGGGTTGAATATCGCCTTGCCCGCCGGGCTAACCCGCGGCGGGCTCGGCTCCGGGGCCCGGCAGCACATCCATATCGGTCGAGCCCATGCCCTGACCGCAGTGTGAGCAGCGTGAGCTCGACGTGGCTGATCTGCCCGCACGCGCGGTGCCGGTACAGCACCGGCGGGCCCGCCTCGCCCGCGAGCCACCGGTCGCCCCAGCGGACCATGACCATGAGGACGTCGACGAGTTCCTGGCCCTTGGCAGTCAGGACGTACTCATACCGGGGCGGACGGCTGGAGTACTGACGGCGATCGAGCACGCCGTTATCGGTCAGCCACCTGAGGCGTTCAGCCAGAACCTTGCGCGAGATACCCAGGCTTTGCTGGAGCTGCTCGAACCTGGTGATGCCGATAAAGACGTTCCGCAGCACCAGCGGCGACCAGGGCTCGCCGATGACGTCCATTGTCCGCGCGATGGAACAGGCCATCTCCCCGAAGTCCGTGCGCTGCACGCGGCCGAGTTTACCTCAACCACGTTTCCTCAAGGAACTTACTGTGTTAATGTCAGTTCCCTCAGGGAACTTAATGCCTGGCAGGAGGCATCATGAACAGGCCCGCGGTCGTATCAGCACAGGACTGGAAGGCGGCACTTGACGCGTCTGCTGGTCAGCGAGAAGGCGCAGACCCGCGCGCTCGACGCGCTGGCAGCGCAGCGCCGGCGGCTGCCGATGACGGCGCTCGAGGCCGGCAAGTACCGCTTCACCGCGCCGGACGGGAGCCAGGTCGGCCTGACCGGGCTGTTCGACGGCTACCGCCAGCTCGTCATCTACCACTTCATGCTGGAACCGGGACAGGACTGGCTGTGCGGCGGTTGCTGCACGTTCACCGACAACCTTTCGCCGGGCCAGTGGCATCTGAATGCCAGGGACACCAGGCTCATCCTGATGGCACGCGCGCCGCAGGAAGAGTTCGAGCCCGTCCGTCGCCGGTTCGGCTGGAGCGTGCCGTTCTACTCGTCCGGCGGCAGCGAGTTCAACGACGACCTTGGCCTGAACGGGCTTTTCGGCCTGAGCGTGCTGCTGCGTGACGGCGACGAGGTCTTCCGGACTTACTTCACCACCGCCCGCGGCGTGGACCGGCTCCGGCTGGACTTCAACCTGCTCGACCTCACCCCCTACGGACGGCAGGAAGCCTTCGAGGACTCGCCCGACGGCTGGCCGCAGGACCCGACCATGAGCTGGCTGCGCTTGCACGACGAGTACTGAGCGGGCTGCACACCGAGAACGTCAACTGTTGTTGACAGAACCCGCCGCGTCAACATAGATTGACAGCATGACAAACGAGGTCACGCTGGCGGAGGCCGCGAGCGGGCAGGATCCGGCGGACGGTCTGCGCGCAGCGCGGGCGCTGCGGGAGCTGGCCGAGCGCCTCGAAACGCTCCAGGTCAGAAACGCTAGGGGGCACGGCTGGTCCTGGCAGGAGATCGCGCTGTTCCTCGGCGTCAGCAAGCAGGCGGTGCACAAGAGATACAGCACGCTGCTCGCCGGGACAGACGACAGGCCCGCGACCCGGCTGCGGCGCGGGCGGCGGCGCACGGGAGGCGGCGATGTTTGAGAAGTTCGAGCCGGGAGCCCGCCGGGCATTCGCTGACGCCCGGCACGAGGCCCGGCTGGCCGGACAGGACAGGATTCGCAGCGAGCACGTCCTGCTGGGTCTGCTGCGGGAGCCAGGCGCAGCAGCGGACGCGCTGACGGCCGCGGGCCTGGACGTAGATTCGCTGCGCGCCCGGCTGCCGCGCGGCGGCTACGCAGCGCCGGGCGAACTGGACGCGGACGCGCTGGCCCTGCTGGGCATCGATCTCGACGCAGTCCGCCGGGCGACCGACGCGGCCTTCGGCGACGGCGCGCTGGACCGGGTGGCCCTGGCCGGACACGCCCGCCTCCCGGTCGCGGATGACGCGAAGCGGGCACTGGCCGGTGCTGTCCGCCTGGCCCAGCAGCTCAGCCAGCGGCAGATCTCCTCCGGGCACCTGCTCCTCGGCATCCTTGACCAGAAGCGCAACGGCGCCCTCACCATGCTCGCCGGGGCCGGCGCGGATGTCGCCGCGCTGCGCGCCGACATCATGGCCAGGGTCACGGCAGCAGCCTGATCGCCGCCCGCGCCCGCGCCTGCTCAGGCGGGGACGCCGGCCAGCGCGATGATGATGCCGATTCCGGCGGCAGTCAGGATGGCGGTGACCACGCCGCGGCGGAACCCGACCAGCCAGACCAGAGCGGCCGCCAGGACCGCGACCTGCCAGAGCTCCGAGAGGCCGAGGCCGAGTACCACCGCGGCCCCGGCGATCGCGCCGATAGCAGCCGGCCCGGAGCCGGCCAGGAAGGCCTGAGCGGTGGCATTGCGCCGGAACCGGTCGAAATGCCGCCCGCCCGCCAGCACGAACGCGAACGACGGCGCGAAGGCGATGAGCGAGGCCAGCAGGCCGCCGGCGATTCCGGCAGCCGCATAGCCGACGACGGCCACGGTCTGGACGACCGGTCCCGGCGTCACCTGACCGAGCGCGACCGCGCTGAGGAACTGTGCGCTGGTCATCCAGTGGTAGGTATGCACGGCGTCGTGCTGCATCAGCGGGATGATGACGAAGCCGCCGCCGAATGACAGCGCCCCCACCTTCAGCGCCTCCCAGGCGATCGAACCGATAACGCCTGCCGTCACCACCTTGGCCGTCAGTGGCGTCAGGAAACCTCGCGTGGCGGTGGTAGCCTGGCCGGCTGACCAGCCATTCGGCCACGCCGCAGCCGAGCAGCACCGCCACCAGGTACTGCCCGGCCAGGTCGGCGCCCAGGCCGCCAGCCACCAGGTAGGCCAGCCAGCGCCCGCTGGCAGCGCTGAGGCGGCCGGCGAGGGTGGCCGCCGCGGCCATGTCGTGATCAGCGGTCGGTCCTGATCAGCGGCCGGTGCGGGCGCGGTGGCCGTGCTTGCGCGGTGGCCTGTGCTTGCGCGGCGGTCGGCCGGGCGGAACTGGCCCGCCGCCAGCTGGCCGGCACCAGCCCAAGCGCGGCGCTGACTGCCACCGCCGGGACGGCGGCACCGGCTCCGGCCGCGGCCCCGGTGACCCAGACCGGGGGTGAAGCCGCCAGGAAGAGTACCGACAGGGCCAGGATGATGATCAGGCCGGGAATGATGAAGCAAGCGCCGCCGATAATCGCGCCGAGCGGGCCCCGAAGGCGCCAGGCACAAAAGATGGCCAGCTGAGTCGAAGCCGGACCGGGCAACAGCGAGGTGGCCGCGATCCCGTCCTCAAACTCGGTCGCCGACAGCCACCCGTTGCGCTCAACACATAGTTGCCGCAGCAGCGCGATATGCGCGGGCGGGCCGCCGAAACCCAGGCAGCCGATCCGGCCCCATTCCCGCACGATGACCGGGAGAGGCACCACTGCCGTGCGGGCTCACCGCCTCGCGATCAGGCAGCAGTCCCGGGTCCGGCCGCCCGGGCTCCGGCCGCCCAGGGTCTGGTGGCCCTGCCTCCGGTGACACTGGATCCGCTGGCACCTGGTTCCCTCCGCTGTCGCGGTCCCCACCGTAGCGAGGAGTCCGGCGCATGAGACCGGAGGCGACTCGGATTGACCGTTTCCCGGCACGATCTGACTGCCTTCCGTCGGCCGTCGGCTTAGCCGGGCAGCACGCTGGCACCGCACGCGTCCACGGCCAGCGGCAGAACCTGCCAGCGCGGGCCGGCCGTAGCGGCGATCCGGGTGACGGCGGCAACGGCATCTGCCTGCCCGTGGCGGTAACCCCCGGCGGGCGTGTCCTCCCCGGCCCCGGCCCGGTCGCACCCCGGAATTGTCCTGGCTCTGGCTGGTCGTCAGAGCCAGCACCGACGGGCCGGCCCGGATACAACCGCGGCGATACCCGCCTCCCGCAGCCGGGTGACCAGGCCGGCAGTGGCCGGCATCGCAGCAGTCCGGTAGGACTGGTGCAGGTAATCCCTGGTGCCGGCCATCAGCAGGTCCGGCCGGCTGGTGAGTGCTACGACCAGCAGCGCGGCCGCGGCCGAGTTCGCGGCCGCATCCGCGTGCGGCACCAGGTCTGGCAGCGCCTGGCGGGCCGCGAGGGTCGGCAGCGGGACCGCCGGGACGCACAGCACGGGTGCCAGCTGCGGCAGCGGCGTCAGCCGGGCGACCTCAGGCCCGTTGCTTCCCAGCCAGGAAATCGTCAGGCCGCCCTGCAGGCAGGCGGCCACGTTGTCGGGATGACCCTCAAGCTCGGCAGCGAGGCGCAGCAGCGCGTTCGCGGGCAGCGCCGCGGCCCCCTCGTCGCCAGCCAGCGCTTTCGCCGCGATCAGTCCCGAGACGATAGCGGCGGCGGACGAGCCGAGGCCGAAGCCCTGGGGGACCTCGTTCCGGCACGAGATCGCAAGACCGGGCGGCTGCGCGCCGATCACGTCGAAGGCTGCCCGCATCGCCTGGATCACCAGATGATCCTCACCGCGTCCGACCTGGCCCGCGCCCGCGCCGGTCACTGCCGCCTCGACGCCGGACGGCGTGACGCTGGCCAGCACCGTGTCATACAGGGTCAGCGCCAGGCCGACCGAGTCGAAGCCGGGGCCGAGGTTCGCGCTGGTCGCCGGCACCCGCACGGTCACCGGCCCGGACCGCCAGACCGCCATCAGCGGCCCGTCATCGCAGCTGGAGCGCGCCGGCCGCGGCGGCGATATCCAGGCCGATCGTCGCAGGCGCAGGCGCGCCGGACACGGCGGTATCCGGGTCCTTCAGGCCGTGTCCGGTGATCGTGCAGACCACCACAGAACCGGGCTCGACCTGCCCGGCCGCGCAGGCCTGCAGCAGCCCGGCCACGCCGGCCGCCGAGGCAGGCTCGCCGAACACCCCTTCCCTGGCCGCCAGCAGCCGGTAGGCATCCAGGATCGCCTCGTCGGTCACCGATCCGATCAGGCCGCCGGACTCGGCCCTGGCTTCCTCGGCCAGGTGCCACGACGCCGGATTGCCGATGCGGATAGCGGTGGCGATGGTGACCGGGTTCAGCACCGGCTGGCCGGAGACGATCGGCGCGGCACCGGCGGCCTGATAGCCCAGCATCCGCGGCGTCCTGGTCGCCTTGCCATCCGCGTGATACTCGCGGTAACCGAGCCAGTAGGCCGAGATGTTGCCGGCGTTGCCGACCGGCAGGCAATGGACGTCAGGAGCGTCCCCGAGCGCGTCCACGATCTCGAAGGATGCTGTCTTCTGGCCCTGCAGCCGCTCGGGGTTGAGCGAGTTGACCAGGGCTACCGGGTAGTCCGCGGCGATCTTGCGCACGAGCTCGAGGCAGTCATCGAAGTTGCCGTCGACTTGCAGCAGCCGGGCGCCGTGAGCCAGCGCCTGGGCCAGCTTGCCGAGCGCCACGCTGCCCCGCGGAACCAGGACCGCGCAGGCCAGGCCGGCCCTGGCCGCGTAGGCAGCGGCACTGGCACTGGTGTTTCCGGTGGAGGCGCAGATCACCGTGTGCGCGCCGCGGGCCGCCGCCAGCGTGACCGCGACCGTCATTCCCCGGTCCTTAAACGACCCGGTCGGGTTGGCGCCCTCGACTTTGAGGTACACCGAGCAGCCAGTCAGCTGGCGACAGCACCGGCGCGGGCAGCAGCGGGGTGCCGCCCTCGCCGAGCGTGACCACCGGCACGTCGGCGGGGACGGGCAGGCTGGCCGCGTACTCGGTGATGACGCCGCGCCAGGGAACCCGGCCGGCGATGGCGGCGGTCACACCGCCTCCAGGGCCTCGACGCGCATGACGCTGTCCACGTTCCTGACCGCTTCCATGGCGCCTAGCACCGCGACGGTCTTGGCCAGCGCCGCCTCCCTGGCCGGGTGCGTCATGATGATGAGGTTCGCGTCCTCGCCGAAGCCCTCCTGCCTGACCGCCTTGATCGACACGCCCTGCTGGGCGAATGCGTCGGCGACGGGCGCCAGGACGCCGGGCCGGTCGGCGACGTCGAGCTGCAGGTAATAGCTAGTCCTGGCGTCCCCGATCGGGACCACCGGCAGCTGGGCATAGGTCGACGAGTCGGGGCCGCGCAGGCCCGCGGCCAGGTTCCTGGCGATCGCGACCGTGTCGCCCAGTACGGCGCTGGCCGTCGGCTGCCCGCCGGCCCCGGCGCCGTAGAACATCAGCCGTCCGGCCGCCTCCGCCTCGACGAAGACGGCGTTGTAGGCCTCGCGGACCGCGGCCAGCGGGTGCGTGCGCGGAATCATCGCCGGGTGCACCCGGGCCGAGATGCCGCCGTTGGAGCGCTCGCAGATCGCCAGTAGCTTCACCACAAAGCCCATTGCCCGCGCACTGGCGATGTCGGCCGCGGTCACCGACAGGATGCCTTCCCGGTAGACGTCGGCGGCAGTGACCTCGGTGTGGAAGGCGATGCTGGCCAGAATCGCCGCCTTGGACGCGGCGTCGAACCCGGCCACGTCCGCGGTGGGATCGGCTTCGGCGTAGCCGAGCGCCTGAGCCTCAGCAAGAGCGGTGCTGAAGTCGGCGCCGGAGGTATCCATCCGGTCCAGGATGAAGTTGGTGGTGCCGTTGACGATGCCGAGCACCCGGCGGACCTCGTCGCCGGCCAGCGACTCGCGCAGCGGCCGCAGCAGCGGGATCGCCCCGGCTACCGCGGCCTCGTAGTAGAGGTCAGCACCCGCCTGGCTGGCGGTCTTGTGCAGGACGGCGCGATCGGAGGCGACGAGCGCCTTGTTGGCCGTCACCACTGACTTGCCGGCGCTGAGCGCGGCCAGCAGCAAGCTCCTGGCCGGCTCGATGCCGCCGATCAGCTCGATCACGATGTCGACGTCGGGCCTGGTCACGAGCCCCATGCCATCGGTCGTCAGCAGCTCAGCCGAGACCGGCACATCGCGCGCCCGGCCGGGATCGCGAACGGCCACGCCGACGATGTCCAGGCGCGCGCCCGCTCTGGCCTTCAGGTCTGCTGCCTGCTCGGTAATCAGCCGGTACACCTGCGATCCGACGACACCGCAGCCGAGCAGCGCGACTTTCAGCGGCGCGCGTTCCCCGGTTACCCGCATGGCTGATTCCTGATCGCCTGTGGCCTTATCCGGCTCGACAGCGTTTTCCTGCACGGCTGCGCTCTGCATGTGGTGCCAGCTCCCCTCACCAGACCCCGGCGGGGGAAAGCCGTCAGCGGTGCGCTGACCTCGCTGACTGCCAGGGCATTACGGTCACCAAGCTTAGCCAGGTCAGGCCAGGCGGCGTCCGCGGACTCAGGCCTGCGGCCCGCCCGGAGGCCGGGCCGGGCGCGCGGCGGGCCCGGCCCGGCCCGCGTCCGGCCGCCGGACGAGGGCGGACAGGAGCCGATGCGCCTGCGCATCGGGGTCGCCAGTTAGCCCGGTATGAACCGGGCCAGGCTGGACAACGGTGCTGCGCGGGGCCGTCAGCCAGCCAAACCGGCGGCCGATGTCCTGCAGGCCCGCCTGCCCGGCGTCAGGGGCCTGCTCGCATACCGCGACGATGGCGGCGAGGGCCCGCTCAATGGCCGGCACGTCCGCGCCGGGGTCCAGCGCCAGCAGGCGATCCCGGTCGAGTTCGACCAGGGCTCTCAGATAGCCGAGCGGCCGGCAGTACAGCAGGATCCCGGCGTTGATTGCCTCGCCCCGGTCGACGCGCGGCACGATCCGCAGAATCGCGTACTCGAACGGATGCGGCTGACCGGTCATGCCGTCGCCCCCCGCTCGCCGGCGCCAGTCTCAGCCGGGCCCGGCGAGGAACCCGCCGCCAGCCACGGCGGGCGCCCGGCCCGCCGCCCGGCGCGGTCGGCCGGCACCACGCCCGACAGTCCGGCCCTGGCCGCCGCGGCCAGCGGCGGAACCCACGCGGCGCGCGCGTCGAGCCGGGCCGCGAGCTGCGCGACGTAGGCCGCCCGCAGCTCCCGCACGCTGCCGAACCCCGGCTCGGCGGCGAGCCACTCCTCCGGAACCTGCCCGACGGCCTCGGCCAGTACTGCTTCGCCGAGCCGGGACGCGAGTGCGCTGTCGGCTTCCTCGATGCGGGCACCGCAGCCGAGCAGCGCATGGTCTGCGATGTCATAAGGCCGGGCGACGGCCGCGGCCGCGCTGGCCCACCGATGGTGGAACGTCAGCGCGGCGCCATGATCAATCAGGTAGAGGCGGCCGTGCCAGAGCAGCATGTTCGGGTTGCGCCAGGACCGGTCCGCGTTGGAGATCAGCGCGTCGAACCAGATGATCCGGCCGGCCAGGCCGGGGTCCACGGTCGCGGCCCCGGTCTCGAAATCGAGCGCGCCGGGCAGGAAGTCCACCCCCAGATTCAGGCCGCCGCTCGCGCGCAGCAGGTCCTGGATCTCCTGGTCAGGCTCACCGGCAGCGAGCGCCGGATCCAGGCTGACGGCCACCAGGTCGGGCACGGCCAGACCGCAGGCGCGGGCAATGCCGGCGCTGATGACCTCGGCCACCAGGGCAGCCCGGCCCTGGCCGGCCCCGCGGAACTTGACGACGTAGGTGCCGTCGTCGTCGGCCTCCATGACCGCGGGGAGGGAGCCCCCCTCGCGCAGCGGTGTCACGTACCTGATCGCCTGGACTCCGGACAGCACAACGCCGCAGCTTACGCCCGACAGCCGCGGAACAGGATCGAATAGCAGCGCGGGGCCGGGCCGGGAACAGGCCCGGCCGCGCGAGTGCTGTTACTGAGGCGTAATCGCGAGGTCGCCGCTGCTCCCGGCAGCGCTCCTGGGAGCGCAGAGCGCGCAAACCCGCCCGAATCGGGGCGCGTGTCCGCTCACCGTGAACGTCTCCCAGTTGAGGAACAAAAAACCTCTAACTTTGCTTGTAGCCTCGTAATTACGTAAGCACACGTACCTACGTCGGAGGAAGTGACCTCTGTAATGGCCGAGACTCTCTCGCTGCCGGTACTGCCGCTGGACGACAACATCGTGTTGCCGACCATGGTGGTGCCACTTGACCTCTCCGCTGCCGAGCCGAGGGCTGCGATCGAGGCGGCTCAGCTCGCCGCGGCTGCCGCCGGCGGCGACGCCAAGGCCCAGGTCCTGCTGGTGCCGCGGCCTGAGGGCAGCTACTCTCCCATCGGCACGCTGGCCGCCATCGAACAGGTCGGCAGGCTCCCCAGCGGCGAGCGCGCGGCAGTCGTGCGCGGCACGTCCCGCGTGCTCATCGGCACCGGAACCGTCGGGCCAGGCCAGGCCCTGTGGGTCGAGGGGACCGTGATCGACGAGCCTGAGGCCTCCCCGCAGGCGACCGAGCTGGCCCGCGAGTACCGCGGCCTGGCTGCCACCATCCTGCAGAAGCGCGGCGCCTGGCAGTTCGTCGACGTGCTGCAGCGGCTGACCGACCCGTCCGCACTGGCCGACAGCGCCGGCTACGCCGGATACCTCAGCCTGGAGCAGAAGCGGCAGCTGCTCGACACCCCGGACCCGCAGACCCGGCTTGAGCTGCTGATCGGCTGGGCCAGGGAGCACCTGGCCGAGCTCGACGTCGCCGAGACGATCAGCAATGACGTCAAGGAGGGCATGGAGAAGCAGCAGCGCGAGTTCCTGCTTCGCCAGCAGCTCGCCGCCATCCGCAAGGAGCTGGCCGAGCTGGACGGCAAGCCCGCCTCCGAGGAGGAGGACTACCGGGCCCGGATCGAGGCCGCCGACCTGCCGGAGAAGGTGCGCGAGGCGGCACTCAAGGAGGCGGCCAAGCTGGAGCGCGGTTCCGACCAGTCTCCTGAGGCCGGCTGGATCCGCACCTGGCTTGACACCCTGCTCGAAGTGCCGTGGAACGAGACGACCGAGGATGCCTATGACATCACCGGGGCGCGGGCCGTGCTGGATGCTGACCACGCGGGCCTGGACGACGTCAAGGACCGGATCATCGAATACCTGGCCGTCCGCAAGCGGCGGTCGGACCGCGGGCTGCAGCTTGTCGGCGGGCGCCGCAGCGGCGCCGTGCTGGCGCTTGGCGGACCGCCCGGAGTCGGCAAGACCTCGCTCGGCGAGTCAGTCGCGCGGGCCATGGGCCGCAAGTTCGCCCGGGTCGCGCTCGGCGGCGTCAGGGACGAGGCCGAGATCCGCGGTCACCGGCGCACCTACGTCGGCGCGCTGCCCGGCCGCGTGGTCAGGGCGATCACCGAGGCCGGCTCGATGAACCCGGTGATCCTGCTGGACGAGGTCGACAAGCTCGGCGCGGACTACCGGGGTGACCCGACCGCCGCGCTGCTCGAGGTGCTGGACCCGGCGCAGAACCACACGTTCCGCGACCATTACCTCGAGGTCGAGCTTGACCTGTCCGACGTGCTGTTCATCGCCACCGCGAACGTGATCGACTCCATCCCGGCGCCGCTGCTTGACCGGATGGAGCTCATCACCCTGGACGGCTACACCGAGGACGAGAAGGTCACGATCGCCCGCGGTCACCTGCTGCCGAGGCAGCTGGACCGCGCCGGGCTCGACCAGGCTGACGCTGAGCTGACCGACGCCGCGCTGCACTCCATCGCTGGTGAGTACACCAGGGAGGCCGGCGTGCGGTCGCTCGAGCGGACGATCGCGAGGGTACTGCGGAAGGTCGCGGCTCAGGCGGAGTCCGGCGCGGTGACGCTGCCGGTCACCGTCGACGCCGGCGACCTGGCCGGTTACCTCGGCCACCCGCGGCATACCCCCGAGTCGGCCGAGCGGACCGCTCTGCCGGGGGTGGCCACCGGGCTCGCGGTCACCGGGACCGGCGGCGACGTGCTGTTCATCGAGGCCTCCCTGGCCGACCCGGAGACTGGCTCGACCGGCGTGACGCTGACCGGTCAGCTCGGCGACGTGATGAAGGAGTCGGCGCAGATCGCGCTGTCCTACCTTCGCTCCCACGGCGCGGAGCTGGAACTGCCGGTCGCCGATCTGAAGGAGCGCGGCGTGCACGTCCACGTGCCGGCCGGCGCGGTGCCGAAGGACGGCCCGAGCGCGGGTGTCACGATGACCACGGCGCTGGCCTCGCTGCTCTCCGGCCGGCTCGTCCGCTCAGACGTGGCGATGACCGGTGAGGTCTCGCTGACCGGGCGGGTGCTGCCCATCGGCGGTGTCAAGCAGAAGCTGCTGGCGGCGCACCGGGCCGGGATCACCACGGTACTGATCCCGAAGCGGAACGAGCCGGACCTGGAGGACGTGCCGGAGAAGGTCCGCGAGGCGCTGGACATCCACGCGGTCAGCGACGTCCGCGATGTGCTCCAGCTCGCGCTGGAGCCGGCCAGCTCCCCGGCGGCAGTAGCCGCGTAATCCAGCGCAGCCCGGCCAGACGGCCGGAGGCGCGAAACCGGGCGGGCTCGCCGCGAGCCCGCCCGGTTCTGGTTTGCTCCGGTTCGTGCGCGCGGGTTAGCGCGAGTGCCGCCGCAGCGACAGCGGCATCAGCGCCGACTCCAGCTGCACCTTCAGGCTCATCTTGCTCTCGCCCTCCAGACGGTCGGCGAAGTGAATCGGCAGCTCGACGATCTTGAGGCCGTGCTGCACGGCCCGGTAGTTCATCTCGACCTGGAAGCTGTAGCCGTTGCTGCGGATGTTGGCGATATCGATCGTCGTCAGCGCGGCCGCTCGCCAGAGCTTGAAGCCGGCGGTGACGTCGCGCACACCGAGCCGCAGCAGCACGCGCACGTAGGTGTTCGCGAACGCTGACAGCGCCTTGCGGTGCCAGGACCACTCCCGCGCCAGGCTGGCGCCGCAGACATACCGGGAGCCGATCACGACATCGGAGTCGGTCGCGAGCAGCGTGCCGAGCATCTGAGGGAGATACTGCGGCGAGTGGGACAGATCACTGTCCATCTGCACCACGAACTCGGCGCCGGCCTTGATCGCCTGCGTCATGCCGTCGACGTAAGCCCGGCCGAGACCCTGTTTCCCCGGCCGGTGCAAGACGGTGACCTTGCCCGCGCCGTACTGCGGGGCCAGCTTGTCGGCGATGTCGCCGGTGCCGTCCGGGGAGTTGTCGTCGGCAATCAGTATCCGCAGGCCGGTCAGCGGCAGGCTCATGAGCTCGGCCACGACCACCGGCAGGTTCGCGGCCTCGTTGTAGGTCGGCAGCACGACGGTCAGCGCAGCCGAGTTCCATGGCTCTGGTAGCTCAACCGCATGCTCGCTGAGAGCGCGCTCCCGAAGTGCCATCTGTGCCTCTTACCTCCGCGCTGCCGCCGTCAGGCCTCCCGCCCGCGTCCGTCCCGTGCGGCACGAGCAGGCTACCCGGGCCTCCGGCTCTCGTCGTATCCCGGCTGCCAGATTTTACCTGTTACGGGCGGCATCATGGCCTGCCTCATCAGTAGCCGCGTGCCCCTGATGGTGATCATGACCGTCCTCATGACTGTGGCCGTGGTCGTGCTGGCCGTCGGGCGGGCCGCCCATCATGCGCATCATCGACGGGCCGCCAGTCCGCAGGAAGCGAATCACCAGCACCGCCGCCACCACCAGAGCGACGATGTTGAGCCAGGTTGTGTAGTCCCAGCTGACGGCTGTCACCTGCACCTTCGCGCTGGACCGGCTGGGTACCAGCCCGAGACCGCCGAACACCAGTTCCACCAGGTAGCCCGCCGCCACCATCGCGGCGTAGAAGGCGGCCGCGATGACCAGGGTCATGCGCACGCCGTAGTACTTCCGGTAGATGCTGATGATCGGCAAGATCAGCAGGTCGGCGAAGATGAACGCGGTCACGCCCCCGAAGCTGATTCCGGCCTTCCACAAGATCGCGGCCAGCGGCACGTTCCCGACCGAGCAGACGAAGCTCAGGATCGCCACAACCGGGCCGATGAGCGGACCCCACAGCTTCGCCGCCAGCGGGTGGCCGGACAGGAAGAATCCCCGCCAGAAGCTGTCAGGGACCCAGGCGCCGACACAGCCGGCGATGAGCAGGCCCACGACGATATCCCGGATGACCGCGGCCCACTCCATGACAAACACGTGCGAGACCGACGTCAGCCCGTCAGCCGACACCAGCCTGCGGCGGAGGGGCCGGCCGTTGCTGATGGACATGTCCATCGCCGCGTGCCCCTCCATCGAGCCGCTGAGGCCGCGATCTGCCTGCTCCCGCGCGGCTCGCAGCAGCGGCGGCCGGATCATGACCCGGAACAGCAGGGCCACGACGATGATCATCACCGGGGCGCCGGCGAACTCCGCGGCAGTGAACTGCCAGCCCATCAGCAGGGCCAGCAGCACACCCAGCTCGACAACCAGGTTGGTCGAGGCAATCTCGAATGCCATCGCCGCGGTGAAATTCGCGCCCTTGCGGAAGAGCGCGCGCGCCAGCGCGACGGCGGCATAGGAGCAGGACGACGAGGCCGCGCCCAGGCCAGCCGCGATGGCCAGCGTCCGCGGCCGGTCGTCGCCGAGGAGCCGGACGACCGCGGCCTTGGAGACCAGCGCCTGGATTACCGCCGACAGCGCGAAGCCCAGGATCAGCGCCCAGGTGATCTGCCAGGTCATCGAGCCCGCGACAGCGAGCGCATGACCGATCGCGTGCATGACTCCGGGCCCCCTTCGTCGTGGTCGTCCCCGCAGCAGTCTGCGCCGCGGTCTCAGCGGCCCGCGCTCCGGCCGCCGCGACGACAGCCAGACTATACCCCCTGGAGGTATCCAGCCTAGTGACAAAAGTCAAATCAAAGTTTGTCAATTGACTTTATAGGGATTTGCTCGCACTATAGGGACCATGACTACCCCGCACTACCTCGTAGGCCGGGCTGCACGTTGACCTCCGGAGGCAGGCAAGCGCGCTGTGCCGGCCGCGCCCGGGACGGCGCGTCGCCCGGTAGCTCCGCCCGCCAGCTGCGCGCCTCCGGCCTGCTGACGCCGGCCGCCTGGCCCCGGCTCAGCAGCGAGCCGCCTGGCCGGCGCACCGGCCGTCAGGCTCGCCGGCCGGGTGCACGCAGCGAGTGCGCCGCCGCCGTGCCCAGCCCCGTTCATCTTCTCGTCCTTCCCCCCGACTACCTGGAGCGTGCCGCCATGCCCGGAAACCGGCCGGCTCTCGCCGGCGAAGACGTCTCCCCGAGCGCGGTTACCCGCCTCGCCGCCGCCCCCCGGCTCACCGGCGCGGCCGCTGCCGCGACCGTGCAGGCCAGCCCGGCCCAGGGCCGGGCCGGCTTCGGCGGCCCGCGCGGGCGGGCCCTGCTGCGCCTGATCAGCCCAGTCGTCCTGCTGGTGGTCTGGCAGCTCGTGAGCGACGCCGGGATCGTGTCGGTTCAGAAACTGCCGCCGCCCACCCAGATCTGGTCGACTGCCGGTCCCATTGGTGACGACCGATAACGCGCCGCCTACGGCACATTGCAGGGCGCGATGCTCGTGTCGCTCGAGCGAGTCGCGATCGGCTTCGCCGTAGGTACCGGCATCGCGCTGCTGCTGGCCATCAGCGCCGGCCTGAGCAGGATCGGCGAGCACGCCGTTGACCCGCTCATGCAGATGCTGCGGACACTGCCGCTGTTCGGGCTCATCCCGGTGTTCATCGTCTGGTTCGGCATCGGCGAGCTGCCCAAGATCATCCTGATTGCGATTGGCGCCGCCGTCCCGCTGTACCTGAACGCCTACGCCGGCATCCGCAACGTCGACCCCAAACTCGGCGAGCTGGCCCACGTCCTGCACCTGAGCCGCCGCGAGCTGCTCACGCGGATCGTGCTGCCGGGCGCCATGCCGCAGATCCTGGTCGGCCTGCGGCAGAGCCTGGGCGTCGCCTGGCTGGCCCTGGTCGTGGCCGAGCAGATCAATGCCAATGCCGGACTCGGCTTCATGATCAGCCAGGCCACTCAGTTCCTGCGCAACGACGTGATCATCGTCTGCCTCCTCGTGTACTGCATCCTCGGGCTGCTCACTGACTGGCTGGTCCGCGTCCTGGAAAGGAGGGCCCTGTCGTGGCGTCGCAGCTTCATGGCAGCTTGACGGTCCTGTCGAGCCCGGCCGTCAGGGTCCGGGGCCTCGGCCGGTCGTTCGGCGCGGGCAGCCAGGTCCTGGACGACCTTGACCTGGATATCGCGCCAGGCGAGTTCGTCGCGCTGATCGGCCGCAGCGGGTCAGGCAAGTCCACCCTGCTGCGGGCACTGGCCGGGCTCGACCAGGAGGTCACCGGCGAGCTCACGGTTGACGGCGCGGTGGCGATCGCCTTCCAGGAGCCGAGGCTGGTCCCGTGGAAACGCGTCAGCGACAACGTCAGCCTCGGCCTGCGCACGGCCGACCCGCAGGCAAGCGCGGCCGCGGCCCTGGCCGAGGTGGGCCTGACCGGACGGGCGCAGGCCTGGCCCCTGACCCTGTCCGGCGGCGAGGCCCAGCGCGCATCACTAGCGCGGGCACTGGTCCGCGAGCCGAGCCTGCTGCTGCTCGACGAGCCGTTCAGCGCGCTGGATGCGCTGACCACGATCGCCATGCACCGGCTCGTCCTCAGCCTGTGGGAGAACCACCGCCCCGCGGTGCTGCTCGTTACCCACGACGTGGACGAGGCCCTCGCGCTCGCCGACCGCGTCGTGGTCCTCACCTCCGGCCGGATCAGCTACAGCTGCCAGGTCAGCCGCGGACCGGCCGCGCGACCGCAACCGGTCCGACCTCAACGCACTGAGAACGCGCCTGCTCACCGAGCTCGGCGTCGACACGGAAGGAAAGATATGAGAAACGTGGCCACGACCACTCGAGCTGACTGGCGCACGCCGCGGCCTGACGGGCCGGCGCGCCAGTGCCGGAATCGCTGCCGTAGGGCTGCTCGCGCTCGGCGCGGCAGCATGCTCGTCATCGGGGTCCGGGTCAGGTGCCAGCAGCGCACCCGCCAGCAGCTTCGGCCAGCCAGCGGCAACACGTCGGCGAACACCACCAACGTCTCCAACGTGACGCTGAACATCGGCGACCAGGCCGGGTCGGGCGCCGAAGCGCTGCTCACCGCGGCCGGGCTGATCGGCAAGCTGCCGTTCAAGGCGCACTGGTCCGACTTCACCTCCGGGCCGCCGATGCTGCAGGCCATGGGAGCCGGCTCGATCGACGTGGGCGGCGTCGGCGACGCACCGCCCGTGTTCGCCGCGGCCGGGCGGCAGCCAGATCGCCGTCGTCAGCGCGCTCAAGGCTAATCCGCTCGGCTCGGCCATCCTGGTGCCGCAGAACTCGCCCATCCACTCGGTGGCGCAGCTCAAGGGCAAGAGCATCGCGGTCGCGCAGGGCAGCTCCGCCGACTACCACCTGCTGGCTGTCCTGACCAAGGCCGGGCTGACCGTCAAGGACGTCACGCCGGACTACCTGCAGCCCGCTGAAGGGCAGGCGGCGTTCGCGTCCAGCCACGTGGCGGCGTGGGATGTCTGGTCACCGTTCATCGAGCAGGCCGAGGTCCAGGACCATGCCCGCGTCCTGATCAACGGCTCCACGATCGGCCAGACCTACTCGTTCGAGGTCGCCTCCAAGGCCTCGCTGGCCAACCCGGCCAAGTCCGCGGCGATCCACGACTACCTGAAGCTCCTTGACCAGGCCTACTCCTGGGCCGCCGCGCACAAGTCGGTCTGGGCCTCGACCTGGGCCAAGGCGACCGGCCTGCCGATCTCGATCATGAACCTAGGCCGTCAGGACGACCTGAAACGCCAGAACCGATCACGCCGGGCGTCATCAGCGCCGAGCAGAGCGTGGCCAACGCCTTCACCTCAGCCGGCCTGATTCCGAGCCACGTCAACTTCAATGACTACTCCGTCACCACGTTCAACAGCATTCTCGGAGGATCGTGATGAGCCTGGTATTCCACTGGTTCCTGCCTACCTCCGGTGACGGGCGCGGCATCGTCGGGCGGGGCCACAGCATCCCGCTCATCGGCGCCACCGCCCGGCCGTCGGAATACGCCACCGGCGCCCGGTCGGCCGCGCGGCCGCCGGACATCGACTACCTCGGCCAGATCGCCCGGTCGGCCGAGCAACTCGGATTCACCGGCGTGCTGACGCCGACCGGGACGTGGTGCGAGGACGCCTGGCTCACGACTGCCGCGCTGATCAGCCAGACCAGGCGGCTGAAGTTCCTGGTCGCCTTCCGGCCCGGATTCGTGGTCCCGACGCTGGCGGCGCAGATGGCCGCGACCTACCAGCGGCTGTCCGGCGGGCGGCTGCTGCTCAACGTGGTGACCGGCGGCGAGGAGACCGAGCAGCGGCGCTTCGGCGATTTCCTCAGCCACGACGAGCGCTACGCGCGCACGGGCGAGTTCCTCGACATCGTCCGCGGCGCGTGGAGCGGGACGCCGTACGATTTCACCGGCGCTCACTACACGGTGGAAGGCGCCACGGTGATGAGCCCGCCGGTCCCGGTGCCGCAGGTGTACTTCGGCGGCTCGTCCCCGGCTGCCGGGCCGGTCGCGGCGAAGTACGTTGATGTCTACCTCACCTGGGGCGAGCCGCCGGACGCGGTCGCGCAGAAGATCGCCTGGATGCGGGAGCTGGCCGATCAGGCCGGCCGGACGCTGCGGTTCGGCATCCGGCTGCACACCATCAGCCGGGATACCTCGAAGGAGGCGTGGGCGGAGGCCGACCGCATGCTGGCCGAGCTGAGCCCGGAGGAGATCGCCCGGTCCCAGCAGGCGCTGGCGAGGTCGTCCTCGGTCGGCCAGAAGAACATGCGCGGGCTGCACGAGTCCTACCGGGACGGCGGCCGGGCCAACGACCTGGAGATCTACCCCAACCTGTGGGCCGGGGTCGGCCTGGTTCGCGGTGGCGCCGGGACCGCACTGGTCGGCAGCCACGCCGAGGTGGCCGACCGCATCGAGGAGTACGCGTCCCTCGGCATCACCGAATTCATCATGTCCGGTTACCCCCACCTGGAAGAGGCGTACTGGTTCGGCGAGGGCGTCCTGCCTGAGCTCCGCCGGCGCGGCGCGACGGCCGCGCCGGACGACCTGTCCGCACTACTCACCCCGGTAGGCTCCGCGGCCGGCTGATCCGCGGTTCAGCGGCTGCGCCGGCCGGGCTTCCACCTCCCGGCCGGCGCGGCCTTGGCCGGTCCGGCTGTCCACTGGCCCGGCGCGCGCGCCGACGGTCATCGGGGCGAGCCTGCCCCGTTCCCGTAATGAGCATTGCGAATTAATCGCGCATTTCCTTGAGCCGGGGTGCATGGTTCCGTCAGCATGTGGGCATGACCGTACCGAATCAGCCGTCGCAGCTTTCCTCGATTCAGCACATCGTTCAGCTCATGCTGGAGAACCGCTCCTTCGACCACATGCTTGGCCTCCTGTACCCGAACAAGACGGGCCCGAACGGCCAGCCATTCGAGGGACTGCTCGGCACCGAGACCAACAATGACGCGAACGGCAATAGCGTCCAGGTCTTCCCGATCAATACCGCCACCGCCGGTGCCTATTTCATGCCCGGCGCGGATCCGGGCGAAGGCTACGCCAATACGAACTCGCAGTTGTTCGGCAGCGGCAAGGAGCCGACGCCGCCGGTCGCCACCAACAGTGGCTTCGTCACCAACTTCGCCGCGGCCATCACGTACGACACCAATGTCCACCGCACGCCGGTGGCGGGCACCGTCGCGTCGGACATCATGGGAGTCTTCCCGCCGTCGGCCCTGCCGGTGCTCTCCGGCCTGGCGGCCGGCTTCGCCGTCTGCGACCACTGGTACAGCTCGGTGCCGACCGAGACCTTCCCGAACCGGGCGTTCGCGTGCGCGGGCACCAGCCAGGGGCACATGAACGACAGCACGTCGTCCTACACGGTGCAGAGCATCTTCGGACTGATGAGCGCGCATAACCTGACCTGGAAGATCTACGGTTACGACGAGGAACCGCTGACCAGGGCTAACTACCCGGACACGGTCAATGCCGCGGATGCGAATTTCGGCAAGTTCGCCGACTTCAAGGCCGATGCCGCGGGCGGCACCCTGCCGCAGTACAGCTTCCTCGAGCCGAGCTGGGGATCGACCGGCAACAGCCAGCACCCGAACTACGATGTCGCGCTCGGCGAGGCGTTTATCCAGCAGGTCTACCAGGCGCTGCGGTCCGGGCCGGGCTGGGATCAGACGCTGCTGATCATCACCTACGACGAGCACGGCGGCTGCTACGACCACGTGCCGCCGCCGTCCGGAGCCGTGCCGCCCGATTCGAGCGCCGGAGAGTTCGGCTTTGACTTCACCCGCTTCGGCGTGCGGGTGCCGGCCGTCCTGGTGTCGCCGCTGATCCCGGCCGGCACGATCTACCGGGTGCCGGCGAGCAGCACGCCCATCGACCATACGTCAGTACTGAAGACGATCGAGCTGCGATGGGGCCTGCCCGCGCTGACTGCCCGCGACGCCGCCGCACCCGACCTTGGCGGGGCGCTGACGCTGATCACGCCGCGGACCGACGATCCGATCGCGGGCGTCGTGGCGCCGGTCTCTGGCGGTCCTAACCCCGCGGCTGACCAGGTGTCGCACCTCCAGCAACTGCAGGCGCAGATGACCTCGGACCTCCCGGTCCCAGCCGAGCAGCTGGTCGGCGAGCCGCTGCTGTCCAATCAGCGGACTCCAGCCGACTTCGCGCACTACATCGCGGCCCGGACGGGCAAGTGGAAGGCGTCGCGCAACGCCGGGCAGTCACCGCCAGCGTAGCGACGGGCGGCTGCCGGCCGGCTACGGCTCGTCGCCGAGCAGGCGCGACTTCACCTCGCTCTTGAGCACCTTGCCGATCCGCGACCGCGGCAGGTCCGGCCAGACTTCCACCTGCTTCGGTGATTTCACGCTGCCGAGTCGCTCCCTGGCGAATGTCCGCACCTGGTCGTCGGACACCGCCTGGCCGGGGTGGGCCTGGATGACGGCGACCACCCGCTCGCCCCACTTCGGGTCGGGCAGGCCGACTACCGCGCAGTCCAGGATTGCCGGATGCTGCAGCAGCGCCTGCTCAACCTCGGCCGAGTACACGTTGAACCCGCCGGTGATAATCATGTCCTTGGCCCGGTCGACGATGTAGAGGTAGTTGTCGCCATCCAGGTAGCCGATGTCGCCGGTGTGGTGCCAGCCGAACCGGGAGGCCTCCGCCGTCGCCGCCGGATCCTGGTAGTAGCCCGCCATGACCAGCGGCCCGCGCACGACGATCTCGCCTCGCTCCCCCGCGGGCAGCAGCTCGCCGTCGTCGTTCATGATCGCCACCGTGGTCAGCGGAGTGGGACGCCCGGCCGAGGCGAATCGCTCAAGCGCGAGCGTCCCGTCAGCGTGCTGATGATCGGCCGGCGCCATCGTCGAGATCATCATCGGGGCCTCGGTCTGGCCGAAGAGCTGGCCCATGACCGGGCCGATCCGGGTGACCGCCTCGGCGAGCCGGGCCGACGACATCGGGGCGGCGCCGTACCACAGGCACTGCAGCGAGGACAGGTCGGCGGCCGGCAGGGCGGCATGATCGAGCAGCATGTAGATCAGCGTGGGCGGCAGGAACGCGTGCGTGACCTGGTGCTGCTCGGCCAGGGCCAGAAACTCGGCCAGGTCTGGTGCCGGCATGATGACGATCTGGCCGCCGAGCGCCATGACCGGGAAGCACAGCACGCCAGCCGCGTGGGTGAGCGGTGCGAGAGCGAGATA
>CAWFUM010000005.1:0-188219 GCA_963818995.1 uncultured Actinomycetota bacterium | reverse complement strand
AGCTACTCTGAGTGAATGCTGTCCTTACGGTCCCCCCAGGCCGCTGCGTCAGTTCTGGCTCTGGCTGTCACGCTGACCGCGGCCCTCGGCGTGCCCGGTCACAACGCCACTCTTCATACCGGGAACGGCCCCACGACAACCAGCCACCCGGCCCGGCCCGGCCGATCGGGCGCCACCACGACCGGAGTCCCGGCCGAGAGCATCCCCGCGGTCGACATGCCCGCCGATACCGCCCAGACGGCGACCGTGACGGCATCCCGCGCCCGCCTCGACAAGGCCGCCCGTCTCGCCGACGACCGGCTTGACTCGGCGCTGGCACAATTCAGCCGCCCTGCCAGCGCGGGAACCAGGCCAGCCATCACAGTCGTGGTCCAGCGCGGCCAGTCGGCCCTGACCTTCCCGGCCGGAACCGCCGCGCAGTCTGGCCTGGCCGCGGTCCGACTCCCAGACTCGCTGCGTCTCGCCACCGTCGCGTACGCACTCAGCGGCGCCGTCGCGCTGTCGCTCATCGCCAGGCACCGGCTCGCGCTGAGCCAGACCGCCGGTCGCTGGCTTCGCGGCCTCCCGCGAGCCTGGCGGCGGGTCACGCTGCGCCAGCTGCTGACCCACGCCAGCGGCATCCGCGACTTCGCGACGGCCGCGGCGTTCCGGCGCGCGCTGCGCACCTCGCCCCTGAGCGCGCGGGCCCCGCGGGCGCTGCTGGCCTACGCCGGCAGGCGCCTCCGGTTCCGGCCCGGCACGCGGTATGCGTACTCGAACTCCGACAACGTCCTGGTCGCGCTGATCGACCAGTCGGCGTCCGCGGCAGCCTTATAGCCGTGCCGTACGGCAGCTGCTATCAGGGCCGCTGCGCCTGACCGCGCCGGCCGGAATCCTGTCCGCGCCGGACGCCGCGAGCAGCTTCGTCCGGGCCTACGTCCGCGGCGCCCTGACCAGCCGCGAGATGCACGCGGCGCAGTTCGCCTTCCGGTCCGGCAGTTCCGACCCGCCCGGCCCCGGCCGCAACGCCGCCGGCCTGGCGATCTTCCGCTACCAGACCCGCTGCGGCACTGTCTACGGGTACACGGCCGCCAGCGGCGGCTTCACCCAGTTCGCGGCGGCCACTGCCAGCGGCGACCGCTCCGTCGTCGTCTCGGTAAATGAGCAGATCACGCAGCGAGTCCGCGCCGCCAGAGCCGGTCAGCTGCGGCAGATCTTCACGCTCGCCGCGTGCGCCGCCCTGGCCCGCTAGCCGCCGGGTCTAGCCGCCCCACGACTGCGCGAACACCCGCAGGAAGTTCTCGCCCATAATCCCGTCGGCCTCGGCCGGGGCGAAACCGGCGGTCAGCAGCGCCGACCGCAGCGAGGGGACCTCGGCGTGCGTCTCGATGCCACGGGGCCAGATCCATGGCGGGCGCGGATAGTAGCGCTCGTCGTAGCCGTAGAAGTCGTAGTCGTCCGCGTCCTCATCGGCATAGTCCAGGCCCATGCCGACGTGCTCAGGCGCGGTCAGCCCGGCGATGTGCATCGCATGGCGAGCCAGATCGTGCACGTCGGGCTGGCCGGGCGCCACGAAGGCCGGGAACGCGCACAGGCCGATCACACCGCCCGTCGCGGCGACCGCGCGGATGAGCTCGTCACTGAGGTTGCGCGGCGACTCGCAGAACGCGCGCGCGTTGCTGTGGCTGGCGATGACCGGCTGCCCGGACAGCCTGATGATCTCCAGGCTGGACACCGCCCCGGTATGCGAGATGTCGGGAACGACGCCGAGAGCGTTCAGCCGGCGGACCACGGCCCGGCCCGCCTCGCTGAGCCCGCCGTCGGCTGGCTCCAGACAGCCGTCGGCCAGCTCGTTCCGGTAGTTGTAGGTCAGCTGGGCCACTCGCAAGCCCAGCGCGGCGTAGCTTTCGAGCAGGCCGGCATCGCTGCCGATGGCCCGAAGACCCTGCGCGTGCAGCACGATCGCGATGTCACCGGCAGCGCGAGCCTGCCGGATCTGGCTGACGCTCCGAGCCAGCCGGTAACCGGGCTCCGGCGACCGGGCCCAGGCCTGCCAGGCGCCGAAGTTGCCAAGCGCCACGGGCAGATCCTCGACCGATGAGACGGTCGCCAGCAGCGCGTTCACCCCGCCGGCGCGCAGTGCCGGGCCTGCCGCGATCAGGTCGCGCGGGCGCTGGACGAGCGGGACCGCGGCGTCCAGCGTAACCGGCTGCTGAATGAGCCACCGCCTTTATCTGGTGCGGCGCCAGCACGGGCCCGGCTCAGGCAGGCTCAGGCCGAGACTTCCCGGACGATAGCAAGTGCCGGCTCGGCGGCGGACCTGTTCACCGCGCTCCCCCTCCTGCTGTCGGCGCGACCGGACCCGGCGACCCCGTTCAGCAGCACCGCCGGCGGCAGCTCAGGCCCGGTGACACCGAAATGCTGCGTGAGCAGTGCGTCGAAGTCGTCAGCACCGAGGGGCTGGGAGAAGTAGAAGCCCTGCGCAATCTGGCAGCCAAGGTCCTGCAGCCCGGAAACCTGCGCCAGCGTCTCCACCCCCTCCGCGACCGCGGAGATCCCCATCGCCCGGGCCAGGTCGATGACCGCGCCGACGATGGCCGAGTCCACCGGATCGTGCGCGATCCCCTGCACGAAGACCCGGTCCACCTTGACCTCGTGCACCGGGAACTGCTTGAGATAGGCCAGCGACGAATGACCGGTGCCGAAATCGTCGATCGCGAGCCGGACGCCGAGCCGGTTCAGCTTCTTCATAACCTCACGGGCGCCGGACAGGTCCTCCATCACCATGGTCTCGGTGATCTCGAAGATCAGTGACTCCGACGGCAGCCCGCTGGCGTCCAGCGCGGCCGCGACCTGCGCCGGCAGCCCGTTCTCCTGGAACTGGCGGGGCGACAGGTTCACGCTGATCGGCAGGTCGACGTGCAGCCGGTCCCGGATCGAGCTCACCTGGCGGCAGGCTTGCTCCAGGACGTACCGGCCGAGCGGCAGGATCAGCCCGGTCTCCTCGGCGATCGGGATGAAGCTCATGGGACTGATCAGGCCGTTGACCGGGTGCCGCCACCGCACTAGCGCCTCGGCCCCGAGGATCTGCTGCCCGTCGAGCGAGTACAGCGGCTGGTAGTGCACCTCCAGCTCGTGCCGCTCCAGGCCCTTGCGCAGGTCGGCCTCGATCTGCAGCCGCTCCGACGAGCGGGTGCCCATCGACACGTGGTCGAACACCTTGTAGACGCCGCCGCCCCCGCGGGTTTTCGCATCGTACATGGCGACGTCCGCATCCCTGAGCACGTCATCGGCGGTCTTGCCGGGCTCGGTCAGCGCGATCCCCACCGACACGGTCGCCACCATCTCGTACCCGTCGGGCAGCACCATCGGCTGCTCGACCGCGGCGCAGATGCGCTGGGCGGCGAGTACGGCATCTTCGACGCCGGTGACGCCTTCGAGCAGCACGACGAACTCGTCCCCGCCGAACCGGGCCAGCAGGTCCTGCGCGCGCACCACGCCCTTCAGCCGGAGCGCGATGGCGACGAGAAACTCATCCCCGGTCACGTGCCCGAGGCTGTCGTTGATGCTCTTGAACCGGTCGACGTCCACGAAGATCAGCGCGTGCGTCTTACGGTCCCGCACCGATCGCTGCAGTGCCTGATCGAGGCGCTCCACCAGCATCCGCCGGTTCGCCAGCCCGGTCAGGCCGTCGTAGAACGCGTGATGATGCAGCTCGTCCTCGAGTGCCTTGCGCTCGGTGATGTCGCGGAACGCGAGTACCGCCCCCGACGGCCGGCCCTCGCTCATCACCGCGGACGCGGTATAGGCGACGGGAATGGCGGTGCCGTTCCGCCCGTGGAACCAGGCGTCATCCTCCCGGATCGTGCGGCCGGTACTGATCGCTTCCAGCGCCGGAGCGAGCAGGTAGTCAGGTGCCCTCGCCGTCCCCTCGCCGTCGTCGTGCCCGGCTACCACGTTCACTGCGGGCAGGTCGAGCACCTCGGCCGCCGCCGGGTTGACGAACGTGAGCTTCCCGTCAGCGTCGATGGCGCAGACGCCCTCGCCGATGTTCAGCGTGATCGAGGCGAGCTTCTCCCGCTCGACCCGGACCTGCTGGTACAGCTCGGCGTTGCTGAGCGCGCCGGAGCCGACCGCGGCCAGTGCCCGCAGCAGGCTGCGGTCGGCGTCGTCGAACGGCTTCTCCCGGCGCCGGCCGGAGGCCACCAGCCACTGCTGCTCGCCGGCGACGGTCATGCTGGTCGCGAGCTCACCGGGCGACGGATTGCCGGAGGTCAGCGTCGCGTGCGGGCTGTGCAGCAGCTTGCGCACGGAGCCGAGGATGGTGTCCAGCACGGCCTGCTGCCGCAGCCCCCGGTTGGCCTCGAGCGTGACCTCGTACAGGCCCTCGATCCGGGACCGGTCATGCAGCGCGGAGAACCGCGCCGCGATCAGCCGCCGCTCCAGCACCATGCCCGGCACGACCAGGGCGACCGCCCATAGCTGGGCCTGAATCGCCAGCGCCAGGACCACGCCGGTCAGCGCGCCCGCGCCGGTGAGCGACATCCGGACCGGCAGGTCGGTGTAGAAGTCGGCCCAGCTCGAGCCCATCGTGACCATGATCCCGGAAACGAGGAACGAGTTGATCAGCAGGTAGGCGGCGACAGCGACCAGGACGGCCCCGATCTGCCCCGCGGTCAGGTGATCGGCCGGGGCATCGATCATGCGGCTGAAGGCCAGCGCTGCGCCTGCCGCCAGGATCATCTGGCCCGAGTTGAACGCCGACTTGGCCGCCGAGCGGCGGCGGGCTGCCTGCCCGAGCACCGTGGCCGTCGCCAGCGTCCCGAGGGCGAGCAGCGGCGGCACCAGCAGGGCGAGGATGACGAAGAAGCCCTCGTCCAGGTGGAACGCCTCGGACTCGCCGCCGCGGAACACCACGACCGGCCAGATCCAGCTGCCGAGGACGAGCACGCCCATGGTGACGGCGACAACCCACTCGCTGACGCCGAAGTGCTCATGGGCAGGCTGCCGCCAGGCGGCGATGAATAAGGTCAGCGCACCGCCGATGACCGCGGCGGCAATCATGAGCCGGGTTGCGCGCGGCATAGCCGGTCAGCTCCTCAGTCCCAGGCCGAGCTGTCAAAGGCCAGGCCCGTCCAGGCGGAACTGTCCCAGGCACTGCCGCTCCAGCCGCCGTTGTTCCAGGCCGACCCGGTCCAGCCGCTGCTATTCCAGGCGCTCCCGGTCCAGCCGCCGTTGTTCCAGGCCGACCCGGTCCAGGTCCAGCCGTTCCAGGCACTGCCGACCCAGTTGTCGCCGTTCCAGCCGCCGTTGTTCCAGGCCGATCCGGTTGTCCCCGAGCCGAGAAGCGAGCCGACCAGCGCCGACACCAGACCGGAACCGCCGCCTGATCCCGACCCCGTTCCCGACCCGCTCCAGGTCGTACCCGACCAGCGCGCGGCGTCCCAGGTGTTGATGCCGCGCCACGGGCCTAGCGGCACCGTCTGGCCGAACCCGGTCGGCGTGCCCGAATACCCGGACTGATTGAAGTCCATCGGGCCGGCGGTGGCGGCGGCCTCGGCGTTCAGCGCGCCGTGCCCGTCGACGTACGGGCTTCCGACCGGCCCCGGGTTCGTGGTGCCGAGCAGGCGCGCCTTGACCTGGTCCGGGGTCAGGCCCGGGTTGTCGGCCAGGATGAGCGCCGCCGCGCCGCTGACGATGGCGGCGCTGAACGACGTGCCCGAGCCGACGAAGTTGGCCGAGCCGATGACGGCCGACGGATTCTGGTTATAGACGGTCGATCCGGGCGCGGCCAGGCTCACCACCGACCGCCCGGACGTGACCAGGTCCGGCTTGGCCCAGCCGTCCGGCGAGGTCGGCCCGACGCTGCTGAAGTCGTTCATCTCGTCGTTCGAGACGGTCGGCTGGGCCAGGTCATCCAGCGCGCCGACGGTGACCGCCAGCGGGTCGTCGCCCGGCGACAGGATCGTGCCGTCGGACGGCCCGGCGTTGCCCGCGGAGGTCACGACCGTGATGCCCGAGTGCCAGGCCGCGTTGACGGCCAGATCCAGCGGGTTGACGAAGGTGGACTCGAACGGCTTGAACCCGAGCGAGATGTTGAGGACCTTGATGTTGTAGGCGTTCTCGTTGTCGACGGCCCACTGCAGGCCGGAGATCAGCGTCCCGAGATCGGTGTACCCGCTGGCGTTGGCCACCTTGATCGAGACCAGGTTGGCGCCGGGCGCCTCGCCTGAGTACTGCCCGTTCGAAGACGCGCCGTCGCCGGCGATCAGCCCGGCCACGAAGGTTCCGTGGCCGTAGCCATCCTGGAGCGCGTTGCCTTCGCCGCTGAGGTCGACGCCGCCGATCAGCCGGTTCCCGAAGTCGGGGAGGTTGTCGATCCCGGTGTCCAGCACGGCCACGGTGACGCCCTGCCCGGTGTCGCCGGCGGCGGCGAGCTGGTCAGCGCCAGTCTGCTGGATGAACGCATCCGAGGGGGTATGCGGGCCAGTCGAGTCGGGGTTGACCGACTGCACGGCCACCGAGACGTCCGGGGTCACCGTGATGCCCGGCAAGGCCGACAGGACCGCCTGCGCGGCCGTCGGGATCGTCGCCACCACGCCATCGATCAGATGGAACTGCGTCACTACCGAGCCGAGCTGGCCGAGCACCGCATTGACCGGGCTCAGCAGCCCGGTCGAACTGACGATCACGGTCTCGGTCGCGCTCGCCTGTGCCGCTGGCGAACCGACCGCGGACGTGCCCGCGATGAGAGCAAGGGCGGCCGCGCCTGCGGCACCGAGCTGAGCTGTCTTGCGCCAGGCGCTGTGCGCCCGCCGGCGGGCCCTGAGGCCGACTAATCCACTCTTTGGCATGTGCGTCCGCTCCTCATATGCAATTTCGCGATTGCAACCGTACGCCGAGCCGTGGCCTTTAGGAGGAAAATCACGTAACGAGATCAGCATTTCGTGAACTCGTGTGTTCTGAGAGTCACCGCGGCTTGAGAGAAGTAACTGAAAGTGCTCGAAAGCAAGCGATAGCGTCAGCGCGGAGCACGTCGGCCCTGGCCCGCATTTCACCGGCCGACCATAATCGGGCAGAGCGGAAACTAGAGGCCTAAACATCCGCAGAGAGTTCGGCGGGATAGGCTCTCGTCGAACGCCAGGAATGGCGGCCGAGCCCCGTTCGGAAAGGCAGGATCATGACCGGCAGCGTGTCCTCGGAGGCGGACTCGGCGGGCGAAGCGCCCGCGTTCGACACCTCGGTGGCCCACTCGGCCCGCGTCTACGACTACTGGCTCGGCGGCAAGGACAACTTCGCTGCCGACCGGGCCGCGGGCGAGCAGGTCATTGAGATCCGCCCGGAGATCCGGGCCGAGGTGCAGGCCAACCGCGCGTTCCTCGGCCGCGCCGTGCGCTACCTGGCCGGCCAGGGCGGCGTCCGCCAGTTCCTCGACATCGGCACCGGCCTGCCGTCGGCGAGCAACACGCACGAGGTCGCCCAGTCCGTGGCGCCCGAGACTCGCGTCGTCTACGTCGACAACGACCCGATCGTGCTAGCGCACGCCCGCGCGCTGCTGACCAGCACGCCGGATGGCGCGACCGCGTACCTGGAAGCGGACCTGCGGGACCCGGAGCGGATCCTGGCCGCGGCCGCGCAGACGCTCGACCTCGGGCTGCCGACAGTGATCATGCTCGTGGCGGTCCTGCATCACATCCCGCCGGCCGATGACCCGTACAGGCTCGTGGCCACGCTCCGCGACGCTGTACCCGCCGGAAGCTACCTCGTGCTTTCCCACCCGGCGGCCGACATCCAGACCGAGAAGGTGGCCGAAGTTGCCCGCCGTTACAACGCGTCGGTCGCGACCGGCCAGACGCGCCGGACCCGCGATGAGGTAGCCGCGTTCTTCGGCGACTGGGAGATCCTGGAGCCCGGAGTGACGCAGACCCCGCTGTGGCGGCCCGACGGGCCGACGCCGCTCGGCTCGGTGCCGATGTGGGCCGGGGTCGCCCGCAAGCCCTAGCGTTCCGATAGTTCCAAGCCCCGGCCTGCCCGGTACCGCCAGGCTCGGGGCATGACCGCAGTCAGGGCACGGGTCCGCGGGGTACCGGAATGTCACCCGTTCGTGTGACACTGGCGCGCGTGATGCTGGCGCGCCTGACCGGGATAACGGGAGTGCGGCGCCTGCGCGCCCGGCAGGAACTGCAGCTCGCAGGCGCTCTCTGGCGTGCCGACCGGCCGCTGGCCGCCGGATGGTGGTCACTGCTGACCCTGCGCGGGCTGCTTCCGGCCGCGTTCGCCATCGCGACCGGCGTCCTGGTCACGGCCGTTGAGCATCATCAGCCGCTGGCCGCCCCGCTCAGCGTGGTCGGCATCCTGTTCATCCTGCTGCAGGTTCTGGGCCCGCTGCATACCGCGGTCAGCGCCAACCTTGGCGACCGCGCGGCCGCGTGGCTGTACGACGAGCTGACCGCCGCCTGCATCGCGCCGCCGGGCATCGGCCATCTCGAGGACCCCGGGCTCGCCGCCGACCTGCAAGTTGCCAGGGACTTCGACCGCGGCATGACCGGGCCGCCGCTATCGGTATCGATGGACTTCATCGCCACCGGGCTGGTCGACATGCTGGCCGGGTTCGCCCAGGCCGCCGTGCTGTTCGGCTTCGTCTTCTGGGCGCCGCCAGTGCTGGCCGCCGCCTGGCTGTCGACGCACTGGCTGCTCAGGGAAAGCGCGGTCTGGCGAGACCGCAACACCGACGAGGTGCGCCAGGCGCAGCGAGACGCCGACTACGCCTACCGGCTGGCCGTCGACCCGCCCGCCGCGAAGGAACTGCGGATCTTCGGCCTGCCGGACTGGGTGCTTGATCGCTTCATCCTCAGCCGGCGGCACCTGCACCAGCTGCAGTACCAGGCCACCCGGATGCGGGAGCGATCGGTCATCGGCAGCACGCTGATCGTCCTGGCCGCTAACGTCGGCGTGTTCTGGGCGCTCGGCGCCGCCGCCCTCGATCACCGGATCGGCCTCGGCCCGCTCATCGTGTTCGCGCAGGCGGCCGTCGGCACGTCGATGATTGCCTTCGGCGGCCTTAACTGGGCCCTCGACGGCGCTGCCGCCCCGGTCGCCGCCGTCGGCAGGCTGACGACGGCAACGGCCAGGGCGGGCACGGTCGCGTCGGGCACGCTCCCCGCCGCCGGGATGCCCGCTCACCGGATCCGCTTCAGTGACGTGCGCTTCGCTTACCCGGCCGCACCGGACCGGCCCGTGCTCAGCGGCCTCACCCTCGACATCCCGGCAGGCAGCTCGCTGGCGATCGTCGGAGTGAACGGCGCCGGGAAGACCACGCTGGCCAAACTGCTGTGCCGGCTCTACGACCCGCAGTCCGGGACCATCGATGTCGACGGTACCGACCTGCGCGAGCTCGACCTGGACTCGTGGCGGCGGCGGGTGACGGCCGTGTTCCAGGACTTCGTCCGGTTCGAGCTGTCGCTGCGGGAGAACGTGATCCCGCGCCAGGCCGCCGGCATCGCGCCGACTACGGCGGGCGGGTCCGACGGCGACCCCGGCGCGAGCGACGATGTCGTCCTGGCCGCCCTGGAGGCCGCGGGCGCGGGCGGGCTGGCGGGCCTCGGCACGGTGCTGGCCAAGGGCTACACCGGCGGCACCGACCTGTCCGGCGGCCAGTGGCAGCGCGTGGCGCTGGCCCGCGCCATGGCGGCGGTCCGGCTCGGCGCGGGCCTGGTCCTGCTCGACGAGCCCACGGCCCAGCTGGACGTCCGGGGCGAGGCGGAGATCTTCGAGCGGGTCCTGGCCGCGACCCGGTCCTGCACGACGATCCTCATCTCGCACCGGTTCTCGACCGTGCGGCACGCCGACCGGATCGCGGTCATCGAGGACGGCGCCGTCGCCGAACTGGGCAGCCACGACGAGCTGATGGCCCGGCAGGGCCGCTACTGGACGATGTTCTCGCTGCAGGCGCGGCGGTTCGCTCAGGGCACGCCCGAGGAAGGCGAGGAGGAGGTGGTCTTCGATGTCCTCACCTGACGAGTCCCCCGGCGCGATGCCGCCGGCGCTGTCCTCGATGTGGCGCCTGTGCCGCCTCGGCTACCGCTACGAGCCCGCGCTCATGGGAGTCTCGTTTGTGCTCGCCCTGGTCGCGGCCGTGCCGGACGCGCTGCTGGCGGTCTGGTTCAAGCTACTCGGCGAGGGCCTGCTTGACCACAAAACCGGTCTGCTCCGGTTCGCGCTCGTCGCACTCGCGGTGTCGGCGGTCGCCACCTGGCTGATCATGACGATCTCGACCCGCGTCCAGCGCCGCTTCCGCGACAAGGTAACGATCGCGCTCGAATCGCACGTGGCCAGGCTCCAGGCCGGTATCTCGACGATCGCGCACCAGGAACGGCCGGAGTACCTGGACCGGCTGTCGGTCCTGCGGGAGCAGATCTTCACGCTCGACCATATGTACATGTCGGTATTCGCCACCGCAGGCTGGATCCTGCGCCTGGCCATCACCGTGGCCCTCCTGGCGACCGTCAACCCGATCCTGGTGCTGCTGGTCGTGTTCGCGCTGCCGACGGTGGCCGCGACCTCGTGGCGGCCAGTCGTCGAGCGCACGGCCCAGGAACGCGGCGCCCAGTCCGACCGGCTGGCCCGGCACTTGTTCACGGTGACGACGACAGCCTCGCCCGGCAAGGAACTGCGCCTGCTCGGCATCGGCCCGGACCTCGGCGCCCGCCGCCGGAGCGCCTGGGAGCAGTGGTACGGCCCGGTCGCCGCGGCCCGGACCCGGTCCTCGGTCTGGTACGCGCTGGGCTGGGCCGTGTTCGCCGCAGCCTATGTCGGCGCGATCGCGATATCGGCCACCGGCCCGCAGGCCTCCGCGGCGTCGGCAATCCTGGTGCTCACCGCGGGCGCGCGGCTGTCCTCCTACGTGGGCGCGACGGTCGGCGAGATCGGTTTCCTGCGCGGCGTCTGGATGAACGGATCGCAGCGGCTCGCGTGGCTCGAGGATTACGCTGCGGCCGCGGCGGCCGAGGCTGACCAGCCGGCCCCCGCTGAGCTGACCGGCGGCATCCGGTTCGAGCACGTCACGTTTTTCTATCCGGGAACGAGCAGGCCCGCACTCGCGGACGTCAGCCTGTTCCTGCCGAAGGGCAGCGTCGTGGCGGTCGTGGGCGAGAACGGAGCCGGCAAGACGACGCTGGTCAAGCTCCTCGCCAAGCTCTATCACCCGACCTGCGGACGCATCCTGATCGACGGCACGGACCTGGCCCGGATCGAGCCCGGTCAGTGGCGGGAGCGGATGGCGGGCGCGTTCCAGGACTTCTTCCGGTTCGAGTTCCGGGCCGGGCAGACGGTGGGTCTCGGTGACGTGCCTCGCGTCGACAGCGAGCCGGCGCTGACGACCGCGATCGACCGGGCCGGAGCCGCCGATGTCGTGCGCAGCCTGCCGGACGGCCTGCGCACTCAGCTCGGCCCGACCTGGCCCGGCGGCGTCGATGTCTCCTACGGCCAGTGGCAGAAGCTCGCTCTGGCGCGGGGCTTCATGCGGGACGAGCCGCTCGTCGCCGCGCTCGACGAGCCGACGGCAGCGCTGGACGCGGAGACTGAGCATCAGCTGTTCGAGCGCTATGCCAGCCGGGCCCGTGAGCGCCGCCGGCGCGGCAGCATCACCATCCTGGTCTCGCACCGGTTCAGCACCGTCCGCATGGCCGATGTCATCGTCGTGCTCGACGGCGCCCGGATGGCAGAATCCGGCACGCACGACGAGCTGATGGCCCGCGGCGGCCGCTACGCCGAGCTGTACCGGATCCAGGCAGCCGCTTACCAGTAGGCGTAGCCGGCTGCCGCGGGTCAGCCGGCGGAAGGCGCGTGGCAGCTGCAGTTGCGCGGCGCCAGCTGGCGGATCCCGGCCATCACGACGGCCAGGATCGCCTCGAAAATGGCGTCGTCGGCGACCTCCGGCAGCTCGGCCCGCACCTGCCAGATGCCGGGGTACTGCTCGCGGCCGACCGACAGGTAGGCCCGGGTCCAGGCGGCCCTGTCAGTCTGCTGGGCGCGCTGGTCGAGAGCAAGGAATGCGGCTTCGCTGCCAGACCAGGACAGGGAGAAGTCCCCGATGGCCCGGTACATCAGCGCTGCCTGCGCTCCCTCGAAGCCGGCCTTGAGAATGGCGCCGATCAGGATGTCGACCGCACGCAGCTCGGCCGGGCCCTGCGTTGTCCGGTAGGCGGACATCGAGGCCGCTGCCGGATGGGCCAGATAGGTGAGCCGCATCCGCCTGCTCATCTCGATCAGCGTGTCGACCCAGCAGGGCTGCGGCTCGAGCCCGTCCATCGCCTCCTCGATCAGCCGGTCGGCGATCGCGAGAACGATGTCGTCCTTGCTGGCGAAGTGGCGGTACACGGCAGTCTGGTCGGCGCCGAGCGCCCGGCCGAGCTTGGGCAGGCTGAACCCGTCGATGCCGCCTTCGTCGAGCAGCCGCAGGCTCTCGGCGACGATGATCTCCTTGCTCAGGCTCCCGCGCCGGAGGCCTCGCCGGGGCTCCCGCGGCTGCGCGCGCGGTGGCGCAGCGGTCACTGCGGCCTCCTTCCGCCGCAGTGGGCGCGGCCTCCCCGGGATTGGCGGAAGCTTATCAGCGGCGGCGTCAGTCAAAGGCATTGACAATATCTTTGTCAACTGCTTGAGTACCGGGCAACCCGGCACAGAAGGGAGACCCCGGTGCCAGCCGACAGCGAACTGCTCTTCGGCAACGGAACCGTCTTCGACGGCTACCGCTTCCTGCCGGAGGGCACAGCCGTGCGGGTGCGCGGCGGGCAGATCACCGCCGTGGACGCGGCGGCCGCGGCGGGCCGGGCCACCGTCGTCGACCTGGCCGGCGGCACGCTGCTACCAGGCTTCATCGACGCGCACGCGCATCCGGTCGCGGCCGGAGAGCAGCTGCGCCGCTGCGACCTGACTGCCGCGCGGTCACTGCCCGAGTACCTGGACATCATCGCCGGGTACGCCCGCAGCCATCCCGGCGAGAGCTGGATCACCGGCGGCGGCTGGTCGATGGAGGCCTTCCCCGGCGGGGTTCCGACGGCCGGGCCGCTGGACAGCCTCGTTCCCGATCGTCCGGTCTTCCTGCCCAACCGGGATGGTCACGGCGCGTGGGTCAATAGCCGGGCGCTGATCCTGGCCGGAATCGACGCATCGACACCCGACCCGGCGGACGGGCGCATCGAGCGCGACGCCAGCGGCAACCCGGCCGGCATGCTGCAGGAGGGCGCGGCCGGGCTCGTCTCCCGGCTGATCCCGGCCGCGACCGAGGACGACCGGTATGAGGCGCTGCGGGCCGCGCAGGCGTACCTGCTGTCGCTCGGCATCACCGGCTGGCAGGACGCGATCGTCGGCCGCATGCAGGGGCACGGCGATCCGATCCCGGCCTACCTGCGCGCCGCGCGGGACGGCACGCTGCTGGCCACCGTGGTCGGCGCCCTGTGGTGGGACCGGCACCGCGGCCTGGAGCAGCTGGACGAGCTCATCGGCAAGCGCAGCGAAGCCCTCGCCGCCAGGTTCCGCGCGACCAGCGTGAAGATGATGCTCGACGGCGTCGCGGAGAACCACACCGCCGCGATGCTCGAGCCGTACCTCGACCGCTGCGGCTGCGCCACAAGCGTCAGCGGGCTCGACTTCATCGATCCCGGTGAGCTGCCGCGCTTCGTGACCGCCCTGGACCGGGCCGGTTTCCAGGTGCACTTTCACGCGCTCGGCGACCGCGCCGTCCGCAACGCGCTCGATGCCGTCGAGACGGCCCGCCAGGCCAACGGCGACAGCGGGCACCGGCATCATCTGGCCCACCTGCAAGTGGTGCATCCGGCCGACATCCCGCGGTTCGCGCAGGTGTCCGCCACCGCCAACATCCAGCCGCTGTGGGCCGCCCACGAGCCGCAGATGGACGAGCTGACCATCCCGTTCCTCGGCGACCGCCGCGCGGGCTGGCAGTACCCGTTCCGCTCGCTGCAGGATGCGGGCGCCGCCCTGTGCGCGGGCAGCGACTGGCCGGTCAGCAGCCCGAACCCGCTGTGGGGGGCGCACGTCGCCGTGAACCGGATCGCGCGGCCGGCGACGGCGGCGGCGATGCCGGCCCGTTCCTGCCCGGAGAGCGGCTCAGCCTGACCGCGATCCTGGCCGCCTACACCTCGGGCAGCGCCCGGATCAACGGGCTCGACTCGGTGACGGGCGCGGTTCGCGCTGGCCTGGACGCCGATTTCGCGGTCGTCGACGCCGACCTCCGCAACATCACCAGCACCGATATCGGCCAGGCCTCGGTCACCCAGACGTGGATCAGAGGCGAGCTGGCCTGGCCGCGAGCACCGCGCGCCTGACCGGCGGCAACCAGACCGGCTCGCGCCGGACAGAGCACACGTTCTGGGAGGACAGATGAGCCCGAGATGGCAGACATCGGCGGCCGCGGCCGCACTGGCAGCGTGCGCGCTCCTCGCCGCAGCCTGCGGGCGATCGGCCGGTACCGGCAGCACCGGAAGCTCGGGTCAGGTGTCTCCGACGAAAGGCCTGGTGACGTCCATCCCGGCCGGCTCCAAACCGGTGCCCTCGGTTACCTGGGCCGTATACCGGCCGGTGAATTCGCTTGATCCGATCTTCGCCTTCGACTACCCCGAGAACACCGCCATCTCGCTGATGTGCGAGTCCCTGCTACTGCAGGCGCCGAACGGATCCATCGGACCAGGGCTGGCCACCGTCGCCACGCCGTCACCGACCACGATGGTCTTCACGCTCCGCCCCGGCGTGAAGTTCTGGAACGGCGCCGCGGTCACGGCCGCGGATGTCGTATACAGCCTGGACCGGCAGATGAACCCCGCCTTCGGCGGCTTCTACGGTCAGGTCTTCGACCGGGTGAAGTCCATCGCCGCTACCGGCGCCAGCCAGGTCACGATCACGCTGAAGCAGCCCGACTACTGGCTCGAGGGCGAGCTGTCCTCGATGCCCGGCATCATCATCTCCAAGAGCTACGCCCAGAAGGCCGGCAAGACCTACGGCACGCCATCCGGCGGGATCATGTGCACCGGCCCGTACAAGTTCACGTCGTGGACGGCAGGCGGCGGCGTGACCGCGACGGCCAGCGGAGATTACTGGAACTCCGCGGTCCGGCCCCTGGCGAAGCAGATCACCATCAAGGGCGTGCCGAACGCTGCCTCGTTCACGTCCGGCATGCTGACCGGCGCGATCCAGGGGTCGTATTACTTCGGGCTGTCGAACCTCAGCGAGCTCGAGCACAGCAGCAGCGTCAAGGTGTACCAGGGGCCCGGTGAGTCGACCGACGCGTTCATCGTGTCGGCGACGAGCGGACCGCTGGCGAACGTCAAGGTGCGGCAGGCCCTGTCGCTCGCGCTGGACCGGCAGGCGATCATCAGCAACGTCTACGACGGAGCCGCGCTGATGCCACGCTGGCTGGCGAATCCCGGCACCTTCGGCTACGGCACGTCAGTCTTCGACGCCGCCTACAACAGCTCGCCGCCGCTCAGCCAGAACCTTGGCCGGGCCCGGGCGCTGATCAAGCAGGCCGGAGTCACCGGCCAGACCATCACCATCGGTACCTCAAGCGAGCTGGCCAGCATCTCGGCCGAGACCGGCGCTTACCAGCAGGCCGCCGAGGCGATCGGGCTGAAGGTCGTGCTCAAGTCGGTGTCGGCCGCCGACTACATCAACTTCTTCACCAGTGCGGAGGCGCGCAAGGGCATCGACGGCTTCCTCACCGTGAACTACGGCGACTATGCCGACCCTGCCGCCCTGCTGGCGACGCTCGCGCTGCCCGGCGGGGACCAGAACTACGACAACTTCAGCAACCCGCAGCTGACCTCGCTGCTCGGGCAGGCCCGCAGCACGGCCAGTGCGGCTCAGCGGGCCGCGCTGGTCGCCAAGGCCGAGGAACTGGCGGCGCAGCTGCTGCCCTGGATCCCGGACGTGCAGCCGACGAACGTCCTGATGCTCTCCAGCAACCTGACCGGGGCAACCGCCTCGTTCTCCTACATGTTCGCGCCGTGGGCTGACAGCCTGGGCGCGAAGGGCTAGCCCGTGCGCTGGCGATTCCTGGTGCGCAGGCTGGCCATGCTGGTGGCCAGCCTGCTGATCGCGAGCTTCGTGATCTTCGGCGCGCTGTACCTGGCTCCGGGCAACCCCATCACCGCGCTGTCAGGCGGCCGGGCGCTGCCGCCCGCCAGCCTGCACGTGCTCGAGCTGCGCTACCACCTGAACGAGCCGTTCCTCGCGCAGTACTGGTACTGGCTGGAGAATGCCCTGCACGGCAACTTCGGCATCTCGATCACCCTCCAGCAGAACGTCTCGTCGGTGATCGCCGCCCGCATGTGGACAACCGGCGGGCTGGTCCTGTACGCCGCGCTGATCATCCTGGTGGTCGGGATTGGCAGCGGAGTGCTCGCCGCCTTGCGGCCCGGCCTGGCCGACACCAGCGTGCTGGTGTCGACGGCGGTCTCCGCGGCGGTCCCGTCATTCGTCGCCGCCATCGTGCTGATCCTGCTGTTCTCGGTGAAACTCGGATGGTTCCCGGCGCTCGGCAACGGCACCAGCTTCTGGTCCAACGTGCAGCACTTCACCCTGCCTGCCGTCGCGCTCGCCATCTCCTCACTCGCGATCGTCGCCCGGGTGACACGGGCAGCGGTGCGCGAGGAAGCCGATCGCGAGCATGTGCAGACAGCGATCAGCCGCGGTATCCCCGGCCGGCAGCTGATCCGGCGTCACATCCTGCGCAATGCCGCGATCCCGATCGCGACCGTGTCCGGCATCACGATCGCATCGCTGATCGCCGTGGCGGCGGTGGTCGAGACGGCGTTCAGCCTGAATGGCCTGGGCGCCTACCTGGTGCAGGCCGCCGAGTCCAAGGACCTGGCGGTCGTGCAGGGCATCTCGCTGGTGCTGGTCGCCTCGTTCGTCCTCATCAATGCCCTCGTCGACGTGCTGTACGCGGCGCTTGATCCGCGAGTGGCACTCGGAAGCAGGGCCCAGTGACGGCGCCCCGTGAGCAGGACACCGGGAGGAGGACACCGTGAGCGCGGCGATCGGGATACCGGCGCGCCCGGCACGGCCGGCCGCCCGCGGAGCGGCCGGGCTGCTGCGCTCGACCGGCATCGCCGGGATGGCGTCTGCTGCGGTCATCGCCGTTGCCACCGTGCTGGCAGTCATCGGCCCGCTCGTCGCCCCCTACAACCCGGATCTGCCGAACCTGGGCCTCGCCTACATCGGGCCGTCCGGCGGCCATCTGCTCGGTTATGACTTCGAGGGCCGGGACGTGCTGTCCCGGCTGCTCGCGGGCGCGCAGTCCTCGATGATCGGGCCGCTGGCCGTCGTCGCCGGGGCGATGGTACTCGGGACGGTCATCGCGGTCATCGCCGCCTGGCGGCAGGGCCCGGCCGACACGATCATCTCCTCCGGGCTTGACATCCTCTTCGCGTTCCCCGGCATCCTGCTCGCGGTGCTCGCGGCCGCGGTCTTCGGGGCCGGCCTGACCGCGGCCGCGGTCGCGCTCGCCATCGCGTACATGCCGTATGTCGCCCGGGTGCTGCGCGGGGCGGCCCTGCGGGAGCGCGGCCAGCCCTACGTAGCCGCACTTGAGGTACAAGGCGCATCCGCAACCTCGATCTGCCTCCGGCACATCGTCCCGAACATGCTGCCGCTCATCGTGGCCCAGGCGACGATCATGTTCGGCTGGGCCATGGTGGACCTGGCAGCGATCTCGTTCCTCGGGCTCGGCGTGCAACCGCCCGCTCCTAACTGGGGCGTGATGATCTCGGAGAACCAGCCCGGAATCCTGCAGGGCTATCCGCTGCCGTCGCTCGCGGCGGGCCTGTGCATCGTCGGCGTTGTCATCGCGTTCAACGTGCTGGGCGAGCGCCTCTTCGAGCGAGCTCAGGCGGCGCGCCGGTGACCGCCACCGGCACGGCCGCCGCGGGCCGGGCGAGCCAGGAGCCGTTGCTGTCAGTCAGCGACCTGACCGTGCTGTTGCCAGTGGAAGGACAGCAGCGGGCGGTGCTGCGGGAGGTATCCCTGCAGATCCGTGCCGGCGAGGCGGTGGGCCTGGTCGGCGAGTCCGGTTCCGGCAAGTCGATGACCGCCCGCGCCATCGACCGGCTGCTGCCGCGCGGCGCCGACGCACGGGGCCAGATCCGGTTCGAGGGAGCTGACGTAGCCGCGCTGTCTGGCGGCCAGCTCCGCGCATACAGGAACCGGGTCGCGATGATCTTCCAGGATCCGCGGGCACACGTGAATCCGGTCCGCCGGATCGGCGACTTCATGACCGAGGCGCTGCGGACCAACCTCGGCGCCGGCGTCGCTGAGGCCCGGCTGCAGGCCGCGGACATGCTCGGGCAGGTCGGCATTGAGAACGGGAAACGGTGCCTGCGGCAGTACCCGCACGAGCTGTCCGGCGGCATGCTCCAGCGGGTGATGATCGCCGCCGCGCTGCTGACCAAGCCTGCCTTGCTGCTCGCCGATGAGCCGACGACCGCGCTGGACGTCACCACCCAGGCGGAGGTGATGGCGATCCTCGACGAGCTGCGCCGCGATCGCGGCCTGGCGATGCTGTTCATCACCCACGACCTGGAGCTGGCCGCGGCGATCTGTGACCGGACCATCGTGATGTACGCCGGACAGGTCGTCGAGGTGCGCCGGTCAGAACTGCTGCACAGCGACCCGCTGCATCCGTACACGGCCGCCCTCGCCGCGGCCCGGCCGGAGATCGAGCAGAAGTCCCGGCGGCTGCTGGCGATCCCCGGCCGTCCGCTGTCGGCTTTCGAGGCGCCTGCGGACGAATGCGCGTTCGCGCCGCGCTGCCCGCACGCGCAGCCGGCCTGCACGGAAGCGGTCCCGCCGCTGGCCGAGCTGGACGGCGGCCTGTCGCGCTGCGTCCGGGTCGCCGACCTGCGCGGCCAGCTGGCGGCGGCCCGTGCCTGACCAGGGAGCACGCCTCAGCCCGGTGAACGGCACTGGCACGCCGCCCGTGCTGGCGGTCACCGCGTTGCGCAAGGAGTTTGGCAGCCTGGTCGCCGTCGACGACGTCTCGTTCGCGATCGCGCCCGGCCGGTCGCTGGCAATTGTCGGCGAGTCAGGCTCAGGGAAGACCACGATCGCGCGGATGATCGTCGGGCTTGAGCGGCCCACTAGCGGGACGATCGCTGTCCGCGGCAGTGACCGGTCCCGGCCGGCCCGGTCGGCACGCGAACGCCGGCGCCGCGGCGGCGAAGTCCAGATCGTGTTCCAGGACCCCTACACGAGCCTCGATCCGCGCCAGACGGCCGAGCGCGCCATCGATGAAGTGCTCAGGCTGCATCACGGCTGGCCCGCCGACCAGCGGCGGGCCAGGACCGGGGAGCTGACAGACCTCGTCGGGCTCGACGCCCGGCAGGCCAGGGCGCTGCCTCGGGCGCTGTCGGGAGGTCAGCGCCAGCGGGTCGCTATCGCCCGCGCGCTGGCGGCCGAGCCGCGGGTCCTGATCCTGGACGAGTCCGTCGCGGCTCTCGACGTCTCCATCCAGGCGCAGGTGCTGAACCTGCTGGCCGACATCCGCGACGAGACCTCGGTCACCTACATCCTGATCAGCCACGATCTCGCGGTGGTGCGGCAGCTCACCGACGACACGATCGTCATGTACCGCGGCCAGCTCGTGGAGCGCGGCCTGACGGCGCAGGTCCTCGACGACCCCCGGCATCCCTACACCCAGCGGCTGCGCGCCAGCGTGCCCCGGCCGGGCTGGAAACCGAGCCGGCGCCAGCTGATGCCGGCCGAGGAAGAAAGGCGACCCACATGACTGACCTGTGCTATCTCCCGGCGGCTAGGGCGCTGGCGTTGTTCCGGGCCCGCGAGCTATCCCCGGTCGAGCTGGCTCAGGCTGTGATCGCTCGCGCCGAAACAGCGGAGCCCGCGATCAATGCGTTCGCCGCCACGTACTACGAGCAAGCGCTCGAGCAGGCGCGCGCGGCTGAGGCCAGGTACGCCGGCCGCGGCGACGAGCCCCGGCCGCTGGAGGGGCTGCTGGTAGCAGTCAAGGAAGAGGCCCCGATTGCCGGGCAGCTCAACACCCTCGGCTCACTGCCGCTGCGTGACGTTGTTGCCGGGCAGACCGCGGTTTTCGTGCAGCGCATCATTGACGCCGGCGGCATCGTGCACGCCCGGACGACCACGCCCGAATTCTCCTGCGCGCCGGTCACCTGGACGAAGCTGTGGGGCGTGACCCGCAATCCCTGGCACACCGCCTTCTCTCCCGGCGGCTCGAGCGGCGGCTCGGGGGCCTCGCTGGCGGCGGGGACGACGACGCTGGCGACCGGCTCGGACATCGGCGGATCGATCCGGATCCCGGCGTCGTTCTGCGGGGTCGTCGGGTTCAAGCCGCCGTACGGGCGGGTGCCGGAGGTGGAGGTCTTCAACCTCGATCACTACTGCCACGAGGGACCGCTAGCCCGGACCGTGGCCGACTGCGCGCTCCTGGAGAACGTTATCGCCGGGCCGGATCCGAGTGACGTCGCGTCGCTGCGGCCCAAGCTCGAGATCCCGGCCGACCTCGGCCCGGTCAGCGGCATGCGGATCGCGCTCAGCGCCGACCTCGGCTGCTACCGGGTGGACGAGGAGGTAGCCGCGAACACCCGGGCGGCCGCCGCTCGCCTGCGCGAGGCGGGCGCCCTGGTGGAGGAAGTCAGCCTGCCCTGGCAGCTGGAGGAGATCAAACGGGCCGCGCGCATCCATTTCGGCGCTATCTTCGGCCCCTCGATGCGGGAGATCTACGAGCAGCACGGCGACGACCTCACCTCCTACGCGCGGCGCTTCGTCGCCGAGGCGGCCGAGATCTCCAAGGACGACCTGGTGAGCGGCCTGGAACTCGAGGGCCGCATTTACGCGCCGCTGGGGAAACTGCTGGCGGAGTACGACGCGCTGATCTGCCCGACCTTCGCGGTGCCGGCTCTGCCCGCCGAGTACGACGTCGATGACGCGCTGACGGTCAACGGCCAGCCCTGCGGTGACTGGCTGGACGTCATGATGACGCTGCCGTTCAACATTGCCAGCAGGTGCCCGGTGCTGAGCGTGCCCTCGGGGCGCTCGCGCGACGGCGTTCCGACCGGCTTGTCAGTGGTCGGCAAGACCTATGACGACGTGACGGCCTTCCGGGTCGCAGCCGCGCACGAAGCGCGTTTCCCCTGGTTCGACGACCCGGCCCGGCGACCGGAGCTGTGACCGCGGCCCGCTACTCCGCCAGGCTCGGCGCGGGCTCCCGGCCAGCGCCGGCCGCCTCGTGGCGGCTTTCCCTGCGGACGATCGTCGCGGCCGCGTCGGAGTCGCGGATCGACAGCGCGCACGGGATGGCCAGCAGGCAGAACACCGCTGCGACCAGGAACGCGATCCGGTAAGCAGTGAGGTTGGCGACCGCGTGCCCGGCTACCACGTGGACCGGGCCGACCAGCACGATCGACGTCGTGAGGATCGCGACGCCGACAGCACCGCCCAGCTGCCGGACGGTGTTGAACATGGTCGAAGCCCGTCCGGTCGAGGCCGGCGTGATGGTGGCGAAGGCCGCCGCCTGCAGCGGCACGAAGATCTGCCCCATCGACAGGCCGAGGGTGAACATCAGCAGCCGCGCCCACCACAGGCTGGTCTCGGGCCCGAGCAGGGCCAGGAATCCGATCGAGGCGGCCGTGCCCACCAGGCCGATCGTGACGTGCCGGCGCGGGCCGAGCCTCGGGTAGAGGAAGCGGCTGGCGAGTTGCGCGCCGGCCATGACGCCGAACGCCTCCGGGAAGGTGCTGAGGCCAGACTGGAGCGCGCTCAGGCCACGGCCGTCCTGGTAGTACAGCGAGATGGCATACAGGGTGCCCAGGAATGCGATCGAGGCCAGCACCATGACGCCGTTGCTGGACCGGAACAGCCGGTTGCCCAGCAGCCGCAGGTCCACCATCGGCTCAGCGGTGCGCAGCTCGACCACGACCATGGCGGCCAGCAGCACGAGCCCGACCGCGATCGTGGTCAGGACATCGGTCGAGTGCCAGCCCTTCACCGGCCCTTCCGACACCCCGTACATCGTCAGGCCGAGTCCGATGCCGGACAGCAGGAAGCCGGGCAGGTCGAAGCGGCCGGGGTGAGCCTGGCCGGGCTGGCGCAGGAACAGCAGCCCGAAGATCAGCGCCACGGCGCCGATCGGCACGTTCACGTAGAAGACCCACCGCCAGGACAGGTCGGTGACCAGCAGGCCGCCAAGGACCGGGCCGAGCGCGGGAGCCAGCGTGGTCGGAACGGTGAGGATGGCCGACGCGCGGATGCGCTCCTGCGGCGGGAACACGCGGAACAGCATCGCCATGCCGACCGGCGCCAGCATGCCGCCGCCGACACCCTGCAGGACGCGGAAGAGCACCAGCTCGCCGAGGCTGCTGGCGATGCCGCAAAGCGCTGACGCCACCGTGAAGATCACGATCGCGGACAACAGCACGCGCTTGCCGCCGAACTTGTCGCCGAGCCAGCCGGACGCCGGGATGAACACGGCGAGGCTGACCAGGAACGAGATCGAGATGCTGTCGACCGCCAGCGGACTGACCCCGAAGTCCCGGCCGATCGTCGGCAGGGCAACGTTCACGATCGTCACGTCCATGATCGACATGAACATCGCGGCGACGAAGACGACGCTCACCGCGACCTTCTGGCTCATGCGTGCTTGCACTGCTGATGTTCCTTAGCTTCGTTGCTAGCGTCCCGGCCGGCTCGCCGCCCCCGTCCACTGGCAACGACGTGGTCGATGCGCTCGTCTATGCCGCCCACCGGGTCCGCTACGCCGCTGACGCGCGGCTGCGCGAGTGCGGTATCTCGTTCCCCAGCTACAAGCTGATGCGAGCGCTGGAAAATTCCGATCGGTCGATGCGCGAGATTAGTGAGATCCTTCACAACTCCCCGCGCACGGTGACCGACATGATCGACGGCCTCCAGGCCCGCGGGCTGGTCGACCGGCAGCCGCATCCCTCGGACCGGCGTGTGACACTGGTCCGCCTGACCCCGGTGGGCCGGAGCGAGCCCGCTGACCACAGTCCGGCTCGCGGCGTCCTCGGCCGGATCAGCCAGCCCGGCCTCCTGTCAGCTGACGGCGCTCGCCAGCCGGATGAGCTGGGCATCGCTGCCACGGGGCCCGAGGATGCCGACTCCGACCTGCTTGCCGCTCGGGAGATGCCGAACCGGGATCACCAGCTCCGGCCGGCCGCTGAGGCTGGCCGGCGTCGTGAACCGGAACACGCCGGCCCTGAAGGCCCGCACGTCGGCGTCCGTGGCGGTGCGCAGCGGCGCCAGGTCAGGCAGCACCGGCAGGACGGCGACCGTGCCGGGCGGCAGGCGCTCGCTCAGGGCGGCGGTGTAGGCATGCCAGGCCCGCTGGTCATCCTGCTGCTGATGCAGCGGAGCGGCGCTGAGTTCCTCACCCCGCCGGGCCCGGCCGGCCACGTCCGGCGCCAGGGCGCCGATATTCTCCGCGAGCCACTGGCCGTGAGCGGCCCAGGCCTGCCGGGCCTGGATACGCGCGAACAGGTCGGCAACCTCGTTGTTGAAGTAAGCACCAAGATCGTCCTCCTCGGGCTCGCGCCCGGACGCGGCGGCGATGCCGCTGGCAACCGCCCGCACCGCCTCAGCCGTTTCCGGGCTGACGAACGACAAGCCGTCGGCCGGCACGACCACGGCCGGAGCCGCCAGCTCCGGGTCCGGGCCGGTCCCCGCTCCGCTTCCGGCGGCGCTGGTCAGTACCTCCAGCACCAGGCCGAGCAGGCCGAGGCCGCGGGTCATGATGCCGACCACGTCAAAGGACAGTGCCAGCGGCAGGACGCCCGCACTGCTGATCAGGCCGTGCGTCGTCCGCAGGCCGAAGAGCCCGCAGGCTGCCGCCGGTACCCGGACCGAGCCGCCGGTGTCGGTGCCGATGCCGGCGTCGGCCAGCCCGGCCGCGACCGCCGCAGCCGGGCCCGACGAGGAACCGCCGGTGAAACGGTCCGGGTAGAGCGGGTTCCGCGGGGCGGTACCCTCTCCGGCGTTGCCCACGACTGACCAGGCCAGCTGGTCGAGCTTGGCCAGGCCGGTAACGGACGCTCCGGCCGCCAGCAGGGCCTCGACGACCGGCGCCGTCGCGGCGTCCGGCCCGTGCGTGTCCCGCCAGCGCGCGAGCCCGAAGGACGCGACATGTCCCTCGATGGCGATCATGTCCTTGACCGCAACCGTCCGGCCGGTCAGCACCCCGGAACCGGTAGCGCTGACAGCGACCGATCCTGGCGCCCAGCAGTCCTCGGGCCGCGGCCCGGCAGGCTCGTGCGGTACCACGTCGACCCCGTTTCCTGCCCCGGTTGGTGGTTACGCATCGTAGCGAGCCGGGGCCGGAATGCGCCGCCTGATCGCGGGTAGGGGCCCGGTGATGACCGGCCACTACCGCCCTGGAGAGGAGCCGCTATGGCTACCAGCCGCCAGAAGGAAGCAGCGCGGAAGAATATCGCCAAGGCCCGCGAGGTACAGAGCGAGCGGGCCCATGGCGCCAAGATCCCCAAGCAGGCCCAGGGCCTGAGCACGGCCGACAAGGACAAGCTGCCGGACAAGCAGTTCGCGTTCCCGAAGGAGCGCAAGGAGCCGCTGACCGATGCCCGGCACGTGCGCAACGCGATCTCGCGCTTCGACCAGGTCGAGGGCGTCACCGATGCCGAGCGCGACAAGGCCTGGAAGCGGATTATGACGGCCGCGAAGAAGTACGACGTGGAGGTCAGCGAGTCCAGCTGGCGTGAGCTGGGCAAGAACGGCAAGGCCGGCAAGCCGGGCAAGAGCGCCAAGTCCAAGGCCGGCAAGAGCGCCGGCTCAGGCCCGGGCACGCCGAAGAAATAGCACTGAAGAAGTAGCACGGGCCGATTCGGCCGCCCCGGCCGCGAGGCGCTCGTACCCTTAGCTGCAGTCGGAGCTGAGGTGGCGGTGAGTCCGTGAAGATCCTGCATACGAGCGACTGGCACGTGGGGAAGGTGCTCAAGGGCCGGGACCGGCACGACGAGCATGAGGCCGTTCTGCGGAGCATCACCCGGACTGCCAGGGACGAGGACGCCGACCTCGTCCTCATCGCCGGGGACCTGTTCGAGACCTCCGTCCCGAGCCCGCGGGCGCAGGGCCTGGTCATGCAGGCGCTGCTCGCCCTGCGGGACGAGGGCCGTCAGGTTGTCGCCATCGCCGGCAACCACGACAACGCCGCGCTGCTCGACAACGTGTACCGCCCGGTGCTGGCCCAGCTTGGACTGCACGTGCTCGGCACGCCCAAGTCGCCTGACGCCGGCGGGACGCTGCGGCTGACGACGCGGTCGGGCGAGCAGGCGACCGTTGCCGCGATGCCGTTCCTCAACCAGCGCTACGCCGTCCGCGCGGCCGAACTGATCCTGCACGAGGCGGCTGAGCACGCGCTGGACTACGCGCGCCGGGTCGCCGCGATCGTGGCCGCGCTGACAGCCGAATTCACCGCCGACAGCGTGAACATCGTGATGGCCCACGCGACCCTGCTCGGCGGCCGCCGGGGCGGGGGCGAGCGCGAGGTTCAGACCTCGTTCGAGTACGAGGTGCCGTCGGCCATCTTCCCCTCGTCGGCCCACTACGCCGCGCTCGGTCACCTGCACCGGCAGCAGGAGATCCCGGCGCCGTGCCCGGCCTTCTACTCGGGCTCGCCGCTGGCGATCGACTTCGGCGAGGAGGCGAACGAGCCCGGCGCCCTGATCGTGACCGCGGCACCCGGCATCCGGGCCGACGCGCGCCGGGTCGGGATCACCGGCGGCCGCCGGCTGCGGACCCTGCGCGGATCCCTCGACCAGGTCATAGCCGAGGGCGAGCAGGCCGGCGACGCCTACCTGCGCGTCATCCTGGCCGAGTCCGCCCGGGCCGGGCTCGGGGACCTGGTCAGGGAGAAGCTGCCGAACGCGCTGGAGGTTCAGCTCGATGAAGCGCACCGGCCGCGGCCGGGCGTCCGCGACGGCGAGACCCGGCCGAGCCGGGCCGGCCGCTCGCCGGTCCAGCTGTTCGGCGACTACCTCCGCGAGCAAGACGTGAAGGACGAGCGGGTGGAGCGGATGTTCGCCGGGCTGCTCGAGGAGATGACCGACGGCCGCGACCCGCTGCCCGGCTCCGTGCAGTAGCTGCTCCCGGTCAGGTGTTCCAGCGCCTAGTCCCAGTACGGCCGCAGCTCGAACGTTCCGATCAGCGCGGTCGGGTGCCGGGAAGCCGCCTCGATCGCGTCGTCGAGGTTGGCGCATTCCAGGATCGTGTAGCCGGCGATCTGCTCTTTCGTCTCGGCGAACGGCCCGTCCGCGATCAGGATCTCGCCGCCGCGCACCTTCACCGTGGTGGCATCGCGGGTGGGCCGCAGGAAGCCGCCCCCGATCAGGATGCCGCGCTGGTTCATCTCCTCGTCCCACGCTTCGACGGCCTGGTCCTCCTCCGGGTCCGCCGAGCTGCCGTCGTCGTTCCAGCTCACGGCGGCCTCATCGATGCAGTGGATCATCAGGTATCGCAACCGGTACCTCCTCAGGGCGCGGTCAGCTCTCCTCACCATCACGACGAGCTGGTCAGCGCCGGATGGACAGGCAGGGGAGCTAGCTGCCCGAGGTCACGGCCTTGAGCTCGTCGAACGACTCCCGGATGACCTTGGGCAATTCACCCAGAGAGGGGTCGGCGATCCAGCGCTCGAAGGCGATCCGGAAGACCGCCACCCCGGCCTCGGCGGCCAGGCTCGCGGCCGGGTCCTGGACTCCGCGCTCCCGCAGGGCGCCCGCGATCGCCGCGGCGAGCGTTGCCATCTTGATCAGCTCCCGCTCCTGAAGCTCGGTGTTCGCGGCGATAACGTCCTGGCGCTTCCGGGGCCGGTCACCGCCCTCCTGGATCAGGGCCCCGGCAGCCTCGATCGCCAGCGCCACGGCGTCGATCGGCGCCGCGGAGCCAGGCGCGCTGGCGACGGTGGTGACGATGAGATCCTGCAGGGCGCTCGCTCCCCAGAACAGGACCTCGCGCTTGTCGGCGTAATGCCGGAAGAATGTCCGCTCGGTCAGCCCGGCCCGCCGGGCGATCTCGGCGACGGTGGTCTGCTCGAACCCGCGCTCGAGGTACAGCTCCATGGCCGCCTGCTCCAGGCGGCCGCGCGCATTCGGCTCCCAGCGACCCATGCCCATGATGGTACGCGATGACAGCCGCTGACATCACGTGGTACAGTGATGACAGCGACTGACATAGAGGCTCTGATCAGTGCTCTGACCAAGACAGTCGACATCCTGGAGGTACTTCCCATGAAAGTATTCGTCACCGGAGCGTCCGGCTGGATCGGCTCGGCCGTCGTCCCCGAGCTCATTGCCGCAGGTCATGAGGTCACAGGGCTGGCCCGCTCGGATGCATCTGCCGCCGCCCTCAGCGCCGCCGGGGTCCAGGTGTACCGCGGCACACTCGACGACCTTGACGTTCTGCGTGCGGCCGCCGAGGCGTCGGACGGCGTCATCCACCTGGCCTTCAAGCACGACATCGCGTTCACCGGCGACTTCGAAGGCGCCGCCAGCGCCGACCGCCAGGCCGTCGAGATATTCGGCGACGCGCTGGCCGGGTCTGACCGGCCTTTCGTCATCGCCTCGGGGACGCTCGGCGTCTCGCCGGGTCAGCTGGCGACCGAACGGGACGGGCACGGCACCGACCCGGCCCTGGCGGCCCACGGCCCCGGCCCGGCGGCTCGCGCGGCAACCGCGGAGCTGGTTCTGTCCTACGCCGACCGCGGCATCCGCTCGTCGGTGATGCGGCTCCCCCCGACCAACCACGGTGAGGGCGACAACGGCTTCATGGCGGCGCTGGTGGCCATGGCCAGGGCCGCGGGCAACGCCGGTTATCTCGGCGACGGCGCCAACCGCTGGCCGGCCGTGCACCGCCTCGATTCAGCGCGCCTCTTCCGGCTGGCCACTGAGAAGGCCCCGGCCGGATCGACGCTGCACGCGGTCGCCGACGAGGGCGTGCCGATCCGTGACATCGCCGAGGTCATGGGCCGCCACCTGGACGTGCCGGTCGTCTCGATCCCGGCCGAGCAGGCGGCCGAGCGTTTCGGCTTCCTGGCCGGCTTCATCGGGCTGGACGCTCCCGCTTCCAGCGCGCTGACCCGCGAGCTGCTCGGCTGGCAGCCGACCCAGCCCGGCCTCATCGAGGATCTCGACAAGGGTCACTACTTCGAAGCGCCGGCCGCGTAGCCGCCGGATCGCTCCGTCATGAGTGCCGGGTTGCTGGGGTGATAGCACCAGTAACCCGGCACCCATCGGCGCAGAACCCGCTGGTATCCGCCGCGAATGCCGGCCACGTCGGCCAGACTGGTGCGGACGGCGCGAGATACCGGGAGGATGCGCGCATGAATGGTCGGTCCGGGCAGGCCGGGAACGGGCACCAGCGCACCCGGCGCCCGCAGCTCCGCGGCCGGGCGGCGTGACGTGCGGCCGCTGCACCTGCTCCTGGACGGCTTCGGCACCTATCGCAACAAGACCGAGATCGACTTCACCGACGTCGAGTTCTTCGCGCTGGTGGGACCGACCGGGTCGGGCAAGAGCACGGTCATCGACGCGCTCTGCTTCGCTCTTTACGGCACGGTTCCGCGCTGGGATAACGAGCGCGAGGTGCGCAATGCTCTGGCCCCGTCGGCGAATGCGTGCACGGTCAGCCTGGTGTTCGAGCTAGCGGGCCAGCGCTACGTCGCGATGCGGTCGCTGCAGCGCGGCGCTCGCGGCCAGGTCACGACCAAAGCGGCCCGGCTCGAGCGACTCGACCCCTCCATCCCGGCCGACGCGCCACTGCAGGAGATCCTGGAGAACAGCGTCGAGGCGATGGCCGAAGGACCCGAGCCCGTCAAGACGCGCGTGCAGGAACTGCTCGGCCTGAGCTACGAGCACTTCACCCAGTCAGTGCTGCTGCCTCAGGGCGGCTTCTCTGAGTTCCTGCGCGCGACCCCGGCCAACCGCCAGCGCCTGCTGGTCGAGTTGCTCGCCTTCGGCGTCTACAAGGACATCGGCCAGCGGGCCCGCGAGCGCGCCGACAGCGCGAAGAACTCATGCGACATGGCCCAGCAAGCTCGTGATCAGCTCACCGGGGCGACCGAGGACGACCAGGCGGCCACAGCCGCCCGGCTGGCCGCGCTGACGAAGCTGGCCGGGACAGTCGACACCAGTCTCGCGACGCTGACCGGGCTGCACCAGCAGACCGAGGCGGCCGCCACCCGCGTTCAGACGGAAGGAAACGTGGTCGCCCAGCTCTCAGCCGTCCGCCTGCCTGCCGGGCTGCAGGGACTCGCGCAGCAGATCGCCGCCGCCGAGAACCTGGTGGCCGGCAGCCGCAAGCGCCGGGACGAGGCGGCCGAGCTTGCCGGGCAGGCTGAGCAGGCCCGCGCCCAGCTGCCGGACAAGGTCGTCGCCCAGCGGCAGCTCGACCAGTACGCGCTGCGCCGTGAGCTCCTCGCCGAGGCCGGGCAGCAGGCGAAGGCGCTGGCGGCCTGCCAGGAAACCGAGGAGAAGGCCGCCGCGCACCTGCAGGCGGCCGATCTCGACGTCGCGGTCGCTCAGGGCGCGGTCGACGCCGCCCAGCGCGCGCATGCCGCCGCCGGGCTCGCCGAGACGCTGCATCAGGGCGACAACTGCCCGGTCTGCCAGCAGAAGATCACCGAGCTTCCCGCGCACGCGGCGCCGGCCAGCGTCAGCGCGGCCCGCTCAGCGCTCGACGCCGCGGCCAGGGCGCAGCGCCAGGCGCGGACGGCGCATCAGGAAGCGGCCAAGGCCGCCGCGGCGGCGAAGTCAGCCCTGGCGGGCACAGACGGCCGGCTGCGCAAGGCCGCTGAGGTCATGGCGGACACGCCGCCCGAGACCGAGCTGCAGAGCCAGCTCAGCGCCATTGCCGTTGCCGACGACGCCGTCGCCAGGACCCGCGCAGCCGCGAGTGCCAGCCAGACCGAGCTCGCCGCGGCGGAGAAGTCACGCGCCTCGCTTGAGGCGGACGAGACCCGCGCCTGGGCAGCACTGGGCGCAGCCAGGGACAAGCTGGTCGCGCTCGGCGCCCCCGCCGTCGGAGCCGGGCAGGACCTGGCCGCCGCGTGGGCGACGCTGGCTGACTGGGCCGCGGCCGAAGGGGCGAGCAGAACGGCCGCGCTGCCGGGACTCCGGCAAGCGGCCGCCGCGCTGCAGCAGCAATTCGACGCGGCCACCGTCACGCTGGCGCGCCTGCTGACCGAGCACGACGTGCCCGCCGACCCGCTCACCCGGGCACCTGCCGCGGTCGCCGGCCTGCGCGCCCGTACCGAGGCTGCGCTGCAGCGGATCCGCGCGGACCGCAAGAAGGCAGCGAAGCTGGACGCCGACATCGCCGCCTACCGCGAGGACGGTCAGGTCGCCGCCATGCTCGGCAATCTGCTGCGCGCGACCTCGTTCGAGCGCTGGCTGTGCAGCGAAGCGCTCGACTCGCTGGTCCGCGAGGCGTCGGCCACGCTGATGGAGCTGTCCGGTGGTCAGTACGAGCTGGACCGGGACGAGCGCAACGACCTGGTGGTCATCGACTACGAGGACGCGGGCGCCCGGCGGCCGGTGCACACACTGTCAGGCGGCGAGACGTTCCAGGCCTCGCTCGCACTCGCGCTCGCGCTGTCTCGCCAGGTCATCGGGCTGTCGGCCGGCCTGCGGGAGCTCAACTCGATGTTCCTGGACGAGGGATTCGGCACGCTGGACAGCGACACGCTGGAGACGGTTGCGAGCACCCTGGAGCGGCTCGCGGCAGACTCAGATCGCATGGTAGGCGTCATCACCCACGTGCCGGAACTGGCCGAGCGCGTCCCGGTGCGCTTCGTGGTGAACAGGACCGGCACGACGTCGACGATCGTGAAGGAGCGCGCGTGACCCCGGTGAGCCCGGCGGTGACAGGCTCGTTCTCCGTCGACCCATGGGACCCGAGCTACGGCATGGCCTACGGCGACGAGATGGGCGGCGAGTCGCTGCAGGAGTCGACCGCCGAGCTCGTCCTGGACCTGGAGCTGCCCCCGGCGAAGTGGCGGCCGCTGACTGCGACGGGCGGGCTGTCCGTTCCCGGCACAATCTTGTTCCTGGACGGCGTGCGCCGGATCGACGCGCGCGTCTGGGTGCACGGCTCAGACCCGCAGCCGCTGCCGGGCATCGCCGCCTCCTACGCGGCCGGGCTGGTCTGCCTGAACGGGTCCGCCCGGATCAGCGACGTGATCGTGTCGCGCGGCCTGTTCACGGCCGCGGCCGACGCGGCGAACATCGACAGCCGGCACGCCGTCTACGTCGCCAGGAAGGCGCCGGGTCCGGGCCTGGACAAGCTCACGCTGGCCCTGCAGCAGCATCTCAGCGATACCGAGGTGCAGCTGGCGCTGCTGTTCCGCAAGGAGAACCCGGACGCGAACGACCTGCTGTTCGTGGACGGGCCGCTCCGCGGTCGCACGCACCTGGACCGCACGATCGGCTTCATCAAGACGCACCACACGACCTACCTGCCGCCCGAGCAGGCCGCGGTCGTCAGCGAACTCGGCGAGGGGCAGCGCACGCCGGCCTTCACCATGGGCACGTCCTGGCGGCGCAGCACCTGGTACCTGCGGCTGCCCGGCCCTTCATCGGCCCCGTGGTCGGGGGTCGTGCGGCTGGAGTGCTCGGCCGACCTGCCCGTTCCCGAAGTGACGCGGCTGGCTGACCTCAGCGCGACCGTGCTGCCGCCGCTGGCCAGCTCGCCGCACAAGGATCCGCGCGCCCCGCAGAACCTGGTCCCGATCGGCGGCCTCGAGCGTGAGCTCCGACGCCGCCTCGGCGACCAGCAGCTGCTCTACCGGTCGCTCCGGGCAGCCGCCGCCGCGAGCTAGCTGTTCCTCTGCCAGTCCCTAACTCGCATGGTGTCGCTGACGGTATCGCAAGCGCGAGCTTCTCTCCCTGAGCTTCTGAGCCGAGTCGAGGAAGGCGAGGAAGTGACAATCACCCGACATGGCCGCGCGGTCGCAGTCATGGTCCGGCCAGACGTTCTCCGCGCCAGGGCGCACGTTGTTATCGATGACGCCCTCCGCGCCTGGATCTGCCCGTCGATCGTGCGACCGCCGACCTCGCGACTGCGCTGGGCAGCAAATACGGGCTCCGGGCCGCCGCCGCGATCCACCTGGCAACCGCCATTGGCGTCAGCGCTGACCGGTTCATCACCAGCAATCAGCGGGACTTCCCGCCGACCATCTCAGAGGTCACTGTGATGTACCCGGCGGGCCTCCCGTAACGACTGCGGTCACATGTCGGCTGCGGCTAAGGACGGGGCGCCGCACCAGCGGGTGAGGGCCGCGCGCACCTGCAGGGCGCGCTCCTCATCGTCGGGCTCGTCCGTCGCCCAGGCGATGTAGCCATCGGGACGGACGAGAATCAGGCGCGGGTGCTGGCGGGTGCGCGCGGCGACCACGACCCGGCCCGGCCCGGACCCGGTGTCCGTGGTCTTCTGCGCGCCGCCGGTCAGCAGGACGAACGAGCCAGCGAGCAGCGCTTCGGCGAGCCTGCTGCCGTCGGCCAGCGGCACGTCGGGCATCCGCTTCCCGGCCAGCGGATGGGCGCCGCGCTCGGCCGGGTAGCTGATGCCGAGGCCGCTGACCGACAGCGCCCCGCGGCCGGACAGCTGGGGCACGTGCGTCACGCCCGCCGCGACCTCGGCGATGCCGTTGCGGACCCGGTCTGACTTCACCAGGGCTACGCGCACCAGGCCGCCGGATAGCCGCAGGACGAACTTGCCGACCGGGTAGCGCTCGGCGTGATAGGTGTCCAGCAGTCCGTCGTCGCCGAAGCCGCGCCAGGCGGCGGCGAGCTTCCAGCTGAGGTTGGCCGCGTCCTGCAGCCCGGTGTTCATGCCCTGGCCGCCCGCGGGCGAGTGCACGTGCGCGGCGTCGCCGGCCAGAAACACGCGGCCCGCCCGGTAGTGCGGCACCTGCCGCTCGTCATTGTGGAACCGCGACATCCAGCGCGGGTCATGCATCCCGAAGTCCGAGCCGAGCACCAGCCGGGTGATCTGGCGCACCTCCTCCAGGTCGACGGCCTCGGTATCGGGAACCTGCCGGTGCCGGTTCCAGGCGATCACCCGGTACCAGCCGTCGCCGAACGGGGCGACAAACGCCAGGCCGGCGTTGTTGGCGTTGAGCTGGAGCGGCTCTTCCGGGGGGTCGCCGAGCCTGACGTCGGCGAGCATCACCGACGTCAGGACAGAGTGGCCGGGGAAATCAATGCCGAGGCGAGAGCGCACCGTACTGTGCACGCCGTCCGCGCCGACCAGGTAGGAGGCTCGCCTCGATCCGTTCTGCCCGGCCTTCGTGCGAGTGTCGACCTCGACGTGCCGGCTGTCCTGGCGCACGTCGGTGACCAGCGTCGCGGTGGCGAACTGCGCGCCCAGCGCCCGTGCACGCCGTTCCAGAAGCCGTTCCACCTGATACTGCGGGGTGATGAGCACGAACGGGAACCGCGTCGGCAGCCCGGACAGCTCCATGCGCGCCCGGCCGAGCATCGCCATCCGGTCCAGCTTCTGCCCGGTGGCGATCAGCTCATCAGCGAGGCCGCGAGCGTCGAGCGTCTCCAGCGTCCGCGCGTGCACCGCGAACGCCCGTGACAGCGGCGACTCGTGCTCCCGTCGCTCCAGGACGGTTACCGGCACGCCGGCAGCGGCGAGGTCTCCGGCGAGCAGCAAGCCCGTCGGGCCCGCTCCCGCGATCAGGACTTCCTCGCGATCCGCTGTCGTCAACGGGCATCTCCATCCGCCGGTCCCCGGGCCGGGCCCCGCGCGTCAGGCTACGCCGCTGACCACGACCCTGTCCGTCAACTACGCGTACCCGCACTCCGCCGCCCAAACCTGCCGTTAGCCGCCCAGCGGGACGCCGGCGCGGCAGCGGTGCGCATGAGGGCAGCCGCCGGGGGTAGCTGACGCGCGCTGCATCGACCGCTAACCGGGGAGATGACGCCATGGCCAGCGCGGCGCTCGCACACCGCGGACGACTTGTCGGGACCTTGCTCATGCTGCTTGGCGGCTGGGGAGCTCTCGTCCCGTTCGTCGGACCGTATCTCCATTACGCCTACACGCCCGACCGGGCCTGGACCTACACCTCCGGCCGCCTGTGGCTGTCGGTGCTGCCGGGCGCGGCCGCCTTCCTCGGCGGGCTGCTGGTCGTCGGATCTGACCGGGCGGCCTCGCTCGGCGCCTTCGTCGCAGCGGCAGCAGGCACCTGGTTCATCGTCGGCCAGCAGGTCACCGCGTTCGCCGTTACCGGTACGCCCATCTCTGCCGGGAGGCCGGCGGCAATACCCCACGCAATCGCCGGGGTGAAGACGATGCGCTTCCTGGAGACGCTCGGCTTCTACTACGGCCTCGGTGTCGTCATCGTGTTCTTCGCCGCTCTGGCCCTCGGCGAGGTTCTGGTCGCCAAGATGGCGGCCCGCCGGTTCAGCGCCCGGCTAGCGCAGGCCGCGGCCTACCGCACCACGGACCAGTACCCCGCCGGTCAGTACCCCGTGCGCTAGACCTGGCGGCGAATCCTGGCCGCGAACAGGTCCCGCAGCGTGACGATTCCGCACACCGCGCGGCCCTCGACCACGGGCAGGTGCCGGAAGCCGTTGAGCAGCATGATCTGCGCCGCCTCCTCGGCTGATGCTTCCGGGCCGGCCGCCTGCGGGTCGGGAGTCATCCAGTCCAGCACCGGCGAGGTCCGCAGATCCTCACCGGACGCGGCGGCCCGCAGGACATCGCGCTCGGTCATGATTCCGGCGAGGAACGAGCCTTGCATCACCACAGCCGACCCGACACCGGCGGCCACCATGGCCGCCGCGGCGGACGCAACCGGCGCATCGGGCATCGTCGTCACCACGCGCCGGCTCATCAGATCCCGGACGGTCGCCATGGCTCAGCCGCTTCCGCCGGTCTCGTCGAGCTCAGGATCGTCCGACCGCTGCGACGGCCCGGCCAGTTCCGCGGTCAGCATCGACCACAGCTGACCCGTCCACGACGACACCTGCGGCCATTTCCGCCAGAACACCTGCAGCGTAGTCTCGTCGAACTCGGCCAGCGCCCGCTGCGCGGTCACCGTGCTCGCCATGTCCTCAAGCTCGTGGATCAGCTCCAGAAACCTGTCACCGACGTCGTCCATGGGCACCTCCGCCGCAGCCGATTTCGGTATTCCACTGACGGTAAACGAGATCGGGCCGGGGGTCACGGCCTAATTCTGCGGATCTGACCGCGGACGGGCGGGCTGCCGGGATGGCTTCGGGCCCCGTTCCCGGCATGATGAATGATTACGCCCGCCTGAACTGCGTACCTACGGGAGCGGCAGCCGGCCGGGCCGCACCAGCGGCGGACAGGGAGGTTTCGCGTGTCAGACAGCACACTGGATATCGAGGCCATGCTCGCCGCAAGGCCCGAGCTGCTGCATGACGCCCTGGACCGGTCCCTCGCCTATCTCGGCGGGATCGCCGACCGGCCGGTCGCGCCCGGTGATCAGGCCGTCAGCGAGCTGTCCGGGCTCGACTTCGACCTCCCGGAGACCGGGCTGGCGGCACCGGATGTGCTCGGCCGGCTCGACACGCTGGGCTCGCCGGCGACCGTGGCGACCAACGGCCCGCGGTACTTCGGCTTCGTCATCGGCGGCGTGCTGCCGGCGGCCCAGGCGGCCAGCTGGCTGAGCGCGGCCTGGGACCAGAACGGCGCGCTCCCGGTGATGTCTCCCGTCGGCGCCCGGCTCAACGACGTGGCCCTGCGCTGGATCAACGGCCTGCTGGGCCTGCCCGACGGCACCGGCGGCGGCTTCGTCACCGGTGCCACGATGGCCAACGCGACCTGCCTGGCCGCAGCTCGCGACGCCGTGCTGACCCGGCACGGCTGGGACGCGGCCGCGCAGGGCCTGATCGGGGCGCCACCGGTCACCGTTGTCGTCGGCGCTGAAGTGCACACGACCGTGCGCAAGGCCCTCGGCATCATCGGCCTCGGCCGCGACCGGGCGGTGGTGCTGCCCGTCGACAGGCAGGGCCGGATCGACCCGGCCGCGCTCCCGAGGCTGGACGGCCCGGCGATCGTCTGCCTTCAGGCCGGGAACGTCAATACCGGCGCCAGTGATCCCTTCGGGCCGCTGATCGAGTGGGCCCGCGAGGGCGGTGCCTGGGTGCACGTGGATGGCGCGTTCGGCCTGTGGGCAGCGGCGTCGCCTGACCTGCGCGGGCAGGTCGCGGGGATGGCCGGTGCCGACTCGTGGGCGACGGACTGTCATAAGTGGCTGAACACGACCTACGACTGCGGGGTCGCGCTGGTCCGCGACCCGGACGCGCTGGCGGTGGCCATGGAGGCGACGGCTTCGTACCTGCCCGGCAGCACGGCGACGGGCATGGGCCTGACGCCGCAGTCCTCGCAGCGGGCGCGGGGTGTCGAGGTGTGGGCTGCGCTGGCCTCGCTCGGCCGCGATGGGGTCGCGGACCTGGTGGACCGGAGCTGCGCGCTGGCCCGCCGGTTCGCCGGTGGCCTGCGCGAGTCCGGATTCGAGGTGCTGAACGACGTCGTGCTCAACCAGGTGCTGGTGTCGTTCGGCAGCACCGAGCAGACCGACGCGGTGATCGCGGCCGTCCAGCAGGAGGGAACGTGCTGGTGCGGACCCACTACCTGGCACGACGTCCGGGCGATGCGGGTGAGCGTCAGCGCCTGGAGCACGACCGAGGACGACATTGACCGCAGCGTCGCGGCGGTGCGTGCCTGCGCGGCCGGGCTGACGCGCGTAGCCAGTCCGGCATCCTGAAGACCGCCGGGTTACGACCCGCTGATCTGGCCCAGGCCGCCGACCATCCGGTCGAGCATGTCGTCAGAGCGGGGCCAGGGGAAGCCCGGCAGCAGCGCTTGGAGGGTGGCGAAGCCGTGCAGGGCCACCCAGATGGCGGTCGCGTCCCGGCGGGGGTCGTCGCTGGCCGAGATGCCGGCCGCGACGCAATCCGTCAGGCAGCCGACCAGCAGGTCGAAACTGCGGGTGCGGATCGACGGGACCGGGTCGGGGTCATCGCCCGCCAGTGCCTGGCGCTCGAACAGCACCCGGTAGCGGTTCGGGCGCCGGGCGGCAAACTGCAGGTAGGCCGCGCACCCGGCGCGCAGCCGCGCCAGCGGGCCCGCTCCTGAGCTTGCCGCGGCAGCGACAGCATCCTCGATCGACGCGTTGAAGTCGCGGAAGGCATCGTCCACGATCGCGTTCACGATGGCCTGGCGGTCCTCGAAGTGCGAGTAGATCGAGGGCGCGGAAATGCCGACCCGCCGGGCCACCGCGCGCAGCGTCACCGCTTCCTCGTTGCCGGTCTCCTCCAGCAACTCGGTGGCCCCGGCCAGGATCTCATCCCGCAGCCTGGCGCCCTCGCCCCGGCGGTTCCGCTCTCGCACGGCTTCTCTCACGGATACGACTTTACAAGTGTTTACTCACGATGTAAATTTACGTCTGTAAGCCAACAAGCGTTAAGACATCGAGGAGACCCGGAGCCATGGAGCTGACCACCAGCCGCGAGGGGGTCGCCGGGCAGGCCGGACACCCGCGGCGGCGCGCGATTCTCGCCGTCATGTGCCTGTCCCTGCTCGTCGTCGTCATCGACAACACGATCCTGAACACGGCGCTGCCGACACTGGCCCGTGTCCTGCACGCCTCGACGACCGATCTGCAGTGGATCACCGACGGGTACACGCTGACGTTCGCGGCGCTGCTGGTAATGGCGGGCGCGCTCGGTGACCGCTTCGGCCGCCGCCGGGCCCTGCTGCTGGGGCTGGTCATCTTCGCCTCCGGCTCGGCCTGGGCCGCGCTCTCCGGCGACTCATCCACCCTGATCGCCGCTCGGGCCCTGATGGGCGTCGGTGCCGCGTTCGTCATGCCCGCGACCCTGTCGATCCTGACCGCCGTGTTCCCGGCGAAGGAGCGCGCGGGTGCGATCGGCGCCTGGTCGGCCATCGCCGGGGTCGGCATTGTTGTCGGCCCGACGCTGGGCGGCCTGCTGCTGGCGCACTTCTACTGGGGCTCGGTGTTCTGGGTCAACGTGCCGCTCGTCGCCGTCGCGATCATCGCTGTCCTCGTCATCGTTCCTGACCTGGCCGGCCGCCGCGAGGCCGGCACCCGGCTCGACTTCCCCGGCGCCCTGCTCTCCGCTGCCGCGATGCTCGCCATCGTGGACGCCGTGATCGAGGGCCCGAACCGCGGCTGGACGTCCGGCCTCACCCTCGGCGAGCTGGCGCTCGGCGCGGTGTTCATCGCCGCCTTCATCTACCGCGAGCTGCACGTCGCGAACCCGCTGATCGACGTCCGCGTCTTCCGGCACCGTGCCTTCTCGGCCGCGAGCTCGGCGATCGGCCTGACCTTCCTGGCCCTGTTCGGCTCCCTGTTCGCCCTGACCCAGTATCTCCAGCTGGTGCACGGCTACAGCGCCCTGTCGGCCGGCGTCCGGGCACTGCCGTTCGCCGCGGCCGTCCTGGTGACCGCACCGGTCAGCAGCAAGCTCGTTGCCCGCCTCGGCATCCGCGTGGTGATACCGGCCGGCCTGACGGCGATGGGCGGCGGCCTGCTGATGCTGACCCGGGCCACCCCCACCACCAGCTACACCTACCTGGCCATCGGGGTCGCGATCATGGGCGCGGGCATGGGCCTGGTGATGGCTCCGGCAGGCGAGTCCATCATGTCCGTTCTGCCGGCCCGGCAGTACGGCGCCGGCAGCGCGATCAATGACACAGTGCAGGAACTGGGCGGAAGCCTCGGCATCGCGGTCATCGGCAGCGTGGTGGCCTCCTCGTACCGGCACGGCCTGGCCGCCAGCGGACTGCCCGCTCCGGTCGTCGGCGCCTCGCGGCCGTCCATCGCCGACGCCGACGCGGTCGCCGCGCGCACCGGTCCGCTGGCCGCGCACGTCCTGCAGGTCGCGCACGAGAGCTTCACGACCGCCATGACGACCGGCTTCCTGGTCGCCGGAGTCATCGCCGTGGCCGGCGCAGTGGTCGTGGCAATCGCCCTCCCGCGCCGCACCGCCCCCCAGTCCGACGTCCAAGCCGATCCAATCAGCGGTCGCTCAGACGAGCTCGTCGCCGTCAGCTTGAACTAGCCACCGCCCCGGCGATTCGTGCCATCTCAGCGGCTCGGAGCGGCCAGAATTACTGGCTGCCGCCGATCCGCTGAGCTGGTGTTTTCCCGAAGAGACGGGGGCGGCTGCGCAACGCGCCGGCGTGGGATTAGCATTGCCAAGATCGCGGGCCATTAGCTTGTGGTCAGCGAGTCTTGGACACGGCGACCAGCGCAGCGGAGCCATTCCGGTCCGATGCGCAGCCGCCGAATTCCAAGGATGGTCCGGATGTATGCCTAGTCCTTCTATTCCGACTTCACGGTGGAGCAACCGTGCCAAACGAGACTGCGGGCACAGCAGGAATCGCAGCAGACAGCCCGCAACTGACATACGACCTCAGCGACGCCGTCGCCGGAGCATGGCGACGCAGCTCAAGGTGCGGCGCTGCAGGCTCGTGCGTCGAGGTGGCGGATCTCCCTGCGGGGAGCAAGGCAGTCAGAGACGGCAAGCTCGGCGACGCCAGTCCGGCCCTCATCTTCACCACCGAGGAATGGCAGTCTTTCCTGTCCGGCGTCAAGGCTGGCGATTTCGGCTAGCGTCCGGCTTCCATCCCAGACCTTGGCCGTTGCCGACACTGCCAAGGCCGGAGTTTGGGGTGCACTCGGCCAGCATGCACCTGCACGTGCGGCCCCCTAAGAGTGGCGACGTCCGTTAGCAGTTAGGACGCCCGAGTTCACGAGCCATCTGGCCCATCGTCGGCAAACCGCGATCCTCGGCGATCTATCCGCAGCCTTGCTGCGATTGCCAATGGCAATTGCCAGCCGCGCATCCCGACTTCCGCCGGGAGCATAACAATAAGGTCTCGTCGCGAGATTTATGAGCTATCCGCAGCATGTAGGGTGCAAGCTCCGCTACTGACGTAGCGTCAGCCATCGCCGCTGGCAACTGCCGGCGGCTGATACCAGTTTCCGTTGCTCGATGACCCCGAAGACGGTCTGCAGATGCCTGAGCCAAACCCCACCGTGCGCCAGCGGGAACTCGGCACGAGACTGCGGCAGCTCCGGGCGGAGGCAGGTCTGACAGTAGACGACGTGGCCGGCAAGTTGCTGTGCTCCGCAACGAAGGTCAGTCGCCTTGAGACAGGCGCCCGCCCGGCTAGCCTCCGCGATGTCAGGGACCTGAGCCGGCTCTACGGTCTCGCTGAGCCGAAGACGGCCGAGCTCATGGAACTGGCCAGGGAAGCAAGGCGGCCCGGTTGGTGGACCCACTACGGAGAGCTGAACCTCACCCCGTACATCGGGTTCGAGCAAGAGGCGAGCTCTATCACGGCATTCGGGATGTACTCGGTCCCCAGCCTGCTGCAGACGACTGAGTACGCCGAGGCGCTCGCCTCGCGAGCAATCAGCGCTCCTCCGGGTCTCAACGACAAACGCGTTGAGGCGCTGCTCAAGCGTCAGCAGATCTTCGAACGGATCCCCCGGCCGCGCTACCGAGCGCTGCTCGACGAGGCGGTTCTGCACCGCCGAGTTGGCGGACGGGCGGTAATGGCCAGCCAGCTTAAAAAGATGCTAGAGCTTGCCCACAGCGGACTGGTGACCATACAAATCATTCCCTTCCAGGTCGGGGCGCACGGCAGCACTGATAGCAATTTCAATCTGTTCGAATTTGACAGCACAAGTCTGGGACCAGTTGTGTTCGTCGAGGGCCTCGTGAGCAATCTCTATCAGGAGAGACCCGTAGAAGTAGAGCGCTACCGGGTCCAGGTGGACTACTTGCGGGACCTGGCACTTAACCCTGGCGACTCGGACTCAACGATCAATCGGGCTCTGAACGAGAGTCAAGAGAATAGATAGGCCGGAGGATGGGCCATGGCACAGCCCCAGGAGACGTACTGGCTGTGGGTCGGCGGCGCTCTCACTACCCTGGGCGCCGCGCTGATAGGCGTGAGCTCCGCCATAGTTCCAGCATGCGCGGTCTTCTGCGCAGCGGTTCTGTGCGTTGTGGCCGCACGCTCCGGAGCGAGATTCCCCTCCTTTAAGCGCAAGAAGCCCGGGCGACGCCGTATTCGACATGATTGGAATCCGGACGACCTCGTTATGGCGACAGAGGCCCCGCAAGAAGCCTCGTCCGAAAGCCACTCCGCCAACGTAAGTGACGAGGTGGAACTCCGTGCCTATGTTGACGAGTCTCCCCGGCGGCTTTGCCGAATTGCGAGATCCTTGACTTCCGTGCAAAAGCAGCAAGTGCGCCACTTGTACTACGGCCGGTGGTTCAGGGTGGAAGGCCCAGTCCAGGATGTCGGCAGCTGGGGTAGAAGCTATTCCCAGGTCATCATGAAGCGAGAACTTCGCGGTCCGGCTGTCGAGCTGCGTTTCACCAGCCAATGGATATTTGACAATCAGCTTGCCGTCCTGAGCAAAGGAAGGCAAATAAAGGCGGTCGGCAGGATAGTGGAAATTACAGACGCCAGCATCACTCTGACCGACTGTGAACTTGAGACTGCCTCGAGGTCATAAATAGCTCGCGGGATGTTCATGAGCCGCGCCCCCAGCCAGCCTGGTGCTGGCAGCTGGGAGCGCACCTCCGCTAGGACTCGGCTGCCTCTGTTAGGTCAGGGGCCCGTGCACCGGAGAACCCCTGCTGCGCCGCTACGAGCAGCGGCATGATGGCGATAACGTCCTCGCGGCCCTGCCGGGCTCCGCGAGACCAGACTGCCCGTTCTTGCTTGAGCTGCGAGATGAGCTCTCGCGCGCGGACGGCCTCAGCCTGCCAGTAGCGCAGTTCGTCCTCTGCCGCTGCCCGGCTGCGGGCGAAGGCTGCACTGGCCCACGACAAGGTGATCCCCCATGCCGCAGCCGCGGCGACGAGAGACCAGCCCAGGACCTCAAACATCATGATCACCCCCTTGCCTTGCCGGCGGCTGCTGCCTGCCGCCGCCAGAGTGCTTGACCTGGGGATCTGACCCCTTGCGGATACCGCACAGGTGGGTAATGCTGGTTCTGGCCATTGAGCTATTCCGTTTCTGACTAATGAGCTCGGGTGGTTCTAGGTAGTGACCTGGGCGGGCCGGCATGCCCGCCCAGCGTCATGTCTGCAGTTGACGACACATGGTCTGGCGCTGAGCGCGCATGCGCGGCGGATCGCGAGCGCCGGCGGGGCGTCTGCCGGGCGACCTGTTATCCATGGCCGCTTCAGTTCTCCGGCAAGTGGAATGGCCATCGGGCCGAACGGGGAGCACCTCTCGGTCCTGACGCTGAGCAACCATGGCGCCTCCCACCCCAACGAGGGCTAGCCCTCACTTGAATTGTCAGTTAGCAATGCGAAGTTCTGCAAGGTGCAGTGCAAGGTGTCATGAAGATTTTTCCGAAGCCTTCACCGCAAGACGTCGTGGCGCTACGCTCTTACCTGAGTTTGGTGTCGTCAGCTGTGACTGGCTGGACAGGAAGAGTCGGATGCCCGACCTGCGGAGCAGCTCGCCTGCCAAGCGCGCACTTGCCGCAGAGTTGCGGCGTGCTCGTGAAATCTCGGGCATGTCCGGAGATGAAGTTGCCGGACGCCTCCGCTGGTCGCCATCCAAGATCAGCCGGATAGAGACGAACCGGACAGGCGTCAAGCATCCCGACCTTGTGCGGCTGCTGGACCTCTACCGCGTCGAGGAGAGTCAGCGCAGCCAGCTCATCGCGCTCGCAGCCGAGCCTGAACCTCGAGGCTGGTGGAACGCTTACGCAGAGTCCATCGATCCCGAGTACGCCGCGTACGTCAGCCTCGAGGCGAATGCTGCTGCCGTCCAATGCTGGTCTCCCGAGCTCATACACGGGCTTCTGCAGACCGGGGCCTACGCGAGTGAGATTATGCGGCTGGCTCTCGGCTCGCCTCCGTCGATTCCGCCGCGCGCTATACAGGACAGGATCGATGTTCGCCTGCGGCGCCAGGAGCTGCTCGTTAACCCTGACAGCACTCAGCAATTCACCTTCATACTCGACGAGGCCACTCTGCTGAGGCGACATGGCACCGCCCAAGTCATGCGTGAACAGCTCGCTCATCTCCAGAAGGTCTCGCGCCTGCCTCGCGTAACCCTCCGGGTCCTGGCCTTCGCCGGAGCTCACCCTGTGGTTAACCCTGGCGCTTTCATCCTTCTGCAGTTCGCACCCGTGCATCAGGCAGCCATCAGCGATCTCGTTTACATCGAGCGTCTGCTGATGAGTGACTTCGTCGATGAGGAAGCCGCTGTCCACGAATACAGGGTGGCCTTCGAACGGCTGTCAGGCGTGGCTCTGGACCCGGACGCGTCCAGAGAACTCATCGCACAGACCGCGGCGGAGCGCTGGTCATAGGAAACGCTCCGGCAACGCTGGCCGCCGGCCCTCAGGAAACCGCCGCAACAGCGCACTCCCTCCGATTCGGCAGATGGGGCACACTGGAGGTTACTGGCAAGTTGAGCCAGTGCAGGCAGTGATGAGGAGTGCTAGTGACAGGAGAAACTGCGGGCGGCTTCACGCCCGGTGCCGCGTTCGACGACGAAGCACAGCCCGTCACGGCGGCACGGCGCTGGCGCAGCGCCAAATGCGGGACTGCTGGATCATGTGTAGAGATTGCCGACTTGCCCCAAGGCGGGATGGCGATCCGGGATGGTAAGGCAGGAGACGCCGGCCCGGTACTGCGGTTCACCGCCAGCGAGTGGGACGCCTTTACGACTGCGATCAGGACGGGCGAGCTTGGTTAGCTCTCGCCGGCCACGGCAGCAGAGACGCTGCCGGTAACGGTACCGCTCTCGAGGATGCGGGCCGCTCCTCTGATGACGCAGCGCAGCGGGTCATCGACGACCATCACCGCGATGTCGGCGGCCGCCTCGATCCGGTAGGCGAGGCCGGGCAGCAGTGCGCCTCCGCCGGCCAGCCGGATCTTGCCGCGCACCACTTCCTCGGCCAGGTTCGGCGGGATGTCGGAGAGCATCTCCTCCACCGCCTCGGTGATGGCTGCCACGCTCGGCTCAACCGCGCTGGCCACGAGCCTGGCCGAGATGTGCTCGACCCGCGGCACCCGGCGGGCGGCGTCCACCCCGACTGTCTCCGCGTCGAAGATGGAGCCGTCAGCGAGGCCAAGCGTCGTTTTCAGATTCCGGGCGGCATTGCGGCCGATCAGCAGGCCGTGCTCGGCCTTGACCGCGCGGACGATCGCCTCGTCCATGGCATTCCCGCCGAGGCGGAGCGACCGGGCCCGGACAACGTGACCGCCGGCCAGCACGGCGACCTCCGTCGTACCGCCGCCGATATCGACGACGAAAGCACCGGACCCGGCGGTCAGGTCGAATCCGGCTCCGGCCGCGGCGGCCACCGGCTCGTCGACCAGTTGCACCGTGCAGCGGGGCTTGAGTGCCTCGGCGGCAGCAGCAACCGACCGGCGCTCGACCCAGGTCGCCTCGACCGGCAGGCAGATCACGGCGGCCGTCCGGCCGAGGCGGCGGCGGAGCCGGGCCTCTTGCAGGAACGCCTGCAGCATCGCGACGGTGGCTTCAAGGTCGGCGATGACCCCGTCCCTGAGCGGGTGGATCACCTCGATGTCCTGCGGTTCCTTGCCGGCCAGCGCGTCCGCCGTGGCTCCGACGGCAACGACGCCGCCGGTGGCACGGCTGACCGCGATCGCTGATGGCGCCTCGATGACAATGCCGCGCCCGGCTACGTACACCAGCGTGTTCACCGTGCCCAGGTCGATTGCCACGCCCGACCTAAACCGCATCGCCTGCCCTTTGCCTGATTTGATGATCCGGCTACCAGTATGAAGTCATCCGGCCCGGCACGAGGCGCTTCCCGCCGGGTCATGGACCAAACGTGACGACTGTCCCGTTGACGCGGGTCTGAGAATCCGCAGGCAGGGCTAGCATGCAGCACATGGAGATCGGCGGCCAGGAGATCGCGGTCCTGGAAAGTCACGGTGGCGGGCGGCCCGTCATCTTCGTGCACGGTAACTCCGCGGCCGCCAGAACCTGGCGCCCCCTGATCGACGGACTGTTCGGACGGCGCTTCCGCTGCCTGGCGTTCAGCCTGCCCGGGCACGGCGGCTCCCCGCCTGCCTCCGACCCGGCGTCCTACTCGCTGCCCGGGTACGCGGCGATACTCGCCGGCGTGGCCGAGGCCACGGGCGCGGACAACGCGGTCGTCGTCGGCTGGAGCCTCGGCGGTCACATCGCCCTGGAGGCAGCGCCGCTGCTGCCTGCCGCGGCCGGCTTCGCGATATTCGGCACACCGCCCGTCGCGTCAGCCGATCAGATGGGCGCAGCGTTCCTGCCCAACCCGGCCATGAACGTCGGCTTCACCGCCGAGGTCAGCCCGGACGACGCGAGGGCCTACGCGGCCAGTTTCACCGCGCCGGGATCCTCGCTCGACCTCAGCGAGTTCGTCGCCGACATTCTGGCCACCGACGGCGCTGCCAGGGCCGGGCTGCTGGCCAGTATCGGCGCCGGCCGGTTCGCGGACGAACTCGAGATCGTGCGGAACCTCAGGCAGCCGCTGGCGATCCTGCAGGGAGACGGCGAGCAGCTCGTCAGCCTCGATTACCTGCGCGGCCTGTCGGTGCCGTCCCTGTGGCGCGGCGAGGTGCAGCTCATCCCCGGCGCGGGTCACGCGCCCCACCGGGAAACTCCCGAGCAGTTCGCATCCCTGCTCGAGCAGTTCATCAGCGATCTCGGCGATTGATCCCGGCCAGAGATAGGCGCCCGGCTGGCTCAGCCGCCTGGCGGCGCCCAGGCCATCACGCCGGTGCTGTCAGCGGTGAACAGCTCGCTTCCGGCGAACACGGACTCGCCGAATGTCATGCCCTCGGTCAGCTTGTGCATGATCTGGCCGGTCGCCGCATTGATCAGATAGACGCCTGCCGGCGCGGAGGAGTAGGTCCCGGCCGCGAGCACGCCGCCGCCATCCAGCGTCGGGCTGCCGATCACTCCGCCCGGCATGCCGGTCCGCCAGATCAGCGCTCCCGTGCTGGCCCGCCGCTCCTCGACCGAGCCGCGGAACCGCTTCTTCCCGATCTTGGTGGAGCTGCTGGCCAGAAAGAGGTCAGTGCCGTTGTACGCCGGCGTCGCCAGGCACGCGCCGCCGCCGTGAGCATCGGTCGCCACCCGCTTCCACCAGGCGAGCTTCATCGAGTCGCGGTCCAGCACATAGAAGATGCCGTTCTTGTTGCAGGCGCCCACGTACCGGCCGAAGAACACCGGCGAGGCCCCGAAGTCGCCATCCCGCGTGACCTGCTTGGCCGGGACCTTGAAGGAACCCAGCAGCCGCAGGGTGCCAGGCCCGAGCCTGATGATCGACTCTGAGTAGTCCAGGCGCGGCTTCGCGGCCGGCCCGTTGCCGGTGGTGGCATACACGTCGCCGTCGGGACCGATGCCGATGCTGGACCAGACTGAGCCGCCGGCGTTCCTGGCCCCGGCCGGGACGGCGTAGAACTGCGCGATCCGCTTTCCCGACGTCTGGCGGAACGCGACCACCCCGCCCCGGATCAGCGGGTGGTCGCAGCTAGAGGAAACGCCCAGGTAGACCTTGTCGTGGGCCACGGTGGGCGACGACCAGTCGTAGAAGTTGTTGACCTTGCGCGACGGAATCCCGACAGCCGCCCGCCACTGGGTCTTGAGGTCGGAGGCCCGCAGCGCGTACAGGTAGCCGTTACCGCCGCCGACGTACACAGTCAGCACGTGACTGACGGGATCGGCCGCCACCGTAGCGGTCGACGTGACGCCATTCGACGCGCAGGTCAGCGGGCGCTGGTGGCCGATGAAGGTCTTGCGCAGAACCGCGCCCGTCGTCTCGCTCAGCTTGTAGAACCAGCCGCTGGACGCGCCGACGTAGACCGCGCCGGCGGCGACCGTGGGGCTCGCGAGGTAAGGCGCACCGGTCGTGAAGCGCCACTTCCGCACCAGCGCACGCGCGGTTGACGGTGTGATCGCGATCTGAGACGGGCTGTAGGACGCATGCCGCGGGCCGTCAAGGTAGGCCGGCCAGTCCGACGGCTCCAGGTCGGCTGCCCCCTCAGAGCCGACTGCGCGCGCGTGCTGGACAGCAGGCGCCGCCGCCGCCGCGAATGCGGCGGGCGCAAGGCCGCCTGGCCGCCCAGGCACCCGTCAGGCTCGCGCCCGCGAGGCCGGCGCTGATGATCGCGGCCGCCGCGCGGCGCCGCCGGCCGCCGCGGCGGCCGCCTAACTTCCAGACCTCTTCTGCCCCCATGTCGCACACTCCCAGCCGGGTCCGCACTCCTTGTTACTGGTGTGACTCATAGTGACAGGAGTGAAGTTAGCGGGCGACAGAAATCTTCAGAAACGGTAAAGGCGCGGTAGCGGCGGGGTATGGCAATGCACGGGCCGCCACTGCGAGGGCCGGCGCTGGCCCTTCATGCTGCCGAAGGCCCGGCATCCGGTAGCGATGCCAGGCCTTCAGGACGGGAGCGGGGATCGGAGAAACTAATCCAGCCCGCCAGTTAGCTCGGGAGCATGTCGAACTTGTCCGGGTCGGGCCCGGTCCGCTCGTTGCGGTTGAGCGCGCTGATCGCCTCGACGTCCTCGCCGCTGAGCTCGAAGTCGAAGATGTCGATGTTCTCCTTGATCCGCGCGGGCGTGACGGACTTGGGGAACACGATGTCGCCGCGCTCGATGTGCCAGCGCAAGATGACCTGCGCCGTGGTCTTGTCGTACCGCCGGGCAATGTCGGCGATCGTCGGGTCGTCCAGGGCGTTCCCGCGCGCGATCGGCGACCAGGCCTCGACCGCTATCTGATGCTCGGCGCAGAAAGCGCGCACGTCATCCTGGGTCAGGTACGGGTTGACTTCGATCTGGTCGATGGCCGGCGTGATCTCCGATTCCTGGTGCAGCCGCCGCAGGTGATGCGGCTGGAAGTTGGAGACTCCGATCGACCGGGCGCGCCCGTCGCGGTAGAACTCCTCCAGCGTCTTCCAGGTCGACACGAAGTCGCCGTCGTACCTGGTCGGCAGCGGCCAGTGGATCAGGAACAGGTCGACATAGTCGAAGCCGAGCGCCTTCAGCGACTCGTCGAAGGCCCGGCGGGCGTCGTCCGGCAGGTGCGCGCCGTTGTTCAGTTTGGTGGTGACGAAGACCTCGCTGCGGCTCAGCCCGGACTTGCTGATGGCTGCGCCGACTTCGGCTTCGTTCCCGTACATCTCGGCGGTGTCAATATGCCGGTAGCCGGCATCCAGCGCGGTGGTCACCGCGGCTTCGGTGTCCGCTGGCTTCACCAGGAACACGCCGAAGCCGAACTGCGGGATCTTCTGGCCGTTGTTCAGCATGATCTCCGGGATCTGGGTCACGACACGTTCTCCTCCGCAGCCAGTGGGCTGCTGGTTCTCTGATTTGTGGTTTCATTACTGCCCTGCCCAGCCAGGCGCGGCCTACGCATGGCCGGACTGAACGCCGGCCGCCTCGCCGCCCGCCGCCTCGCCGCCCGCCGCCACTTCCTGCCAGGTGCGTCCCGACCGGACACTGCGCGGCTGGTCAGCGGTCACATCCGAGCCGGGGCGGGCCTGGTCGTCGCGGACCTTGACCAGGATCCAGCGCCGCACGCCTGTGCTGGTAAGCGCGAAACCGCCAGACAGCTTGCTGCCATCAAGGACGACGGACAGATGCCCGGGCTCGTCGCGCCGGATCTCGGCTGTCCCCTCGTCCCAGATGATGACCGCGCCCGAGCCCCGGCGGCGCCGGTCGTCGCCAGCCGCGCGCTCATGCACGCCCTCGAACTCGCCGGCCGACACCTCATGATCCTCCACCGGCACCGCGAGCCTGCGCACCGACGGATCGAGGGACGGGCCTTTCGGCACGGCCCACGAGCGCAGCACACCGCCTACGAGGATGCGGACGTCGTAGTGGAGCCTGGTCGCGTCGTGCAGCTGGACCACAAACCGTGAGGTCGGCACAGACCCGACGCTACCGCGCGCCGGCGGGACCGGGGCAGAGCCGGCGCAGCAGCAGACTGTGACCACAGGAGAATCCGCGAGCCTCAAGCCCGATCATGGCCGGCAGGTCTAACATCGTGCGTCATGCGATCCTTGGGTGGTTTTGGAAGGCTGCTCCCAGTTGCCGCCGCGGGACTCGCGCTGGCTGCCTGCGGCGGCGCCGCGAGCCAGACGGGCGCCCCGGATCCGGCGATCAGCACCCACGCGGTCTCACCGGCCCGCACCGCCGCGCACGCGAGCACCGAGGCGCTGGCCCAGCCCGCTGCGGTTGGCGCGTCAACCCCGGCGCCGACCGCGACGCCGGCTCCCTCGCCCAGCCCGTCCGCTCCGAAACCCGCACGGTACGGTAACCCGCACGGCACGGCGAGCGTGCCGGCGGCCGGGCGCGCGGTGAACACCGCGCATCCGAACCACGTCATCGGTACCGGGACGGCGGCAAGCTGCACGTCAGCCGCCGTTGTCCGCGCGGTGGCCGGGGGCGGCATCATCCGGTTCAGCTGCGGCCCGAAGCCGGTGACGATCACCATGACCGCCACCGCGAAAGTGGTGAACACTCACCGACGCACCGTCATTGACGGTGGCGGCAAGGTCACGCTCAGCGGCGGCGGGAAGATCCGCATTCTCTACCTGAACACCTGCGACCCGAAGCAGGTGTACACCACCTCCGACTGCTGGGAGCAGAAGTGGCCGCAGCTGGTCGTGCAGAACCTCGCCTTCTCCAGCGCGTACTCGTCCGTCCGGCAGACCGCGACCTCTGACTACGGCGGCGGCGCGATCTTCGATGAGGGCGGCCAGCTGAAGGTCGTCAACTCCGGCTTCTTCAGCAACCGCTGCTACGCCACCGGCCCCGACCTGGGCGGCGCGGCCGTGCGCGCCCTCGGCATGTGGACCGGCAGCCCGGTCTACATCACCGGCGACACCTTCCGCGGCGGCCGGTGCTCGAACGGCGGCGCGCTCAGCAGCATCGACGCCAGCTGGTACGTCACCAACAGCCTGATGAGCCAGAACAAGACCACGGGCTGGGGAGAGAACCCGGCGAAGTCGGGCCCCGGCGGCGGCAGCGGCGGCGCCATCTACACCGACGGCGACAGCTACAACGTCACCATCGCGGGCACGATCATCCGGTACAACCTCGCGCACGGCGGCGAGGGCGGTGCGGTCTTCTTCGTGGTCGACGCCGGCCCGGCCGGCTGCTCATCGAGGAGCACTCGACGCTCCACCACAACCCGAGCGGCGGATACCAGAACGCTCCCGGCATCTTCGACGATGTCGACCAGAAAGTTGTCCAGCCCACCGTCATCAACTCCACAGTTAACTGAATCTCGCCGCGTGGGTGCCGAGTTAGCGGGGCTCTAACCCCAGCAACCCGGCACCCATGCCGCGGTCGCGGATGAGGTGGGCGGCTGGGCTGCCGGCATACCGTCAGAAAATGGCGGCTCTAGCCCTTATCGCCGCCTTCGCGATAGAATTGACTGACTATTCAAACAGTCAATGACGACCCGCTGAACATTGCGTATCGGCGGGCGCGCTGGCCGGAGGAACGTGCTATGCCCCGACTCGCCGGTGACCGCACGACAGCCCGCTGCCCGCGCGCCGCGAACGCCATGATCGCAGCCGCCTGCTGCACCGCGGCGCTCGCCGCCGTGCCGGGGACGGCAGCGCAGGCCGTGGCCGCCGGCGGCCACACCGCGGCCCTGGCCAGCAGCCGGGTGCTGCGCGCGCAGCCAGGCAACGCCGCGCCCGGCATCAACCTGCTCGTCAATCCCGGCGCGCAGGCCGGCGCGTTCTCCGCTCGCGGCTGGGACGCCGTCACCATCCCCGGCTGGCAGATCCTGAGCGGCCTGCCGACGGTGGTGCGATACGGCACGCGGCGGTTCCCGCCCGTGACCGGCCGCAAGGCCGCCGTGAAGACCGGCCAGCTGTTCGCCGGCGGTGCCGGGGGCACGGCCAGCCTGAGGCAGGTCGTGAGCCTTCGCTCCAGCGCGGGAACGGCGCCGTCCGCAGCCACGGCCTTCCGCCTGGCCGCCGATCTCGGCGGCAGCGGGACCAGTTCCGCCCGGGTGACGGTCACCTTTGCCGACGCGGCCGGGCACACGCTCGGCACCGCCAGGATCGGCCCCGTCGGCGGTCACGGCGCAGCGGCGGCCGCCCTGTCCTACCGCGGGCGGAGCGGCGTCGTCCCGGCAGGATCCGTGCGCGCGAGCGTGATGCTCACCCTCGCCACCACCCTGACGAACATCAACGGCCCGTACTCGCCCTACACCGGATATGACCGCGGCGTGGCCGATAACGTGCGCTTCAGCGTGGCCGCCCCGGTGAAGCGCGCGGCGCTCGCTGCACCGCCGGTGACAGTACCTCGTTTCCAGCATGTCTTTCTCTTCTACTTCGAGAACGAGGACTATCACTCAGTCATCGGCAACACCCGGCAGGCACCGTTCCTGAACAGCCTGCTGCCGCGGGCCAGCCTGCTGAGCAGCCTGTATGCCGAAGAGCATCCGAGCGACGGCAACTACCTGGCGCTCGCGGGCGGCAGCACGTTCGGGATACCGCTGACCGACCCGCTTGAGGAGAACTCCCAGTACACGATCAGGGCGCCGGACATCGGCGACCTCGCGATGACCGCGCACGAAAGCTGGAAGGCCTACCTGCAGAGCGCGAACGGGCCGTGCGACGACACCGTGCACGGCTATTACTGGGACGACGACATGCCGATGACCTATTTCGCCGACGTCCGGGACCGGCCCGCCTACTGCGCCGCGCACCTGTTGCCGCTGCAGGCGATGCAGGCCGATCTGGCTGGTACCGCGACGACCCCCGATTTCGCCTGGGTCAGCCCGGACGACTGCTCCGACATGGAGGGCTGCGGCATCGCCTCGGGCGACAGCTTCCTCCGGACCGAACTGGGCGCGATCATGCGCTCCCCGGCCTGGCGGACGCAGCGGTCGCTCGCGATCATCACGTTCGACGAGGACGGCGCCGATCATCAACGGCCGGCGCAGCGGGTCGCGACCGTCATGATCGGCTCCGCCGGCGTGCGGCAAGGTTATGTGTCCCGCGTTCGCTACACCCACTACAGCCTGCTGAGGACGATCGAGGCCGCGCTCGGCCTCGGCACGATGACGGCGAACGACCGGTTCGCGCAGCCGGTCAACGACGTGTTCCTGCCCGGTCAGGCCGCGCCGGCTTCCGTGACGAGCGGCGCGGGCGACGGGATGACCACGGTCACGGCCGCGAACCGCGGCACTGCCCGCAGCCTGCCGTCCCGAGCGGTCACGACGGCGGCGGACAGCGGTGCCGCCGCTGCGGGCACTGGCGCCGCTGGCACCGGCGCCGCAACTGCCGGCGCCGCCCGGCCGCGGCAGCAAACCGCGTTCGTGGTGAACTCGGCATCCGGCACCGTCACTCCGGTCAACCTGGTCACGCGGCGGGCCTATCCCGCCATCAGGGTCGGCCGCGATCCTCGGGCCATCGCCGTCACCCCGGACGGCGCCACGGCCTACGTGGTGAACTCCGGCTCAGACTCAGTCACGCCCGTTGCCACCGCGACGCGACACGCTGGCGCCGCTATCCCGGTCGGCCGCGATCCGCAGTCCATCGCGATAGCCCCGGACGGCGCGACCGCGTACGTCACCAACGCCGGCTCGGACTCGGTGACCCCGATCGACCTGGCCACCGGAACGCCGGATCCGCCCGTCCCCGTGGGCGCGGAGCCACAGGCGATCGCGATCACGCCGGACGGCACGACGGCGCTCGTGCTCAACTGGGGCGGCGGCTCGGTCACGCCGATCCGCCTTCGCACCGGCCGGGCCGGCCGCGCGGGCACGGCGGTCCGGGTGGGCAGTTACCCGTTCGCCGTCACCATGGCGCCGGACGGGTCGGCCGCTTACATCGCGAACTACGGGTCAGACACGGTCACGCCGGTGGCGCAAGCCAGGGACGGGTCCTGGCGGGCAGGCCGCGCGGTCCGGGTCGGCCAGGCTCCCGATTCGCTCGCCATCACTCCGGACGGCAGCAAGGTTCTCGCCGTCGGCGGTGATTCCGACAACGTGACCCCGATCTCGGTCCTCCGCGGGCACGGCGGCCACGCTGATTCGCGGGCCGTCGCCGGGGCCGCGGTGCCCGTGGGCTACTCCCCGGCGGCGGTCGCCGTTCCCTCGCCGGGCCGGACCGCCTTCGTCGTGAACACGATCTCGGGCACTCTGACGCCGGTCGCCATCGCGTCGGGCCGGGCCGGGCGCCCCGTGTCGGTGGGACTGTATTCCTACCCGACCGCGATCGACCTCGCCCCGGCGGGCGCCCTGGCGGTTGTCGTCGACAGCTACGGCGACCAGATCACTGTGGTCAATACCAGCACCGGGCACGTACTGAAAAGCATCGGCGTGGGCAGCTACCCGGTCGCGGCCGCTATCGTGCCCTGAGTCGGCGCCCTGGCTGCCGGCCGCCGTGGCCGTGCTACTGCCCGCCCAGGGACTCCGCGATCGCGCGCACCGCGTCGGTCGTCAGGCGCAGCAGCTCCGGGCTGGCCGCGGCCGGCCAGGTCGACAACTTGACCACCACGGTCTGGCTCGGCCCGTGCACGAAGACGTTCTGGCCGTTGATGCCGGACGCATGGAAGAACGGCACCTCCGGCTCGCGCACCCACCAGCAGTTCCGGTAGTGCGCGCCCGCCGGGAAGCCGGGTGCGCGGGCGGCCGCGGCGAAGGCCTCAGCCCCGTCGGCCGCGCCCGCGATGGTGTCGCGGATCCAGGCGGCCGGGATCACCGCGCGGCTCCGGCAGGCGTCCCCGCCGCCGCTGTGCGCAGCGGGCCTCACCGCGCCTGCGGGATCCGGCTCACCCGGACCAGCCGGAGCCGCGACTTCCGGGCCGCCGCCGAACAGCAGCCCGAACCGGCCGAGATCCCGCAGCGTCGCGCAGACACCGCCATCGGCCATGGCGTTCCCGTGCGCGTCGACGGTGACCTCGGCGTCAAACTCAGCACCCATCGGCTCCCAGATCAGCCGCCCGATCAGCTCGTGCAGGCGCGCTCCGCCCGCCCGCTCCAGTACCCAGCCGAGCACGTCGGTGAGGATCGAGCGATACCGGAACGGGCCGCCGTGCTCGCCGTCATTGGACAGCGTCGCGAAGTACGCCAGCGCGTCGGCGGCGCGCGGCTCCGCGCCGTCCGGCCGCCACAGGTAGACGCGCTCGTAGGTTCGCACGTCCGCCGCCGGGTTGTCGTAAGACTCGTCGAACCGCGTGCCGGCCCGCATGTCCAGCAGATGCTGCACGGTCGCGCCCTCGAACGAGGTGCCCGCCAGTTCCGGCACGATTGTCTCGACGGGTGCGGACGCGGTGAGGCGTCCCTGGCCGGCCAGCACGCCCGCGACGGCGGAGACCACCGACTTGGACACCGACATGAGCAGGTGCGGTGTGTCCGGGCGCATGCCGTTGAAGTACTGCTCGGTGACGATCTGACCGCGGTGCAGGACGAGGAAGCCGTCGGTCCAGGTTTCGGCCAGCATCCCGGCGACCGTCAGCTCGCGGTCACCGGAGCGGAACCGCAGCCCGGACACGTCCCGGCCCGCCGGCCGCAGCGCCGCGGGCGGGCCGTCGCCGCGGCTGATCCTGACCGCCGGGATCAGCTCGCGAACGTGCTGAAAGGCCCACCGATTGAACGGCGGATCCTGCCAGTTCGCGAGCGTGACGAGCCGGTCCGGCGGGAACGGCGGCACACCGGTCATCAGCTTCTCGTCCCGGCCCGGTCCGCCGGGGTACTCAGTCCCGCTGGGAAACACGCTCATTGCCGCAATGTAGTCGATACGGCGCGAGTCCGGCGCGGCTCATATTCGGTGGACAGGCCCGTCCGGAGGGGCAAGAGTCGGCCGCATGGACATCCGCATTCAGTGCCTCGCAGTTGACAGCACCGATCCGCAGAAGATCGCCGCGTTCTGGGAGCAGGCCCTCGGCTGGCGCCGCACCGGGGACGAGGACAGCGATGACGAAGTCTGCATCGAGCCCCGGCAGGCAGCCCCGAGGACGGGGTCGCCCCGGACATCCTGTTCCTGAAGGTTCCGGAGCAAAAGTCGATCAAGAACCGGCTGCACCTGGATCTGCGGCCCAAGGACCAGGCTGCCGAGGTGTCGCGGCTGGAGGCCCTCGGCGCCCGCCGGGTGGACGTCGGGCAGGGTCCCGAGGCGACCTGGGTTGTGCTGGCCGACCCCGATGACAACGAGTTCTGCGTCCTGCGGGCGTTCCGGCCCGGCGAGCTTGCGGAGCAGGCTGCCGAGTAGGCGGGCAGAAATCCGGCCGGTCCTGTCGATCCTGGCCAGTGCGGCCCGTTGGATAGCCAGAATCGTTCGCGGGCAGGACTGCCCCAACGCACACCGGAGGGCCGGATGAAGTACGCACTGCTGATCTACGCGGCCAGCACGGACAGAACGCCTGAGCCCCGGCTGGGCGAGGGCGTGATCGACAACTGGCGTGGCGGCCTTGCCGTGAGCCCGGCAGCGCGCTCCCGCGCCCGCGGGCACAGTGAGCGGGCCGGCGCTCGCGTCCGCCACCGGACCGCGATAGTGATGGCCACCGCGACAGCCACCAAGATCATTTGATCAGCGCCCGGAGCGCCCTGAACGTGACCATCCGGCCGCCGCCGGGCGGTCACGTTCAGGCGGGGCGGCGGGCGCGGTCACCCTTGCCGCGGTGGCCTACCCGAGCTGAGCGTCCAGCGCGTCGGTGAGCACGGCGGCGATCTGGTGCAGCTCGGCGGCGGAAATGACGAACGGCGGCGAGATCTGCAGCGCGATGCCGCGCAGCAGCCGGGTGATGACACCGCGCTCGCGGGCGGCGGTAACGACCTTCGCTCCGAGGGACGGGTCGGCTTCCCTGGCCGCCGGGGCCAGGTCGATGCCGGCCAGCAGACCGGCGCCGGTTCGCACCTCGCTGACCAGCTCGTGCCCGGCCAGCGGGCCGAACGCGGCCGCGACCGCGGGCTCCAGCTCCCGCACGCGCGCGACGAGCTGTTCCCGCTCGACGATGTCGAGGTTGGCCAGGCCGACTGCGCACGCGGCCGGGTGCCCGGAGTAGGTGTAGCCGTGCCGGAAGATCTCAGCTGAGCCCGGGCGCCAGAACGGCTCGGCCACCCTCGGGCTCGTCACGACCGCACCCAGCGGAAGGTATCCCGAGGTCAGGCCCTTGGCCACGGTCATCATGTCGGGCTCGATGCCGTACCGCTCGCTACCGAACCAGGCCCCGGTCCGGCCGAAGCCGGTGATGACCTCGTCGGCGATGAACAGGACGTCCGCGTCCCGGCAGATCTGCTGCACGTCAGCCAGGTAACCCTCGGGCGGGAAGTACACGCCGCCCGCGCCGACGACCGGCTCGCAGATGAAAGCGCCCACCCTGCTGGCGCCGACCTGGTCGATCAGCTTCGCCAGCGCCGCCGCGTCATCGAAGGGCACGTGCTCGACATCGGGAACGAGCTGTCCGAACGCCTCGGCATTCACCGGGATGCCGCCCAGAGAGGTGCCGTAGGCGTTGACGCCGTGGTAGGCATGCGTCCGGCCGATGATGACCTGCTTGCCCGGCTGGCCCGCCGCCCGCCAGTAGGCGCGGCTCAGCTTCGCCGCGGTGTCGACGGCATCGGAACCGCCGCCGGGAGTGAAGAACACCTTCGCGCCCTCGATGGGCGCCAGCGCGGCGACACGCTCGGCCAGCGCCTCGGCGGGAGCGTTGGAGAAGATCTCGTAGGTCTGGTAGCCGGCGATCTGGTGCATCTGCGCTGCGGCGGCGTCGCCGAGCTCGACCCGGCCGTGCCCCACGTTGCAGTACCAGAGACTGGCCAGCGCGTCCAGGTAGGCCCGCCCGTCCGAATCGTAAACGGTGGCGCCCTCGCCGCGGACAATCTGTACTTCGCGGCCGGCGATGGCAGCCATATTCGCGAACGGGTTCCACATGGCCTGCGTGCTGAGCGGGCCGCCGGGTGCTGACATGAGGGGTGTCCCTTCCCTGGTGGTCGGTCGCTCCAATCTAGCGAGCCGGGTCCGGGCGCCTCTTCACCCGCTCAGCCACTGCGCGGCGAGCCCGCTGACCCAGTCGGCGGCAGCGGCGGCGCTGGCCGGTGGCTCCGCCACGATCACGAGCTCGCTGATGCCGGCCGCGGCGAGGCCGGGAAGCAGACCGGGGCCGGCGTCCGGGACGGACACCGCGAGAGTGAGGTCGCGGATATCCCGGCCCGCCCGGGCGCATTCGTCGGTCAGCAGCGCGACCCGGCCGGCGACATCGGCGGCAGGCACGCTGAAGCCGTACCAGCCGTCAGCGATCGTCGCCACGCGCCGCAGCGCCCGGTCGCTCGTGCCGCCCGCGATCACCGGGATCGCGCGGCGCCGGACCGGCCGCGGGTTGACCCGCACCGATTCGAAGGAGGTGAAGTCACCGTGGAAGGAGGCCACGTCATCGGCCCACGCGGTCCGGATGGCCGCGATGTACTCATCGGTGCGGGCGCCCCGGCGGGCAAACGGGATGCCGAGCGCCGCGAATTCCTCCGCCGACCAGCCGATGCCGATGCCGAGCGCGAACCGGCCGCCCGACAGCACGTCGAGCGTCGCTGCCTGCTTGGCGATGATCAGCGGATTGTGCTCGGGCAGCAGCAGGATGCCGGTCGCCAGGGTGATGCGGCTGCTGTGGGCAGCGGCGAAGGTCAGGGCAAGCATCGGGTCGAGCCAGTCCGCCTCCGCCGGAACGGCGATCGTACCGTCGCCGGAGTACGGGTACCGCGACACCGGCTCGTCCACCATGACGACGTGCTCGCCGCACCAGAGCGTGCCGAACCCGAGGTCATCGGCCTGACGGGCAACAGCCGCCACGATCTCGGGCCTGCTGCCGGGGCCGATGCCGAGCACGTGCAGCCCGATGCTGATCCCGGCTGGCCTGGCCAACCTCCGGCTGTCGGTCGTCATGGCTGGTCAGTACCCGGTCGGGCCCGGCACACTACTTGCGTGAGTAACCGGGCGAAAGCCGGGCACCTGCGGGCCATGTTGACGCGAGTGGCCGCGTTCACGCGACGGGCCTCGATCCGGACCGCGGTCGTGGCCACGACCGCAGCCGCCGGGCTCGCCCTTGCGGCGGGCTGCGCCGGCGCCCCGGCCGCCTTGCTGCACACCGGGGCCGACGGCAGTCAGGCCCGGCACCCGGGTCCCCGCACGGTGAGCGTGCCGGCGACCGGCCAGCGGCAGGTCACGCTCGCCGTGCTCAGCGGCGCCGCCGCCGTGACCGTGATCTCGGCCGACATACCGGGCGAGCTCGTGCGGGCGTCGACGCCGGCGAACTCGGGCATCCGGCCGCAGCTGGTCTCGTCGGGCGGACGAGTGCAGGTGTTCCTGGACGGCACCGGCCAGAACGGACCCAGCACGGTCAGCATTCAGGTCAGCTCGGCGGTCAGCTGGCAGCTTCAGTTCAGCGGCGGCGCCAGCCAGACCGTGCTCAGCCTGGGCCACGGCAAGGTGTCCGGTATCGACTTCACCGCCGGGTCAAGCCTCATCCAGATGACCCTGCCGCGACCAGCCGGCACCCCGGTCATCACCCTGGCGGGCGGAGCCAGCCAGGTCAGCGTGACGCTGCCGGGGGGCGTGCTGGCAAGGCTGCGCCTGTACGGCGGCGCGTCGACCGCCACGCTGGCCGGCGTGACGCACACCGGGATTGCGGGCGGTACCGTGCTGGTGCCGCCCGGCTGGGGCAGCGCGGTCGACCGGTACGACATCATGGCGCCCGCCGGTGTCAGCGACGTCTCGGTCACCGGATAGCGGACGGCCGCGGTTGCACCCGCTGGCGCGCGCGACTGAGCACGGAGCCGCTAGAACTGCGCTTTCAGCTCCTCGATCTCGCGCGACCGGGCCCGTAGCTGTTCATAGGCAGGCCGTTCCCGGATGCGCGTGAGCGCCCACCGCACCGCGTCCGCGCGATCACGCGCGATGCCGGCGCTGATCAGGGTATCCAGCGTCGCCAGGTCCGCCGGCCGCAGGCTCGCCATGACCGGGGTCAGATCGGCTTCCGGCAGCCCGCGCATCGCAGCAGGCCGGGACTGGCGGTCCAGCACGATGCGGGGGGCGTCCTCGCCAGTGCCGAAGCGCAACTCAAGACATGCGGCCTCCGGCACCGATGACGCGAGCTCATCCCAGAATTTCCGCAGCTCACACCGAAAAGCCCGGCTGAAGTCCTGCAGGACCTGCTCGCGCTCGTCCTCGCCGCCATCGGCCGACAAGACGACGCGCAGGTGGCAATCTCCGGGCCCGACGACCGGATCGTCCCCGTATTGCAGCACCACGACCTGCTCTACTGGCACGCCAGGGAACCGCGTCCGGATCTTTGGCCCGATCCGCTGCCGGAGATGACCTATCGCTGCCTGGTCCATGGGAACTCCCTGATAACCCTGGCCATCAGGGTAGCTCCGGTCACCTGGCCGCCGGACCGTCGTCTTTTACCGCGCGACCCTCACCTGCTCCGGGACCGCCGCCGTGAGCCGGCGATACAAGGCGGCGGTGTCCGGATGCGGCTCGCCGCCGGGCGCGATGTCCTCGATCGCATCCAGGCAGCGGCGCCACGCTTCGGTCACGCCCGCGAGATTGCCGGCCGCGTGCTCAGCGCGCATGACCCCGCGCCACAGCTGTTCGGCCGAGGGCTCGGCGAGCAGCCCGGCCCTGGCGGCGCGGGCGGCCGCGCGGGCGGATCCGGACGCCAGCTCGAACTCAGCCAGGGTCTCGGCCGCGTCCACCACCTCGGCCCGCACGGTCTCGATCAGCGGCACGTCGATCCACCAGAAATAGCTGCCGGTGAACGGCTGGCCGCCGATCAGCGAGAGGGCCGCGCGGAAGTCGCCCGCGTGGCCGCTCTCGACGAGGCAGCGGAACTGAGTCCAGTCGAGCGCGGCTCCCGGATGCAGCACGTAGTGCCCGTTGCCGGTGTGAATGACGTACTCCTGGCCGTCCGGGGCCGGCCCGAGGCGACGCCGGGTCCTGGTGATGATCTGCCGGACGGCGTCAGCGGGTTTCGGATGATCGGGATCGGCGCCGAGCATCGTGCAGAGTGCGGAGTTCGATAGCCCGGCTGGCGCCGCCAGTGCGAGCGCGAGCACCAGCTCGGCCTGCTTCGGCTGCAACTGCTCCGCGGCGCCGGTGATGACGAACGGGCCGAGGATCCTGATCTGCAGTCCCCCGGCCGCGGCGGACGGCGCCCGGCCGTCAATCCTGGCCGGCTGACCGAGCAGATCGCGGCCGCCAGATTCCGCGGGCACGTGACCGTTGCCGGCCAGCGGCATCCGGCCGAGGCCGACGGCGTCATACTCAGCGTCCTCAGTCACTCGGCGCTCGTCACTCCCGCCGCTGTCACTCCCGCCGCTGTCACTGTCGGCGCTGGTCCCATCATCGCTGTACTGGTCCGGGGCTGCGTAGTCCGCCATGTTGCGGCCGGCCGGGCCGGTGCCGGGATCATCGCGGCGGTTCTCGGCCGCCCAGGTCAGGTCGGGCAGATCCGGCGGAGCCAGCGCGGCTGCCTGCGGAATCCAGGGCGGAGCTCCGTACACCGCGTAGGGCTCCTGGTCCGACGCGACGTCGTCCAGCTCGTCAGCCGTCGTGAACAGCGTGGCGATCGCGTCGTAATCCGCCTCCGACAGTGTGCGGGGGTGAACCGTGATCTGCAGCGGAACGACGTTGGCGATGATCCCGTGGCGCACCTGCGAGTCGGGAGCGAGCTGAAGCACCGTCGGCGCCATCCGGGAATCCGGAGTCTCGGGATCGCCCGCCACGAGCGCCGCCAGCCCGCCGGGGCCGTCCTCGGCGAGCGCGAGCAGCCGCTCCATCTGGCCGGGCGCGGGCTCAGTCCGGCTGACCAGGATGGTCAGTCCCCAGTCTTCATTGTCAGGCTCGGTCAGCCGGAGCTCGCGAACGCCGGCCGGAGCACGCTCGGCAATCCGCCGGCCACGGCAGCGCATCGTGCCTCGATTATCGCCAGCGCCTCGTCCAGCGTGCCGTAATGCTCAGCCCGGCCAAGCCCGCGGAGCTCATCGAAGCCGACGAGGATGAGGTCATACCAGCCGCTCCACTGGCCGGTGGCAAGCTCAGTCGCGACGGTGGCGACCACCTGACTGATGAGCTCAGGGGGACCGTCCACGCCGGTGACCTGTAGCGATTCGAGGTCCAGCAGCAGGTAACCGTCGGCGGTGGTGCCTGCTGTGATCAGGCCGGGCAGCAAGTGGCAGGCCCGGCTGGGGGCGCCGGGACCGAACGGCCGGGATGCGGCCGATGCGGGACCGGCCGATGCCGGGCCGCCCGCCTCCGGTCCGCCCGCATCTGGTCCGCCCGGCGGCACCGTCGCGGGCAGCTCCAGCTGCCAGCACATGCCCTCTCGGCCGGGAGAGATCGCGTAAGGCGGAGGCGGCTCATCGGCGGCGGGCGCGGCGAGCAGCACCTCCAGCACGTCCGGGGTCACGTGCAGGCCGACGATGTCGGCCAGTTGGCGGCCCGCAGTGACCACTCCCTGTTCCAGCACATGCAGCGCGTCCCGCAGCGATGCCAGCGGCTCGTCTGGTGCCACCGCGCGCAGTCGCTGCTCGGCGGCGAGAACGGCGCGATCGGCAGGCAGCGCGATGCGCGGGCCGCGCCGGCGCTCTTGCCGCTGCCGGCGTCGCAGCCGGATCAGGCTGGTCAGCACCGAACCGGCCAGCGCTCCGGAGACGAAGACCGCTGCCTCCGCCAGTTCACTCCCGGAGGCGCGCGCGCTCGCGGCGGTCTCGTAATCCGCCGGGTTTCCGCTGGCGCTCGCGCCTGCTGACCCGCCCGGGTCCCGTGCCGCACCGGAGGCTCCGGCACCGGATCCGACCCGAACGGCGGCAGCTCCGTCCGCGGCAGCCGAGCTCGCTCCCGTCCGCGCGGCCGGGTGGCGCCGGCGGTAGTGCGGATCGCTGGCCGGATGCCCGAGATGATGGCTGCCGAGAGGCCGGCCGAGTACTGCCGGCGGCCGTGGCCCTGCCTCGGACCCCCGCGCTGCCGGTGCTGCCCCCGGCCCCCTCCGTGTGTCCCGCACCGGCCGGGCTGCCTCCCGGCACGAACAACTGCCAGCCCGGCTCGATCAGTGAGGGATTCGTGAAGACGAGCCCGTCGCCCATGTCGTGGCCGTAATTCAGCCTCACGATCTCGGGATACCGATCGCCCGCGCCGAGATAGCGCTGCGCTATTGACCACAGGCAGTCACCAGCCCGGACGGTGATGAGCCGGGTCACGGTAGCCGGAGCGGATTCGAAGTCCATGGCCCGCACCTCCGGTCCGGCGGCCGGAACCGGTGATCCGCCAGCACCGTCCCGGCCCGAGCCGGCCGTGGCCGGCGGCGTGCTGAGATAAGGCACAGCGGCGGCAGTCGGGCGCACTCGCGTCGCCACCATGACCGCCGGCGGCCTGAGCACTCGCAGCCTGACCACTCGCAGCCTGACCACTCGCGGTCGTGACCGACGCCGACAGCGTGATAGCGGACGGCGCGGCGAAAGCCAGCGCGGCGAGGGCCACCAGATGTGCCGCCGCTCCCTGCAGTCCGCCGAGTCGCAGGTGCGGCGAGCGACGGCCCCTGACGGCGGCCTGAGCCTCGGTGATGACCGACGTAGTGAACAGCAGCCAGCCCAGCCAGGAGAGTTCCCGCACGATGCCGAGCAGGATGGTGCCGTTGTCCGGGCGCGATAGCGCCGCCCCGATGGCATGCCAGCCCCCGATGTCCTGCGGGAGCGGCGAGCCGCCGAACCGGAGCAGGATGACCGGCAGGCCGGCCACGAGAAGCACGAGCAACCCGAGCGCGGCCAGCCCGGTTGCGAGCGCACGGGCACGAGTGATCATGTGCCTCCCGTCACGCCGGTGACAAGCGACGCTGTCGCGGTACCGGTACAGGTGAATGAATCAATCCCGATCATCGAGAGGAATCTGGTGGGCTGAGTGATCGTGACGCTGACCCTGATCGCGCGGGCGCCGTCAGCCGCCACGGTGTAGCGGGCGTAGCCGGCCTGGATCAGGTACGTGCGAGCTGCCGTCAGCGCCTGCTGCTGCCCGACGACAAACGAGCCGGTCGTATAGGCGGCGGACTGGTCGACAGTGGTAGCCCCCGCTCTGGCTGCCTCCTGCGCCAGCGCGACCGCGTTCTCGTCGGCGTTCAGCTTCGCGCCCCCGTCGACGACAATTCCCGCCAGGGCGGCGAGCGGCACGAACAAAACCACGATCATCAGCGACAGACCGCCCTGATCGCGGTGTTCCCCGGCCGGTTTGATCTGGAACGGCAGCACGCGCCGGAGTCTGGCGGCAATGGTGTGACATCTGAGTGACAAGGGCATGAGGCTGCTCACCGCGACCGGTAAATATCGAGCGGGCTCGTGAACCGGGCCTGCAGCCGCGCGCTGCCGGGAAGCCCGGGCAGCGCCAGATTCGCGAGCGGGACTGTACAGCTGACCGACGCGGTCACCGTGGCGGGCTGGCCCGGCGCGATAGCGAACTGGCTGGTGTTGACGGCTACAACCGGAGCGCAGTCGAGGCCATCCTGGCGCAGTGCGGCCCGGGCGCTGGCCTGGCCGGCTGCCTGCGCGGCTGCGGGCGTCAGCGCGATGGACGCCTGCCGCGCGGCGTCGCGGGCTGCGGCGTCAACCGAACCCTGCGCGACGGACGTACGGCCGGCGGCGATCACCAGGCCCAGGAGGGCGATCAGCACCGGCGCCAGGATCACCAGCTCGAGCGCGGCACTGCCGCGATCGGACGTCGCCGCTGGCGGGCTCGCGCCGCGATCGGACCTGTGCCGCTCGCGGCTGCCGCCGGCACCACCGCGGCGCCAGGGCCAGCGCCAGCGCCGCCCGGCTGAGCGGTGCCGTCCGCCCGTCGTCGAGCCGGCCCGGAGCCACGCGGTCATGACCGGAACTTCTCGGCGGGCGCCTGAACGGTCTCCGAGACGTGCACGACCAGGCCGGGAACGAAACTCGGTACGTGGCCGCTGACAGTGATCGACACCGTCGCCCCGGTGCTCCCTGAGGCGTTTGCGACCGGGTCATCCAGGTATCCCTGGCCGGCCCGCCGGGCAAAGGACAGGGCGGCGGACGGGCCCGCAGCACGGGAGGCTCCGAGTGCGCGCGCTGCATCGGCGCCCTGACGTGCCGCCGCCAGCGCTGCATCCCTGGCCAGGAACCAGAACGACGCCTGGATCAGCACCATGAAGAACAAAAACACGAACGGCAGGACCGCGACATAGCTGAGTGTGAGGGCGCCGCGATCACCACGCCCTGCCCGGCGAAGCGCGGACGGAAGCCGGGTCGGCATCTGTGCCCCGTTCCCGTTCAGTTGGGGATCAGCTTCTCAAGATCGCCAAGCTTGCCGGTCAGGAACGTGGCCAGCGCAAGCGCGGCCGTGACCAGCACGATGGCGATGGCAACCCATTCCAGGCTGAGCGCGCCGCGATCGAGACCGCCGGCCCGGACGGCGGCGATGCGGACACGCAGCCGCGTGGCGAGATAGTGCAGTGCCGTGAATCGGGGGTCGGAGTGCATGGGGTGCGCCTTTCTTGCGGTTGGCTCGGTCCCTAGCCGAAGAGCCGGTAGAAGTCGGGGAAGATCAGCAGCACCAGGAACCCGCCTGCCAGCAGAGCGATGGGGAGAACCATGGTGGTGCTGCGCGCGCCGGCCTGCGCCTTGGTCGCCGCGAGCGCCTCGGCCCGCATCGATTCCGCCCGTGCGTTGAGCGTGTCCAGGATCCGTGCCCCTTCCTGGCCGGCCACGCCCGCGATCTCAGCCAGGTCAGCCAGCTCGGTGATGCCGATCTCCGCGGCCAGGCTGGCGAGCCCGTCCCACGGCGGCAGGCTGGACTTCCTGGCCTGGCTGAGTGCGGCGCCGATCCGCTCGAAGGCCCAGCCGCGGCCGACCTCAGCCGCCGACTCCAGGGCTTCGGTCGGCGCGGCGCCGGCGCCGCGCTCCAGCGCCACCAGGTCCAGGTAGCTGGTCAGCGCGTGCCGGAAGTCAGTCCGTTTCTGCCGCGCGTTGACCCGGGTGACCAGGTCGGGTGTGAAGAACAAAGCGGCGCCAAGTGCCAGCGACCCGGCTACCGGGACCGTCCACGGCAGCGATCGCCCGCCGAGAGCAAGCAGCCCGCTCAGCACCGGGACCAGGGCCAGGCCAGCGAAACCGAGGCTGACCTTGCTGGCCAGCCAGTCGGCCGGGTCCTGGCCGAGCAAGCGAAGATCCTGGACGGGAACGGGCAGCCACGGAGCCGCTGCCGATAGCCACCGGCCCAGCCGCCGGGGCACCGACGTCTCCGCATCGTCGCGGTTCCCCGAGTCCAGCCGGTCGATGGCCGCGCTTAGGCTCGGTCCGGCCGGTATCAGTTCCCGGACCGCGAGCCAGCAGCCAACGCCGGTGATGAGGCCCGCGAGAACCAGCCAGGCACTCACGCGCGCCGCCCCATCCGGTCGCCGCCGGCCGGCCGGAGTCCGCGCCTCCGCGCGTTCAGTCGCAGCGGCCGCTTCTCTCGCTGTGGCGCCAGGCCCGGAGCCGGGCGGACCGGGAGCTGACGGCTGGCAGACTGCTGGTCCGCAGCCAGGAACCGGCCCGGCACAGGCACCGAGCCCAGCTGGTGCAGCCACAGCAAACCGCCCGCGTACAGCGCGGTGACGAGGCCCATCACGACCTGTCCGGCTACCGTGCCGTAGGGCGCTGAGTAGGAGCGGTTGAGCACGGCGAACACGGTGAACCCGAGCACGAACAGGGTCAGCCATTTCACGGTGGTGCGGTGCTGCGCCCGCTCGGCTTCGATCTCGCGCCGGGCCGCGACGTCGCGGGCAAGCATCACCGCGAGCGCGTTCAGCACATCCCGGACGGCGCCGCCGCGACGGCCGGTGGCGATGATCAGCGCGGCGGCAATCCGGTCGCCGGCCGGGTCACCGATGTCCGCAGCGAACGCGCGCAGCGCGGCCTCGGTCCCGGTTCGCGCCGCCAGCCGGCGGCTCAGCGCCGCAACAGCGGGCTCGATCGCCGCCGGTGCCTGACGCGCCGATGATTCGAGCGCTTCCTCAAGGCCGCGGCTCGCGGTGAGCATGTCGGATAGCCGCCGGGTCCACTGTTCCAGGCCCTCAAGCACCGCGGCGCGCTGCCGTGCGACCCGGCTTGACGTGATCCTCGGCAGGAAGAGTACCGCCAGGGCGGCTGCGATCATGGCCACCGGCCAGCGGGTCAGGATCAGCGTGAGAACGGCAGTTCCGGCCGCGATCAGCAGCCGCTTGCGGTTCTGCTGCGTCACCGTGATCCTGACTTTCGGCGGCGTGCCGGGAGCCGGAGCACGGCGGGTCAGCTCGAGCCCGAGCAGCGCCAGCCCCGCGACAATGAGACCGCCGGCCAGGCCCGCGAGCGCCGTCACCGCGACCACATCCCCGGCTGCCTGCGCGGCTGCGTTCCGAATCCGCCCAGCTGGGACCGGTGCTGATCGAGAAGGCTCGGGTCAAAACCCGCCGCGGTCAGCCTGCTGAGCATCCCGGCCGACGGCGTGTGAGCGGCCATGGCGCGGCCGGTCTGCGGGTCAGGCAGGAACAGGCGGTTGACAGCCGGCCGTTCGGTGTCGCCCGGCGGCATCACCTCGAGGATCTCCGAGACGTAGCGGACCGTCCTGGTGCCGTCATAGCCTCGGCGGACGTGCACGATCAGGTCCACCGCCATGCCGACGAGGATGTGAATGGCCCGCTCGGCCAGCGCCAGGCCGCCGCGGAGCCCGAGTATCAGGATCCGGTCAAACGCTTCCGCCGGGGAGTTCGCGTGCAGGGTGCACATCGACCCTTCCTGGCCCGAGTTCATGGCCTCGAGCATCGGCATGATCTCGCCGCGCCTGACCTCGCCGACCAGGATGCGGCGCGGGTTATGCCGGAGCGCGTGCGCGATCAGGTCATGCAGGCTGATGCCGCCAGCGCCCTCGGAGTTTGCCTCCCGGGCCTCGAACGCGATGACATCCGGATGCTGCGCCAGCTCGTGCAGGTACAGCTCGTACTCGGACTCCAGCGTCGCGACGCGCTCGCCCGGTGGTATCTCGCTGGCCAGGGCGCGGAGCAGGGTCGTCTTCCCGGCATTGACCCCGCCGGTGACGATGATGTTGCACCGGCTCCGCACCGCGGCGGTCAGGAACGACGCCAGCGTCGTGTCAATGGTGCCGAGTTCCAGGAGCCTGCTGATGGTGACGTCGATCTGGCCGTGGCGCCGCAGCGACACGCAGGGCCGGGGTGTCACCGACATCGTCGCGGTCAGCCGGGCGCTGCCGGTGAGAGCGACGTTCACCAGCGGAGCGGCGGCCGAGAAGTCGCGAGCGGTCTGCCCGCCTCTGGTGGCCCACGTCCTGATCATCGAGATCAGCTCGTCGTCACTGGCCGCTACGGGCGGCGCAGCTACCCGCTCGCCGCTCGCATAGGTAATCCAGACCTGGTCGCAGCCGTTGATGTCCACGTTCTCGACCTGCGGATCACGCAGGTAGTCGGTGACCGGGCCGAGTCCGTAACGCTGGTCGTGCACCGCCCTGGCCAGCATGTCGATCGCGCCACCGGCCGAGGCCGGGAGCAGTCCCGTGCGTACCTGCCGTTCCAGCCACCGCCGCGCAGTCTCCCGGATGACGGGCATCACCTCGGCGGTGCCCGCGTCGTCATCGAGCTGCGCGGCGATCATCGCGGTGATCTCGGCCACGCCTCTGATCAGCCGCGGGTCCGTCAGCCGCGCCTGTGCCTGCGGGAGGCCAGCCTCCGGCAGGAGCGCCGTCCCGGGCAGCAACGCCGGCTCCGGCAGCCACGACCGGACGCCGGCCGGCACCGGCTCACTGACCTGCCGGGGCACCGGCGCCGCTGCAAGCGGCTCGTCCTGCGTGTGCGCGACGGGGCCAGCCACCTGGCCGCCGGGCGCCGGTGCCTGACGATGGTCGTCCGCCTCGCCAGCCGGACCGGGTTGCAGATGCCCGTCTCGTTCCCCGGGGGGCGCGGGCGGCCAGTGCAGTCTCACCGTGCGGCTCCCGCACTGGCCGGCTGGCCGCTCATCACCGCGACATGGTTGCGCAGTGCCTGCCCGGCGGCCCTGGCTGAGCGGATGAGCGGGCCGCCGGTCAGCTGTCGTTGGCCGCCGGTGCCATCGGAGAGCAGCGCCGCGGTCCGCGGATCGTCGGGCAGGACAGCCGCGACGGGCAGTCCCAGCGCATGCGCGACCTCGCGGGCCGGGTGCGTGCCGGGCCCGGTCAGCAGCAGAGCGAGCCTGCTGGTCCCGCCCGCGAGCTGGCTCAGCATCTCAACCCGCGAGCGGGCGGACCAGACCTGGCGCAGTGTCGGCCGCAGTACCAGGGCGATGGTGCGAGCCGCGGACAGCACCGCGAGCGGCTGGCCGGGCCCCGCGTCCAGGCGGCCGCAGTCCGCGATCACGGTGGCGGGCTGGACCGCGAATGACGCCACGACAGCAGGCCAGGATGGTGCCAGGCCCACCGCCTGCCGCGGGTCAGTGAGGCCGGGCAGCACGAGCCTGGTTCCGCTGTCATCAAGCGGGACGAGTTGCGTGGTCAGGCTCGATGCAGCGGCCGTGCCAGTGCTTCCGGCCTCGATCGCATGCTCCATGAGGCCGCGGGTAGCCGGCACGTGACCGCCCAGCAATCCGGCCAGTATGTCGCCGCCGCTCGGGTCGCATTCTGCGACGATCGCCGCGGATGGCCAGGTGAGCGCCAGGGCGACGGCGGCCGTCGTGACCCCGGGCGAGCCTCCTGCGGACACCAGCGCGTACAGATCGGCCACTCAGGCACCCCGCTTCGTCACGATGAGCGCGAACTGGCCGGTAGATACCTGCTCCGCGACTGCAGCCCCGCTGGCGTCGCTGACGAGCAGATCCACGACGTCCAGGCCGTCGGAGTCGGGCGCATTGTTCACGGCCTCCACCGTGGCTGCCACCGGCACGGTGAGGGACGCAGAGCCGACCGATGACCCGCTCTGCCCCTGATCGCCCGGCGTGGCCACGATGAGCACGTGATCGCCAGGAGCAAGACCGCTGGCCGGGAGCGCGGTCGGCTTCACTGAGGCTGGCACCAGCTCCTGACCGGGAGCCGGCGGCTGCATGGTCGTCAGGTCTGAGGGCGCCAGCAGGGAGGCGGGCTGCAGCGCGGTCGCCGCGATCTCACCCTGGACCTGCCCGAGCTGGCCAGCCGGGATCGTATGAATGCCGCTGCCGACCGTGACCTGAGTCGTACTGAGGTCTGCCGGCGTGATGGCAGCTCCGGCGGGCACCGGCCGCGTCACCATCACGACGGCGACCTGATGATCGGCCTGCTGATACACGGCGGCGCTGACGAGGACACCAGCACCGGCCATGGCGACGGCAAGGGCGATCATCGCCGGGCGGCGGCGGCGCGGCAGTCCGCGCAGGCGACCGGGCAGCTGGCCGTCGCTGCTGGCCTGGGCCGTGCCGTTCGGCATGACATCGGGCTCGGGAAAGAACGCCGTGCCGACTGCGGGCGGATGACTGCTCACGGACTTGTCACCAGGGCCTCTCCTTGCGCGACCGGGACCGTGAAGGCAACCGGGACGGCTAGCGCCGCGTCGAGCACGCCGCCGACGCCGCCGGACCCGGTCCAGCTGATCCGCCAGGTGACCGTGACCGAGGCTTGATAGGCGTTGCCCGGCAGCCCGGCAGACGGACGCAGGTAGGTGTACGAGCAGTTGGTGTGCTGCTGCGCGGCCGGCTCGCGGCGGTCGTAAGCGGTCCCCGGCCCCTTGCAGGTCAGCGCATTCAGCCCGGCGCCCGGATGGAAGGTTAGGCCCGGCCGGCGCCGCGGTCGCGGTCGCCCAGACCGGCCCGGCCGTGACCGTGACGCTGCGGGCGTGCCATTCGGCAGCCGGAACCCAGAACCACTCCGGCAGGCCGACGAGTCCGTCCCGGCCGCGCGGGGGCGCGGTCGCCGGTCCCAGGTACGGCACCTTGAGCTCGCCGAGAGCCTGCGCCAGCAGCTGCTGCGGGGTGATCTGAGGCGCGCCGGTGGCGTTACTGACCAGCACGGCCTGAGGGCCGCGCCCGGCGTCACCGCCGATGCAGTCCATCATCGCCCAGTGCTTGCCCTTGGGCGGCGGCCACGCCAGGCCGAGGCCCTTAGCCTGCGCCTCATTCAGGGCGACGAAGGTGCAGGTGTTGCTGACGGTCGTGCCGCCTCCGCCACCGGGGCTGGTGCCCGGTGAGCCGCCCGTTCCGCCGCCCGACGTGCAGGGCACGGGTATGACCGTGCCGTCGACGTACGGGTCACATCCGCCGCCGCCCCCGCTGGCGGCAGCCGGCTGTGCTGCCGCGACCGCGAGACCGCCCGCGGCCAGCATCGCTGCGGCAAGCACGCTCAGGCAGCGCATGGCACGTCCTCGGGCAGCTGCGACTGCACCAGCCAGTGCCCCTGGACCAGATCCAGGCGCGTGACGAGGTTCGCGTCGGTGACGCCAGCCGATCCCGGCACGAGCTGCCCGCTCGCCGCGACTTGCAGCCCCATGCTGCTGGTGTCATCGCAGGCATGCACGAACGCGTGCCGTCCGGCAATCCGCACGGTCAGGATGTGCAGGATGTGCTGACCGTAGAAGCTGTCGCCGCTGGCCCAGATCGCGCTGGCCGCGGCGACGACGCCGTTGATCCGGCTTGGCAGCAGAAAGGGCCCGAGCAGCCGCCGCGCCTGTGTCACGTTCCCCGACTCCTCGGCCTGGTCGAGGGCGGCGGTATAGCCGGTGAGCGCGGCAGCGACCTGCTGGCTCGGCGTCACGGACGGCGCCCGGGCCGGCGCGGCCGGCCGGGCGGCTGGCTTCGGCGGCAGCCGCACCTGCGCGACAGCCCCGGAGCAGCCGGCCAGGACAGGTGCCAGGCAGGCGCAGGCAGCAGCGGCGGCGCGCCACTTCAGGTGCGCGGCCGGCCGGCGGTTCGGTAGCGTCATGGCGGCTCCACGGCTTCGGCTGACCCGGCACCGGCCACTGTGCGGCCTTTGATCCGCGAGCCAGCGTTCTGCACCTTAGGAGCGCCCTGTGAGCATCCGGTTAGCGCTCCGTTAGCGCCCAGGTCAGGGACGAGCTTCAGCCAGCCAGCAGCGTGTGCGCGCCGCAGCGCTCCTGGATCGTTCGCGGACGGCAACCCGGGCAGCAGCCCGGAACTCGCGTGGCCCGCAGGGGCCGAACGGCGGAGGTCGGGTGAGAATCTTCTGCTGGCATAGTGTCGGATCCGGCCGGAGCCGTTCGTATGTGAGGTGAGAGGCGGCCGGCGGAGGCCGCCCCGGATAAGGGAGTCATGGGATGACGCGGTACTTGATCTCGTTCGACGCCGGCGCGATGGACCACATCCCCGACGACGAGATGCCCGCCGTGGGCAAGGCCGCGCATGCGGTGGTCCAGGAGGCCGTGAACGCCGGCGCGTGGGTTTTCGGCGCCGGGCTGGAAAGCCAGCGGGCGAGCATCGTGGCCGCCGACGCAACGGTCACCGACGGCCCTTACCCGGAGACCAAGGAAGTCATTGGCGGGTTCTCGGTCATCGACGTGCCCTCGCGCGAGGACGCGCTGGCATGGGCGGCCAAGATCGCCGTCGGGTGCCGCTGCGCGCAGGAGGTACGCGAGCTCATGCCCGACCCCGAACAAGACGCGATGCTCCGTCAGGCCGACAGGCGATGGTGACATCCCGGCCGGCCTGAGTGAAGGAACTCGCCCGCCCTCGCGGCGATCGATCAGGTCACGCTCGGAATCTAGTGGTCTGTAAGAGCGCTTGTTTTAGTCTTCGCGCGCCTGATGCTGGCGAGGATCTCCTCCGCGTCCTTGGTCCAGGCAAACGGGCGGGGGTGGTCGTTCCAGTCGTCGATGAACGCGCCGATGGTGTCGGTGAGCTGGCGGACTGAGGTGAACGAGCCGCGGCGGATGGCCTGGCGGGTGATGACCGAGAAGAAGCACTCCACGAGGTTGATCCACGAGCATCCGGTCGGCGTGAAATGCAGCGTAACCCGCGGGTTCTTCTCGAGCCATCTGCGGACCTCGGCGTGCTTGTGAGTGGCGTAGTTGTCGCAGATCACGTGCAGCCCGGTGTCCGGGTAGGCGGCGGCGACCTTCGTCAGGAAGCGCAGGAACTCCTGGTGCCGGTGCTTCGGGTAGCAGGCGTCGGTGACCTGCCCAGTCGCGGTGTTGAGGGCGGCGAACAGGCTGGTGGTCCCGTGCCGGGCGTAGTCGTGGGTCTGCCGCTCGGGGATGCCCGAGCGCATCGGCAGGATCGGCTGGCTGCGCTCTAACGCCTGGCACCGGGACTTCTCGTCGACGCAGACCACGACGGCGTTCGCGGGCGGGTGCAGGTAGAGGCCGACGACGTCAGTGATCTTTGCTTCCAGCTGCGGGTCGGTGGAGAACTTGAACCCCTCGGTGCGGTGCGGCTGCAGTAAGAGAGACACAATACGTGCTGCTCTCGAGCTCTCACTGAGCGGCCGCCGCGGGCTGGGCGACCGCATGCCATGCGGCCAGCGGGGCCATCCGGTAATGGCCGGTCTCCGGATTCTGGATAATCAGCCCCGAGTCCCGCAGCGCCTGCGCAACCGAGGTGGCGCCGTCGGCTGCCTTGAGCACGACTGCATCAGGAAGATCGCGCTGCCCTGCCTCGGCCAGCGCGCGCAGCGCCCGCTGGGAACTCGGGTCAAGGGTCCGCCAGGCCCGGTCGAGCCGGCGGCTGACCGACAGGTCACCGATCGCCAGTTCACCGAGCAGCCTGCCGCTGTCGGAGACTGCGTCGGCCAGATCGGCCAGCTTCCGCGCCGGATTGGCGGCTAGCCGGGCGCCCGCGATTCGCAGTGCCAGCGGCAGGCCGGCGCACGCGGCAACGATCGCCGCGGCAGCGCCCGGTTCAGCCTCGAGCCTGGCCGCCCCCACGATCTTGCCGAGCAGCGCGATGCCCTCGCCGGCCGTGAGCCCGGCGACGGACAGGCTGCTCGCTCCCTCCAGATCGGCCAGCCGCGAGCTGCTGGTCACCAGGACTGCCGATCCGGCAGTGCCGGGCAGCAGCGGGCGGACCTGCGCGGCTGATGCCGCGTCGTCGGCCAGGACGAGAACCCGGCGGCCGGCCAGCAGGGAGCGGTACAGGGCCGCCCGTTCCGCCAGGTCGCCGGGAACCCTGGCGGCCGGCACGCCAAGCGACCTCAGCAGCTCGCCCAGGGTGTCCAGGGGCGGACGATCCTGCCCGCTCCCGCCCAGCGCCGCGAACAGCTGGCCGTCAGGGAACGCGCCGCTCGCCAGATGCGCCGCTTGCACCGCGAGTGCGGTCTTGCCTGCGCCGGGCGGCCCGGTGATCACGGTCAGCGGCACGCCCGGGGCAGGCATCCGCCGGGCGAGCGACTCGATCGCGGCGATCCGGCCGGTGAAGTCGGCCGGCGGCGCCGGCAACTGGCACACCGGGATCCAGGCAGGCCGCGCGTGCCCGGCCTCAGCCAGCGACCGGGCCGGCGGAAACTCAGCTGCGGGCTGTCCGCCAGGATCTGGGCTAGCAGCGACTGAGCTTCCGGGCCCGGGTCCTGGCCAAACTCCCGCGTGGTCAGGTCCCGGAGCCGGGTGTAGGCCGCAAGCGCGGCCGACTTCTGCCCGCACCGGTACAAGGCGAGCATGAGCTGCACGTGCGGATGCTCGCGGAGGGGGTCGGCGGCAATCAGCTCGCGCACCCGGGCGAGCACATCGTGATGCTGGCCGAGCGCGAGCCGGGCGTCGAGCAGCCACTCCTGAGCGTCGCGCCGCTGCTCGAGCAAGGCCGTGGACATGACCCGCATCACCGGGGTGTCAGGCAGATCGGCAAGCAGCGGATCGCGCCACTGCCCGCAGGCCTGCTCGAGCAGGCGGGCAGCGTCCTCCGGGCTGCCCGCGTCGAGGGCGGACCGGCCGTGAGCGGCCAGGCCACGGAAGATGTCGCAGTCAAGCTCGCCGGCATTCACTTCCACGTGATAGCCACCGTGGTGGGTCTGCAGCCGGTCGTGGCCGGCCAGCGCGCGGCGCAGGTCGCGCATCCGCACCCGCAGGGCCGTTTCCGCCTCCGCGGGCGGCTGGTCTCCCCAGAGCGCGTCAATCAGGAGCGTCCTGGTCGGCGGCTGCCCGGCATGCAGGAGCAGCACTGCCAGGGTGCTGCGCTGCGATGGGCGCCCGAGGGCCAGCCGGGAGCCATCATCGTCTTGGACCGATAACGGCCCGAGGACGCTGAATCGCATAGCGGCCTCCCTGGGGCTGGAAGAGAGACAACGGCGATGTCGGCTCCGCAAGTGCATTAGCACCATACGTCGGTCCGGCACGTTGCATCTGGCTATTCGCACATATTCGCGAAATCGCGAAATGTCGCAGGTCAGCGTGCCGGGAAACGGACTCCAGGACAGCGGCGCTCGTTCTCATGCTATTTAGGCATTTCTAAGAATCAATTGCTCTGAATTGCACGCTATACGGATTCAGAACCCATGGGCACTCGAATGCCATGGCCACCGGCAGTCGCATGCTGCCCAGTAACACCTGCGCAAGACAGGAGTAACTCGAGATGCCATTTAGCCGCCCAGCGTGGCCGCAAAGAGATCGCCGGACCGGGATACCCGCTCGATGACGTCGCCTGCCGTGAAGACCAGATCGGACGCCCGGCGGCAGGAGCTTACCTCGTCCCAGCTGACCGGGGCGGACACTGTCGGCTGCGCCCGTGCTCGCAGTGAGTAGGGAGCGATGGTGGTCTTCGCGGCGTTGTTCTGGCTCCAGTCGATCAGTACCTTGCGCGGCCGCAGGGCCTTCGTCATCCGGGACACAACCAGGTCGGGGTGGTCCGCCTCAAGCCGCTCGGCGAGTTCCTTCGCCAGGTCGCTGGTCTGGTCGGACGTCATGCCGGTGATAGCCGCGTACAGCTGCAGGCCCTTGCCGCCCGAGGTCTTCGGCACAGGCTTCAGGCCGAGGTCAGTCAGGAGCGGCCGCAGCAGGAGAGCTACCTTGCAGCACTGCACGACCGTGGCCGGCTGCCCCGGATCCAGGTCAAAGACCAGCAGATCCGGCTGGCCGGCGTCGGGCTGCCGCCACATCGGCGTGTGCAGTTCGAGCGCCGCGAGGTTGGCGGCCCAGATCAGGGTGGGCAGGTCCCCGCCGAGAAGGTACTCGATGGTCTGCCGGTTCTTAGTCGACCCGGGTGACGGCAGGCGCGCTGTGGGCACCCACTCGGGGCGGTGCGCCGGCGCGTTCTTCTGATAGAAGAAGTCGTGGTCTACGCCCTCGGGGTACCGCTTGATGGTGACCGGACGGTTCCTGATGTGCGGCAGCATGACCGGCGCGATCCGCTGGTAGTAGTCGATCACCTCCGCCTTGGTGAAATCGGCCTCCGGGTACAGCACCTTGTCCAGGTTCGACAGCATCAGCTCGCGGCCCTCGACCGTGACCTTGACCTTCGGTGTCTCAGGGCTCACGGATTACCTCCGTCGCGTCCTTGTCGTCCCGCAGGCCCTTGTAGGACGGCGCCCGCAGCCGCCCCGACCTGGTCCAGTCCGCGAACTCGATCTCGGCCACGAGGACCGGCTCGACCCAGCGGGCCCGGCGCGCGTCCTCCGCCGGAACGCTCGCGCCGAACGGTGAGGTGGCACGGCCCAGCGGGGCGAGTTTCTCACCCAGCATCCGCAGGGTCTGCTGGCTGAACCCTGTCCCGACGTGCCCGCTGTAAACGAGCACGCCGTCGTCGTGGACACCCACGAGCAGCGACCCGATCCGGCCGGCCCGGCCGCCCTCGCCGGGCTTCCAGCCTCCGATCACGACCTCCTGGCCGCGCACGTTCTTGATCTTCCGCCACGCCGGCGTGCGGCGGCCCGGCTCATAGCGGGACTGCACCCGCTTGGCGACGACGCCCTCGAGGTGATGCTGGCGCGAGATCTCCTGGATATCGGCACCGGACTCGGAGGCGAAAGAAGGCGGCACCTGCCAGCGGGCTGCGTTCAGGCTGAGCTCATCCAGCAACTGGCGACGCCGGGCGTACGGCACCTCCAGTAGCGAGCGGCCGTTGAGCCAGAGCATGTCGAAGGCCAGGTAGGTAACTGGGACCTCACCGGCCAGCTGCCTGGCCTGCGCCGCCGACGAGATGTTCATCCGCTGCTGAAGGGCCTCGAAATCGGGCCAGGTGCCATCACCGAAGGCCACGATCTCGCCGTCCAGGATGGCCTGGCTCACCCCGGCGGCCGCGGCAAGAGGCGTTAGCTCGGGATAGGCGTGGGTGACGTCGCGGCCGGTCCGCGAGCTGAGCCTGAGCCGGTCGGCGCTGATAAAGGCCAGCCCGCGCAGGCCGTCCCACTTCATCTCGTAGGCCCAGCCGGCGTCATCGGACGGCAGCGAGCCTGCTGTGGCCAGCATCGGCCGCAGCTCGTCCGGGGGTGCCTGCCTGCGCCCGTCCTCGGTCACACGCTGATCATTACCCGCCGTGCCCGCCGGCAGTCGCCGGCCCCTCGTTACCGCGCGGATCCCGCGGCGGTGAGGTCGCCCGCGGGCGGCGCAGCTACCCCATGGTCTTGGCGCCGTCCAGAGATTCCCTGATGATGTCCGCGTGGCCGGCGTGCTGCGATATCTCGGCGATCACGTGCAGCAGCACCATGCGCGCCGTCCAGCTCGCACCGGGCTCGTACCAGGGCGCCTCCGGCAGCGGGTGACTCAGGTCGAGACTGGGCAGCTCGGCCAGGAGACGGTCAAGCTCGCGGGACGCTGCCGCCTCGTCGTCGAGCAGGACGGCCAGCGTCTCGCCGGGCAGCATCCGGAACCCGTCCAGGTATGCCTGCATCGCCCCTTCGTCCTGCCAGCTGCCGACCGCGGCCGGGCCCTGAACGATGAAGCTGGCCCACTGGCGCTCCACCGCCGTGACGTGCTTAATGATTCCGCCCAGCGTCAGCTCGCTCGCGGTCGTGCGCAAGGCCGCCTGCTCGTCGGTCAGATCGCGAGTGGCGAACCGCAGGAAGTGGCGCTGCTTCGCAAATGTCTTGGCAATGTCCGCGCGCTCGCCGGTCAGTGTCTGAGGTGGGGTGCTCATCGTCGGACCTCCACGGCTTCGCTGGCGGCGTGTGCCGCCTGCGGACCGGACGCTACTCCCCGGGTCTGACAGTTGCGGCGTCCCTCCGGCGCGACTGGCTGACGCCGGCCGCTGAGCGTCCGTGGCACAGTTGCGAGGTGGACAGCGGACACGATCAGCACCGGTCAGCGGTCCGGCTGGACTGGGGCGGGCAAGGGGCGGCGGCGATCTGCCCGGGCGCCGGCTTTGCCGTTGTCGTCGACGTTCTGAGCTTCGGCACAGCTGTCAGCGTCGCGGCCGACCGGGGCGCGGAAATCTTCCCCTGCCGCTGGCGGGACCGCTCGGCGGCGGAGTTCGCCCGGCGGAACGACGCCGTGCTCGCGGCCGGCAGGTCACAACTGGCTCCCGCGGCGGCAGCGTCGGGAGCCACCCGGCAGCCGGCCGTCAGCCTGTCCCCGGCCAGCATCCGGGCTGCCAGCACCCTTCGCCGCCTCGTGCTGCCGTCCCCCAACGGATCAGCCCTGGCCGCTCAGCTGGGCGACGGTGACATCGTGGTCGTCGCGGCGTGCTTCCGGAACCGCTGGGCGGTGGCCCGGTGGCTCGTCAGCCAGGCCGGATCCGCCGTCCGGCCGGGCCCCGCCATCGCGGTCGTCGCGGCCGGCGAGCGGCGGGCTGACGGGTCGCTCCGGCCGGCTGTCGAGGATCTCTGGGGCGCCGGCGCGGTCATCTCCGCGCTCGGCGCACTCGGCCTGGAGCACGCGAGCCCGGAGGCGCAGGCGGCTGCGGCGGCATTCGACGCCGTCCGGCCAGAGCTGGCCGCACAGCTCAGGGCAAGCAGTAGCGGGCGGGAACTCGTGAGCGCCGGCTTCGGCCAGGACGTGGCGATCGCCGCCGAACTCGACACCAGCGGGTCCGTTCCGGTGCTGGCCGGCGACCGGTTCATCGACTCCTCCGGGCTTGCCGCTCCGGGGGCGATACACGGCCCTGGCGAATCCCGCCGCGGGCGGCCCTGAGACCGGCGGGACCGTGAGACCGGCGGGACCGTGAGACCGGCGGGACCGTGAGACCGGCGGGACCGTGAGACCGGCGGGATCGAGCGACCGGCGGGATCGAGCGAGCCCGCCGCCGCGCATACCCTGGCGTAGTCGCGGGGCTACGTTATGGCTTTGCTTCCGGGGGTAGCGGGCGGAGACCAGCCAAGTATCCTAGTAAGCACGTAGGCCAAGTAGGTTTGCAGGGAGGACCAGTGGCGCTGCCGGAATTCTTCGTGGCGGGCGCGCCGAAAGCGGGCACCACTGCCCTGCACGCCGCCCTTGCCCAGCATCCGGGGCTGTACCTGTCGGCCGTCAAGGAACCGAAGTTCTTCCTGACGGACGGGCCGCCGCCAGCTCAGGGCGGTCCCGGCGACGCCAAGACCTACCGGGAGCACGTCTGGCGCCGCGCGGATTACGAGGCGCTGTTCGCTCCCGCGCCGCCGGGAACTCTCCGTGGCGAGTCGACCCCGTTCTACCTGTACCGGCATGATGCGCAGCGCCGCATCAGGGACCTGATTCCGGACGCACGGCTGATCGTGGTACTGCGCGATCCGATCGAGCGGGCGCATTCGAACTGGACCCACTTGTGGTCAGCCGGGCTCGACCCGGTGGACGACTTCGTCCGCGCCTGCGACGCCGAGGATCAGCGCATCGCGGCCGGCTGGGCCGACTTCTGGCACTACAAGCGGCTCGGCCTGTACGGGCAGCAGCTTCAGCACCTGTACTCGGTCTTCCCGCAGGAGCAGGTGCACGTGTTCCGGTACCGCAACCTGATCGACGACCCGGCCGGCACGCTCAACCAGCTCTTCGCTTTCCTCGGGGCCGAGCAGGAGGTGGTGACCGAGGTGCCGCGAGAGAACGTCACCGCGCACCCGGAGAAGACCCGCCGCCACCAGCATCTGTCGAGAATCCTGCGTACCGGCGCCGCGGCCACGGCCCGGCTCCCCGGTCACCGGGGCAAGGCCCTGATCGACCGGCTCGAAAGCAGGCTCCAGGAGGGCGCCGCGCCGCGGCAGCCGCTGACCTGGGATGAGCGGCAGGCGCTGATCCCGTTCTTTGAAGACGACGTCCGCCTGCTGAGCAAACTCACCGGCGAGGACTTCAGCCCGTGGACGCAGCCGCGGGAGGATTCAGGCGGCCTGGTCGGAGCGAGACCCGCCGGGCAGCGCCAGGCCCGCAACGGCCGGCCGCGCGAGTTCTAGGGCAGGCCCGGCGGAAGGTGCCGCCCGCTCGCCAGCCATGCCATCCACGCCAGCCACGCCAGCCACGAGCGGCCGGCCAGCCAGCAGCCGGGACCGCCTTGGTCAGCGCAGCTCCGTGCGCAGCTCGTGCAGCCCGTCAGGCCTGGTCAGCTCGTAGTACAGCCGCTCCCGGCCGCCCCCGAGATCGACGATGTCCAGATAGCGCAGGCCGCCCGTGCCGGTGCCCTCCGGCACCGCGACCGGCTCAGACCCGATCGCGGTGAGGGTGACCGGAGACTCGCCGAACGCCAGCCCGGTCTGCTCCTCGTAGTTCTGCTCGGCCGTGGCCCGGCCGTCGTAGTAGGCGAGCACGCCCTCACCGGTGAACCGCACCGCGGCGACCCGGACGCCGCGCGCGTCCCATTCGCCGGGGCGCGGCGTCAGCGCATGGCCGTGCCACGTCCAGCTGATGCCGTCCGGACTGGTCGCGTAGTCCGTGGTCATGCGGTCCGTGCTGGCCGGGTCGTCCAACGGGTGCACCGAGGCCCACAAGTGCCACGTTTCGTCATGATGAACGATCACCGTGTCCTTGACGGCCGCGCTCTCGTCGCCGGGAAGCACCACGACGCGCTGTGCCGGATCGAATCTGTCCGGGGCCTCAGCCTCCAGCAGTTCGACCCGCCAGTGCTTGGTTCCCCGGGTCGCGCAGCTCAGGTAAAGCCGCCAGGTCCGCTGCGGCGTCAGCACCAGCGTCGGCCGCTCCAGCGACTCGGCGTCCATCTCGTCCTTGGTGATCACCTGGATCGTCTCGAAGTGGACTCCGTCCGCTGACCGGGCAATCGCGACCGCGTAGCCACGGCCCTGGCCGATGGGCCGGCGAAGGCGGTAGGCCAGCACGATCTGGTCACCGTCGGCCACCGCGCTCGGCGCCCCGGCCCAGGTCCCCGGCTCCGAACCCGGCGGCGGGATGGCCACCACGGAGCGCTCAGGGACGGGAGCCTGATCGGCCAGGAGGGGGCGCGGGTCGTCAGTGATCACCTGGGCAGAATAGGCGATCTGCGCGGGTCCCACTGCCGGATGGCCGAGGCCGGCGCCCGCCTGGCCTCAGCCGACCTGAGCGGTACGTCCGGCCCAGTACGGGGCCCGCAGCTGCCGCTTGAGGATCTTGCCCGACCCGGTTCTCGGCAGTTCGCCCACGAATTCCACCGAACGCGGCACCTTGTAGCCGGCCAGGTGCTCCTTGCCGAACGCCTTGATGTCGTCGCCGGTCAGCTCAGCTCCCGGCGCGAGCACGACGGTGGCGTGCACGATCTCGCCCCACTCCTCCGACGGGATCCCGAACACCGCCACGTCGTAGATCGCCGGATGCTGCTCGAGCGCCGCCTCGATCTCGGCCGGGTAGATGTTCATGCCACCGGAGATGATCATGTCGTTCTTGCGGTCGCAGATGTACAGGTAGCCCTGGTCGTCCCAGTAGGCGATGTCACCGACCGTGTGGAAATCGCCCCGGCTGGCGGCGTCGTAGCTGTCCTGCTGCTTGTAGTACTCGTTGAACACGCCCTTGGACCGGACGTACAGCTCACCCGGATGCTCGGGCCCGGTGCCGGTCACGACGTTGCCGTCGGCGTCGAACAGCACGATCTCGATCAGCGGGGCAGGCTGGCCGCAGGAGCCGGGCTTGCGCATCTGGTCCGCTGGCTTCAGGACGCAGTCCACGCCGAGCTCAGTCGAGCCGTAGACCTCCCACAGCGACTCGGGCGGGAAGTCAGCCACGTACTGCTGCTTGAGCGCGAAACTCCAGGGCGCCGCATTGGCGATCATGACCCGCATGGACGAGCGGTCATACTTCGCCTTGACCTCGTCCGGCAGCGCGCACAGCATCCGGACCAGCGCCGGGGCCGAGAACGTGGAGGTGACCTTGTACTTGTCGACCAGCCGCAGCCAGTCCTCGGCGTCGAACTTCCGCTGCACCACGATGGTCTGGCCGAACAGCAGGCCGATGCCCATGAACGCACCGGGGCCGCTGTGGTAGAGCGGGCCCGAGGTGATGTAGATGTCGTCCGGCCGGTAGCCGAGCAGGGTGATCAGCGCCAGGCCGGTCTCCTGGTCGGTGGCGTACCGCACCGCGCCCTTCGGCTTGCCGGTGGTGCCCGAGGTATAGATCATCGTTCCGCCGGTGCCGACGGCCTCGCCGACGTCGGGCGGCTGATCCGAGGCCGCGGCCGTCAGCTCGTCGCTGCTCAGCATCCCGTGCGGCGCCGGTCCGCCGAAGACAATGACGTGCCGCAAGCCGGGCAGCTCGCCGGCCAGCCCGTCGAACAGGTGCGCGTACTCAGCGTCGACGTAAGCGATCACCGCGTCGGAATGGCCGATGACGTACCGGGCTTCCTCGGGGGTGAGGCGGTAGTTCAGCGGCACTGCCACCACGCCGATCTTCCTGGTGGCGTTGATGACCGCGACAACCGGCACCGAGTTCGGGCCGCACCAGATGACTTTCTGCCCCGGCTGCGCGCCTAGCTGCAGGAGCGCGTTCCCGAGCCGGTTGGCTGCGGTCTCCAGCTCGGCGTAGGTCCACCGGACAGTGTCGCCGTCGCCCTTGTCGTCGATGACAGCGAGCTTGTCCGGCTGGCTCCCGGCGTAGGCCGTGAGGATGTCTGGCATCGCACCTGCTCTCGTCGTCCCGCGGGCACCGCAGGGCCCGAAGTTTCTCAGGTACACCTTGTACCGAATGACGCTCGGTTGTCACCATCTGCGGGCGGAATTGCCGCCGTGCAGTCACCAGCCAGCGGCATCGCCAACCGCGGGCGGTACTAACCGCGGGCGATCCGCAGTGCCGCCGCCACCAGGCGGTCGGCCCGCAGCACGGCTTCCGGCTCCTCAGCCTCGCTCTGGGCGATCAGCTCGTCCGGATCCTGGCCGGCCCGCTCCGCCTCGTCCTTGCCGCCGTCCTTCAGCCACAGCCTGACCTGGGCCGCGTCCACCTCCGGGTGGAACTGTACGGCGAGGTGCTGACGAAGGCTGAACGCCTGGACACAGAGCTCGCTCTGGGCCAGCACCCGGGCGCCGGGCGGCGGCAGGCACCGGTCATGATGAAACTCCAGCCACGGGCCCGGCTCGATCAGGGCGGGGTCGAGCGTCTCGATCGTCGTCCAGCCGACCTCGCTGCGCGGCGCCGCCTCCACCTGGCCGCCCAGCGCCGTGGTCAGCGCCTGGGCGCCGAAGCAGATGCCGAGCACCGGGACACCGGCTGCGTCGGCCGCCCGGAGCCAGTCCAGCTCGTCGCCGATCCAGCCGCTGATCCGCTCCTCGTAGACCGACCAGACCGCGCCGAGCACGACGATGTGGTCCACTCCGTCGAGTGGGGGCAGCGGCCCGCCCTTCGGGAACTGGTGCACGATCAGCTCAGCCCCGCGGGCCGCGAACGCATCCGCGATGTACCCGGCTTCATCGATCGCGTGATGGCGCAAGACCACGACTCGCATCGGCGTTACCTCTCTCATTCCGGCGTCACCGTTTCATTGTCCGGGAACGAGGCGGTCCGCGCACACCGCCGTCCGCCCGCTGGCGGCAGAGCGCGCGTCAGCGGCGAAATCCTGTCGCGCGAGACCGCCTCAGACGGCAACGATGGGTCATGACCTGGACACTCACGAACAGCCTGGCAGAGTTCGAGGCCGCGGCCGGTGACCGGCTGCGGGCGGCGCCGGCCCGGCACACGGTACCGCTGACGATCCTCACGTCCCTGCGCGAGCGCGGACCGGCGGCCTTCGGCGACGATCCGGCCGTCTTCGGCTGGCACCAGGCTGCCGGCGTCGTCGACGGGGTCGTCCTGCGGACGCCGCCGCACCCGCTGCTGGTCGCCGTCCTGCCGGCCGGGCCGTCGGCGACGGCGACGGCCCTGACGGGCCTGATCGGCCTGATGACGTCCGGCGGCCGGGACCTGGACCTGGTCAACCTGCCGGCCCCGGCACAGGCCGCCTTCCTCGCGGCCTGGGCGGCCGCGACTGGCGGCAGCGGTGCCGCCCGCCTGCGGATGCGGCTGTACCGCCTGGCGGGGCTGCTCGCACCGGACCCGCTGCCGCCTGGCAGTGCCCGGGTGGCCGGAGACGGCGATCGTGACCTGCTGATCCGCTGGCATGAGGAGTTCGGGCGCGAGGACGAGGCCGCAGGCCACGAGGACGCCAGCCGCGTCGTCGATGACCGGCTGACTTATGGCGGGCTGATCGTGTGGGAACTGGCTGGCCAGGCGGTCGCCATGGCCGGGCTCGACCCGTGAGGTCGCCGGGGTCGTCCGGGTCAGCGCGGTCTACACGCCGCCAGATCAGCGCCGCCGCGGCTTCGGGGGTGCCGTCACCACGGCGGCAAGCCAGGCGGCCCTGGCTGCCGGAGCCACCGAGGTCGTGCTGTTCACCAACCTGGCCAACCCCACCAGCAACGCGCTCTACCAGCGGCTCGGCTACCGGCCGGCGGAAGATCGCGTGCTGCTGGCTGTCGGCCGCCCCGGCCGGCCTGTTCTTGATGTCACAGGCAGCAGCCCGGCGTCGTCTGAGCGGGCATGAGAATCGCGATAGTAGGCGGGACCGGCACGCTGGGCCGGCACATCACCAGCCAGCTCGGCGCCCGCGGCCACGACGTCCGGATGCTCAGCCGCAGCAGCCCGGAGTACCCGGTCGACCTCATCTCCGGCGACGGGCTCGCCCCGGCCCTGGCTGGCTGCGACGCCGTCGTCGACGCCAGCAACGCCTCAGCACCGAGGCGAGCGGCCCTGGTGCTGGTCGAGGGCTCCCGGCGGCTGCTGGCCGCGGAACAGGCGGCCGGGGTCGGCCACCACGTGTGCATCTCCATCGTCGGCTGCGAGCGGGTGCCTTTCGGCTACTACCGCGTCAAGGCCGAGCAGGAGCAGGTCGTCGAGCACGGCCCCGTCCCGTGGACCATCGTCCGCGCCACGCAGTTCCACGAGCTCGCGGGCGCCGCGCTGGCGGCCGCGGGCCGGCTCCGCCTGCTGCCGGTACCGCCGCTGACCCTGCAGACCGTTGCCGCCGCCGAGGTGGCGCCAGTCGTCGCCGACGCGGCCGCGAGCCCCGCTCGCGGTCACCGGATCGAGGTGGCCGGCCCGCAGACGATGAGCGCGCGTGACCTGGCCCGCACCTGGCGGGCGGCGACCGGGCGCCGGGCCTTGCTGGTCCCGATTCCGGTCCCCGGCCGCACCGGGCGCAACCTGCGGGCGGGCGCGCTGACGAGCGAGAACCCTGACGTCCGCGGCGTCCAGACCTTCGCCGGCTGGCTCGCGGGCCGGTCCTGAGCTCGCCGCGACCGCGCCGGGGCCGGCAGCTGAAACCGTCCCCGGCTGACGAACACATATTTGAACAGCGGCGCTAGAATCGAACGTATGAGCGTAATTCTGCAGACGTCGCTGCTCGACCTGACCGCCGAGCCTGGCCTGCGGTCGCTGGACGAGGCGCGCCGCACGCTGCTGGCGGGCGGCGCCTGGATCGATGTCCTGCCGGGCTGGCTCGCCGGCTCCGACGAGCTCTTCAGCCGCCTGGCGGATCGGGTGCCATGGCGCGCCGAGCGACGCCGGATGTATGACCGGGTCGTTGCCGTGCCGCGGCTGCTGTGCTTCTGCGGTGAAGACGAGACATTGCCCGATGAGCTGCTGACGCAGGCAAGGGATGCGCTGAGCGAGCACTACGCCGCTGAGCTCGGCGAGCGGTTCACGACCGCCGGCCTCTGCCTGTACCGGGACGGCCGGGACAGCGTCGCCTGGCACGGGGACACCATCGGCCGGGGCAGCAGCGAGGACACGATGGTGGCAATTCTCTCCCTCGGGACGCCGCGGCCGCTCCTGCTGCGCCCGGTCGGCGGCGGATCCGCGCTGCGACATGACCTCGGGCACGGTGACCTGCTGGTAATGGGCGGCAGCTGCCAGCGCACCTGGCAGCACGCGATCCCGAAGACGGCGCGGCCGGCCGGACCGCGGATCAGCGTTCAGTTCCGGCCTCGCGGCGTCCGGTAGTCTCGCCCCCCGCCAGGGCGCCGGGCGCGCCCGGCGCGCATAGTCGCCTGGCGACTAGGCAGGGTTGGCCGGCCAGGGCCACGGGCAAAGTAGCGGATATGGCCGCCCAGGACGAAGACAAGCTCGCCCCTCCGCCCCGGGCCGCGACGCCCGCCGAGGCGGCCGGCATGTCCATTCCGCTGGCTCCCGACGCCGGGACCAGGGCGTCCAGCCAGGCCGGCTGGGACGGGCAGGCTCCGGCGGCATCACCGTTCCCGCCCATTGCCGACTACGCCTTCCTGTCTGACTGCGAGGTCACGGCGCTGATCGCGCCGAGCAGCGCCATCGAGTGGATGTGCCTGCCCCGGCTGGACTGCCCGAGCGTGTTCGGCGCGATCCTGGACCGCGATGCCGGGCGCTTCAGGTTCGGCCCCGAGAACATCTCTGAGCCCGCGGACCGCCGGTACCTGCCGGGCACCATGGTGCTGGAGACCAGCTGGGACTGCGGGGAGGGCTGGATCGTCGTCCGGGACTGCCTGCTGATGGGACCGTGGCGGCATGAGCATCCCGGCCGCAGCTCGCACACCAGGCCGCCGACCGACTACGACGCCGAGCACACCCTGCTGCGCACGGTCCGGTGCGTGCACGGGACTGCCCAGCTAGTGATGGACTGCGAGCCGGTCTTCGACCACGGCCGGGTCAGAGGGAGCTGGCGGCACACCGAACGCGGCTATCACCAGGCCGAGATCGTGCCGGACGACAGCGACCTCATGCTGACCCTGACGTCGGACATCAGGATCGGGCTTGAGGGCCCGAGCGCGCGCTCGCGCACGCTGCTGCACGCGGGGGACACCCGCTTCGTCGCGCTGTCCTGGGGAAGCCTGGCCCCGCCCGAGGACTACGACGAGGCCTACCGGCGGCTGGTCTGGACCGCGCATCACTGGCAGCACTGGCTGGCCCGCGGCGACTTCCCCGACCATCGCTGGCGAAGCTACCTGGCGCGCAGCGCGCTGACCCTTAAGGGCCTGACATTCGCTCCGACCGGCGCCATCGCCGCCGCTGCGACCACGTCGCTGCCGGAGACCCCGGGCGGCGAGCGGAACTGGGACTACCGCTACAGCTGGATCCGGGACGCCACCTTCGCGCTGTGGGGGCTGTACACACTCGGATTCGACTGGGAGGCCAACGACTACTTTGCCTTCCTGACCGACGTGGTCGAGCGCGACCGCGGAAACATGCAGATCGTCTACGGCATCGACGGCCGCTCTGATCTGTCCGAGCACACGCTCAAGCACCTGCACGGGTACCAGGGAGCCCAGCCGGTCCGGATCGGCAACGACGCCTATTCCCAGCAGCAGAATGACGTGTGGGGCGTTGTGCTCGACTCCCTCTACCTGCACACCAAGTCGCGCGACCGGCTGGACGAGCGGGTCTGGCAGATGGCCAAGCACCAGGTGGAGCACGCGCTCGAGCACTGGCGGGAGCCGGACCGGGGCATCTGGGAGGTGCGCGGCAGCCCGAAGCACTTTACGTCGTCCAAGATGATGTGCTGGGTCGCCGCAGACCGGGGCGCGCGGCTCGCGCGCATCCGGGAGGATCCGGACGCCGCCCGCCGGTGGCAGCAGGCCGCCGACGAGATTCACGCGGACATCTGCGCGAACGCGCTCGACGACCGCGGCGTCTTCTGCCAGCACTACGAGACGACGGCCCTGGACGCGTCGCTGCTGCTGATGCCGCTGCTGCGGTTCCTGCCGGCGGATGATCCGCGGATTCGCGCGACAGTGCTGGCTATCGCCGATGAGCTCACCAAGGACGGGCTGGTATTGCGGTATCAGGTCGCGGAAACCGACGACGGACTGTCCGGTGAGGAGGGCACGTTTACCATCTGCTCGTTCTGGCTGGTGTCAGCTCTCTCCGAGATCGGCGAGCACCAGCGGGCGCGGGACCTGTGCGAGAAGGTCCTGTCCTACGCCAGTCCGCTGCTGCTGTACGCGGAGGAGATCGAGGCCAGGTCGGGCCGGCATCTGGGCAACTTCCCGCAGGCGTTCACTCACCTGGCCCTCATCAACGCGGTCATGCACGTCATTGAGCATGACGAGGACGAGGCCCGGCGGGCGCTGGCCGGGGCATCGGAGCGACCCAGGCATCTCGGCACCAATGGCCGTTCCCGGCGCAAGGACCGGCACGACTGAGAGCGGCAGCTGAGGCGCGGTGACGTCACCGGCGCAGGATCGGCGCAGTCAGGCAGGTCGGGCCGCCGTCGCCCTTCAGCGAGATGTCTGAGCCGTCATACTCGTGCACCTCGCAGCCGGCCGCCGCCAGCGCCGCCGCGGTCAGCGGGTTGCCGGCCAGCATCACCACCACGCCCGGCCTGACCGCGAGAACGTTGCAGGCCATCGTCGCGTATTCGGCTACGGGAACGGGCACGATACGGACCCCGCGCTCGGCTAGCTCCTCCATCAGCGCCACCGGCGTCAGCGGCGGGTAGACCACCGCCAGATCGTCGGCGACCGGCGAGATCACCGACATCAGGTGCAGAACGTGGCCGGGACCATGATCGTGCGGCAGGTCGACCGATCTGACCGTGACGTCCTCGCCAGCCAGGATCTCGCGCAGCTGGCGGATGCCCTCGGCGTTAGTGCGGTAGCTGCGGCCGGCCAGCAGGGTGCGGTCGTCCAGCCAGATGATGTCGCCGCCGTCGGCGCGCGCCGTACCGGTCAGCCGGGCCGCGACCGGCACCCCGCAGGCCTCCAGCGCCAGGCCGAGCAGCGGCGGCTCCGCCGCGCGCGCGGGCTTGACCATCTGGAACAGCACTGCCCCGATCCCGGTGACCAGGCCGGGATCACGCACGTAGGTCGCATCGACCATGCCGTCGGCCGCGGCCGCCACCTCAACCTCGCAGCCAAGGCCGGCGAGCAGCCGGCAGAACCCGTCGTGCTGCCGCTCCAGCAGGACGGGATCGGGGGTGCGCCAGTCAGCCGCCGCGAAGTCGCCGGTCGTGGCCGGGCGCCGCACCAGTACCCGGCGCAGCGGCGCCGCCATCGACCGCACGCCGAACCTGGCTGGCGGCGGCACCGTACCCCCGGCCGGGTTACCGGTCATCAGCGGCCCGGTCCCGGCAGACCCAGTTCGTCGGCCGAGATCTCGATGCCGGTCAGCCCGGTCCGCCGCTTGCGCTCGCCGAGGCCCCAGAACACCAGCCCGAGCGCCACCATCACCAGTAGCGAACCGAGCGTCACCACCTCGAAGAAGGTCCTGGACACGCCATAGCTGGATTCGATGGAGTAGTGCTGCCCGAACAGCGCGTTCAGGGCACCAGGCCAGACCAGCGTGATGACCGTGACGACCACGAACAACTCCGTGATCACGACGGCGCCCCAGGCGCCAGCGGGGCCGCCCGGCACCCGGTAAGGCCGGTCCGCGCCCGGATACTTGCGCCGCAGGATGGTGAGCGCCGGGAAGATAAACAGGTAGCTCAGGGTCGTGCTCGATACCGTCAGGGCCAGCATCACGGTGAAGAAGCTGGCCAGACTCCCGTTGGTGACGAGCAGGACGAGCACGCACATGACCGACGACACGACGCCGGAGGAGATGTTGACGGCGATCGGGGTGCCGAAGCTGGTGAAGCGACCCATCCACGACGGTGCCGCGCCGTCCAGAGCGGCAATCGCCTGAGTCCGGTCCGCGCCTTCGAGCCATACCGACCCGCTGCCCAGCAGCGTGACGATCACCAGCACCGCGAACAGGACGTTCAGCCCGTGCGAGTGCAGCACGCCGGCCACATTCGAGTACGCGTCGACGAAGCCGCCGACGTTCGACAGACCCGCGCTCGGGATGACCAGCACGATGCCGAGTATCACCAGTCCGTACAACAGCGCCGCGATAAGGCCGGCTCCGACGATCATCCTGGGAACGTCGCGCTTGGGGTTGCGCATCTCCTCGGACGCCCCGTTGGACAGCTCGAATCCCACCCAGAGAAAGACGATGATCCCGATCGCGGTGAGGAAGCCGCTCACGGACGGCCTCAGGTCGCTGACGGTCGAGGCACCGGCCGGGCGCCCGTGCCGGACCAGGAACGCGACGAACAGGGCCGTGAAGATCGCGACCACCGCGATCTTCACGAACGTGCCGATGTTCGGTCCCCACTTGCCGATCCTGAAGGCGACGATCGCGATGCCGACAGTGACCCAGGTGAAGATCAGGCCGACGACGATCTCCCACGCCGTGCCCATCGGATGGCGGGCCGGCAGCACGAACGCGTCGATCGTCGCGATCGTCGCCGCGGTCAGCGTCCCGCCGACCCACAGCGGATTGGACAGCCAGTACAGGATCGCGGTGACGGCGCCGGCTGCCCGCCCGAACGCCATCCTGGCCCATTCGTAAGGGCCGCCCTCGACCGGGAACGCCGAGCCCAGCTCGGCGGTCAGCATCCCGTACGGGATCAGGAACAATACGAGGGAGACGAGCAGCCAGGTAATGGCCTGAGCGCCGGCCTCGGCCGCCTGCGCGACGCTGTCCAGGCCGACGATGGCGCACGCGGTGAACAGCACCAGGTCCAGCCGCCCGAGCACGCGGCGCAGCTTGGCCTTCTCCTGCAGGGCGAGCGAACCCTCGGAGGTGAAGGCGGCTCCTGCGGCCATCGCGGTCTCCTCGGTGCCGGGATCACTGCGGTACAAGGGCCTTTCTGCGACTGTAGATCCTCATGGCCCGGAGCCACCAGAGCCTCCGGGCCACGACAGCAGGCAGGGCCTTTAATAGGCGGGATAAGCCGGGTCGGCGTAGTCCCGCCGGGACGCCCTTGGGGTCGTCGCCGTAGCGATTCGGGCCGCGGTCTCCCGGCAGCACCGTAAAGATAAGCAGCACGATTCCGCCGACGAGCGGGATCAGGCCGATGAGAATCCACCAGCCCGACTTATTCGTGTCGTGCAGGCGGCGGACGGTCACGGCCACGCTCGGCAGCAGAATCCCGAGCTCATAGAGATAGCCGAGAATCAGGAAGAATCCAAGGTGCGGGATGGCGCCGAGAACCGACAGGATCACGATGATGATGGCGTTAATAAGGGTGTACATCCAGTACTCGGTCCGCCGGGCCCGGCCCGAGAATCCGACGTAGTTCTTCAGTACCGCCAGGTACCACTGCATGGCTGCTCCCTGATCACGTCGTCCCCCTTGCTGGAGACGTCGCGGCACAAAATAGTGCATCCGTGCTTTCTGCCGCAGTTTTTTCTATAACGGCCGAGCGGCGGCGGCGCCGATTCTCAGCTGCGCGCGATGGGCGCGGTCGTGGCGCCTGCCGCTGCTACCAGATCAGCGGGCGCAAGTTCGATCTCCAGGCCCCGCTGGCCCGCGCTGCAATAGACGGTCGGAAAGGCCAGCGCGGTCTCATCCACCACGACCGGCAGCGGCCGCCGCAGCCCGATCGGCGCGATTCCGCCCGTTACGTAGCCTGATGCTTTCTCGGCCAGGGCCGGGTCCGCCATGACTGCCTTCTTGCCGCCGGCCGCGGTGGCCAGGGCCTTGAGGTCCAGGGTGCCGGACACCGGCACGACTGCGACAGTGAGCTGGCCGTCCACGTCGGCGACGAGAGTCTTGAATACCCGGCCGGGCGGCACGCCGAGCGCCTCGCTGGCCTCCTGGCCGTACGAAGCGTGGCGCGGGTCGTGGCGGTACCGGTGCAGGCTGTGCGGGATGCGCAGGCTCGTCAGGACGTCCGTCGCCCTGGTTCCGCCGCGGCCTGCCACGTACCGGGAGCCTAGCTGCACCGCCGGCCCTGGCCGGCGGTAAGACTAGTGCGGTGACCGCGTGGGTGCTGCACGTCGACCTCGACCAGTTCATCGCTGCCGTCGAGATTCTGCGGCGGCCGGAGCTGCGCGGGAAGCCGGTCGTGGTCGGCGGTGACGGTGACCCGGCTAAGCGCGGCGTCGTCGCCACGGCGTCCTATGAGGCCCGCGCGTTCGGGGTGCACTCCGGGCTCCCGCTGCGCACCGCGGCCCGCCGCTGCCCCGACTGCGTGTTCCTGCCAGTTGACCGGCAGGCCTACGAGACCGCCTCCGACGAGGTGATGACGGCGCTGCGCAGCTTCGGCGCCGTGACCGAGGTGATGGGCTGGGACGAGGCCTTCCTGGCCGTCGAGACGCAGGACCCGGAGGCTTTCGCCCGGCAGCTGCAGGACCGGATCAGGACGGCGACGCAGCTGGACAGCACAGTCGGCATCGGCGAGAACAGGCTGCAGGCCAAGATCGCCACCGGCTACGGGAAGCCGTCCGGGATATTCAGGCTCACCCACCAGACCTGGTTCAGCCTGCTCGGCGCCGAGCCAGTCAGTGCGCTGTGGGGCATCGGGACCAAGACCGCGGCCAAGCTGGCCGAGCTGGGCATCGCCACGGTTTCCGACCTCGCGACGGCCGACATCCCGACGGTGGCCGCGCGTTTCGGGCCGGCCACCGGGCCGTGGCTTGTGCAGACTGCCCGCGGCCTGGCGTCCGCCGAGGTGACGGCGGAGCCTTACCTGCCCCGCTCGCGGGGCCGGGAGGTGACGTATCAGGAGGACATCGAGGACTGGAACCGGGTGCGCGGCGAGATCGCTGAGCTGGCGCGACGGGTGACCGAAGACGTAGCCGCTGAGGGCAGGCCGGCGGTCAGGGTGGTGGTGAAGGTGCGCTACCGGCCGTTCTTCACCAGCACGCACGGAGTGCCGCTGCCCGCGCCGGCGAGCGACGGGGCCGCGATCGAGACGGCGGCACTGGCGGCGCTCGAGCTCTTCACCGGCAGGCGCCCGGTCCGGCTGCTCGGTGTCAGGGCCGAATTCGCCGCCGGCTGAGCGCGCCGCCTGTCACGGAACGGCCGGCTGTCTCGTCTGTGACTGTGACCTGCGACCCGGATGACGACAGAGCAGGAGGTCACGCGGAGATGACCGGCACCGATGACCGCCCGGGCAGCGACACCGAATCCGTCTACCAGGCGCTGCGGCCGCTCTTGTTCTCGATCGCCTACCGGATGCTCAGCAGCGTCAGCGAGGCCGAAGATGTGGTGCAGGAGGCGTTTCTGCGCTATCACCGCGTCGTGGCGGGCCAGGACGCGCCCGACTCGCCCAAGGCGTACCTGTCCGCCGTTGTCACCCGGCTGTGCATCGACCAGCTCCGGTCGGCGAGATTCCGGCGCGAGTCCTATGTCGGCGACTGGCTGCCCGAGCCGCTGCTGACCGGACCGTCAGCGCTCAGCCAGCAGGCCGCCGATCCGGCCGAGGCGGCTGAGCAGTCGGACTCCCTGTCGATGGCATTCCTGCTGCTGCTGGAACGTCTCACGCCGCTGGAGCGCGCGGTATTCCTGCTGCATGACGTATTCGGCTACGGCTACGGCGAGACGGCGCGCGTGATCGGCCGCTCGTCGGCGACGTGCCGGCAGCTCGCGCACCGCGCGCGGCAGCACGTCGACGCCGGCCGGCCGCGATTCGAAGCGGAAACCCGCGAGCGCGACGAGCTCGCCGCCCGGTTCTTCGCGGCTGTCGGCGGCGGCGACATGGCCGGGCTCGTCAGCTTGCTCGCTGCCGACGCGCAAGTGCACGGCGACAGCGGCGGTGTGCCGCCCTCGTGGACGAAGCCGATCATCGGCCGCGACCATGTCGGCCGGCTCATGGCGGCCGTCGGCAATCAGGTCCGGCATGCGGGCGGCTCGCTGCAGCCCGCCGAGATCAACGGGCAGCCGGGTGCGCTCGCGCTCGGACCGGACGGCGCGATCATCGCCGTGCTCAGCATCGACATCGCCGACGGTCAGGTTCAGACAGTCAGGTCTGTCATCAGCCGTCCGAAGCTTGCGCACCTCGGGCCGCTCGCCGATCTCAGCGAGCTGCAGCGGCAGCGGCGGCCCCGCTAGCCGGCGGCCACGACGTCGAACTCGTTCCCTTCCGGGTCAGCCAGCGTGACCCAGTGGTAACCGCCCTCGGTGACGTCGGCCTGCTCGGCCGCGCCGAGCTCGACGAGACGCTTGACCTCGGCCGGCAGGTCGGCGGCCATCAGGTCGGCGTGCAGCCGGTTCTTGGCGGCCTTGGGCTCGGGAACCTGGTGGAAGATCCACCGCGGTCCGGGCGCGCTGTCATCAGACAGCCCGATTGAGGCGAGCTCCGCGGTCGCCCCCGGATCGACCGGACGGTCGAATACCGCCGACCAGAACCCGGCCACCCTCGCGGCATCGGCACAGTCCATCGTCATGGCGAACAGGCTTGAGGTCATCTGACTACTCCTTCTCCTGGCAGTAAACGGGCCTGGAGACACGCTGAACTCTCCTGCGGCAGGAGAGTCAAGCCCGCGGCGGACGAGCATGTGCGTCCGCGCGGCCGGCTGGCTCTGGCGGCGCGTCAGCGCACGTCGAGCAGGACCGCGCTTTCCGCTGGCACCTCGTACCTGAAACTGCCCGACAGCGTCCTGCTGACGCCGGTCCAGATGTTCCTGACGCGGACCGTCCGGGAGCGGAATCCGAGCCGCGTCAACGGCACGTCGAATGCGCTTGGCCTGCCTGACATGTTGACCAGCAGCAGCGCGGTACCGCCCTGCGGGTCACGTTTGCCTGCCGCTATCACTGGTCCCTGGCTGGTGATCTCGCGGGCCTGCCTGCCGCTTCGGTCGATAGCGATCATGGCGGGGTTCTTCAGGTCGGCCAGCAACGCCGGTGACAGGGTGGTGAGGCGGGTGGACACGATCAGCGGCGAGGACAGCTCGGCCCAGATGCTCATCTGAGCTACGGCTTGCGCGCGGGTCCAGCGATAGTTGGGGTTGCCGGGCAGCAGCACGTCGAGATCGTTCCAGTGGCCGGGGCGGGCATAGGACGCGAGTGGCAGGTCAACCGCGAAATCCCGCAGCACCATGTTGGCGAAGCTGCCGGAAAGGTGGCTGAGCGACGCCTGCAGGCCGCTGTCGTGCGGTAGCAGCTCACGTTGCCGTTCGATCGCTGATAGCCGGCCCGAACTGCGCTCATCCGGCGTCACTCGCCACATCGCCGCCATGGCGGAAGATGCCCTCAGTGCCTCCTGGTACTGCGAGCTGCCGGCGCCGTCATCAATCAGGGCCTTGACCGGAAGTTCCTCGCTGTAGGCAATGCCCTCGGCAGCCAGATCCCTGCCGAGCTCGGTGAAGTCAGCGGCGACCTGACTGAAGCTGGAGTGCTTCGGGAACTGGCACATGTCGATCTTGACGAGGTCAACATGCCAGGACTTGAAGGTACGGGCATCGGTGCCGTAGTGCCCGAAGTCGCCGGGCTTCAATGCGCAGGTGCGCAATCCGGCATCCTCATACAGGCCGAACTTCAGCCCCATTGCGTGGATCCTGGCAGCCAGCGCCGGGATGCCGTCGGGAAAGGTCGCCTTGTTCCAGGTCAGCTGGCCGGCCGCGGTGCGCTCGGGCGCCATCCAGCAGTCGTCCACTATGACCGTCTTGTATCCGGCGGCAGCGAGACCGGTGCGAATCAGCGCCCGGGCTTCAGCGAGTATCTGGCTTTCGCTGGTCCGGCAGTAATCCAGGTACCAGCCGTCGTAGCCCATCGCCGGGCTGACATAGCCGGTGGCGGGTCCGGCATGGGTGACAGTCGCGAAATCGGCTGTCTCCGGGGCAGCGGCGAAAACCGCGACGGCAGTGCCGGCGAGCAGAATGAGCGCTGCCAGGACGCGAACGGGCATGCTCCTGCGCCGCGATGAGTTTATGATCTTCAAGCTGGTTCCCGGATGCCGCCAGTCAGCTCCGTGAGGCCTCTCTGTGCAGATGCAGATTATCCGACGATCATGCTGGATTCGCCCGTTTTAACTACTAATCGAGCCCGCTCTCGGCGGCACGGCCCCGCGGCGGAACACCGAGCAGTCTGGCCAGCTCATCTGATTGATCGCCGGACTAGTGCTCGCCGATACCGCGCTGCGCTGGCCTGGCGTCCTCACGACGGGCGCGGGAGTCAGCCCGCCGTCCCGGCGAGGCGCGCGGCCAGGGCCGCCAGCGCGGCCGGCGGCGGCGTGCGGACCTGGATCAGGTCCGCGGCGATCCCGCGGGCGCGGTCGCGGTCGCGACCCTGCCGCAGCCCGATCTGATCCGCTCGCAGCAGCGCGGCGGTCGCGTCGTCCACCTGCTCCCGCAGAGCGCAGGCGCGGGCGACGTCGATCAGCATGCGCGCCTGCCGTCCCGGTGACAGCCCGGCCGTGTCAACCGAGGCCGCCGTCCGGAGCGCGTGCACCGCGTCGCCGAGCTCGACGCTGACCGCTATCTCGTACAGCGCCACGTACCGAGGGCCGAACTCGGACAGGCCGTTGACCTGCCGGGCGCCGAGACGGCTGGCGAGCAGGCGGGCCTTCGCCAGATGGCCATAGGCTGCTTCGGGGCGGCGGGCCCGTGCCGCGATCACGGCGCGCACCAGGGTCAGGCCGCCGCAGAGCGACACGGCCTCGGGGTCGTCGAGCTCGGCGAGTCCCCGCAGGGCCGTAATCGTGGTGCGGGCCGCCTCGTCGGCGAGGCCAAGTTCACCGGAATCCAGGAAGACCAGCGCCAGCCGGTACTGCCCGGCAGCCGCGAGCAGCAGGTGCCCGGCCTTCTCGGCGGCGCTCATCGCACGGTCGGCGGCAACCCAGGACGCCAGCGGCTCGTCCAGTTTCGCCAGGGCGGCCGAGCAGGCCTGATAGGCCATCGCCATCAGCTCGTAGGCGTCCGGGTGCTGGGCGGGCGGCAACGACCGGACGGCCGCTTCAAGTCCGGGCAGCAGCTCGCCGAGCACGGCCGCCAGTTCGTCGTAGTCGCCTGTCCGGGCCAGCGCGCAGGAGCGCTCCGTGCTGGCCCGCAGCACGGACAGCTGCGGAGCACTGCTCTCGCCGAGCAGCCCGCGCAGTGAATGCGCTCCGGCCAGCAGCACGCGCAGGCCGTCTGCCGCCCGGCGACGGCGGCCAGTCTCCCCGGCCGGCGGGGCCCCGGCTGCTAATTCCGACAGCGGAAGCTCGAGCGCGGCTGCGAGGCTCTTCAGCACACTGGGCCGCTCGATGGGCTGCATGCCCCGCTCCAGCTGTGACACCCAGTCAACCGGCTGGTCCACGATGGCCGCGAGCTCAGGCTGCGACAGGCCGTGGCGGCGTCGCTCCTGGGCGACCCGGCGCCCGAGCACCTGCTGGTACTCAAGGGTGTTCACCTGCGCGGTCCCTCCGGTGGCGGGTCCAGGCGACAGCGATAGCCCGGGCGCGGGCCCGGGCCAGTACGGGGCCAAATCTTGCATATCGAGAATTGCACGCGCGAGTCCGCCACGCAAGTGCGTCGCGTGCGATGTCGCGCGAGCTCCCGTGGCCTGTCGAGCCAGGCCGGCGCCGTCCCCGGCCGGGCTGGTGCGCTAGTCTGCCGCCGCAGCGCCCAGTCTGCTGACCGGCCGGAACACCCGCGAGGAGAGACATGGTCGTTCCGCTGGCCGCGCGATACGTGGCCGCGGCCGCAGGACTGCTGCTTGTCGTCACCGCGGCAAGCAGCGTCATCGGCACGCTCATCGTGCCGCGGCCGGTATCCAACTGGCTGACCAAGCGGATCGACTGGCTCGTCCACATCGCCTACGTGCTCATCACCAGGCCAGTGCGGGAATTCCGCCGCCGCGACCGGATACTGGCCACGCACGCGGCAGCCTTGCTGCTCTGCCAGCTGATCGGCTGGCTGGTGATCTTCTTTGTCGGCTTCTCGCTGATCTGCTGGCCGCTGGTGCACGGCGGCATCACCGAGGCATTCGGCCTTGTCGGGCCCGGCCTGTGGCAAATCGGCGACGACCGGGCCCATGGCGCCGCCGAGATCACCATCCTCGACATCGCGACGCTGACCAGCCTGGTCACCGTGACGCTGCAGATCGCCTACCTGCCCACGCTGTACTCGGAGTTCAACCGGCGGGAGAACGCGGTCGCGGCCCTCGCCGCCAGGGCCGGGGTACCGAGCTGGGGACCGGAACTGCTGGCCCGCACCCACTACGCGCTCGGCTCGGGCATCTCGACCGTCGACACCCTCCCGGACCTGTACGCGGACTGGGAGAGCTGGGCCGCGGACGTCGGCGAAAGCCACACCACCTATCTGCCGCTGGTGCGCTTCCGCTCGCCGAAGCCGCTGTCGTCCTGGGTCACGGGCCTGCTGGCCGTCCTGGACTCGGCCGCGCTGATGCTCTCGCTGAACCCGTCGACGGCGCCGGTCGTGTCCGCCCGGCTCTGCCTTCGCGCGGGATTCACCTGCTTCCGGGATGTCGCCACCGCGATGGGCTTTCGGATCCCGGCCGACCCTGACCCCGAGGCCGGCATCAGCATCAGCTACGAGGAGTTCCTGGAGGCGATCTCCCGCCTGGAGGAAGTGGACTTCCCGATCGAGCGCAATCCGGAGGACGCCTGGCCGGACTTCGTGGGCTGGCGGGTCAACTACGAGCAGGCGGCATTCGCTATTGCCTACATGATCGACGCTGTGCCGGCCCTGTGGTCAGGCCCGCGGCGCCACAAGAACCGCCCGCAGATCCCGCCGCAGCGGCCGTCGACCGGCCGCCCGCCGAACGGGGCCTGGAAGCACCCGTCCAAGACACCCAGGCCCGCGGCCGGGCACTAGACCGCTTTCGCGGCGTCCTCGTGCGGCTGGGCCACCTGCCCAGCGTCTTCGGACTCCGGGTCACCTGCCGCCGAGCCCGTTGCGGCCGGCGCGGCCGGCCTGCTCGCTGTGAGCGACGACGGGAACGAGGCAGGTTCAGGCAGCGGCTCCAGCTCCGGCCCGGTCGTCCCGGCGACGTCCGCGGCCGGCGCCGCCGGGCCGTACTCAGCGGGCGCTGTCAGAGACTGCTCCGGGGCGGCAGCGCGGTCAGTAACCGGACCAGCAACCCGGCCCGGCCAGGGTGCCGCGCCCGGCTCCGGAGCCGGGCCAGGCTCAGAAACCGGGCCAGCTTCAGGTTCCTTGCCAGTCGTGCCGGCGGCCCCGCCATCCGCGGGTACGGCATCCGCGGGTACGGCATCGGCGACCGGGGACTCGGCGGGCTCGGGCTCGGCGGGCTCGGGCTCGGCCGGAACGGGCCGCAGCAACTCCGGGAGCTCAGGCAGCGGAACAAGGCTCGGGAAATCGTCTACCGGCTGCTGAACCGGCTCAGGCAACGGTGACCCCAGTTCCGGCTGCGGCACGCCGCCGAAGGCTGGTGCCAGCACCTCCGCGGCCGCTCGCACGGTCGCGTCCTTCAGGGTGTCGCCGATCAGGCGCGCCGCGTAGGCGAGCAGCCCCTGGCGCTCGGCGTCGCGCTCGTCGCGCGCGGCATTCGCGAGTTGCGCGGCCAGCCGGCCAGCCAGAGCTTCCGCGGTCGGCCACTGGCCAACCGCCCGCCGGGCCTCTGGTGTGACCTTGAAGACATACCAGAATCGCGGGTCACCGCCCGTTGTGGTCTTGCGGAAATCGACATATATCGGGTCGAGGGTCTCCAGTGCCCTGGCCACCACCGTCGCGTCCAGCCCGGTACGCGCCGCGATATCGGTGACCGTGACCATATAGCTCTGCTCAAGCAGGATGACGGTGGCGTTCAGCACCGGCAGGTCTCTGACTGCCCAGGTGTCATGCACGAACATCTGCCTAACCGGGACCTGGCCGGAGACCATCGGGGGGCTCGACCGGTCCCTGGATCGTCGGGTTTCACCCCGGCTTGACGCGCCAGGGCGGATGTATCCGGCAGTTAGCAGACTAGCGACAATAATGACCGCAAGAGATTCAATGTGGCCTTCATCGCATCCCGGCCGGGCGGAGCCGCGCCGCGGCATGGCAGGATTGCCTGTCCTGCGGCTTCTCCCGAGCCCATCTCCCTGTCCAGTGACTAGCCGGAAGCCGGCTGGGCACGCTAGCAACGTCGCTAAGCTGTGCGAGCCCGCAAGCACGGGGCGTCGCGCACCGAGAGGAACGTCATGAGTAACGACACCGGAGTCGAGCGGACCCTGGTGCTGCTCAAGCCCGACGCAGTGGCCAGGGGCCTGGTCGGTCGCGTGATTTCGCGCTTTGAGGACGCCCTGCTCAAGATCGTCGCCAGCAAGATGGTCTGGATGGACGCCGACCTGGCCAAGCGGCACTACTTCGATCTCGAGGAACGATTCGGGCCCGCGGTCTTCAATGCCATGGCCGAGTTCATGGAGACCGGACCGGTCATTGCCCTGATCCTGGAAGGTGTCGGCGCCGTGACCACCACCCGCAAGCTGGTCGGCTCGACGTACCCTGACCAGGCTCCTCCCGGCACGATCCGCGGCGACTTCGCGCACATGAGCAGGGACTACGCCAATGCCCGCGGCATCGCGGTCGCCAACCTGGTGCACGCCTCGGGCAGCGTCGAGGATGCTGAGCACGAGATTGACGTGTGGTTCGCCAAGGACGAGATCCACGAATACGCGTCGCCGTTCGAGCATTACGCGCGGTAGCTGACCGATCGCCTTTCCTGACCGTTCCCAAACATGGGTGCCTGGCTACTGGTGCTGTGACACCACTAATCAGGCACCCATCGGCTGCGCGCCGTCGCGGCTACGCGCTGGCCGGGCCGGATCGGAGCCCGAGCCAGCGTTCCAGCCAGCCGAACTGCTCGGCGAGCATGTGCAGGACTGACTCGCGGGCGATGTAGCCGTGGCTCTCATACGGCAGGACCACGAGGCGGCTCGTCCCGCCGTTGCCCTGAATGGCCTGGAACAGGCGCTCCGACTGAATCGGGAACGTGCCGGAGTTGGCGTCCCGTTCGCCATGGATCAGCAGCAGCGGCGCATCGATCTTGTCGGCGTAACGGAACGGTGAGACCCGGTCGTAGACGTCGGTCGCCTCCCAGAAGCTGCGCCGCTCGGACTGGAAGCCGAACGGAGTGAGGCTGCGGTTGTAAGCGCCACTGCGGGCGATGCCCGCCGCGAACAGATCCGTGTGCGCCAGCAGATTTGCCGTCATGAACGCGCCGTAGCTATGGCCCCCGACCGCCACCCGCGCCGGGTCGGCGATACCCATCCCGGCTAGCGCCGCGATGTGCGCTCCGGCGGCGGCGCTGATCTGCTCGACGTAGGTGTCGTTCATAGTCTCCGGGTCACCGATGACCGGCATCGTGGCGCTCTGCAGCACCGCGTACCCGCGCAGCACGAACCAGACCGGGTCAGAGGCCGTCAGCCGGGTAAACCGCTCGGTGGTGCCGCGGACCTGGCCGGCGGTGGACGCGTCACCGTAGTCGAGCGGGTAGGCCCAGATAACCAGCGGTAGCGGGCCATCGCGGCCGGCGTCATAGCCGGGCGGCAGGTGCAGCATCCCGGTGAGCTGCACGCCGTCGCCGCGGTCGTAGCTGACCAGCCGTTTGTCCATACCGGTCAGCTGAGGATGCGGGTCCGGCCATGAAGTCAGCTGGCTGCGCTCGGTGCCGTCCAGCCTGGCGACGACCAGGTTCGGCGGATCGATCCGGCTCTCATGCCAGATCAGCACGGACTCCCGGTCATCACCGGCGAATCCGAGTACCTGCTCGTAGGCATCAGCCGGGCTGCGCCACAATCGCTCCGACGACAAGTCAGCCAGGTCCAGGCGGTCCAGGAACGGCCGGTCGCCGTCCGGGCTCGCTCCCTCGCCGCGGAGGTAGATCTGATTCCCGTCCTGCAGCACCGTGCGGGTTCCGTCCGGGTGGGTCGTCATCATCGGCGAGCCCGGGTCGTGGTAAGCCTCGTCGGCCGAATGATCGAAGATGACCCTGCTGCCGTCCGGCGCGGCCAGGTCAACCAGCCGGGAAGTCAGCCACCGGCGGTCGCGGTCGTGCTCGGTGACCAGCAGGCTGCCCGCGGCTGCCATGTCGTACCAGCCCAGGCAGCGGTGCTGGACCGGCACGCTTGGCTGCGGCGAGGCGTTAAATGGCGCTGGCAGCCGGGAGATCAGATCCCGGTGCTCAGCCTTGGCCAGCGGGTCGCCGCCGTCCTGCGCCTCGGTCCAGACCAGGCTGGCCGGCACGGACTCCTCCCAGGACACCATCCGCGGGCCGACCGGAACGCCGTGGCGCGGGATCTCGTCGCTCACCGGAAGGTCGGCAATGACCCGCTCCAGGTCGCCGGCCGCCGACCAGACCTCGACCCGGCGGGCGAAGTACGGGAACGGGACGCGGAATGAGAACGGCCGCTGCAGCCGGTAGACCAGCAGGTCTCGCCGTCCGGAGACTCACTGAGGTGGTAGTACAGCCCCGCTGGCCCGAGTTCGGTGGCGGCACCGGAGTCCGGATCGACGCGCAGCGGCAGTGTGGTCGCCAGTCCCTCGAACAGATCGCCGTCGGCGTCGGTCCTGAGCAGGTCGGTGAAGGTGGCCATCTGTGATCGCTTCCCCGCGGTCTCCTCCACCTGGGGCTCGATCGGCTCCGGGCCGGGCCTCCCCGGCGGGGCCGGAGAGCCGAGCGCGATCAGCGACTGGCCGTCCCGCGACGAGCGGACGGTCGAACCCGGCGAGGTCGGGTCGCCGCCGAGAACATCGCGCACCCGAGGCCGGGAACCTCGGCCGCGGTTGCTGCTTGGCGTCGGCTATCCAGACCGAGATCCCGTCCGCCTCGTCGACAGTGAACGCGAACCGGCGCCCGTCAGGCGCCCAGGTGGGCACGCTGACCGACTTGCCTTCCGGCAATCGATCCGGCGCGTCTGACCGCCCGGCAGCACGATCACCGACAGCCCGGTCAGGCGCCTGGTGCGCTGCCTCCCGCCCAGGACCGGGTCAAGCCGCAGCCCGGCCAGCGGCACGTAGGGCCTGGCCAGATGAGCGACGGGCGGGTGTGACTGTAGTGCACGAGAGCGACGAACCGGCGGCCTGGTGCCAGCGAGGCGGCCGGAGTCGGCGGCGCGTCGATGATCGAGACGATGTGATCCGCCGGAGTCTCATACGCCACGCTTGGCTTCCTCTCCCTCGCTGGCCGGGTCCTGCCGCGCTGACATAGGCTCGCGCGACAGCCCGCCCATGCGCAAATCGGAGGTGGCGATGCAGACGGGACCGACGGCCCCGCCAGTGTCTGTTCCCGGCTTCGCCGACCATCATGCGCACCTGCTCAGGGACTCCGCCGGCGCGGCCTTCCCGCCGACCGCAGCGGCCGTGGCCGACTTCCACCGGCGGGTGGCCTCGGCCGGGCGCAGCCCGATGGATGTGCTGGACGCCGGGCTGGCCTGGAGGGGCCCGGCCTGGGCGCACGCCTGCGGGCCTGCGGAGCCGGGCAGCCACAGCCGGACTGGTCGAGGTCACCGAAATGGGCATGCGCAGCTGGCGCTACCTGGACGAGCTGACGAGGCTCGCTCAGGGCGGCCCGCTGCCGTGCCGGATCCGGGTGTACCTGGCCAGCGGCCTGGCCGAGGAGGCTGGCCTGGCCGAGATCGACGCCCGGCGGGCGGACTGCGGGCCGTGGCTGCGGCTGGACGGCATCAAGTTCTACGCGGACGGCTGGCTGGTGCCCCGCACGTGCGCGGTCTGCCAGGACTTCGCCGACACGGGCGGGCGCGGGTTGCTGTTTGCCGGCGCCCGGCGCTGGCGCGCCGGATGGAGCTGTTAGCCGCCAGGGGCTGGAGAATCGCTACCCATGCCATCGGCGACCGGGCCGTCGAGACGGTACTGGACGCCTACGAGCTGGCCTTCGACGGCGACCTGGTAGTGTTGCCGCCGCGGCGCCCCGGATCGAGCACGCGAGCGTACTGTCCGGCGAGCTCATCGCCCGGATGGCCGCCGCTGGCGTAGCCGCCTGCATTCAGCCGTCGTTCGCGGTCACTGACGCCGCGCAGATCGTGCCTGCCCTCGGCCCCGACCGGGCGCGCCTCGCCTATCCCTGGGCTGAGCTGGCGAGGGCCGTCGCCCTGCTGGCTGGCTCGACCACCCCATCGAGGCGCTGGAGCCCTTGCCGGGCCTGGCGCGTCTGTCCGGCGGACGATCACGGCGGCCCGGCTTTGACACCGCGCGGCCGGCGGCGGAGCAGCCCCGGCTGCCGGCGGCGGTGGCGTTCAGGCTGATGTCGGATCCGGCAGCCGGGCGGACGCTGCTCGACGAAGCGATGGCACGGCCGCTGCCGGGGACCTCGACAGCATCGAGGTCCTCGGCACCGAGCCGGTCCCGTTCCGATAGCCGCCGCCGCCGTCAGCTGCGAGCGGGCCGGAGCCGGTGCGCAGGCCGCCGGGCCGCAGCCCGGACGGTCAGTACCAGCCGGTTGCCAGCTCGTGGCGCCAGGCTGCCCGCGGTGAGCCGTACCGTTCCTTGATATAGCTCAGGCCCCACCGGATCTGCGTCGAGGCACTGGTCTTCCAGTCCGGGCCTGCCGCCGCCATCTTGGAACCGGGAACCGCCTGCGGGATGCCGTACGCGCCCGAGTACTGGTTCAGGGCACTCAACCTGCCAGCCGCTCTCCCTGGCCCACAGGGCGTTCAGGAAGCGGAACTGGTACCCGGTCCAGCCAAAGGTGTGCAGGAGCCCGATGGCCACCTGCTGCGGCGTCGGGTTGCTGGCGGCCTTCTTGGCCGCCGACCCGGCGACCGCGGCCCCGAGGAAGGCATCGAGCTGAACGCGTCCGGGGAGCGCTGGAGCGGGCCGGGAGCGCAGCGCCGGTCAGCTCACGGGGGCGGCTGCGCGGGCAGGCCGGGAGATAGCCGACGGCCGCGAAGCCGCGGATGGCTGTGCTGCCGCGCCGGCGGTGACGGCGCCGACGGTCCCGGCGAGAGAGCGCGACGAGGGCGACGAGGGGGCGGCTGACCGGGCGCTGAACTGCAGTGGAAGTGGCGGGGCTGGATGTCCGGAAGGGGGACAAGGCAGGCCTTCTGTCGGCGCGCAGGGGCGCGCGCGTCCGTCACCCTGGCTTCGCTGGCCGCCGTGGGGGACGGCGGATGGGAGCGCGTGGACGTGTCACAAGGACAGGGCGACGTGGCGGCTGGGGGGCCGCCGTCACGCGCGCGGGGTGCTGTCAAAAACGCATACTCTGCCTGATCTCCAGGCCCGCTGAGGCCAGAAAATGCCATTGCAATGCTATGAGGCAAATCACATTTACCTGATCGTGATTGACAGAATCGCGCACTCTATTCCCGGTTTGACAATCACTGCTGTTCCGCAGTTCGCATTACGGGGCGGCCGCGGAGTTGCACGAGGACTGCGAGGCAGGCGTGAACGCTCCGCTCAGCGCATCCGCCCCGTCGTGCCGGTGTGGGAAGCCGAATCAGGTGCCGACCACCGCCATGGCCCTGTTCACCCGGGACCTCAGAGTCCATGACAATCCTGCCCTGGCTGCTGCGGCGGCCGGGGGTTCCGCGGTCGTGCCGGCGTTTGCCATCGACGACGCGATCATCACCCGCTTCCGGGCGCATGCCAGCCGGGCCGCCTCCCCATCGACTCCCTCGTGGATCTGGACAGCAGCCTGCGCGATCGCGGTGGTGCTCTGATCGTCCGCCGCGGAGAGTGGGTCCCGGCCGTCACCGGCGCGGCGAAAGAGGCCGGAGCCAGCGTCATCCACGTCGCGGACGACTATTCCGGCTACGCCCAGCGCAGGCTCGCCCGGCTGGAGACCGCGGCGGCCGCCGAGCAAATAGAAATCCGCAGGCACCCGGGAGTCACGCTGGCGGAGCCGGGCGCGCTGGCCCCCGCCAGCGGGCAGGCCTACCAGGTGTTCGGCCCGTACTACCAGCGCTGGCGGACGGCGCCGATGCGGCAGCGGGCGGCGACCCCACGGGCAATCACGCTGCCGCCGCGCATCAGGCCCGGCAATCTGCCCACGCTGACCGAGCTGACGACCGCCAGTCCGGCACCGGGCCGGCCTGATGGCGGCGAGCGGGCAGCGCTGGCCCGGCTGCGCGCCTGGGCCGACGGCGGCCTGGCCGGCTACGCCTCGGACCGCGACATGCTCGCGGCCGACGGCATCTCCCGGCTGTCGCCGTATCTGCACCTCGGCTGCCCTGTCGCCGCGCGCCGTGGCGGCTGAGCTCGGCGGACGGCCGGGCGGCGATGAGTTCGTGCGCCAGCTGGCCTGGCGTGACTTCTTCCACCAGGTACTTGCGGCGCGGCCCGATGCGGCAATGCGGGACTACAGAAGCCGCGGCGATCGCTGGCGGGACGACCCCGGCGCGCTGGCGGCCTGGCAGGCAGGGCGCACCGGCTATCCGGTCGTGGACGCTGCCATGCGCCAGCTGGCCGCCGAGGCCTTCATGCACAACCGGGCCCGGATGATCGTGGCGTGGTTCCTGACTAAGGACCTCTACCTGGACTGGCGGGCAGGGAGCCGATCACTTCATGCGCGAGCTGGCGGATGGCGACGTTGCCTGCAACCAGCTCAACTGGCAGTGGGTCGCCGGAACGGGAACCGACACCAACCCGCACCGGATCTTCAGCCCGCTGCGGCAAAGCGAGCGCTTCGACCCGCACGGCGACTACCTCCGCCGCCACCTCCCCGAGCTGGCCGCGCTGCCGGCCAGCCGCATCCACGACCCGGACCAGCAGGACCGGCGCGCCTGCGGCTACCCGGAGCCGATCGTGGACCACCGCGCCGCGATCGCCGAATACCGGGCCCGGACTGCTCAGTCACCCGGTCGCTGACTGCCGGGCGAGCTCGAGTCAGGCGCAGGCGAGCCGCTGGGCTGAGCGATGGCGCCCGCAGGCGCCGCAATAACGGGTCTCCGGCCGCGCGGCCAGCACAGACGCCGCAACCGGCAGGCCGCATTGCTCGCACCATCCGTACCGGCCGGATGCGATCCGGTCGAGCGCGGCTTCGATCTCGGCCAGTGCCTGCCGCTCGGCCACGGCCTGCCGGGCCAGCATCCGCGCTCGCCGGGAACTCAGGCGACGCCCATCCGGCCCAGTCCCGCAGGCTCACCCGCGTCGTGGTAGGCGAGTGACAGCGCGGTGACCCGCTCGAGCCGGTCCCGCCAGCGCGCCTCCAGCTGCGCTCGCCGCCTTGCCAGCCCGCCCGGTCCCGCGGGCACCGCCCGCGGCGCTGCGGCGCGGTAATGACCGGCGCCGTGAGACCGGCTTCCGGCCGAGCGACGTACTGGTAGTGGCGCGATCGACGTGCTGGCCATCGGGCTCCTCCTGCTCGCCGCCCGGCCCGCCTGTTCCTCGTGGACCAGCGCTGCCGGGCTCACGTAGCTCAGCACACACCCGGTTCCTGCAGAGGTGCTGGGAGAAAGCCATTCTGAACGCTCCGGGTTGCCGCCCACGATGCCGGTTATCAGCGTGATCGCAGCGCATTGGCTAGCGGAGAACCTTGCGCTGATACAGGATCACCAGCAGCAGGCGCGAAGATGGCGATAAGGCCGGCGGGCCAGACGACCACGGCATGCCGAGGATGGTGCACCGGCCAGGCGCTCACGGCCGCGGCCGGATTCGGGCCGCAGCAGCGTCGTCAGCACGCGCACGGTCGTCGTCTTGCCCGTTCCGTTCGGCCCGAGCATGCCAAGGATCTCACCCTGGCGGACCTGCAGATCGAGCCCGGCCAGGGCAGTGGTCTTGCCCTAGTCGGGCGCAGTCCCGCCGCCTCGATAGCGAGTGCGGTACTCATCCGCACCTCCCTAGTACGATGTACGAGTCGACCAGGGCCACGGGAAGGAGCGATGATGGACACCGGCAGCGAACCTCGCCCGGCCCCGTCGCAACGGCCGGACTTCCGCCGGCTGCCCATCGACCCCGACGCCCTCTGGCCAGAGTTCGGATTCGGCTACGGGGCAGCCGGTGAGTCCCGCGCTGACCAGCGCGACGCCCGAGGGCGCCAGCAGCTTCGTCCTCGCGCCCGCCGCCGTCCACACCGAACAGTCCCAGGGCTGACGAGAGATCAGATCGTCGACGCGGCCATGTCCGATACCCGACGCCGAGGGCGCCGGCGCTCTGAGCATGCGCCGGATCGCGCACGTGCTTCAGGCGAGCCAGGTGCCGCTGTACTGGCACGTGGCCAGCAAGGAACACCTGCTGGAACTGATGCGGGACATGCTGATGGCCGAGATCGAGGTGCCCGAGCCATCTGGCAGCTGGCGCTCCGACCTGCGCGCACTCGCCATCAGCACCAGGAACATGCTGCGCCGGCATCGCTGGCTCATGGAGTTCGCCAGCAGCAGGCCGCCGCTCGGACCGAACACGCTGCTCGGCCTGGAAAGGTCGCTGGCCATCATCGCCCGGCTCGGACTGGGTCCGGAGGTTGCCTTCGACATCCTGACGGCGGTGAACACCTACGTCTCCGGCACGGTTCTGCGCGAGGCCAAGGAGATGCGGACGCGGCGGGCCGAGCGCGAGCTCGAGCGCGCCAGCGACGAGGCCTCACCCAGCGGAAGCGCCGAGCCTGGCGGGACCGCCTGGCGGCCACCGGGCTGTTCCCCCACCTGATCGCCTTCCTGGACGCCCGGATCGACCCGGACGCGCCGGAAACCATGGATCAGCGCTTCGAGTTCGGCCTGGACAGCCTGCTCGATGGCGTGGCCGCCCGGATCGGCCGGGACGTAGCACCTCGCGCCCGCGGCTCGATTTAAGATTATTACGTTTGCTTTATTGTGCTTTCATTGGCTATACCGCCAGCCGGGGTCTGCCATTTGCGCCGTGCTGACCAGCTTTTCCCGCGAAATCAGTACAACGCCGGAGGTCACGGTCCGGCCGCGAAAATTCTGGGCGCTGGCCGGGCCCGCTGGAACGCTGCAACGCCTGCTGGCAAAGGAAAAACGCGCGCAGCCGGGGTGCCCGCCAGCGTCTGCGGATCGCAAAGTCGGCCGGACCCTAATACTTCCGCCAGCGCGATGGTGTTTCATAGACGTGGTTGCATTCGTATTTTGCGTACGCGACGGGGGCCGCTGATGGCAGGCAGGCGCTACTGCCTTCCTGCTCACCGGGCCTGACGTCGTGGCGACCCAGGATCCTCGTCCGTGGATCCCGGAGATCACCCAGTAGGAGAAGGCACATGCCTCAGGGCACCGTGAAGTGGTTCAACGCCGACAAGGGCTACGGTTTCATTGCCCCAGACGACGGCAGCGCCGACGTCTTCGTGCACCACTCCGCGATTGAGGTGGATGGCTTCCGCAGCCTCCAGGAAAACCAGCGGGTCGAGTTCACCGCCGGCCAGGGCGCCAAGGGCCCGCAGGCTGAGCAGGTCCGCCCGCTCTAACCAGACCCGGCCGAGTCGGCCGGATAACGCACGCATAGCGGCAAGCTCTGCATAACAGAACAAGGGGCGGCCCCGGCGAAATCCGGGGCCGCCCCTCTGCTTGCCCGTCGGCGCCGCCGGCCGCACCCCTCGCCTGGCTGGCAGGGTGGCTGTATCGTCACGGCGTCGGGCGGTCACGGCCATCGCGCGGCACGCAATGCTGACCGGCCGCCGCCCGCGGGGAGGCTCCGCATGACTCGTGCTCTGCTGAACGGCGCGCTGACCGGGATGGGTACCACGATCTTCGCCGAGATGTCGGCGCTGGCCGTGGAGACCGGATCGGTCAATCTGGGCCAGGGTTTCCCCGACACTGACGGACCCGCCGAGATTGCCCGCGCCGCCGCCGACGCCGTGCTCTCCGGCCGGGGCAATCGTATCCGCCCGGCCCCGGCATCCGGAACTGCGAACCGCTATCGCCGCCCACCAGAAGCGGTTCTACGGGATTGATGTCGACCCGGACACCGAAGTCCTGGTCACCGCGGGCGCCACAGAAGCTATCGCGGCGAGCATGCTGGCGCTGCTCGAGCCCGGCGACGAGGTCATCGCGCTTGAGCCGTACTACGACTCCTACGCCGCCTGCATCGCGATGGCCGGGGCGGTCCGGGTGCCGGTAACCTTGCGGCGGCCGCACTTCCGGCCGGACCTCGATCAGCTCCGGGACGCGATCACCAGCCGGACCCGGCTCATCCTGCTGAACTCACCGCACAACCCGACGGGCATGGTGGCCACCAGGGAGGAACTGGCCGCAATCGCCGCCCTCGCGGTCAAGCACGATCTGCTGGTGGTCACCGACGAGGTGTACGAGCACCTGGTCTACGAAGGCGAGCACATCCCGATCGCCCCTTCCCCGGCATGCGCGACCGCACCGTGAGCATCAGTTCGGGCGGCAAGACATTCTCCTTCACCGGCTGGAAGATCGGCTGGATCACCGGCACGGCCGCCCTCGTGGCCGCGGTCCGTACCGCGAAGCAGTTCCTGACCTACGTGAGCGGCGGCCCGTTCCAGTACGCGATTGCCGCCGGGCTGGCGCTGCCTGACTCCTTCTACTCCGCCCTGGCCGCAGACCTGCACGCCAAGCGCGACCTGCTGGCCGGCGGCCTGCGCGGCGCCGGCTTCGAGGTCTTCCTGCCGCAGGGCACCTACTTCATCACGACCGACATCACGCCGCTGGGCGAGACTGACGGCCTGGCTTTCTGCCGCAGCCTGCCGCGGCGCTGCGGTGTCGTCGCCGTCCCGAACGTGGTGTTCTACGACCGGCAGGAGGCGGGGCGCAGCCAGGTCAGGTTCGCGTTCTGCAAGCGGGACGATGTACTGCGCGACGCGGCGAGCCGGCTAAGGCACTGGGCGGCCGGCCCGGCGCCGGCGGGCCGTGACGCCACCGGCAGGCCGCTTACGACCGCCGGCGGGGTGCGCTACGCTCGCCGACATTGCGTCACCCCGAAAGGAGAGGGGCATCGTGACCAGAACGCAGAACAGCAGCCCGGCGGCTCCGGGCCCTGCCGCTGAGATTTACCGGGCACCGCGGCAAGACAAGCCCTGGGGACACGAGGTAATCTTCGCCGGCCTGGACGGAAAATACGCCGGAAAGATCATCAGCGTGACGGCCGGCCATGCCCTGAGCCTGCAGTATCACCTGCACAAAGAGGAAACCATCAGCGTCCTGTCCGGCGCGGCGCTGGTCGAGCACGGGCCATCAGCGGACAGCCTCGCCAGCCAGCATTTCGGCCCCGGCGACACCATTCACCTGCCGCCAGGCGCCGTTCACCGGATCACGGCGATCACCGACCTGACCTTCGCCGAGGTCTCGACCGCGGACCCGGCTGGCGCGAGGACATCGTCAGGCTCGAGGACAAGTACGGCCGCAGCGGGACTACGGCTCCCTGATCAGGCCGCCAGGCCGCTAGACGGCCGGGCGCTAGCCCGGGGGCCGGTCTGGCGGCGTCGCCTCGGCAGGCGCGGGCCGTGAGTCCGCGCGGCGCGCGCCGGTATCTGCGCCGCGAGCCCGGCCCGCCCGGGCCCGGACGGGAGGCCGGAGCGCGGCATCCAGCGTCAGGAACGTCTGCACCCACTGCTCCGGGCTCACGTAGGCAACGACGGTGCGCCGGTCTATCCCGGCCTTCGCGCAGGCATCCGCCACCTTGTCCGGCGGGTAGCTGCGCCGCAATGATGCCTGCAGGGTGCCGCCCACTCCCGAGAACCCGGCCTGAACCAGCCGCCGGTACGCCGCCTGCCGCGCCGGGCTGATCAGCGGCTCAGGGCGCCGCTCCAGCCGGAGGATTCCGGCATCAACGCGCGGCACCGGGCGGAACTCGGTCCTCGCCATCGTGCCTCGCAGTTCCCACCGGATTTGCGGCCAGGTGCTCACCGTCAGCTGGCTCCACCGGCCGTAGCCGCCAGTTCGCTTCCGTGCGTACTCCAGTTGCGTGATGAGCGTGGCCGCGGTCATCCTGGGCGCCCGCAGGCACCAGTCGATGATCGGGGCGGTCAGCGAGAACGGCGTGTTGCCGACAACCTGAAACGGCCGGCCAGGCGGCCGCGCGGACAGGAAGTCGCCCATCACGATCCGGACATTGTCGCGAGCGCCGATCCGGGCACGGAGCCTGGCCGCGAGCTCCTGGTCGACCTCGTAGGCAATGACCTCGCCGGTCATGGCGGCCAGCCGGGTTGTGAGGATGCCCTCGCCCGCGCCTACCTCGACGCACAGGCCAGCCGGGTCGAGCCGGACCGCCTTCAGGAACTGCCGCGCAGCCTCAGGGCCGCGCAGGTAGTTCTGGGACAACTGCGCCGGCGGCGGTCGGCGTCAGTGCGGGCGCCTGCGGGGCGCCTGGCTGTGCCGCGCGGGCCGGGGCCGGACTGACGGGTCGAGCCGGCCCCGCGGCGGTGCCGCGAGCCACCGCGGTCCTGGCCAGCCGTGTTCACCGGTCCAGGGTAGCGAGCGCGCCCCGCGCGCCGGCCACTGCCAGCTCCCGGCGACGCTGGCACCCGGCTGCCAGTTAGACGCTTACTGCGACGGGAACGAAGCCAGCCGGGCTGCGGCCGTCCGCCCGGTTGCGGGTCGCGACGTGCCTCGTCAGTCATCGTCTGGCCGGCGCAGGCGCTTGACCTGCGAACGGCGCTGCTTTTCGGCCAGCCGGCGTTCGACCGACCCCCGCGTTGGCCGCGTCGGCCGGCGCTGGGGCCGCGGCGGTGCCGTCGCCTCGGTCAGGAGCCGGCTGAGTCGTTCCGCAGCTGCCTCCCGATTGCGCAGCTGGGACTTGAACTCACTGGCGGCGACGGTGATGACGCCGCCCGCCAGGCGGCCCGACAGCGCGGCCAGCGCGCGGTCCCGCATCGCCGGCGGCAGCGCGCATCCGGCCAGGTCGAACGCAGCTCGGCCTGGCTGTCGGTGGTGTTGACCGACTGACCGCCGGGCCCGGAAGACCGGGAGAAGCGCCAGGAGAGCTCCTCGGCCGGGATGGTGATACCCGGACGGTTACGTCAAGGCTCATGATTCCGGCCGGCCACACCAGGAACTGCGGGCATGCTGCCTGCCTATCACATACTCCGGTGGCTTCAGCAGAGCACGAGCGTCCTGCCGTATCCGCCGATCACTACACAATTCGTAGTCGCTTAGTCACAATGAGCCACGCGCCGTCCGGCGATCGGGAAGAATGCGTCAGGCCAGTAAGCCACACCGGGGAGACGTCCTGATGCGTTCGGAACTCGCCACGGGCCGTCGCTGGGCGTTCGCGGGACTTGCCGCGGGTGCCTGCCTGATGGCCAGCGCGTGCGGGGCCACGCCCGGAGCCACGCCCGGCCAGACTCAGCAGTCGTCGTCGGCGGCGGTCCCGGCCGCGACCAAGAAATTCTGCGACGAGGCGCAGAGCGCCATGGCCAGCCTCTCCGGCAAGGACCCGAGCAGCTCGATGTCGCTGGCTCAGGCCCGTGCCACCCTGGACGAACTGCTGAACAACGGGATCACCAACTTCACGGTGCTCGAAGGCGAGGCGCCGGCCAGCCTGAAGAACTCTCTCAAGATCATCGTCGCTGACTTCAGGTCCTACGAGGCATCGACCAGCAAGGCCACCAGCGTCAAGCAGCTGCTGGACTCCTCGGTTAAGGCGAACCCGGTCCAGAAGACTTCGTACCAGGAGCTGCTGAGCTACCTGTCCGATACCTGTCAGTGACGCCACGTTACGTCCCCTGGCTGCGTGACTTTCCCCCTTGCGGGTAGACGGCGGGCGGCTTGGAGGCGTCGTGGCCAGCCTGGCGGCGGAGGCCGCCGACGTGACGTAGCCGGGAAGAGAAGGCATGAAGGGTTTCCGTCAGTTCCTGTGGCAGGGAAACATCATCAACCTCGCGGTGGCCGTGGTCATCGGCGTGGCGTTCAACGCGATCGTGCAGGCACTGGTCAAGGACATGCTCACGCCGCTGATCGGGGCCATCGTCGGGAACCGCATCAACTTCAGCACGCTGTCGTTCTTTCTGCACGGCTCCAGGTTCAGCTACGGTGCGGTGATCAACGCGGCGGTCTGTTCCTCCTCATCGCCGCGGTGATCTACTGGCTCATTGTCGCGCCTGCGGCCAGGCTGACCGCCCTGACTGCCCGCACGAAGGCCGCGACCGACCGGCAATGCCCGGAGTGCCTGAGCACGATTCCGGTCGGCGCCCGCCGGTGCATGTACTGCACGGCGCCGGTAGCGCCGGTGCCGCCGCCGGCGGACGTGCCGTCACCGCGGCGGGCCCGGCATGGCTTCCTGCCGTCGAAGTAGCGTCCCGCGCGTCATTTCGCGTCGGCATAGCACCCGACAACCGCCGTCGTCATCGGGAAGCTCACGCCCGTCGGGCCGAACACCAGCCGGGTCGCGTCTGCCGCTGCTGCCCCGATCGCGGCCACCACGTCCGGGGCCAGTTCCTCGGGGCAGTGCACGATGACCTCGTCGTGCTGGAAAAAGACCAGCCGTGACGGCCCCGACAGCCGGGCGCGCAGCAGCGCGAGCAGCACCAGGGCCCAGTCGGCGGCGCTGGCCTGAACCACGAAGTTGCGGGTGAATCGGCCGCGAGCACGGGCAGCGGCGCCCGCACCGGGGTCGCGTTCCTGCTCAGGATCGCCTGGCTCGCTGGTGACCGACCGCCAGTGATCCGACGGCGGCGGGCAGGCCCGGCCGAGAACAGACCTGACGACGCGGCCCTCCTCGCCGGCCCTGGCCGCGCTCTCCACAAACGCCGAGGCCTGCGGGAACCGCCGCCGCAGGAGCGCCAGGGACTGCCCTCGATCGCCGCCGGTCCCGCCGTACATGGCCGACAGAAGCGCAACCTTAGCGGTGGCACGATCGGCGCCGACCGCGCTGGCAACTGCCTCGTACACGTCGCCGTCCCCCGCCGCCTGCGCGAACGCCCTGTCGCCGGCCAGGGCGGCCAGCACTCGCGGCTCCAGCTGCGCCGCGTCAGCTACCACCAGCGTCCAGCCAGGATCGGCCACCACTGCCTGCCGCAGCGGACGTGGTATCTGCAGCGCCCCCCCGCCTCGGGAAGCCCACCGGCCCGACACCACCCCGCCAACCACGTACTCAGGCCGGAACCGGCCCCCTGACACCCAGGCATCCAGCCAGGCCCAGCCGTTCGCCGTGTATAGCCGGGCGAGCTGCTTGTACTCGATCAAGAGCGGGATCACCGGATGATCGATCTCCCGCAGGACGGCAGTTCGGGTCGACCGGACGCGGATGCCGCTCGCTGCCAGTGCGCGCAGGAGCTGCGCGGGCGAGTCCGGGTTGACCGGCCGGACCGCTCCGAGCACGGCGGAGATCTCGGCTGCCAGCTCGCTGAGCCGGGCCGGCCGCAGCTGCTGGCCCGCTGTCGCGGGAGGACGCGGGCCAAGCGCCTCGGTGAGCAGCCGGTCATGCACGTCGGCGCGCCAGGGCAGCCCGGCGTGCGTCATCTCTGCCGCGACCAGCGCTCCCGCCGACTCCGCCGTAGCCAGCAGGGCAAATCGCGCCGGGTCGGCGTCAGCCCCGATCCGGCGCAGCTGACTGGCGTGCACGTCGATCAGAGCCGTCAGCTCCGCGCCCGGGTCTGCGGTGTCCTCAGCCGGATCGAACGGCAGCTGGGCGGCCTCGTGGCCGCCGGGCTGCCGCGCCTGGGCCGGGGTGCTGAGCAGTTCGGCCGCCGTGCCGCCGCCCGCCGTGCCGCCGCCCGCCGTGCCGGTACCGGGACCAGTACCGCCGGGGCCCGCCAGCCCGCCGCCCCCCGCGCCATCGCGTGCCGCCAGCAATGCTCCGGTGAGATCGACGTCATGACAGCGCGCGACCCGTATTCCGGCCCTGAGCAAGCCGGGGTAGACGAACTGAGCTGACGGCCAGACCCAGCGCGCCGACCCGGCGCGCTCCTCCGCCGCGACCGCGGCGTGCAGATCAGGTACCGGCCGCGGGGGGCCTTCCGGGCTCCCGTCGTCACGCAGACGGCAGATAAGCCCGGTCGTGCCGCTCCCGGGCACCAGCGCTATCCGCACACCCAGATTGTGCAGCATGGTTCTGACACACAGCCGCTGTCCGCGGCCGGGCAGATTCCCCGGCGCGCGGACAGCGACGATCGGACTCCGGCCCTGCACGAAACTCGGGCCCTGACGGTGCCTTCTCCTGACTGTCCCGGCGCCAGTGGCGGCCGCAGCGGCCGAGCTGCCTGAACAGGCGACAGGCAGCCGCCGGCTCTAGACCGCGGTGTCGGTGGCCGCGTGCTCGCCGTGCGGCCACGCGCCTGCCTCATGAGCACCCGGCCCTGGCCGCCACTGGCGGCCGAGGCTGGATACCGGCCGCGGCTCGCCAAGCCCGGGCTGGGTGCCTGGCGCCAACTCGGTCTCGCCGAGGTCGGCTGCGGGCGCCTCGCCGGCCGGAGCCGGCTGGTACTGGGGCGGGAACCCTCGGTAGCGCGGGCCCCGGTAGCCGGGCCCCGGACTTGCCGCCGGGTCAAAGACGCTGCCGGCCGACGAAGCCGGGAAAGCCTCCGATACCGGGAAAGGCTCCGATGCCGGACGCTGACCAGGCAGACCGTGCGACGGGAACTGCGCAGTCAGCTGATCCTGACGGCGGCGGAAGGCAACGATGCCAGACTGATCGGCCACGGGGAACGGAACCGTGCCCTCGGGCTCGGTGACAGAGCGGATGTCGTCAGTGCCGATACTGGCTTCCTCGCCCGCCTGCACGGCGTGCCGGGCGGGGCCAGGCCGGGCCGGGCCGGGCGATTGAGCCGCGACCGGCAGCAGCGGCGCGGCCGGGAACATGCGCGACAGTGGCGGCCGGGGCGGCAGAGCCAGTGGCCCGGAATCGGCGCTGGCCCGGTCGTCGCGGCTGGCAGCCACGTCCGCCGGGACGGGCGCCGGGCTGGCGTCAGCGCCTGAGCTTCCGTTCGACGCAGGCGTGAAACTCGCCGCCGGACGTCCGGTCAGCTCCGGCTGCAGGCGGGCGGCCGGCGCCGCTGTCACCGGACTGGACGCGCTTGCGGCCACGACCTTCCTGGCGGCCACCTGCGGGAGCGCCGGGGCGGGAGGCGCCGCGCGGGTCGCTCCTCCGGCCTCAGCGGCCGTGGATCCGGCTTCAGGCGGGCGCAAGCCGGCCACCGCGCCGTCGGCGCGCCGGTAGCCAGCCCCGCCAGAGTCGGCATCCCGGTCATCCCGCCCGTCCCCGGTGCCATCGCGGCTGGTGATCTGGCGGCCAGGCCGGGGCAGCGCCAAAGCCGGGTGTGCCGTAATCGGAAGTGCCGTACCCAGCGGCCGGTGCACCCGCCGCCGGACCGCTGCCACCAGCTGCCTGCCCCGACGGGCCCCCGTCACCGGCGCGGACATTTCTGCCGATGAGGTCTCGGTCGGTCTTACTGTTCTCCGGGCGCGCGGGACCCCTGGTTTCCGCTGACGCTGGCTGCGAAGCCTGAGCAGGAACCCCGTCGAAGGGCGAGCCAGCGGTTCCCGGCGTATCGCCTCGCGCGGTCCGGCGGTCCGGGCGACCCGTAACCTCCGCGTGCACGGGCCCGACGCAGTCGTGACCGTCCAGAAGCGCGGCTAGCTTCTCCGCCTCTTCGGCTCCCACACCGAAGACGACTCTGGGTTGCCCGTAGGGCTCTTCTAATGAGTAGCCGACATAGCTCGATACCGGCGGAAGCGGATCTGTGCCCAGGCCGTGCATGACGCGCCAGCGACCCCACGCCCGCTCCAATGCGATGGCCGCTCGCTCAGCTCGCTGTACCAAGTCCGGATCACGCATGGTGCGTACCTCCCCTCCAAAGCGCCGCACGCTTCCGCCCTCAGGCGGACCCCCCCGGGAACGCTGCGTGCCTCACGCGGGACCCGAGGGTTAGCCGCAATGACGCACGGGACGTCAGTCCCGCCGCCGGGGCGCCGGGCTTGCGGCGGCAGGTGTCCTCAGTATCGCCGCGGCTCCGCGACCAGCAGGCAGGATTACGAAAAGTTGTTGAGAGACTACGAATGGTTAGCTGGTCGGGACAGGCCGGCGGCGGGATGAAGTGGCCGGACATGCCGGACAGCATCCCTGCCAGCGGGCGGGCGGCCGCGCGGAACCCCTGAGCACTACTGCGGAGCAGCCGGACGGCGCCGGGCACACGTGTCCCCCGGGGCGGTGACTGGGGAACGCTGTGAGTGAGCCGGCCTGGCTACGGCCGGCTGGCTACGGCCGGGCTGGTCACGAGGGTGCCGGCTGCGGAGAGCAGTGCTCTGCGGTGCTCGCTCCGGATAAATCTGATCATCCTGGCCTTCTGGCTGGTAGCCCGAGAAGGCCGGATCGACCCCGGCTTCCGTTGACCGATGCTCATCATCGCATCGAACGCGAAGCGCGCCCCCCGATGCGGTGTGCTGGCCGCCGGGGTCGACCCCCCCAACTGCGAAGACAGATGGCCGCTGGCTGATCGCCCTGCTCTGCGCGATAGCCCGTCCCGGCGCCGAAAGGTCGCCGGACCGCGGCCATGTCTCATTCCGAGCGCTGCTGCGGGATGCCCGCCAGAAGAGCGCGGACCTCGGTCTCCCGGTACCGGCGGTGACCGCCGAGCGTGCGGATGGACGTGAGCTTCCCTGCCTTAGCCCACCTGGTGACTGTTTTCGGATCAACCCTGAACATTGTCGCGACTTCAGCCGGCGTTAGCAGCGGCTCAGCCTCGGGTGTACGTGCTGACATCTTGACGGCCTCTCCTCCTGGACCGGTACTGCGATCCCTACCTACTTCTCTTGCTGTTCGTGGCTTCTCGTGAAGCCTGCCTTGGATGTCCCATATAGTCCTCTGAGACCATATTGCCATCACCAGCGGTGACAAGTCGACAACCGGGAGCAAAGTTCTTCTGCGAGTCGCCGCGTTGCCCCCGTCAGCCACCCTGTCACGCTGCGTGATTCTAGCGACACGCATCGTCGCAACGGGCGGATTCGGAAAAGTCATCCGCGCCTCTCATCAGCTACTTAACTCGATTGCCGCCACGTCCTTCGCACCCCCATCTAGCAGCCGATCTCCTCCAGGTCGGCACCATTAGGGGCTCGATCAGGCCATGAGCCGACTATTGGGCTCACAGACTGTGACCGCGTCCGCTCCCGCTCCTTCCTCCCGGTCGCAGCACCCGCTGCTGCCCCGTCAGCAGGCAGCTGCCCGCCAACTACGGCGATGTGGCCGGAACCACTCGAACTGCGCTGTTTCCGTGCAACCGGCCCAAGTCCTGTATTAATCCCCGAACTACTGCCAGATAATCTACTTCGAGAACTTTTGACCGCAGAGTAGCGTGGTGTCCCCACGCAACGTACGGAATCGGACACATGACCGCTCGGCCTGCGCGGCGAAACCAGTTGAAATTCCGGCACTTGTCGCGCAATAGGCAGCATGACTAATCGTGACATGCCTCACGGCTCTGGGCAAAGGCTTACGTGCGGGTAGGATCCGCGCGAGTCTCATCCTGGCCACCCGGCCGCTATAGGCTGGAAGACGACCCCGTGTCAACGAGGACACGGGCCGATCGCGGGAGCCGACCGACGTGACCTCCGTATTTTCGACCGGGCAGGACGGCCCGGCCGGGCATGAGCAAGTTGTCTTCTGCCAGGATCCCCAGTCCGGGCTCCGGGCCATTATCGCGATCTACTCGACGGCGCTCGGCCCCGCGCTCGGCGGGACCCGGTTCTACCCGTATGCCAGCGAGGACGCGGCCCTCGCCGATGTGCTGAACCTGTCCAGGGCCATGGCCTACAAGAACGCGCTCGCGGGCCTCGACCTGGGCGGCGGTAAGGCAGTCATCGTCGGCGACCCGGCTGAGCTCAAGTCAGAAGCCTTGCTCCGGGCCTACGGCCGGTTCGTCCAGTCGCTGAACGGCCGCTATTTCACTGCCTGTGACATCGGGACCTACAGCGAAGATATGGACGTCGTGGCGCGTGAGTGCTCATTCGTCACCGGGCGCACAGTGCCCAACGGAGGGGCCGGCGACTCCTCTGTCCTGACCGCGTTCGGGGTTTTCCAGGGCATGCGAGCAGCAGCCGAGCATGTCTGGGGCAGCACCAGCCTGGACGGCAGGACCGTCGGCATCGAGGGCGTGGGCAAGGTCGGCCATCGGCTGGCTGACCACCTGATCTCCGATGGCGCCGCTGTCGTTGTCTTCGACACCAGCCACACTGCCGCCGAGCGCGTCCGGGCGCAGCACCCCGAGGTAACGGTAGTTGGCAGCCGGGCCGAGCTGCTGAGCAGCCCGCTCGACGTCTACTCGCCGTGCGCGCTCGGCGGGGCCGTCGACGACGGCACGGTGGCGGCCCTGACGGCCCGCGGCGCCAAAGTCATCTGCGGCGGCGCGAACAACCAGCTCGCGCATCCCGGCGTCGAGAAGATGCTGGCGGACCGGGGAATCGTGTACGCGCCGGATTACCTGGTCAACGCTGGCGGCGTCATTCAGGTCGCGGACGAGCTGCATGGCTTCAGCTTTGAGCGCGCACGGGCCAGAGCCGAGCAGATCCTGGGCACTACCAGGCAGATCCTGGCGGACGCAGACGCCGATGGCGTTCCGCCGGCGGTGGCGGCAGACCGGCTGGCAGAGCGCCGGATGGCCGAGGTTGGCAGGCTGCGGGGCATATACCTGGGCCAGTGACCGGGTTCGCCGGAATCATCGGAAGCGCCGGGCGCCCAAAGCAGGTACGGTTGTACCTGTACGTCAGGGCGAGCGCGGCGCACTTCGGTTGGCGGAGCGGCGGCGGGTGAGCCTTGTGTGCACGAAACCGCGAGCACTGGCGTGGTAACGGGCAACGAAAGAGTGCGGTGACGAGGGACCCGTGCGGGTCCCGTATTTAGAGGGGGTCGAGCCAATGGGGCGCGGCCGAGCCAAGGCCAAGCAGGTCAAGGTGGCACGCCAGCTTAAGTACAGTGGCGGCGGAACCGATCTTGACCGGCTGCGGGCTGAGCTGGGCGTCGACTCGGACCAGCACGGCGCCAACGGGGATTCCGCGTATGCGGACCTGGGCGACCGCTACTCCGCGGATGACGACTCTGATCACGCACCGGACGACGAAGAAGAAGACGAAGACTGGGACGAGGACGACGACTACGGCGAGTACACAGCCGAGGGCCTCGTACGGCAGTCCGGCTCGTCCGGGGCGTAGCGGACCGTATCCCCGGGCTTGCCGGATCGGCCGGCTAGCCCGGGCGGAGCTGATCCGTACCGAGTTCGTCCTGCTGAACGATTTCGGGCCGATTTTGGCGTGCCCGCCGCCGGGTCGGCCAGTCGGCGCCGGGTTCTGGCGGCAGCCCGGATCCAGATTTCGCAGGCCTGGCCGCCCGCTGAATGCCGGGGTACGGCCTGACGACTCAGCGCGGCTCTCCAGCCGGATGCTGGCCGGCGAGCCGGGCGGTACCGGTACCGGGTACGACCTCGCCGATGACCCAGGACGGCAGCCCGCGTCCGGCCAGCAGCGCGAGCGCCCGGTCGCAGTCGGCGGCGGCGACGATTGCGACCATGCCGACGCCCATATTGAAGACCCGCTCCATTTCAGCGGCCTCGACGCCGCCGGCCTTGGCCAGCAGCCCGAAGACCGGCGCCGGCAGCCAGGTCGCTCGGTCCAGCACCGCGTCGGCGCCCGAGGGCAGGACCCTGGCCAGGTTGGCGGCTAGCCCGCCGCCGGTGATATGGGCGAAGGTCCGGACTGCGCAGCTGTCGGTGAGCGCCAGGCAGTCCCGCGCGTAGATCCGCGTCGGCGTCAGCAGTTCCTCGCCGATGGTGCCGCTGAGCCCGGCCGGACGGCTCTGGAGATCCAGGCCGGATCCGGGCGCGTCGATTATCGCGCGGACCAGCGAGAAGCCGTTGGAGTGCAGGCCTGACGACGCCATCGCGATCACCACGTCGCCGGCTACGACGAGGTCACGGCTCAGGAGCCGGTCCGCGTCCACTACCCCGGTGGCAGCCCCGGCCAGATCGAAGTCATCAGCGGCGAAATGGCCCGGATGCTCGGCCGTCTCGCCGCCGACGAGCGCGCACCCGGCCTGGACACACCCCTCGGCGATGCCGCCGACGATGGCAGCCACCCGCTCGGGCTCAACCCGGCCGCAAACCAGGTAGTCCGTCATGAACAGCGGCTCGGCTCCGCAGACGACGAGGTCGTCCACCACCATGCCGACGAGGTCCTGGCCGATGGTGTCATAGCGATTCAGGCGCTGGGCCAGCACGACCTTGGTGCCGACACCATCCGTCGACGTAGCGAGCAGCGGCCGTCGCATCCCGGCAAGCTTGGTCGCGTCGAACAGGCCGGCGAATCCGCCGATGCCGCCCAGGACCTCTGGCCCTGCTGTCCTCGCCACGGAAGCCTTCATAAGCTCGACGGCGCGATCGCCGGCAGCGATGTCGACGCCGGCCGAGGAATAGCTGACCGGCTGGTGCCCGCTAGTCACGCAGTACCCTCGCCTCGCGCGCCGACGGCCTCAAGCAGGTGCTTGCCCTTCTCCCCCTCGGCCACATCGATCGGGTACTTGCCATCGAAGCAGGCACGGCACAGCCGCCCCGCGGGTATCGTGGTCGCCTCGATCAGCCCGGCCAGCGAGACGAAGCCAAGCGAGTCAGCGCCGATGGACTCCCTGATCTCCTCGATGGTCAGGTTGCCCGCCATCAGCTCAGCGCGGCTGGCGAAGTCAATGCCGAAGAAGCACGGCCAGGCAACCGGCGGGCTGGAAATGCGAACGTGAACCTCGGCGGCCCCTGCCTCCCGCAACATCGCCACAATGGCGCGCTGCGTATTGCCCCGCACAATGGAATCGTCGACCACGACCAGGCGCTTGCCGGCGATGGCGTCACGCAGCGGGTTGTACTTCAGCCGGATGCCGCGCTCCCTGATCGTCTGGCTCGGCTGGATGAACGTCCGCCCGACATAGGAGTTCTTCACCAGGCCCTGGCCATACGGAATGCCGCTGGCCTGCGCGTACCCGATCGCGGCGGGCGTGCTGGACTCCGGCACCGGGATCACCAGATCCGCGTCGGCCGGAAACTCGGCCGCGAGCGTCCGGCCGACCTCGACCCGCGCGGCCTGAACGCTGCGGCCGGCGATCGCGGTGTCCGGCCGGGCCAGGTACACGTACTCGAACAGGCAGCCCTTCGGCGCGGGCGGGGCGAAGATGTGCGATCGGACGCCCCTCTCGTCAATCGCCACCAGCTCGCCCGGCTCAATCTCCCGGACGAAAGTGGCCCCGACGATGTCCAGGGCAGCCGTCTCGCTCGCTACGACCCACCCTCTGGCTACCCGGCCGAGGACGAGAGGACGGAAGCCCTGCGGGTCACGTGCCGCGTACAGCGTCTGCTCGTCCATGAAAACCAGCGAGAACGCGCCCCGGACCAGCGGCAGCGCCGCCAGGGCCGCCGCCTCCACGCCCGGATGCGCGGCGCCAGTCAGGCCAGTGGCGTCAGGAAGGCCGCCGTTCGCGGCTGCCCCGTTCGCGGCAGCCCCGTTCGCGGCGCTGGCGCTAAGGGCGGCCGCGGGCAGAATGCTGCCGTTCGGCGAGTGCCCGTAAGCCGGATTGTCGCCCGCGCCGATGCCGGCAGCGGCGAACAGCGCCGTCAGGACATCGGTGTCCGAGGTCGCGCGGCCCGCCAGCGCGGCCGACTGACCGCCAAGCAGGCTCGCCAGCTCCAGGGTGTTGATCAGATTGCCGTTATGGCCAAGGGCCAGGCTGGCCGACGGCGTGGCCCGGAAGGTGGGCTGCGCGTTCTCCCAGACAGACGAGCCGCTGGTGGAATACCGGCAGTGCCCGACCGCGATGTGCCCGTGCAGGGTGTTCAGCACGGACTCGTTGAAGACCTGAGCCACCAGGCCCATGTCCTTGTACACCACGATCCGGGATCCGTCGCTGACAGCGATGCCGGCCGACTCCTGCCCGCGGTGCTGAAGCGAGTACAAGCCGTAGTAGGCCAGCTTCGCTACGTCCTCGCCGGGAGACCAGACGCCGAAGACCCCGCATGCGTCGCGCGGCGGCCGGTCGGCTGGATCTGGATCATGTGACAACGCGCCATCGGGCTTAATCACTACTCAATTCTAGTGACTTCCCGGGCTGTCAGGGCCGTCCTGGCACCTGCTCGCCGCCCGTGGCGGGAAACAACGGCAGATAACCGGACAGGTCAGCGCGCTGGCCGCTCGCTCGCACGCGGCCGGCGGCCATGGCAGCGGCCCAGTCCAGCCGGCCGGACGGCCAGATCGAGCCAGGTCAGCCCATCGGTTTCGATCACATTCGGCGGCGTCCCGCGGGTATGCCGGGGGCCGGGCACGCACTGGACCGCCGCGAAAGGCGGTACCCGGACCTCGACCGTCCGGCCCGGCACCTGGTCGGCCAGCACGCCGAGGCTGTACCTGACCGCGGACCGCAGCGCGGCCCGCATCGGCTCCGCGCCCGCTGCCCTGGCCGCCTCGACGGCAGCCAGGCTCGCGGCGCCGAGGCCTCGCTCTGTCGTCAGCCCGGTCCACGGCGGCTCGCCGAGGGCGGCTCGCTGCTCGTTAAGGGCGGCGAGCAGCCGTCTGAGATCGGGACCGCGCGCTGGCACGGCTGGCAGACTAGCCGATGCCACCGACACCGGCGGCTACCTCGGCGCAGCAAGGCCGGTGGTACCGGGAAAAATTCTTCCTGATTTTCGGGTTATCGGGCCCCAGATACTGCCTGATACCGGTATTCGTTCGTTATGCCCGGTCAGCGCCGCACAGGCCCGCGAACCAGGGGTTCCTGGCTGCCCAGGCTGGCCGGCATCGGCGTGATCGTGCTGCTGGCGGCCGGAGGCGTCGCCGCCTACCTGGTCAGCTTGCACCCGGCTGCCGCCAGGCACACCGTCGCGCTGCCCTCCCGTGTGGTCAGCTCGGAGACGGTCGGGCTGATCGCTGAGCGCACCCGGGACCGGCCCCGGCGGCCGGCCAGCTGCTGCAACTGCTCGGGCCGGGAGGAACGCCGCAGTTCAGCCCGCTCGGTCAGGCGGCTGAGCAGACCGGATCGCCGCAGTGGACCGCGGACCTGATGGGCGGCAACAGCTATATCTTCATCTTCCTGCCCACCGGCCAGTGCCTCGCCTCGGCCGCCGGGACCGGCCAGCCGCGGCTTGCGCTCCAGCACTGCGACCTCGCGGCCGCTCAGCGGTGGCGGCGGACACGGCATGCGGTCACCAGCCAGGGGCACGAGTTCTACCAGTACGCCAACCTGGCCGACTCGGCCTGCCTGACCCAGTCCGGCCAGCTCGCCGCTCAGTCGTTCGGCGCCGCGCTGGAGGCCTGCTCGGCGGCAGCGCCTGCCACCCAGCTCATCGCGTTCTGGTGGGCCTCGGTCTAGACGGCCCCGCTGTCGGCCGGCCGGTCCGGTCAGCCGAACAGGGCCGGCAGCGCGCCCGAGTGCGCTGCGGCAAGCTCAGCCAGCGGAATCGAGAACAGCCCGCCCACGGCGAGATCCTGGCCGCCGGTCTCGCCGATCACCTCGGCCGGCACGCCGTGCTGCTCGCACAGCGCGAGCAGCTCGTCGCGGCTGCCCGGCCGCACCGCGACGACCGCACGGGCAGCCGATTCACTGAACAGGAACGAGGCCGCATCCGCAGGCGGTGTGACCGTGCAGCCAGTGCCTCCGGCGAGACAGGATTCGGCCAGCGCCGTCGCCAGGCCGCCGTCCGACAGGTCGTGGGCAGCGACAACGAGGCCGCGGGCGCCCGCCCCGACCAGAACGCCGGCCAGCGCCTGCTCCGCCGCCAGGTCAACGGCAGGCGGCTGCCCGCCGAGATGAGCGTGCCGCAGCCACGCCCACAGGGAGCCGCCGAATTCGGGCCGGGTCTGCCCGAGCAGCACCAGGCTGGCGCCCGGCTCGCTGAAGCCGGACCTGATCCGGCGCCGCACATCGTCGTGAACGCCGAGAACGCCGACGACCGGAGTCGGCTGGATCGCCGTCCCGCCAGTCTGGTTGTAGAAGCTGACATTGCCGCCAGTGACCGGGACCCCGAGCGCCAGGCAGCCGTCCGCGAGCCCGCGAACCGCCTCGGTGAACTGCCACATGACCGCCGGGTCCTCGGGTGACCCGAAGTTCAGGCAGTTCGTGACCGCTAGCGGGCGGGCCCCGCTGACCGCGACGTTCCGGTAGGCCTCAGCCAGCGCCAGCTGCGTGCCGGCGTACGGGTCGAGCTGGCAGAAGCGCCCGTTCCCGTCGGTCGCCAGGGCCACGCCCAGCCCGGTCTGCTCGTCGATCCGGAGCAGGCCGGCGTCATGCGGCATGGCCAGAACGGTGTCCCCGCGCACATACCGGTCATATTGCTCAGTCACCCAGGCTTTGTCGCCGCCCTCCGGAGAGCCGAGCAGGAGCAGCAGGTCCGCCCGCAGTTCGCTGCCGCCGGCCGGCCGGGCCAGCCGCTCCGGCCCGTCGGCGACCAGCGCATCCTGGGTGGCCGGCCTGCTCACGGGGCGGTCATAGACCGGCCCCTCGTCGGCCGCGCTGCCCGGCGGCATGTCGACGACCAGCTCGCCGTGCCACGTCATCTCCAGCCGCCCGGTAGCGGTGACCTCGCCGATGACCGTCGCGGGTACGTCCCAGCGCGCGCAGATGGCCAGGAACTCGGCAACGTTCTCTGGCGTCACGATCGCCATCATCCGCTCTTGCGATTCGCTCATGAGGATCTCAGCCGGGCCGAGTGACGCATCGCGAAGCGGTACCGCGTCGAGCCGGACGCGCATGCCGGTCCCGCCGCCCGCCGATAGCTCGGTCGTGGCGCAGGCCACTCCGGCTGCGCCCAGATCCTGGATGCCGACGACCAGCCCGGCCCGGTAGAGCTCAAGGCAGCACTCGACCAGCAGCTTCTCCATGAACGGGTCGCCCACCTGCACGCTGGGCCGCTTGGCGCCCTCGCCGGCACCGCCGAACGAGGCACTTGCCAGGACCGAGGCGCCCCCGATGCCGTCCGGGCCGGTCCGGGAGCCGAAGAGAACGACCTGATTGCCCGGACCGGTGGCGGCCGCGCGCTTCAGGTCGGCATGCCGGAGCACTCCCACGCACAGTGCGTTGACCAGCGGGTTACCCGCATAACAGGGGTCGAACGCAAGCTCGCCGCCGATGTTCGGCAGGCCCAGGCAGTTGCCGTAGAACGAGATGCCGCCGACCACGCCTGGCAGAACCCGGCGGGTGTCCGGCGCGTTCGCGGGACCGAACCTGAGTGCGTCCATGACCGCGACCGGGCGCGCGCCCATCGCCAGGATGTCCCGCACGATGCCGCCGACGCCGGTCGCCGCGCCCTGGAAGGGTTCGACGTACGACGGGTGGTTGTGCGACTCGATCTTGAACGTGACCGCGTAGCCCTGGCCGATGTCGACGACGCCGGCGTTCTCGCCGATCCCGGCCAGCAGCACGTCGGTCGCCGGCGCCTTCTCGCCGAACTGTCGCAGGTGCTTGCGTGACGACTTGTAGGAGCAGTGCTCGCTCCACATGACTGAGTAGATGGCCAGCTCGGCGTCCGTCGGGCGGCGGCCGAGAATGCCGCTGATCCGGGCGTACTCCTGATCGGTCACGCCGAGCGCTGCGTACGGCTGCGCGCGGCCGGGCGTGGCCGCCGCGCTGGTCACGGTGTCCTGAGTCCGGGCGAGCGTCCTGCGCGGGCGTCCTGAGCGCTGGTCATCAGACAGTGACCGCCTGCAGGACCGAGGCGAGGAAGCCGAGCCCGTCGGCGCTCGGCCCGGTCAGCTCGTCAATCGCGTGCTCAGGGTGCGGCATGATGCCCGCCACGTTTCCCGCCTCGCTGACGACCCCGGCAATCTCGCCGACCGACCCGTTCGGATTGCCGCTGGCGTACCGCGCCAGGACCTGCCCGTTCGCCTCGATCTTGGCCACCGTCTCCGGGTCAGCCATGTAGGCACCCTCACCGCTCTTGAGCACGACGCGGATGTCCTGCCCGGACTGGTAGCTCCTGGTCCAGGCCGAGGTGTCGTTCTCGATCCTGATCGTGATGTCCCTGGTCACGAAGTGCAGGCCGGCGTTGCGGGTGAGCGCTCCCGGCAGCAGGTGGGCCTCGCAGAGGATCTGGAAGCCGTTGCAGATGCCGAGCACGGGCAGGCCTTTCGCGGCCGCCGGGATGAGCTGCCCCATCACCGGGGAGAACCGGGCAATGGCACCGCAGCGCAGGTAATCACCGTAGGAAAAGCCGCCGGGCAGGATGACAGCGTCGACGCCGTGCAGGCTGGCGTCACCATGCCAGAGTTCGACCGGATGCGCTCCGCCGCGCTCTACGGCGCGGCACGCATCGCGATCATCGAGGGATCCGGGGAAGGTGACGACTCCGATCCGGGCCGTCATGGGCGTCCTGTCGAGCGGCGCATGCTCGCAGATTACCCGCTCAGCCGGCGTCCCTGAGCTGTGAGGCGGGCCGCAGCGCCAGCGGCGCGTCGGTCCGCCACTCGATCCGCTTCTGCAGCGAGACCACCGTGCCGTGCCCTGGCCTGCTGCGCAGCGTGACGTCGTCGACGCAGGCCTGCATGATCGCCAGTCCGCGGCCCGGACTCGGGCAGTTCGGCGATGGCCCGTTCCCTGGCCAGGCGGCGGGCACTGGTGATCCGGTTGCGCAGCCGGCTCGGCGACCCCGGCGCGGTCGATGCCGGAGCCGTTGACGCTGGCGAGATGCGGCGCCTGCCGAGCCTCGTACCGGGCGCACCGGATGCCGAAGCATGTGCCGGCGGTGGCGGCTGACGCTGGCCGGATCGAACCCGCGGCCGCTGTCCAGTACCTCCAGGCGGCACCGCTGGCTGCTCACATGGGCGACGAGCTCGTAGCGGCGGCCGGGCCCGGCGTGCCGCAGCACGTTCGTGCAGGCCTCGGTAACAGCGAGAAGCAAGTCGTCGATGCAGGCTGTCGTCAATCCCGAGCTGACTGAGGGTGTCGCCGAGTACCCGCCGCATCACTGGCACGCTCAGCGATTCCCTGGGGAAGACCAGGCAGAACTCGACGTCTGCGGCTGGTTCCCCAGAATGGAACACCCGAGATCGCATCCGCTCCTCAGCCCCGTCGCGGTAACACCTAGTTCACATTGTGGAGGCTTCCCGCGCTGAGCTGCGGTAATCATGAACTCAGGCGATCTCTGGACGAACAGTGCGCTACCGGCAGACGGCACGTGGTCCGGCCAGAATGCCGCTGACCTGCGAAAACTCTTGCCGCGATAGGTCGCAGATGACGGCCGGCAAGCCCGCCGGGACCGCCAGAGGAAAATAACGATCCGGTAAGCAACCGCGACGGTGCGCGATCAGGCCGGACGAACAGAGAATTCCTCGATAACCGGATTCGCCAGCAGCTCCGCCGCCAGTTCCTCGATGCGCTTCTGCGCGATCTGCTCGCTGAGCTCGATCTCGAACCGCTTCCCCTGCCGGACAGCCGCCACCTCGAGCGAATCCGAGCCGGCGGCTGGCGCTGGCGATCGCCTCGCCCTGAGGGTCGTGGATCTCCGGCTTGAGCATGACGTCGATGACGAATCTGGGCACACCCGAACAGTACGCGAGGCCGGTTCTCGCTGAGCGAATAGGGATCAGGCCCGCCGGGCAGTAGCCTTGAAGCAGGGCGCCGTGACCCGATTCGTGACATCCGTCACCATCGCCGCGCAGGGCCCCGCAGCGCTTGACCGTTCCGGGCGCGGCGATAGTACTGTTCGCACCGTCCTGACGGACGACAGCGGGAACGGACGACAGTCAGAACGGACGACTGCCGGCCAGGGCCACGCCCTGCCGGACACGAGCATTTGCAAGGAGTGGCACGTGGCCGTCAAAGATGCCGGACGCGCCGCCCGATCTGCGAACCGGGCCCCGGCCCGTGAGCCAGAACGACAGGCGGACTCGGCTGAGCTGATCCAGCTCCTCACCCCCGAAGGCGAGCGGGTCGAGCATCCGGACTACCCGCTGGACATCTCGGCCGACGAAGTCAAGGCGCTCTACCGTGACCTGGTCATCGTCCGCCGGATCGACTTCGAGGCGATCGCCTTGCAGCGCCAGGGCGAGCTCGGGATCTGGGCGTCGCTGCTCGGCCAGGAAGCCGCCCAGGTCGGATCGGGCCGCGCGCTCGGCCCGCGCGACATGGCCTTCCCGACCTACCGCGAGCACGGCGTCGCCTGGTGCCGTGGCCTCGACCCGATGAAGCTGCTCGAGCTGTTCCGGGGTGTCAGCCACGGCGGCTGGGACCCGACCGAGCACAACTTCCACCTGTACACGATCGTGATCGGCAGTCAGGCGCTGCACGCCACCGGCTACGCCATGGGCATTCAGCGCGACGGCGCGGTGGGCGAGGACGGCGAGGCCGTGATCGCGTACTTCGGCGACGGCGCCACCAGCCAGGGCGACGTCAATGAGGCATTCATCTGGGCGTCGGTCAACAACGCGCCGGTGGTCTTCTTCTGCCAGAACAACCAGTGGGCCATTTCCGAGCCGCTGGAGCGGCAGAGCCGGACCCCGCTGTTCCTCCGGGCCAAGGGCTTCGGCTTCCCCGGCGTGCGCGTCGACGGCAACGACGTACTGGCCTGCCTCGCGGTCACGCGCAAGGCCATGCAGGCCGCGCGCGAGGGACAGGGGCCGACCCTGATCGAGGCGTTCACCTACCGGATGGGCGCGCACACCACCACCGACGATCCCACCCGCTACCGGCTGTCCGCCGAGCTGGAGTCGTGGAAGCTCAAGGACCCGATCGAGCGGGTCAAGCAGTACCTCATCCGCAGCGAGCAGGCCGAGATGAGCTTCTTCGACGAGATCGAGGCCGAGGCCGCAGCTGTCGGCAGGCGCGTGCGGGCTGCCTGCCAGCAGATGCCCGACCCGGCACCCGACGCGATGTTCGACGACGTGCTCACCACCGAGACCAGCCAGCTGGCCGCGGAGCGAGCCGGATTCGCCGCCTACCTGGACTCGTTTGAGGCCGAGGAGCCCGTGCTGGCCGAGGAGGGCCGATGACCACCCTTACCCTCTCCCGCGCGCTCAACGAGGGCCTGCGCAAGGCGCTTGAGCACAACCCGAAGGCCCTGATCATGGGCGAGGACGTCGGCAAGCTCGGCGGCGTCTTCCGGGTGACCGACGGGCTGCAGAAGGACTTCGGCGAGGCGCGCGTGATCGACACGCCGCTGGCCGAGTCCGGCATCATCGGCACCGCCATCGGGCTGGCGCTGCGCGGCTACCGTCCGATCTGCGAGATCCAGTTCGACGGCTTCATCTTCCCGGCGTTCGACCAGATCGTGACTCAGCTCGCCAAGATGCGGTACCGATCGCTCGGCACCGTGAAGCTGCCGATCGTGATCAGGGTGCCGTTCGGCGGCGGCATTGGCGCGGTCGAGCACCACAGCGAATCGCCGGAGGCACTCTTCGCGCACACTCCGGGTCTGCGGGTGGTCTCCTGCGGAGACCCCGCCGACGCGTACACGATGATTCAGCAGGCGGCTCTCAGCGACGACCCGGTCTTGTTCTTCGAGCCGAAGCGGCGCTACTGGGACAAGACCGACGTCGACATCGAGGGCGGCCTCGCCGCGGCGCTGCCGATGGACACCGCGCGCGTGCTCGCCGAGGGCAGTGATGTCACCGTGCTCGGCTATGGCCCGATGGTGCGCACGTGCGCGGAAGCGGCTGTCGCCGCGCAGAGCGACGGGCGCAGCCTCGAGATCATCGACCTGCGCTCGCTCGCGCCACTGGATACCGAGACGATTTTCGCGTCCGTGCGCAAGACCGGCCGCTGCATCGTCGTGCACGAAGCGGTCGTCACCGGCGGCATCGGAGCCGAGATCGCGGCTCAGGTCACGCAGGAGTGCTTCTACAGCCTCGAGGCGCCGGTCCTGCGAGTCGGCGCGTACACCACCCCGTACCCGCCGTCCCGGCTGGAGGAGCATTACCTGCCCGACCTGGACCGGATCCTGGATGCTGTCGACCGCTCCTTCGGCTACTGAGAGGCCCCCATGTCAGATCTCAAGGAGTTCAGGCTCCCTGATGTCGGCGAAGGCCTGACCGAGGCCGACATCGTCAGGTGGCACGTTCAGCCGGGTGACACTGTCACCGTCAACCAGATCATCGTGGAGATCGAGACCGCGAAGGCGGTCGTCGAGCTGCCGAGCCCGTACGAAGGCACCGTCGCACGCCTGCTGGTGCCCGAGGGCGAGACCGCCGACGTCGGCACTCCGATTATTTCCGTGGACATCAGCGGCGGGGACGGCGGCCAGTCAGACACGATTCCGCCGGAGGCGCTGGTACAGCGCGCCATCAGTGAGACCGAGGACCTCGTCCCGGCTCCGCCGGTAGAGGCCGCGTCCGAGCCTGGCATGACCGGGAGCCCCGCGCCGAAGGCGGAACGTCAAGCCGTTCTCGTCGGCTACGGCGTCAAGCTCGGCACTACCAGCAGGCGGGCGCGCAAGACCACGCCGAACCGCCCCGCGAACGGGAGCGGCCCCGGCCGCGGTGCGGGGGCCACGGCGCCGGCTGCGCCCGCGGCAGCACCATCCCCGGCAGCACCGTCCCCGGCAGCACCCGCACCGGCAGCACCCGCACCGGTGCGGCGGCCCCAGGCCCTCGCCAACGGGTCGCCGCGGGACCGGCGCTAGCCAAGCCGCCAGTCAGGAAGCTGGCCAGGGATCTCGGCGTCGACCTCGCCGTCCTGACCGGGACCGGCCCGGACGGGTCCGTCACCCGCGACGACGTCCAGCGGGCGGCAGCCGCGGGACCGGTCGAGCCCGTTCCCGGCGCTGGTATTTCCGTCCGGACACCGGCGACGGCAGCGGGGCCGCGCGAGGAACGGATCGCCATCAGGGGCGTGCGCAAGCACACCGCCGCAGCGATGGCCGCGAGCGCGTTCACGGCACCGCACGTCACCGAGTTCCTGCAGATCGACATCACCGAGACGATGACCGCGACTGCGCGACTGCGGGCGATGCCCGAATTCGCGGACAGCCGGGTCTCGCCGCTGCTGCTCGTCGCGCGGGCCCTGCTGGTTGCGGCGGCGCGCCATCCGATGATCAATTCCAGCTGGGACGACGCCGCTCAGGAGATCGTGGTTAAGCACTACGTGAACCTGGGGATCGCCGCCAGTACTGATCGGGGCCTGGTCGTGCCCAACGTCAAGGACGCGCACGCCATGACCCTGCCTGAGCTCGCCAGCGCGCTGGCTCAGCTGGCGCAGACGGCACGCGCCGGGAAGGCCACGCCCGCCGACCTGTCCGGCGGCACCCTGACAATCACCAATGTCGGCGTCTTCGGCGTCGATACCGGCACCCCGATCCTGTCGCCCGGCGAGGCCGCGATCCTGGCGTTCGGCCAGGTGAAGGACGCGCCCTGGGTCGTGGACGGCGAGCTCGCCGTGCGCAAGGTCTGCACGCTGGCGCTGTCGTTCGATCACCGGCTGGTCGATGGCGACCTGGGCTCGGCCGTGCTCCGCGATGTCGGAGCGATGCTGACCGACCCGCTGCGGATGCTGGCGTGGTCATGAAAGGAGCACGATGATCCGGCACGTCGTGCTGTTCAGCTGGGACGATGAGATGACCGAGGAGCTGGAGCAGCAGTTCACCGAGGAGCTGACGGCCCTCCGCCCGAAGCTGGCCGGATTGCGCTCCTACCACGCCGGCCCGGACGCGGGGATCTTCGAGGGCAACTTCGACTACGCCGTGGTCGCCGATTTCGACGACACTGACTGCTTCCTCGCCTACCGGGAGAACGCCGAGCACCGGGACATCATCAGCCGCATCAGCGCCCCGCACGCCAGGGTGCGCGCCTCGGTTCAGTACGAAATCTGAGCCGGCAGCAGCCACGCGCGGAGAGCGGCCAGGCCGCCGGCCGACGGCTGCCTGGCCGCTCAAGGTGCGCCGTTCTGGCCCGAATTTCTCGGATCCCGGCCAGATCCGCAGGCGAGGATCGCCTGCGATCCCTCCCCCGGCGAACCACCGTGCCGCCGGCGAAGCTGACGAGGCTCCCGCCAACGGAACGACTGGCGTCTCGTCGTGCAGACGCAAAAAAACTCCGGGTCTTGCGCCATTCCCGTTCACTACCAAGGGAACGGCCGCCAAGGTCCGGAGCAGCAACCCAACAGTACGCGGCTGCCGCATCGCCGTCTATGTCTCGCCGGGCGGCTGCGGCCGGCTAGCCCGTCGCGGGGCACAGTGAGCCACGGCGGGCCTGACGTCCGGTCAGCTCACAGCGGCGGGTCGTCCTCCAGGCTGAGAACATCATCGGCGAGCGTCGGCGGATCTTCTTCGCTGATCTCGCGCACGAGCAGCGAACCGCGAAGGTCCTCGCCGTTACGGCCGGACACCGGATCACCCGGGCCAGGGAACTGCCCGGGCAGGACCCACCGGCTCATCCGGTCCGGGTAATCAGAGCTGCTGCCGCGGCTTCGCTGCGGCAGCACCAGGCCGAGAATGCCGCTGATGACCAGGACGATGCCCACGATCCGCCAGTTGAGCCAGCTCGGTGAGCTCTCGGTCACCGCGAAGAGCAGTATCGCCCCGACGACGAGCAGGAAGATTCCGGCCCGCGGGCTCAGGGCCCGCGGGCTGCCAGGGCCGGCCTGCTTGCCAGCGTCGTTATGCCAGCTCATGGCCAGGCCGGCTGTCAGGACGCAGAGAGAGAACTGCCAGCACGGTGCCAGTGCAGACAACGGTATTCATAACCGGCTCCAGATCCAGTGCGATAAACGCCGCGCGCAACGGCTCCGCCACGTCCCGGATCCACCGGAAAAAGAAACTCCGGCCTGGCCTCCGCAGCAGCGCATTCGCGCGGCCGGAGCTGCCAGGATCCGGAGCATTGAGTCTGACTATACGCTCACTATTGGCGATCTCAGAATAATCAGTAACGCTCAGATCCCCCGGCCGGAACGGCAACACCGGCAGGCCCGCGCACTGAGCTAGCCCTCCGTCCCGCTGAGCTGGCCAGGCTCCTGCCGGCCACCCTGTGCCAGCTGGCGGCGCGAGCGCCTGACGGTGCTCAGCAGGCAGCCGGACCTGGTTTCTGACGGCCGGACCGCAAGCGCAGCGCGCGGATTGGCGGCGAAATTACCTATCTTCCAGTGCCAGGAAAGCGTACTCTGAATATATACCTCCGGACCCGGGCAAAATGCCGGGCCCGGATCTTTTTTGCGGAGCGGGCCGATGCCTGGCACTGCACACTGAGGAGTAGTTATGGGTATCATCGCCTGGATAATTCTCGGCCTGGTTGCGGGCCTGCTCGCCAATATGCTGATCCCGGGCAAGCGACAACAGGGCCTCATCATCACCTGCATAATCGGTATCGCAGGCGCGCTGCTGGGCGGCTGGGTGGCCACGAAAATATTTCATCTCCATCATCCGCTCCAGGGATTCTTCAACATCTCCACCTGGATCACAGCGATTGTCGGCGCGGCCGTTCTGCTGCTGATCTACCACCTGGTCACCAGGGGGTCCAGCCACCGCAGATCCGGCCGGTTCGCCCATCGCTGACCGGCGACGGGCTGACCGGCGACGGGCTGTCCGGCGACGGCTATCGGCGCCGCGGCGCCGGCTGCCGCGGCGTGGCTTCGGTCCGGCCGCTCAGGGCTTCGGTCCCGTTAACGAATGACTGGGCGAGGTCGGCCAGGCGCAGGTTCCGGTCGCGGGCGTAGTCGCGAAGAAGACTGAACGCCTGTTCCATGTCCAGGCCAAGCCGCTCAGCGAGTTTGCCCTTGGCCTGCTCGATGATGACTCTGCTATTCAGGGCGGTCTGCAACTGCTCGTTGAGAGTGTCGCTGTGGCGCATGCTCCGCTCGTGCAGGAGGCTGATGGTGGCAACGTCAGCCAGCGCCTGCCCGATGCGTACATCGGCGGCGTCAAACTCCCCGGCCTCGGCGCGGAAGAGGTTCAGTGCGCCGATGACCTGCTCGCGCAGCCGCATCGGCAGGGCCTGCACCGCGGCAAACCCGGTTTCCGTGGCCGCCGCGGTAAACCGGGGCCAGCGTTCTGCCTCGGCGTGCAGATCCACGGACGCCACGGGCAAACCGGACCGGAAGCAGTCGAGGCAGGGGCCCTCGTCGTTCTGCAACTGGAAGAGCTCAAGCAGCCGGACTGCCTCGCTTGAGGCAGCGACCACGCGCAGTTCACCCCGCGGATCAGCGAGCAGCAGGCCGACCGCGGAAACATCCAGCAGCTGGACGCTCCGGTCGGTCAGCACGTGCAGGAAGTCGATGACGTCAAAATCGGCAACCATGGTGTCGGTCAGCTCAACGAAGGTGTCGGCCAGCTGTTGTCCGTTCATCCCCGCTCACCCTCTCGCGAAATGGGCAGATTAGTTGCGGGAGACCCGGCGCCCGACGGCGCCCGGGCTGGCGATTAGCGGCATATTCACGCCTCACCATCCAGGGATGGGTCGGAGTCCGGGTGCAGCCGCAGGCGCCTGGCGACGATGTCCCTGGCTACGTCAGTGAGCCGCAGTTCATGTGAGTAAGCATAAGCTCGCAGCCGGACGAAGGCGTCGGCGATGGTGGTACCGAGCTGTTCCGTCAGCATCCCGGTGGCCTGGTCGATCTGAGCGCGGTGCAGGGCCAGATATTCAGGCTGGCCACCCGCCCCGCCGTCGGCGGCCCTGCCATCAGCTGCCCGGGCCTGGCCGTCGAGTAGCAGCATCGTCGCGGTGTCCGCGAAGAGCAAGGCGTCGCCCAGTTGGGCCGTGGTCAGCGGGCCAGCCCGATCTCGGTACAGGCCCAGTACTCCCGCCTGGATCGCTCCGATCTGGAGCGGGAAAGCAAAGACTGCCGCTGCCCCGGCCAGCCGCGCGGCCGGAGCGAAACCCGGCCACCGCGCGGCCATGTCTGCCGCGCCCAGGTCCGAGGCCAGTACCGGCCCCCCTGATGCGGCCGCATCCAGCGACGGCCCTTCCCCCATCGTCAGCTGGAGTTCGGCTAGCAGCTCCCCGGTCGCGTCGGTAACCCGCATCAGGTGACCCGCCTCCAGCCCGCTGGCTGCCGTGAGCCACGCTCCTGTGACCTCGACCGCAGGCACGACGGCAGCGCACGCATCGGCAGCAGCCACACGGCCGCCCCGGCTGGCAGCCTCCCCGGCGACCAGAGCCCAGATCCTGGCTGGCCGACTGTCTGTCATCCCGGCTGCCGCCGGACGAAGCAATCGGCCGCGTTGCCCTCCGGGGTTGGTATCGGGGACAGTGACCACCTGACTAGCAACACCCGGATGTCCCACACGGCCGACACCGCTCCTCCCTGATCGAAGGACCCGCAACAGCTGTATGCGCACCTGCCGCGGGCCGGCCGACGGTACCGGCAGGCTGGGGCAATTGTGCTCGGCCCGGTCCTGGCTCGGGCCGGAACTGATGAACTGGCAGTCGCCATAGCGCGGCCGGTCCTGACGCTTACGCGAGCGAGCGCCGTGACACCCGGAAACCAAGAACACGCCGTTCGTCGGCCGTCGTTCCTCCCCAGATACCGTCCTGCCTGGTGTCGATGGCAAACGACAGGCACGCTGTCCGGACCGGGCAGGCTCCGCACACCGACTTGGCCGCGGTGACCTGCATGACCGCGGTGCCTCCGCCCGCGATGGGAAAGAACAACTCGGGATCTTCACGCTGACACGCTCCCCGCGACATCCACGACGGGGAGACGTAGGAGGCGTCTCGCCACATGAAACAGGCTCCTTGGTCACGGCGCTCGCGGCGGGCTCAGGATCTTCACCGGTCGCCGGCCGGGCTACGGGCTGGCGGGTCATGCGCCGCGCGGTGCAGGTCATTGGCCGCCGTCACCCGGCCGTTGCCGGCCCGCGGAGCACCGCTGAGTCCGGGCGGCCGACCGCGCGGCGATTGACCGCGGCCGGACGGCGGCGGCTTAGGCCAGCGGCGGAGCCCGCCGCGAGTGAGCCGCGGCAGGCGGGGCACGGCCAGGCCGAGAACTCCGGCCAGAATGAGGATGACACCGACCACGCGCAGGTTGAGCCAATGCGGAGACGCGCCGGTGAAGGCGAATACCAGGATCGCACCGGCCGCTACGAGCACGATGCCTGCCGCGACGCTCAGCTGGCGGCCGCCGGCCTGCTGGCCAGGCTGGTCCGCGTTCAGGCTTGCCATCGTCGTGTCCTCTCCTGGCCGGCGGGCCGGGCCGTGTGAGAGGGGCTGAAGCGATGATTCCCATCCGGGCTCCTCAGGCAGCGTGCGGCGCGGCCATGGCGCCCTGGTTATGCGGCGCCCTGCATGTCATGAGCGGATTACTGCGACACGCGAACCGGGCACGTCCAGGCGGCTCAAGATCTGCTCGTGCGGGAACAAAAAAGCCCCGATACCTTTGGCAGCGCGCTTGTCACAACGCGATAGCTGCCGGGGGCCGGAGCAACATTTTCAGTGTACGCCCGCGCTTGAACCGCGCGGAGCACTAGTCAGCGGACCGCGCACTGCCATTCAATGCGGCGGCGCGCCGCCGCTCCCAGCACCGCCGGCTAGGCGGGCGGCGCCGGAGTGCCGGGCCGGTCGCGGCCACGCCGCTGCGATAGGCGGCCGCTGCGACGGGCGGCGGCCCTTGCCCTGGCCGGCAGCGGGAAGGCCGCCATCCTGGCCACGTGATTTATCACGCGGACCCAGAATAAATAACCGCGGTAACTGTGCAGAAGACATTCCGGCCTGGTAGTTCGCGCTAACGAAATAACTACCGCGGCCGGGGCGGTAATTCGATGTTGCGCGACTTACGCTGGCGTCGGGAATCCAGCGCTTCATGCTGAATCCCGCTGGTCAGGAGACTGTAATAACCCGCGGATGCTGCCGCTGCCGAGGCAGTTGCAGAGAGTCAGAAAGCCTCGTCCGGCACGGCCATGACGTCCAGCGTGGTCGACTCGGCGATCTCGCGCTCGGCGGCCAGCCGGGGCAGGACTGTCGCCGCGAAGAAAGCGGCGACCGCGAGCTTGCCCTGATAGAAGGCCTCCTCGGCCGGGGCGAGGCCGCCGGTGTCCAGCCGGGCCAGCGCGACTTCGGCCTGGCGGCCGAGCAGCCAGCCGATCATCAGATCGCCGAGCGCCAGCAGCAGCCTGGTCGTGTTGAGCCCGACGCGGTAGATCTCCGGCGCTTGCTCGAGGCTGCTGCCGAGATAACCGTTCATCGCCGCGACTATCGCCTCGACATTGTCCGCCGCCCTGCCGACTGCGGCCCGCTCCTTCTTCAGCCGCCCGTTGCCGTTGTCGGCGGCGGCGAACTCCCGGATCTGCCCGAGCAGCTCCGCCAGCGCGGCCCCCTGGTTGCGGACGATCTTGCGGAAGTACAGGTCGATGCCCTGGATCGCGGTCGTGCCCTCGTACAGGCTGTCGATCTTGGAGTCCCTGATGTACTGCTCCATCGGGTAGTCCTGAAGGTAGCCAGAGCCGCCGAGCGCCTGCAGCGACTGGGCCAGCTGCTCGTAGCCCCGCTCGGAGCCGACCCCCTTGACGACGGGCAGCAGCAGGTCGTTGACAGCGACCGCGGACTCGTCCCGATCGCCCCTGGCCGCGGCGACCAGGACCGCGTCCTGCTGGCTGGCCGTGTACAGGACCAGCGCGCGCATGCCCTCGGCGTAGGACTTCTGCAGCAGCAGGCTCCGGCGGACATCGGGGTGCCGCATGATCGTGACGCGCGGAGCGGCCTTGTCCGTGAGCCGCGTCAGATCGGCGCCCTGCACCCGGGTTCTGGCGTAGTCAAGCGCGTTCAGGTAGCCGGTTGACAGGGCCGCGATGGCCTTCGTGCCGACCATCATCCGGGCGAATTCGATGATCATGAACATCTGCCGGATGCCGTCGTGCACATCCCCGATCAGCGTGCCGACCGCTGGTGTGTCCGCCCCGAACGTGAGCTCGCAGGTGGTGGAGGCCTTGAGTCCCATCTTGTGCTCGACATTGGTGACGTAGACACCGTTGCGCTCGCCCAGCGACCCGTCCTCGTTGAGGAGGTACTTGGGCACCAGGAACATGGACAGGCCCTTGGTGCCGGGTCCCGCACCCTCCGGCCGGGCCAGCACGACGTGCAGGATGTTCTCGGTGAGGTCGTGCTCAGCGCTGGTAATGAACCGCTTGACGCCTTCAATGTGCCAGCTGCCGTCGGGCTGCTGGACGGCCCTGGTCCGGCCGGCACCGACGTCGGAGCCCGCGTCCGGCTCGGTCAGCACCATCGTGTAGCCCCAGCGGCCCTCGATCGCCCGCTCAGCGATCTTCTTCTGGGCCGCGGTCCCCATCAGCCACAGCGCGTGCGAGAAGGAGCCCAGGCTGGCGTACATCCAGATGGCGGGATTCGCGCCGAGCACCAGTTCGGCGACCGACCAGGCGAGCGTCCGCGGGACGCTGGTGCCGCCGAGCTCGGCGGGCAGCTCCAGCCGGTACCACTCAGCGTCAATGAACGCCTGGTAGGACTTCTTGAACGACTCCGGCATCGTGACCGAGTGAGTGGCCGGGTCGAAGACCGGCGGGTGCCTGTCGGCGTCAGCGTAGGACTCGGCGATCGGCCCCTCGGCCAGCCGGGCAACCTCGTCCAGAATGCCGCGGGCAGTGACCTCGTCCACCTCAGCGAACGGCTCGGCACCGAGAAGGTCCTGGCGCTTCAGCACCTCGAAGAGGTTGAACTCGATGTCCCTGAGGTTGCTCTTGAAGTGACCCATCGGTCCTCCCCCTGCCACATCTGCCACTACGCCCTACTGGCGAGTAACTTAATGGTACCCAATGAGGCCGGAGGTGTCATCCCGCGGTCGCCCGATCAGGTCAAACGCCACGTCAGGGGGATGACGCGGCGCGGACCAGCAGATCCTGACTGGCCTGGCGCCAGCCCGGACTCGTCATGAAGCGGGGCCCGGCGGGTTACCTGACCCGGACGGCCCGCCGGGCGCTGACGCTCGCGATCACCGCCAGGGCCGCCACGACGGCCAGGTAGCAGCCGAGCACGATGCCGTTGTGGTAGCCGGCGAAGTGGCGTGCCCGCAGGCACAGGCCGGCCAGCGCGACAACGCTGGCGGACCCGGCCAGCACGATGGCGCCGGTCGCGACGGCACCCGCCCGGACCGCGAGCCGCACCGCGGGGCCGCGGGGCCGCAGGCGCTGCATCGCCAGGATGGGCCCGGCGCAGGCGATCACGGCCGCGACGAAGCCGAACAGCACGACGGCAAGAAAGGTCCACGGGCCGACGCCGCCGGGACCGCCGAAGACCCGGACCACCGCGGTCAGCACGCCGAAGAACGCGGCCGGTGCCGCGACCGGAAGCAGCAGGTACGCGGTCTCGCGGCTGCGGTGCTCCCGGCGGGCGCGGCGTAGCATCAGCAGCCACAGCGGGAACCCGCCGGCGACCGCCGTCAGCCCGGCCACCGCCATGGCCGCGTCGAAGATCGCGTACGAGCCGAGCACGACCGGGCTGCCCTGGGCCCGGAAGCCCTGGAGCTGTGTCAGCTGGGCAAAGACCAGCCCGACCCCGCCGAGCAGCGCGCCGGCCATCAGCACGGTGCCGAGGGATGCGCGCATCCGGGACTCGCGGTCGTGCAGATGCCGGGGCGGCCAGATCCAGGCGGGAAGAGACCGCCAGGCCAGGCTCACCGCAGCGGCCGGCCCGGCCCCGGTGTCCTCGATGACCGCGATCACCTCGTCGCCGTACCGGGCGCGCCAGGAGGACGGGTACAGCCGGAGTGCCATGCGGGCGAGCGCGGCCGCGCCGCGCCGGCGCGAGGGCGGGTTCGTCATCGCGGTCACGCTTCCGCCATCCAGGGCTGAGCCGACAGCCGTGTCTGGGCGAGCGCGGCGACCATGCCCATCCGGCTGGTCTGCCGGGCCAGAGCCTCACCGCCGGCCGCGGTGAGCCGGTACGGCCGCCGCCGGTCCACTGCGTCCAGTCCCTCAATCAGGCCCTGCGCCTCAAGCCGGGAAATGACCGCGTACAGCGTCCCGGCGCTAAGGCTCACGCCCATCGTCTCGGCGACGTCCCTGGTGATGGCGTAGCCGTGCTTCAGCTCGCCGGCCAGGCTGGCCAGCACCAGCAGCGGCGGGTCGGCCCACCGGTCCAGTCTCGGTGTCATGTCGCTCCTTGCCGCTCGGTGCCGCTGCTCCGCGTGATCACGGGCGCTTCCGGCAGCCTATACCGTGGCTCGCTATACCGCAAGACGATATAGCGATACCCGCTACATCGGCGACCGAACCCCTCCATCAGCTCTGGCCGGGCACCAGAACCGGGTTCTAAACTGCGGGCGAACCCAGCACCGGCACCCGCGCGGATGAGGTGGCCTGATGGCACTCGCAGTAACCGAAGAACACGGCGATCTCGCCAGCTCGGTCCGGGCCTGGGCGGAGCGCGCCAGCCCGCCCGCCGTCGCCAGGGCCGCGGCCGACGGGGACGACCGGGGCGCTGCCTGCTACCGGGACTCGCTCCGGCCTGCTCTGGCCAGCCAGGGCCTGCTCGGCTTGCACGTGCCCGAGGCCGAGGGCGGCCAGGGCGCCGGCCTGACCGGTCTGGCGATCGCCGTCGAGGAGCTGGGCCGTGCGCTGGTGCCGGGCGGCTACGTGCCGACGGTGCTGGCGAGCGCCGTGCTCACGACGGCGGGCGTCACCGGCAATGCCCTCGCCGCCCTGACTGACGGAAGCGGGAACGGAGCCGTTGCCCTCACGGCCGACCTGGCCGCCTCGGCCGCCGCGGACGGCACGCTCCTGATCTCCGGCACAGCTCCGCACGTACTCGGCGCTCCCGACGCGGACCTGATCGTCCTGCCGGTCGCGGAAGGAAGCGGCTCGGTCTGGGTCGCGGTCGAGGCGGACAGCCTGCAGATCACCGCGGCCGACGGGCTCGATCTCACCCGCGCGGTCGGCTCGGTAGCGGCCCGCGAGGTGATCGTGCCGGCGGACCGGCAGCTGCGCCGGCTCGGCGACAGCTCGGTGGCTGCCATCGCGGCCGCTCTGCTCGGCGCGGAGGCGGTCGGCATCGCGAACTGGGCCGTCCAGACCGCCGCCGGCTACGCGAAGCTCCGGCATCGGTTCGGCCGCCCGATCGGCCAGTTCCAGGCGGTCAAGCACCGCTGCGCCCGGATGCTGGTCGCGGCCGAGCAGGCTGCCGCCGTCGTCTGGGATGCGGCCCGTGCACTCGACGAGACCGCCGGCGAAGCGGCCGGCGGCAGTTTCGCCGCGGCGGCGGCCGCGACGCTGGCGGCCGGCGCCGCGGTGTCGTGTGCCCACGAGTGCATCCAGGTGCTGGGTGGCATCGGCTATACCTGGGAGCACGAGGCGCACCTGTACTACCGCCGCGCAATGACGGTGCGGGCGCTGCTCGGCACTGCCGCCGGGCCGGATCGCGGCTGGCCGGAACGGGTCACCCGGCTGGCGCTCGACGGCCAGCACCGGCCGGTGCGGCTCGACCTGCCCGGCGAGGGCGATGACGACCTGCGCGGCTCGGTCCGGGCTGAGCTGGCCGATATCGCCGCTCGGACCAGCCCGGACAGGAACGCCGCGCTGGGCGCGGGCGGCTGGGTCATGCCGCATCTGCCGAAGCCCTGGGGCCGCGGTGCCGCAGCACGCGAGCAGCTGATCATCGACGAGGAACTGCGCCGGGCCCGGGTCCACGTTCCCGGCCTCGCTATCGGCGCCTGGGTAGCACCCGCCCTCGTCCAGTACGGGACGCCGGAGCAGCAGCAGCGGTTCCTGCAGGCCACGCTGCGGGCTGATTACCTGTGGTGCCAGCTCTTCAGCCAGCCTGGCGCCGGGTCCGATCTGGCCGGGCTGACGACCAGGGCCGAGCGCGCTCCCGGCGGCTGGAAGATTACCGGGCAGAAGATCTGGACGTCGCTCGCCCGGCAGGCTGCGTCGGCGATCTGCATCGCGCGGACCGATCCGGCCCAGCCGCGGCACGACGGCATCAGCTACTTCCTCGTGGACATGCATTCGCCTGGCGTCGAAGTCAGGCCGCTGCGCGAGATCGGCGGCGATGCCTTCTTCAATCAGGTATTCCTGGACGAGGTGTTCGTCCCCGACGACTGCCTGGTCGGCGAGGTGAACAAGGGCTGGCGCATCGCGCGCACCACACTGGCGAACGAACGGGTCTCCCTGTCGCGGACCTGGACGTTCGGCTGCGGGGTGCCTGAGCTGCTGGAGGTCGCCCGCGCCGTGAGCTCAGGCGCCGACGGGCCGGGCGCCGGGCAGCACCGGGATGCTGAGGTAGGTGAGCTGGTCGCGGCCGGGCACGCCATCGACCTGCTCGGGCTGCGGGCCGCGCTCAAGCAGCTGTCGGGGACCGAGCCCGGAGCCACCGGCAGCGTGCGCAAGCTGCTGAGCATGCGGCATGCACAGCAGGTCGCCGAGTTGTGCTGGGAAATGTCGGCAGGCTCGGGAGCACTCGGCAGCGCTCACGGCGGCTCGCCGGTCTCGGCCGACGGCCATCCGGACGGCGCGCACTGGGCCCGCCAGATCCTCATCACCAGGGCGCTCACCATCGGCGGCGGCACGACGGACATTCAGCTGAACATCATCGGCGAACGCCTGCTCGGCCTTCCGCCGATCCCAGCCACCGGAAACCAGCGGCTAAACACGGGTAAAGTCGCGGCTCGCCGGCCTCGTCAGCGGCTGTGCCGGGGTGCCGCGAGTTAGCCTACCCAGGGGTGACACCCAGGGGGGCGGATGACGGACGACCAGCAGGGCGCGCCAGGCGGTGAGCAGCCGGTCACACGGCCGCCCGCCGGTTCGCCGTCTGGCGAGTCCGGGCCGGCGGGGCCACAGCCATCAGCGCACCCGCACAGATCAGTGCTGCCGCCACCACACCAGCCCGCCTGGAAGCTGGGATCGGCGTCCCGGCAGCAGCGCGACGGCGGAGCGCCCGCTTCCGGGCGCAGGCCACCGGGGTCAGGCTCACCGCCAGCAGGGGCGGCGGCCGGGTCATCCCGGTCCGGCCCGGGCAGCGGCGGCGGCCGCGGCACTCCCGACCCGAGTGCCGCCGGCGAGCGCTTGATGCGGCAGATCTCGCTCGCCCGGAGAGCCCGGCGCCAGCGGCTCGCTCTGGCCATGGCCGGCTGATGTCCGTGCTCACCCTGCTGATCTCCGGCAGCGCCTGGGTGCTGACCAGCTACGTCAGCTCCAGCCTGGGCCGCGTCGACGCGGGCACATCGGGGACGCCGTCCAGCGGCCCGGTCAACATCCTGATCGCCGGCGTCGACACCAGGGGCGGCCTGACCCGCCGCCAGGAACTCCGGCTGCACGTCGGCGCCGCGATCAGCTCGAACTCCGACACCCTCATGCTGGTGCACATCCCGGCCAATCACGAGAGCGCTCAGGTCGTCAGCCTGCCGCGAGACTCTTGGGTGAACATTCCCGGGCACGGGATGAACAAGATCAACGCCGCCTACGGCCTCGGCGGCCCGCAACTGATGGTGCGCACCGTCGAGCAGGCGACCGGCCTTCAGGTCAATGACTACGTCGAGGTCGACTTCCTCGGCTTCGTTAAAGTCATCAACGCTGTTGGCGGCGTCAACATCTGCCTCCCGTTCGCCGTCGATGATTCCTACAGCGGCCTGCACATGAGCGCGGGACGGCACCACGTCAACGGGATCACCGCGCTGAAGTTCGTCCGGGACCGGCACTCGTTCGCGCTGTCGGACCTGCAGCGCATCAAGGATCAGCAGCAGCTGATCGCGTCCCTGGTCAGCGAGGCGACTCAGCCGGCGTGCTGGCAAACCCGATCAAGCTCCAGCAGGTGCTGTCATCGGTGACCTCGGCGGTCAAGGTGGACCAGGGCTTCGACCTGGTCAGGCTAGCCCAGGAACTGCGCGGCATCCGGCCGTCCGGCCTGTCGTTCACGACCGTCCCGCTCGCCTCGATGAACTACCAGACCCCGGACGGGCAGTCGGCCGTGCTGTGGGACAAGACCCAGGCAGCGGCCCTGTTCAGCTGGCTGAAGAAAGACACAGGAACCGCGCGGCCGCGTAACTCGTTCTCATCGGGCCATAGACACCGGAAGCCGACGGCGACCGTGAGCCGCGCCGAGGTGTCGGTCGACGTCTACAACGGCACTCAGCTCAGCGGCCTGTCCGGCAGCACCGGCAGGGAGCTGTCCGCCCTTGGCTTCGGCGTGAAGCGATCGGGGCTCGACTGGTCGTCAAGCGCCGTGGCCAGGACGCTGATCCGATATCCGGCCAGCCAGGCCGCAGAAGCCCGGCTGCTGGCCACCGTGCTTCCGGGCGCAGGCTTGCAGGAGCTAGCCGGGCTGCCGCGCATTCAGCTGGTACTCGGCAGCAGCGGGCACACCGTCACCGGCGGCACGGGGGCACCGTCCAAGCCGGCCGCGCCCGGCCAGCAGCGCACTGCGGCCCAGGCGGCCTGTCACTAGCAGCCAGCCGCCCACCCGCCCGCGCCGCCCGCACCGGTCAGGCCGCCTGCGCCGGTCAGGCGGCCTGCCGGAGGCTCCGCCCGGCCAGTGCGCACGATGCCGCCGCCGCGGAGCTAGCTGTGCGGGTACCCGCTCGGCCCGCTGTCGTCATCGGGCGCAGGGAAGAAGCTGGTGTTGGTGTCCACCGGCGGAATGTCGCCTCCGGGCGGGGTATCGCCGCCAGCCGGAAATGGCGGGCTCTGCTGCGGGAACCCCTGACCCGCTCCGGGATCCGTGGCGCCGCCCCACCCCCCGTCGGCGGGCGGGGGACTGGCCGGCGCCCCTGCGGGGGCCCGGCAGGCTGCCCGGGCTGTGGCTGCCCGGAGGATGACTGGCCGGAGGATGACTGGCCGAACGGCGACTGCGGCTGCTCGCTGAGGTTGAGCCCGTTCTGGGCCTCGTGCGCGGAGATCTCGCTGATGAGCTGCTCGATCCTGGCCTGGCTGTCAGCTGTCCCACGGCCCGTGCGATCAGCGAACACCAGCACGCCGAGCTGCCGCAGCAGCGCGTCGCCACGCCGGCTGGCCTGCGCCTGGTCGATCTTGGCGCGGCCTTCCTGTGCTGCATCCTGGGTCATCTGCGCGATCTGGTTGGCCTGCGCCTTGACCCTGTCCATTAGTCCCATTGCCGCCTCCGTGGGCTGACCGGGCGCCCGCGCGGCTCGGCGAGCCGGCGCGCCGCGAAGCTTTCAGTGCAGCATAGGACTGCCGATCCGGCCAGCGGGCGGTGGCTGCCTCTCGGCGGTCAGCATCCAGCCGCCGGCCCATTCCCTCCTGCGGAAATTACTCATCGTGATCGTCACCACACGTAGCGTCGGATAGCTGAGCGTAACCGGCGGCGTTATACGTCGTGATCCCGTCCGGGAGCGCAGGTGCCTTGAGGTACCGCGTTACCCGCGCTGACGCGGTTCAGGTCGGTCCGTCCCCCCGATGGAATCCGCCTGCATCAGTGCGTGCACCGGCACGCCGCCGCGGCGCAGTGCAGACACCACACCACCCATCAGCCAGGGCGCCCCTGCCCCGGGCTGACCGGCGGGGTCGCGACGGAAGGAACCCCCCAGTGCTTCCCACTGCCCCGAGTACCTCCGCTATCACCGGCATCATCCGACGGCACGCCCGGTCAGCGCTCACCTGCGCGGGCGCCGGCGTTGTTCTGGCCGCCACTGCGGGCGGCGCCACGGCGGCCGCGTCAGCGGCCGGGCCCGGGCACAGCCAGGCCTCTCCGCTGGCAGCCGGGTCGACCGCCCCGGCGGTCCTGACCTCACAGCTAACGGGCGCCGGCACGCTGGCAGTACCCGGACCGGTCACGCACGCCGCCGCCAGCGCGCCCCGGCAGGCCGCTCACCCGAAGGCAGCTGCGAAGAAGGCAGCGGCTCGCAGGCCGCAGGCGCCGATGAGCGAGCTCATCCCGCATGGCACCAGCGGTCCGCAAGCCTGGATGCCCCTCAGCGGAAGCCAGCTGCAGAACGCCACCACGATCGTCAGGCAGGCGGTGGCCAGGGGCATGGGACTGCGCGCGGCGGTTATCGCAGTTGCCACCGCCATGCAGGAGTCCAAGCTGGTGAACGTCGACTACGGCACGTCAGACTCGCTCGGCCTGTTTCAGCAGCAGCCCGACTGCGGCTGGGGCACGCCTAGTCAGGTCATGAACCCGACGTACGCCGCCGGCGCGTTCCTGCGCGCGCTGCAGCAGCATGAGCACTCCGATCCCGCCTGGGCGAGCCAGCCGCTGTGGGCTAACGCCCAGGCTGTGCAGGGTTCGGCCTTCCCGTATGCCTACGCCAAGTGGGAGACCCAGGCCGCGCATCTCGTCGGCCAGATCGCTCGCTAGACCCTCCGGCCTGGCCGGCCGCCGCGGCTCCCTTCCCCGGCCGCGGCCCGGCCAGAGCGCGCCATCCGCGGAACTCCGCACTGCCGTCATCCCGACCGCGGTCATCCCGACTGCCGTCATCCGGACTCAGGTCATCCGGACTTAGGTACCGCCGACCGCGGCACTCCGACTGCGGCCTTCCCCCGGGCCGCGCCGCGGCCTCCCCCCGGGCCGCACAGAAGCGTGCCCCGCCCCGCAGGGGCGGGGCGGGGCACCTTCACGTTGCCGAGGGCCAGTACTTGCCGGGCCGGCGATCCTGGCCGGCGCCTCCCGCTACTGCCTGGCGGCCGTCAGCTCGGCGGCCGCGCCGCGCGCGATGGCCGCCGTGTCAGCAATGACCGTAACCAGCCGGCAGCCGTTCGACCGGTAGATGCTCGCGGTCGGGCCGTCGGTGGCATGCACGCCTACCGGCTTGCCCGCGTCGGTGCAGTCCGCCCAGATCTTTTCCAGCGCCGGCCGCAGCACCGGGTCCTCCGGGCTGAGCTCGGCCCCGAGTGCGTACGACAAGTCACGAGGGCCGACATAGATACCGTCGACCCCGGGCAGCGCCAGCGTCGCCGGCAGCTCCGCCATCGCCTGCCGGGACTCGACCATGATGATGCAGAGCGGCTGCGCCAGGCTGCCCATCGCACCGCCCGCGGAGCGGTAGCCCTCCGGCGGGTACCGGCAGGCGCCGGTGACAGCCGCTGCCTCCTCGGCCGAGTCAACATTCGGGACGATGACGCCGTCGCAGCCGAGGTCGAGCGCGCGGGAGATGTCAGCCTGGTGCGCGTGCCGCACCCGCCCGAGCGGGGTGGCTCCGGCCATCCTGATCCCGTAGGTCAGCGCCGGCAGATCGTGCTCGGTCGCCGTGCCGTGCTGCAGGTCGATCACGACATAGTCGACGCCGCTGGCGGCGAGGACGGAAGCGCTGACCGGGCTGGGCGCATTGGCCCACCCCCCGAAGACGGTGTCACCACTGCGGACGCGGTCGCAAAAAGGGCCTTCTGTCACCTGGCTAGCCAACCACATTGCTCCCCGGCGGGCACCCCCAGCCCGTGCCGGGACCCGAGTGCACGAGCTGCCCGGAGACGCCGTACTCCAGCGTCTGGGCTACGGCCGGGTGGTCAGGAATCGCGTAGCCGAGCACCCGGGTCCCGGCGATCGCTATCGCGGACATCCGCAGCCTGCCGCCGCCATCGAACTTCAGCACGACATCCTTGACATCGGACGGCACGGCCACGACGCCGGCCGAGAGGCTACCGGCCGTCCCGCTGGCATCGGACAAGGGCCCGCAGGTCAGCGGGTCGACGATCTGGCCGGCAGGCGGGAACCTCGGCGGCGTGACCGTGGCAAAACAGCTGCTGCCGTTGACGAAGGACGCACAGAAGCCCCACGGCCCGGCGGCGACGGCCGCGCGCCACGCGATGCCGTCGAGTGTCCCCGCGCCGACCTGCCTGGTCACGGCGGCCAGGCCCGGCTGGCCGGGCCGCAGCCAGGTGGCAAACTCCGCGACGCCGCCGTTGGAGTACGGAATCGCGTACCGGTACTCCGACCGCCCGACGAAGGAGACGGCCCGCCTGATCGTCCCGACCGGCGCTGCGACCGCGACCCACCGCAGACCCTCCGCAGTCACCGGCCGCAGGCTCAGCACGGTCCCGTTGCTGAGGCCGATCGCGACGCGCGACACGCCGGCTCCCACCGTGCCGACCTCGAACTGCGTGCCCGAAGCAGCGCTGGAGGTGAGAGCGACGCCGCCGGGGCCGCTGCCGGCCGCGGCCCCGTAAGCCCGGCCGCAGGTCAGCACCGAAGGCCCCACGCTGCATCCGTCGCCCATGGTCCGGTCAATGACGACCCGCCAGCGGCTCGTGCCGATCGTTCCCTCGCCGATCACTCCGGCCGGGGCGGTCAGTCCGAGGACCTTCACCGTCACGGTATAGGGCCGCGGCGCGGCCGGGGCAGCGGTGCCCGCCCGCAGCAGGCCGGGCAGCACGATCGCCCCGGCGACGATGACCGCGAGCCCGGCGGCCACCGAAGCCCACCTGCGCATGCGTATCCCCCGGCCCCGGCGGACCACTGCGGTGACCGGAGCCGGACGCGGCTCGATGCCGCCCAGCAGGCCGCCCAGCCGGTCCCTGAGGTCACGCTCATCCTGGATGCTCACGCTGATCCCCCTTCCAGGAGCACCGGGCTGGCCCGCAGCTTGGCTAGCGCGCGGGAAGCCTGGCTCTTCACGTTGCCGACTGAGCAGCCGAGCACGGCCGCCGTCTCGGTCTCGGTCAGGTCCAGCCAGTAGCGCAGCACCACCGCGGCCCGCTGCCCGTACGGCAGCCCCATCAGCGCCGTCACTAGCGCCTCCCGCTCGCCGAACTCGTCGGCTCTGCTGCCGGCCGGCGCCAGGTCCGGCACCGCGCCAGTCAGGACCTCGCCGACCCGGACTTTGCGGAACCGGGTCCGGTTCGCGTTCACCACGATCTGCCGCAGGTAGGCGTCCGGATTGTCGGCGCGGCGCACCCTGGCCCAGGACGCGTAGGCCCTGGCGAAGGCAGTCTGGGCCAGGTCCTCTGCCAGCTGCAGGTCGCCGGTGAGGCCGTAGCCAAGCCGGACCAGCTGCGACCAGCGGCCATGCATGAACTCGCTGAACTCGGCGTTAGCCGCAGCATCCATGGCCACCTCCTTCATCCGCACTGACCCCCTGGCCGCCCGCGATGGTTGCATCTGACGGCAGCAGAATTCGGCGCCGAGCACAAGCCGCGGCCGGAGAGCAGGCCGCGAATGGGGCGTGAGGCTGGATCTGCAGCCGCTTGAAGGGCGGCGGATCCAGCCTCACGCCCCATCGCCGTGAACGTGACCCTGACTGCGGGCGTGATCCGGCTGCGGACCTCAGTAGCCGCCGGTGAGAGCGAGCGCTCCCACGGCGACCGCCATGGAGAGCGGTACCGCGATCACGCCAAGGCGGCTGGCTCTCGCCAGTGACGGCCGGGCGCCGGCGTCGCGCGCCGACCGCAGCCAGAGCAGCCAGGCCAGCGAGCCGGTGACGCACAGGTTCGGGCCGAGGTTCAGCCCGATCAGCAGCTCAAACGGATGACCGGGCGTCCGCGCGGCCAGCATGCTGGCCGCGGGCAGATTGTTGACGACGACCGTGGCCACCGCGGCGAACGCGGCCGTGGCCCAGCCCGACAGGTGCGAGAGCAGCATGGCCGGCCCCGACCAGGCGCGGCCGAGCGTCCCGAGGGCCACGGCCGCGCCGAACAGGCCGGCCAGCACCGGCACGCCCAGGATCTGCCACACCCGGCCCGTGGTCAGCGGGCCATCGACCGCGGCCGGGCTGCCGTCAGCGGTATCAGGCATCGCCGGCTGGCGCGCCCCGGCTCGGATCACCCCCGGATGGTCGCGCTCATCCTCGCACCGCTGCAGCCCCGCGCCCCTCAGCCCCGCGCGGCTCATCCTCGCGCTCCGCGGGCCCGCGCCGTTCGCGCTCGACCCGGCGGCCCGACCATATCCGCAGCCCGGCCACCACGACCCCGATGATGAATACGGGCAGCGCCGACGACCGGATCACGACGACGACGACGGTCGCGGCCAGAATCGCAGCCAGGCCAAGCCCGACGACCGGCTTCGGTGCCGCATCGGGCTCAGCTTCGACTGGCCGCAACGACCGCCGCTCGCCGATGCCCACGACGGCAGCGGTCACAACCACCGCGCCCAGCGACGGCAGCCACATCCGGGCCGCGAACTGGCCGCCGTTGAGATGCAGGTGACCGAGCACGATCAGGTTCGTGAGGTTCGAGCCCGGCAGCAGCAGCGAGCCGGCGTTGGACAGCAGGAGGCAGCCGTAGAGCAGGGCAGGCTCGCCCTCGCCCCGGCTGCGCGCCGTGTGGACGAGCACGGGTGTCAGGAAGGCGACCGACGTGTCGAGGTTGAGGGTCGCGGTGACGAGGCTGATCAGCAGGACCGCGCCGGCGAACAGCAGCCAGCCGCTCCGGGTCGCCGCGGCCAGCCGCGCCCCGGCAGCCGCGAACAGACCGTCGCCATCAGCGACCAGTCCGATCATCAGCAAGCCCGCCACCAGAACGAACGGCGACCAGTCCTGGGCTGCCGCCGACGCTGCGTCCGAGGGCCGGACGGCGAATGACACGGCGAGGCCGATCAGCCCGGCTGCCGCCAGCAGCCAGTCCGGCCGCAGGGCGGCCCGGCGCACGACCAAGGCCGGCTACGCCAGTCCGGTTACTCGCTCGCGGGCGCGCTCGATCCGTCGCAGGGTCTCCGTCCGGCCCAGCACGACCAGCGACTCGAACAGCGGCAGCCCCACAGTCCGCCCGGTTACCGCGACCCGGACCGGGGCCTGCGCCTTGCCGAGCGACAGACCGTACGAGGAACCGATCGTCTCCAGCCGCTCCCGCAGCGCGTCGGGCTCGAAGGGCACGTTCTCATACGCCGCGGCGACCTCGGCCAGGATGTCGGCGGCCGGCTCCTTCATGGCCTTGGTCCAGGAGCCCTCGTCGCGTACCGGGTCGGCCAGGAAAGCGAAGTCCACCATGCTGGCGACTTCGGGCAGCAGCGTGACCCGCGTCTGGGCCAGCGGCGCCAGCTCGGCGAAAACGGCCGGGTCAAACCGCTCGGCGGGCCAGGGCGCCCGGTCCGGCTCCAGCCACGGCTGGACGGCGGCGATGAAGTCCGGAACGGACATGGCCCTGATGTAGTCGGCGTTGAACGCCCGCAGCTTCTTGACGTCGAAGAACGCGGGCGACGGGTTCACGTCCTCGATCCTGAACTCGGCCACCATCTCGTCGAAGGGCACGATCTCCCTGTCGCCCTTCGGCGCCCAGCCGAGCAGCATCAGGTAATTGCGCATCGCCTCGGCGAGGTAGCCCTCCTCGCGGAAGTCCTCGAGGGCCACCTTGTCCCGCCGCTTGGACAGCTTCTGCCGTTTCTCGTTGACCAGCACCGGCAGATGCGCCCAGGCCGGCGGCTGGTGACCGAGTGCCTCCCACAGCAGCTGCTGCTTCGGCGTGTTCGGCAGGTGCTCCTCACCCCGGATGACGTAGCTGATCTGCTGGTCCATGTCATCGACGACGTTAGCCAGCAGGAACAGCACCGAGCCATCCGCGCGGGCCAGCACGAAGTCCTCGATGGACGCGTTCTCGAACACGGTCTTGCCGCGCACCAGGTCGTCGATGACGGTCGCGCCCTCGTCCGGCGCGCGGAAGCGCAGCGCCCGGCCCGGTCCCGGCTCCAGCCCGCGGTCCCGGCAGTAGCCGTCATAGCCGCGGTGCTGATCGCCGGTGCGCGCGATCACGTCATCGCGCGTGCAGTCGCAGTAGTACGCCACGCCCTGACCGTGGAGCCGCTGTGCTGCCGCGGTGTGCTTGGCCAGATTCTCGGACTGGTAGTACGGCCCCTCGTACTGGCTGCCGTCAATCCCGATCCAGGCCATCGCGCTGATGATGCCCGCGGTCCACTCGGGCCGGTTCCTGGCCGCGTCAGTGTCCTCGATCCGCAGGACCAGCGTGCCGCCCGCCTTCAGCGCGATCGCCCAGTTAAACAGAACCGAGCGCGCGCTGCCGACATGGAACATGCCGGTAGGCGACGGCGCGAATCGCACCCTCACCGCAGAACCGGAGCTAGTCACGGCAGCCGAGTCTAGCCGAGCGGGGCTGGCCGGCCGCGAGCCGATTGCCGCTGGTAGCGGGCGGCCCGGCCGCGGCTACAGATGCCGCATCCACAGATTCGGCTCGCGGTAGCGGCCGGTGTCCTGCTCCCGGTCGATTTCGACCAGATCGAGCGCCTCCGGCACGACGTACCGGCCCGACTCAGGGAACGCCATTCCGGTCCACTGCTCCCACTCCGCGACCGTCCCGCTGATGACCATGGAGTCCGGGGCGGGCCCGAGTATCGTCGCGCCGAGCCGCTGGTGCGTGCGGATCCACGGATCGAGGTGCAGCCCGTCGCCGCGATGCCAGCGGGCGAAGTTCTCCATCGGCGTCAGCGGATAGCGCGTCTTCAGCGACGGACGGACCGGCGCGATCACCCGCTCCAGGCCCGCGGCGGTGGCCCGCTCCCGCAGTGCCGAGAGCGCCTGGCCGGCAAGGCCGGCGCCCTGCCGGTCCGCCCGGACCGCGACCGCCATGATGCACAGCGCGTCCGGAACGACCGACGCCTCGTGCCCGACGACCGACGCGATCAGCGCTCCGTCATAACCGCCCTCCGGCAGCCCGGCGGTCGTGCCGTCGAAGCGCAGCGGCACACCCCAGCCGCCGGCCACGACCTCCCCGGCGTCGAGCAGCAGGATGTCGTAATAGGAGAAGAAGGCCTCAATCCTGCTGAGATACTGCCGCGCTACCGGGTCGTGGAAGATGAACTCCGGCCAGTTGCCTCTGAGGGCTTCCCTGACCTCGTCATCGAGATCGTGGCGCTCGGCGGAGGTCACAATCTCCGGATCGCTCATGGGTGTCCCCCTCTGTCTCGGGCTGGCCGGCCGCTCACGTTATCCGGCCGGCGATTCCGGCGCGACTGATTACCCGCCCCGGCGAGCCCGGCGAGCATGAGCACGGGAACCGCGCAGAGCGAGGCCATCGCCCAGCTCAGGCCGAGCCGCTGCGCCAGCAGCCCGACCGCCAGCGGGCCGAGGCCGCCGGCCAGGCTGGCCGCGCTCGACAGGGACACCGCGAGGCCGCTGCGCCCCGGAAGGCTGCCGAACAGCCGGGCCGTGAGGACCGGATACCACGGCGCCGTGGCCAGGGTCACCGCTACCAGCAGGACCAGCTTGAGGCCGAGCCCGGGCGCGAGCAGGAACGCCGGGAACAGCACCAGGCTCAGCCACCCGCTCGCCCGCAGCACCCGGAAGCTGTCATACCGGTCTAGTACCCGGATCAGCACAACGTCCCCGGCGAGGCCAGCCCCGAGGCGCAGGGCGATACCCAGCGCCGCGACCGACGCGGACACGTGCACGACAGCCACGAGATACACGGCCAGGAACGAGGTCAGAACATCCAGCAGCAGATCGGAGACCTCGAGCAGCACGAGCCATCGAACCGCTCCTGACTCGCGGATGATCGCCGTCGCGCGCCGCCAGCCGGGCCAGCCGGGCTCGCCGTCAGCTGCCTGTTCGCGGTCGTCCTCATCGCCGCAGGCGCCATCGGCGGGCCTGCTGGCGAGCTGACCAGCGGGCCGCGGCCGGCCTGCCCGTGTGCTCGTGACGGCGACCGCGAGCAACGCCAGGGCGGCGACCGCGGCGACCGCGGCGACCGCGACCCGCCAGGTGCCGCCGCCGGCCAGCACTGCCGCGAGCACGAGCGGCCCGATCACCGCACCCGCCGACCCGGCCAGCGTCCAGCGGGCCATCAGCTGGGCCCGGCGGCCGGCGGCGGAGTCCAGCACGGCCGACTGGGTCAGGCTGACAAACGCTCCGGACGCCGGGAAGAAGATGATGAGCGCGATGAGCAGCGCGGCGAACGACGTCGCGGCCGCGGCCGCCAGGACCGCGGCCACGAAGACGACGCCGCCGGCCAGAATGAACCGCAGGCGGCGAACGCCGGTCCCGCTGATGACGCCGACCGGGAGCTCCAGCAGGCCGCCGGCGACGAGCGGCACCGCGGCCAGCAGCCCGATCTGCGCGTAGTTCAGCCCCAGATCGTGCCGCATGAGCGGCATCGCCGCGCTCTTAGTACCGTCGAACAGCTCGTCGGCGAACTCAACAGCCAGAGCCGCCAGCAGCACAGGCCGGGGCGACCGGAATCGCAGGCGCAGGGACCCGCGGGCGGGCCGGGCCTTCAGGCGCGCGAACAGCATGACCCTTCCTTCCTCGTCGTCGGAGATCTCGGGACCGACGAGGAAGGCGGAGCACGGGGTGCTAGCTCAGGTCACAGTCAAAGGAAGCCCATGGCCGCCATCGTAGCCCGGCGGCCGCGCCAGACGAGGGATCAGCACGGGCGCGGCCAACGCCCTAGGGCGTGAGGTGCCGATTGGTGCCCCACTATGGACACCGTTCGGCAACTCACGCCCTGTGAGTCTGGTGAAGCGGCCGCGCCGGGCGGCAGACATAAGCGAAAGAGAGCCCGTTCCCGGTCGAAATTGGGCGTGAAGGCCGGCCGATCGTGGCCGCAGCCAGCCGGATGCGCCGCCGACGGGCTGGCGATCAGCTGGCGGAGCTTCCGCCGGCCGGAAGCTCCGGCGCAGCGGGCGCACTGGCGACCTGGGCCTTGAGCGCGGCCAGCTCCTTGTCGACGTCCGCGGTCGTGCTCGCCTCGTCGAGCTCATGCTGGATGTCGTCGGTGTCGCCGCCGACGTCCTCCAGGACGCCCGACTGCAGCAGCTCGTCGGTCGCGGAGGCTCTGGCCTGCATGTTCGCGATCTTGTCCTGAGCGCGCTGCAGGGCCGCGCCGGAGTCGCTGAAGCTGGTGGAGATGCCGGCGGCTTCCTCGTTCACCGAGGTCATCGCCGAGGCCGCGGTGTACTGCGCCTTCATGACCTCCTTCTTGGAGCGGAAGTCGTTGACGCGCTGCTGGAGCGTGCTCAGCGTCTGCTCCATCTTCTGCTCTTCCTCGTCGAGCTGCTGACGCTGCGGGTCCATCTCGCTGATCTGCTGCTGCGCCGTCGCCTTGCGGGACAGTGCCTCCCGCGCCAGATCCTCGCGGCCCTGGGCGAGCGCCGCCTTGGCCTGGTCATTGAGGTGGTCGATGGAGTGCTGAAGCTGCTGCTGCTGAAGCTCGAGCTGCTTCTTGGACGCGGTGATGTCGACTAGCGCCCGGCGGACCTGAGTGATGTGGTCCAGCATCTGCTCGTAGGAGTAGTCGAGCATCTCGTTGGGGTTCTCAGCCGAATCCAGCGCCTTATTGGCCTTCGCGGCGACGATGTCGTGGGCCCGTTGGAAGAGACTCATGTCAGTTGCTCCCTGCGACGGCGGAACGGAGCCTGGTCCTACGCTGCCGAGCGTACTCGGGCGGAAAGCCCGGCACCGCTACGCTCTCAGCGTGGATGTTCGCTCGCTCGGGTATCGCACCGACCTGATGATCAGGCGGCTTGAGGGCAGCACCATCGACGACCGGGGCGACTGCCTGGTTATCCGCACCCCGGCTAACCCTGACTACTGGTGGGGCAACTTCCTGCTGCTGGCGGCCGCGCCCGAGCCGGGTGAGGCGCCAGCCTGGCTCGAGACTTTCGCGGCCGAGTTCCCGCGGGCACGCCACATCGCCTTAGGCATCGATGTCACCGAGGTGAGCGCGGTCGATACCGGCGAGCTGGCGGGCGCCGGCCTGCGCCTGGAACGATCAGCCGTCCTGACTGCGCAGGATCTGCATCCGCCCCCGCATCCCAACCATGAGGCGACGATCAGGCCGCTCGCCGGCGACGACGACTGGGCCCAGGCGGCCCGGCTCCGGGCCGTGCTCTCCGAGGGTGAGCCCGGCGCCGAGCCGGCCTTCCTGCAGGCACGCATCGCCGCCGAGCGGGGCCTGACCGAGGCGGGATTCGGATCCTGGTTCGGCGCTTTCCTGACCGGAACGCTCGTCGCCCAGCTCGGCCTGATCACGGACGGCTCGGGCATCGCCAGGTACCAGAATGTGGAAACACATCCGGGCGCCCGGCGCCAGGGCCTGGCCGGAACGCTCGTCTGGCACGCCGGACAGCACGGCCTTGACGAGCTCGGCGCAGGCACGCTGGTCATGCTGGCCGACCCGCACGATACGGCCATCCGGGTCTACCGTTCGGTCGGCTTCACCGACGCCGAAACCCAGGTTGGCTTCGAGCGGCAGCCGGGCTGAGCGGCGGCCGCCCGAGAAGCTCAGCCGTGAGGGCCGAGGTATCCCGCCCGCGCAGGCCCGCGACCCAGGCTGCGGCGACTGTCGCCAGCGTCACCGACCCGGCCAGCGCGCAGACAGGCCGCGGATCGCCGCCGAGAAGTCCCGCGGCCAGGCCGGCCAGCACGGCGCCGGCGAGCGTGACCCCCTGGCCCGCCAGCCGCCACGACGCCGTTACCCGGCCGAGCAGTTCGCGCGGCACCAGCACCTGGCGCACCGATCGCATCGTCACGCTCGCGGCGACGACCGCCCAGGTGTAGAGGAGGTTGCCGGTCAGCAGCACTGCCATCGACGGCGCGACCGCAATCAGGATCAGGGCGGCCCCGGATGCGCAGCAGGTGAGGATCACGGCCGGCAACGGCCCGGCGATGCGGACGAGCAGTCGGGTGCCAGCCGCGCCGAGCAGCCCTCCGGCGCCGCCGGCCGTGACAACCAGCCCGACCTGCGCGGGCGGGAGCCTCAGCGTGTCCCTGGCCAGGAAGATGATCAGCTTGTCCGCACCGAGGCACAGGTTCAGCACGAGCATGAAGCACAGCAGGGCCAGCAGCAGCCGCGTCGCGCGAAGGTAGGCGAGACCGTCTGCCAGTTCCCGGCGAAGCGCCGCTAGCGACACCGCGGGCCGGCTGGCCGCGCCGCCGGCATCGTGCTGGCGCCGTACCAGGGCCAGCGAAGCCAGCGACACCAGGAACGTCAGGGCGTCAATCAGCAGCGAGACATGCAGCAGGCCGGCGGCCGCGAGCAGCCCGGCCACGCCGGGCCCGATGATCAGGCCGCCCTGGCTGGCTGCTTCCAGCCAGGAGTTCGCCGCGATCAGCCGGGTCCCGCCGAACACGTCACGAACCGCGATAGCCAGGGCCGTGTCGGTGAACACAGTCACCACTCCGGCCGCGAACGCCAGGGCGAGGATCAGCCACGGGGGCGCGCCGTCCCGGCCGGTGACCGCAAACAGGATGGCGAAGATCGCGGCCCTGATCAGGTCCCCGGCGATCAGCACCTGCCACGGGTTCAGCCGGTCGACGATGACACCGGCGGGCAGCCCGGCCGCCAGGTAACCCGCGCTGCCCGGCAGCGACGCCAGGACTGCCAGCAGCGGGCTCCGGCTGACCTGCAGGACCAGCAGCGGCACGGCCAGCAGCGCCAGCCCGTCGCCCAGCATGGACACGGCCTGTCCGGCGAGGAAGAGCTGTGGCCGCAGCACCACTTCATCCTCGGCCGTGCTGCGCGCCGGTCAATCCCTGTGCCGGTCGCCGGGCGAAAACGTCTGGACGGCGCGAGGGACGGATGCCACCATCGAGACGATGCCGTACCCTCAGCGGGCCGGCGGGCAGGCCAGGCCCGCGCCTTATCTCGTCTCGGTCAACGTCGGACAGCCGCGGCCGAATCCGTGGAAGCGGCTGAGCGCCACCGGCATCGACAAGCAGTCCGCCGGGGGTCCGGTCCTGGTCAGCGCACCCGAGCGCGATGGCACCGGCGAGGTGGGCCTGGCCGGCGACCGGGTGTACGACGTGAAGCACCACGGCGGCCCTGACCAGGCCGTGTATGCCTACGCGCGCGAGGATCTTGATCGCTGGGCGGCCGAGCTCGGGCGGATCTGCCGGCTGGCGTGTTCGGCGAGAACCTGACGACGGCGGGGCTGGATGTCAACGACGCCGAGATCGGCGAACGCTGGCGCATCGGGCCCGCGACGGTGCTGGAAGTGTCGTGCCCGCGGATTCCGTGCGCGACGTTCGAGGGCTGGCTCGGGCGGCCGGGCTGGATCCGCCGCTTTACCGAGGTCGCGATGCCGGGCGCCTTTCTGCGCGTTATCGAGCCCGGGCCGGTCAGCGCCGGCGATGCCATCGAGATCCTGAACCGGCCGGGACACGCAGTGACGATCGCCGTCGTTTTCCGCGCCGTCACGACCGAGCCCGAGCTGCTGCCCCGGCTGCTGGCGGCCGAAGCACTCCCGGCGGAAATCCGGAGCCAGGCGGTGCGCCGGATCAACGCCTGAGCGGAGCCCACGGCGGCGCGCATGCCGCCGACTGAGATACGCACGGTAACCGTTTAGGTCCATTAGCGTGACTTCTTATCGCTATGATTTTCGACACAATGCGCTGTCCTTCCCGTTTGTCTTTGTCCATTCACCCGCGCCGCCTCCTCGCCGGCAGTGCATTGTGGTGAACCGACAGCACCGAGCGCCGCGACGCTGCGAGCCCTAATCCGGCCGCCCTGACCCTGCACCACGAGCGCGCGCCGCTGGCTCCGGCCGGCATCACGGTGTGGCCGAGCGCACCGGCGCTCCGACTGAAGGCTCATTGTGTCCGACACCGGCGCACGGCACCGCAGGCCCGCGCGAGCGGCTATCCCGCCCGCTGATGCACCTCACCAGGCTGCCGGGCGCGCGGCCGCGCCGTCCCGGCACCGCCAGCAGCGGCAGGAGACCTCCGGGCTCTGGCGGCGTCCCCGCCGGATCGCACTGGTCACCGGCGTCCTCGTGGCGGCGGGCACGCTGTCGGCCGCAGCTGCGGTCTACCTGCCCGGCCGGCCCGCGACAGCGGCCAGCACTCGTCCTGATGCCTACAGCAGGCAGGTGACCGGCGCGCTGGTGACCGGCGTCGCGGACGCGATGAGCCAGCTGCCCGCCTCGCCGGCAGCCGTCCGCGACACCGAGCACGGCGTCCGGCGCGGATGCCGCATGCGGCCAAAGCGGCCGCGGTCGCCGCGCGTCACCGGCGGGTCAAGCGCAAGCCCAGTAAGCCGAAGCCAGCGCCCGCGCCTGCTCCTGTGTACCTCAATCCGCTGCGCGCCGTGTCCGCGCTCATGCCCCAGCGCATCGACATGGGCGTTGACTTCGCCGGCGCCGGGCCGGTCTACGCGATCGGCGACGCGATCGTCACGAGCGCGACGGGTGACTCGGCCGGCTGGCCGGGCGGCGGCTGGATCACCTATCAGCTGACCAGCGGCCCCGGCGCCGGGCTTGTCGTCTACGTGGCCGAGGACGTGACGCCTGCCGTCCAGGTCGGCGAGCATGTGACGGCATCGACCGTGGTCGCGAACATGTACAACGGCGGCGACGGCATCGAGACCGGCTGGGCTATGCCTGATAGCGCCTCGGCGGAGTCACAGCTGCCGGTCGCCGGCGGGATCAGCGGCGGCGGACCGTTCCCGACCTGGGTCGGAACGAACTTTGATCAGCTCCTGGTAGCGCTCGGGGTACCGGCCGCGTCCAATGCGGGCTCCGCCCCGTCGGGCTTGCTGCCGTCGAACTATCCGGCCGACTGGTCCAGGCTGGTGTAGCAGCGGCCAGGCCGGCCTGCCCCTCGCAACGATCACCCGCCGTTCAGCCGCCCGCGTAACGAAGCGGCCGCGGACGGCGAAAGAGGTCTGAGTGACCGAGATCGTCGAGGGAAAGGCCGTCCATGCCTGGCGTCAGAATCCGCTTCGCGAGGTCCCTGCTCATTGGCGTGGCCGGGATTACCGGCGCCGTGAGCCTGGCCGGGGTCGCGGGCCTGACCGCGGCGGCACCGGCCGCCTGGGCCAGTCGCTCGGCCGCGGCCGTCAGCACTCTCCGCCCTGCCCCCGAGATGGTCGACGGCACAGCGGGTCACGGGCGACGCGAATTACGAGCCGCCAGCTACCGTCGCGCACCATCCGCGTCTCCAGCCTGAACGATTCCGGCCACGGCACGCTGCGCTGGGCGCTGCGCCGGGCCGCTTACGCCGCGCCCGGCATCACGACGTCCGTCGACTTCACCGTGGCCGGCACCATCCGGCTGCTGTCCGCGCTCCCGCCGGTCACGGCGAAGGTCACCATCAACGGGCCGTCGGCGCCCGGCTGGGCCGCCGGCGGCGCGCCGACGATCGGGATCGATTTCGGCGGCAGCCAGGGCCTGGTCTTCGGGCCGGGTTCGGCGGGCTCGCAACTGCTCGGCGTCGCCATCGAGAACGCCGGGGGCGACGGCGTCATGCTGAACGCCAGGTCGATCACTGTCAACGACGACTATATCGGCCTCAGCCTGTCCGGGGCGAAGGCCGGCAATCACGGCGACGGCATCTACGCCTCGCACCGCTCCCGCGGGGACCGGATCGGGCTCAACCCGTCCGGCGAGCCGGGCGTCGTCGGCAACGTGGTCTCCGGCAACGACGGCAGCGGCATCGTGCTTGATGACTCGTCACTCAACACGATCGCGGCCAACCGGATCGGCACCAACCCGTCGGGAACGAGCCGCATCGGCAACGCCGGAGACGGCATCGTGGTGACCAACGGGGCAAGCGGCAACGAGATCGGCGGCACTGATTACACCGACCCCGCGACCGGGGCGGCCAATAACCCGACGGGCACCAAGGGCACCGTTCCCCCTGTCTTCGTGGTTCCCGCGCTCGGCAACCTGATCTCCGGGAACGGCGCCGACGGAGTGCGGATCACCAACGGGGCCTCGGCGACGATGCTGAACGGCAACTTCATCGGCACCACAGCCTCCGGCGACGCCGCCCTCGGTAACGCCGACAACGGCGTGTGGATCGACCGCGCGAATCGCAACTTCCTGATCGGCTGCCAGTTCGTCAATAACCCGTTTGTCTACTACAACGTCGTCAGCGGCAACGGCCAGGACGGGCTCCGCATCACCAGCTCCGACAACGTGGTCGTGCACGGCGATTTCTTCGGCGCCGGCGCCAACAACACCACGCCCGTCGGCAACCGCCTCGACGGCATCCTGGTTGATGGTTCGTCGGTCAACACGCAGGTCGGCGGCGTGATCCCGCTCGGCAACGTGTCGGCAGACAACGGCGACAACGGCATCGGCGTCGCCGGGACCGCGACCGGGTTCGTCACGTTCAACACCTTCGGCGGGCTGCTGGCATTCAAGGGGGCGGCGCCGAACGGCAACGACGGCCTGCTGATCACGTCCACTGGCGGTGACAACCTCGTGCGCACCAACGTCTTCTCCGGCAACACCCGCAATGGCATCGAGCTGGCGGGCGAGGCGACCGGCGTCACGGTTGACCCCGACATCGCCGGGCTGGCCACTAACGGCCAGTCCCTCCTGCCTAACGGCGGCGACGGCCTGCTGATCGACGGCGACGCGCACGGCAACGTCATCGGCGGCTCGCTCCGGTCGGTGATTGCGCAGAACACCTTCTCCGGCAATCAGGGCTACGGCGTCGCCATCACTGGCTGGGCGCACGACAACCGGGTCTTCTCGAGCTTCATCGGGATCGCGATTCTCGGCGTGAAGGCAGCCGGCAACGACAAGGGCGGCATTCTGCTGGCCGGCCACGCCCGCGCCAACACCATCGGCGGGGGCAAGATGCCGGCGAACCTGATCAGCGGTAACACCGGCAACGGCGTGACGCTGGGCTCGGGCACCAGCCGCAACCTGGTGCTGTCGAACTACATCGGGCTTGACCGGTTCGGCCGGCCGCTTCCGAACACCGGCCGCCCGGTCGTCAACCGCGGGCACCGCAACGTGATCAGGGGCAACCGCTCCTAAGCTGGTCAGCCCCCGGCCGGCCACGTGGCATACCAGCCGCGTGGCCGGCTGCGCGTACGCCCGGCGTAGTTATGTGTCCTGAGCAGCCAGTTTGCGGGCACATAGGCCTGGTCGCGCAGCAACGACCGGAATGGTGATCACCGCGACCCTTTCGAGATTTGGTCGTTATGCATCCGAGATCGGACGGCCGCTGTTAGCGTGACTGTCGCATAGCAGGACCTGTCCCGTTTAAAGATGTGATCCGGTTCATCGGCTGATAACGGCGGCCCGCCGCGACGACGACGTCTGCGGCAAAAGGCCGCTGGTCGTCAGCCAGGATCCTGACTTTCGAAAGAGGCAGCAAATGCCCTCGCACGCAAAGCCGCGCCGCAAGCGGGCGCCCCGAAAACCCGCAGCCGTGGCCCGCACCCTGTTCGCGACGCCGCGCCGGAAACTGGCTGCGCTCGCGACCGCCGTGATCGCCGGGCCCGCCCTCGCGTTCTGCGCAACGCTGCCTGCTAGCGCGTCGGTTCCGGCGAACCCGGCCTGGCAGTCAAGCGCACCGCTGGCCAGCTGGAATACCGGGGCCTTTGATCTCTACAACAACGAGTGGAATAAAGGCGCATTCGGCCCGCAGACGATCTGGGGATTCTCCCATTCGCGCTGGGGCGTCCAGTCCACGCAGCCGGGCTCGACCAGTGTCAAGACCTACCCGTCCGTGCAGATGCTCTACAAGAACACCACGCTGGGCTCGCTGCGGGGGCTGTGGAGCAATTTCACCGAGTCGATGCCGTCACAGTCGAACTTCGACGCCGAGGCCGCTTACGACATCTGGCTGAACAACTGGAAGATCGAAGTCATGGTCTGGGTGGACAACCACGGCCAGCGGCCCGCCGGGCACATCATCGGGTCGACGACGATCTTCGGCCAGAAGTTCTCCGTCTGGGAAGGCAACAGCCACTTCTTCACCCTCGAACTGTCCGGCAAGCAGGAGACCACGGGCACAGGGCACCTGCTGAAGGCCATGGACTGGCTCGTCTCCCACGGCTACCTCAGCTCGTCAGATCTGCTGACGCAGGTCAACTTCGGCTGGGAGATCTGCTCGACCGCGGGCAAGCCAATGGACTTCACCATGACCCGCTACACCCTGACGAGCAAGCGCTGACCGCGTCGGCGGCCGCATCGATGCTGTGCCCGTCGGTGTCGATCCGTATGCCGGGCAGGGCCGCCCATTGAGGGCCGCGGATTCGCGGGCCGAGGCGGCGGCGATGTCCCGCAGATAGCGAGCCGGCCGGCCACGCAGCGGCCGCCGCGTTACGGTGGCGCCGCTCACGGCCCGGGTCTGCCCAGCCTGAGTCGGAGTGACAGACGTGCTGGGAATTCGGCGCCTTTGTCGATATCCGGGACATGGCCCGCTACCAGGCCGAGCCGTGGCGGGCACTGGTCGACTGCTCGGCGGCCGAGTCCGTGCTCGACTGGCATCCGCGCTTTCGCTGGTCCGGCCGATAGTCAGCAAAGGCCTTATATCCGGGCACCGCCGGATATAAGGACCGGCTATCCTCACTGGCCGCTTGAGACGGGCGGGGAACGGGCACGTTTGCGCAGGGCAGAGCCTGACCGCTCCCGGTTCGGAGGCGTCAGGCCAGGCGCGATTCTGGTCAGCGCCGCGATCGACGGGGGACGGGACGGGCGTGGCGACCAAGCGCGACCGCCGCACGCTGCTGCTGGCGGGCATGACACTGGCCAATGCGATGGTCCTGGTGGACCAGACCGCGGTCCCGCTCGCGCTGCCGGCCATCATCCGCCAGTTCGGCGTCGGCGACGTCGAGGTGCAGTGGGTGCTGAACGCGAGCCTCCTCCCGCTGGCCTCCCTGCTCGTACTCGGCGGCCGTCTCGGCGACCTGATCGGACGCCGCCGCGTCTTCCTGATCGGATCATTCCTGTTCGCCGGCGCATCCGCCCTGGGCGGCCTGGCGCCCAGCTTTACGATGCTGCTGATCTTCCGGATCCTGCAGGGCACCGGCGGCGCCCTGATGCTGCCGAACACCATCGCCATCGTCAGCTCGGCCTTCCCGCCGAGCGCGCGCGGCCGGGTCCTCGGCACGATGGGCGGCGCGGCAGCGGTCGCCGGAGCTCTCGGGCCCACCATCGGCGGCTTGCTGACCTCGGCCCTGAGCTGGCGCGCCGTCCTTCTGGTCAACGTCCCGCTCGCGGTCGTGACGATCTCGCTGACGGCGGCGATGGTGCCCAGGGATCACCGTCGCGCCGCTCAGCCGCAGGTCGATGTCCGCGGAGCGGTCGCGCTCGGAATCGCGCTCGCTACCCTGGTCTTCGGCCTCGCGCAGTCGGAGGCATGGGGCTGGAGTTCGCCGCTGGTCCTCGGTTCCCTCATTCTCAGCGTCCTGGCGGCCGCGGCCTTCGCCGCCATCGAGCTTGCGTCGCCCCAGCCGCTCCTGAGTTTCAGCCTGCTCCGGCGGCATCCGAACTATCTGGGCGCGACGCTGAGCCAGGTCATCGGCGGCATGGCCGAGATGGGCCTGGCCCTGCTGTTCCCGCTGCTGCTGATCCTGAACCTGCAGCTCACACCAGCGGTGGCCGGGCTGGCCCTGATCCCGGCCACGATTCCGATGGTCGTGGTCGCCCCGCTAGCAGGGCGCTGGTATGACCGCCGGGGCGGCCGCCTGCCGCTGGTCACCGGATTCGCTGTTCTCGTCTGCGCCGGAGTGCTGCTGGCCTCCGGCGTGCAGACGAACGACTATCTGTGGATCCTGCCGGGCCTGCTCGTCTTCGGCGTCGGGCTGGCCATCGTCCTCACGGTTAACGACCCGGTGAGCCTCGATACGATCCCGGCGCGGCACAACGGGCAGGCGTCCGGCGTCTCGGCCACGGCTGAGCAATTCGGCGGTGCCATCGGAATCGCAGGCCTGTATTTGCTCTTCCACAGCACCTACCTCAACCAGCTGGTCGCGATCATTGATCAGAGCCCGTTCCCGCACGCCACGCCGGGCCAGCTGAGCACCCTGCGCAACGACCTGCAGTCAGCCGAGCAGTCCGGCCTCAGGCCGGCCAGCTTCCCTCGCTCGCTCGACAACTACCTGCTGGCCGCGCGCACGGCTTCCGATCACGGGTACGCGGTCGCGTTCCTCGCCGTCAGCGCGCTCGCGGCCGTCGCGCTCGTCGCGATGGCGGTCCTGATCCGCAAACCCGGCCCGGAGGTAGCCGATCAGATCCGGGAGCGCGACTAGTCCGGCCATCCGGGTTGCCGGCCGCACGCTGCGGGGGGTTTTATCCCGCTGGCGCGGCTACGGGCTCACCCGCCGGCGCGCCCGGCGGTAACCGGTGCCGCCGCGCGAACGGCCAGCAGCAGGATGCCGCTCTCGGAGTGATTTCTGCGGAGGGAGGCAGGACGTACCAGACCTGACGCCGGCTACGAGCAGAGTAGGCAGAGTTGTCGCCGGATGGCTCGCGGCTCGCGGCAGGCTGGCGCACGAGGATTCCCGGCCAGCTGGACGGGCTCGCCGCAGCCTGGCAAGCCGAGTCGGGCTGGAGCGGCAGGACCCGCGCTGGCGGGCTCGACATGCCCGCCGAGGTGGCTGCTCGACCGGCTCGGGCTCGCCGGCCAGCCGTTGCGGTCGCGGTGGTTGCGGCCGCGCCGAGCAGGTTCGCCGGGAGCGGCGGCCGTCAGCCCGGGTGCGCGCTCCGCCCATCGCGGCCGCCCGATCCCGGCGAGTAGCTTGGCGGCCACGCTACTCCAGGCCGATAGCTAGCGCCCCCGGGCAGCGCTCGTGCAGCGAATGCGCGTCAGGGACAAGCCGCCCGTTGCACCGCCACCGCTGCCCAGCGGCCAGCATGCCGGGTGACGGCGACCGGGTGGCCGAAGCAAGCCGTGACCAGATCAGTGGTCAGCACGTCGGCGGCCGTACCGGCCGCCAGTACCCGTCCGTCGCGGAGCAGCAGCGCGTGCGTCGTGCTGACGGGAAGCTCTTCCAGATGATGGGTCACGAGCACGGAGGCAAGATCCGGCTGCCTGCGCCGCAGGTCATCCACGCTGGCGAGGAGCTGCTCGCGGCCGGCAACGTCAAGGCCGGCGGCAGGCTCGTCGAGCAGCAGCAGGCGCGGATCCGCCATCAGCGCCCTGGCGATCAGCGTCCGGCTGCGCTCTCCCTGGGACAGCACCCGCCACGGCGCGTCGGCGCGGCCGGCCAGTCCCATCAGCTCGGTCAGGGCAGCCGCATGCGCAAGCTCGGCTGCGCTGCTCTCGCGGCGCGGGACGAGCTGGACAGTGCCGGTCGCGCCGGTCAGCACCACCTCGCGAACCGTCCGCTGCGGATCCACCGGGTGATGCGTGCTCACGTGCCCGATCCACGGCCGGAGGGTGAACACGTTCACCCGGCCGAGCCGGTAGCCGAGAACGTCGGCGTGTCCCCGGCTCGGGTGCGAGTAGGTGGCCATGATCTGCAGCAGCGTGCTCTTGCCGGCGCCGTTCGGCCCGAGCAGGGCCCAGTGCTCGCCGGCCCTGATGGTCACGCTCACCTCATCGAGCAGCAGCTTGCCGTCGCGGATGAGGTCCACGGAAGCAGCCTGGAAGACGATGTCCGGGTCAGCGGGCACGGCGGAGAAGGTCATGCACCTAGATCGTAACGGGCAGGTCGCCTATCCGCGGACGACGTCCAGACGGTCCAGGTCGGCCGCCAGGAGCTCAATCTCGCTGATCAGTCCGTCCTCGACGGTAAACGCGAAGACGACCTTCAGCTCGCCGCCCTTCGACCAGGTCGCGGCGGCAAAGCCGTCGAGCTCACCCAGACGCGCGGCCCGGGCGCGCCCGGACAGCATCCGGGCGACCGCGCCGGCGCCGGAGATCAGGGCGGGAGAGCCCATCGCCGTGGCGGCCGTGTCGGACGTCATCACGGCGTGCGGATGCAGCAGCGCCAGCAGCCGGTCAAACCGGCCGTTGCGGGAGGCGTCGAGGAACGCCGCGACCACCTCGCGCTGCCGGTTCCGGTCAAACTCAACCGAGTCGCCCTGCCCGCGTACCCTCCGGCGGGCCCGGCTGGCCAGTTGCCGGCAGCCAGCGGCGCTGCGGCAGAGCATCGGCGCGATCTCATCGAAGGACAGCCCGAAGAGGTCATGCAGGCAGAAGGCCAGCCGCTCGGCCGGGGCGAGCGTGTCGAGCACCACCATCAGAGCGTGGCCGACCGCCTCGGCGTGCTCGGCCTCCATGGCGGGATCTGAGCCCGGATCGACGGCATCGTCCGGCTCGACGCCGAGTTCCTCCTGCCGGGACGAGCGGCGGCGTAGCTGATCCAGGCAGATCCTGGAGACTACCGTGGTCAGCCAGGCAGGCAGGCTGTCGACAGCGGAGACGTCGGCGCGCTCCAGCCGCAGCCAGGTCTCCTGGACGGCATCGTCGGCCTCGTGCACCGAGCCCAGCAGCCGGTAGGCCACAGCGCGCAGCCGAGTGCGCTGCTCCTCGAAGATCACGGTGCTGGGGTCGTCCATCACGGTCACATTCTGCTCGGCTGATGCGTCACCCTGATGACGACGCAGCGGTCACGGATGTGACCGCCGTATCCGAGAGGAAGAATTGATGAGTCCCACGATCCGCAGCCTGGTCGTCCCGGTATCCGACCTGGACGCAGCCAAGGCCGTCTATACCGCGCTGTTCGGCGCGCCGCACACCGACCAGCCTTACTACGTCGGGTTCAACGTCGACGGGTTCGAGGTCAGCCTGGCTCCGCAAGGGGTCGGCGCGCCGAGTTCGGTCGCCAATGCCGATGTCGACGACCTGGACGGCGCGCGGCAGAGCCTGCTGGATGCAGGCGCGACTGAGCTCGCGGCACCGCGCGAGGTCGCACCCGGAATGCGGGTCTGCATCATGGCCGACACCGACGGCAACCCGATCGGCCTGCGCGGCAAGTAGCAGCCGGCGAGGGGCCGGGGCGTCGCGCTGACGGCGGCCCGGCCTGTCCTGGCGGCTTCGCCGGGTCTACCTCTAACGGCCCCGGCTGTCAGGCCGGGCAGGCGCGCTGGCCCGCGCCGCGGTCACGGCCACAGTGGAGTAATGCATCGTGAAGCTGCCCCCGGCCGCGTCGATGACAGAGCCCGTTCCCGCCAGTATTTCCTGTAGCTTCGCCGGCGGCAGCTCGCTGACGCCGCCGAAGGTCGGTACCTGCTCCAGCCATTCGCCCCGGGTGTAGGGCCGGTCCCAGTCGAAGCGCCACTGCTCCGGATCGCCGAAGGCGCCCGATGCGCGGATCCCGCCGGCCGCCCTGGCAAACCCCGGCGCGTACACCTCCAGCATTGGCTTCGCCCAGAAGCCGCCGGAGCCGGGCAGGACCTGGCGGCTGACAGCGTCGAAGGCCTCGCCCAGCTCGCGCGGCGGCTGAAAGACGTTCCAGAACACGGCCAGCCGCCCGCCGGGGCGCAGCGCCCGGGCCGCCTTGGCCGCTCCCGCCACCGGATCCACCCAGTGCCAGGCCTGCCCGGCGACAACCGCGTCGAAGGTCCGGCCTGCCGGGTCCCAGTCTTCGAATCTCGCAACCTCGACATCGATTCCGATCTGCCGGGCCAGGCCGGCCATCCGCGCATCCGGGTCGACCCCGACCACGCGGCACCCGGCCTGCTGGAACAGCCGGGCCGCTATCCCGGTACCGCAGCCGACGTCGAGAACGCCGCCACCGGGGGCGGCGGCAACGATACGGTCCACCAGGCCGCCGGGATAACTCGGCCGCGTCCGGTCGTAGCGTTCGGCATCAGAGCCAAACGACTCCGCTACCTGCCGGCGCTGATGCGGCTCTTTCGGTGCTGCCGATGGCTCACGCTGGTCGTCCAGATCCGCTGGCATGGTGTCCACGATCGCCCCGGAACGGGGCCGTGTCCGCGGGTTTCGCGACCGGCGAAGAGACAACTGCCTGTCGTTTTCCGCGCGTAGTTCGCGCGGGACCGGGTGAAGCAAGCCGCTGTCGAATATCCTCGCCTGCACAGGGCCCGGAGATAGCCAGGTGTGACCGATGGACGATATCAGCGCAGGTCGGACGAGGTTTTTACGGCGCCCCGCGGTGCGCTGGGTCACTGGAGCCGTGGCGGCCGGAGTCATCGCCGCGGCAGCCATCGTCATCGCGACGAGTGGCGGCAGCTCTTCCCGGCCGGCACGCTCGTCTATCGCGGCCGCTGCCGTGGCTCCGTCGCCGGCTGCCGCCCCCGGCACGCTGCTGCTCGGCTGCGGTTCCGCGAACTGGGGCAAGCTGGCATCGGGCTGGCGGGCCCAGAGTCTCCGGGCCGGCCCGTTGTGGTTTGTCGGTGCCCGGCGAACCGGATACGTGCACTACCCCGGTGCCGATCGGCTCAGCATCGCGCGCCACCGTGCATCCACCGTCGGCGTGATGATCGTCGAAGTCGCTGACGGGTCCACGGTGATCATCAGGCCCGCCGCAGGTTCGCGCGGGTACTTCCGGTTCCTGGACGGCTTCAGCGGGACCGCGGGCAACCGGCTGCCCGACGGCGATACCGGTTTCACGTTCAGCCCATGCCGGACGGCAGGCCAAGGCGACAACGGCCCGGTGACTGACTACTATCTCGGCTTCTCACTCAAAGCCGGTCACACGGCTCCCGTCGATGTTATGACATCATCGTCCGCCCGGCCGATCCGGCTGATCTTCACCAGTCCTGCTCACGGGACGTGATCCAGAGATCACTTCATCCCGGCCGGTCAGCTAGCGATCCGGGGCCACGGGACGTAGAGCCGCCACGAGCCGTCCTCCGCGCGGTCGCGCATGGCGGGTACCACCACGATGGCTCCTGAGGCACGGGCATCGTCGATCACCGGACGATACAGCCGGCTGGCTTCCGGACCGAGCCTGGCAATGCGGTAGTGCCCGAGAAAGACGAGGACCGGCGCGTCCGTGCCCGGCTCGGTCGGCCCTGTCGTCCGGGGGCCGTCATGATCGCCGGGATCGGGCAGGCCGAGCCAGACGCTGACCGGGTTGCGGGTGTCGATGTTCAGGATGGCCTGCCCGCCGGGCTCTATGCCGACTTCTTCCCGCGTGTGCCGGGGGTCCAGCCGTACGCCGCGCATGCCGCGGGATTCCATCAGCGGCAGCGGAAGGTGCCTCCGCACCGCCCGCAGCACCTGCACTCCGAAGACAACGCCCTGGGCGACGTGCCCTGCGCGGGACGCCTGATACTGCACCCGCCCCGCGAGCCCTCCGGTGAGCATGACGATCTCGTCCGCGAAACCATCAACGACGGGCGGCGGCAGGATCAGGCCACGGATCTCGAGTTCCTCGGTCAGCCGTTGACGAATCTGCGGCCGGGTCTGACCTGCTGACTCGCGCCTGGCAGCCTGGATGGCGTCCTCGACGTCGCCTAGGTCCGCCAGCTCGGGCCTGCCCGCGAGACCCGGCCCGTGCCCTCGCCGGTCGTCAGGCACCGCGGCCTGCCGCTCGGCCGAGGGGCGGACCGGGCCAGTCCTCATCAGCGGTGCGGGCCCAGCGGCGCTCGTCGTAACGGGCCAGCTCCGCGCCGCGCTCAGTGCCGACCAGCTCGCGCAGCCGCTCCGGCGAGGCCAGGATCGAATTCAGGTCGGCCAGCTCGGCCATCGCCTGCGCGTGCTCGTCGTTGAGGGCCTGCCTCGGCTGCCGGGACAGCCTGAGCAGCTGCACATCCAGCACTGCGCGGGCCTGGCTGCGGTCGAGGTCCAGCAGCTCCATCACGCCGGCGATGGCAGTCTCCAGTGAGTCGCTGGCCTCGACGAGCACCTGGACCGCATACATGTTCTCCAGAGCTTTCCGGACCGCGCGGACAAGGCCGGCCCGGTGCTGCAGGCTCGCGATGCGCTTCTGCGTGCCTGCGGCGATGGCGTCCAGCTGGAACCCTGGTGGTGTTTTGCCGTCCTGCAGGGTCAGGAAGTCGACCTCGGTGGATTCCAGCAGCGGAGCCCGCTGCTCAAGGAAGCGGCGGACATGCTCGTGCTCCTCGTGCCGCGCGAACGCGGCGCGATTGCGGTACAGCTCGTAGAAAATCCGCTGCCGCGGCTGGTCCTCGACCCGGTGGCAGGCGTAGATCAGGGTGTCGTACTCGCGCTCGCGGATACCGGACGCGGTCTCCTCCGTGAGCCGGTCGAATGCCCCTTCGGATCCTGGCCGCACCGTGAACCGCACCACGAGCGCGAACGGGGTTGTGTCGTCAGGCATCTGTCTCCGTCCGTCCGTCCGCCGGGAACTGGATCGCGTCGACCGTAGCCGGTTCCGCGTTCTGTGTGCCAGCAGGTGGCTGGGCACGATTGCTGAGCTCGCGGATTTCGCCGGCGACGACTGGCCACAGTTCCCTGGGCAGGTAGTGGCCGAGACCGGGGAAGATGCGGAGCCGGGCACCGTTGATCGCGGCGGCGGTTCGCCGTGCCGCGGCTGGCCGCAGGACCTGGTCGTCCTCGCCGTGCATGACCAGGGCAGGCACGCGCAGGCCGGACAGGTTCCCGCCGTGCCAGGTGGCGGTGTTCTGCCGTGTCTGCGCGGAGGCGTCGCGGAAGCTGAGCCCGCCGTGCGCCAGGTCCCGGTCGATGCATTCGCGGGCGGTGGCCTCATCGAGCGGGTAGCCGGGTGCCGCGATCGCCCGGTAGACGGCCAGGCCGAAGGCGATGTCCCCGTCCCGGCCATCGGGGAATCGCATCCGTGCCATCCGCGCGAGAAAGCCGGGACGGACGTAGCGCAGCCCGCGGATGCCGGTGGCATCGCTGGGAAGGGACGAGCATGAGGTGAGGCTGCGCACCCGGCCGGGGTGACGCAGCGCGATGCGCTGGGCGAGCACCCCGCCCAGCGAGTGACCATAGACGTGGGCGCTCTCCCAGCCGATGGCGTCGAGTACCGCGATGGCGTCGTCGGTCATGTCCTCGGCGGTGTAGGCAGAGCTGGCGCGGCGGAACTGCGCGGCGATCGGATTGCCGCCTCCGGCGCTGTCCAGGTGAGTGGACTCGCCGCCATCGCGCAGGTCAAAGATCACGACGTGGAAGTTCTGGCTGGTCAGAGCAGCGGTGAAACCCCGCGGCCACCAGAACCGCGAAGCGCCCAGGCCCATCACCAGCAGCAGCGGATCCCCGCCGACAGCCCCGACATCCTCGTAAGCGATCCGTATGTCGCCGTTCAGCGCGTACCGCGTCGCCGAGCCTGCTGCTGCCTCCGGCATTACTGTCCTCCTTAGTTCGCGAACAACGTTCGCGAACTAAGATCTGAGTTCGGGCACATCGCTCGCAAACAGCCGGGAGGCTTCCAGTGGCCGACCGTCAGACCGTGATCTGGATGCGACCCGAGCACGCAAAGTCGGGGCGCCCGGCCGAGCGCAGCCGCGCTCAGGTCACTGCCGCCGCGATTAAGGTCGCCGACCAGGAGGGCCTGGACGCGGTGTCGATGCGCCGCGTCGCCGCAGAACTCGGCACCGGCGCCGCGTCGCTCTACCGCTATGTCGCCACCCGCGACGACCTGCTGGACTTGATGGCCGACGCGACCGGGGCGGAGTACGACCTCGCCGCGCCCAGCGGGGACTGGCTCGCCGACCTCGTCGGCATAGCGGGCCAGGCACGCGCGATCATGCTGCGGCACCCGTGGCTGCCCGCCCTGGTCATCACCAGGCCCGCGCTCGGCCCGCACGGCGTCGACCTGGTCGAGCACGTCCTCAACGTGCTGGCAGACCATCCTGCCGATCCGCCAGCCAAGCTCGAAGTCTTCGGGATCCTGATGGCCATCACCGCCACCATCGTCCAGAACCAGGCCGCGGCCGATCCGGGCCTGCGGCAGCGCCAGGCCGTCTATCTCCAGCAGGTGGCCGAGGCGGGACGTCACCCGCAGCTTGCGGCGCTGCTTGGGACGGCCGTCACTCCGGCCGAGCCCGCCGATCAGTTCACGGCGCTCATCAGCCGCGTCCTCAGCGGGCTGCTGGCTACCGCAGCGCGCGAACCAGCGCAACGGGCACGCGGAGCCGCGAGCCCGGCGGCGCCGTCGCCCGCAAGACGATCGACCACTAGCGGCGGGGTCACGTAAGTTTTTCTCGCAGAGTGTCGGTCCGGGAGTGAGGCATTCGTAGCGAAGGTGAGAGGCAGCCGGAGGAGCCGCCTGGACAAGGAGGCCACGCCATGACGCAGTACCTGATTTCGTTCGGTGCCCATGCGATGGACCACATCCCCGACGAGGAAGGGCCCGCCGTGGGCAAGGCTGCGCTCGCGGTGATCCAGGAAGCCAGGGACGCCGGCGTGTATGTGTTCGCCGGCGGGCTGGAAAGCGAGCAGGCAAGCATCGTGGCCACCGACGGGATGGTCACCGACGGCCCTTACCCGGAGACCAAAGAGGTCATCGGCGGGCTCACAGTCGTCGAGGTGCCCTCACGCGAGGAGGCGCTGATGTGGGCTGCCAAGATCGCTGTTGCCTGCCGCTGTGCTCAAGAGGTCCGCGTGTTCCAGCCTGGCCCGGACGTTTGATCCAAGGCACGCCGCGACCGGTTCGTGCCTCACGGTTCCGGAGCGAGTACGCGGATTCATCGGGTTCATCGGGTTCATCGGGTTCAAGGGAGAACAGCAGTGGCACCTGGTAAGCACGGATCGGCACGGATGGAGTTCCCGAACGAGCTCGAGGTCCTGATCAGCCGGGACTTCGACGCTCCGATCGCTCTGCTCTTCGACGTAGTGACGAAGCCCGAGCATGTGAGCAGATGGGGCGCTACACCCCCTGACCAGATGACGGAGTGCTCGATCGACCTGCGCGTCGGGGGAAACTACCACTACTCCTTCGTGACCGAAGACGGAACCACGTGCGCCTTCCGCGGCACCTACCTGGAGGTTGAGCCGCCGGTGCGGACAGTCGAGACCTGGCTGTTCGGCGGCTGGCCGGACGCGGAGGCGGTCGAGACCTGGCAGCTGCACGAAACCAACGGCGTGACGACGCTGACGATGCGGCTGGCATTCCGTGACAAAGCTGGTCGCGACCACTATCCCGCCAGGGGCATGGAAGCGGTCGAACTGACCAGTTCCGACGGACCGGGCGCCAGCTTCGACGCGATACAAGACATCCTCAGGTCACTGCTTCACCGGCCTTAGCCGTGAGGCGATCCGCTTCGGCCAGCAGCAGATCGCCGAAGGGCTGAAAGCCAATACTGCAGGCGTAGACGCCGCTGACGACTCGGTGGATGGTTCCCCATTCCCAGATGGCGGTGGCATCCACGCCCGTGCGAGCGGCCAGCCGCTCAGTCCGGGCCCGGAGGTCATCGCCGAAGTCCGGGGTGCAACGCAGGATGGTGCCGAGATCGCACGCCGGCTCAGCCCGCAGCCCGGCTGGATCGATGAGCTTGTAACTGCCGTCACTCGCCTGCAGGGCGTTCATCTCATGAATATCACCGTGGACGAGAACCGCGGACCGGTCGTCGTAGGCAAGGCGACGATGATTCATGCAATCCTGCGCGTCCGCCACAGTGGCCGGCGAACACGGTCGCCCCGCCTGCTCCCATAGTCTCGGCAGCCGATCGGCGTACTGCTCGGCCAGCTTCGCGCCGGTCGGAAGGTCAATGTCGGGACCGACCGGACGCCACAGGCGAACCGCCGCTTCGCACAGCAAGTGGTGGCGGCTGACAGGGTCGGCCACGATGTCGTGCATCGGAGCCCCAAGGCGCTCCAGCAGAAGGGCCTGCCGACCCACGTCTTCGCCCAGCAGCCTGGCGCATCCCCCTCCGTTGGCCAGGCGCAGCGCCATAGCCTCCTGCCCGACGTCCCGGCCTGGCACGCCGATCTTGAGGACCGCCGGAGTTCCGTCAGCCAGCGTCACCCCGACGACCAGGGCGGCGTGACCGCCCGCGAAGCTGGACCCGATCATCAAAGACCACTCCCGGGCCAGCGAGCCGACCACTCCTGGCACCTCGTCCAGCCAGGATTCGTTCCCGTCAGCTATGACCGTCCTGCGGACCTGGTCAGGAATGTCGAGGCTCAAACCGCCAGCCTAAACCGAGCGCGCACGACTAGCTTGTTCTGAGTCACGGCCGGGCAGCCCCGGCCAGGTTTATGGCCCGGCCGGCGAACGGGACGAGAACGGCCAGCAGAACGCAGAGGGCAGCGCCGGTGAGCCAGGCGACGGGTACGCCGACGGACAGCAGGTGAGTCCAGGCAATTGGGCCGAGGGTCTGGGCGATGCCCCAGCAAATGCCATACGCGGCCAGGTATCTGGCGCGGGAGACCTCATCCGCAAGGCCGGCCACAACGGCATACGGAGGTCCGAGCAGGAAAACCTGGCCTAGCCCCATGGCGGCGGCACCGACGCAGAGCAGCGGCATCACGTCCGCGAAGGCGACAACGGCGAATCCCGCGGCAACGATCGCGAGCCCGGTCGCCATCAGGAAGAACGGCCGTGTCGCGGCGCCTCGCAGGAATCGCTGGCCGGCGATTGTGACGGCAGCCTCGACGGCGAGAAGCCAGCCGGTTTCCGCCGGGCCGAGGCCGCGCGCGGCAACCGTCAGCGGAAGTGCGGTGACCGAGAGGTTCCAGGCGAAGGCGAGACCCGTACCGACGCCGAGCATCATCAGCAGGCGCCCGTCCTGCCACGGGCTGCCGCCCGTCGTGGCCGGCCGCGTCGCGGATGGTTCGTGCACCCACAGCAGGATCAATGCTGCCGCTGCCACGCAGGTGACGGAGTCGGCGACGAAGAGCAGCCGCAGGCTGACACCCCCGAGCAGCGCCGCGAGGATCCCCGCGCCTACGCCGGCGGCGGCTAGCGCGGCACCGAGCAACCCGAAGGCCTGTGGACGCCGCTCAGGCGCGACCATCGCGGCCAGCAGCGCCTGGCTGGGCGGCTCGTAGATCTCGAAGGCGAGACCGAGCAGCGCGGCTCCCGCCGCCGCTCCGCTGACACCCGGCGAGACGGCAATGACGAGCAGGGCGACGCTGCAGCCGAGCAGCCCGAGCACGATCGTGGGGCGTCGCCCGAAGCGGTTAGTCATCCGCCCGCCGGCCAGCCGCGATGGAACCGTGGCAACGCCAAAGAGTGCGACCACCCACCCGGCGGTGATGAGCGAGACGCCGTAGACGTGGACGAGCACGACGGCCAGGAACGAAATCGCGAAGGCGCCGAGCTGATTGACGGCACGGGCCAGCACGAGCGCCCGTACCGGACGCGGCCAGCTGCGGCCTTCGTGACTGGCGAATGGCATAATAGCCGTCATGGAGGCGACGGTACTCGACGGCCGAATGACTGGTCAAATACATTTCAACAATCACTTGTGGGTAGTCACTGACGTCGCCTGCCGTCTGGTGAACGCGCTGACAGCGGGGCACGACGGTACCCGGCCAGTAGAGCCGCCGCCGGTCGGCTACCGGGCTAACGCAGTCCGTGCGGTGCTCGAGCGCGACGACTACCGGCCTGTACTCACCGAAGAGCAGGCGACGGCGCTAACGGACCTCGCAGGACGAGTCCGCGAGGTTTTTACGGCAACCTCATCCGGCGACGTGGCCCGCGCCGCCGGCATAGTCAACGGCCTGCTCCAGGAATTCGGCGCGGCTCCCCGCCTCGACCTTGCGCGCGGAGGCGGCTGGGCCCTTCACTTTCACGGCAGCGACGCCGGTATCGTTACCGGCTGGGGCGCAGGCATCGCGGCCGGCCTCGGAATGGCCATCGGCTCCGACCTCGCAGGCCGCCTTGGCGTCTGCCAGGCCGACCCCTGCGACCGGGTCTACATCGACACCTCGCGCAACCTCGGAAAGCGGTTCTGCTCCACGCGCTGCCAGAGCCGGGTCACGTCCGCCGCTCATCGCACCAAGAGCAAGGCCTGACGGGTAAGGGGCCGAGCGCGTGCAGCTCTCCAGCTTGGGATTGCACCGCGAACCAGTGTCCGGCCCGCCCATCGTGACCTGCTCCTCGCCCGTCCTCCTTGTAGCCGATCATCAGGATCGGCGGTATCTGATCTTGCCGCGTAGCACGACCGTGCGGGGGGTTGCTAGCTGGCTGAGATCGAGGCGGGGGTCAGCGTCGTAGACCACGGCATCGGCTGGTGCTCCTTCGGTGAGCCCGGCCAGTCCCAGGTAGGACCTGGCAGCCCAGGAAGCAGCCCCGATCGCATCGTGAGGCGGCACTCCTGCCGCGACCAGGGCGCGGATCTCGTCGACGACCCGGCCGCAGGGCCGTGAGTCGGTGCCCGCAAGGATGGTGACGCCTGCTTCGGCGGCCGCGGCGGCGAGCTGGCCATGTACCGTCGCCCCGCCCAGGTACCAGTCCTTGCGCGGCCCGTCGGGGTGCTGGCGCACCGATGCGAGCGATGCGGAGATCACCGACAGCGTGGGTGTCAGCGCGGTGCCTTGGGCGGCCATCTGTGGTAGCAGGCCTGGGTCCAGGCACATCCCATGCTCCAGCGAATCCACCTGCGCCTCGACCGCCGCCGCCCCGCCCGCCGCATGCTGGGAATGCACCGCGACCCGCCCGCCAACGGCGTGCACCGCGGTCACGACCTGGCGAAGGACGCCGACCGGCAGCGGGTCATCCCCGGGCAGCCAGTCAGCGATCACCTTGGCCCAGCCGGTCCGCGCCGCCTGCGCCGCGGCCAGCCCCGCCAGCTCCGCGTGATCGGCCCGCCGTCCCCATCCGTCGAAGAACTGGCCATGCTGAGCGATCCACGGCCCGGCGTGCACCGCACGCGGGACGTCGCCGTCACGGCCGAACCAGGCTGGCGGGTCCCCTGCCAGGCCCGGCGCGCGGATCATCGTGACGCCCGCTGCCACATGCTGGCGCAAGTCCTCGCGCAGCAGCGATTCCCCCAGTGGTTTGCCCGGCCCGTCCGCGCCGGGATGGGTATGCGCATCAACCAGGCCCGGTAGCAGCCAGCCCTCAGCCACCAGCTCTGCATCCGCGACCGGGTCGGCGGTCCATCGATCCCCGTGGGCGTACAGGTCCACAGGTTCACCGCCGGGCAGCGCAACGCCGCGAACGCGGAGAACAGGCATGAAGCCCAGACTGTCAGGCGTGCGCCTGAGTAACCAGCTCTGTGTCGGGCCTGCCGCCCTGGCGCACGGCCGCTGACCATCATCGGGACTAGGATTATCGTTGAGGCCGAAGCACCGGGAATGAGGCGCGATGACACCGTACCCGGCCCAGGACGCGGAGGCGATTAGGCGCGGCTACGAGCAGAACGCGCCGCCGCCGGTCCCCCTGGGGATGTACTTCGATCACCAGTCCGGCCTGGTCTTGCCGCAGGGCGTGCAGCCCCGCAGCGTCGGGCGGGTGGTCGCGGCCTATAGCGTGGCGGTTCTGCTGTTTATCGTCACCCTCGGAATTGGCTACATCATCTGGAGCTTGGTGGCCTGGGGTCGGGGTCAGACGCCAGCGCAGCGGCTGCTCGGCCTGCGTTGCTGGCGGCCGGGAACGGGCCGCCCGGCGAGCCGGGGCCAGATGGCGCTGCGCCAGGCCAGCGGCCTGCTCCTCAACGGTGAGCTGCTGGTGGGCGTTTTCATCTTGCTAATCGATCCGGCCCGGACGTCGGTAGGCGACTACCTTGTCGGCACGGTGGTCCTGCATGACCCGCACGATGCTCTGCTGACGCAGGCTCCGGTCCACGACGAGCGCGATGGCTACCCCGATCCTGGCAAGTTGGCGGGCTCCGCTGAACAACAGCCAAGACCGCCGACCCCTTCTTTCCCGTCTTCCTCGCAGGTGCCAGGTTCCGAGTGAGCGGGCGCCGGGTCATGGGCCGGCACAGCCGATTGCGTCACAATGCCGCGTAGTTAAGGGTCGGGGTCGGTTGTCGAGGATAGCGGCGGCGTGGGCGTGTTGAGCCGGTAGGTGCCTTTTGCCGGTGATGAGCCGCATGGGTCACTCTTCGGCTCGGGCCGCGATGGTCTATCTGCATGCCAGAGACGACCGCGACCGGCAGTTCGCCGCGAACCTGGACCGCATGGCCCGGCGGGAGCTGAAACGGTCTGCCTACGAGCCCGATAGCAGGCGATCGGGCACGCAACGGGCACGCCGAGCCACGAAGAGGTCGGCAGGAGACTCGGGCGACCATGCCGGAAGCGGCGGTTGATCTGTGGGTTGTCGTGGTGGAGCGGGTGACGAGAATCGAACTCGCACTATCAGCTTGGGAAGCGGTACGGTTACGGGCCGATAGAGGCGCTGACCTGCCGATTCCGGAGGCAAGGAGTACCCGCGGCTGACCCTTGATCACCCTGACTAATGGCACGACGATCTTGTCCGGACGATTGCGTCTATTCCGGCCTCGGCCGGGCTCGGCCTGGCCTGGCGCGCGCCCGGAGGGCGTGCCATTGAAGCTGTCACAGATGCGCGACACTGATGCATGCTTGAGGCGCGGCGCCTGCCGTCCGGTATGCATTTTGGGCACATGCAAAGCGACCCGACCGGATTCAGTCGCGCGTTATGTCTCCGGCAGGGACGCCCCGGTCGAGCGGACGCGAGCGTCAATGGTGGCGACGAGTTCCAGCGGAACCGGATTCAGCGCCGGTGTCCCCGGCTCCCCGGCATTCGCGCTCCCGCTGGCGGCCCGTGCCACCTGCGGCACCTTCCGCAGGTCGTATCCGGCAGCGTCGCCGCCGAGCAGCCCGGCGTCGGCCACGTGTTCCACCTCCTGCACGGTGGCGCCCAGCGCAGCGGCGTAATCACGAGCCTTACCGATGGCGGTCCGGATCGCCGCCGCGCGGACTTGGGCCCACGCAGGATTGTCCCAGTCAACGTGCCAGGTCACCGAGTGGACGTGCAGATCCTGACGAGCCGCCAGCACTGCGCTGAGAGCATCCAGCACGTCCAGGTCACGTACGGTCACCCGCAGCGTCACTGTGGCGGTCACCTGCCCGGTCAGCTCCACCCGCCGCGTTTCCTTGTCGTGGTAGCGCTCCTCACGGGTGCTGGAGGAATGCGCCGACCAAGTCAGCGGGCGGCGTTGTGCGGTCTGGTCGAACGGCACTCCGCCAAAAGCACCCAGCTCCGCAGTCAGACGATCCAGGGCTGACGCGACTGACCGTACTGCCTCCGCCTTGGAGCCTGCCGTGTGCTCGATCATCCCGTCCATCACGGCATAGTCCGCGGCGACCAGCTGCCGGGCCTCGGCACGAACCGACAGCAGTACGATACCGACGTCGTTCATCGCCAACCTCAACATCCCGCTGCCTAATGATCGCCGGACCCGGCGCTGCCGCCGACGATCAGGTACCGCCAGCATAAGACCGGGCTTGGCGGCCTAGCGCATTCGTGCGCTGGTCCTCCCCGTTCTCCTTGTAGCGGCCGTAACCAAGATCATGTCCCAACGACAATGTCACTGCTGGCACGACGAAGGTCACGCGGCAGGCGCGAGCCCTGAGGGCCGACGGTTTACAGGGAGTCGGCTCCAGCACCGGCGGATCGCTTCTGGCCTGCGCGGCGACGGTCGAAACGCCCGCCGCGCCAGGAAGGCGTTTCGCCGTGTTTCGCGCGCCGAGAAAATTGGTGGCAAGCCGACCCGGACCGCAGGGAGCGTATGCGACCGAGGACCCGGAAGCGGGGCGGCAGAGGGCAGGCCACGATCGCAGCCTCATGCCATGGGGTCTGAGCGTCGCCAGGATCGTCAGGGCTTTGAGATTCGCGCGCCGCAACCGAGTCCGGCTGGTTGCAGTCTGAGGGTGGATGACCACTTTCAGATTGATCAGGCGCCGGAGAAGCTGACCAGATGAAACGCTGGATACTAGTGGCTGCGACGCTGGCCGCCGGAGCCGCCGGAGCCGCCGGGCTGACGATTAGCGGCTGCGACCGCGTGGGCGCTGTCGCGGCGGTTAGCCCCGGCGGGGCATCGGCTCAGGGCGCCATGCAGCAGTCGCCTCCAGCGTTTGCGCCCTGCCGCGCTGGACAGGTCCGTCTGGGCGTTGGGAAGGTACAGGGACTGCTCGGAACCGAGGTCGTCATGTTCTCCGTCACTAACGTCTCGGAATCCTCGTGCACGCTCGCTGGTTACCCGGCCGTCCGGCTGCAGGACGCCGACCGGCAACGTGTCCACGCCAAGACTGGCCATGGCGAGGCAGGCCCGAAAGAGCCGACTGCCGTATCCGAGGTGCTGCTCAAGCCCAGGGCGGCGGGTGAGTTCGGGCTGAGCTTCACCGACCACCCCGGCCCAGCGTCCGCCCACGTCTGCGTTGCATTCTCCTTTGTCCGCGCTGTCTTGCCGGACAAACAGGTAACGAATGCTGCGCCAGTATCGACCGGGCACGTTCTGGCATGCGGCGGCAAGTACGGCCCGCAGATACTGGTAAGCCCCGTCGGCCGATTCGGCGAGAGATGAGAAATGGGGCTCTCGCACTATCAGCTTGGGAATCTGTGCCGTCCGCGCGTTCATGCGGCCTGACCAGCTGAGCGGGCAATCCGTGAGTGACCCTGAGAGCGCGCGTTTTACTCCAGCTAATGGCCTGCTAATAGCCCGGCTGCAAGGAGTTAGGGCGGCCGCCGTGGACGATGAGGGAACGGCTCTGGAGGTCGCTACCGCGAGCTACGGATTCGGTGCCGTGACCTGGTTGGGCATGGCATGCCTGGCATCCTGCATGGCAACGGTTCCGCCTCTGTTCCGGATCATGATCAGGTTTAAGCTGCGAGCGAGACTCCGCTTGTTCAGGGTGTCTTGCTCGAATAGCTGGGCGGCGCTGTGATCGTCTCCGGTTGGCCGATGTTGAGGAATCGGATCGTCTGAGTCTCGATGACGATGCCTTGCGCACTACGGCCTTGATGGATGATCTTCATCTGCCGGACGACGCCGTGGCCATCAACCCAGACATCGAACTGCGTTAGCGATTCGGGTCCCATGCTAAGGACGAAGGTCAGTGCTGAAAGGGTGCTGGCTGGCAGTCTGCCGAGCCGTGTTGCCCGCAGGATCGTTGTCGTGGCGCCGTCGATGACCTGGGATCCGATGTCCTTGAATCCGGCGTCCGGGCGGAGCGCGGTGAGTAGCTTACGCGGGTCCGGGACATTCCGGCTCGTTCCGGTCTGAGCGCGGAGGCGGTACCACTGTCGTGGAGCCGGGCCGAAGATATAAAGCCGACCGTTGACCTGGCGGATGGTGAGCGTCTGTCTTTGGGAGTTGATCTTCGATGTCGGGAGGTGCTCGATCGCGTTGAAGTCCTGCCCCGAGTAGGTGTAGTCGGTTGATCCCGAGCTGGTGTCTGAGTGGTTCATCAGGCCGACGGAGAAGGACACCAGCATGTGGCCGGCGGGCGCGATGGCTGCCTGGGATGCGGTTTCGACGTGCTGAACCATGGCCGCGGTCAGCGCAGTGCTGCCGGAAAGGGGCTGGGCGTGGCTGCTGATGGTCAGGGTGATGCCTACTGTCACTGCGGCTGCTGCAGTCGCGGCTGCGGCTAGGGCGATTACCCGCCGGGGCTTCGCCTGCCGCCGGATGGCGGCACGGAGCGTGGCCGGGTGATGTGCTGCGGAGGGTCTGGTGATGCTGGTCAGCGGGATCGGCGGGGCTGCGGATTCAAGGTAGTCCTGGATCTGGCCGGTGAGATTATTGTCCACTTTCGCTCCTCTGTGGCGTGAGGGCGGCCCGCAGTCGTGCCAGGCCGCGTGCTGCGTGGGCCTGGACGGACCCTTTGTGAAGGCCGGTCAGGTCAGCGACTTCCTGCAGCGTGTAGCCATAGCCATGCACCAGGATTACGGCTAGCCGTTGCCGTTCGGAAAGCTGTGCGAGTGCCGGTGGCAGACCGGGCTCGAATTGATAGTCCGGCCACGACGGCCTGCCGTGCAGAACCGGCTGGCGTTTGCTCCTGGTCCCGCGTGTCTGACCCACTCGGAACAGATAGCCCGGCAGGTTGGTCATCTGTGAGAGCCGTCCCCAGTGTTCCCACGCGTAGGCGAGGGCCTCCGCTGTGGCCTCGCGACCGAGATCGGGACCGTATGCAGCGACCAGGGCTCGCCTCAGCTTTGGCTCCACCTCGCGGAAGAACGTTTCAAAGGCGGCTGCGGAATCCCTGCCAGGTGCTGGCGAAGCGGGCATCGCCACTGGCTCAGGAGCCGGAGCGTCCACAGCCCAGCACCTCCCGCTATCTGCCTGACCTCACATCATCTAAAGCTTCCGGCCACCGCAGTTGTATGACAGCAGCCCTCAAAGCGCACAGGGATTCGACTAGGCCTCTCCGGAGCTGCCCGTCTCCCCAGGTGCCCTTGACCGGCGACTCTCAGCCGCCGGGTTCGGTCGAAGGTGGCCGCAGGCGACGCGCAGCGCCCTCGACGGGTTCCGGCTGACGCCGGAGAATCGAAAGGCGGGGACGGGTGCCCCTGAGTAAAGACCGGCCAATGGGTCACAGCCCGGCGCGCCCGCGCGAGCGGGGCCTCAAGCCAGAGCGCGGCGCGGAGCGCGCCACGCGGCGGAGCGCAGCGGAGCCGCGCTTGATCTAAGACTTCATGTCACTGACGTGACGCCCGCGGATGGATGAAACTTGGGGCTGCGCCGCCCGCTGACGTGGTCCTTGCTTGGCGCTGCGTGCCTGTATCTAAGACTGACGCTGGAGCCTGCCCGGTGGGTACCCCGGATTGCTGCTGCGAGCGCGTGTTATAGGGTCTCGATCTTGCTGCGGACTCCGCGGGCGGCGTGCCCTTATCCAGTATCGGGGGCCGAGCAGGAGGTGGCGATGGATATCGTCCATCCGCGCGCCGCCGGGATCGACGTGCACAAGAAGATCATCTGGGTTGCGGTCCGGCTGCCGGGCGAACGGCCCGGCGAGCGAGCGCTGCAGGTAAAACGGTGCGCGACGTTCTGGCGGCCGCTGCAGCAGATGGCGGCGTGGCTGGCCGGGCTCGGCGTCACGGATGTGGCGATGGAATCTATCGGCGTTATCCCGGGGTTCAAAATAGCCGAAATTGGACTTTGCCGAGGTGGAGCTGTGGCGGACGTGTCCGCGACGGTAGCTGTCAGGCGAGGCGCGGGCTGTGTGTCAGTGCCCGGGGGTGCCCGGCGTTTGCGGCAGCCGGCCGAGACTGCGCCGCAGCATCAGGTTCTCGCCCCGGGCGGCCTCGAGAGCGTGCTGCAGGCCGACGACCTCCTCGCGGTGACGGCGCTTGAGCTGGGTGAGCTCTCCGGTGAGCGCGGCGATGATGCTGGCGGGCTGGTCCGGGCCGGCGCCGCGGCGCTGGGCCGGGTGAGTCTGTGGGTGTCCGCGCAGCTGCTCGACACGCTGCCGGATGCCGGAGTTGCCGTAGAGGTACCCCAGTCCAGCGATACGGCCGGCTGCGGCGAGGCCGCGGAAGGTGACCGGCTGCCCCGTGCGGAGCATCTGATCGGGTGCCGCCTCGGCGCGGGCGGCCGTGGCGGCGGTGCGCGCGGCGGCGGCTTTCTGCAAGCTGGCCAGGTTGCCAGGCCTGGCAGTAGTCATGCCAGTACTCCGTTCTGCGAGCCGGCGCGGCCGTCGATCTGGGCTGTGCCGGCGGTCACGCCTGCACCGCGGACTGCCCGCTGCGCGAGATCGCCAGGCTGAGCCGCCGGGTCATGCTCTGCGTCCGGCTGCGGGTTGTGCTCCAGCGTGGTGATGATGGCCGCCAGCGAGGCGGCTTCGCGGCGGCGGCCCTGCAGCCAGACGTTGTCCTCGCTCATGGGCGTGCCGGTGCGGTCGCAGAACGCTTGCTGCCGCTGGCCGATCAGGTGCAGGGTCTTGCCTTTCTGCTGCCGCAGCTCGGGCAGGAAGCTGGCGTCGGTGGTGAACTTGTCACACGTCAGGCAGGCGTTGCCGCGGTCGCAGGACTGGCGGGGCGGCAGCAGGCACCAGCCGTTGGGCAGGATCCGGTCGGTCCGCTGGTCCGGCTGCAGCATGTCGTAAAGCTCACCGGCGCTGATCTGCAGTTCGCGGGCGTCAGCGGTCAGCTTGCGGAACCGCAGGAGCACGACGTGGATCGGGACGCCGGCATTCAGGAGCCTGGTGTGCCGGAACCGGTGGGTCCGCTGGAAGTCTGCTGGCCCGAGCGCGGCCTGGCCGCCGGAACCGTTGCCGGCTACCTGGGCCAGGCCCCCGGTTCCTGGCCGGGCCGGCGGAGATCACCTCGGCCCGAGGTGTCAGCGGCAGTGACAGGAGGCAAGAGCGCAAGAACGACCGCAGCCCGAACACGAAGTTCTGGGCCGTCGCGACTGACACCGACGCTGACGTCCTCAGCAGGCTCGGCTGCTATGCCGGCCGAGCGGTGAAAGACAGCTCGCTGCACGGCCCAGCGCAGCTCCTGCGGAAGGGCTTAAAGCTGGCGCCACGCGCCCTCGGGGAAGCGAACCTCCCGATCAGCCACCTATTCCCCACGCCTCGGCAAGCTCCTCGCGGGTAAAGACGCGCGCCGTGTCGGCGGGGCCGGGACCAGGGTCTGCCCTGATCGCGGCCAACGCTTCCGCCCGACCGACCTCGCGGCGCAGCCGACGCAACTCGGCCTTCATCGCGTCCAGGTCCGCACGAGGAACGGTAACCATCTCGCTGGCGCCAGTGCTCATAGCTCAAAGAATACGGCCGCCGCAGAGATTCGCTCGTTCGCACGGGCCGACGCCACGCTGGATAGGCCTTCCGCAGCGGCGCGGAGCTGAGCATCACCGGACAACCCGGATCTCTCGACCGAGACCGACCTGATCCGGTCGTGCTTCCTCCGTCAGACAAGTTAATGGCACGGAAGATTAACAACTGCACAGTAGTGAACAGGGGTCGGGCTCCGGGTACGGCCCTGACCTGGGCTTTCGGATTGGAGCGGGTGACGAGAATCGAACTCGCACTATCAGCTTGGGAAGCGGTACGGTTACGGCCGATAGAGGCGCCGACCTGCCGATTCTGGGGGCAGGGAGTGCCCGTGGCTGACCCCTGATCACCCTGGCTAATGGCACGCTAATGGCACGGCGATCCTGCGCCGCTCGGCAGCCTAGCGAGCGTTCGTGTGCTGGTGCTCCACCGTTCTCCCCGCAGGATCACGGCCTGCAACAAGCCGTGGCCCCTCGCTTGTCAGGAGGCTAAGTAGCAGGCCGTTTATACAGTCTGGCCTGTTGCCTCATCGACCGTGAAGTGCCGTGTCACGGCGTCCGGTGCCCTGGCGAATGGCACATTCTAGATCGGCGCGACGTAGCCGCCAAACCAGTGGACGTGCAGCCAGTCGATCACTGCCGGCCAGGTACCGCTGACTTCGAGCAAGCCCAGGACGACCAGCATGCCGCCTCCCGCGACGGCAATCAGCCGGGCGTGCCTGCGCGCGAACCCGAACACGCTCAGTCCCCGTTCCATCGCCAGGGCCACGAACAAGAACGGCACGCCGAGGCCCAAGCTGTACACGAACGCCAGGAATGCCGCCCGGCCAGCCGTGCCTGACGCGAACCCCATGGTGAGCACAGCCTGCAGCGTGGGGCCGATACAAGGCGTCCAGCCCAGGCCGAACATCACTCCCAGCAGCGGTGCCCCGGCCAGCCCGGCCCGAGGACGGAAAGACGGCTTCATTATTCGCCCGGTTACCGTGAGCCGGTCGAATGCCCCGGCGAGCATCAGGCCGAGCAGGACGGTGACTCCGCCCAGCACCCTGCTGATGACCTGCTGATAGTCGCCCAGCCAGGACCCCAGAGCACCGAACGCCACCCCGTAGGTCGCAAACAGCACGGAGAATCCCAGCACGAACAGGCCGGTGCCCGCGATCGTCCGGCGCCGCGTCGCGGGCTGGACTTTGCCCGAGCCGGGCATGCCCCGGATCTCGGTACCGGACATGCCAGTCACGTAGGACAGGTAGCCAGGGACCAGGGGCAGGCAGCAGGGCGACAGGAACGTGACTGCACCGGCGGCCAGGGCGACGGGTATCGCCAGGATCAGCGGGCCGGACGTGACCACAGTGCCGACGCTCACAACGCTCCTGCCATTAGGTCCCGGCCGTGTGACCCTGCGCGGCGATCTTAGCGATCAGTGCCGTCAGGTTGTCGTAGGTGGCGCTGCCGATGATGGCGGCAGCGATCCGCCCGTCGCGGTTGATGATCACGATGTCGGGCAGGGCGTCGGGCGGGACGCTGCTGCGGAAACTGAGCGCGATCTCGTCGTCAGGGTCGCTGATGCTGGGATAGGTGATCCTGAACTGCTGCGTGAACGCGATGGCGCTGTCGGGCTCATCCCTGATGTCCACGCCGACGAACCGGACGCCGCGCGGATAGAGCTGGCGGGCGACGGTGCCCAGCGTCGGAGCCTCCTGGCGGCAGGGGTCACACCAGCTGCCCCAGAAGTTCAGCACGATGATGTCGCCGCGGTAGGCGGACAGGCTGAGCGGCTTGCCGGTAACGGTGATGCCGCTCACCTTGGGCGCGACGACCAGGTGGCCCGCGCTGAAGACTGTCGCCTGATAGCCGGAGCCGGAATAGGTCTGGCTCTGGCCGGGCTCGTCGGCGGCGATCTGGCCGCCATCACACCCGGCAAGGCCCAGCATCAGCGCGATGGCACTGGCTATGGCGCCCCGGCGAGCTGGCTTCCTCAGACCAGGCACACCCAGGACCTCCTACACGCCGTAGTACCGCCCCATTATGCACGGCTCCACGGAGCTTCGCAGCGACGTGCGTTGCCGTCCTCCTACAGGTGCCTCGAACAGGCGGCTCCCGGCAGGTTCGGCCCCGTATGGCCAGAGGCCCATCGAGCAGCGACGCGAAGCACGCTGGGCGGGTTCCGGACGACACCGGACACTGCGTATGCGGGGATGAGTCATCTCAGTCGGGGTGCTCGCATCCGCAGATGGGGGCCTCAAGCCCTGGCAGGAGGCCGACCGCTCAGGTAATAAATCCGCACGTCTGACTGAGCACGAGGTACCGCCATCGACCAGGGCTAATGGTACGCACCCCCGGTCATCCGGGCTCGGCCTCAGCCGCCCTGACCACGCTTTTCAGCCCCTGGTACATCACCGCGCCGATGATCCGCCCAGCGATGCGGCCATCACGGGCAAGCACCAGAGTGCTGGGGAAATCTGCGATCGGGATGGTGCCGCGGAAATCGAGGGCGATCTTGTCGCCGGGACGGAAGATCAACAACGGCACAGGGATGATCAGGGGTCAGGCTCGTGACGCGGTCCTGAGCTGGGCTAACAGGACG
>CAWFUM010000004.1:0-24858 GCA_963818995.1 uncultured Actinomycetota bacterium | reverse complement strand
GAACTCGTCAAGCCGCCGCAGGAATGCCTGCTGGACTTCCAGCATCTCGGCGACCTGGCCGACAGTGAACAGCGGCATGTTCTCATCGTCCAGGGGCAACGAAGCCACGGTTACCTCCCGGCGTAGCTCAGGCACCGGTAACCGGCGTGCGGGGCGTAGCGCCCGCATCGGCCGGACCGGGCAGTGTCGCGGCTCAGGGCCCGCGCGGAATGTACCGCCCGGGCCCTTCGCAGGTTACCGCGAGATCAGGCCTCGACCGCGGCGGCCGCCGCGGCGCCCGTGCTGATCTCGATCTTGCGAGGCTGCGCCCGCTGCACCAGCGGAACGGTCACGCGCAGCACGCCACCCTCGTAGCCTGCGCTGATGTTCTCGGCGTCCACGGCGTCCGACAGCCGCACCCGCCGCGTGAACGACCCCATGACCCGCTCCCGCACGAACGGCGTCTCGCCCTCGGAGTGCTCCTCCGACCGCGTCGCGCTCACGGTCAGGACGCCGCGGTCGACGGTGACGTCGATGCTCTCGGTGTCAATGCCGGGCAGGTCAAAGCGAAGCTCGACCTCGCCCTCACGGCGGATGGCGTCCATCCGCATCGCGGCGTGCCCGCCATCGGCAGTACGCAGCGCCCGGTGGAACTCCGCGAACGGGTCGAATGAAGTAAGCAGCATGTCCCTCACACCCTCCTGTGACTTCCGGCCCGGCAGGCCGGGAGTTCAACCTCTGCTTCTATTAAATTTACAACTTCGATTATATATTTCTTCGGAACGAGGCCGCAAGTCGAGGCGGCCGCCCGGCCACGGAAGCGGCTGTGTGCATCCACTACTGCCAGGGCGATCACCGGATGCAGACAGCGGCCTCGGACTGCGGGGAATCGGGTGGCATCACGGCACCGCCAGGCGCCAGGCCGCCGCTGCCGGGGAATCACGGTCGGTCGCGGCACCGCCGGCCGCCAGGACCCGGCCGACCGGGAAACGGGAACACGGCCATCCGCCGCCCGCCGCGCGGGAGGCGCCGGGAGCCAGACGCGGGCTGGCTGCCGGCTCAGGCGAGCCGCTCGATGATGGTGGCGTTCGCCTGGCCGCCGCCTTCGCACATCGTCTGAAGCCCGAAGCGCCCGCCGGTCCGCTCCAGCTCATGCAGCAGCTTGGTCATCAGGATCGCGCCAGTCGCGCCGAGCGGGTGGCCGAGCGCGATCGCCCCGCCATTGGGATTGGTCTTCTCCAGTGCTGCGCCAGTATCGCGCGACCAGGCAATGAGCACCGGGGCGAAGGCCTCGTTCACCTCGAACACGTCGATGTCGTCAACGGCAAGATGGCCACGGGACAGCGCCCGCTCGGTGGCCGGGATCGGGCCGGTCAGCATGTAAACAGGATCCGAACCGGTGATCGCCAGGGAGTGGATCCGTGCCCGCGGCGTGAAGCCGTGCTTGCGGACGGCCGCCGGGGACGCGATCAGCAGCGCGGCCGACCCGTCCGAGATCTGCGAGGCCGTGGCCGCCGTCAGTTCCCAGCCCGGACGCAGCGGCTTGAGCTCGGCCATCTTCTCCAGCGTCGAGTCCCGGCGCGGCCCCTCGTCCGCGCCCACGCCGGCAACCGGCGTGATCTCCCGGTCGAACCGTCCCTCGTCAATCGCGCTGATGGCCCGGCGGTGGCTCTCCAGCGAGAACTCCTCGAGCTCGGCCCGCTTGATGCCCCATTTCTCGCACATCAGCTGCGCGCCGCGGAACTGCGAGATCTCCTGGTCCCCGTACCGGTCCCGCCAGCCCTGGCCGAACGGCAGGGCCATGCCCGCCTTGTGCGGCAGCGCCACGGTGCTGCCCATCGGCACCATGCTCATGCTCTCGACGCCGGCCGCGATGACGAGGTCCTGCGTGCCGGAGAGCACTCCCTGCGCGGCGAAGTGGACGGCCTGCTGCGACGAGCCGCACTGCCGGTCGATCGTGACGCCAGGCACGTTCTCCGGCAGGCCCGCCGACAGCCACGCATTCCTGGCGATGTCGATGGCCTGCGGGCCGACCTGGGAGACGCATCCCATGATCACGTCATCGACCGCGGACGGATCGACTCCGGTCCTGGCGATCAGCTCCCGCAGCACCTGCGCGGCGAGGTCGACCGGATGTACCGCCGACAGCCCGCCGTTCCGCTTGCCGATCGGGCTGCGCACCGCCCCGACGATGTATGCCTCAGACACCACGTGACCTCCCAGACCCGGAAGCGGGCCCCGTCCGGGCAGTACGAGGGATCTGCCGGCGCACGCTTGCCGTCAGATTGAGGCTACCGCGCCGTTTCGCCGCCGCCCAGAGGCCGGCGCGTCGAAACCCTCGCCCGCTGCGGCCGCCCGGACGAGGCAGCGCGCAAACGGGAACGCACCGCTCAGCACAGCTGAAAGACGCCCCGGCGCCGCGCATTTCCTGCAGCGATTACTGCCCGTGACGGGTACTGAGGCGGCTACTATCCGTGAATGCGCGGGAGGGGATGGTCGCGCAGTGCATTGTTCCAGCAGCCACTGACCGCACGAGATCACGATCGGGCCGAGCGCCCGGACGGGGGAACCGCCGCTCATGACGAAGATCAGCGATGACTCGGCCAGCCTGGTCAGCATCGGCCAGCTCGCGAAAGCGGCCGGTGTCAGCAGCCGGACCATCCGCTACTACGAGGAGCTCGGGATCCTGCCCGAGCCGCGGCGGTCGCCCGGCGGCACCCGCAAGTACCCGCGGGAATACGGCGGCTACATCGCGGCGGCGCTAGCCCTGAAGGATCTCGGGTTCCGCCTGGAGGAAGTGAAGCCACTGGCCCGGCTCGCGGCCGGGCGCTCGGTTAGCCAGGGCCAGCGCGACGCGGCGGCGCGCCTGGTAGAGGAAAAGATCGAGTCGCTCGCCCGCCAGGTCACGGTGCTGCGCCGGCTGCACGACTCGGTTCGCGTCGCCGACAGCGACCTGCCGGTATCGGCCGTACTCGGAACCGCCGCGGCCGCGCGCGCGGACTTGTCCGTCGTCCCCGATCTGGCCGGCGACGGGGCCGCCTGACGCACCCGCAGGTGCGCCTGCTGGCTCTATGCTGGAGGCGCACGAGGTCGGGAGGCGAGCGCGATGAGTCAGGGCGTCATTCTGCTGATCCTCATTGCGCTCATCATCGCCTACGTGGTCACGCGAACCCGGCGGCGGATGGGGCTGCTGGTGACCGGACGGACGTGGCTCTACGTCGTCGTGGCCGTGATGCTCGGCATCGTCGCCCTGTGGGCGGCCCAGAGGCACTGACGTGCCGGCGGCTGGCGCCGTCTAGAGCAGCGCGGTCTGGCCGGGACCGGCCTTGATCGGCATCTCGAACCAGACAGCCTTGCCGTCTTTCGTCGGGCGCGAGCCCCACCGGGTGGCGAGCTGGTCAACCAGATACAGGCCGCGGCCGCCTTCGTCGCTCTCCCCGGCGCTGCGGATTCTCGGCAGCCGGAGGTCGGAATCGAAGACCTCGACCCAGATGGCCTCGTGACCGCGGCGCAGCCGGAGGGTGAAGTCCTTGCCCGGCGGGCCGGGGAAGTTCTCGCCGAACGGCGGGATCTCCCAGTCACCGAGAATGCCCAGCGGGCCGGGTCCGGCGCCTTCCAGCACCAGCTCATGCCGGGGAGTCGGTGACACGGCGGCGTGCAGCACGACGTTCGTGACAACCTCGGAGACGAGCAGGCAGGTGAGGTCCGCCTGCTCCATGTCCATGCCCCAGTTCACGAACGTCTCGTGCGCCAGCCGCCTGGCCTCCGACACCCGGATCGGCTCGGCCGGGAACTGACCCTCCCAGGAGGCCAGGTCCACCTCCGAGGTCCGCACCACCACGACCGCCATGTCGTCGTCGATCTCGCCCGGCACGGCATGCTCGGCCGCCTCGGCAATCTGCTCGACCGAACCGTCGGCCGCTGTGCGCACTGCCGCACGGAGCATCTCCATGACTTCCCCGTCGGAGTAATGCCCGTTCCCGTCCTGGCGCTGGCGGCGGTCGACCAGTCCGTCGGTGTAGAAGATCAGCGCGGATCCGGGAGCCAGGTAGCGCATTTCCTCGCGGTAGGTCGGCAGGCCGGGCATGCCCTTGCCGCGGACCCCGAGCAGCAGCCCTCGATCGCGGATCTCCAGCTGGCTCACGTCGTGGCCGCGCAGGATCAGCGGCGGCATGTGCCCGGCGTTAGAGAAGGAAAGAGTCCGCGACCACGCGTCATAGACCAGGTAGGTACAGCTGACCGTCGGGGGGTCGGTCTCGGCGAAGCCCTGCGACTCGGCCGCGGGCGGCCCGAGCGCCCGGACCCAGTCATCGAGCCGCCGCAGGATCTCCGCCGGTGACTTATCGTCCTGGGCGAAGGCCCGCAGCGCCGCCCGGAGCTGGCCCATCACCGCCGCGGCCCGGGCGCCGCGGCCCTCGACGTCGCCGATCACGATGCCGACCCGGCCCGCCGACAGCGGGATGATGTCGTACCAGTCGCCGCCGACTTGCGTCTGGATGCCCTGGCCATGCGTCTCCAGCGGCTTGGCCGGCACGTACTTGTAGGCCACCTCGAGCCCGTCCACGAACGGCGGGTCCTTCGGCAGCAGGCTGGTCTGGAACGCGAGCGCGGTCCGGCGCTCCTCCTCGAACAGCAGCGAGTTGTCGATGGCAATGGCGACGCGGCCGGCAATCGCCGACAGGAAGTCGCGGTCGTCGGCGCCGTAGTGCCGTTCATCGCGCTCAGTCAGCATGGACAGCGCCAGGCTCATCACGCCGAGCAGCTGACCGCGGGCGATGAGCGGGGCCGCCATGACCGACGTCAGGCGCAGGTCGTCGCACGTCTGCAGGCTCGCAGCCGACGGTGCGGGGAACTCCTCCTCGGCGAGATCCGCGACGACGACCGTGTCCTGCCGGGCCATGGCCTCGGCGCAGAAGTGGCCGGCCGGGTACGTGATCGGCTCGCCAACCAGGGCCCAGGTACCGGGCTCGGGCATCCAGCCCCGCGAGTGCAGCTGCGCCCGGCGGATCAGGGCGTCCCCGTGCAGCAGGTCGATGAAGCAGTGATCGGCGAACTGAGGAACCAGGGTCTCGGCCACCTGCTTGAGCGTGACGTCGAGTTCCAGCGAGTTGGCCAGCCGTTCCCCGATCCGCTCCAGCAGGCCGATCCGGTCGCTGGCCCGCTGCCCGCCCCGCCTGGTGGCCTCCCTGGCCATGATCACGATGCCGGTGATCTCGCCGTCAGCCGAGCGCAGCGGGGCGGCGTGAGCCCGGACGAACACACGGGAGCCGTCAATCCGCTGACTGGCGAAGGTGCCCTCCCAGGGCCAGCCCCGCAGCACGTTCTCGGCCATCTGCTGGACTGTCGCCGCATCTGACTGCTCGATTCCGAGTGACAGCAGCGGGCGGCCCGCCAGATGCTCCGAATCATCGGGAAAGCCGAACAGCGTGACCGCGAAGGAATTGGCGTACCGCAGTGTGCAGTCAGGGTCAATCACGACCACGCCGGTGGCGACCTGCTCTAGCACGGCGCTGGCGGTCAGCAGCGGTGGCGGTTCCGTGGCCTGCGGTGGTGGCAGCCCGTCCCCCGGCGTCATCCGCCGCTCACCTGCCCGCCGTCACAGCCGCGTGACGAATACGTGCGCGGCAATATAGGCGGGCAGTTCCGCCCCGGTATCGCCGACCGTGTCCGCACCTGTCACCCGCACACCATTGTCGCTGGCCGCAAGCCTTACCTCGCGTCCGGGTTGTATCCCAATGTTCCTGAGTCTAAGCATCAATGCAGCATCGCTTTGAACTTGCTCACTGATACGGCTAACCAGGACCTGCTCCCCCGCCGGAATCGCGACCGAGGTCATCGCGATATCCGGCTCGGCTGTGGCCGCGTCAGCGCGCTTAGTCGCGTCATCAGGCACACCGAGCTCGGCCAGGCCCGGAATGACATTCCCGTGCGGGCAGCGAACCGGGTAATCAAGAAGTTCAACCAGGCGCCGTTCCACATTGTCGGAAATAACGTGCTCCCAGCGGCACGCCTCGATATGAACCTCTTCCCACGGCAGGCCGATAACGCTTACCAGGAGGCACTCAGCCAGCCGGTGCTTGCGCATGACCCGCATGGCCTGCTCGCGGCCCTCCGCGGTCAGCGCCAGCTGCCGGTCGCCCTCCACCCGGACCAGCCCGTCCCGCTCCATCCTGGCCACCGTCTGGCTCACGGTCGGCCCGCTCTGCGAAAGCCGCTCGGCAATGCGCGCGCGCAGCGGGACAATGCCTTCTTCTTCGAGTTCAAAGACCGTGCGAAGGTACATCTCGGTCGTATCGATCAGGCCGTGCGCTGTCACAAGCTTTTACCTCCAGAATCGATGGTATGCCGCGGGAGGTCTCTCGCGTACCGGCCAGGCGGCAGCAGCCGCCGGCGGCGTTTACGCGCGTTCCCCGCTGGCCGATCCCGGTGGTTACGGAGCCAGGCGGCTGACCGTCCAGCCGGACTCGCCGCGCGTGTAGCGGAAGCGGTCGTGCAGCCGGCTGGCAGGCCCTGCCAGAACTCCATCCGCTCCGGGCGGAGGCGGTAGCCGCCCCAGAACTCCGGCATCGGAATCTCAGTTCCGTCCGGCCAGCGGCGCTCCAGCTCGGCGTAACGGTCCTCGAGTTCGGCCCGGGAGGACAGCACCGCCGACTGGCGGCTGGCCCAGGCTCCCAGCTGCGAGCCGCGCGGGCGGGAGTGGAAGTACGGCTCGCTGTCGGCCGTCGACAGCGGCGCCACCGGGCCTTCGATGATCACCTGCCGTTGCACGGCGTACCAGGGGAACACCAGGCAGGCCTGCGGTACCTCGGCCAGGTCGCTGCCCTTGCGCGAGGTCCTGTTGGTGTAGAAGGTGAACCCGTCCTCCGCTGCTGCCTTCAGCAGCACCATCCGGGCCCGCGGGCGCTGGTCCGCCGAGACCGTGGACAGCACCATGGCGGTCGGCTCGGGCAGGCCCGCCGCGACCACGTCGTCCATCCAGGACGTGAACAGGGTCATCGGCGCTGCCGGAAGCCCGGACTCATCCAGGGTCCCGGCCAGGCCCAGGGACGCGGCCAGATCGGCAGGAAACAGCGGGGCACGGCCCGGCTGCGCGGCGGAGCCGCCGGACGGGCTCACGGGTCGGGTCGGCTCCACGGGAAGTGATCCTCTCGCATTTGCCGCCCGGCCGCCATGCGCTCCCCGACGGGCGGCCAGGGCCGATAACCAGGCCGGGTTACCGGTCCGTAGACCGAGCGAGGTTGAATAGGGGCGCAGGCCACCAAGGCCCGCTGGCCCCCGCTGCCCGACAGGCGAGCCCGAACCCCCGGCCAGCCCGCGGCCTGCCGCTGACTAGAAGACGGAGGAAGCACGAATGTCCGACTTTGTGCCTGGGCTTGAGGGCGTCGTCGCATTCGAGACGGAGATCGCGGAGCCAGACAAGGAAGGCGGCGCACTCCGGTACCGGGGCGTCGACATCGAAGAACTTGTCGGCCACGTCTCCTACGGGCACGTGTGGGGACTGCTGGTCGACAACGAGTTCGCGCCCGGCCTGCCCCCGGCTGAGCCGTACCCGATCCCGGTGCACTCCGGTGACATCCGGGTCGACGTGCAGAGCGCCCTCGCCATGCTCGCCCCGGCCTGGGGCATGCACCAGCTGCTGGACATCACCGACGACCAGGCCAGGGACGACCTGGCGCGGGCTTCGGTCATGGCGCTGTCGTTCGTCGCCCAGGCCGCTCGCGGGCTGGGCCAGCCGATGGTTCCGCAGAAGCAGGTAGACGAGGCCGCGACAATTACCGAGCGGTTCATGATCCGCTGGCGCGGCGAGCCGGACCCGAGGCACGTCAGGGCGATCGACGCCTACTGGGTCTCCGCTGCCGAGCACGGCATGAATGCCTCGACGTTCACCGCCCGCGTGATCGCGTCGACGGGCGCGGACGTGGCCGCGGCCATGTCGGGCGCTGTCGGCGCCATGTCCGGCCCGCTGCACGGCGGCGCCCCGGCCCGCGTGCTCGGCATGATCGAGGAAGTCGAGAAGACCGGCGACGCTACCGCCTACGTCAAGCAAGCGCTCGACCGCGGCGACCGCCTGATGGGCTTCGGGCACCGCGTCTACCGGGCCGAGGACCCGCGCGCGCGGGTGCTGCGCCGGACCGCACGGGAACTGGGCGCGCCGCGCTATGAGGTAGCCGAGGCGCTGGAGAAGGCTGCCCTGGACGAGCTGCACGCCCGGCGCCCTGACCGCGTCCTGGCCACGAACGTCGAGTTCTGGGCCGCGATCATGCTGGACTTCGCCGAGGTTCCCTCGCACATGTTCACCTCGATGTTCACCTGCGCCAGGACGGCCGGCTGGGCCGCGCACATCCTGGAGCAGAAGCGGACCGGGCGGCTCGTCCGGCCGAGTGCGAACTACGTAGGCCCGAAGTCCCGGTCCGTCCGTGACGTCCCCGGCGCGGATCAGGTGTTCGATCAGGATGTCTGATCCGGGCGGCGTCGTCATCCCCGCTGGCTTGCTGCCGTCGGACGGCAGGTTTGGCAGCGGGCCGACCAGGATCCGCGACGCTCAGCTCGAGGCGCTGACCGCAGCCGGGCGTACCCTGCTCGGGACCTCGCACCGGCAGGCGCCGGTGCGAGGCCTGGTGCAGCGAGTCCGGGAAGGCCTGGCCGGCCTGTTCGGGCTGCCCGATGACTACCTTGTCGTTCTCGGCAACGGCGGCACGACGGCCTTCTGGGAGGTGGCGGCCTTCGGACTCATCGCCGGGCGCTCCCAGCACCTGAGCTTCGGCGAGTTCTCCTCGAAGTTCGCCAGGGTGACCGCGGCCGCGCCCTGGCTGACCGATCCGTCCGTCCTGACATCAGCGACGGGAACGCACCCTCTCGCACAAGCCGAACCCGGCATCGACGCCTACGCCCTCACTCATAACGAGACCTCGACCGGCGTGGCCATGCCGGTCCGCCGGGTCAGTGGAGCTGACGACGGGGCGCTCATGCTCGTCGACGCGACCAGCGCTGCCGGCGGCATCGCGGTCGCCGCCGGGGAGTTCGACGCTTACTACTTCGCCCCGCAGAAATGCTTCGGCTCCGACGGCGGCCTCTGGCTCGCGCTGCTGTCGCCCGCCGCGGTCGAGCGCGCCGGCCGGATCGCGGCGAGCGACCGGTACATCCCGGAGTTCCTCTCCCTGCAGCTCGCGATCGACAACTCGAGGCTGCAGCAGACCTACAACACCCCGGCAGTCGCCACCCTGGTGCTGCTGGCCGAGCAGGTGGACTGGATGCTGGCGAACGGCGGCATGGCCTGGACCACGAGCCGGACCGCTGCGTCCTCCGGCATCCTCTACGACTGGGCCGTTAAGTCGCCGCTGGCGAGCCCGTTCGTGGCTGACCCGGCACAGCGGTCGCCGGTGGTCGCCACCATCGATTTCGCCGACTCGGTCGACGCGTCGGCCCTCTCGGCGGTGCTCCGCGAGAACGGGATCGTGGACACCGACTCCTACCGGAAGCTCGGCCGCAACCAGCTCAGGATCGGCACGTTCCCGGCCGTCGAGCCCGCCGACGTGGAGGCGCTGACTGCCTGCATCGATTACGTGCTCGACCGCCTGTAAGGGCGACGGCGGGGCCGGATAGCAGGTTCACGGCGGGTGGCTGCACGCCGCACGGCGCCCCGCCTTGCTACCTGATGCCCGGCAGCGGCCAGTTTTGGCTGGCTCGCCCCGAAACATAATCGTTACGCTCTGGTGCCTGGTGAATTCCCGGTGGTTATTGGCCTATCTGGCCGTTTCCTCTAGCGTGGTCCCTCTGGACCGGCTCTGTACCTGGCGTCACGCATGGCTCCTAAGCAGCGGCGACTGCGCTCGCCTCAGGGTTCCCGGCCGGGTCAGTGCCCCCGCATCTGCTAGGAGGAAACCCGTTGAAGTCGACGAAGTGGGTCAGGCCGCGCCGTGCATGCGTGTTCCTGGCCGCCGGGTCGGCGAGCTCGCTCCTGCTGCTCGGACTGGCCGGTAACGCATCCGCCAGCTCGCCGCAGGCCGGCAAGGTCGCCGTATCCCAGGGTCCCAACGAAGCGGCCCTGAAGCATCTGTCCGTCTTCGGTCCGACTCCGGCTGACACGCCGGAGACCGTGTCCTTCGTGCTGGACCCGAACAACCTGTACCAGCTCAAGATCGCTGTCCAGAGCGGCATGCCCGGCGGCTATCTGAGCGTCCGCCGGTTCGCCCGCGAGTTCGGTCAGTCGCAGGCCAACATCGCCGCCCTTGAGAGCTACCTGGCGGGATTCGGCATTAAGAGCACCGCCTACGCGGACGGCCTGAACGTCAACACCACCGGCACCGCCGGCGAGTACGACGCCGCGCTGTCGGTCCAGCAGGACAACTACAAGATCCCGGCGCTGAAGGGCAGCAACGCCAACGGCTTCGCCGGCCACCCGGCGATGACCGTGCATGCCACCCGCGGCACTCCGTTGCTGCCGCGCAAGCTGGGCCGGTTCGTGCTCGCGGTCCTTGGCCTGACCAACTACCCGACGTTCAGCAGCCAGGCCGTGCACGAGCAGAAGCTTGCCGCGGACCAGAAGCCGAGCGCAGTCCAGACCGGCAGCCTCACCCCGGCCGATTTCGCGAAGCAGTACAACCTGAGCCCGATCGCCAAGCACGCCACGGGCAAGGGCCAGACCATCGGCATTGTCACGCTGGCCTCGCTGAACCCGACCGACCCCGAGTACTTCTGGAAGAGCGTGCTCGGCATTAAGACCAAGGCCAACCGGATCACGCTGGACAACGTCGACGGCGGCCCCGGCGCGGTCACCGATGCATCCGGCTCCGGCGAGACCACGCTGGACGTCGAGCAGTCCGGCGCCCTCGCGCCTCAGGCCAGCATCAGGGTCTACCAGGCCCCGAATGACGACCCCGGCTTTACCGACGCCTTCTACACCGCGGCCAGCCAGAACGTGGCCGGCTCGGTGTCGTGCAGCTGGGGAGAGTCCGAGAGCATCGTCCAGGCCAGCATCAACGAGGGCCAGGAGGACCCGAACTACGTCCAGGCCTTCGACGACGTCTTCCTGGAGATGGACGCCCAGGGCCAGAGCAACTTCGTGGCATCTGGCGACGCTGGCGCTTACGCGCCGTCGGCCGACCTCGGCACCACGAACCTGGGCGCCAGCACGCCGGACAACAGCCCCTGGACTACGTCCGCTGGCGGCACCACGCTGCCTGGCAGCATCCCGCTCAGCTCGACCGTGTCCGCGACCGTCACGTCGCAGCGGGCCTGGGGCTGGGACTGGCTGTGGCCGTACTACTACCTGTTCGTCGACCCGTCCACCGGTCAGCCTTTCACCTCTGAGGCAGCGTTTGCCGAGAGCGAGGCCATCGGCGGCAGCGGCGGCGGATTCAGCGTCTACGAAAGCACCCCGCTCTACCAGTACCTGCTGCCGGGTGGCGTGCATCACTTCAGCGCCGTGGAATACCTGACGCCGACGAACTACCAGACGGTCGACGGGCTGACGCTCCCGACTGCCTGGAACTTCAACGCCACCCCGTCGGTGTCCACCGGGCACGGCAGCGGCCGGGTGACACCGGACGTTTCCGCGGACGCTGACCCGTTCACCGGATACCTGCTGTACTTCTCCGAGTTCTCCAGCGGAGGCGCACTGCAGTCCGGCTGGGGCGGCACGAGCTTCGTCGCACCCCAGTTCAACGGCGCCACTGCGCTGATGGACTCCTACCTCGGCCACCGGGTCGGGTTCTGGAACACATCGGCGTACCGGTTCGCCGCCATGACGCATTCGCCGTTCTCGCCGCTCGACGCGACCGGCACCAGCAACGACAACCTCTACTACTCCGGCACGCACGGTCAGCTCTTCAACGTGGGAACTGGCCTCGGCACGCCGAACTTCGCCCGGCTCGCGGCGGACTTCGCGCGCTTCCGCTGACCCGGTAGCACGGCTGCGGCCCGGCCGGGCCCGGCACGTCCTCAGGGGCGTGCCGGGCCCGGCCGCGTTTCCGGCCGCGGAGCCGCCGTCACCGGTGACGACCGGGCGTTTCCCGCTTCCCTTCCGTCTTCGCGAGCGGCCAGCCGCCGACGATCTCGTACTGCGGGCGGCCCGCACTCAGGCGGCTGCGCATCAGGTGGACGGAGTCGGCGCGCCACGGGCTGCCGGCGAATCCGGACAGCGCCGCAATCAGGCCGGTCACGTCAGCGGGCTCCCGGCTGCGGGCCAGGGTCAGATGAGGGTGATACGGCCGGTTCTCATCCGATGACGGCGCTCCCGCGCGGCGCGCCCCGGCCGCTACTGAGCCGGCGAGCCTGGACAGTGCCTGGCGGTCGCAGGCCACGCCCGCCCACAGCACCCGGGCCCGCCCGGCGGCAGGAAAGGCGCCTCCGCCCGCGATCGCCAGCTGCTGCGGCGGGTGCCGTCCCGCGGCGCGTTCTCAGCCGGCTGCCCAGCCCGGTCAGCTTCTCCTCGCTCACTTCGCCCAGGAAGGCCAGGGTCAGGTGCCAGGCTGGCCTCGCCGCCCACCGCAGGGCCGGAGCGGCAAGCTGGAGCGGGCCAGCAACGGCCGCGAGTTCCTTCATTGCCGCGGCTGGCGGCAGGATGGCGACGAACAGCCTCATGCGGCCATTGGTATCACTGCGCTGTCAGCACCCGCCCGGAGCCGCTGAGAGGAGCTCAGGCCGCGATGCGGGCCAGTTCCGCGGGCCGCAGGTAGTGGCGGACCTGGACGCCCCTGTACCTGGCCAGCAGGCACGTCATCACGATGGTGGCCAGCATCGAGATCACCCCGCCCGCGATCATGCTCATCCTGGCGCCGAAGGCCTCGGCGACCCAGCCCGCCAGCGGCGACCCGAGGGGCGTTCCGCCGAGGAAGACCAGCATGTACAGGCCCATGACCCGGCCGCGCATGTCAGCAGCGGTGTTGAGCTGCGTACTGGAGTTGGCCGCCGTGGTGAACGTCAGCACCGCCACGCCGGTGGGCACGAGCACCACCAGGAAGGCCAGGTAATTCGGCACCAGTCCGGTCAGGATCTCGAAGACGCTGAACGCGAAGGAGGTCGCGAGCAACAGCGCCAGTGTCGGCCGGCTCCTGCGGGCAGCCAGCAGCGCACCGCCGAGAGCACCGAGAGCGAACACCGCTGACGCGAGGCCGAAGGCGCTGGCACCGGTGTGGAATACCTCGCGCGACATCAGCGCGGTGGTGACCTGGAAGTTCATGCCGAAGGTCGAGACGAAGAAAATCAGGATCAGCGGCATCCACAGCGTCGGCCTGGCCCGGACATACAGCAGCGCCTCCCGCAGCTGGCCGCGCCCTCGGGGCGCCCGCCGGGCCAGATGCAGCTCGCCGGGCCGCATCAGCTTGAGGCTGATGAGGACGGCACCGTAGGACGCTGCGTTGACCAGGAAGGCCGCCGGCGTGCCGAGGACACCGATGACGACGCCGGCGACGGCCGGCCCGGCGATCCTGGCGAGGTTGAACACGGCGCTGTTCAGGGCGATGGCGTTCGCCATGCCGTCTTTGCCCACCATCTCGACGGCGAACGCCTGACGGGTCGGGTTGTCCACGACCGTCACCAGGCCGAGAGCGAACGCCAGGAGATAGACGTGCCAGATCTGCACCGAGCCCGTGAGCGCGAGCACTCCGAGTATGAGCGCAAGCGCCCCCATGGCGGCCTGGGTCAGCATCAGGATCGAGCGCTTGGGATAGCGATCGGCGATCACGCCGCCCCAGAGGCTGAACATCAGCAGCGGCAGGAACTGCAGCCCGGTGGTGATGCCAAGTGCCATCCCGCTGTTGTGCGTCAGCTCGAGCACCAGCCAGTCCTGGGCGACCCGCTGCATCCAGCTGCCGGTGTTGGAGACGACCTGCCCGCCCGCGAACAGCCGGTAGTTCCTCGTCTGCAGGGAGCCGAACGTTTTGCTGCCGAAACGCGGCTTGCGAGTCAGGACTGGCTGAGCTTCTCCAGAATCGGCGCCGCCGCCCGCAGCGCGGCCTTCTCCTGCGGAGTCAGCTCGCGCAGTCGCTGCGCCAGCCATGCCTCCCGCAGCCGGCGCGACTGCTGGACTAGCTCCCGCCCGCGCTCGGTGACGGTCAGGACCACCTGACGGCGGTCGGTGGCGTGCGGTGTCCGCACGACCAGGCCGTGCTCCTCGAGAGCTCCGATCACTCTCGTCATCGACGGCGGCTGCACCTTCTCGTGCTCGGCCAGTTCGCCCGGCGTCATCGCTGAGTGGCGCTCCAGGGCCGCCAGCGCGGCCAGCTGCGTGTCGGACAGGCCAGGATCCGTGCCCTTGGTCAGGCGCTCGGCCCGGAGCCGGCGAGCGAGCCGGGACACGGAGATGCGAAGGGCGGTCGCGAGGCCCGCGTCGGATCTGGTCTGCTGAGGCGTGGTCATTGTCGTTAACCTGAGTCATTACTCTTGCTAACCATCGACGGCACCGGTGCATTCCGCCACAGCAGCTAGCTCGCGGGAAGGGGCCGGACCGTCGTGGTGCAGCTCCGCACCCGCCAGCCGGCACTGGCGCGTTCGCGCTAACGCCGGCTACCTGGATCCCGTTCGGTCCGCCTGCATCGTCGCACGATGCCGGATCCGGCGCAGCCCGACCCGGCCCTTCGATGCGACCTAGTCCTGATCCGCGAGACGGCAGCCCAGGTAAAGCCAGGCCAATCGCGATCCCGTCGCGTTAAGCTACTAACAGTCACTTTGAGTGAGCACTTTGCCCGCGTCGGGTGACCGGACCAAGGGGGCGGGTCATGCGGACAGGCCACCGGCTGGCTGCCCTCACGGGCGGGGCCGGCTAGGGCTTGCCGCCGCCCTCTCACTCAGCCCGGGCAGCACCGCCGCCGCGGGGCACGCGGGCATGACGCTCACTCACGGCCAGGCCTGCCGGACCGTGAGCGCCCGCCGGGTGACCTGCGCAGGGCCGGGTAACGAACGGCGTCACACCGGACGGGCGGCCGATGACCCGGGTCCCGCCGGGCGGCCAGGAACCCTGGCACCAGGTACTGGCCAGGCCGTCGGGCAACCCGGGACGCCAACCGCGGCATCAGCCGGCCGCAAGCCAGGCCGACCTGTGAGACTCACGGCAGCGGACGGGCCGAGCCCTGCGGCGTCCAGGCGGAGGCGGCTGAAACACCTGCCGGACACCGGCTTCGATGGCATCGCCGTGGCCGCCGTGGGCACCGCGCTGACAGCGGCCGGGTGGCTCCTGCTGATCGCCGGGAGCCGCCGCCTTCGCCGCTGACCGGCAGCGATTCACTCGCGGCAGCCACCGCGCCGGGCGGCATCCGCGCCGGGCAGGCACCGCCGTGTTCATGGCCCGGTCGGCTAGCCTGGGCTGGTGAGCCGCCCCGAACGACCGTCACCTCCGCCTTTCGAAGGCGATGACCGGCTCGTCACCGGGACCATCACAGCAGGCTTCCTGATAGCGCTGGTGGTGCTGCTGCTCGTCCGCAGCCAGCTGGCCGCCGCCGACCGGTGGTGGATCTACGTAGCGGCCTCCGGCACCGCACTCGGGGTCTTCGGCCTCGCCTACGTTCCGTACCTCAAGCGCTCGCGGAGCAGGGCCGCTGACCGGCGAAGCACGCCGGGCGCCGGGTCAGGCCGTCAGGATCCGGAGGCCTGACGTGACCGGGTCAGGAGCCGGACTCGTGGTCTAGCGACTCGAAGACGGTGTCGGCGAGCGCCACGCCCGGCATGTCGACCAGGTCATATCCGACCTCGTCGATGACCGGCGCGATCGTGCCCGAGCCCGGCCGGGGCGACATCGCCTCCGAATGCGCGCCGCAGCCATGATCCAGCGAGACCACCCGGCCGTCATCGGGCGCGTACTCGTTGGCACACACTCCGAAGACCCGGCCGAGAGGCCCGGCTAGCGCCACCAGGAACCCGCAGGTAACACAGGGCCCCGGCGCGGCCCGCGCCAGCGGCGTGCCAGGGCCGTGCTCGCTGGAGTACCACCGGATCGCGGTCATGTCCCGGCCGATCGCGGACAGTACCCGGCTGCGGCGGACGGCCGCAGCCTGCTCGCCTCCGCTGTCGCCGGCACCCGCAGCCGGCCCGTCGGCATCCCTGCTCAGGCCGAGGGAATCGGCAAGCTCGCGCCCCTCATCCCAGCTCGCGCTATCGTCCCAGTCCAGCACGCCGTCGTCGCCTTCGAGTACGGCGACAGGCAGCAGCCGCTCATCATCACTCGGGGCAGGCAGGAGGTCACCGACACCGAGATCGCCGGGTCGCACCCGGTCACTCCACGGCACCCATTCGGGTGCCAGCAGGGAGTCAGGGCCTGGTAGCAGCACGACCTCGCTGACAGTGACCGCCTTGGCTCGCGACGCGCGGCTGACCGTCACGGCCCACCGCCAGCCCACATAGGCACGATCTGCCGCCGCGAACAGGTGTGTGACGACGCGCTCATCGTCTGCGACTACATCCACGTGCTCGCCGACATTTCCGGCACCGGCGAGTTCCTCAGCGGCGCTGCGGGCAATGTCAGTCGCGGCGACGCAGATCTCGTCCGGTATGGCCGTGCGGGCACGAGTAGGGCTCACGTTGAGTAATTGTTCCTCATCCGAAGGTATGCACGCCTGGTCATAGCCGATATCTGCCCGCCGATCCGGCAGCGCGGTGTTGTACAGGCTCGCTGAGGAAGAATACTTGAGGCATGGGAGGTACCGGTACCAGAGCGCGCGCGAGGCAGGCCGGCCATACGGTCTACACAGCGTCGCAGCGCGCGGGCCGGATCAGCGCAGCTGCCGCCGGCGGCGCAGGCCGCATCGTGCACCGGCTGAGCGGCGCCTCGGGCGCGAGCCGGACCGGACTGTCGCACCTCATCGAGCTGACCGCTGCGGGCAGCGTCGGGGACGCGTTCGTTGCGGTATCCCTGGCCGGCACCCTGTTCTTCAGCACCTCAGTTGAGGAAGCACGCAGCCGCGTCGCCTTTGCGCTGCTAGTAACAATTGCTCCGTATGCGATTCTTGCGCCGCTGATCGGACCGCTGCTCGACCGGGTGAAGCAGGGTAATCGCTACATCATCATGGGCACGCTTCTCGCCCGCGGCCTGCTCTGCTGGGGTATGGCCGCTGCGATTCACGACCCCGTGACGCTGCTGCCCGCCGCCTTCGGCGTCCTGGTGCTGCAGAAGGTGTACGGCGTAACGAAGTCCGCGATCACGCCCCGGCTGCTGCCCGCGGAGATCACGCTCGTCACCGCTAATGCCCGCGCCAATCTCGGCTCGCTGATCGCGACCTCCCTGGGCGCGGCGCTAGCCCTGGGCGTCGACAAACTCGCCGGCGGCGGCAGCGGCGGCGGAGCGGCCTGGGTCCTCCGGGTCGCGACGGTGATCTACCTGGCCGCGATGCTGCTGGGCCTGCGCCTGCCGGACCGGGTCGACGTGCAGGCCCCTGGCTCAGCGTCGGACGGGCTAGGGCCGGCCGTGCCGTTCGCGTCACCGACGGGGGAATCTGCTGCCGGCGCGCCAGCGGCAGGCGCCCCGTTCCCCGGCGGCCCAGTGCCCGGCGGTGCGACCGCCAACGGTGCGACCTCAGATGGTGCGAGCCCGAACGGCGCAGGCCCGAACGGTCCGGCCGGGACGCGGCCGCTACCCGTCCGCGAGCGGCGGCTGTTCGGCATCCCGAAGGTCGGGCCAGTCGTCAGCGAAGCGATGCGCGGGAACGCCGCGATCCGGATCTTCTACGGCTTCATGCTGTTCTTCCTCGCCTTCATCCTGCGCAGCGAGCATTTCGGGCACACGCCGGCCACACTCAAGCTGGGCGGGCTGGCCGTAGCCGTCGCGGCAGGCGGCATGATCGGCACCGGGATCGGTTCGGCGCTGAAGTCGCGGGCGCCGCAGGCCATGATGTTCACCGTCATCGGAATCACCGCCGCGGTCAGCACGGCCTGCGCCATCCTGTTCGGCCTGTGGTCAGTATGGGCGGTCGCGCTCGCGGCCGCGATCGCACAAACGCTGGTCAAAGTCGCCCTGGACGCGATCCTGCAGCGCGAGATCTCCGAAGAGCGACGCGCTTCCACCTTCGCGTTCTCCGAGACCGTGCACCAGCTGGCGCTCGTCAGCGGTGGCCTGCTCGGCCTGCTGCTCTCGCTGACCGGCAGCGGCTTCACCGGCCTGACTGTGGGCGCGGCAGGCCTGCTGGCCGCCCTGTGCTGGCTGGTGCTGTCACGGCGACGGCGGATCCTGCACACCAGACCGGCAGCGCCGAGCCCGGCACGCTAGCGTGGCGCGCTCAAGGGCGCGACACGCACCTGCCGGTCAGATCTCCAGGTCAGCGGCGACTGCCCGCAGGACCGCGGCAATCTTCTTAGCATCACGGCTATCCGGGTGCTTCGACCTGCGGTAGGTGTTCGAGACACCATCGAGCAGCTTGATCAGGTCCTCGATGATCAGCACCATCTCGTCCGGGCTCTTTCTGGCGGACTTGGACACCGTGGGCGGCGGCTCCAGTACGCGAACCTGCAGCGCCTGAGTTCCGCGCCGCCCTTCGGCGACCCCGAACTCGACCCGCTGGCCTGGCTTCAGTGGCGTCGCGGAGGCGTCCAGCGCAGTCGAATGCACAAAGACCTCACCTCCGTCGTCACGGGTGAGGAAGCCGAAACCCTTGTCGGCGTCATACCACTTGACCTTGCCAGTAGGCACGAGCGAGACCTTACGCGAGAAGGAACGATGTGAGCGCACGCGCCGAGCGCTTGCGCCTGTAAGGGTATCGGCTCCCGGCTGCCTTCCGCGCTCCCGCCAGGTCACAGACCGTGCACAGGATGCCAGGCGCGGCGGCCGGGGTAGCCGCGATCGGCGTGCGCATGAACTAGGACACCTTGCGCGGCCTGTTCCATGGCGGGACAGCCGGCGGCCGGCGGCCGCGGTAGGACCGCCAGCCGAGGTAGACGGCGCTCATCAGGGCGCAGGCGCGGCTGGCGATGTCGGCGAATATCCAGCCCTCGTGGACCCCGTGGCCGACTCCCCCGCCGCCGGCCAGGGATACTCCGGCCACCGCGGCCACAACCGTCACCAATACCGGCACCGCGAGAGCCAGCCACTTATCCCGGTGATCCCACAGCCGGGAGCCAAGCGCCACCACAGCGCCGATCAGCCACACCGGCGGAAACACCGCCCCGCCAAGGCCAAGCAGCACGATAGCGCTGGCCTCCACCGGCTGCCGCCTCGCCCACGCCCCTAGCCTCGCGACCAGATCGCTGTGCTGACCGCGGGGCGGGATGTCCTGCCGGGCCAGCCAGATGATGGAAGTGTCGCCGCGATCAGCGCCCGGGGAGGCCCGACCGCCAGGGCCGGCCGGGCTGAGAACCTCGGTGCTGCCTGCGGTCGCACCCGGCGGCCGCCGCTGGTCTGATCCCGCACGGCGAGACGAAGGCTCAGCCGGCGCCGAATCGACGGGCGGCACAGCCGTCCCGGTCAGGACTGGCGGCGGCGCGCCCGGTGGCCGTGGCCGAGTGCCGTTTCCGGCACTTTGCGGGCCTGTCCGGGGGTGGCCTCGGGCTGACCCGGCCGCGGCGGACTCATCGCCGGGCGCCGCGGGATCACGGGGTTGCGCGCCGGCCGCGCGCGCATCAGCTGGACCCCGGTCCTCGCGCCGCTGCCGGCGGGCCCGGTCAGCCTCGCCGGCTCGGCTTTCCGGCGTGCCTGCGCGCGAGGCCGGGCCATCCTGATCGGCTGCCTGCGCCGGCACGAAGACGCGACGCGGCTCACTCGCTCCACCCTCAGGGCCGCCGGCTCGCCTGGTCCCCGCTCCCTGAGTCCCCGCTCCCTGAGTCCGGTCACCCTGAGTCCGGTCACCCTGAGTGCCATTTCCCTGCGGCGCCTTCCGGAGCTGGCCTGTTCGCTGCGTCCCGGCGCCCGGGCTTCGCGTGCCCTGCGGCTCGCTTCGCTGCGTCCCGGTCCCTTCGCTTCCCGTGCCCTGCGTCCGGCCCGACTGGGTCCCGTTGCCCTCAGTCCCGCTGCCCAGACTCCCGCTGCCCTCAGTCCCGCTGCCCTCAGTCCCGCTGCCCTGGGTCCGGTCTCCCTGGCTCTGGTCCGGGCGGGACTCCGGGCGCCCGTCGCTGCCGAGCAGCGTGAGCTGAAGGTCGGCCCGGTTGCCTTCCTGGACCGGCCAGTGCCAGCTCGCCGGCCGTGGTCTGCTGCCAGCGCCGCGCAGGGCCCGTGTCATCCAGTTGCGATTGGCTGGCTCCGACTGCTCGCCCCGTACCGCTTCCAGCCGCTGCCGTTCCCGCTGAACTAACCCCGCAGGGTCACCGAGGCCGGACAGGAGCCTCGCCACCTCGACAGCGGTCGGCGGGCCTGCCAGCCCGGTCTTGCGCTCGATAAAGTCGCGAGTCCTGTTGACCAGCGCGCGCCGGTCATCCGAGCCGAGCTGGCCGCGGGCCGCAACCGACAGCCGGTTGAGGTAGTCACGGATGAGCTGTTCGGTAGGGGGGCTCATGGGCTGATAATCCCTCGCGGAGCGGGAGTTGTGGAGCCGGCGCGGGTCAGAAATGCCCAGCACCGCCGTAACTGGTGGTGAACGCGTGGCGGGTGTGACCAGAAACGTCCCCGTGGCCCGTTCAGCCGGGCGCAACGGGAACGCGTCCTGTTATACCGGTCCGCCAATGCCGAAGGCGGCCCCGGGTACCATCCCGGAACCGCCTCCAGCTGTGCTCGGCTGCTAAGGCCTCGCTGACTTCCTCCCAGCGGCTGGCTTCCGCCAGCCGGACCGGATCAGAAGTCCATGTCACCGCCGCCCGGAGCGGCCGGAGCCTTCTCCTTCTCGGGCTTCTCGGCGATCACTGCCTCGGTCGTCAGGAACAGCGCTGCGATCGAAGCGGCGTTCTGCAGCGCAGAACGGGTCACCTTTGCGGGGTCGATGATGCCGGCCTTGAACATGTCGACGTACTCGCCGTCGGCAGCGTTCAGGCCCTGACCCGTGGGCAGGTTGCGCACCTTCTCGACCACCACGCCGCCCTCAAGGCCAGCGTTGACGGCGATCTGCTTCAGCGGCTCCTCCAGCGCCCGGCGCACGATCTGCGCACCGGTCGCCTCGTCACCGGCGAGCTCGAGCTTCTCGAACGCGCTCTTGCCCGCCTGCAGCAGGGCGACACCGCCACCGGGGACGATGCCCTCCTCGACCGCAGCCTTGGCGTTGCGCACCGCGTCCTCGATGCGGTGCTTGCGCTCCTTCAGCTCGACCTCGGTCGCCGCGCCCGCCTTGATGACGGCCACGCCGCCGGCCAGCTTGGCCAGCCGCTCCTGCAGCTTCTCGCGGTCGTAGTCCGAGTCGGTGTTCTCGATCTCAGCGCGGATCTGGTTCACCCGGCCGGAGATCTGCTCGGGGTCGCCGGCACCATCGACGATGGTGGTCTCGTCCTTGGTCACGGTGACCTTGCGGGCCCGCCCGAGCAGGTCCACGTCAGCGTTCTCCAGCTTGAGGCCGACTTCCTCGCTGATGACCTGACCGCCGGCCAGGATCGCGATGTCACCGAGCATGGCCTTGCGGCGGTCACCGAAACCGGGGGCCTTCACCGCGACAGACCTGAACAGACCACGGATCTTGTTCACGACCAGGGTCGCGAGGGCTTCGCCGTCGACATCCTCGGCGATAATAACCAGCGGCTTACCCGACTGCACAACCTTGTCGAGCAGCGGGAGCAGGTCCTTGTTAGCCGAGACCTTGGAGTTGACGATCAGGATGTAGGGGTCCTCAAGGACGGCCTCCATCCGCTCAGGGTCGGTCACGAAGTAGTGCGAGATGTAGCCCTTGTCGAAGCGCATGCCCTCGGTGAGCTCAAGCTCGAGGCCGAAGGTGTTGCTCTCCTCGACGGTGATGACGCCTTCCTTGCCGACCTTGTCCATCGCCTCGGCGATCATCTCGCCGATCGCGGTGTCACCAGCGGAGATGGAAGCGGTCGAAGCAATCTGCTCCTTGGTCTCCACGTCCTTGGCCAGCTTGGAGAGCTCCTCGCTCACGCGGTCGACGGCCGCCTCGATGCCGCGCTTAAGCGACATCGGGTTGGCACCGGCGGCCACGTTGCGCAGGCCCTCGCGGACCAGCGCCTGGGCGAGGACAGTTGCCGTAGTAGTTCCGTCGCCAGCGACGTCATCCGTCTTCTTGGCGACTTCCTTGACAAGCTCGGCGCCGATCTTCTCCCACGGGTCCTCGAGCTCGATCTCCTTGGCGATGGACACACCATCGTTGGTGATCGTGGGGGCTCCCCACTTCTTCTCGAGCACCACGTTACGGCCCTTAGGGCCGAGGGTTACCTTCACGGCGTCGGCGAGCTGGTTCATGCCGCGTTCGAGGCCGCGCCTGGCGTCCTCATCAAACGCGATCATCTTCGCTGCCATAGGCTTCCAGTCCTCCCGGAACTTTATGCCTGCGTGCCGACCGGGCCGACGCCCGCGACGGACGGCTCGGCTGGCGGTCAGTCCCTGCCCGCCGCCAGCGGATGCCTCATCGCCCCGATCACGTCACTGCGTTGTCACTCTCACCCCGAGAGTGCCAACGACATGTTTAGCACTCTGCCATCGAGAGTGCAAGCCAAGGATCCCTCCAGGGAGCCTTCCTGCAGGTCAGGGCAATGCGCTCAACCCGGCGCTCGTGTGACCGGAAACGAAAAGCCCGGCGCCCCCAGCGGGGCGCCGGGCTTTCCCGGCAGTCTTACACAGTGAACCTAGACGGTCCGAACGGCCTCGGCCTGCGGGCCTCGGTCGCTCTGCGTGATGTCGAACTCCACCCGCTGGCCCTCTTCGAGGGTGCGGTAGCCATCCGACTGGATAGCTGAGAAGTGGACGAATACGTCCCTACCACCGTCGACCGCGATGAAGCCGTAGCCCTTGTCCGCGTTGAACCATTTGACGGTGCCCTGAGCCATTACCAACAACTCCCTAACTTTGCTCGGGCTGCGGGTCCCGCCCTTGCTACGCGGAACCCGTTTGATCGCGGTACAGTCCTTGGCCTCACCAGCAAGCTTGCTTGCCGCTCTTCCACGTACCAACGGCGACCGGACACGACTTTACAGCTTGAGTCCGGGCACTGCGGCAACTTGTGCCTGTCTCTGTAACATTGTGCCGCCGCCGGCGGGCGATATGAGAGTGTTACGTCCGCCTTCGCGAGCCGCGTCAGCCCCCGGCGACGGCCGGAATGACCGATACCTGACCGCCTGCGGGGACCGGTGTGTCCAGGCCCTGCGACAACCGGATGTCGTCGTCGCCCACGTAGACGTTGACGAACCGGCGCAACTGGCCGGACTCGTCCAGCAGGCGCCCGCCGATGCCGGGATAGCTCGCGTCCAGGCCGGCGATGACCTCGCGGATAGTGCCAGGCGTCCCGGACACGACAGCGGTACCGCCGGTGTAGCTGCGCAGAATCGTCGGGATGCGGACGGACACGGACATGCTCAGCCTGCCTTTCCGGCCGCGTACACGGACTCGCGCGCGGCGAATGCCTCAAGGGTGGGAGAGATCGGGGTGCTGGCCTCGATGGTAGTTGTCACGGCATCGGGTGTCTTGAGACCGTCGCCGGAGTTGATGATGACCGTCCGGGCATCCGGGTCGATCTGGCCCTCCTTGAGCAGGTTGCGCAGAACGGCCAGCGTGACGCCTCCGGCCGTCTCAGCGAAAATGCCCTCGGCGCCGGCCAGCAGCCTGATCGCGTCAACGAGTTCGTCGTCGCTGACATCTGCCACCGTGCCGCCGGTCCGCCGCACGACGTCCAGCACGTACGGGCCGTCGGCCGGGTTGCCGATGGCGAGCGACTTGGCAATGGTCGCGGGCCGGACCGGCTGAACGACATCGTGGCCCGCCCGGAATGCCGCCGCGACCGGAGAGCAGCCGGTTGCCTGCGCGCCGAAGACCTTGTAAGGCGTCTCCTCGACCAGGCCGGTGGAGGCGAGTTCCCGGAAGGCCTTGTCGATCTTCACCAGCTGCGCGCCGGAGGCCACCGGCACGACGATCTGCTCAGGCAGCCGCCAGCCGAGCTGCTCGGCGATCTCGAATCCGATGGTCTTCGAGCCCTCGGCGTAGTACGGACGGACGTTCACGTTAACGAACGCCCAGTCCTGATGCTCGTCGGCTAGCTCGGAGGCGAGCTTGTTCACGTCGTCGTAGCTCCCCTGCACGGCGACCAGCGAGCCGCCGTACACCGCGGAGCCAATCACCTTCTGCGGCTCAAGGTCAGCGGGGATCAGGACGACCGAGCGGATGCCGGCCGGGCCGCGGCGGCCGCCACGGCATTGGCCAGATTGCCCGTGGAGGGGCACGCCAGCACTTTGAACCCGAGCTGGATCGCGGCGGCCAGGGCCACGCCGACGACGCGGTCCTTGAACGAGTGGGTCGGGTTGCCGCGCTCGTCCTTGATCCACAGTTCTCGCATGCCGAGCGTGCTGGCCAGCTGGTCAGCCCGGACGAGGCGGGTCCAGCCCGGATCCAGGTTCGGATGGCTGGCGACGTCCGGTGGCACCGGAAGGAGGCTCGCGTACCGCCACATGCTCAGCGGTCCGGACTCGATCGACTCCCTCGTTAGCGGCGGAAGGTTGTAGGCCACCTCAAGGGGGCCGAAGCACTGATCGCATACGTGGGTCGAGCCGAGCGGGCCGGTGTGACCGCATTCGCGGCAGGCCAGATGGGTGGCGAATCCGAACCGGGACGGGACGGTCGACGATGCTGCGTTACTCAGGGTGGTATTCACTAGCGAGGCCTTTCTCCTCATCTATCCCTGCGGCTGATGCCGCGGGCCGGAGTTGGCACCTGTCACGTGACGACCTCGGCGTGCCGGTTTGCCTGTCGCAGAACTGACAGCACGGACGCATGATCATCGTGATGGTTGCCGGGGCTTCGTCGGGCCGTTCCCTCCACCCCTCTGGATGAGCGATATGCAGTTGTGTGCCAAATCTTAACCTGACGTGCCGTTCTCGCCCAAC
>CAWFUM010000003.1:0-94656 GCA_963818995.1 uncultured Actinomycetota bacterium | reverse complement strand
GGTCCGTCGCTGGCTGATCGCGCGGATGCCGCCAGCTAGGCGTAGCCTCAGAGCATGAGCACGCTGACGCTAGAGCAGATAGCCGCGAAAGTCGCGATCGCGGAGGCTGCCCTGGCTGCAGCAGTCACGCAGTACGACCGGAACGCGTATACCCAGATCCGCGATGAATACCAGCGGTATGCCGCCGCGCGGACCAAGCTGGCGGCTAAGGCCGCCGGAGCGGATGAGCAGCCCGGCGACTGACGAACCCCGAACCGCCGCCGGCTGACCGCACTCAGCGGAGGGCGGGCGCGACTTCGGCCATGAACAAGTCGCAGGTGTCCTTCTTGCGCGGCGTCGGGCCGAGAGTGAAGTCGGGGACGATGAGCTCGTCGGCACCCGCGTCCCGGTACCGGGAGATGGTGTCAGCGACTTCCGCCGGGGTGCCGATGATGACCGGCCGATCCGGTGCGGCCCGGCGCTTGTCCGCCAGCCACTGCTTGTCGGTGGACAGGAACAGCAGCGCCTGGGTGGAGACCCGGATCTCGCCCGGATCGCGGCCGACCTGCTCGCAGTGCTCGCGCAGCACCGACACCTTGTGGGCGAGCAACTCCGGCGTGGTCCAGGCATTCCAGTGATCGGCGTACCGGGCGGCGATCCGCAGAGTCCGGCGCTCGCCGCCGCCGCCGATCAGCAGCGGCATCCGGTCCTGGACCGGCGCGGGCTGGCAGGGCGCGTCGCGCAGCTGGAAGTACTGCCCGTCGAACGTGGTGCGCGGCTGGCTGAGCAGCGAGCGCAGGACCTGGACCGCCTCCTCAAAGCGGTCCATCCGCTCGCGCACGGTGCCGAGCTCGAGGCCGTAAGCGGCGTGCTCGTTCTGCTGCCAGCCGGCCCCGACTCCGAGGGTGAGCCGGCCCTGGCTGATCTGGTCGACGGCCGCGGCGATGTTCGCCAGGACCGCAGGATGCCGGTACGTCACGCTGGTGACCAGGGGAGTGAGCCGGATGCGCGGCACGGCGGCCGCGAGCGCCGCCAGCACCGACCAGCATTCCAGCGTGTCGCCGTCCAGTGCTTCCGGGCCGGGGCCGTTCGGCATGAAGTGATCGGCGAAGTACACGCCGTCCCAGCCGGTTCGCTCGCAGTGCGCGGCGATTTCCCGGATGTCATCCCATGGCTGAGCCGGTGACGGCCAGATACTGAAGCGCATGCGGGCATTCTAGGCATGCGTGCCGCGCCCGCTCCGATCGGGACCGGGGGGACCTGCGTCGTTCCCGTCCTGATCTAGCTCCCTGGCACCGGCAGGGTGGTGACGAGCACCTCGCGGGCAGGCGAGGCTGATCCGGGCTCACGCGTCCTGGCGACCCGGCGCCAGCCCCAGTTCTGGAACGCGCTCAGGGCGGGCGCAGCGGTTGGCGCCACGATGAGCGTCGCGCGTTCCTCTTCCCGGCTCCTGAGCAGGAGATCGTGCAGGGTGCGGCCGACGCCCTGGCGGCGCCAGGACGCGCGCACCACCAGGTCGACGAGCGCGAAGGTGCGGCCCGGATGCTCGGCGGTGATGTCTGGGGGCGCGGGCGCGGTCAGGTTGCGCCACCAGGAAGTGGACGGGCGCAGCGGCAGCCCGGCGGCGTAGCCGACGAGGTAGCCGCCGTGCCAGGCGACGGCCAGGGCGAAGCCGGGCTGGCGGCTCTGTACCCGGAACTGCCGGGGGAACCCGGCCCCGCCGCCGGCGTCGCCGTCCGGCTCGGGACCGTAGACCTCGGTGCGGAGTTCCTGCAGCTCGGCCGCGTGCTCCGCGGCCTGCCTGCCGTCGAGCAGCTGGACCATGATGTCGGATGCGGCCACGATCGCCTCCCTGCCCGCGCGGTTTCCGGCTGCCAGCAAGCCAACCATCCCGGCGCGATAACCGGGGACGGCGGCGCGGGCTGGTGCCCGCGGCTACCGGGGCCGGTCCCGGGTGGGCGCGCCCGCGACGAGATCTCTGACCCGGTTCCAGCGCTCGTGGTACCGCGGGCCGTAGCGCTGCGCAGCACGGGCCGCTCGGCGGGGGCGGCTGGCATACCGGCGGATGGCCCACCACGAGTCCGGCTTGGCCAGGCGCAGCGCGCCGACGAGGGCGACAAGGCCGATGACGACGCCGACGACACCGGTGGTCACCTTGCCCTTCAGCAGGCAGATCACGCTCAGCACGAGGCCGACGGCGAGCACGGCAAGCGACGACCACCAGGCCGCGGCGCCGACCTGGCCGGACAGGAGATTGGCGCCGCCGATCAGGGCGCCGGTCACGACGAGGACGCAGAAGATGGCGTCGACCGATTTGCGGCCCTGCTCCGTCCAGTAGACGTCCTCCAGGTGAAGCCAGAGCGCAAACTCATCGAGCGTCAGGCTGATGCCTACCCCGAAGATCGCGGCCGCGGCATCGAGGGCGGCTCCGTGCGGGGTCGCGGAAATCAGCACGATTCCGGTGCCGATGATGATCAGGATGCCGAAAACCTGGTGGTGGATGTGAATGCCGGCGATGCGGAGATTCCCGAGCCCGGCGCCGCCGCCCCGCCCGGACCTGATCAGCCGGGTGACTGTCCTGGTGATGATGAACGTCACCAGGATGGCGATGAACATCCACATCATCGGGCGCAGCGAGCCAGTGCTCACGCCGATCGAGATCTTCATCGCGGCGGCAACAGACGCCGTGACCGGGTCAGGCTCGGCTGGCACGGCGTCCTCCTTCCCCGGGATGCGCCTGCGGCGGGACAGCAGTCCGCGGCGCCGCTGTCAGCATGCCCCTGAGCGGTTCCCGCCATTCACGGCGGGCTTGAACATCGGTAACTGAAACGTTACGGTAGCCGGACAGTTACCGAGTCTGGGGGTGCTGCGATGCCGGGCGCTGGGGGCTCCGGAGATCCGTTCGAGGCGCTGGGCGACCCGAACCGGCGCGCGATCCTGCGCCTGCTCAGCAGCGGCGATAAGCCGGTGCACGAGATCGCCGCGGCCTTGCCGATCAGCCGCCCGGCTGTCTCGCGGCATCTGCGGCTGCTGAAGGACGCCGGGATGGTCGCCGAGCACGCGCAGGGCACCCGCCGTATCTACCACCTGCAGGGCGAAGGCTTGCAGGCGGTTCAGGCGTACCTCGAGGGCGTCTGGGGCGAGGCGGCCGCCCGGTTCCGCCTGCTGGCCGAGAATTCCGACCCAGACGGCCGCCGGTGACGCCGCCGCTGCGCGTCAGTTTCGACGTGGCCTGCTCGGCCGAGCAGGCGTTTGCCACCTGGACGTCGAGGATCGGAACCTGGTGGCCGCACGATCACACCGTGACCGGTGACCGGGACCTCCGGATCGTGCTGAAGGCCGGCGTCGGCGGCCGGATCTATGAGCGCACGGCCGGCGGCGTCGAGCACGACTGGGGCGTCGTGACGGCCTGGGAACCGCCCGGCCGGCTCGCCTACCAGTGGCACCTCGGCCGGGACCGCAGCGCGGCCACCGATGTCGACGTGCGCTTTGTCGCCAGGGGGTCGGCTGCGACCAGCGTCGAGATTGTGCACAGCGGCTGGGAACGGCTGGGCGAGCAGGCGGACGGCTGGCGCGACCGCAACCAGATCGGATGGGAGACGCTCCTGCCGCACTTCGCGGCGGCCGTAACGAGAGGAGACCGGTGATGGCTGCCGGAACGAAACAGGATCCGTGGCTGCTCAGGACGCCGCCGGGGACATCGCGGTATTCGATGTACTCCGACCCGCAGGCGGACCCGCCGGCGCTGGTGTGCCAGGTCGGCGCCACCACTCTGAAGTACCGGCTGCAGGCGATCGACGACCTGCATGCGTGGCTCTGCGAGCAGGATGACTGGGTTCCGCTCGGCGCCGCCGACGAGAAGAAACCAGCGGCCGAGGGGTCGGTCGAGGCCTGGGGCCGGTCACCGGAGAACCCGGTCGGCGGCTGGTACGGACTGCGCAGCGGCTACCGGGGCCGGTTCGGCATGTACCTGCCGCCATTGCTGGAGGAACTCGGCCTGGCCGAGCTGACCCATGACGCGCGCAACAACCGCATCCGGCCGATCCGGGCGCAGGGGAGCGGGTCCTGAGCCAGGTCTTGGGGGCCGGGTCTGACGGGGCCGGGTCTGGCCGGGCCGGGTCTGGCCGGGACGGGTCTGGCCGGGACGGGTCTGGCCGGGCGGGTCTCACCGGGACGGGTCTCACCGGGACGGGTCCTCCGGGCCCGGCCTTACCCGGCCTGCGTCTTACTGGCCGGCCGTCGCCAGGATTCGGCCGTCCGAGATGGCGGCAAGCAACCGCTGGTAATCGAGTTCGTTCTGGTCGGCGTACGCGACGGCGAAGTCGGCGATCGCGCGCTCGAAGTCCTCGTTGGCGCCGAGGTAACCGGCGATCATGGCGGCCCGGCCGGTGCGGGCGTGAGCGCGGGCCAGTGCCCAGCCGCAGAGCTGGCCGTAGTAGTTGAGCTGGAGCGGGTCCATCAGCGGGACGCTCATGCTGCCCTTCATGTCGCGCAGCTGGCGGACGTAGTAGTCCTTCGGCCGGGTTTCCGGCCGGGCCGCCGAGCCCGCGATGCTGGACCCGACCCCCGTGGTCCAGCCGAGGAACGGGTCAGCGGCTGCCTGCATGAGGCGCTGGCCCCTGACGACCCGCTCGCCCTCGTGCTTGCAGTCGCCGCGCCGGCGTACGGGGCCAGCACTGACTCCTGCGCTTCCTTCAGCTGCAGGAAGAGCGGCTCGTCCTCGCGGTCGCCGAGCAGGAGAAGGACGTAGGCCTCGGTGCCGACCGAGCCGACGCCCACGACCTTGCGCGCGAAGTCGCCGAAGTAGTAGCGGCGCAGGACCTCGTTCCGGTCCACGTCGAGCGTCTCCTGGTACTGCGCGATGGCATGGCGGAGGTCTTCCAGGGTTCCGGGGTGGCGCTCGATCGGATAGCGGACGATCACCGGGTGGGCCGGGCGGATCCGGTACTGACCGTCGACCTGATCGCACATCTTGAGGAAGGCCTTCAGGCTCGTCCGGCGGTGTGCCTTCTTGATGTCGCGATGGCGGCGCCTGACCGCTGCCTTCGGCTGGACTGCATCGAACAGGCTCGTGACCTGGTCGATGTCGACGCGGGAGTACCAGACGTCGAGGAAGCGCATGCCCGCATAGCCCGCCATCTCGGTGCGGTAGCTGCGAACGGCCGCTCGGGCCGCGGCGCGGGCGTCGCGGTCACGGAATTCCATGTCGCGGGCCGCGACGACAATGCTGGCGGCCAGCCGCTTGACATCCCACTCGAACGGCCCCGGAAGGGTCTCGTCGAAGTCGTTGACGTCGAATACGAGCCGCCGGTCCGGCGCCGCGAACATGCCGAAGTTCAGCAGATGCGCGTCGCCGCAGGCCTGCACTCGGATGCCGGCTGTCGGGGTGCGGGACAAGTCGTAGGCCATCGGCGCGGCCGCGCCGCGGAAGTAGGCAAATGCCGAGGCGGCCATGCGCCCGTATCTGATCGGCACCAGATCCGGCACCCTGGCCGAGGCCTGCTCCTCGAGAATGGCGACGGGATCGGGACGGTCCGCGTGCGGCTCCCACTGCGCGTGGCTCTGACGGGGGACTTTGGCGCGCCGGTCACGTCCCCGGCGGCGCCACTCATCCGGCGTCAGCAGCTCATGCGGCGGCGACAGGACACCCGGCGACATCCTGGTCATCTGGTCATCGACCCCCCGATCGTGACAGCGGGCCGGCCGCCCGCTTCAGGCGGACGACTCAGCCACCCCGGGTCGCTGCCCGGACGGCATCAGGCGCGCCCTGACCAGATTGTACGGTGACCTCCCGATCACTCTCCGTCGCGGGGCTCGGGCAGGCGGGCTCTCGCAGCTCAAGATCACTTATCTCTGACACTTTTCAGTGAATAGAACCGAAAAGTGTCAGAGATAAGTGATCTTGGCCAGAAGCGGGCCCGGAATCGCCGGTGCCACTACCTTTCCGGAGCTTCGCGGCTCCGGTGCTGAGCGTTTTGCCACCGAAAGTCGGTACCGTGCCGGGGCCGAATGACGCGAAAGCCGCTTCCGGATGCGCGCACGGCCGATGGCCCGCTGGGGTCCTTGGACGGCCCGGCCGCGGCCGCTACGGTGACGGCTCATGACACTGCCAGCTACGGCCCCGCGCCGTCGGAGTTCGCACCGGGCCGCCCTTGGCCGGCGCATCGTGTGCCTCGTTGCCTGCGTACTGAGCGCTGCCGGAGGCGCCTACGCGGCCGGCGGAACGGCGACCGCCGCGGTCAGAGCCAGCGTGCCGGCCGTGACCACCTGGAGCCCCAGCGAGGCACCGCTGCCGGGCTCGGTGGCCGCCAATCCCGCCGTGTCGGTCCGGCAGCTCGTCTGCGCGGCGGCCGGCCAGTGCGTCGGCGTCGGGGGCTACAACAACAGCTCGGGTATCGGCACCGGCGTCATCGAGCAGTTGCGAGGCGGCCACTGGTCAGCTACGAAAGCCCCGGTTCCGTCCGGTACGAGCGGGCCGCAGAAGGTCACGCTGACATCGGTGTCGTGCCCCACCCGGTACTCATGCGGCATCTCCGGATACCTCGGCACTCCCACGACGAGGCGATCGGAACTGCTGACGAATGTGTTCGGGCGGTGGATCGCGCGAGCCGCGCCGCTGCTGCCCGGAACCCTCGCCGACTCGCAGACCCTGTCGGCCATCTCCTGTGCCCGGCCGGGCCGGTGCGTGGCCGTCGGCCGCTACCAGGACGCGAAGGGCTACTACCAGGGGCTGATCGAGGTCCAGACCGGGTTCGGCTGGCGCGCGGCGAAGGCGCCGATGCCCGCGGACACGATCACCAGCGAGAACCCGTACGGCGGACTCGACTGGGTCTCGTGCCCGGCCGCCGGGAGGTGCGTGACAGTCGGCGCGTACGTCGACACCCAGGGCCGCCGCGAGCTGTTCGCTGACGTGCTGAACCGCGGGACCTGGCACTCAAGCCGGCTGCCCCTGCCGGCGGCTGCGGCGGCCAATCCGCTCGCCTATCTGGGCTACGTCACCTGCCTGTCGCCAGGCCGCTGCCTGGCTGTCGGGAACGTTAACGTCACCGGCGGCGCCCAGGATGGCCTGTTCGAGCATGAGATCGGCGGGATCTGGCACGCCCACCTGGCGCCGCTCCCGGCAGGCGCGCCAGCAAGCGCGGATGCGACGATCAACGAGGCGTCCTGCCCGACGATCAGCTTCTGCGCTGCAACCGGCGACTACCAGGACACCGACGGCAACAACCTGGGTGTGCTCGAGACGTTCTCGGGCGGGAAGTGGCACGCGGTCACGTCTCCCGCGCCTCCGACTGACCGGACCAACCGCTACATGGAGACGGTCTCGTGCCCGGTCGCGCGCTGGTGCGTAGCCGGCGGCTCGACCAATATCTCGGGACTGCTGGAGACCTACGCCCGGGGGACCTGGACCGTGACGGCGGCGCCGCTGCCCAGCCCCGGTTCGTTCGCGGTATTTGCGAGCACGTCGGTGTCGTGCCCGTCAGCCCGGATGTGCGCGGCCTTCGGCTCGTACCTGCAAAGCGGCACGGTGTCGAAGGAAGTCGGGCTGCTGGAGACCTATCGGGGCTGACCAGCGGCGGCGCGGCGGCCGGTGAGTCACGCGGCCGCGCAGTCACCGCCGGGCGCCGTGGCGGCTATGATCCGTGCTGGTGAGCACGCCTCCCGTGCGGCCTTCGGCGGGGCGTGCCGGGCCCTTGGTGCCAAGTGCCGCGCCCTCGAGGTCTCCGTCCAGCCAGCCCGTGCGGCTGCGCCGTCCACTCCCGAGTTCCAGGTCATCGCTGAGGTATGCCGTTGAGACCGACTCCCGCAGGGCAGCGACACGGCGCCGACCCGCCGGACGCCGCATCGCAAGCCGGGTCGACACCGGCCGCGGGGCCAGCAGGCGGGCCTGGCGAACCTGCCGCTGTCCCGTCGCCGCCGGCGAGATGGAAGGCCATCGCCGCGACGTATGCCCCGATCCTCATCGCTGCCGGGACGATGACGTTCTTCGGCTTGTGGGGGCTGGCCCGCCATCAGGACATGGGCAACGACGAGGTGGTGAGCCGCTGGGCGGCGGCGCTGCCACTTCGTCGCCTCGCCCATGTGCTCCTGCACATCGACGCGGTGCACGGCCTTTATTACCTGATTCTGCACGGCTGGATGATCGTCGGCACGAGTCCGGCAACCATCCGGCTCCCGTCCATGGTGGCGATGGTGGCGGCCGCCGTTCTCATGGTGATCCTCGCCCGGCGGCTGAGCGGGTCGGCCTGGGTGGGGTTGTTCGCCGGCCTGATCATGGCGGTGACGCCGTTCGTGAGCTACTACGCGCAGACTGCCCGCTCTTATGCGCTGGTCTATGCCTGCGTTCTCGGCGCGACGCTGGCGCTGCTGAGCGCTCTCGACGCCGAGAAGGCGGCGGCCGCGCGAACGCGTATCGCCAGGCGGTGGGCGCTGTACGCGGCGGTGGCAACGGTGGCCGCGTACCTGAACGAGATGGCGCTGCTGGTGCTGGCAGCGCATGCGGTCACGGTCCTGCTGGCCCGGTACGGGAGAACCGCGGTCAGGCACTGGGCCGCTGCCAGCGCCGCCTGCGTCGTGCTGGCGATTCCGGTGCTCGCCTTCAGCGCCCGCCAGCGCGGCGCGGTCTCGGGCCTGCTGGCGCCGACCCTGCACGACGTCGGGATCTTGTATCACGACTACTTCGGCGCGACCACTGCTGCGGCGCTGATCCTGGTCGTCGCCGCGCTGTGCGCCGTGCTGCCGCCCGGAAGCTGGTGGCGGAGCCGCGGCGGCCGGGCCGATGGCGGCGCCCGGGCAGATGGCCGGGCCCAGGCTGATGGCGGCGCCCGGCCGGAGCCGGCCTGGTGGAGCAGCGGCGGCGTGTCCATCCCGTCGGTGGCAGTGCCGCTGCTGTTGGTGCCTGCCGGGCTTCTGCTCGCGGAGTCGCGGCTGGCGCTGCACCTGTACCAGGACCGGTACGTCATGTACGGCGAGGCCGGAGTCGCACTGCTGGCAGCCGCAGGCGCGTACCGGATCGGACAGTGGCTGGCCGCAGCTGCGCGCCGCCCGGAGCTCGTGCTCGTGCCCGGTCTTGCCGTCTGCATGCTCGCGGCCGTCCTGCAGCTCGGATACCAGCACGACATCCGGCTTCCGGAGAGCCGCGCGTACGACTACGGCGGCCCTGCGTTCTTCGTGGCCGCGCACTCCCGGCCGGGGGACGGCGTCCTGTTCATGACGTCCTTCTATCGCAAGGCCGAGCTTGGCTATCCGTCTCAGTTCCGCGATACGAGCGACTTCGCCCTGGCGGTGTCCCCGTCGGTGGCCAAGCCGTACCAGGGCATCAACAAGCCCTTCACGGCCATCCGCCCGCTCATGCTCCGCCACAGCCGCATCTGGGTGCTCGGGCTCCGGCCGTCGGGGAGCCTGGCCGGTGAGTTCGGTTCGGAGAGCCTGGTCCTGAGGCAGCACTTCCGGCGCGTGGTCATGCGCGGCTACAAGGGCATCTGGCTCTCGCTCTGGATCCGCCGGCAGCCGCCCTAACCGCGACTGCGGTCCGGGAGCGTGGTGTCCTGGCCCGCAGCCGCCGGGGGAGCCGGGCGAGGTTCCGCTCGCCAGGGCTCGCTAAGGTCGCATCTCATGGTGTCCTCGCCCCGGTACACGCACGGGCACGCCGAGAGCGTGCTGCGGTCGCACCGCACCCGGACCGCAGGGAACTCTGCCGCCTACCTGCTGCCCGAGCTGCGGCCCGGCCTGTCGCTGCTGGATGTCGGCAGCGGGCCGGGCACGATCACGGCCGACCTGGCCGAGCTCGTGGCGCCGGGCCGGGTGACAGCCCTGGAGACCTCCGATGCCGTGCTCGGGCACACCAGGGATGAGATAGCCAGGCGCGGGTGCAGCACCGTGGACTTCGTCGTCGGCGACGTGCTGGCGCTCGATTTCCCGGCCGCCTCGTTTGACGTCGTGCACGCTCATCAGGTGCTGCAGCACCTCGCGGACCCGGTCGCCGCGCTGCGCGAGATGGTCCGGGTCTGCCGGCCCGGCGGCCTGGTGGCGGCCAGGGACGGCGACTACGGCGGCTTCATCTGGTATCCGCAGAATGCCGGGCTCGACCGGTGGAATGAGCTGTACCACGCGGTCGCGCGGGCCAACGGGGGCGAGCCCGATGCCGGGCGCCGCCTGCTGGCGTGGGCTCGCGCCGCAGGCTGCCGCGACGTGCGGGCATCGTCATCGACGTGGTGCTATGCCGATCCGGCCAGCCGCGCGGAATGGGGCGGGACGTGGGCCGACCGGATCGTCAGCTCCGACATCGCCCGGCAGCTGCTGAGCTCGGGGCTCGCCACGGCCGGCGAGCTGGACGAGATCGCGGCGGCCTGGCGGGGCTGGGCCGCCGAGCCCGACGGCTGGATCAGCGTGCTGCACGGGGAGATCCTGATCCGCGTCTGAGCGCAGCATCTCGGCGGGATTGCTGGCCGCTAGCCGGCAAATCGCCGAAGAGGTGGAGATGGTCGTAGCCATAGTGAGTGGTGCCGCCACATTCAGCGGGGCACTCTGACCCATCGTGGCGGTTGTTCGCTGCGACAAGGCGGTGCTGGACGCGGGACTGTGGGCCTACACGGAGACGGCCGGCTTCCGGCTCAACGCGGGGACCATCCCGACCGCACAGCAAGCGGGCTGGACGGTCCTGGACGCCGTCCTCGTACAGTCGTGCTGCATTGCCCGCCGTGCACTGCTGGCTGGCTAACTGGGTGCACCATTATCTAGCCATTTTAATGGCCAGAGAATTGCCTACCCGGCCATTAATATCTTTTTGGTAGCCTGCGGCAGGCCAGGTTTGATTTCAGGAACACAGCCCAGGCAGTAAAAGTGTCAGGGCTAGCAGGTAGGGGTCCCAAAATCTTGCCGGCGGCCAAGGACGAGCCGATGCCAAGCTCGGCCAGCAGGACGCCCGAGCACATCGCGAGTTGCCTGCGGGACGTGATCGCGGACCAGGCCAAGCACGCCGAGGTCACCGGCTGGCGGGTCGGGAGCGTGGCGCTATCGTGGACAGCCAGTCAGCAGGTCAGCAGCTCTTCCCGGCTACTCGGCCGTTGCTGTGGGTTATGGTCAGTGGGCCGCGCACAGCGGCTGGTAGTGGGCCATATCGGTGGAGTAGGAGCGGCCGGTATGCGGGTCGCGCTGCTCGTTCGGGTCGAGCCCGTCGTAGCTACGGCGGGTGGCTGGGTCGCCGCACACGGCGCATGGTGTGATCATCGCGCTGTTGCCCGCGGTGCCCTCGACCTCGTTCCGCCGGACCCGGATCACGATCATGACCGCGAATGCGGCGACGTGGATCAGGGTCACGCAGACGATCAGGGTGATCAGGCTGCTAGCCACTTTGTTCTACCCTCCTGCCTGGCATAACCCGCGCCCGCAGCGAATTCGTCCGGCTTCATGGGGCGATCTACGTCACAATCCGTCCGGCTCCGGCCAGGGTTGGGCCGTCCACTCGGATTTCGACGCACGCTTCCGGCAGCCGGCCGCGATTGCCCGGCCATTGTCATTGGCAGGGCGCGGAGGTCAGGGGCCAGCCCGCGACCCGCTACAAGGGCGAGCCAGCGGGCCCAGCGCGACGGACCTGCGCACTCGGTCTGTGTGTGCCGCCGCGCTGCTGCAGGAAGGTCATGCTCCCCTCCCCGGCAATCAGCGCAGGCGCGGCGGCGCCTCAGAGCCCGGCCGTGGCGGTCAGCGCGTTCTCAATCGCCCGGGCCGGGCCGTCGGCTCCGGCTGGCGCCAGGACCACGAGGCGGTGCACGCCGAGAGCCGCGAATTCGGCCGCGTCCGGCCAGCGCGCCGGCCGCGCGGCGTGACGCTGATCTCCAGCTCGCCGAGCTCGCCAGGCCGTTCGACCTGCTCCGCCGCCGTCCGCAGCCCGGCCAGCGCGCCCGCGGTCCGCTCGGGCGTCAGGCCGTACCCGTACCAGCCGTGCGCGCGGCCGACGGCGCGGCGGTAGGCAGGCCCGCTGTGCCCGCCGGTCACGATCGGGATCGGCCGCTGAACCGGCCGGGGCTGAGCGTCGATACCGGCGAAGTCGGCGAACCGGCCGTGGTACTCGGGGTGCTCGTCGTACCACAGCGAGCGGATCGCATCGAGGTACTCGTCGGTCACGGCGCCCCGGTCCGGGAAGTTAGCTCCGAGCGCGCGGAACTCCGGCTCGAGGTAACCCGCTCCGACCCCCAGCACCGCCCGCCCGCCGGACAGCACATCAAGCGTCGCAATCTGCTTGGCCAGGACAGCGGGATTGCGCTGCGGCAGGATCACGATGCCCGTTGCCAGCCTGATGCTGGTCGTGTGCGCGGCCGCCCAGGTCAGCGCCAGCAGCGAGTCGAGTACCGGATCCTGCGGGTGCAGCGGGGACGGGGGAGCCTGCGGGTCCGGCAGCACGATGTGCTCGCCGGCCAAACCGAATCGAAGCCGGCGTCTTCGGCGGCGCGCGCCGCCGCGGTCACCCCGCCGGGCTGGCTCATCGCGCCCATGTTCACGTGGACAAGTCCGAGGATCATGTCGTCACCATGCCATACGGGCAGGAGCCGGCGCCCGGCGCCGGAGCTGCCAGGCAGCCAGCAGCCGGACAGCCAGCGGTCGGACAGCCAGCAGCCAGGCAGCCAGCGGCCGGATGGGCCCGCTGAGCTACCGCAGCGACAGCGCGGCCAGCGCCGCGTTCACGATGGAGCCGGCGTCCAGGTCGTGGGCCCGGTACAGGTCAGCGACCGCGCCGGACTGGCCGAACGTGTCGACGCCGAGGCTGACCGCGGGCACCCCGAGCGCCGAGCCGAGCCAGCTCATCGTGTGCGAGGCGGCATCGTGCACGGTGACGACTGGCGCCCGGTCGCGGAACGCGCTGCGCAGCGCCCCCGGAATCGACGGGGCGGTCGCGGTGCGGACCCCCTGGCGCAGCGTTCGCTGCCAGGCCCGGTACAGCCGGTCGGCCGAGGTGACGTCCACGACGGTCGCCGCGATGCCCTCGTCGGCCAGCTCGGCCGCGGCCTGGAGAACTTCCGGCAGGATGGCGCCGCAGCCGACCAGGTAGACCGGCGGCGCGCCCTCGGCGGCCGCATCGGCCGCGTCGACCAGCCGGTAGGCGCCGGCCAGAACCTGCCGGCGCAGGATCGCGTCCCCGAGCCGGTCGCGGGCGGCCTGGAACGGCGCCTGGTCGATGCCGCGGGTGGTGAGCCGGAAGTAGTACGAGCCCACCTCGGCCGGCTCGCCGCCCCCTCCCGGTGCTCCGGGCGCTCCGGGCCTGATCCCTCCGGCCGCGGCGGCGCCGGGCCTGGTGCCGGCCGCCCCGGCGCGCGCGACCGACTGCAGCGCCCCGCACAGCAGCCAGTCGAGCGCGACCGCGTAGGCGGGCTCGATGAAGGTGACGTTCGGCAGCTCGATGCCGACCGACGCGGTGATAGTCGACTGATGCGCGCCGCCTTCAGGCGCCAGCGTGACGCCGGACGGCGTTCCGGCCACGATGAACCGCGCGCCTGAGTAGACCGAGTAGATGAACGCATCGAGGCCGCGCAGCACGAACGGGTCGTAGACCGTGCCGACCGGCAGCAGCGGCTGACCGGACAGATCCCAGGTGAGCCCGAGCTGACCGAGCAGCAGGAACAGGTTCATCTCGCTGATGCCGAGCTCGATGTGCTGGCCGTCAGGCCCTTCGGCCCATTTCAGCACCGGGTCCTCGCTCCAGGACCGCCGCGGCACCGGGCTGAAAACTCCGGTGCGGTTGATGAACCCGGCCAGGTTCGTCGAGGTCGCCACGTCCGGCGCGGTCGTCACCAGGTACGGAGCCACCGACTCCGACCGCGACAGATCAACCAGGATCCGGCCGAACGCCTCCTGGGTCGAGAGTGGCCTGGCCGCGCGCAGGCCGGTGGCATCGGGCACGTCGATGTCGTTCCCGGCATGAGTGACCGGAGCCCTGGCCAGCTGCTCACGGCGCGCGGCCGCCCACTGCCCGGCTGGTGTCATCGGGTCCAGCCGGTCCCACTCGGTCGCGGCGGTCAGTCCGAGCCGGCTTCGCATCTGGTCGATCTGCTCGGTCGACAGCAGCGCGGAGTGGTTGCGGGGGTTGCCGGCCATCGGCAGGCCGAAGCCCTTGATCGTGTAGGCGAACACAACGCTCGGCCGGTCCTTCTCGGCGTCGCAGGCGCTGAAGGCGTCCAGCAGCGAGCCCAGGTCGTGCCCGGCCAGGTCGGTCACCAGCGGGGCTAGCCCGGCCTCGCCGATGCCCGCGCAGAACTCCTGCACGGCCGGCGGCGCGCCATCGAGGAAGCGCTCCCGGACGGCGGCCGGCTCCAGGCCGAACAGCGACTGGTAGTGCTCGTTCGGCATGGCGTCGATCCAGTCGCGCAGCGCGTCGCCGCCCGGCCGGGCGAACGCCTGCTGCAGGGCCCGGCCGTATTTCGCCTCGACGACGTGCCAGCCCGCTGCGCTGAACTGCTGCTTCCACTGGTCAATGCGGACGCCGGGGACGACCCGGTCCAGCGACTGGCGGTTGACGTCAACGATCCACAGCACGTTGCCCAGGCCGTCGGTGGCGGGGTCGGAGACCGCCTCCCAGATGTTGCCCTCGTCCAGTTCGGCGTCGCCGATGAGCGCGATGAACCGGCTGTGCGGCCGGGCGCCGAAATGCGCGTCGACGTAACGGCGGGCAGCGGCGGCGAACAGGGGAGCGGCGGCGCCCAGGCCGACCGAGCCGGTGGAGAAGTCGACGGCGTCCGGGTCCTTGGTGCGGCTCGGGTACGACTGCAGGCCGCCGAATGCCCGCAGCGTGGTCAGGTAGGAGCGGTCCAGGTTGCCGAGCAGGTACTGGATGGCGTGGAAAACGGGCGAGGCGTGCGGCTTCACGCTGACCCGGTCGGCCGCGTCCAGCCAGGCGAAGTACAGCGCGGTCATCACGGTGACCAGGCTGGCGCTCGAGGCCTGGTGGCCGCCGACCTTGACGCCGTCCCCGGTGTCCCGGTCGTGATTGGCCGCGTCCACGATGCGGGTGGCGAGCCACAGGACGCGCTGCTGGATCTCTTCCAGCACCGCCGTGTCGCCGCCGGCCTCCGGCTGCGGCAGGCACGCCCGCGGGCCCGGCTCCGGCCGCCTGCGAGGTCCCGGCCGGTGAGGTGATCGTCTCGTCCATGCTGCCTGACTCCTGGCGTGCTGGGCGCTCGCGGACCTCATCGTCCGCCGGTCGCGCCGACGCTGCAACGGTAGCCGACCTGCCCGGCCGGTTCCGTCCCGGTGCTGAGCACTACCCGTCAGGGCGGGAACGCGCAGTCCTGGCACCCGGCCCCTTGACGGCTGGGCCGGCCGGGTTAGCGTCACGGGCGAATCAAATAGGAAAGTTTCCTATTTGATTAGTGAAAGCGGACCAGCCGCGCGGCGCCCGCTCCTCGCGCGGCTGGCCGCGATGTCCCTGTCCGCCATTCCGCTCACGTAAGGGAACCGCGCATGAGACGACTGACCCCCCTGCTGGCAGCGCTGACCACCGCGACCGCGGCCGTGGTCACGCTCGGATTCACCGCCGCCGGCGCGAGCGCCGAGGTGGCGGCCGGCCACGACGGCTCAGGGCCGGTCGCGAGGCCGCTGCCGTACCAGGTGTTCGCGCCGTACTACGAGACCTACGACACCAGCGGCGGCCTCGCCGCGCAGTCGCGGCAATCAGGCGCGAAGTTCCTGTCGCTGGCGTTCCTGCAGACGGCGGCGGCCGGATCGTGCACCGCGTACTGGAACGGTGACACCACGGAGCCGATCGCCGCCTCGACGTTCGGCGCCGACATCGCCGCGATCCAGCGCCGGGGCGGGAACGTGATCCCGTCCTTCGGCGGCTACACCGCCGACACCACGGGCACCGATATCGCGGACAGCTGCACCAGCGTCCCGGCGATCGCGCAGGTCTTCGAGAGCCTGATCACGACTTACCACGTGCCGCGGATCGACCTGGACGTCGAGGCGGACTCGCTGACGAATGCCGCCGGGATCAACCGCCGTAACGAGGCCATCGCGATGACGGAGGCCTGGGCGGCCGCGCACCACCAGCGGATCCAGTTCTCCTACACGCTGCCGACCTTCCCGGCCGGCCTGACCGCGCCGGGCCTGGCCGTGCTCCAGAACGCGGTCGCGGACGGCGCGCGGATCTCCACCGTGAACCTGCTGACCTTCGACTACTACATCGGCACCCAGCAGGACATGGTGGCCGACACCGAGACGGCGGCGGCCGGCCTTGACGCCCAGCTGCAGTCGCTGTACCCGGCGGCGAGCGCGCGCGAGCTGTGGCACATGATCGGCGTCACCGAGATGCCCGGCATCGATGACTACGGCCCGGACGAGACGTTCTCGACTGCCGATGCGGTGACCGTGCTGCACTGGGCGCAGCGGCAGGGCATCGGGCTCGTCTCGTTCTGGGCGCTGCAGCGCGACAACGGCGGCTGTCCCGGTACGAAGGGCGCGGGCACCTGCTCGGGCGTGACTCAGCCGGAGTGGTACTTCAGCCACGTGTTCGAGCACTTCACCAGCTAGGCAAGTCCAGCGTTCACGGGTGCGCCGGGCCGACGCCGGCGCACCCGCCGGACTGAGCCGGACCGGGCGGACCGGGCGGACCGGGCGGACCGGGCGGACCGGGCGCACCGGGCCGGCCACGCGGGGCGGAGCAGGAGCGCGCCACGGCGACGCGGCCAGGCGCGGGCCGCAGCGGCGCCGAATACCTCCGCGGCCGGGACGGCGCCAGGACCTGCGGGAGCGGACACTGGCCGGGCGCCCGAGAATATTTTGTAGGTCGTCCAACAAAATGGGCTGGCGACGCTGACACTGACAGCGCCGGTCGGCTACTATCGGTAGATCATGCGGCGCTTCGTATTCATCCTTAGCAGCCGTAGCGGGACCTGATCAGGGCAGGCCGGCGACCCGCTACGGCGGTGAGGTGCTGGCCGCTGTGGATTCCGGATCCTCTTCGTTTCGCGTCGCCCGCCTGGTAGCTCGCATGAGCTCGGTCCGGCACGTTGTCCCGTACAGGATCGCGGCACCCGGTGCGCGTCCGACCAGTCGCCCGAACGCGGTCTCGCCTCAGCTGGCCTGCCTGACTAGCCACTTCGTGCTGTTGAGGAGAGACCGCAGATGTCCAGGACCAGCCAGAACGCCTCGCAGGCGACCACCGAGTCCGAGGCCCGTGCCCGGCGGCGCGCGCAGGAGGCCGTTCAGGAAGCTATGGACCGCCGTGACAACGGCGGCGACGGCGCGACAGCGACCGAGAACTGATCCACCCCGAGCCGGGTCGCGCCGCACGGCCCGGCACCCGCACTGAAACCGGAGGAAAGCCAGCCATGAACACCAGCCCGGAGCCCGAGCTTGAGTTTGAGATCCGCGCCAGCAGCTCCCCAGTCCCCGCGGACCAGCGGGCGCAGCTACTGGCAGCTCCGGGATTCGGCAGTGTATTCACCGATCACATGGCCACGATCCGCTGGACCGAGGGTCGCGGCTGGCATGATGCGCGCATCGAGCCCTACGGCCCGATCACGCTGGACCCGGCCGCTCAGGTCTTCCACTACGGCCAGGAAATCTTCGAAGGGCTGAAGGCCTACACCCAGGCTGACGGGTCGGTCGCGGCGTTCAGGCCGCAGGCGAACGCGGCCCGCTTCAACCGGTCGGCCGCACGGCTCGCGATGCCGCAGCTGCCTGAGTCCCTGTTCGTCGGCGCGATTGACCTGCTGGTCGCGCAGGACCGGGCCTGGGTTCCGACGGCGGATGGTCACAGCCTCTACCTGCGGCCGTTCATGATCGCGACGCAGATCGGCCTGGGCGTGAACAAGCCGTCGTCGTCGTACCTTTTCCTGCTCATCGCCTCGCCGGTGGCCGGCTACTTCGGCGGTGAGGTGAAGCCGGTAACGGTCTGGCTGTCCGAGGACTACAGCCGGGCCGGGCCTGGCGGGACCGGCGAGGCGAAGTGCGGCGGCAATTATGCGGCTGCCTTCGCCGGCCAGCAGCAGGCACTCGACCACGGCTGCGATCAGGTCGTCTGGCTCGACGCCGCCGAGCGCAAGTACGTCGAGGAGATGGGCGGGATGAACATCTGGTTCGTCCACGGCTCCGGCTCGAGCGCCCGCCTCGTCACGCCGGCGCCGACTGGATCGCTGCTGCACGGGATGACCCGCGACTCGCTGCTCAAGCTCGGCCCCGACCTGGGCGTTCCCGCCTCGGAAAGCCGGGTCTCGGTGGCCGGCTGGCGTGCGGGCTGCGCCTCGGGCGAGATCACCGAGGTATTTGCCTGCGGCACCGCCGCGGTCATCACGCCGATCGGCGGCGCGCGCAGCCCGAGCGGCGACTGGACCGTAGCGGACGGCACTGCCGGGCCGGTTACGAACATGCTCAGGGCCGAGCTGGTCGGCATCCAGAACGGCCGCAAGCCGGATCGCTACGGCTGGATGCATCCGCTCGCCTGACGGCCCGTCGAGGGCTGACGGGCTCGCTCGCCGGCCCGCCGCGGCCGGGTGCGGCCGCCCGGCCGTGGCCCGCCGCACGTGGCCTGGCCGCTGAGCCCTGGCCTTGGCACACTAGACAGCGAGAGCACGAGCCAGCCTGACGGCCGGCCTTGCCGGGGCGAGCGCCATCGCGGCGCAGGCCTGCGGCAACCGCGCCCGGCCGGGCGGCGCGCTCGGTTCCGGGCGCGCAATAGCCAGAGTATCGATGGGGATAATCGGATTTGGGCAGGCTGCTGCCGGCCAGCCCGACTCACACGCTGGAGGCCGATTCTGTGGGCTGCGAGATTTCCTGGTTCGCTCCGCTGTGCGATGAGGATTATGAATTCCTCGGCGTGCCCGATCCTGCGCTGAAGTCGAGCTGGGAGCACGCCCGCGGCGTCGCGTTGCGGGCCGAGGAAGCCGGCTTCGACAACATCCTGCTGCCGTCGAACTACATGACCGGGATCGACTCGGTCGCCTTCGCGGCCGCGATCGCGCCCCAGCTGCGCCGCCTCCAGCTGCTGGTGGCGGTCCGGATGGGGGAGATGTGGCCGCCGCAGCTCGCCCGCCAGCTGGCCACGATCGACGAGATGCTGGGCGGCCGCCTGACGATCAACATCATCTCCTCGGACCTGCCGGGCGCGGAGCTTGAGTCAGCGCCCAGGTACCGCCGCACCCTCGAGATCATGCACCTGCTGCGCGACCTGCTGGACGGCAAGCCCGTCGATGTTCGCGGGGAGTTCTTCAACCTCACCCTGGACCCGCCCCGGATCCGGCCGGAGGGCGGCTGCCCGCCGTTCTATTTCGGCGGCCTGTCCGAGGCCGCCAGGGACGTTGCCGCCCAGGCGGCCGACGTGTTCCTGATGTGGCCCGACACGATGCCCGCGGTCGAGGCCGTCATCACCGACATGCGGGCGCGCGCCGCGCGGTACGGCCGCGAGCTCAGGTTCGGCTACCGCGCGCACGTGATCGTGCGGGCCACCGAGGATGAGGCCAGAGCCGCGGCCCGGCGCCTGATCTCACGGCTGGACGACGAGACCGGCAGGCGGCTGCGGAACCAGTCCCTGCACGTTGCCTCCACCGGTCAGCTCCGCCAGGGTGAGCTCCGGGAACTGTCGGACGACGACGGGTTCGTCGAGGCCAATCTGTGGACCGGGATCGGGCGCGCCCGGTCCGGGGCCGGCGCGGCCATCGTCGGCGACCCTGACCAGGTGCTGGCCAAGCTGACCGCCTACGCCGACCTGGGGCTGGAGGCCTTCATCCTGTCCGGGTACCCGCATGCGGCCGAGTGCGACCTGTTCGCGCGGCATGTGCTGCCCCGCCTTGACCACGGTCCGCTGCTGCCCCGCCGGGTAATTTCATGATCCTGAAGACCTAAGCACGTCCCTGCGTGCACAGGTTTACCGGATCATGAAAACGCGCAGCCGACGCGCGCGACTGAGGAGCTGCGATGACCGCCTACGGCCTGCTGATCTTCCCCGGCGCCGAGGAACTGGACTTTGCCGGCCCGTGGGAGGTCTTCACGACGTCGGCCATGATCAGGGAGCAGGGCGACACCGCGGCCCTGATCGCGGAGACGACCGAGCCGGTCCGCTGTGCCAAGGGCATGCGCGTGCTGCCTGACTACACCCTCGGTGATCATCCGCCGCTGGACGTTCTGCTGGTGCCGGGCGGCCAGGGCACCCGGCGCGAGGTGTCGAATCCGGCCATCATCAGCTGGATCCTGGCCACCGCGGCGACGGCCTCCTGGACGACCAGCGTGTGCACCGGCGCGCTGCTCCTGCACGAGGCAGGTCCCGCCCGCGGCCGGCGGGTGGCCACGCATCACTCATTCGAGCAATCATTGCGGGAACGAGGCGATGTCACCGTGATCAGTAACGCCCGGTACGTGGTCGACGGGGCTCTGGTGACCAGTCAGGGCGTCTCGGCCGGCATCGACATGGCACTGTGGCTCATCGGCGCCCTGCACGGCCGCGAGCACTCCCGGGCCGTGCGCCGTTACATCCAGTACGAGCCCGCGCCGCCGTACCAGGCCGACGAGCCGCTCGGACTGACCGCCGGTCCCTGACCCGGGGCGGTGGGTGCCCGCCGCGCCCGGCTGGCGGGCGGCGGGCCGAGCCTTGCCAGTCTGGGAGGTTTGCCCGGTCCGGGTAGCGGGGAGGGCCGTTGATTACCTACCAAGCCGCCCGCGGCTTCGGCGTCCGGGCCGGCTGCCGAAGCGAGGTACGCCCTATGAGCGAGCAGACCAGCGCCAAGCACGGGCCAGTCGAGGACGAGGCGATCAAGCGCCAGGACCTGACGGAACTGCAGGATCACGGCCAGGAATGGCCTGACCCTGAGTACGCCGGTGACGGCGAGCCGGAGGGAACCTGGGCCCCGGAGGCCCGGCTCCCCGCGCTGGAAGACTGGGAGGCTATCGAACTGCGCAGCGACCTGGCCCGGCGGCTGGACCGCACGACGTTCCCGGCAACCCGGCAGAAGCTGCTGGAGATCCTGACGGCCGGCGATGCGGGGCAGCGCCTGCTCGACCTCGTGGCCGCGCTGCCCGGCAAGGAGAGGTTCACCAGCCTGCACGAGGTCGTCCAGGCACTCGGGCTGCCCGTGCAGGAACGCCCGTCCTGACCAGCCGCACAGCATCAGGGCTGCTCGCTCGGGGACGGGTGTCCTGACGGGCCAGCGGCGGCCATCAATCGGGGGAGATGTCATGAGTGATGACTTCTATGGCTCGCAGGGCCTCGGATCCAGCCCGTTCGACGACTTCCTGGCCCGTATCTACGGCTCAGCCGGGGGTCCGGTCCGGCCGGGTCAGCGCATCGACATCACCCAGCTGATGAGCGGGCCCGCGCGCGAGCTCCTGGCCACGGCGGCAGCACAGGCGGCGCAGTGGGGCGATGCCGATCTTGACACTAATCACCTGCTCTGGGCCGCCGCGACGCTGGAGCCGACCCGGACGCTCCTGGACCGCGCGGGCGTCGACCCGGGCGCGCTGGCCCGCGGGATCGCTGCCGGCCGGGATCAGGCCGCGAGCCGGGCCGGGCAGCCTCAGCTCACGCCGGGGGCCAAGCGGGCGCTGCTGGACGCGCACCGGATCTCGCGCTCTCTCGGATCCAGCTACATCGGGCCCGAGCACATTCTGTTCGCGCTCGCAGTGAACCCGGAGTCGGCGGCCGGCCAGATCCTGGCGACGGCGCGGCTCACGCCCGAGGCCCTGCAGGCCGCCCTGGCCGGGCAGGGCGGCGGCCGTCCGCCGGGACCTGGCGGCCGGTCCGAGACGCCGACGCTGGACGAGTTCGGCCGCGATCTGACCGCGTTGGCGCGCGAAGGACGGATCGATCCGGTGATCGGCCGCGACAGTGAGATCGAGCAGACGATCGAGGTCCTGTCCCGGCGCGGGAAGAACAACCCGGTTCTGATCGGCGAGGCCGGGGTCGGCAAGACCGCGATCGTGGAGGGCCTGGCTCAGCACATCGTCAACGACGAGGTCCCGCAGACGCTGGCCGGGAAGCGGGTTGTGCAGCTCGAGCTGTCCGGGGTGGTGGCGGGCACCCGGTATCGCGGCGACTTCGAGCAGCGGCTCAAGACCATCATCGATGAGATCAGGGAGCACAGCGACGAGCTGATCGTCTTCATCGACGAGCTGCACACGCTGGTCGGCGCCGGGGCTGGTGCTGAGGGCGGCATGGACGCCGGCAACATGGTGAAGCCCGCGCTGGCGCGCGGCGAGCTGCACGTCGTCGGGGCCACGACCCTCGATGAGTACCGCCGGAACATCGAGAAGGACGCCGCGCTGGCCCGGCGGTTCCAGCCCATCCTGGTGCCGGAACCGACCGCCGACGACGCGCTCGCCATCCTGCGGGGGCTGCGGGACCGTTACGAGGCGCACCATCAGGTCCGCTACGCCGATGACGCGCTGGTCGCGGCCGTCGAGCTATCGGACCGGTACATCACCGACAGGTTCCTGCCGGACAAGGCCATCGACCTGATTGACCAGGCCGGCGCCCGGGTGCGGCTGCGGATCAAGACTCCCGGCATCGACCTGCGCGATCTGGAGCGGCGCGGTGAGGAACTCGCCAGGGACAAGGACCAGGCTGTCGCCAGCGAGCAGTACGAGCGCGCGTCTCAGCTCCGGGACGAGATCGACGGCCTGCGCCGGCAGATCACCGAGCTCAGCGAGGACGCGAGCGTCGTGCCCGAGGTCACGGTCAACGACATCGCCGAGGTGGTGTCCAGGGCTACGGGCGTGCCGGTCCAGCAGCTGACCGAGGAAGAGCGGGACAGGCTCCTCGGCCTGGAGCGCTATCTGCACGAGCGCGTCATCGGCCAGGACCAGGCCGTGGAGGCGGTCGCCGAGGCGGTCCGGCGGTCACGGGCCGGCCTTGGCGACCCCGGCCTGCCGGTCGGCAGCTTCCTGTTCCTCGGGCCGACCGGCGTCGGCAAGACCGAGCTGGCCAGGGCGCTGACCGAGGCGCTGTTCGGGTCGGACAGCAGGATGATCCGGCTGGACATGAGTGAGTACTCCGAGCGCCATACGGTCAGCCGCCTGGTCGGAGCGCCGCCCGGCTACGTCGGGTACGAGGAAGCCGGGCAGCTGACCGAAGCGGTCAGGCGCCGGCCGTACTCCGTCGTCCTCCTCGACGAGATCGAGAAGGCGCACCCGGATGTGTTCAACATCCTGCTGCAGGTGCTCGATGACGGTCGGCTGACCGACGGTCAGGGCCGGACCGTCGACTTCCGGAACACCGTCCTGATCATGACCAGCAACCTGGGCTCGGACCTCATCACCAGGCAGGGCACGGTCCTGGGTTTCGCCGGAGACCGGGCCAGCTCCGACACCGGCCAGGACGACGCGCTGCAGGATCAGCTGATGCGCAGGCTGCGTGAGTCGTTCCGGCCCGAGTTCCTGAACCGGATCGACGAGATCATCGTGTTCCGCCGCCTCGACCAGGAGGAGCTGCGGCAGATCACCCGGCTTCAGCTGGAGGAGACTCGCCGGCGGCTGCACGGTCAGGGTGTCGTCGTAACCGTCACTGAGGCTGCCGTTGACTGGATTGCCGAGCATGGCTACCAGCCCGAGTTCGGCGCCCGGCCGATGCGCCGGGTCATCCAGCGGGAGCTGGACAACCAGCTGTCGCGCATGCTGCTGGACGGCCGGCTAGCGGCCGGGCAGGAAGTGACCGTGGATGTCAGGGACGGCCAGCTGACCTTCGAGCCCCGCCGGCAGTACGCGGGCGTCTGACCGCCGTTCCCCGGCCCGGTCAGGCCAGCCCGGCCGGGCCGGTCCGGTCGGGCCGGGGAACGCAGAGGATCAGAGCGTGAACGACGTCCCCGGCGTCGCGCTCATCGACGAGCCCGGCTGCGGATCGGCCGTCGTCCTGATGGCCGTCACGCTGTAGATCAGCGCGCAGACCGCCAGGCCGATGACGATCGCGCCAGTCCAGGCCCGGTCCGCACCGGTGGCATCGGACAGCCGTGTCCCCAGTTCCCACGCGATGCCGAGCTCGGCGCCGATGCCGAAGGCCGTGACCAGCGCTGTGGCGATCATCATCCAGACGGTCCCGACGAGGGAGTTGGCGGTCTGCGGCCACCGGAACTCCCGCCGCCGGGGTGACAGCGGAATCGGGCGCTTGCGGCGGGGCGCGATGACCTGCGCTGCGGCCGGGAGCCTGACCTGGGCGATTCCGCTCACGGTGATGGTCGCGCCGGTCTGCACGGTCATGAGCTGCACGGTCCGGCGCGGCACAGTCACCCGGCGGCGGCACAAGCCCTGCCGGACGACATGCTCCTGCGCCGGACCCTCGTCCGCCCCGCCGATCTGATATCCCGCCGTGCTGTCGCCGGCCAGGCCGTAGGACCTGCGATTCCCGTGCCAGAAGGCCAGGCTGGCCGATCCTTCAATCAGGACATCCGAGCCGGAGGAGAAGGCCAGGGGCGCGTCGCTGATGCTGATGTCCGCCCCTGGCGGCACGTAGATCGCCGCTGCCGGCTTGACCGGCACCGTCTTGCCGTCCTGGTCGACCAGGCTCCCGCCCCAGGGCGCCACTAGCTTGGCCCCCGATGGGACGCAGATCCGCGTCCCGGAGGCGCCGGTAATGCTGGCGTCGTCTGTCATGCCGGGGCTTGCACCGCTCCAGATGCCGTACAGAATCGCGAACAGCAACGGCGCGGCGACGATGATGCCCGACGCCAGGGCGGCGAGCACTGAGAACCGGCCGAGGCTCAGTCCGTGGAAGGGCGAGTCCTGAGGGGACAGCGAGATCCCCAGGACCGTGCCGAGGAGCCCGGCGGTCGCGAGGATGTTCGTCGCCCAGCTGTCGTTGAGCGTCCAGGCCCCGGATGCCGAGATGCGCTGCGTCCAGAAGGTTTCGCTGTCCCGCTCGCCGCTCCCGCTGTCCCGCCTGCCCCGCAGCCGCCAGAACCGGAGCGGCGTGCCGTCGCGCCCGTAGACCCGGACGAAGGCGAGAGTCAGGAGCAGCAGCGCAACGGCGAGCATCCCGCCCCACACGGCGGGCACGACGATGTAGTCGTCTGGGGTCAGATACCGGCTGACCACCAGGGTCAGCGATGCCGATCCGGCCACGACGAGCGTCGCCGTCGCCGGGACCGCAGCCGGCCGGTCAAACGTGAGCGCGACCTCGCAGGAACCGGCCGCGGCAGGCGCGGCCTTCCCCGCAGCCTTCTTGCCCGGCACGGTGGTTCCCGGCACGGTGGTTCCCGGCACGGTCGTTCCCGGCACGGGCGTTCCCGGCACGGGCGTTCCCGGCACGGGCGCCGGCGAGACAGTCGTCCCGGGCACGGGCCCAGCTGGCTGCCTGGCCGCCAGCCGGGCGCCGACGGGGTTCACGGCGCCGTCGGGCGCCGTCGTTTCCAGGCGGTATTCGCTAAGGTGCAGCCGCCCGGCCGGGCAGGCGCCGGTGAAACCGGTGACGAGCACCGTCGTCTGCCACTTGCCGCTGGCGGTCTGCTGAAGGATCGGGCTCGTCGATGCCAGCGCGGGCGGGCCCGGCGTGGTGGCCGCCGAAGCCGGGCTCGCGATGAAGCCCGCGCCGAACAATGCCGCCGCCAGAAACGCTGCGAGTCGCCACGCGCGCATAGCTCACCATTCACGCCGAGACGGGACGGGCTGGTCGGGCCCGGGTCAGCGTAGTGCCCGAGCTGCCGTTCTGCGGCTCAGTGTGACACATTCGCAGGTACGCCCGGTGCTGGCAGTGGCGTGGTTTAGCTGCCGGCCGGCGAATGAGCCCAGCATGGCGGCGACCCCGGCCGTCAGGTGCACTGTGAGTCAGCCCTGTCCTCCGGTCACGGCGGCGCCCGGGCCGAACTCGGCGGCAAGAGAATCAGGCGCGCGCATCCGCCAAGCGTCGGTCACCAGCTCGGCTAGCCGGTCAGCGCTGAGTGCATCCAGCCGCAACAGGACAAGCGGCCAGCCGTCGTAGCCGGGCGCGGTAAAGAACAACTCTGATTCGCCAAGCAGCAGCGCCTGCTTCTCCGCTTCATCGCCGACGAATAGCACCGCGATGTCCGTTCGGATGACACGCGGCTTTCCCTGCACGCGTTCGGGATAGGACCAGATGAATCCCTTACCGTGGACCCGGAAATCAAAGCCGTCGCTGTCGATCTCCTCGACCTGGGGAAGCGCCAGCGCGAGCCGTCGCACGTCGTCGGCGTCAGCCATGAGGATCCCTCCGCGGCCACGACATCAGCACCCGAACATCGTAGGCGCCGGTACTGACAGCGGCACGCGCCTGACCGGCGGGGCAGGCGGCCGGGAACGCTCGCCGCGGTGCGCCGTCAGGCGTGCGGGTCAGCCGCGCCCTGAGCCAGGGCTCTGGTCAGCCGGCTGAGGGCGAGTTCAGTCGCGACGAGAACGACGGCCAGGACGGTCAGCGCCGGGCCGAGGACTCCGAGGCCGCTGATCCCGATGAACAGGCCGACCAGGGCCGAGATCCCGGCGCCGCCCGCGGCCGCGGCGCCCACCTGCCAGGCTATGACGTGCTGAGCCCGGTCGGCGCCGAGCCGGCCCGGCGTCAGGGCAATGAGCGCGGGGAAGATGCCGGCCAGCGCTCCGCCGAGAATGACGAAGCCGATCAGAGTCGCGATGGTGTCCGGCTGCCACCAGATCAGCCCGGTGGCGAGCAGGGCCACGACGTTGCCGTACCGCACCACGCTCTGGTTCGACGGCGGCCGGGGGAGCAGGCCGAGGCTGATGCGGACGATGGTGAGCGCAGCCCAGTAGCCGAACGTCGCGAGCCCGGCCTGCCCGGCGGACAGATGCAGGTGGCCGCGCCCGAACGTGGTCTCCCACTGCCCGGCCGCGACCTCGAGGCCGGTGTAGACGAAGAACACGGCGATGCCGGCCGCGACCGCGGGCCGGTCGCTGTGCCGCGGCTCGGCCGGCGGGGCCGGGCTTTCCGGCGGGGCCGGTGCTTCCGGCGCTTCCGCCGGAACCGGTGCTTCCGGTGCCTCCGGTAGGGCCGGTGCTGGCGGCGGTGCTTCGGCCGCTGCCTGCCTCTCCGTTAGGGCCGCTCCGGGTGCGGCCGTCGCGCGGGACATCGTGTGCCGGTGCCGGACCCACAGCACGGCCAGGCTGATATCGACCACGACCAGGACGAGGTAGGCAGGCCGCCAGGACCCGGCCAGGATGGCGATGGTCACCACAAGCGGGCCGATGGCCGTGCCGACGCCGTAGGCCCCGTGCAGCAGGTTCAGCAGCCGTTGCCGCCCGGACAGCCCGACCGCCGTGTTCAGGCCGCCGTCCATGGTTCCCATCGCGAGACCGAACAGCACGGCGAAGCCGAGGATGAACCCGAACGCCGGGGCTACCGCGTACCCCGCTGCCGCGATCGCGAAGCAGCCCAGGCCAGCGGCGAGCAGGACCGGCACGCCCGTGCGGCGCAGGATCCGCCCGATGAAGATCGCGATCAGCACTGATCCCGCGGTCGCCGCCAGCAGCACCAGGCCGAGTGCGCTGACCGGCGCGTGCAGAGTCTGCCGCATGGACGGCCAGGCAGTGCCGAGCATTCCGTCCGGCAGGCCCAGCGCCACGAAGCTGGCCAGGCTGAGCAGGTCCAGGCGTCGTTGCGCGGCGGCCGTGTCCATCGGGACAGTCTGGCCTGCCGCGGCAATCGCGCCAAATATGCCTGCCGTGCGCCGGTCTGGCCGGCGCATTCCGGTCCGGTGATGATTCCCAGCCGCGCCGAACAGCGTCAGGATGGGGTGCATGGCCGACTTCGTCCTCGTGCACAGTCCGGTGACCGGCCCGAGTACCTGGCGCTGGGTCGCGGGCCTGCTGGCTGCCCGCGGTCACCGGGTGGCGGTGCCGGCGATTCCGCCCGCCGCCACGTCACTCGGCTGGGCCGCCTTCGTCGGCTCCGCCGTGGCGATGGCCGGCAACACCGACCATCCGATTGTGGTCGGGCACAGCGGGGCCGGCCCGCTGCTGCCGGTTATCGCCGCGAGGACGCGAGCCGCAGGCGTGGTCTTCGTGGACGCTGACATACCGCCAGACAGCGGCGGCGCCGCGCTGGTGCCCGGCGAGTTCCTGGAATTCCTGCGCGGCCTGGCGGTCGGCGGGCGGCTGCCGCCGTGGTCGGAGTGGTTCGGCCCGGCTGCGATGGCGGACCTGATCCCGGCTGCCGACAGGCGCACGATTGTGAGCGCCGAACTGCCCCGGATCGCCCTGTCGTACTTCGAGGACACCGTTCCGGTGCCGGCTGGCTGGACGGAAACCAGGTGCGGGTACGTGCTGCTGAGCGACGCCTATGCGGAGCAGGCGGCGCGGGCGGAGGCCAGCGGCTGGCCGGTGGCCCGCCATCCCGGTACCCATCTGAGCATGGTGACCGATCCGGAGGCGGTGGCCGATGCGATCGAGTCGGTCGCGGGCCTTCCGGCTAGCCGGAACGGCACCTAGGAGGCCGGCTCGGCGAGCTGCCGGGTGAGCCTGGCTGCGGCGTCGACGACGCGGGCGCTGAGCGCGCGGCCGGGTGCCTGGCCCAGCCGGCTGACCGGTCCAGAGACGCACAGCGCCGCGAGCAGTGACCCGTCACGAAACACCGGGGCGCTCACGCTAGCCACTCCCGCCTCCCGCTCGGCGACGCTGTCCGCCCAGCCGCGGCTGCGCACCGCTGCCAGCTCGGCCGCTGACACCGCACCCGGCTCACCGTGGGGCTCACCACGGCCGGGCTCACCACGGCCGGGCTCACCACGGCCGGGCTCACCACGGCCGGGCTCACCACGGCCGGGCTCACCACGGCCGGGCTCACCACGGGGGAGCTCACCGCGACGGGCCCAGTCAGCCGGCCAGGCCAGCAGGACCTTGCCGCCCGAGCCGGCATCCAGCGGCAGCAGCGCGCCGACCGGAACGCTGTCCCTTAGCCCGGTCCCGGCGTCGCGGGCGGCGATGCACAGCCGGTGGTCGCCCGAGCGCACGTAGAGCTGAACGCTCTCGCTGGTCGCCTGGTGCAAGCGGTCAAGCACCGGTCCGGCCAGGCTGGCCAGATCGAGCTCAGGCCCGGCCACGGCCGCTAGCTCCGTAAGGCGCGGGCCGAGCCGGAACGCGCCGGTCCCGTCGCGCGCGACGAGGCGGTGCGCTTCAAGCGCGACGAGCAGCCGGTGGGCGGTCGGCCGGGGGAGGCCGCTGGCGTCGGCCAGCCACCGCAATGACCGCGGCCCGCCGGCCAGCAGGTCCAGCAGGATCACGCAGCGGTCGAGAACCCCGACGCCGGTGATTCGGCTGGCGCTCGGCGCGGCGTCCTGTATGCTGTCCATAGTTTGAACATGCTATCTCATTATGTGAGACAACGCGAGCTGGCCGCTGCAGGCGGGCACTCTGGTGGCGCGAGGGATGCGAGAGCGACATGACAGGACGGCTGTTTGACAAGGTCTGGGACCGGCACGTCGTGGCCAGCCCGGACGGCGAGCCCGCGCTGCTCTACATTGACCTGCACCTCGTGCACGAGGTCACCTCGCCTCAGGCGTTCGAGGGCCTGAAGCTCGCCGGCCGGCGCGTCCGCAGGCCAGATCTCACGGTGGCCACCATGGACCACGACGTGCCGACGATCGGGCTGGACAAGCCGATCGCCGATCCGCTCGCTGCTGAGCAGATCGCCCGCCTGCGGGAGAACTGCGCCGAGTACGGCGTCACGCTGTACGCGCTCGGCAGCGCCCAGCAGGGCATCGTGCACGTCATCGGCCCGCAGCTCGGCCTCACGCAGCCGGGCCTGACCGTGGTCTGCGGTGATAGCCATACCTCGACTCACGGCGCGTTCGGCGCGCTGGCCTTCGGCATCGGCACCTCCGAGGTCGAGCATGTGCTGGCGACTCAGACGCTGCGCCAGCCGAAGCCGCAGGCGATGGCGGTGACCGTCGAGGGCGACCTGCCGGCCGAGTGCACCGCCAAGGACCTGGTGCTCGGGATCATCCGTGCGCTGGGCGTCGGCGGCGGCGCCGGATCGGTCATCGAGTACCGCGGGAGCGCCATCCGGGCGCTGTCGATGGAAGGCCGGATGACGGTCTGCAACATGTCGATTGAAGGCGGCGCCCGGGCCGGGATGATCGCGCCGGACGACACCACGTTTGCCTACCTTGAGGGCCGCAAGCACGCCCCGGCGGGCGCAGCCTGGGAGCAGGCACTGGACGACTGGCGCTCGCTGGTGACTGATGACGGCGCCGAGTTCGACAAGGAAATCGTGATCGACGCCAGCAAACTGCGGCCCGCCGTCACCTGGGGCACCACCCCGGCTCAGTCGGTCTTCATCGACGACGTCGTGCCGCAGCCGGGCGATGCGGCCACGCCGGCGGCGCGGGAGGCGGCCGAGCGAGCCCTGACCTACATGAACCTGAAGGCCGGCACGGCCATCCGGGACATCTCCGTGGATGCGGTATTCATCGGCTCCTGCACGAACGGCCGGCTGGAGGACTTGCGGTCAGCAGCCGGCGTCCTGCGCGGCCGCAAGGTCGCGCCGGGCGTCCGAGCGCTTGTCGTGCCCGGGTCTGCGCTGGTCAAGGCCCAGGCCGAGGAGGAGGGCCTGGACAGGCAGTTCACCGAGGCCGGGTTCGAGTGGCGGTCAGCTGGCTGCTCGATGTGCCTGGGCATGAACGGCGACATCCTGTCGCCGGGCGAGCGCTCTGCCTCGACCAGCAACCGCAACTTCGAGGGCCGGCAGGGCCCGGGCGGCCGCACGCACCTGGTGTCCCCGGCCGTGGCCGCGGCCACGGCCGTGGCCGGCCACTTCACCTCGCCGGCGGATCTGTAGTGCCGCATCGCCGCGGGCGCCAGCATCCGGCGGGAACGAAGCCGGTGGCGTCCATCCGAGTCCGACCCGACGCACACACACGCAGGGGAACGAAGAGATGACCGGAGTCAAGCAGATCGTCGGCCGGGCCGTGGTGGTCCAGCGCAGCGACGTGGACACGGACCAGATCATCCCGGCCGCCTGGCTCAAGCGCGTTGAGCGCACGGGCTTCGGCGCGGGCCTGTTCGAGGCCTGGCGGGCCGATCCGTCGTTCCCGCTCAACCAGCCCGGCGCTGAGAGCGCGAGGGTCCTGGTGTCCGGGCCTAATTTTGGCTGCGGCTCGTCCCGCGAGCACGCGGTCTGGGCGCTGCAGGACTTCGGTTTCCAGGCGGTAGTGGCACCGAGTTTCGCCGACATCTTCCGCGGCAACGCTGTCAGCTCCGGACTGGTCCCGGCTCAGGTCACCGAGGAAGCCGCGGCCCGGCTGGATGCCGCTCTGGCGGCCGCGCCCGATGCCGAGGTCGTGCTGGATGTGGCGGCGCGCACCATCTCGGTGGGCGCTGACGTTACCGAGCCGTTCGAGCTGGCCGACTACGCCCAGTGGCGGCTGCTGGAGGGCCTGGACGACATCGGCCTCACCCTGCGCCACGATGAGGCCATCACCGCGTTCGAGGGGCGCCGGGTGCCGTGGCTGCCATCGTCGGCGGCCAGCTGACGGTCTGGCCGGCGGCTACTGCTGGCTGCTGAACGCCGGCAGGCCAAGCGGGCTGGGCGCGCCGAACTCGATGCGCAGGACGCGCTTGCCCGGCGTCAGCTCCGTCGTCTGCGCCCGGAGCGGCCGGTACGGAGCCGGGAGGCTGGTCAGGATCTTGAGCAGGGCGCTCACATAGGCTGATGAGCTCAGGTGGGCGGACTTCGCCGTCTCGGCGAGATCGGTGTAGCGCAGCGGCAGGTCATGACTGGCGCCGGTCGCGGCAGTACCGAAGTCGACGATGTCGATCGGCTGAAATCCGGCCAGCACGGTAATCACGTACAGCAAGCGCGTGTCGACAAGCCCGTCAGCTAGCTGCTTGCGTGCGGTCGGCTGAGTGCTGAACTGGCCGCTGGCGAGCAGGGCGGCACCGGTCTGCTTGCGTGTCGACAGGTCGCCGGCGAGCTGGTGCTGATAGGCCGCCGCGCCGCGCGGGGCAATGACACGGACCTGGATAGCCGCAGCCCCGGACCCGACCGTGGCAAGAACCTTCGGTGCCACGCGCAGACCGAGGCTGCTGCCGAAGTAGCCGCGGACTGTCGGCGTATCCACGACGACGTCCGAGCTCAGCGGGTCAGGCGATGAGGGCCCGAGCGTCCGCACATTGGCGGACGGGTATCCGGCGGCCTCCAGCGCGGAGCACATCGCGGCATCGCAGGCCACAACCTCGCCGGGGTTGAGCTGCTGGCTGACCCAGGTGGCAGCCTGCTTGCGGTTGGCCGCCTCGGTTCGCTGAAGGGCCGGCGGAGTCGTCCGGGCTCCCGCTCCGCGGGGCGTGCTGTGCAGGAGGAAGGCTGCTGCGGCTGCCAGCGCCAGTACCACGACAGCTGCGGCAGCCAGGATCACCGGACGGGCGCGCCGATGCGGGCGGGCGCCGTCCTGGACCGGCACCGGAGGCTGGTCCTGCCGTCCTGCCGGGCGCTCGCGCTGGCCCGTGGCGGCAGCCATCGGGCCCGCCGGGCTACTGGGCTCCGGTCTGCGGTCCGCTAGCGGCCCGGCTCGGCGGCCGGCTCGGGCCTCCCGGCCCGGCTGAGAGGTCGGGCCGGGGATCCGGGTGCGCTCAGGGGCAGGGCCTGCCCGGCGCGGCCTGAGCGTCCGCCGCAGGCGCGACCGGATTCCTGCGCGGCGGCACGGCGTCCGTCTCGACGGCAGCCGCCCGCGGCGGGGATGTCCGGGCTGCGGCCGATGTCTGGGCTGCGGCCGACTGCGTGTCTGTGCCTGGCGGCGAGTCCGGACTGGAACGGTCTGGTGCCGTCAGATCGGTGGCCTCCGGCTGCAACGGCCTCGGCACCTCGTCGCGATGGGGTCCGGCCGCCGCCTCCGAGGCTTCGATCTGACCAGCCTCGGCGAACGGGCCGTACGTGGGCACCGTCCGCATCGGGGGCTCGATAGCCGGGAGCCTGGGCCGCTTCTCCTCTGCGGCCGGCTGCGCGGGGGCTGTGTCCTTCGCGGGCACGGTGCCACTGGCGGCGGCCGTGCCATTGGCGGCGGTGCCAGTGGCGGGCGCGGAGTCCCGGCGACGCCGCCTGATGGCCGACGAGACTGCGGCCGGGCTGCGCTTTCCCTTGCGCGACATGCGGCCGCGATCAGTGTCAGCGGCGTCGTGCCCGGCAGCTGCGTTGACTCCGTTGAGTGAGGTATCCGTGACACGAGGTATCGGGCCGGTGGGCTGCTCGTCCTCCAGCGCTGCTTCCGCTTTAGCGGCGTCCACAGCTGCCTGCATGCGCCGCAGCACGGTCGGCGACAACACCGGCCGCGTTGACGGACCTGGTGCGGACCGGGCATCGCCCGGTACGCGTCGCCGCAACGGCTGGCCATCGTCTTGCATCTGGCCGAACCCCCCTGGAGAGCCCGAACTATAAGGTGCACTCCCCACTAAAGGGCACCACAAGATCCATAACTTCACAAGTGCAACTGACTCATCGTCATCAGCTCGCTACCCCGGTCGTGGAGAGCGTGTCCGCTACCCCCGTCCGGCGCAGTCATTCGGGCCGGGCTGCCCTCGCCGGGCGGAAATTCTCCGAATCGCGCACTCTATTGCGCCCCGGACAGTACCTTCTGGTAGGTGGTGTACGTTTCCGTGCATCAAAACTACGCTCCGTAACACTTTGAGAGTTAGCATTCCGGGCAGCGAGGGGGTGGCCCGACCGCCTCGCCCTGCCCGCAGATAGCAGGCAGGTGCGATTCATGGACAACGGCCCGACGCCTCGGCCGCCGGCCGAGCCCCTCGGAGTCGCCACCGCTTCGGCCTCGGCCGGGCCGGACTCGGACCGGGCGGCCGATGACGCCGGTGTGCGCGTGCCCGCGGGCGTCCCGCTCGGGCTGATTCTCGTTCTCCAGGCCCTGCTGTCGCTTCGCCTGGTCAAGGCTAACTCGGCCTTCCAGGACGAGGCTGCCTACCTGTGGGCGGGTCACCTCGAGTGGGCGCACTGGCTGCACGGCACGCCGATTCCGCCATTCCCGACGTATTTCTCCGGGGCGCCGGTCATCTACCCGCCGCTGGGCGCGCTGGCCGACAATCTCGGCGGCCTCACCGCCGCCCGCATCCTGTCGCTGCTGTTCATGCTCGGCACCACCATGGTGCTGTACTTCGTAGCCCGCCGCCTGTTCGGGCGTCAGGCTGCCTTCTTCGCGGCCATCTTGTTCGCGATTTCTGGCCCGACCCTCCATCTGGGGTCGTTCGCCACCTTCGATGCCATGGCGGCGTTCCTGGTGGCCGTTGCCGTCCTGTTCGTCGTCAGGGCCGGCGGCCGGAAGGACGCGGCCGCCAGCATGATCGTCGCCGCCGTCATTCTGGCGCTGGCCAACGCCACCTCCTACTCGACCGTGATCTTCGACCCGGTCGTGATCCTGCTCGCCCTGGTCCTGGCATTCCCGCGGCCGGGCGGCCGCCTCGCGGCCGGGCGGAGCCTGATCATGCTGGCCGTGCTGGCAGCTGTCGTCTGCATCGGCATGCTGATTGGCGGCAGTTCCTACCTGCACGGCATCAATACGACGACGGTGCAGCGCGCGCCCGGCAGCGACTCAGCCCTGACGGTGCTGACCGACGCCTGGGCCTGGACCGGCGTGGTCATTGTCGTGGCTTTGTGCGGGGTCGCAGTCAGCTACATCACCCGCGAAAAGGCGCCCAGGATCTGGCTGCTCGCCCTCCTCGCCGTCGCCGCGCTGCTGACGCCGGCCGAGCAGACGATCCTGCAGACGTCGGCCTCGCTGAACAAGCACGGCGACCTCGGCCTCTGGTTCGCCACCATGGCGGCCGGATACGCCGTCGACAGGATCATCCGGGCTTCGCCCGCGGGAAGCAGCCGAACCGTAACCTGCGGCGCCTGTGTGCTGGCTCTGGCCTTCCCACTCGCGCTCGGCATCCAGCAGGCGCGTTACTTCGCGACCGCCTGGCCTAACTCCCGCGCCTTCGTGGCCATCCTCGGGCCGTACCTGGCCAAGACCTCGGGGCCGATCCTGGTCGAAGACCCGTCTCCGGCCGAGTACTACCTGCATGCCGAAAGCCAGTGGAAGCGCTGGTCAAGTACCCGGAATATCGTGCTGGCCAGCGGCGGAAGCACGGGCGGCCCGAGCAAGGCGGCCGGTGTTGTCGGCGCTGGCGACCCGGCCGCGTTCGCCCGGTTCATCGCCGAGGGCTACTTCACCCTGGTAGCGCTGAACTTCCAGGACACGACCGCGCTGGATCACAGCATCGCGGACGACCTGAACAAGAGCGGCGATTACAAGATCGTTTCCGTCGTCCCGTACGGCCCCGGGCGCGGCACCTACGTGATCTACCGATACGAGCCCCACCTGTGAGCGCCCTGACGACTGTCGCGAAAAAGCGGCGGACCGAGGCACGGCTCGTACTGCCCCCGCCTCCTGATGACCTGGAGAAGTACACCTACATCGAGCGCAACCTCGGATATCTGCTCACGATCCTGATCATCGGATCCACCTGCCTGGCCATCAGCCAGCTGAGATTCGAGACGCATGGTCCGCTGCTCTGGCCGTTTCTGCTGTTCACCGGCACCTATATCGCCTACCAGGTGATCACGCTGCCGGTGAATTTCACCGGCCGGAGCTTTGACCTGGCCGCCCATCAGGCTCGGGTCGCGGCCTGGCAGCCGGCGCACTACCCGCGGCTGGACATCTTCCTGCCGGTCTGCGGGGAGCCCCTCGAGGTCCTGCGGAACACCTGGACGGCGGTGTCGAACCTGGTCGCGGCCTACCATGGCGCCGCACAGCCGTATGTGCTCGACGACGGGGCGTCCGACGAGGCAGAGTCCATGGCAGCCGAGCTCGGCTTCCGCTACATTCGCCGGCCCGATCTGCCGGAGGGAAAGAAGGCAGGGAACCTCCGCTACGCCTTCGCGCGGACCGACGCCGAGCTGCTCGTGATCTTCGACGCCGACTTCGCGCCGCGCAGCGACTTCCTGGCCGAGACACTCCCGTACCTGGATGATCCCCGGGTCGCGATCGTCCAGTCACCCCAGTACTTCCGCGGCAGCCGCCGCCAGAACTGGATCGAGAACGCGGCCGGCGCGGTCCAGGAGGTGTTCTACCGCTCGATCCAGGTCGCCAGGAACCGGTTCGATGCGGCTATCTGCGTAGGCACCTCGGCTGTCTACCGGCGCGTCGCGCTTGAGCCGTTCGGCGGCCCGACGCTGATCCCGTACGCCGAGGACGTGCACACCGGCCTCGATGTCCGCCGGAACGGCTGGTCCCTGGTCTACCTGCCCGTCGTCCTGTCCACCGGCATCTGCCCGGATAACCTCGACTCTTTTGTTCGCCAGCAGTACCGCTGGTGCTCAGGCAACGTCGGCATCGTCTTCTCCTGGCGGCTCTGGTCGATCCCGATGAGCATTCCGGCCAGGCTCACCTATATCTCGGGCTTCTGCTACTACGCCTACACCGCGCTGCTCACCTTCTTCGGCCCGCTGATCCCGATCGTGATGCTGGCCTTCCTGCCCGCCGAGGTGCAGCTGCGGAACTTCATCATCCTGGCCCCGTCCATGCTGACCGGCTTCGTCCTGTACCCGTTCTGGCACAGGTCGAGGTACGGGCCGTCGACCTTGTCCCTCGGCGTCGCCAGGGGGTGGGCGCACGTGTTCGCCATCTGGGATGGCGCCTGGGGCAAGAACATGAGCTGGCACCCCTCGCGCACGGCCGGAAGCTCGCTGCCCCGGTTCCGGCTCGGCGTCACCTGGTGGAGCGGCGGAATGGCTGCCCTGTGGCTGCTGCTGGCGGTCTGGCGGACCTGGTCAACCGGCTCGGTGCGGTTCGCGGTGCTGCTGTTCTTCGGCGTACTCAACCTCGTGGTGGTCGGCCGGGTGCTGTTCGCGGGAGGCAACAGCCGGTGAAATCCCGCCTCGTCATGCTGATGTCCCTGGCGATCGCCGCGCTCTCGATCGTGCTGGCCGCCGGTCACTTCAGCTATACCCTGGCGCCGTCGGTGCCACCGGCAGCGCGGGCATCGCTGCCGACGAAACCCAGCTCGTACCTGGGAGTGTACGAAGCCGGTACCCCGTCGTCTTACGCCCAGATTGCTGCCTTCGGCAGCGAGGCCGGGAGGAAGCCGAACCTGGCCGGGTACTTCAGCGGCTGGGCCGAGCCGTTCGATGGCGCGTTCGCCGCTACGCTGCACGCCCACGGCATCACTCCGCTGATCCAGATCGACCCGACGGACGCCAATATCAAGGCCATCGCCGACGGTGTCTACGACGGCTATCTGCGCTCGTATGCCAACAGCGTGCGCGCCTTCGGCCGCGCAGTCGTCATCGGCTTCGGGCAGGAGATGAACGCAGACTGGTACCCGTGGGGGTACACCCATGTGGCGCCGGCCGTGTTCATTAACGCGTGGCGGCACCTGGTGACGATCTTCCGGAACCAGGGCGCCGACAACGTGACCTGGCTCTGGACGCTTCAGGCCGACCAGCCAGGCACCGGGCCGATCGCGTCCTGGTGGCCTGGAGCCGCCTACGTTACCTGGGTCGGAGTCGACGGCTTCTACAACAAGCCCGCTGACACGTTCTCCACCGTCTTCAGCACGACGATCAGCCAGGTCCGCGCGCTGACAGACAAGCCGGTGCTGCTCTCGGAAACGGGAGTTGCCCCGCGGGCCGACCAGATCGCGACCGTCCTCAACCTGTTCGAGGGTGCGCGGAAGGCCGGAACCCTTGGTCTGGTGTGGTTCGACATCGCGCAGACCTCGGGCGTAGCCCCGCACGACTGGCGCATCGAGGACAGTCCGACCCTCCGGTCGACCGTGCGCCTGGGCATCAATGCCCTGTTCGGGCGGACTGGCTGAACCGCGGCGGCGGGCTGGCGGCCGCTGTCAGCTGCCTGACGCCCCGTAGGTCGCCAGGCCCCGGCGGAACGCCGCGATCGCTCCCGGATGGCCCTCCAGACGCCAGTCCTGGTGGTAGACGCCGGCGTGCTGGGTCTCATCGAACCAGACGAAGCCGAGTACGCGGGCGGCCCGGATGCCGGCGAACAGGTCCGCCATCTTGGCCGCCTGCCCGGCGATCTGGCCGATGCCGGTCTCTGAGAGCAGCAACGGCTTGGTCGTCAGCGCCCGAACCTGGTTGATGGTGGTGCTGAAGACGGTCTCGAACGTGCTGGACGAGTAGTAGTAATAGCCGTCGATGCCGACCCAGTCCACGTACGCCGAGCCCGGCCACCAGCGCTGGATCGCGCCGGTCACGCGCGGGACGTCGGCGGTGACGGTCCACAGCCAGGTCACGTTGCTCGCGTGCTGCTGCCTGAAAAGCGTCACCACGTGCCGCCAGGCCGCGATCCAGGTCGCCGGGCTGGTGTGGTGCCAGCCCCAGGAGTACCAGCTGGCGTTCATCTCGGGCGCGAAGCCGATGACCACTGGCTGGCCGAATGACCGCACGCTGTCGGCAAATGAACGCAGGTAGCGATCCTCCCGGCCGGCCGCGACAGCGGCCAGGCTGATTGACCCGGGGTTCATCTGCACGAACGTCACAGCCCCGTGGGCGCTCGCGGCCCGGGCGAGGCGGCCGTAGAACGGCGTGCCGATGGCGGTGTAGTACAGCACCAGATTCGGCTGGCGTCCGACCGTGGCCGCGAATTCCTCGATGGGCTGATAGGACGCGATCTCGTTCGCCTCGGCCACGCCCAGGTAGTGCTCGGGCGTCGTGATCAGTGTCTGTGATCCGCTGCCGCCGGCTATCTGCGCGCCGCTGCGACCGCCGGCGGCCGCGGAAGAGGAGGCAGCGGGAGACGGCTGACGGCCTGGCACAGCCCGCCGCGAGGATCGCGAGCGCCACGGCGACGACGGCGCTCGCTGTTCGCCGCGGGTACCGCCAGGCCAGGCGTCCAGAGAAGCGCCGGGTCCAGGCGAAGGCGCGCTCCCGCTTGCGAACTCTCACCAGCCCGCCTTCAGTTCCCGCCGGAAGGCGGCCAGAGCCGTTTCATGGCCCTCAAGGCGCCACTGCTGGTGGTAGATCCCCTGGTCCTGGTTCTTGTCGAACCAGACAAAGCCGAGCACGCGCGCCGCCCGCATGCCTGCGAACAAGTCGGGCATCTTCCGGGCCTGTCCGGCGTCCTGGCCGATGGCCGTCTCCGACAGCAGGATCGGCTTGGACGTGAGCGCACGCACAGTGCTGATGGTGGGAGTGAAAGTGGTCGCGAAGGTGCTGGCAGAGTAGAAGTAGTAGCCATCGATGCCGACCCAGTTCACGTAGCTCGCGCCGGGCCACCAGTCCTCGATTGGCCCGGTGCCTTTGCTGCCGGCATTGAGGGTCCAGATCCAGGTGACGTTGGTCGCCTTCGCCTGCCTGAAGATCGTGACCACATGCCGCCAGGCGGCGACCCAGGTTTTCGGCTGGGTGTGCCGCCAGCCCCAGGTATCCCAGTCCCCGTTCATCTCCGGCGCGAATCCGACGACGACGGGGTATCGCCAGTCGCGGACCTGGGTGGCGAAGGCGCGCAGGTACTTGTCGTACCGGCCGGCCGTGACCGACGACATGCGAGTGCCGGGATCTGGGTCGATCTGCACGAACGGCGTCGCGCCGTGTGCTCGCGCGCGGTCGGCCAAGCCGGTCTCGAACGGGTCGCCCCAGGCGCTGTAGTACAGGTCCAGATTGGGCTGCCGGCCGATGCTGGCGGCGAACGTGCTGATCGGCTTGTAGGACCCGACCTCGTCTGACTCGGTGACTCCGAGATAACGTCCGGGCGTGGCGGGCAGAGCTGTGGTGACTGCCGGAGCGATTGTCTTCGGGCGGTGCACCAGCACGTAGAAGCCGGCCACCAGGACCACCGCCAGCAGGCCGGCAATCAGGGTGATCTTGTCCGACCGCCTCATGCGGCCGGTGCCTTGATCTGCCGGGTATGCCAGCGGGTATCGCGCAGCCGGGCGAGCGAGTAGAAGCGGATCGGCATGAGCAGCAGCAGGCTCATCGCCAAGGCGATGGGAGTACCCACAATCAGCGACAGCACTTTCTGCCGGACCGGCATGTCCTGGCGGCCAGCCAGGTAGAGAGCGGACACGGTGAACTTCACGGCCAGGTAGGCCACCGCGAACAGCAGCGCCGTCCGCGGATGGAGCAGCTGGATCTTGAAGTCAAAGGTCAGGGTCGCGATGCTCCACACAAGGATGGCTGGTGCCGCGAGCAGCTGGATCAGGCCGAGAGTGGGGGAGACCAGCGGACGCCACCCGAGGCGCGAGTAGGCGAACGGCAGCATCCACCACCACGAGCGGGACCAGCGCAAGCGCTGGCGGAAGGTACCGAGCAAGGTCGCGGGCATATCAGTTTGGACGCGCGCCTGGTTCACTCCGATTACCTCACCGCGCAACAAAGCTCGCATTGTGAGCCAGCGGTCGTCCCCGGTGCCACATTCGACCTCGTACTCGGCCAGGTTGTCGTACAGGATGGCCGACCGGTACAGCGAGAGCGCCCCGGACGTCGTCTCCAGCGCGCCGAGCATGGACCTGGACGCCCGCATCATGACGCACGACGTGCCGATGTTGATGTCGGCGGCCCGGGCGATCAGGCTGTCGTCGTAGTTGCGCACGTGCAGCCAGCCGGTCACACCCTGGACCTTGCGCCTGCTCATCGCCCGCAGCATGTGCTCGAGTGCGTCCGGATAGGGCGTCGAGTCGCTGTCGACGGTCAGCACGAACTGCACGTCGGCCGGCGCGAACTGGCGCAGGGCCGTCGCGTGGGCACCCCGCTTGCCGCGGTTCTGCTGGCGGATCCACATCACCCGCGGGTGGTAAAAGGGCTCGACCGGCCTGGCCGAGCCATCGTCGACCACCACGATCGTGTCGACCGGCACCGTCTGCGCGATAAGGCTCCGCACGCACGCATCGAGTTTGTCCGGCGGCTCGTTGTACGCGGGCACGATGGCGATTGTCCGGCCCCTGGCAACCGGGAAATTAGTGAACCTGCGCTCATTCAGAAAGGCGATCAGGCAGACCGAGATAACGGCGGCGTTGAAAACCCAGTAAAACGCGAGGACCGGATCTTTGGTGAGCTCGGCCGCGGTCAGGGCGGTCGCAGTGAGCAGGACGATGACTACGGCGACTGCGACGACCTTGAACGCCTGCGTACCCTGATCGTAGCCAGCCGGTAGATCAGTATCAGCGTCAAAACCGCCGCTGCCGAGACGATGATGTCCCACCCGACTATGTGGGTAATCCTGACGACCAGGTCGTGGCCGCCGAGAGCGGCGGCGCGGCGGCCGTCCTCGCCATTCATCATCGGCAGTTCCAATCGGCGGCAGTTCGGCGGTCGCGGTCGGGTCATTGCGCGGATCATCAAGCTGGTCGGGGAGTCCGGGCTCGGCCTGCAGCAGCACCGCGGCCGCGTCGCTGCCCGCAGGCTCGGCAGCGGCCGGGCTGACGTCCTGCTCGGCGGCGCCGGGCAGGCGGCTCGGACCGGCGACCTGGGTCACAGCCGCTCGCCCGTGGCCACGACGCCGCGGGTGTCAAACAGCAGGCGCGCCCGTCGCTCAATCTCGCCGAGATCGAAGGCGCCGTGGGCCTGGAGCAGCACCACCAGGTCAGCACTCTCGATGGCGCCGTGCAGGTCACTGGCACTGGCGACGCCGGTTCCGTCCACCGACCACTCCGGGGCCAGCGGATCGTGGTAGCTGATGATCGCGCCCCTGGCCCGGAGCTTGCGGACGACGGCGATGGCCGGCGACTCGCGCATGTCAGCGCTGTCTTTCTTGTAGGTGATGCCGAGCAGCAGCACGCGGGCGCCGTTGAGCGGCTTGGCCTGGCGGTTGAGCAGCTCCGCCATGCGGTCCACCACGTAGGCGGGCATGCGCCCGTTGATCTCCTGCGCCAGCTCGACAAACCGGAACGGGTAGCCGAGCGTCCTGACCTTGTAGGACAGGTAGTTCGGGTCGATCGGAATGCAGTGCCCGCCGACGCCAGGGCCCGGATAGAAGACCTGGAAGCCGAACGGCTTGGTGGCGGCGCACCTGATCGCGTCCCACAAGTCGACGCCGAGCTCGTGGCAGAAGACGGCCATCTCGTTGACGAGCGCGATGTTGACGTGCCGGTAGGTGTTCTCCAGCAGCTTGGCCATCTCAGCCTCGCGGGCGGACGCTGCCCTGACGACCTGGTCGCAGAGCTTGCCGTAGAAGACAACGGCCGCGTCGGTGCAGGCAGGCGTGAGGCCGCCCACCACCTTGGGGGTGTTGCGGATCCCGAAGTCCCGGTTGGAGGGGTCGATCCGCTCCGGTGAGAAGGCGAGGAAGAAATCCTGGCCTGCGCGAAGGCCGGAAGTCGCCTCCAGGATCGGCCGCATGACGTCTTCGGTGGTTCCCGGGTAGGTCGTGGACTCCAGGACAACCAGGCCGCCGGGCCGGAGCAGCCGGGCGGCGAGGCCCGCGGCTGCCCGGACGGCGGAAAGATCAGGGCCGGCATCGGCTTGCAGCGGGGTCGGCACGCAGATGACGATCGCCGACGGGATGCCGATCGCCGACTCGTCGGAGGTCGCCAGGAAGCCGCTCTGCACCATGAGGGCAACGTCGCCAGAGGAGATGTCGCTGATATGCGACTGCCCGGCCATCAGCGCGCCGGTCACCTGCGGGCTGAGGTCGTAGCCGGTAACGGCCAGGCCGGAGCGGACCGCTTCGGCGGCCAGTGGCAGGCCAACATAGCCAAGACCGATGACCAGGAGATCGGGATCGGTAACTGGCCCTGGTTTCGAGCCGAACGTGGTCGTGACGATAGTCACAAGGGCCCCCCCTTGTAGTTCCCACGCGAGTTCAGCTGCCGCCCCAGGGCCCTGGCGGACGGCTCAAGCGACACTAACGCATCGAATTAGCTAGTGTGGCTCTATTTCAGCATCAGCGTCGGCTATGACCAGGAGTGATTTCGGATAAGTAAGTATTTCCCCCAGAATCTCGCGACAGCGCCGGACGCCGGTTCCGGTGGCCGGAGCCGTGCCGGGATGAGAGCGCGCATCGTCGTGGTGCTCGCCGTCGCCGCCGCGGTCGTGTCGGTTGCCGTCGTCGGCGATCGGCCACCTGCACGCCCAGGCGGCCCGCCCGTCGCGCATGCCTCGCTGCCGCCCCGGCTGGCCTCCTACCTGGGCGTCTACGAGGCCGGCTCGCCGCCCCGGTTCGCCGAGATTCAGGCCTTTGCCCGGGCTGCGGGCCGCAAGCCCAGCCTGGCCGGGTACTACGGCGGCTGGGGTCAGCAGTTCGAGAGCGGTTTCGCCGGTGTCCTGCACAGCCACGGCATCACCCCGGTCGTCCAGATCGATCCGACCGGAGCGGATGTGACGGCGATCGCGTCCGGGGCGTACGACTCGTACCTGCGGTCGTACGCCACCAGCGTCCGCGACTTCGGCCACGCGGTGGTGATCGGCTTCGGGCACGAGATGAACGCGACCTGGTACTCGTGGGGGTACCACCACGTGCCGGCCCGCACCTTCACGAACGGCCTGGCGGCACATCGTGACCGTCTTCCGGCAGCAGGGTGCCGATAACGTGACCTGGCTGTGGACCGTGCAGGCCGACATCCCCGGCACCGGCCCGGTCCGGGACTGGTGGCCAGGCAAGCAGTACGTCACCTGGGTCGGCATCGACGGCTATTACTACCGGCCGTCGGATACTTTTGCCGCGGTCTTCGGCAGCACGATCAGCCAGGTCCGGGACTTCACCCGCAAGCCGGTGCTGCTGTCGGAGACAGCCGTCGGGCCGCAGGCGGGGCAGGCGGCGAAGATCACGCGGACTGTTCCGGGGGATGAAGTCAGCCGGGACGCTCGGCCTGGTCTGGTTCGACATCGCCCAGGATCGCGGCATCTACCACCAGGACTGGCGGATCGAGGCAAGCCAGGCGGCCGAGCGGGCGTTCCGGCTGGGCGTCCGCGCCGATCTCGGCCAGGGCAGCTGACCGTACTCCATCTTCTCCATCTACTGTCTGCCAGACTGTCTGCCAGCGCGTCAGCTGATGATGTACTGTGTTAACTGCACGTAACGGCCAGGTCCGCAATGATGCGGGCCGGCGGCCCAGCGACGACGCGGGCCAGACTGAATTCCCCAGACAGGATCACCGGTGTTTCTGAGCCTTCGTCACCAGCTCGTACTTATTATCACGTAGCGCGAACCCGCTCCGGGCTCGCGCTACCACCTCCTATGCCAGACGGCAGGGAGGTTTTTTGTTGGGGCAGCAGCTAACTGAGCAGCAGCAACACGGAAGAAGAAGGAGTTACCGTGCACGAGCTCACCGGAGCCCAGGCACTCGTCCGCAGCCTTGAGCATGAGGGCGCCGAGGTGGTCTTCGGGCTCCCTGGCGGCACGATCCTGCCGACCTACGACCCGCTGCTGTCCTCCTCGCTCCGGCACGTACTTGTCAGGCACGAGCAGGGTGCCGGCCATGCGGCGGAGGGGTACGCATGGGCCACCGGCCGCCCCGGCGTCTGCATGGCGACCAGCGGGCCCGGCGCGACGAACCTGGTCACCGCCCTGTCCGACGCCTACATGGACTCGGTGCCGATGGTCGCGATCACCGGCCAGGTCGGCACCAGCCTGATCGGCACCGACGCCTTCCAGGAAGCCGACATCACCGGCATCACGCTGCCCATCACCAAGCACAACGAGATCGTGACGTCGGTGGAGCGCATCCCGGCGGCGGTGGCGGAGGCTTTCCACATCGCCACCACCGGACGGCCGGGCCCGGTTCTCATCGACGTGCCCAAGGATGTCCAGCAGGCCACCGGCTCGGTGTCCTGGCCGGCCGAGATGGACCTGCCCGGCTACCGGGTGCCTGCGGCGCCGAGCCCGTCAGCCATCCGCGCCGCGGCGGCCCTGCTGCTGCAGGCGCGCCGGCCGGTGCTCTACGTCGGCGGGGGCGTGATCAAGTCCGACTCGCACGCGGACCTGCTCCGGCTCGCCGAGCTGACCAGGGCGCCGGTCACGACCACGCTGATGGCGCGGGGCGCGTTCCCTGACAGCCATCCGCTGGCTCTCGGCATGCCCGGCATGCACGGCACCTACCCGGCCGTGGCGGCGCTGCAGGAAGCTGACCTCGTGGTCGCTCTCGGCGCCCGGTTCGATGACCGGGTCACCGGCAAGCTGGCCGACTTCGCGCCGCAGCGCCAGGATCGTGCATGCCGATATCGACCCGGCCGAGATCGGCAAGAACCGCGCGCCGGACGTGGCGATCGTCGGTGACCTCCGGCTCACCATGGCCGCGCTGGTCGAGGCTGTCGCGCGCGGCAGCCGGCCATGGCGAGGCCCAGTCCGGTCGCGCACTGCCCGACACGGCGGACTGGCTGTCCATCCTGGACGGCTGGAAGCGGCAGTTCCCGCTGCGCTACACGCAGGACGACCGACGGCCCGCTGAAGCCCCAGTACGTGACCGAGCGGCTGTCCGCGCTGACCGGCGGGGACGCCATCGTGGTGGCGGGAGTGGGCCAGCACCAGATGCACGCCTCGCAGCACTACTCGTTCACCAAGCCGCGCAGCTGGATCAACTCTGGCGGCGCCGGGACGATGGGGTTCGCCGTCCCGGCCGCGATGGGCGCGCAGGTCGGGCGCCCGGGCGAGCTGGTGGTCGCGATCGACGGCGACGGCTGCTTCCAGATGACCGCTCAGGAGCTCGCCACCTGCGCCATCGAGAAGATCCCGATCAAGGTCCTGATCTTCAACAACGGCTTCCTCGGGATGGTCAGGCAGTGGCAGGAGCTGTTCTACGACGAGCGCTACTCCTCGGTTGAGCTCGGCACGGCGATTCCTGACTACGTGAAGCTGGCCGAGGCCTACGGCTGCATCGGCCTGCGCTGCGAGCGTCCGGACGAGGTGGACGCCATCCTGGACAAGGCCCTGGCGCCGTCGGACGTGCCGGTGGTGGTCGACTTCCGCACCCACGACCGCGAGGGCGTGTTCCCGATGGTGCCGGCGGCTGGCCGAACGACGACATCGTGCTGGGCCCGGAGTTCAGCGCAGACGAGCAGCGCGCCGCGACGCGCAGGGAGATGGGGATCTGATGAGCACGCACACGCTGTCGGTGCTGGCCGAGAACAAGCCCGGCGTGCTGTCGCACATCGCCGGCCTGTTCTCCCGGCGGGCATTCAACATCTCCTCACTGGCCGTCGGGCCGACGCAGGACGAGCGGGTCAGCCGGTTCACCATCGTCGTCGACGGCGCGTCCACGCCGGTCGACCAGGTCAGCAAGCAGCTGGAGAAGCTGGTCCGGGTGCTGAAGGTCGTGCAGCTGTCCGAGGGCGCCGCGGTGGAGCGCGAGCTCGCGCTCATCAAGGTGCGGGCCGACCCCGCGCTGCGCGGCCAGCTGCTGGAGGTGGCCGGCGTTTTCGGCGCCAGCGTCGTCGACATGAGCCCGACGACCCTGGTGCTGGAGGCGGTCAGCAGCCCGGCGAAACTGGACGCGCTGCTGGCCATGCTCGACTCCTACGGCACCTGCGAGCTGGTTCGCACCGGGCGCATCGCGCTGGCCCGCGGCGCGAGCGTGATTACCGACGACGGGCCAGCCCTGAGCGCGGTGCCCGATGACGCAGAAACTGCTGCCTGACCCGACCCCGTTCCCGGTTCTAAGAAGATCTTGACCTCGAGAGGACATTCCGACCATGGCCACCGTGTACTACGACACCGACGCTGATCTCAGCCTGATTCAGGCCCGCAAGATTGCCGTACTCGGCTACGGCTCGCAGGGCCACGCGCACGCGCTGAGCCTGCGCGATTCCGGCTGTGACGTGCGGGTCGGGCTGCCCGCGGGCTCCCGCTCCCGCAAGCGCGCCGAGGCCGCCGGGCTGCCGGTGACGACGCCGGAGGAGGCCAGCGCCTGGGCGGACGTCATCATGGTGCTCGCGCCGGACACCATCCAGCGCACGCTGTACGCCGAGCGCCATCGAGCCGAGCCTGAAGGCCGGCGACGCGCTGTTCTTCGCGCACGGCTTCAACATCCACTTCGGCTACATCACCGTTCCTGACACCGTCGATGTCGCCATGGTGGCGCCGAAGGCGCCGGGCCACCTCGTCCGGCGCCAGTACGAGGAGGGGCACGGCACGCCGGTGCTCGTCGCGGTAGCGCAGGACGCGACCGGGCACGCCTGGGACCTGGCCAAGTCGTACGCCGCGGCGATCGGCGGGACGAAGGCGGGCGCGCTGGTCACCACGTTCCAGGAGGAGACCGAGAGCGACCTGTTCGGCGAGCAGGCGGTGCTCTGCGGCGGCGTGACCGCGCTGGTCAACGCCGGCTTCGAGACCCTGGTCAACGCCGGCTACCAGCCCGAGGTCGCCTACTTCGAGTGCATGCACGAGCTGAAGCTGATCGTGGACCTCATGTACGAGGGCGGCGAGTCGTGGATGCGCTACTCGGTCAGCGACACCGCCGAGTACGGCGACCTCACCCGCGGCCCGCGCGTGATCGGCGACGCCACGAAGCAGGCGATGGCCCAGCTGCTGGCTGACATCCAGTCCGGCGAGTTTGCCCGTGAGTGGATTGCCGAGGACGACAACGGGCGGCCGAACTTCACCAAGCTCCGCGAGGAGGCCAGGACCGCCCAGATCGAGCAGGTCGGCAAGCCGCTGCGGAAGATGATGAGCTGGCTCAACTCCGCCGCGAAGGAGATGGACGAGTAATGGGGGGCGATGTAGCCGCGGGTGAGGTAGCCCCCGAGGGGAAGCACGTCTCGCACGCCTCGCGCACCCACGTCGTCACCCACCTTCCCGGTGACGGCGTGGGGCCGGAAGTCACTGAAGTGGCACGGGCCTGCGTGGACGCGGTCGCGGCCCGGCACGATTTCCACGTCGACTGGCGGACATGCCAGCTGGGCGGACGGCATTACCTGCAGACCGGCGAGATTCTGCCGGACGCTGTGCTGGAGGAACTGCGCCGGTCAGACGCGATCCTGCTCGGAGCCGTCGGCACGCCCGAGGTGCCGCCGGGGGTGCTGGAGCGGGGCCTGCTGCTGCGGCTGCGCTTCGAGCTCGACCTCTACGTGAACCTGCGGCCGTCCAAGCTGCGGGCCGGAGTCGGCGGCGCGGTCGGCAAGCACGCGCTGTCCGACCTGGACTTCGTGATCGTGCGGGAGAACACCGAGGGCCTGTACGCGGGCGCGGGCGGCACGGTGCACCGGGGCACGGAGTTCGAGACTGCCACCGAGGAGTCGCTGAACACGTGGGCCGGCGTGCGCCGCTGCGTGCGGTACGCGGCCCAGCTCGCCGGGATGCGGTCGGGCCGGCTGACGCTGGTGCATAAGACCAATGTCCTCACCCACGCCGGTGATCTCTGGGCCCGGATCGCGCGTGAGGTCGCGGCCGAGGAAGGCCTTGAGCTCAGCTACGCCCACGTGGACGCGGCCTGCCTGTGGATGGTGGATGACCCGAAGCGGTTCGACGTGATCGTCACCGACAACCTGTTCGGCGACATCATTTCCGACCTCGGCGCGGCGCTGACCGGCGGTCTCGGCTACGCGCCCAGCGGCAACCTGAATCCCGACCGGACCGGGCCCTCGGTGTTCGAGCCGGTGCACGGCTCGGCGCCGGACATCGCGGGCAAGGGCCTGGCCAACCCGGCCGGCGCCGTGCTGTCCGCCGGGCTGATGCTCACCCACCTGGGTGAGGACGCGGCCGCGGCGGACCTGGACGCGGCGGTCAGCTCGGTGCTGGCCGCCGGCGTGCCCGCCAGCACCGGCGAGTGGGAGAAGGAACTGCTCGGCCGCCTCACCAACGGGGAGACGAGATGACTGCGGACGTACGCCGGCGGCACGCACGCGGCCGGGGAGCGGCTGACACCCAAGGTCGAGATCTACGACACTACCCTGCGGGACGGCTCGCAGCAGGTCGGCCTTGACCTGACCGTCGCGGACAAGCTCCGGGTGGCGACGGCGCTCGACGGTCTCGGGGTGGATGTCATCGAGGGCGGCTGGCCGGGCTCCAACCCGAAGGACGCCGAGTTCTTCGAGCGGGCTAAGCGGCTGGAGCTCAGGAACGCGACGCTGGCCGCGTTCGGCGCCACCAGGCTGCCGGGCCGGGCGGTCGAGGACGATGCCTCGCTGGCGGCACTGCTGGAAGCGCAGACTCCGATCGTGACCCTGGTCGGCAAGGCCTGGACGCTGCATGTGGACGAGGCGCTGCGGACGACCAGGGCCGAGAACCTGGCCATGGTCGCGGACTCAGTTGCCTACATGGCGGCGGCGGGCCGGCGCGTGGTCTTCGACGCCGAGCACTTCTTCGACGGCTACCGTGCCGACCGCGGCTACGCGCTCGAGGTGCTGGCGGCTGCCGCCGAGGCCGGCGCGGACACCCTGGTGCTCTGCGACACCAACGGCGGCACGCTGCCGGACGACGTGGGCCGCATTGTGGCGGAGGTCGCGGACCGGTCGCGGACCGCGATCGGCGTGCACTTCCACAACGACGCGTCCTGTGCAGTGGCGAACTCGGTCGTCGCGGTGGCGGCCGGCGGCCTGCACGTGCAGGGCGCGGCCAACGGCTACGGCGAACGGTGCGGCAACGCCGACCTGTTTTCGGTCATCGCCAACCTGGAGCTCAAGCGGGGGCACACGCTGCTGCCGGACGGGCGGCTGACCGCGCTCGCCTCGACCGCGCGGACGATCGCGGAGCTGGCGAACCTGCCGTTCGAAACCCGGCAGCCCTACGTCGGGCCGTCCGCCTTCGCAACGAAGGCCGGGCTGCACGCCTCCGCGATCGCCCGCCGCCCGGATGCGTACTCGCACGTCGATCCGGGCACCGTGGGCAACAAGGCGCAGGTCCTGGTCAGCGAGCTGGCCGGCCGCAGCAACGTGCTGGCCAAGGCGGCCGAGCTCGGCCTTGACCTGTCCGGTGACCCGTCGCTGGCCGGGCAGGTCCTCGACCAGGTGAAGGAAGCCGAGCACCGGGGCTACGCGTTCGAGGCCGCGGACGCCTCGTTCGAGCTGCTGGTGCGCAGGAGCGCCGGGGTGCTGCCGGCCTGGTTCGAGCTCGAGGGCTACCGGGTCGTCATCGAGCGGGCCAACGCGGCCGACCGCAGCGAGGCGATCGTGCGGCTGCGCCTCGGAGAGGACCGCATCGTTGCCGTGGGCGAAGGCGTCGGGCCGGTGCACGCGCTCGACCAGGCCCTGCGCCGCGGCCTGTCCGAGGTTTACCCGGAGCTGGCCGGCATCCACCTGGTCGACTACAAGGTGCGCATCCTCGACGGCCGGGCCGCCACCAGCGCGGTGACGAGGGTCATGCTGACCTCGGCCGACGCTGACGGCGAGTGGACGACGGTCGGGGTGTCCGACGACATCGTGACCGCGTCCTGGGAAGCGCTCACCGACGGGGTCGCGTACGGATTGCTGCGGGCTGGCGCTGAGCCGCTGGCGGAGCACACGATCTCGCAGGCAGTCTGATTTCGCTCGCGCCTGCCGGACCGGTCAGCGCCGGTCCGGCAGGCGCGACTCTGTCACAGGTCCATCTCGCGCGACCATGTCACATCTGCCCGGCCTGCCGTGTCGAAGAGGTGTAGCAGACAACACGGCAAGGGAGATCGTCATGGATGCACGCCTCGACTTCAGCGACAGCCAGGTCCTGCAGAAGTTCGTGAAGCACCTCAACGCGGCCGCGGCTGGGACGCACTCGGTCCTGCCGCCCGGCACCGCGAACCTGATGCTGCTCCGGGCCAGCCAGATCAACAGCTGCTCGGTCTGTACCGACATGCACTCCAAGGACGCATTGCACGAGGGCGAGACCTCGGTGCGGCTCAACCTGGTCGCGGCCTGGCGCGATGCCAAGGTGTTCACCGAAGCCGAGCGGGCCGCGCTCGAGGTCACCGAGCAGGGCACCCGCATCGCCGACGCGGCCGGCGGTGTCACCGACGAGGCCTGGGCGAACGCGGCCAAGCACTACAACGAGGACCAGCTGGCCGCGCTGGTGTGCCTGATCGCCACCATCAACGCCTATAACCGGCTGAACGTCATCGTCCAGAACCAGGGCGGGGACTATCAGCCCGGGCAGTGGGGATGACGCCAGCGCCGCCCGTCCCGGCTGTGCCGCCCGGGCCGGCGAGCTCGGCCTCCGTCAGCCTCCGCGCCGAGACCGGTCCGGCGGGCCAGAACGGGCCCGTGAGACGAAATCAATCTAGCGTCTCGCAGCTGCCGGCAGCAGCCAGACGCACCGGAACCATACGGGCCGGGACGGGAACGATGCCGTCACGGTGCCCGGACCTACGACGGTGCCCGGAGAGAGCCAAGGACGCCCGGCAGGAAGAGCGCAGTCAGCTGCCGCCTGATGTCATCGGGGCCGCGCCCGCCGGGGCCGGGAATGGTGGCATAGGAGATCAGCACCCGCAGGATCCAGTCGACGAGATCGGCTAGCTGTTCCTCGGATATCCCGCCGGGACCGGCGGCCGGCGCGAGCTGAGGCCGGATCGCGGCCTCGCCGATCCGGCGCAGGGCTTCGGCCCGGAATGCCCGGCCGGTGGCCCAGGCCGCCGACTCACCGGTGAAGACCGCTGCGTGGACCGGACGGCTCGCGATCTGGCCGAGGCTGAAGATCATCGACTCGACCAGCCACTCAGCCGGGTCAGTGAAGCCGGCCAGCTGCTCCTCAGCGGCCGCGGCGATCGCCGCCGACTCGCGCTCGAGCACGGCCAGGAAGATCTGCTCGTGGCTGCCGAAGCGGCGGTAGAGCGTCGCGCGCGATATCCCGGCGGCGCGGGCGATGTCGGCGGCCGTGGTCTTGGTCACACCCGTGGCCAGATAGCACGCGGCGGCCGCGTCCAGCACGGCCTCATTCTCTGGCGACGGAGACGGCGCCATCAGCACCCCCGTGAGCCGGAGCGGAGTAGCGGACAGTAACGCTCGCAGCAAGATACCGGGGGCGGCTGGTCACGCACGGGAATCAGCCCCGCGGCGACACGTGTTGGAAACAAAGTTGAGTCACACTTGGCGCGGGTCGTGGCGGCTGACACGGTTTGGGCGTATACCCGGTCTGGCGGCCGGTTGTGACCATCGATCTGACCGTACGCTGGTCAGCCCCGGCTGCTCGCGCAGCCCCTCCTGCAGGCGCTCATTCTTAACCCGAGGGGTGTACAGGAAGTGACCGAGACCACAATCGCGGGCGACGCCGCGGTGATCGAGGCCGATGTTCGAGAAGGTACGTACGGCGACAGGATCGCCACCATCGAGCCGGGCGGGGCTGAGTACATCCCGCTCAGCGAGCGGCACGGCAAGCCGCACCAGCAATTCTGGACCTGGGTGTCGCCGAACATGGAGTTCGCGACCATCTTCGTGGGCGTCATCGGCGTCTGGTTCTTCGGGCTGTCGTTCTGGCTGGCAGCGCTGGCGATCGTGCTCGGAACCGCGCTGGGCTCGCTGTCCATGGGACTGCTGGCCGCTCGCGGCCCGCTCTTCGGCGTCCCGCAGATGGTGCTGTCCAGGATCGGTTTCGGCTGGCTCGGCAACATCCTGCCGGCCGGCGTCAATGCACTGGTCGCCGGCGTCGGCTGGTTCGCCGTCAACAGCGTCAGCGGGGCGTTCGCGCTGAATGCGCTGCTCAGCTGGAATACCAAGATCTGCCTGGTGATCATCGTCGTGATCCAGCTGGCGGTCGCGTTCTTCGGGCACAACCTGGTACACGCCTTCGAGCGGTGGGCGTTCCCGGTGCTGGTCGTCATCTTCCTGATCGCGTCCGTCGTCATCCTGAGCAAGTCGCATCCCGGCGCGCAGATTGCCCCTCCGCCGGGCGGCCGGATCGGCGGCTGGCTGATCACCTTCGGTGCCGCGTTCGGCTACGCGGCCGGCTGGAACCCGTACGCCAGTGACTACACGCGCTACCTGCCGAGAGACACCAACCGCCGGGCGACCGGCCTGTGGGCCGGCCTCGGGGTCTTCATCTCCTGCGTGGTGCTTGAGGTAGTCGGCGCCGCGGCGGCGACCATCACCGACGTGGCCAAGTACAGCAACAACCCGACGGCCGGGTTCGTCAGCAACCTGCCGACCTGGATCAGCGACATCACGCTGCTGGCAATCGCGCTCGGCGCGATCTGCGCGAACGCGCTGAACGTCTACTCGGGGTCAATGTCGTTCCTGGCCCTCGGCTTCAAGCTGCCGCTCACGCTGCGCCGCGCGATCGTGGCGATCGTCTTCGGCATTGCCGGCTTCTTCGTGGCGCTGTCCGGCCTCAGTGACGCCGGCACGAAGTACAACAACTTCCTGCTGGTCATCTCCTACTGGATCGGACCGTGGCTGGGCGTCTTCTTCGCCGACCAGTTCCTGCGACGGCGCAACCGGGTCGACGGCTTCCTGTTCGACCGCAACCACAATCCGTGGGCGGGTTTCGCGGCCATGGCGATCTCGATCGGCCTGTCGATCTGGCTGTTCGCCAACCAGACTGACTATGTCGGCGTGGTGCCCAAGCACAACCCGGCTTTCGGCGACCTCACTTTCGAGGTCGGCTTCGTGCTGGCCGCCCTGCTCTACGCGCTGTTCTTCCGGCTGCAGGGCGAGAGCAAGCGGCAGGAAGTACTGGACATCCCCGGTGAGACGGCGCCAGCCGGCGCGGTCCCGCGGTAACCGGCTCGCGAGTCACTGCGCCGAGGGCGCCCGGTCCCGGTAGCGGGGCGGGCGCCTTCGGCGTCGGCCGGGCCCGGCCGACGCTGGTCAGGTCGCTCAGCGGACGGTCAGGTAGATCAGGCTGCCGAGCCCGGCGACCAGGCAGTAGATCCCGAAAGGGGTGAGACTGCGAGATTCGCGGAAGTACCGGACCAGGAACCGCAGCGACAGGTAGGCGCCGACGCCGGACACGACGCTGCCGGCCAGCACCTGGCCCCTGATGCCGTTGCCGAGCGGGCAGGCCAGGTCGGGCACCTTCAGTGCGCCGGCGGCCAGGATGACGGGCGCGGACAGCAGGAACGAGAACCGGACCGCGTCCTCGCGCGACAGGCCGCGGAACATCCCGGTCGCCATGACGATGCCGTCCCGGCTGATGCCGGGCAGCAGCGCCACGATCTGGGCGCAGCCGATGAGGACCGCCTTGCCGAACGGCATCCCGGCCAGCCGCCGGTCGGAGGCCACGGCCGGGTCGGTCTCGCCGTCCTGGCAGTCGCTGCCGGCCGGGCGGCCGCCTGACCGGGCCGCGTGGCGGCCTTTGGCTCCGGCGGCCCGCTCTCCGATCGCAGCCCCGGCTCCCGCTTGTCCGAGGCCGGCAGCTTCCGTGCCCATTCCGGCGCCCGCCAGCAGCGGCGCGCCGGGCGAGAGCGCGGAGGCGAAACTCGCCTGGGCTGTCTCCGCCCCCAGGGCGGCGGCCGCGGGGTCAGCCGGCCCGGCAGCCCTGACGCCCGCGGCCTGCGCAGCCGCGTCCTTCCGGCGCCGCATCCGCTCCGCGCTGAGCAGGATCACGCCGTTCAGGCTCAGGAAGATCGCAGTCGGGACGGGTTTGCTGAAGGCCACCCGGAACAGGTGCTCAAGTGCCAGGCCCGCGATCCCCACCGGGATAGTGGCCAGCACAATCATCCAGGCGAGCCGCTCGTCCGCCGTGGCCACCCGCCGATACTTGAGCGAGCTGAAGAACCCGCTGATGATCCGCAGCCAGTCGCGCCAGAAGTAGGCGATCATCGCGATCGCGGTAGCGACGTGCAGTCCGACGATGAACGCCAGATAGGGGGACTCCGGTGCGGAGACGTTCAGGTCCCGGGCCCAGCTGCCGCCGATCAGGGCCGGGATCAGCACGTTGTGGCCCAGGCTGGAGACCGGGAAAAGCTCGGTCACGCCCTGGATGAGACCGACGACCAGGGCCTCGGCGTAGGTCAGGTGGGTCATGGAGCGGCACTCTCCCCGGGCGGCGCTAACTTCTACGAGTCTGTAGATGATAGCCGGTTGAGCAGGCGAGGACTGGCAACATCTACACTCAGGAGCAGCCGGACGGCCCGGCGTGCGCGCGGAACGGAGTGCTGGGCTCGTGGGCGAAGCTGACGGCGCGGCGAACGCAGGCGGCCGCCGCGCGGCCGGAGAGCTGGAAGCGGCGGCGCTCGCTGTGCTGCAGGCGGCGGATTCGGCCCTGACGCCGGCCCGGGTGCGGGACAGGCTCGGCGGCGAGCTGGCCTACACAACCGTGGTGACCATCCTGTCCCGGCTGCACGCGAAAGGCGTCCTGACCCGCATCAGGTCAGGCCGGGCCTACTCCTACGCGCCGGTGGCTGACGAGCCCGGGCTGGCGGCCAGGCGGATGCGCGGCGTGCTGGAAGCCGAGGCCGACAGGGAAGCTGTGCTCGCGCGGTTCGTGTCCGGCCTTTCCCCTGACGATGAGCATGTGCTGCGCCGGATGCTGGCCGACGAGCGCAACCAGGAAGCCTGAGAGGCCCCGGATGCCACTGTCGATTGTCGTGCCGCTGGCCGCCTGCGTGCTGGCTGCCGTCTGCGCCCGCCCGCTGGCCGAGCGGCTGCCCCCGCGGACCGCGACCTGGCTGCTGACCCTGAGCGCGCTGGCCCTGGCCGCGGCCAGCTGCGCCGCGCTCGGCCTGGTCGCGATCGCCGCCGCCATGCGGCTGCCCGCGGTTGACTCGCTCGGCGGCCTGTCGTTCCCCGCGGTAGCCCAGCTCGACCCGGCCCCGGTGCCGCTGGGCGTGGTTGCGGGCGCGCTGTTCGCTGCCGCCGCGCTGGCCGCGCTGCGGGCGGCCTGGCTCAGGACTGCCGCCCTGGTCGCGGTTCGGCGCGATGCGCGCTGTTTGTCCGGTGACGATCAGGTTGTGGTCGTCGAGGATGACAGCGTCGACGCCTATGCGGTGCCGGGCCCCCGCGGCCGGATTGTCGTGACGACCGGGATGCTGGACGCGCTCACCGAAGCCGAGTGCGAGGTGCTGCTCGCGCATGAGCGCGCGCACGCGTCGGCGAGCCACTATCTGTTTACCGCCTCGGCGCGCCTGTCCGCGGCGGCTAACCCGGTGCTGCGGCCGCTGGCGTCGGCCATCAGCTACAGCGTGGAACGCTGGGCTGACGAGCGGGCCGCGGCGGTGACCGGCAGCAGGATCCTGGCCGCGCATACGATCGCGAAGGCGGCGCTGGCCGCGGCTGAAGCCCCGCCGCAGCGCACTGGCACCGACGTCGTGCTCGCCGCCGTGCCGAGCCGGACTGAACTCCGCCGGGCGGGCTCGGTGCCGCGGCGGGTTGAAGCCCTTCTCGGGCCGCCGCCGCGGCGCAACACCATGCTGCTGATCCTGGCCGTGGTGCTGGTGGCGGCTGCCGGGCTGGCCGCCTTCGACGCGGCCACTGACCTGCACGCCATGGTCGAGTTCGCGCAGGCGGCTGCGAGCGCGTGAGGCGCGGCTAGCCGCTCAGCCGCGCGGAGCGGGCTCGCTGGCCGGCGCGTCCTCGGCCGGCTGCCCTGGTGCCGCTGCTGCTGCTGTGCCTTCGCGCCGCCGCTCCCGCAGCCGGACGAAGACGAAGGCGGCGATCGCCGCGACGACGATGACGGCCATGATGTAGCCGGCCACGGACAAGCCGTGCGCGACAGTGTGCCAGGCCGATCCCACCGCGTAGCCCACGCTGGCGATGACGCCGGCGTAGACGGCCGTGCCGATCAGGCTCAGGATCCCGAACCTCAGCGCGGGCACGCCGGTCAGGCCGGCGACGACCGAGGTGAACGACCGGACGAAGGGGAGTGCCCGCCCGAGCGGGATGGCCCACGCCCCCCGGCCCGCCAGGAAGCGCTCGGCCCGGTCGATATCGCGGCTGGTGACCAGTACGTACTTGCCGAGGTGCTCGATCAGCGGGCGCTCAGCGACGCGCCCGACCCCGTAGGAGACGAACGACCCGGCCACCTCGGCCACCGTGCCGAGAATGATGACCAGCGCGAGGTTGAGATGCCCCTGATAGGCGAGCACGCCCGCGAACCCGAACGTGACCTCGGACGGGATCGGGATGCAGCACGCCTCAAGGAAGCCGAGCAGCATCACGGCGGCGTACCCGTAGGTGGTCAGAAACGAGTTCATCGCTGTCCCCCTGCGCGGTGCTGCCGCCGCGCGGTCGCCACGGTCTACTACATGCTTGTAGATACAGTACTGGACCGGTGGCGGCCGCGGCGCGGGCACCGGCTAGGTTCGCAAGAACGTCACCGGTTCCTCGGTGCCGTTCCAGCTGACCGTGTGCTGGGCCGGCGTGGCCCTGGCCACGACTTTGCCGGCCCGGAGGACCAGCGTGCGCGGCGCGACCAGCCGCAGCGCGTCCGCTTCCGACGGCGCGTCGAAGACGACGAGGTCGGCCGGGCCGCCGGTCCGCAGGCCGTAGCCGGGAACGCCCAGGGCCGCGGCCGGGCTGGTCGTGATCATCTCGATGAGCTGCCGCAGCTCGCCGTCGCCCGACATCTGGCCGAGATGGACCAGCACGAACGCTGACTGCAGCGGATCGCCGTAGCCGAGCGGGTACCACGGGTCCATCACCGAATCGTGGCCGATGCACACGTTCACGCCGGCCGCGAGAAGTTCCTTGACCCTCGTGTGGCCGCGGCGGATCGGGCCGGTGTCGAAGCGGCCCTGCAGCACCGAGGTGTCCAGCGGGTTGGTCACCATGTGCAAGCCGGCCCTGGCGATGTTGGTGATGAGCCGGTAGGCGTAGGCAGCGTTGTAGGAGTGCATCGCGGTCGTATGGCTGGCGGTCACCCGGCCGGACATGCCCCGCCTGATGGTCTCGGCGGCCATCACCTCGACGAACCGCGAGTGCTCGTCGTCGGTCTCGTCGCAGTGAATATCGACCCGCAGGCCGTGCTCATCGGCCAGCGCCATCGCGAACCGGACCGACTCGACCCCGTCCTCGCGGGTCAGCTCATAATGCGGGATCCCGCCGACAACGTCGGCACCGAGCCTGACGGCCGCGCGCATCAGCTCGGCCCCGCCGTCGAAGGCAAAGATGCCCTGCTGCGGGAAGGCGACCAGCTGCAGGTCGATCAGCCCCCGGACTTCCTCGCGCAGGTCGACCAGGGCGCGCAGCGCCGTCAGGTTCGGATCGCAGACGTCGACATGGCTGCGCACGTGCTGGACGCCGCAGGCCAGCTGCCAGCGGAGCACCTGCCGCACGCGGGCCTGGACGTCGTCGTAGGTCAGGTCAGCGACGCGCTCCGCCCAGACCGCGATGCCCTCGAACAGCGAGCCGGACACGTTCGGCCGGGGCTGGCCCACGGTCAGCACGGCGTCCAGGTGGATATGCGGCTCCACCAGCGGCGGGGTGACCAGCCGCCGGCCAGGTCAATGGTCTGCGCCGCGGCCGTCGTCGCGTCCACCGCCGTGATCACGCCGTCGTCGATGCCCAGGTCGGTCAGGCTGGTCGCGCCGGCTAGCCGGGCATTGCGCAGGATGAGGTCGATCACCTGCCTATCATCCCGCGCCCCGGCCGCGGGGCCAGGCCCTGGTCGCTAGTCCGGGGACCGACCTATCGCTTGACGGTATATCGGCAGACGAGCTAGTGTCGCCGCATGCGACGCGACCTGCCTGTCGTGCGACGGGCCCGCCCGGTACTGCCTGCTGTCCTGCTCGCGCTCATTCCGCTCTCGATCCTGATCGCGCTGGCGGTGCTGTGGTCGATGGCCGCCGCCACCGCGTCCGCGACGGGAGGCTGCGGTGGCGGCTGAGCTGGCCGCCGCCGGCGGGGCCGGGCGGACGGCAGCGCAGCGGGGGAGCGGGTCCGTCGCCCGCGGCGCGCGGGTCTGGCTGGCCGCGACCGTCGTGGTGACGGCCGGGGCCGGCGCCGCGGCAATCGCGCTGGCCCCGCCAGCAGGCGCGGCGGCGCCCGAAGGGCTCGCGTTCCTGCTGTTCGCGGGCTCGTCGGTGCATGTCGCCTCAACCGGCTGGTTTTACACCGTGCCGCAGGTCCGGCGGCACATGCGCTGCCACCGGGGCCGCTACGTGGCCGCGCCGCTCGCGCTGATCTGCGGGGCCAGCGCGATCGCCGCTGTCCTTCCCCGCCCGGTTCTGTACGGGCTGCTGCTGCCGTATTTCGGCTGGCAGTTCTTCCATTACGGGAAGCAGAACCTGGGCCTGGCCGCGCTCGCCGCGGCGGCCACCCGGGTCAGGCCGCTCTCCTCAGCTGAGCGCGGCGCGCTGACGGCCGCGGGCGGGGCCGGAATTGCCGCGCTGCTCAGCCGCCCGGCCCTGCTGCAGCTTCCGGTCCGGCCGCCGGTTCCGGCCCTGTTCCCGCTGGCTGCCGCCGGATTCGCGGTCGCGGTCGCGGCCGGCGCCGGCTGCCTGCTCGCCCGCCGGGCGGCCGGCCGGTCAGCCGGATTCTGCGTGGTCTACCTGACCTCGCTGGTCTTCAGCCTGCCGGTGTTCTGCTTTCGCTCGCCCTACGCCGCGGTCGCCGGGCTGACGATTGCCCACGGCCTGCAGTACCTGCTGCTGACCGCGCTGGTGGCCGCCGGCGGCGGGGGAGGCACCCGGCGGGTCGTCCAGCTCGCCGCGCTCGGCAATATCGCGCTAGCCGGCGGGGCGGCGCTGTCGGTCGCCTCCGATCAGCTCACCGCGGGACCGGTGCCGCGGCTCCTGTACGGCGCCTTCCTCGGCGCCGTGATGGCTCACTTCGTGATCGATGCCGGGCTCTGGCGGATGCGCGCCGAGTTCCCGCGTTCCTTCCTGCGGTCCCGGCTGCCCTACCTGCTCCCGGCGGCCGGGACCGGCTAGAAGTACCGGCTGCCGATCCATCGCCCGACGATCTAGGATGAGCTCATGGCGAACCAGCCCGCGGGCACCCCGCTGGTCACCTTCGGCCGGTACGCCGGCCCGGCGACGCTCATCCTGTCGAGCCTGGCCGACGGAGCCAAGCACGGGTACGCGCTGACGAAGGACATCGAGCAGTTCTCCGGCGTCAGGCTGGCCCCCGGCACCCTCTACGAGGCACTCAGCCGCCTGGAAGGGCAGGGCTTTATCGCGGCCCTGCCGAGCCAGGACCGGCGGCGGCCCTACGAGCTGACCGCCTCGGGTGCGGAGGCGCTCCGCGTGCACCTGGCCGACCAGCGACGGATCGCCGACGTCGGCCTCCGGCGGCTGTCCAGAAGCTTCGGCCCGGCATGACCGAGCCCGCCCGCTCCGCCCGGCGGCTGCTGCGCTGGTACCCGCGGTCGTGGCGGGACCGCTACGGCGAGGAGTTCGCCGCGCTGCTGGTCGCCGATCTGCAGGACCGGCCGCGCAGCTGGCGGCGCGGCATCGATGTCGCCGGGCACGGGCTGCGGGCGCGGCTGAGCTGTGCCGGGCTGACCGGCCGGGGCCAGCCTGCCGCGGCGCGGCTGGCGACCCTGGCCGCCGCGCTCGGCCTGGTCGCCGTGCTCGGCGCCGCGATGCTGGCGCAGCTGGCGACAGGCTGGCAGTGGGCGTCACCCCCATCGCCGTCCGTCGCGGGCGCCACCATGATCATGACCCTGGCGGCCTGCTGCGCGGCACTGACCGGCGTAGCTGGCCTCGTTCCCGTCCTGTGGCACATCGCGCGAGCGGCACGGCGGCGGGACCGGCCGGTGCGGCGGCCGGCAGCCCTGGCGGCCGGCTGCGCGGTCGCGCTCGTCGCCGGCGCGCGGCACTTCGCGAATTCCTGGCCGGGAACGGGCGGAACCGGGGCCAGTCATCACCTCGTTCCTGGCGGTCTGGCGGCCTTCGGCTGGGCGTCGACGCTGTCGGTGTCGTCCTTCTGGGCGCACCCGTCGCTGCTGGCCCGGTTCCCGGCCGCCGAGCTGGCCTGGATGGCGGCCAGCCCGGTCGCCGGGACGGTCCTGATCGTCGCGGCCGGAACCGCCGTTCGCCGGCTGGACCTGCCGGCCGGGCTGACCCGGTACCTCGGCCGGGTAGCGGGCGCGGCCAGTGCCGCGGCGGCGGTGTTCCTGGCGGGCGCGGTGGTGTGGCTGCTCGGCGACGGCGGCGGGGCGGCGCTCTTCCGCCCTGGCCTCGTCGACGGCGCGGAGCTGGTGCTGATGGCCCTCGCTCTCGCGCTGGCGGTGCGGCTGACCCGCGGGCTCAGCCGGCCCGGTCCGGTGGCCGCCGGCTAAGTCCGGGCCGTCGTCATCCCGGCGCGTCCGGCGATCACTCTGGCTGGCCGAGCGCGCCGGCGACGCGGCCGGCGATCTCGTCGAGCATGGCCCGGTCCTGGCTCAGGAACGTCACGTCCAGCCGGAAGCCATCGCCGCGCGCTCGCGGCAGCACGTGCAGGTGGGCGTGCGGCACTTCCTGGCCCGCCGTCTCGCCGTCGGCCAGGAACAGGTTGATGCCCTCGCACGGCAGGCCGGCGACTCGCAGTGCGGCGGCCAGCCGCTGCGCGGCCGTGAACATCGCGGCGCCGTCGGCCGGGAGCAGGTCGGCCAGCCCGGCCGCGTGGGCGCGCGGCACCACCAGCAGATGCCCGGCGGTGACCGGCCGGATGTCCAGGAAGGCGATCACCTGCTCGTCGGAGTAGACGACGCTGGCCGGCGCGCGGCCCGCGGCGATCTCGCAGAACACGCACGATGTCCCGGCAGCGGCCATGACGCCATTATCCGCATCGCCGCGTCATCCGCACCGCTGCGGCCGGGCGCACCGTCCCGCTCGCGCCAAGGAGGCGTGAAGACCCCGGCCGCAGGCGTTAAGAAGCCGTCAAGATCATCGGCATCGTGCCGGGCCGGGGGTGAACTGGGAGCATGACCCGGCCGGCCGAATCCGCGCCGCGGCGCAGGCGCGGTCTCGGCGCGCCGCTCGCGCTGCCGGCCGGCTTTGCCGGGCTCCTGATCGTGGGCGCCGCCGCGGCCGGCAGCCACGGCGCGGTGTCAGCGGGCTGGGTTCTCGGGCTGGCCGCCGCCATCGTCGCGGTCGGCTCCGCGGTAGCCGAGGTACCGGTTGCCCCGGTGCTCGGGCTGATCGGCTGGCTGACCGTTACCGGGTTCTCGCGCGCGCCCTACGCCCAGCTCCGGCCCGCGGGCCGGAGCGCGGCTGAGGCCGCCATCGTCATCGCGGCCTGCACTCTCGCCGGGATAGTGGCCGGTGTGGTGGTGCGCAGGATCGCCGGATCGTTCACACTGTGGATTGTGGAGATACCAGGCCAGCCCCGCCGGGCCGGGCCGGGGCGGCACCGCCGGCTCGCCGACCTGACCGGCGGCATCGGCGGCCGCCGGGTCCTGGCCGGCGTGCTGCTGGTTGCGGGCCTGCCGCTGCTGACGCTGGCCCTGTCCTCCTCCGGCCTGCGCCTGGATCTCGGCGACGACCTGCTGATCTACCTCGTAGCGGTGGTCGCGGTCGCGGTGGTCGGAGGATTCTGGCCGGCCGTGCTGGCCGCGGTGACCGCGAGCTTGCTGGTGAACTGGTATTTCACGCCGCCTGTGCACACCCTGACCATCGGGGACGGCAAGAGCCTGCTGGCGCTGCTGCTGTTCGTCACGGTCGCGGTCACGGTCAGCAGCGTGGTGCACCTGGCCGCGCTGCGGGCCCGGCAGGCCGCGCGCAGCACGGAGGAAGCCGAGGACCTGCTAGCGCTGGCCCAGACGGTGCTCGGCGGGCAGGACACTCCGGCGGCGGTACTCGAGCACCTGACCGCCAGCCGCGGCGGGCGGGCCGCCCTGCTGGAGCTGTCGGGCGGCTCCTTCGTCCGGATCGCCGGCACGCAGGCCGAGGATGAAGCCGCGCCGGCGCAGCGGGCCGCGGCTCGCTCCGACCTGATCCTGGAGGTCAGCGGGCAGGACCGGCCGCTGTCGCCCCGGCTGCTTGACGGGCTGACCGCCCAGGCCGCGGCCGCGGTCGACCGGGACCGGCTGCGGACGCAGGCGGCCCAGGCCGAGGCACTGGCCGAGGGCAACCGGATGCGGACGGCGCTGCTCGCGGCCGTCAGCCACGACCTGCGCACGCCGCTCGCCTCGATCAAGGCCAGCGTGAGCACACTGCGGCAGACCGACGTGGAATGGACCGCGGCTGATGAGGCGGCCCTGCTGGCCACGATCGAGGCATCGGCGGACCGGCTGGACGCGCTGATCGGGAATCTGCTGGACATGAGCAGGCTCGCGACCGGCTCCCTGCAGCCGTTCCTGCGGCCGACTGCCATCGACGAGGTCGCGCCGGTGGCACTGCGCGGCCTGGACGGGAACGGCCAGCTGGAGCTTGCCGTTCCCGAAGGACTTCCGCTGGTGCTCACCGATCCGGGACTGCTGGAGCGGGTGCTGGCCAACCTGTTCGCCAATGCCCTGGCCTACTCGCCGGCCTGCCGCCGGCCAGGGCTGCGGGCCCGGTGCGCAGGTGATGCCGTCGTCCTCGACATCATCGACCACGGCCGCGGCGTACCGGACGAGCTGAAGGAGCGGATGTTCGAGCCGTTCCAGCGGCTGGACGGCCGCGGCACCGACCCGCGCGGGGGAGCGGGCGTCGGGCTCGGGCTTGCGGTCGTCAAGGGCTTCCTCGACACCATGGGCGGTACCGTCGAGGCGGCCGACACGCCCGGCGGCGGCCTGACCATGCGGGTCACGCTGCCGTGCGCGGTCGCCAGCGCCGTCAGCGTCCCGGCCGGCCCATGACCAGGGTTCTGGTCATCGACGATGAAGCGCCGATCCTGCGGGCCCTGAAGATCAACCTGACCGCGCGCAAGTACGAGGTCAGCACCGCCGCCGACGGCGCCTCGGGACTGGCCGCGATGGCCCGCGACCGGCCGGACGTGCTCATCCTCGACCTCGGCCTGCCGGACATGGACGGCACCGACGTGATCAGGGGAGTGCGGGGCTGGACGTCGACGCCCATCATCGTGCTGTCGGCCTGGGGTCAGGAGACCGCGAAGGTCGCCGCGCTCGACGCGGGCGCCGATGACTACGTGACCAAGCCGTTCGGCATGGATGAGCTACTCGCGCGGCTGCGGGCCGCGGTCAGGCGAGCGTCGCCCGCGCCCGATGAGCCGGTAGTGACGACGGCTGACTTCACCGTCGACCTGGCCCGCAAGCTGGTGACCAGGGGCGGGGCGGATGTGCGGCTGACGCCAACCGAGTGGCAGCTGCTTGAGGTCCTGGTCCGGCACGCGGACCGGCTGGTCACCCAGCGGCAGCTGCTGCAGGACGTCTGGGGACCCGGCTACCAGACCGAGGCCAACTACCTGCGGGTGTACGTGGCCAATCTGCGGCGGAAGCTGGAGCCGGATCCGTCCGCGCCGCGCTACCTGCTGACCGAGCCGGGCATGGGGTACCGCTTCCGGCCCTGATGCCGGGCTGCTCAGTCCTGCGCCTGGCCGGCGGCCGGCTGCAGCTCGTATTTCGGATTGAAGATCGCCCGGTCGCCTTTCATGCTGGTGAGCCGTCCGTGCACGACGATCTTGCGGCCGGGCTCGATGCCGGGGATGTCCCGCCGGCCGAGCCAGACGAGCAGCACCCGGCCGGTGCCGTCCCAGAGCTCGGCTTCCATCGCGGGTGTGCTGCCGCGGGGCCGCAGCGTCACCGCCCGCAGCGTCCCGGCCACGTTGACGATCTCGCGGTGCCGGCTGTCCGCGATCGGCACCGGCTGCCGGACGCCGGGGTCGTCGGTCGGCAGCTCGCTGATCTGCTGCCGGATCTCCGCCGCGTGCAGCGCCTCCCGGCTCGCCAGCAGCCGGGGCCCGGCGAGCGGGTCGGCTGTTTCCGCCGCCCGGCGGGCGGAGGCGAGCTGATAGGGGACGCTGGCCACGACCACGCCGCGCTCCAGCAGCAGCCGGGTCTTGAGCCGCAGCGCGCTCTGGTTGTGCAGCGTCTGCTCCCACCAGTGCCCGAGTACGTACTCGGGCACGTACACGGTCACGATGTCGCGCGGGCTCTCCCGCCGCAGCCGCCGCACGTACTCGATCACCGGGCGGGTGATCTCGCGGTAAGGCGAGGACACCACCGTGAGCTGCAGCGGCATGCCGCTTCGCTCCCAGGCCTCCTTGAGCCGCCTGGTCTCGCTCTCGTCGACATCGACCGTGACGGCCTCGAGCCGGGCCGGCCGGGTCGCCCGCGCGTAAGCGAGCGCCCGCAGCGTCGGCCGGTGCAGCTTGGAGACGAGCACCACGGCGATGTTGCTGGCGGGCAGGGTGATCGCGGCTTCCTCGTCCGGGGTCAGCTCCTGCGCTACGGCGGAGTAATGCCGCCTGATTCCGTTCATGGTGAACCAGATGACGACCATCGCGGCGACCGCGATCCAGGCGCCATCGGCGAACTTGCTGATGACGACGATGACCAGCACCGCCCCGGTGACGCAAGCGCCGATGGTGTTGATCGCGCGGGAGCGCATCATCCGCAGCCGGACGGCGCTCTCGGTCGTCGTGCGCAGCAGCCGGTTCCAGTGCCGGATCATGCCGGTCTGGCTGCAGGTGAAGGACACGAAGACGCCCACGATGTAAAGCTGGATCAGCCGGGTCGGCGAGGCGTGGAAGGCGATGATCAGCACGATCGCGAAGCCGGACAGCAGCAGGATCCCGTTGCTGAATGCGAGCCGGTCACCGCGGGTGTGCAGCTGGCGCGGCAGGTAGCCGTCCCTGGCCAGGATCGAGGCCAGGACCGGGAAGCCGTTGAATGCGGTATTGGCGGCCAGCACCAGGATCAGCGCGGTGAACAGCTGCAGGATGTAGAACAGCGGCGAGGCGTAGCCGAACACGGCCCGGCCTACCTGCGCGATCACGGTCGGCTGGATGAAGCCCTTCGGCGTCCCGATCAGCGTGCCGGCATGCACGTGGCTGACCAGCGCCAGGGCGGTGACCCCGCCGAACATGACGACTGCGATGCCGCCGAGCATGGCCAGTGTGGTGGCGGCGTTCTTGCTCTTCGGCGCCTTGAACGCGGGCACGCCGTTGCTGATCGCCTCGACCCCGGTCAGGGCCGTGCAGCCGGAGGAGAACGCCCGCAGCACCAGGAATCCGAGCGCGAGGCCCGCGAAGCTGCCGGTCGTCTTGATCGCGTAACCGGCGGTCTCGGCCTGCAGATGGTGCCCGGTAGCGAGGCGGATCCCGCCCCACACGATCATCAGCATGACGACGGCAACGAAGCAGTAGGTCGGGATCGCGAACCCGGTCCCGGACTCCCGGACGCCGCGCAGGTTGAGGATCGCGATGGCCGCGACGGTCAGCGCGGCGATGAGCGTGACGCGCGAGTTGAGCGCGGGAAAGGCCGAGGCCAGGTTGGCGACGCCGGAAGACACCGACACCGCGACCGTCAGGGTGTAGTCCACCATCAGGGCGCTGGCGACCGTCATGCCGACCTTGGGGTTGAAGTTGGTCGTGGTGACTTCGTAGTCGCCGCCGCCGGAGGGGTAGGCATGCACGTTCTGCCGGTACGAGGCGACCACGACCAGCATCAGCAGCCCGACCGCCAGCGCGATCCACGGGGTGTAGCTGAAGAAGGCGAGACCTCCGGCGGCGAGCACGAACAGGATTTCCTGGGTCGCATAGGCAACCGAGGACAGGGCGTCACTGGCGAAGACCGGCAGCGCGATCTTCTTGGGCAGCAGGGTGTGGCCCAGTCGCTCACTCTGCATCGGCCTGCCGACCAGCAGCCGCTTAACCGTCGCGAATCCCATGGCCACGTGCGCATGCTAGGCCCGCCAGGGCGGGCGTGCCTATCCCCTTGCAGGCGGCTACTTCGTCACGTGACTGACTGGTCACCGAGAGCGATCACGGGTCGCGGCTGGGGCGGACTGCCGCGGCCGCCGGGACCGGCTCAGCCGAACGCGAGCCCGGCGGCGCCGGCCCGCCGCAGCGCCACCGCGCCAGCGGAGGAGAGCGGCGCCCGGCCGGTCAGCCGGGCGATGAGGCCGGGCCGGTCACAGTCCGAGCTGCCGCCGCAGAGCCTCGCTATCGCCACCGGGCAGCAGCAAGTTCTCAAGCACGGCGGCCGCCTGCCCGGTCAGCCAGGGCGGCCGGTCCAGCGCCGCCGCCAGGTCCAGCCCGTGCACGCCCAGCTCGACCAGCCGGGTGACGCCGAAATCGGCGGCCAGCATCCGGTCGCCGTGCCGGGTCCGCACGGTCCGGCCGGCCGGCGCTTCCGCCAGCAGGCGGCACGACTCCCGGCACCGCCGCTCCAGTTCGGCGGCGATCAGGGCGGGGGCGTCTAGCTGCCGGGCGAGGTCAACCGCCGTCTGAATGCGGTCAGCGTTGGTCGCGGCCGAGAAGCGGTTATCGGCGCGGTAATACTCAGCCGTGCTGATGAGCGGGGCGCGGCTATCAGCCCGCGCGGCCAGCGCCTCGCCGGTCCGGCCTGCGGCGATCACCACGTGGCCGAGCAGCTGGCCGGCGGTCCAGGGCGGGCACGGGCTCGGCCGCCCGAGGTCAGACCAGGTCAGTCCGGCCGCAACCGCGACGAGCGCAGCTGATTCGGCGGCAAGCGCGCGGGTAGTCGCATCTTGCACCACGTCCGCACCATACGACAGGGTCTAGTCCGGGGCGCTTGCCGCCTCAGGCTGAGAAGGTGAAACGATCTCCCGATGAGGCTGTCGCGGCGACAGCCGCCGGAGGACCCCACGCAGGGGGACGCGGCGGCCCCAGACGGTCCGGCGGCGCCCCCGCCGGGACTGGCTGCGCGCACGCCTGCCGACGGCCGCCCGGCGTCAGCGGCGGCGAGTCGGGTCCCTGCTGCGCCTGCCGGGTCCGGCGGCGCCGGCCCGGCAGGCCTTGCGGCCGAGCTGATCATCGATGACGAGCTTGAGCCCCGCATCAGGATGCCGACCGACCTGCTCCGCTGCGTCACGGCCGGCATCGAGATCGCCCTGCTGATCGGCATCGGCTTCCTCGGCAACGCCACGGCCAAGGCTTTCGAGCACGACGTCATCACGGCCAGCGAGCACATCGCCAGGGAACTGGCATCGCCGCTGCACTCGCTGGCGCTCATCGCGCTGGTGGCGCTGCCGGTCGCGCTCGGCGTCCTGCTGATCCGCATGAGCCAGCTCCGCAGGCTGGCCGAGGGGCTGGTCATCGGGCTCATCGCGGCCGGGCTGACCATTGCCTGCAACGCGATCCTGACGCTGCCGGGGCTGGCCGACGTGTACCGGGCGCTGATCTGGTCCTCGCGGCCGGGCCTGAACGTGTTCGACTCCTTCCTGGCCGGGCTGGCCGCCTACCTGACCGTGATCGGCCTGGCCGGCCGGCCCAAGTGGCGCACCTGGTTCTGGCTGGCGATCACCTTCTACTGCGTCACCAGCCTCATGCTGGCGCATACCGCGACCGTGCTCTCGCTGCTGCTGTCGCTGCTGATCGGCGAGGCGGTCGGGGCCGGGCTGCGCTACGCGATCGGCACGACCTCGGACCGGCCGACCGCGGCGGAGATCGCCGCCGCCCTCAGCCAGGCCAACGCGCCGCTGGTGCAGATCCGCCGGGTGCCCGACGGCGTGGCCGAGAACCGCCGCTACGCGGCGGTCACCAGGGATGGCAGCCGGCTCGACGTGACGGTGTTCGACCGCGATCAGCAGACGGCCGACGCGCTGTACCGGATCTACCGCCGGGTCCGGGTCAGCAGCCAGGCGCTGCGCAACGCCGCGATCACGGTCAGCCGGGCCCTCGAGCGGCAGGTCCTGATGACCTATGCGGTTGACGCCACCGGGGTGCCCACGCCGCGGCTGAAAGCCGCCGTGCGAGTCGGTCTCGAGGCCGGCGCCATCGCCAAGATCAGCACCGACGGCCCGACCCTGGCCGAGCTGCCTGAGCCGCCGTCCGCTGAGGAACTCGGCCGGGTCTTCGACACGGTGCAGGAACTGCACCGGCACCGGGTCACGCACCGCTCGCTGACGCCCGACCACATCCAGCTCTCCGGCCCTGATCACGCCGTGGTCACCCTGCTGGAGCCCGGCGACGGCGACGTGGCCGCCAGCGACCTGCAGATCCGGCTTGATCTGGCCCAGCTCACCGCCGCGATGGCGCTGCTGGTCGGCCCGGAAGCCGCGGCCGAGCTGGCCACCAGAAAGCTCGGCACCGGCACGGTGAGCGCGCTGGTGCCGCTGCTGCAGCCGGTTGTCCTGCACCGCTCCACCCGGGCGGCCCTGCGGCGGCACAAAGACGTGCTGCCGGCGCTGCGGAAGGGGCTGCTCGGAAGCGAGCCGGACGCCACCCCGCCGCCGGTCCAGCTGGAGCGCATCCGGCCCCGCGGAGTACTGACGCTGGTGGCCGCCGTCATCGCGGCCTACATCGTTATCGGCCAGTTCAACCGCCGGAATTTCCTCCCGGTGCTGGAGAACGCGGACTGGCGCTGGGTGCTGGCCGGACTGGCGCTGGCGCTTCTGACCTACGTCGGCGCGACCCTGTCCCTTACCGGGTTCGTGCTGGAGAAGCTCAGCTGGGCCAGAACCTTCCTGGCCCAGTTTGCCGGGTCTTTCGTCACGCTGGTCACGCCGGCCGCCGTCGGGGGCGTCGCGCTGAACATCCGCTTCCTGCACAAGGCGAAGGTCGCGCCTGCTGACGCTGCCTCGAGCGTCGGGGTGTCGCAGGTTTTCGCGTTCGCCCTGCACCTGATCCTGCTCGTCATCTTCTTCGCGATCAGCGGCGGCACGCACACCACGCCCTTCCACGTGCCGAGCTGGGCCTACATCGCACTGGCGGTGCTCGCTGCCATCGCCCTGGTCGTGCTGGTGCTGCCGGCCTGCCGCCGCCTGGTCCGGGCTCGCGTCGCCCCGGCACTCGGCCAGGTGATCCCGCGGCTGCTGGACATCGCGCAGAGCCCGGCCAAGCTGGCCGAAGGCATCGGCGGCGCGCTGCTGCTGACCCTTGGCTACATCCTGTGCCTGTACGTGTCGGTGCTCGCGGTGGGCAGCCGGGCTCCGTTCGCGGCCGTGGCCGTGGCCTACCTGACCGGCAGTGCCATCGGCTCGATCGTCCCGACGCCCGGCGGCCTGGGCGCGGTGGAAGTGGCGCTGTCCGCCGGGCTCACCGCCATCGGGCACGTGCCGGGTCCGGCCGCGCTGAGCGCGGTGCTGCTCTTCCGGCTGCTCAGCTTCTGGCTGCCGATCCCGGTCGGCTGGGTCGCGCTCAACTACCTGCAGCGGCACGACGCCCTCTGACGAGCCGTCAGCCCAGCAGCAGCCTGGTCACGGAGTTGCCGCCCATGTTGGTCACCCAGACGGAGCGGCCATCGGCGGCGATGCCGGTCGGCTCGCGGAAGCTGAACCTGCGGCCGGACAGCACCCGGATCACCGCCCCGGTTCCGGCCGAGATCTCGGTCACGCTGTTGCCGAGCGCGTTGGCCACCCAGACCGCGCCGCCATCGGCGGCGATAGCGGCCGGGTTATCCAGGCCGTACTCAGGCCCGCTCAACACGCCGGCGGGCTTCCCTGACGACAGGCTCAGCCGGGAGACCGTGTCGCCGGACTCATTGACCACCCACAGGTAGCCGCCGGCCACGGCCAGTGCGACCGGGTCGTTAAAGCCGTACCCGGCCGCGCGGCTGGCGATGAACGCCCCGGTTGAGGCGCTGATCTCGGTGACGGAATCGCCGCCGGAATTCGCCACCCACAGCGTGCCGCCGCTGACCGCCAGGGCGTACGGATTGTCGAAGCGGTAGCGGCCGCCGCCGAAGGTCCTGATCCTGGCCCCTGAGGCCGCGTTCACTTCCGTCACGGAGTCGGAAGCGGCGTCGGCGACCCACAGCCGGCCGCCCGCCAGCGCCAGCGCATAGGGGCTGGAGAATCCGTAGCCACCGGCAAGGACGCGGACAACGGCGCCGGTTGATTCCCTGATTTCGGTGACCGAGTTACCCGGTACATTGGCTACCCAGACCCGGCCAGATCCGATCGCTAGCGCATTAGGACCGTTAAAGGAATAAGCGGCGCCGGAATAGGCAGAAGGGCGCGTTCCCGATATACCGGCGAGCCTGCTCACCGAATCGCCGAGCACGTTGGTCACCCAGAGAGCGCCGCCGGCAGCGGCGACCGCGCTCGGCTGGTCGAAGTGGTACCTGGGCCCCGCCAGTGTCCTGGCCGTCATGGCGCCAGTGACATACGGATCCGGCGTTATGGCTGCTCGCGGCGGTGCTGGCCGCTGAGTGCGGAACTGCGGCTCGCCCCGCCCGCTGGCGACGGCCAGCCCGATCACAATCGCGAGCAGCGCAAAGCCCGCTACCGCGACAATGGCGAGCTGCGGCCGCCTGCCCCCCCGTCGCGCGACCGGCACCGGTGGTGCGGCCGCACGGGCGGAATGCCGGGGTGAGTACCCGGAATTCACCATTAACTGAGCCTTCGCTCGACGCCAGGAATTCTCCTGGGCTGATCCCCTGTGGTTACTCTAATTGACCGCTGTCCAGCAGCGCAAAGGAGTAGCCGGGCCTGGGCGGGAGCGTCCGGAGAAAGGCGCTATAAAAACGAATCGGGCGGTTAAGGCTGCGTGATCAGGCGAGGCGGGCCACGGCCAGCGCCGCTGCCAGCAGGACAACACTCCAGGACATCGCCCGCAGAGCCCGCTCCAGCGGCTCGAGGAGGCAGTCTGCGGTCAGGCTGAGCGTCTCGCCGCTGGCCAGCGTGATGCGGCCGTCCACGCTGGCCGTCCGGCGCCGCAGCAACCGCGCCGGCGTGCTCAGGCTGCGCTGAGCCGCCGACAGCCCGAACGCGGCTGCTCCGGCGAGCACCGCGCCGGCCGACAGGCTGCCGGTCTGCGCCACGTATGAGGTCAGCAGCGGGAACGCTCCCCAGGCCGCGGCGAATCCGGCGTCGGTGTGCACGATCCCGCCGAACAACTCGGCGTTATAGGCGATCACCAGGAGCGGGCAGGCCAGCAGGAACGGGATCAGCGGCCAGCCGACCCTGATGACACCGGCAACGCCGAGCGCCACCGCGCCCGCCAGCCCGGCCACCGCCACCGCGATCAGCACGGCACCGGGGATCTGCGTTCGCAGCGGCCGGCCGTGGTATTCGTCCAGTGCGTGCGCCGCCAGGCCGACGGCCAGGAAGAACGCCAGCAGCGTCGCCAGCAGGGGCACCAGCTGAACGTGCGGCGCTAGCGCGGCCCCGATGACGACGTAGGACAGATGCCAGGCGGTGTACGGCGGATGGAGCAGCGTCCACCAGTCCCGCCACCGGCCCGACCGGGCGGCGTAGAACGCCGGACGCGACGCCGTGACCGGCCCGGCGCCGTCCTGGCCGGCCCCGCCGGCGCCGCTGTCACCCACCCCCGCGCGTTCCCCACATGACCAGGCCGCCCCCGAGGCTCATCACCTTGTACCCGACATCGTGCAGGCCAGCCTGCTCAAAGGCGCGCACCGTCCAGTCAAGCGGGTAGCGGCGGTAGTGCCCGGCGATGCTCGGCCCGAGAAAGCGCCCGACGATGTACCACTCCCGGCCGCCGGTCAGAAGCCCGGCGACGGGAAGCACGAGCCAGGTGTAGGCCCGCCACCAGAACCGCCAGAATGCCGACGGGGGGACGTAGAACTCCAGGCTGGCGACCGTTCCGCCGGGCCGGACGACCCGGGCGAGCTCAGTCAGCGTCGCCTGCGGGTCGCTGACGTACCTCAGCAGGTAGGTGAAAGTGAGCGAATCGACGGACGCGTCCGGCAGCGGAAGCTGCTCGGCCCGCGCGGCCGCCAGCGAGACCTGACTCCCGGCCCCCGCCTGCGCGACGTTGCGTGCGCCCTGGCTCAGCATCTGCTCGGTCAGGTCGAGGCCGACGACGCGGGCGCCGGTGCGGCGGGCGATCTGGAGGGAGACTCCGGCCGTCCCCGCCGCGACGTCGGCGACGACATCGCCGGGACTCGTCGCCGGCGGCGCGACCAGCCGGTCAACCATCGCGCGGCGCCAGCGGCCGTTCTGGCCGAACGACAGCAGCTCAGCGAGCCTGTCGTAGCGCGCCGGCAACGGGGTGAACAGCCGCTGAGCAAAGCTATTGCGGGTGTCGAGCGCGGGAATCTGCACGGCATCTCCTCGGTGGCCCTTGATCACCGTACTTCAGGAAGCCGGCGGCTGCGCAAGACCGCCAGCGCGGCGGTCGGTCAGTCAGGGCAAGATAAGCGAGTGACCGACACCAGGGATGGCACTGTGCTCACTGTCCGTGCGCCCGACGGGCGCGGCCTGGAGGTACTGACGGCCGGGCCGGAGGACGGCCTGCCGCTGGTGTTCCACCACGGCACGCCGGGGGGCGTCGCGCTCTACCCGGCGATGGCCGCCGCCGCTGCCGCTCGCGGCCTGCGTCTGGTGCTGTACGCGCGGCCGGGTTACGGCACGTCGGACCCGCACCCGGGCCGCACGGTCGCCGCGGCCGCGGCGGACGTGGCCGCGATCCTGACCGCGCTCGGCGCGGAGGAGTTCGTGACCGCAGGCTGGTCCGGCGGCGGTCCCCATTCACTGGCCTGCGCCCGGCTGCTGCCCGGCCGCTGCCTGGCTGCCGCGACCCTGGCTGGAGTCGCGCCGTTTGAGGCTGGCGGCCTGGACTGGCTCGCCGGGATGGCGGCGGACAACGTTGCCGAGTTCTCGGCGGCACTGGCTGGCGAGGCTGACCTGACCGCGCTGCTGCACGAGGCGGCGGTGCTGCTGCGGGACATCACCGCCGGCGTGCTGGCCGACGGCATCGGTGACCTTGCGTCCGCCTCTGACGTGCTGGCACTGCGCGGCCCGCTCGGCGGTTACGTCGCTGAGCTGTTCAGGAACGGGCTGCGTCCGGGGATCGCCGGCTGGCGCGACGACGACCTGGCGTTCATCAGGGACTGGGGATTCTCCGTCGAGGGCGGCGGGGATGCGGCACCGGTCGCGGTCTGGCAGGGCGACGAAGACCGGATGGTGCCGCTCGCTCACGGGCAGTGGCTCGCGGCCAGCATCCCGGCTGCCCGTGCGCACTTCTCCCGCGGCACCGGCCATATGGAGCTGCCGCTCGGCGAGGTGTTCGACGAGCTGATCGAGCTGGCCGGGGTCGTGTAGATCATGAAGTCCGGGCCGGCCGCAATCGCAGCGCTGACCAGACGCCGTCGATCGACACCTGGCGCACCGGCTGCACACCGAGCACCGCGGCCGCGCTGGCGAGCGAGTCGCGGTTGAGGTCGGTGCCGAGCTGCCCGGCCTTCGGATAGGCGATCCAGGCCAGCTTGTCCGCGCGGGCTGCCTCCACCGCCGGACTCGCGGCGCCGTCCAGATCGGCCCGCGTCCGCGCGAACGCGATGACCGCGCCTGCTCCGGCCGGATCGGCGGCCAGTGAGCCGAGGTCCCGCAGGTCCGGTCCGTCAGCGGGAGCCGCGACCACGGCGACCTGAGTTCCCGGCTTGATCTGCAACTTGGCGGCAAGCTCCACCGCACCATTATGGCCAGGCGGCGCCTCCAGCGCGGGTGCCCGCCTGGTGGTGATTCCGCACCCCGGGCCGGCACCCGCCCGCGCCTAGCCCGCCAGCGGCTCGGTCAGGTTGTAGACCTTCTCACCGCCGGCGGTCTGCGACCTGAAGTGGCTCGCGACCCACGTGGTGATGGCCGCCGCGTCGCCGGAGCCACCGCCGAAGCTGTCGGAGTTCGCGCCGACGAAGTAGTGGATCTTGCGCTCAGCGACGTAGCGCTCGAACTGGGCCAGGCTCGGAGCCGGGTCGGTGCCGTTGAATCCGCCGATCGACATGACCGGGTCGCCGGTCGCGAGCTGAAGCGGGGCCGCGCCGTCCGAGCTCACCGTAGCGGCGGCCCAGGTGTAGTGGCTGGCGCCGGTCTGAAGCAGGTGTGTCAGCGCGGAGCTCACCGTCGTGGAGCCGCTCAGGCCGCCGCCGGGCCCGCCGCCCGTGCCGCCGGGGGCGCCGCCCCTGGTTCCAGTGCCGGTGCCGGGACGACCGGTCCCGCCGGGGCGGCCGAGTCCGGCTGAGCCGGCGCCTGATGCCGGGCTGCCGGCCCCGGCACTTCCGCTGGCGGCTCCGCCCGGCCCGAAGCCGCCGTGGCCGGACGACGGGGGCGTGAAGCCAGACCGGCCGCCTCGCGTGCCTGTGCCCGGGCCCGTGCGGGCGCCGCCGGTGCCGGGAGCCCCGCCCGTGCCGCCAGGCCCGCCGACCGAGAAGGTCACCGCCGGGCCGGCCGACGGCAGTGCGCCGGCGTGGCTGACCGCGATCGTGTCGAGGCTGTAGGCAGCAGGCCCGGCCAGTGCCGCGAACAGCGCTGCCGCGGCGACCGTCGCTGCCAGCGCGCGCTGGCGAGCCAGGGACCCGGCTGCCGCGCCGAGCCGCGGTGCCAGCGCTAGCGCGGCCACAGCGACGAGGCCGGCCGCCAGGATTGCGTAGCGCAGCGGCGGCAGCCAGGACGCGCTGCGCGTCAGCAGTACGAAGGACCAGATCGCCGAACTCGCCACCCCGGCGGCGAGCCAGTACCTGGCCGCCGGGCTGACCCGCGCGGCCTGCCAGAGCCGGACCGCGCCGATGCCGGCCAGAGCACCGATCGCCGGGGCCAGCGCGACGGTGTAATACGGGTGGATGATCCCGGCCATGAAACTGAAGACCAGGCCGGTGACCACCAGCCAGCCGCCCCACAAGAGCGCGGCGGCCAGGTCACGCGGCGGCCCGGCGGCCCCGGTCCCGGCTCGCGTACCATCCCCGGCGTCCTGCGGGCCGCCAGGGCCGCCTGCCGCGCCCCCGCCGGCGACGGAGCCAGCCCCCTGCCCGCCGCGGGCGGACGGCAGCCAGCCGAGGTGCCGGCCGCGCCAGCTCAGCCACAGCAGCGCGGCCAGCGCGATCAGCGCGGCCGGCAGCAGCCAGCTGATCTGGCCGCCCATGTCGGCGGCGAACAGCCGGCCGATGCCGGTCGCGCCGCCGAACGCGGACCCGCCGCCGCGACCGCCGCTGAAGCCGACCGATCCGGTCTCGTCCCCGTCGATGCGGCCGAGGCCGTTGTAGCCGATGGCGAGCTGCAGGATGCTGTTGTCGGTCGAGCCGCCGACATAGGGCCGGTCGGCCGCCGGAGTCAGCATGACGGCCGCGACCCACCAGCCAGCCGAGACCAGCACGGCGCCGAGCCCCGCGGCCAGCTGCGCGATCCGCACTGGCCAGCGGCGCGGCCCGGCCACCAGGTAGACCAGCCCGAGCGGGGGCAGGATCAGGAACGCCTGCAGCATCTTGGCCAGGAACCCGAAGCCGAGCAGCGCGCCCGCCAGTACCAGCCAGCGGGTCCGGCCGGATTCGACCGCGCGCACGACCGCGTAGGCGGCCGCCGTCATGAGCAGGACCAGCAGCGCATCGGGATTGTTGTAGCGGAACATCAGGGCCGCGACCGGCGTGATCGCCAGGGTCAGGCCGGCCAGCAGCCCGGCCCGCGGGCCGTGCCAGCGACGGACGGCCGCGTACAGCAGGGCGACGCTGGCCACGCCCTCCAGCGCCTGCGGCACGAGCATGCTCCACGAGTTCAGCCCGAACAGCCGCGCGGACAGCTCCATCACCCACAGCGAGGCCGGGGTCTTGTCGACGGTGATGAAGTTCGAGGCGTCGAAGGAACCGAAGAAGAACGCCTTCCAGCTCCTGGTGCCGGCTTGCACCGCGGCTGCGTAGAAGTCGTTGGCCCAGCCATTGCGGCTCAGCCCGGCCAGATAGAGCAGCGCCGTGAGGGTCAGCAAAGACCACAGCAGATAACGATGACGGCGGGTGGCGCTGGCCGCTTCGCTGGCGCGGACCGCGAACGTGCGGTCGGCGGCGACGGCGGTCATGCGGCGTTCCCGCGCTGAAAACGGCCAGGCAGCAGGCCGCGAAGGCGCGGCCGGCCGGGATGCGGGCCAGGGTCGCGGCTCTGCCGGACGCCGACCTCCTGAATCCGCAGCCCGGCCCGGTCCGCGAGCGTGAGCAGCTCGGTGTCGAAGAACCAGCCGGCGTCGCTGGTCAGCGGCAGCAGTTCCCGTGCGCTCCGGCGCGTGATGGCCTTGCAGCCGCACTGCACGTCGGCCAGCCCGGTCCCGAGGCCTGCCTGCACCAGCAGGCTGTAGCCGCAGGAGGTGACCTCACGGCGCGGGCCGCGCTGCGGCCGGGCGCCCGGCGTCAGCCTGGTGCCGACCGTCAGGTCGCTGTGGCCCTGGAGCAGCGGCTCGACCAGCGGCACCAGCGCGGTCAGGTCGATGGACAGGTCCGGGTCCAGGTAGGCCAGTACCTCGCACTGGCTGCGCGCCCAGGCGGCCCGCAGCGCCGCCCCCCGCCCTGGCGCTCCCGCGGGCACGGCGCTGACCTCGCCGAAGGACGCGGCGAGGTCGCTGGCCGTCGCCCAGGTGCCGGTGCTGGTCCCCCCGTCAGCGATCGTGACCCGGGCGGTGAAGGGGAACGTGCCGGTGATGAAGGCGTGCAGCCGGATGACGGTCAGGGCCAGATCGCGCTGCTGAGAAGTGACCGGAATGACGATGTCGACCTGGCTGGCTGCTGCGCCTGCCCTGGCCGTCGTCGCGAGGGGGAGGGCGGAGGTTGTCATGTCAGCCAGGATCGCGGCGCTCGCTGGCGGCCCGCTGGCGCGGGATTCTGCGGCTGCTATGAGCGGCTGCCCGCGACGGGCCATATACGTCGTTACTGTGGTTCCTGGCGCGGACGCGGGCGCGGCCGGCCAGGGAGGCGACTGGCGTGACTGACGTGGTCTGCGACATCAGGGATCAGATCGCGATCGTGACGCTCAGCCGGCCCGCGCGACGCAACGCCCTGTCGGCCGCGCTGCTGACCAGCCTGCGGTCGATCATGGCCGACCTTGACCCCGATCCGGCCGTGCGCGCGATCGTGCTGACCGGCGCCGATCCGGCGTTCTGCGCCGGCCTGGACCTGACCGAGCTCAGCCAGCCGGGCAGCCCGCTGTCGGGCGTTTCGGCCGGCCCGCTCCTGCCCGCGGTGTCGAAGCCGCTGATCGGCGCTGTCAACGGCGTTGCCGCGACCGGCGGGCTCGAGCTGGCGCTGCGCTGCGATTTCCTCGTTGCCTCCGAGCGCGCCCGGTTCGCCGACACTCATGCGCGGGTCGGGATCATGCCCGGCTGGGGTCTCACGGTTGAGCTGCCGGCTGCCGTCGGTGTCCGCCGCGCCCGCGAGATGAGCGCGACCGGGAATTACGTTGGCGCGCGCACCGCGATGGAATGGGGCCTGGTCAACCACGTGGTTCCGCATGACGAGCTGGTCGGCTTCGCGGTCGGGCTGGCCGCCGATATCTGCTCAAGCGATCCGGCCGCGGTCGAGGCAATCTTCGCCACCTACCGGGCTGGCGCGGAGGTCACCGGCGGCGAGGCGCGGCGCGTCGAGGCCGAGGCGAAACGGCGCTGGCACGCGGCCGGAATCGACGGAGACAGCGTCGCCGCCCGGCGCGCCGCGGTCATCGAGCGCGGCCGGTCGCAGGCGGCCGCGCACTAAGCGCGGACTGGCAGGCATCAGCTGCTGGCCCCCCGCCGGGACGGCTGAGTACTCTGGCGCGACCGCCGCCCTGATCACCGGCAGTCGCTGAGATCGCCAGGCCGCCGGGGCGCGGGAACGGATGGCCCGTTCCCGCGCTCCGGGCGCGGGCTGGCAGTTCGCCGCTCTGTCCGGCGCCCTGACCGCCGGGCCGGGCTGGGCTGACGGCGGCCGGGGCGCATCAGCACGCACCAGATCATCACCCGCAGCCGCCGCACGGCCGCGCGGCGGCTGCCCCGGCGGAGCACGTGCCGGACCCAGCGGCCGTTCAGCAGCGCCCACTTCAGATCGCTGGCCCGCTGCCGGGAGCTGCGGCGGTCCCGCCGCCGCGGTGCCGGGTACCGCAGCCGGTAGCACCGGTCGGCCAGCGCTGCCGCGGTCTGGACGGCCGCCTCCAGCTGCTGGTCGGCAAGCTGCAGTACCGGGCTGGCCTGAGGTCGCGCTCCGGCGGCCGGGCGCAGGTCGGCCAGATCACCCACGATGTCGAACTGCGCGTCGCGCAGGCCCGCGATGACGATCTCCGCCCGTTCCGCTGCCCAGGCGTGCTGGCCGGGCAGCAGGGCGACACGGGAACGGCGCGGCCGCCCGCTGAGGACCCCGTGAGCGACGGTCTGCTTGATCTCCCGCACGTAGAACCACTCGGGCAAGGCCTGCGGGAGTGCCTCGTTCATCCGCCGCAGGAACTCCGTCTCCGTGACCCCGAGCGATGAGTTCCGCCGGGCCCGGGTCAGGTCGAGGCCGCCTGGCTCGACTCCGGTCACGGCGGCGAACCGCGCCCAGAGCAGGCCGGCCGTGTCCTCCCTCGGCACGGTGACGACATGCACGTGCTCGGGCGGGATGTACCGGGACCACAGGTCGAGGACCGCCAGGGTGTCGTGCACCCGCCAGAACCAGGACCGGCTGCGCCGGTCTGCGGCCGGCTCAGCCGCGATGACGTCGGCGAGCCAGGCGTCCCAGCTCGCAGTGCCGCCGCACTTGACCGCCTCCTGCCACTCGGCCGACAGCAGGGCAGACAGATCCCGCACGGTCGCCACGATATGAACCTCGGCCCGCAGGAGCGACGCCATCGCGCGGCCAGCCTGCTCCGGGCTGGCCGCGGCCAGTAACTCGTTGGAAATGACTGCCTGGTCCCGGCTGCGCAGCGCCTGGGCCGCGAGGACATCCCACTCGCCGGTCCACGGGTCGGCCGGGTCGTCGGCCGGCCGCGGAGTCTCGCGGAGGTCCCGGCTCGCGCGGGAGTGGTCCCGGTCAGCGTAACCAGGCAGCTGGAGTCCGCGGGCGGCCAGCTCGGCCCGGTTCCCCCAGAGCGCGTCCTGAAGGAACGTGGTGCCGGTCTTGGGCTCGCCGATGTGCAGGAAGACGCGGGTCCGCCGCGTTCGGAGGGCCCGCCTGCCCCGGTCGGTCACCATCCGTCCCGCGTCGAGCACGATCGTCGTCACCCCTGACTCTGCGTAGTCGCAGGAAGTAATCCCGGCGAGCAAAGGAGTGGTCAGCTTAACCCAATGGAGTGAGTCAGTAGTCGAGTAAACAAGCAGGTCAGAGACCACGTGCGATGAGTCGTGGCGATTGTCCGGCGACAGACCGCACGCGCTGTCCATTCAACCGATAACTACGCACCGTTATCTGCCGACGTGGAGCCACCGGGCTGCGGCCGAGCCTCAGGCACCGGTTCCGGCGCCGATCGGCCTGCCCGGGCCCAGCGGCTGAGTTGCCATCAGTCGCGCGGTATCCGGATGGCAGACTCTGAGGCATGCCCTATGTCGCTGCGCCCGACCGTTATCAGGACAAGATGCCGTACCGTCGCTGCGGCCGGAGCGGGATCAGGCTGCCGGAGATCTCGCTCGGGCTCTGGCAGAACTTCGGCAACGACACTCCGCTTGATGCGCAGCGGGCGATCCTGCTCCGGGCGTTCGATCTGGGTGTCACGCATTTCGACCTGGCCAACAACTACGGCGGATACACGCTCGCCAGCTCCGATGATCCGCTGGGACGGCTGGAGCACGGCCCGCCCTACGGCTCGGCTGAGTCCAATTTCGGCGCCATCATGCGGAGCGACCTGCGCCCGTACCGGGACGAACTCATTATCTCCACCAAGGCCGGCTACGACATGTGGCCGGGGCCGTACGGCGAGTGGGGGTCGCGCAAGTACCTGCTGGCCAGCCTGGACCAGTCGCTGAAGCGGATGGGCCTGGACTATGTCGACATTTTCTACAGCCACCGGTTCGATCCGGAGACGCCGCTCGAGGAGACCATGGGCGCGCTCGACACCGCGGTCAGGTCCGGCCGGGCCCTGTACGCGGGCATCTCGTCCTACTCGGCCGAGCGCACCGCGGAAGCCGCCGCCATCCTGCGGCAGCTGGGCACCCCGCTGCTGATCCACCAGCCCTCCTACTCGCTGCTCAACCGGTGGATCGAAGGCGGCCTGCTGGATGTGCTCGGTGCCGAGGGCGTCGGCTGCATCGCCTTCTCGCCGCTGGCGCAGGGTCTGCTGACGACCAAGTATCTCGATGGCATCCCGGCTGGCTCGCGGGCCAGCCGGGAGGGATCGCTGTCTTCGGATCAGGTCAGCGATGAGAACCTCGCCCACGTGCGGGCGCTGAACGAGATCGCCAGGGCGCGGGGCCAGTCACTCGCCCAGATGGCGCTGTCGTGGGTCCTGCGCGACGAGCGGGTGACCTCGGCACTGATCGGCGCCAGCAGCGTCCGCCAGCTGGAGGAGAACCTTGCCGCGGCCGGCCAGACATCGTTCTCGGCCGACGAGCGGGCGGCGATCGACCAGCAGGCGGTCGAGGCCGGCATCAACCTCTGGGCCCCGTCGAGCGATGCCTAGCCGCTGACGGCTCAGCCGGCCCCGATGGCCGCCAGCAGCACGAGCAGCACCGTCGCGGTGGCGAGCGCGCCGTGCAGCGCGATCACCAGGACCGGAGGCCTGCGGCCGGCGACGGCCATCCCGGCAGGTGCCGCCGCTGCTGGTACCCCTGCCGGCGCGGTGGCAGCTGGCGCGCCTGCCGGCGCGGCAGCTGGCGCGCCTGCAGGGGCGGCTCCGGCTGGCGCCGGCTGCAGCTGGCGGAGCGTCGCTGCTGGCCGTGAGCAGCGTCGCCATGCCGAGCCCGGCCAGGACGAAGGTCAGGCCCACCGCCGCCCAGGCGAGAGCGGTGACGGCAGTAACGACGAACGCGATCCAGACCGCGAGGCCGGCCGCGCCAAGCCAGGCGTGGGCGGCGATCACCAGCGGCGGCGTGCTGCCGGCGTTCCATCGCTCCCGCGGCGCTTCATTCTGGTGCTTTGCGCCCGCCGGGCCTGCCGAGCCGGCCGAGCCGCCCTGCCAGCAGGTAGGCGCCAGCCGCGGCGGTGGCGGTCCAGACGGCCAGGGCCGCGAGATCGGCAGGCTCGGTGCTGACCGGGGGCGACGCCGGCCCGGGCTGGGTCGATGCGGCTGGCGGCGGCGCGACCGCGCGGATCAGCCCGGCCAGGTAGCGGCTCTCGCCATTGGCCCGTGCCCGCGCGGCAGCCTTGGGCAGCGGTCCGACGCTGGCCCGGATGGCACGGTCGACGATCTCGTTCACCTGCGCGTGACTGAGCCCGGCGCAGGCCGGCGGAATGGCGGTGACAGTCAGGCGCCGGTGCAGGGCATGCACGGCAAAGGCGTAGCACCCGGCCGGGGTCGCTCTCGGCGCGGGCGGGGCCGCCGCCGAGCAGCCGGCCAGCAGCGCGGCCGCAGCGAGCGCGGCTGCCACCAGCAGGGCGCCGGGCCAGCGCAGGCAGGCGCGGCCGGCCGCGCCGGAGCGCAGGCCGCTGGCCCGGCCGCGCCCGGTGTCGTCGCAGGCGTCCGGCACATGACTCAGAGCTTGGCATGATGGCTCCTGTGGAATGCGCACGGGATACCGCACTGGAGGCCGCAGACCTTGCCGCCGCGGTCAGGGCCCAGGTCATCGCCTTCGACGCGGCGACGCCACGGGAGATCGCCTCGCGCGAGCGGTTCCTGGCCGAGCTCGGCCGGGCTGCCCGAGCCGTTCAGCCGGACCGCGGACGCGGTCCACGTCACCGGGTCAGCCATCGTGTCCGGCCCGCGCGGCACGGTCCTGCACTGGCACAAGCGGCTCGGCGGCTGGATGCAGCCCGGCGGCCATGTCGACCCCGGCGAGACGCCGTGGGCCGCGGCCCTGCGGGAGACGGCCGAGGAGACCGGCCTCCCCGTCCGGCTGCCCGCGGGCAGCCCGGTGCTGATCCACCTTGACGCGCATCAGGCGGGCGAGCACGTCCACCTGGATCTGCGGTATCTGGTGCTGAGCGAGGACGCTGACCCGGCGCCGCCGCCGGGCGAGAGTCAGCAGGTCCGGTGGTACTCCCTGGCCGAGGCCATCGACCTGGCCGATGACGCTCTGGTTGACGGCCTGAAGCGGCTGCAGCGCCGGGAAGCGGCTTCCTGACGCGCTGCGCTGACTCAGGCGGCCTCGTGCCCGCCGAGAGCCGGCAGCGTAATCGTGAAGCGAGTCTCGCCCGGCGAGCTGACCACGTCGGCGGTTCCGCCGTGCGCGACCGTGACCGCGTGCACGATGGCGAGCCCGAGGCCGCTGCTGCCAGCCGCCCGTGACCGGGAGGAATCACCCCGGACGAACCGCTCGAACACGTCCGGCTGCAGGTCAGGGGGAATGCCGGGACCGTTATCGGTGACGCTGATGATCGCGGCGCCTGCGCCGTTGCCGGCCGGCGACCGGGCAGCTCCCGCGGCCGCGGGCGGGCTGGCTGGCGCGCTGCGCAGCGTGACGGTGACGTTCGTGCCCGCGGGCGTGTGCCGGGCCGCGTTGCTGAGAAGGTTCGCCAGCACCTGGTGCAGCCTGAGCTCATCGCCGCGCACCAGCACCGGCTCCTCGGGAAGCTCGAGCTGCCACCGGTGGCTGGCGGCGGCCACCCGGGCGTCGCTGGTGACGTCGAGAACCAGCCGGGTCAGGTCGACCGGCTCGCTCGCCAGCGGGCGCCCCGCGTCCAGCCGGGCCAGCAGCAGCAGCTCGTCGACCAGCTCGCTCATCCGGGCTGATTCGGACTCGACCCGGCTGAGGGCGTGCGCGATGTCGTCGGGCAGCGGCCCCGGGTGCCGCCGGGCCAGCTCGGCGTAGCCGCGGATCGCGGCCAGCGGGGTCCGCAGCTCGTGGCTGGCGTCGGCAGCGAAGCTTCGCAACCGCGACTCGCTGGCCTCGCGCCGGGCGAGCGCGGCCTCGACGTGTCCGAGCATGCGGTTGAAGGCCGCGCCCACCTGGCCGACCTCGGTGCGCGGATTCGCGTCAGGGACGCGCTCAGGCAGGTTGACCTCGCCGCTGCCGAGCGGGAGCTGGGTGACCCTGGTCGCCGTCGCGGCGACCCGGCGCAGCGGCCGCATCGACGCCCGGACCCACGCGGTGCCGATGACGCCGGTGATCAGCAGGGCCGCCGCAAACACGGCCAGCTCGGCAGCCGCGACCTGCTGCAGCGTGTGCGTGACGGAGCTGAGGGGCAGCCCGGTGACGACAACGCTGCCGTCCTTCGCCGGGCTGGCCGTCATCCGGTAGTCGCCGTAGGACTGCAGGTCCACCGTCACGGCCTGGCCAACCGGGACACCGGCGATCGCCGCCTTGTCCTTGCCGTTGAGACGGCACAAGTCGGCGTTGTTCTCGTCCGAGGCCAGGTACGGGTAGGTCACAGCGCCCTTGCCGGTGACCTGCGCGGAGAACGCGTCCGTGGGCTGCGACTGGGCGCAGGTCCCTGGCCGGCATCTTGTCGACGTCCGGCTGATCGCCGCCCGAGCCCGGCCCGTGCGGCGGCTTGGGCGGCGGGTTCACGCAGCTGAAGTAGCGCGCGTTCGCGGTGGTGAGCGACTGATCCAGCTGACTGACCAGGACCGAGTGCAAGTGCGTATAGGTGACCACGCCGACGGTGGCGCAGGCGAGCGCCAGCAGCGTCAGCAAGCCCGCGATGAGGCGTCCGCGCAGTGTTCTGGCGGCCAGCCACCGGCTGACCGGATTCGAGTGCGCGGAAGGTCCTGGCTGGGTCATGTCAGGCCGGCGGCTTCAGCACGTACCCGACGCCGCGGACGGTGTGGATGAGCGGCTCGCGGCCGGTGTCAATCTTCTTGCGCAGGTAGCTGATGTAGAGCTCGACTACGTGGGCCTGGCCGCCGAAATCGTAGTTCCAGACCCGGTCCAGGATCTGCGCCTTGGACAGCACCCGCCGCGGATTGCGCATCATGAACCGCAGCAGCTCGAACTCGGTCGCGGTCAGCTCGATCAGCTCGCCGCCGCGCCGCACTTCCCTGGCGTCCTCGTCCATGGTCAGGTCGGCCACCACCAGCTCGGTACCGGAGCTCGCGCGGGCCATGCCCGACCGCCGCAGCAGCCCGCGCAGCCGGGCGATGACTTCCTCAAGGCTGAACGGCTTGGTGACGTAGTCGTCGCCGCCCGCGGTGATGCCGCTGACCCGGTCCTGCACCGAGTCACGGGCCGTCAGGAACAGCACGCACACATGCGGAAGAAGACCGCGGACCCTCCGTAGTACCTCAAGACCGTCGAAATCCGGCAGCATGATGTCGAGGACAATCGCGTCCGGCTGAAACTCCCGGCGCGGTGCGCACCGCGCTGCTGCCGTCGGCGGCGGTCCGGATCTCCCAGCCCTCGTACCGCAGCACGCTGGCCAGCAGTTCGGCCAGGCTCGGCTCATCATCGACGACGAGCACGCGAACGGGGGAGCCGTCGGCCCGCTGCAGGCCGCCGTCCGACTGGCTGGCTGACGGTGCTATCGGTTCCATAACTGTCATCATGTCCTCAGCTTGCCCGAGCCCGCTCGGGCGGGCATCTGAGAATCTTCTGAATATCGTCTGCGCGGCTCCGGGCTGCTGACCAGCGCCAGGGCCAGCGCCGGGCAGTCGGTAACCGCCCGGCGGGCCGATTTCGCCAGCCGGGCCGGGACAACGCCGTTCTGCGCGATGACGGGGTAACCCCACTCGTCGAGCGTCACCAGCTCGGGCAGTAGCTCCGCGCAGACCCCGTGCCCGGTGCAGGCGATGCGATTGACGCGGAGCCGCCTGATGTCGTGCGACATGCTCATCTCCAGTCAGTTTCAGTCACCGGGGCCGCCGGCAGCGGCAGGAACGGGTCACGCCGGACCGCCGAGCAGCGGCCGCGGGCATGCTGCGCCAGCTCGGCCGCGAACACGTCCAGCGCGCTCGCGACGAACCTGACCGTGCCGTCGGGGTGGTGGCACGCCCCGCGCCCGGTTACCAGGGCCGCCCACCGGCGCAGGTTCGCCAGCTCACGTTCGGCCGGGCGCGGCTGCGCGACCGCGGCCAGGGCGGACGCGATGGCCGGCAGCCCGTTGAAGCACGGGCCGCACTGGCCGGCCGATTCAAGTGCGAGGGAACGGGCCACGTTCGCTGTCTCGGCCAGCCCGCAGTGCGCGGCCGGAAGCGCAGCCAGGATCCCGGCGCCGACCAGAGCGCCGGCCGGCCGCAGATCGGCGTTGCTCAGCGTCAGCCGCCGGGCGTCGGCCACGTGCAGCCAGCCGCCGTGGTAGCCGCCGGCCAGCACTGCCTGCACGTCGTCGCCCAGACCTGAGCAGCCGGCGCAGCGGCGTGCCGAGTGGCGTCTCGACGATCCGCACCCGGCCGTCGGGGTCGCGGATCGTGCACAGCATTGATCCGGGCTCGCCGGCCGTCCCGACGGTGCGGAACCAGTCGCCGCCGTACCGGGCGATCAGGGCGAGATGCGCCAGGGTCTCGACATTCTGCACGAGCGTCGGGCGGCCGCCGACCCCGCGCTCGAACACCCGCTGTGCTCTTGTCCGCCGGGCGCGCGGCACCGCCGTTGATGAAACGCGACCAGCGCCGACTCCTCGCCGGCCAGGAACCGCGGCGGCACCTCGGTCAGCTCGACGCCGACCCGGTCAGTCCCGGCCGCCGCCCGGCTGGCCAGCGCAGCGTGCACGTGAGCGGTCAGGTCCAGGTCACCGGAGTGCCGCCGAGCGGGCAGGCACAGGTAGGCCGTGCGGGCGCCGGTCGCTTCGGCGGCCGCTTGCAGGCCGTCGAGTACCAGGTGCGGCGCGTACCAGAGCAGGGCGGCGTCCTTGCTGCTGGCCGGCTCGCCTTCGGCGGCGTTCGCCACCACGACGCTGCCGCTTCCGCCGGCAGCTACCGCAGCGAGCTTCCTGGCCACGCTGAACGCGGCGCCGCCGCGCCCTGTCAGCCCGGCCGCCGCGGCCTGCTCGGTCAGTGCGCCGCCGCGGTATCGCGGCAGCCCGCGGCGGCGCAGATGCGCGGCCAGGTCGAGTCCCGGCGGCACTCCCGGGTCGTCGGCCGCGATCTCCGCGGCGGGCGGAAGCAGCCTGGGCAGTCCCGGCTCGCCGGGGGCGGCCGTGTGCCCGGCCCGCGGGCGGCTGGTCGTCATGGCGCTCACCGGACACCGGCCCCGGTGAGCTCGCGGCCGCTGTCCGTGCGGGCCTCGCCGTCTGCCGCCGCAGCCAGGGCGCGGGCGGCCCGCTGGGCCGGGCCCGGCGCGGTGACCGCGCTGCCGACGCGCCAGGTCAGGGCAGCAGCCACCGCGACGCAGCAGCCGATTGTCATCGTGAGCAGCCAGCCCGTCCGCAGGTCGGTGCCGGATCCGATGCCGTGCAGCACGGCGACCGGCCAGCAGGCGTAGGCCAGCCAGTGCACCGCGCGCCAGGTCCGGCGGCCGATCCTGGCCCTCGCGAGGCTCGTCAGGATCAGGGCGATCATGATGTCCAGCGAGATCGCGCCGAGGCCGAGCCACAAAGGCTTGTAGGGGGAGGCGAACGGGATGACCGAGGCCGCGATGCCGATGCTCACGTACGGATCCAGGATCGCGGTGATCACGTGGATGGCGATGAAGGCGACCGACAGCAGGGACAGGCTGCGGTGCAGGCTGGTGGTCGCGAACCTGGGCAGTCCGGGCAGCCGCCCGCGCCGGGTGACCAGAATGCCGAGCAGTACCACGGCCGTGAGCAGCACCAGCGCCACCACCCCGGTGGCCCTGCTGGCGTACCACAGGGCGGTACCGGAAACTATCCCCACGACGTGCCTCCCGTTGAGTCCGGCCGCGGCGGTGGGCCGCGGCCTTACTCATGCAGGATCGGTCACTGGCCAGTGGTGGCGCTCTGGACTGCCTCTGCGGACCTTCTGAACGGGGAGCGCAGCGACACCCTGGCTGTTCCAGTAACGCGGGAAACCTTTTTGTCCCGGTTCGCCGGCAGGAAACTGACAGGGTGTTCGCGGTCGGGTCAGCCGCGGTGGCGGATCTGGCTGAACGGCACGTTCCGGTCGACCCGGATCTCACCCGGCAGGCCAAGCACCTTCTCCGCCAGGATGTTCTTCTGGATCTCGTCCGTGCCCCCGGCGATGGACTGGCCCGGCACCGACATCAGGATCTCCGCGATGATCCCGCCGAACGGCGAATCGGGACCGATCACCAGAGCGCTCGCGCCAGCGATCATCGCGTGCACTTTCGCTGACTCCCGCGCGATGGTGCTCGCGGCGAGCTTCCCGATGGATCCCTCGGCGCCCGGCGGCGCGCCGAGGGCGCGGGCCACCCGTGCCCGCTCGGCCGTCCAGGCACTGGCCCGCTGCATGGTGATGAGCCGGGCGATGGCCTGCCTGATCACCGGGTCGCCGCTGACCCCGGCCGCCCGGGCATGCTCGACCACCAGGTCCGGCCGCCCGGCCCGCTGCGGATACCAGGAATACGTCGCGAAGTGGTCGTCGGCCTCAGCGCGCGCCTCATCCAGGGCCCGGCCGGGAGCAGCGGAGTAGGCCTGCCGCTGCAGCGCCGAGAAGCGGCGCTCGTACGCGAGCGTCGTCAGCGCTGCGGGCCAGCCCTGCCCGACCCCGCCGATGACGTTGTCCCGCGGGATGCGGGCGTCGGTGAGGAACACCTCGTTGAAGGAGGCGTGGAAATTCATCTGCCGCAGCTGGCGGACCTCAACGCCGGGCTGCTGCATCGGCAGCGCGAAGTAGGTGATTCCCTGGTGCTTGGGAACGCCGGGATCGGTCCGGGCCAGCAGCATGCCCATGTCGGCGTGGTGCGCGCTGGTGTTCCACACCTTCTGGCCGTTGATCACCCAGCTGTCGCCGTCCAGCACTGCCGAGGTGGACAGCCCGGCCAGATCCGATCCCGCACCGGGCTCGCTGAACAGCTGGCACCAGGTCTGCTCGCCGGTCAGGATCGGCGCGAGCAGCCTCGACTTCAGGTCATCGCTGCCATGCGCCAGGATCGTCGGCGCGGCCAGCCAGGTTCCGCTGCCGACCGGAACGCCGACGGCGCCGAGCCGGAGCAGCTCGCTGCCGACCAGCTCGTCGGTCCAGGCTGGCCAGTCGCGGCCGTGCCAGCGCCGCGGCCAGCTTGGCACCGCCCAGCCGTCTGCCAGCAGCAGCTGCCGCCAGTCGCGCAGCGCCAGGGCCGGATCCCAGTGCCGGGCGACCCAGGCGGCTAGCTCAGCCCTGACCTCGCCGGGCTCGGGTGACGCAGCCTGCTGTCCGGTCACGTGGCTCCCTCCGCTGTTGCGACCTCGTCCAGGAAGCGTCTGAGCTCGGCGTTGACTAGCTCGGGCGCGGAAACGTTCGGCGCATGCCCGGCCGCCGGGATGACCACCTGGCGCGCCCTGGGGATCTTGGCCGTCATGTAGTCGGCGGCGCCCAGGAACGGTGCGTCGTCGGCGCCGACGATCACCAGCGTCGGTACCTCGATCCGGGGCAGTCCGTCCAGCACGTGCGAGTCCTGTTGCGTCAGCGTGTGCCGGGCCGCCTGGATCAGCCCGCTGGCATCCCGGTGCTCGCCGCCGTGCAGTTCAGCGCTGCCGCCCAGGCCCTGCAGGCCGCGCTCTTCCAGCCGGCCGGCCGTCGCGCGGGCGCGCCGGTTCCAGTCCTCCCGGGCGGAGTCCTTGCGGAATCCGGGACCAGTGTCGATGAGCACCAGGCCCGCGACCCGGCCGGGATAGGTGAGCGCGAAGTCGAGCGACAGATAGCCGCCGAGCGAGTGCCCGCCGAGAACAACCCGGCTGAGGCCAAGCTCGCCGAGGATCGCGGCCATGTCGGCCAGGGCGGCCCCGGCGCCGTAGCAGTCAGGATCGGACGGGTAGTCGCTGCCGCCGTGCCCGGCGATATCCCAGGTGATCACCTGGTTCCTGGCGGTCGCGACGGCCAGGTTCTGGCTGAACATAGCCGAGGTCGCGCCATAGCCGTGGGTGAGCAGCAGGGCCGGGCGGCCGGTTCCGCTGACGTGGTAGCGGATGCGTGCGCCGGGCCGGGCCAGAACGGGCATGCGGGCCTGCCTTCCTTGTCAGCGACCGGTGAAGTTCGCCTGACGCCGGGCCGTCACCGCGGCCACGCCCTCGGTCCAGTCCTCGGTCTGCATCAGCCGCTCTTGCTCGGCGCGTTCCCGCTGCATGGCTGCCCGTGCCTGCTCCGCGAGCCCGCCGCGCAACGTGGCGCGGATGGACCGGACCGCCAGCGGCGCGGCCGCCGCGATCTCGGCGGCCAGCGCATGCGCCTGGTCGCGCGCCTCGCCGGTTCCGGCCAGCCGGTCGCAGAGACCGATCGCGTGGCGCCTCGGCGGCGGCGATCCGCCGGCCGGTGTAGAGCAGCTCCGTCGCTTTCTGCTGGCCGACGACTGCGGGCAGCGTGACGCTCAGCGCGAATCCCTGGTGGAAGCCGAGCAGCGCGAAGTTGGCGGCGAAGCGCGCTTCGGGGGAGGCGACCCGGAAGTCCGCGGCCAGCGCGAGGCCGAGGCCGCCGCCGATCGCGGCGCCCTGGACGGCCGCGACGACCGGGAGCGGCTGCTCGAACAGCCGGATCGCGAAGTCGTACAGGTGCGTGCCGTCCGGACGGTCAATCGCGTGCCCGTCGGCGAAGTCAGCCCCGGCGCAGAACACCCGGCCCGCGCTGCACAGCACGATCGCCCGGCAGCGCTGGCCGGCCGCGAGCTCCTCGCAGGCGACCGCGATCTGCTCGATCAGCCCGACACTGAAGAAGTTGCTGGGCGGGCGGTTGATCTCCAGCGTTGCCACGTAGTCGTCGCCGAGCTGGACGGTCAGCTCTGGGCTCGTGGTCTGCGCTTCCGTCATCAGCTCTCCCTGCCGCCGCGCCTGCGTCCTGGCGACATCGTAGGACGATCTGCTCGCCGGCGGCATTCCCGGGTGCTCCGGGCGGAAGCGACGGTGGGAGCGGCGCGTGGCGCGAAGTGGCGACCGGAGACGGTGGGCGTGATTTGGCTGCAGACCTTGGAGGGCGGCAGATCCACCTCGCCCCGAGACCCCGGCGGGCCGGGTTCCCCGGGGCGTCAGTTACCGATCGGCGCCCAAAGAGGGGCACCGATCGGCAACTGACGCCCTTTCGCCGGCGATCAGGCCAGCCCGCCCTTGCCGCCCGGACAGTCGCTCAGGAGCCGCCGGAGGTGACCGAGCCTGAACCCGAGCTTGAGGAGGGGGCGGTCGTGCCGCTCAGCCCGCTGGAGCCGGAACTGGACGAGCCGGATGAGCTCGACTTCGAGCTACTCGAACCGGAGCCGGATGAGCTCGACCCCGATGTCGCGGAGGAACCCGAGGAGCTGGAGCCTGAGGACGTCGATCCAGACGAGGACGCCGTTGTGTGGGCGGAGGCGGGCAGGGTGGCTGCCACTCCGGCCGTAGTGAGGACGCTGACCAGGCCCGCGGCGGCCGTAATCCTGCGCAGCCGGGTCCGGCCCCGGTCGCGGGTCCTGATCGCAGCTCCGGCAGTGCCGCCGGCGGCAGTGCCTGCGCCGGCAGCGCCTCTGGCGGCAGTACCTCTGGCGGCGAGGGGGCCGCGGGGTCGTGCGTCATTGCTCACCTTCCAGGTTGCTGATGTCACTTAGCCTGACCGGCCCGCTTCTGGAATTCCTCTGAGCCAGCTGACGGCAGCCGCAGAGGTCAGCCGGGGCGCCCGCGCCGCGTTATCCCCCGGTCCTGTGGACGAACCTGTGCATGCCGCGGTGGAAAGCAGCCATGCACAGGGGATAAACAACGGATGTCTTGTGGATGACGAAAGAATCTTGAAGATCTCTCGGAAAAGCCTTGTGCGGCGCGCGGCATTGGCAGTAGAAATCTCTCACCACTGAAGACGGGATCCGCCCCGGAGGAAACTCCGGGAACGCTGGAAGGGCCGGGCGACCGGCGCGGACGGCGGGAGACTGACAACCGGTGGGGTCTGGCGGCACACGGCAGCTGAGCAATCGGATTGCCAGGGCGGTCAGGCAACCGTCACGCTGCGGACGGTGGCTGAGCAATCGGCCTTCCACGGCAGCGGGGCACCTGCGGATCCGCACACGGTGGCTGAGCAATCGGTCGCCACGGCGGTGACGCAAGGCGAGGCCCCTCCATCTCATACATGGAGGGGCCTCGTCGCGGTTATGCCCAGCTTCGGCGGCGTGATTCCCCGCACCGAGTGCCGGCAAACCTGACCGGCATGGGCAAACCCCGTTCCCGGTAAGTAAAGCGCATGATTCGGGCGGCGGGACCGACGGGAAACCCGACGCAGATTGCGGCCTGCATGGCGTGTTTAGCGCATGATCAGCCGATCACGGTGCGAGACTTATGCGTGACGTTCCGTGCATTAATCCGCGTCTCCGCTGCTGGCCGGATGCTGGCCCTGGCGGTCACGCTGCGCGGGCGGAAGACACCGACCGAGGCAGGGTGGCTGGCGTTGCGGGAACCGGGGTGGACGGCGCGGGGCCGGATGCCCGCTGGCCGGCCCGCGGCGGGCGCGGGGGCGCGTACGGGCTGCCGGGGGCGGCGAGGCCGGGACGGGGGATGGCGTGAGCATCAGCACCAGCCGCGGTGCGGCTGAGGGCTACGAGGCGGCTGAGGGGTACGAGCAGGTTCCGGTTCCCGCGCCGACGGGGGCGGCGCGGCGGGAGACGGCGATGTTCAGGCGGCGGTCGCTGCAGCCGAGCCGCCGGGCCGTGCTCCATGTGCAGGCGGCCGGTGATCCGGCCGTCCCGGCCGACCTGGCCGACTGGTTCACCGAGCGCGCCTTCCACTTCTACCTGGCCGGGCTCAGGCTGCCGGGCCGGCTGGCGCTTGCCGCCCGGCCCGGCCCGCAGCCGCCCGGCTCGGTGAGCGCCGACCTCGACGCGGCCTGCGCCCAGCTGCGCCAGACCGACGGCATGCGGCACGTGATCGTGACCGCGCAGGGCCGCGGCGCGCTGGCGGCCGCCGTGTGGAGCGACGCTCAGCCCGCCGGCGAGGGCGCTGACGCACTCGTGCTGTACGAGCCGGAGCTGCCGGTCCGGCCGGCGCTCAGCCTCGCCATTCCGTGCCCGGTGCTCGTCGTCACGGGCGGCGGAACCTCGGCGGGCGCCGGTCGCCGGGGCCTGCGCCCGCGCCGGACGGCGTCCGGCGCGGCGCAGCTGGGCGGCCATGTTACCTGGCTGCAGCTGGCTGAAGCGCGGCGATGGACGGAGCCCGGCGCCGTGCCGTCAGGCGCTGCTGGACGAGCTCGGCCGCTGGCTCGGTGCGTATATGTACGGGCAGGTTCGCGATCAGCTGCTGTGAGCGTCCGGGCGCGGGCTAGCCTGTGACGTTCAGCAGGACTGACGGGTAGCCGCTGGCACCGTTCGGCTCCGGCGGCTCTTGCAGCGACGTCTGCGTGTAGCCGGTCTTGTCGGTCGCGCGCGCCTCGACGAGATAGTTGCCGGGCGTGATGCCCGGATCGGTGTCGTAGGCCCACTGCCGCCAGGTGTCGATGCCGGGCACGGCGGCCAGCCGGGCCTCGTGCCACGCGCCCTTGCCGATCCGCACCTCGACCGCCTCGATGCCCTTGTGCTGGGCCCAGGCCACGCCCGCGATGGTGATCGGCTTGCCCGCCTTGACCGGATTCAGGCCGGTCGGCACGTCGATCCGGGACTCGGTCTTGATCGGGGCCTGCGCGTCCCAGCCGCGCTGGGCCCAGTAGGAGACGTTCGAGGCGTACGTGGTGACCTCGATGTCCACGATCCACTTGCAGGCAGAGACATAACCATAAAGGCCGGGAACGACGAGCCGCACCGGGAAGCCGTGCTCGACCGGCAGCGCGGCATCGTTCATCGCCACCGCCAGCAGCGCGTCCCGGCCGTCCATGGCCGTCTGCACCGGGGTGCCCGAGGTGAAGCCGTCGGCGGACGTGCAGAACAGCTGATCGGCCCCGGCCTTGATGCCGGCCTCCTGCAGCAGGCTCCTCAGGCTGGCGCCGAGCCACTTGGCGTTGCCGATGTACGGGCCGGCGACCGGGTTGGAGACGCAGCACAGCGTGATGTAGTCCTCGATCAGCGGGCGCCGGATCAGGTCATCGAAACTGAGGACCAGCTCCTTGCGCACCATGCCGTGGATCCGCAGCTGCCAGGTGGCCTGCATGATCTCCGGCAGCACGATCGCGGTATCCACCCGGTAGAAGCTGCTGTTCGGCGTGATGAACGGGGACAGGCCGGGGATCTTCAGGCTGCCGCCGGGCGGCAGCGGGGAGCGGGCGTCGCCGGCCTGGGCAGCTTCAGCGCGTGCTGGATCGCGTTCACGTCACGGGACTCGCCCAGCCAGGAGCCGCCAGCGTAGGTGATCAGCGAACCGCCCCGCCGGCCACGCTCTCAGCAAGAACCCGGCGGCGGTCAGGACCGGGAGCATCCGCGGCCCGGGCCGGGCCGGCATCGCGCCAGACCGGGGAGCCGGGCGCGGGAGTTCGCGGGCCGGGCCGGGGGAAACGGGGGCCCCGGGCGCAGGCGGAGCCGGATCTGGTGCTCCGCCAGGAGGGGTGCCCCCGGCCGGGCTTCGGCCGGGCGGAGTGCCATCTGCCGGAGTGCCATCCGGCGGAGTGCCATCCGGTGGAGCGCCAGCCGGAGTGCCGAGGCGGTGCCCATGGACCGCCGGGGCCTTGGCTCCCTGAGTGCCCGATCCGCGCTGTCCCCGGCGGATGCGGCTGCGACCTTCCTGCGGGCCAGGCTCGCGGCGGGCGCTGCGCGGCGGCCAGACCGCCCGCCAGGCGGCTGAGTACCGCAGCGCCAGCGCTGCGATGGCCGTTCCGATGATCGACGGCAGCGCGTCCGTGCCCTTCGCGCTGGGCTGGATGAGCGCCGCGTACACCCCGATGGCGCCGAGCACAGCCAGGCCGGCCAGTCCGTACCAGAGCCTGCGCACGGCCAGCATCCGATGATGATCGCGAAGAAGGTCAGCACGCCGCGGATGCCCCAGACCAGGACGGTCTTGTCGCTGGAGCCGAACTCGCGGATGGCGAAGTTCTTGACCGCGGGCGGCGTATGGTCGATCGACAGTTCGCCGACCGCGGCAACGGGCGCGCCGATCGGGGAGCTCAGGATCGCCGCAGCCAGCTGGGCGACCCCGAGAACGCCCAGCGCCGTCACGATTCCGACGACTGCGCCTGTGCTGGCCAGAGCCGCCCGGCCGTGCTGGCCTGCGGGCTGGCGGCCGGATGATGGGTGAGGTTGCCGTTGCGGGAAGGTCACATGGGTATTCGTATCAGCGGCGCAGCCGGATTGCCTGATGCGCGAGTCGGTGGCAGCCGCGGCCCGGCGTCCGTACCGGGCAAGCCGGTACGGGGTCCGGTGGCGAATACTGAAGTATGAGCCTGCTCGGG
>CAWFUM010000002.1:0-57561 GCA_963818995.1 uncultured Actinomycetota bacterium | reverse complement strand
ATTGCCAGTACTGGTAGTGGCCCTCAGCGCATTTGTGTGCGCTGGGCACCGCTGTGCTGCCCGTGATGAGCTTGTGGTGATGGCTGGCAGCTTGCCCGCGGGCAGGCCGGTCCCGGCCGATGGTGAAGGATGGACTGATGGCGGGCAACTCGCGCGGATCAGCTGCTGGCCGCCCCGCAGGCGGGGCAGGCGGCAGGCAATCCCGCGGCGGTAACTCCGGTGGCGGTAACTCCGGCGGTAACTCGGCCGGTCGTAGCCAGGGCGGCTCGGCTGGCCGACGGCGGTTGGCCGGCCGCGGTGGCTCCGACCGAAGCAGTTCGGGTCGCGATAGCTCCGGCCGTGGTGGCTCGAGCCGCGATGGCTCGGACCGTGGTAGTCAGGGCCGAGACAGCTCACGCGGTGCATCCGCGGGCCGCGGTTCCGGCGGCAGCCGGGCTGGCAGCGGCCGCCCAGGACGGCCCGAGGGCACTGGTCGTCCGGCGGGCGCCGGCCGGGCTGCGGGTGCCGCCGGGCTGGCGGAGCCGCGCATCTCGCGGCTACGGGGAAGGCCGGCCTGCCGCTGGGACCAGCCGGGGAGCCAGGCCGCAGTCGGATAGCGGCCGCGGCCCACGTGGCCAGGCGGACGGTTCGCGCTCCGCGAGCAGCACATCCAGAGACGGCTACGGCGATCCGCGCTCAGGCGGCTCCAGTCCGGGCAACGCCCGGTCAGGACGTTCGCGACCGGCGTCCTCGACCGCCCGGAGCGACTGGTCAGGCGGCGCGGCCAGCTCAGGCCGCGCCGGAGGCTCGCGTCCATGGCAGTTCCCGCGATGGCGAGAACTCCTCCGATGACCGCCGCGCGGGCGGATCAGGCCGCCCGGCGGCAGGCTACGGTTCGCGGACCGGACCCCGTTCCTCGCCTGACTCTGGTTACGGCCAGACGGCGGGGCGCCCCTACCGTGCCCGTCCGGCGCGCGAGGATGACGCCCGGCCCGCTGGCGATCGCCGGCCCTACCGGGGATCGCGAGACGGCCCGGACGCTGGCGGCTACGAGGCCCGTGGTGGCCGGCCCCGCAACGGCGCGCCCGGCGCTGCTTCCGGCCGTCCGCCTCGCCAGGGCGGCTACGCTGGCCGGCCCGGCACCGGCCGGACCAGGGACGCTGACCGCGGCTCGCCCCCCGGTCCTCAGGGCCGCAGTCGTCAGGGCAGCGACCGCTTCGATCGCGGCGCTGCGCGACCGGACCGCTGGGGCGGCTCCGGGCGCCCGTCTGGCACGCCCGGAGACCGGCCCGAGACGACACGAGACCGGTATGACCGCCCGGCCGGCAGCCAGGGGCGGCCTGGCGACCGCGACCGCCCGGCCGGCCCCCGTGCTTCCGGCGGCTCTCGCTACGGCGGCGCCCGGGACACGGCCGGCGACTCCCGTGGCCGCGGCGGTTATGGTGATCGTTCGGGTCGTCCGGGTTCGGGTGACCGCGGCGGTTATGGTGATCGCTCGGCTCGTCCGGCTTCCGGTGACCGCGGCGGTTACGGCGCTCGGGACGCGGCCGGCGATTCACGGGGCCGCGGAAGTTATGGTGATCGTTCGGCTCGTCCGGCTTCCGGTGACCGCGGCGGTTACGGCGCTCGGGACGCGGCCGGCGATTCACGGGGCCGCGGAAGTTATGGTGATCGCTCGGCTCGTCCGGCTTCCGGTGACCGCGGCGGTTACGGTGATCGCTCGGGACGCGGCCGGCGATTCACGGGGCCGCGGCGGTTACGGTGATCGCTCCGGTCGTCCGGCTTCTGGCGACCGCGGTGGTCATGCCGACCGGGGCACGCGTGGCAGCTACAGCGACCGAGGCGCCCAGCGTCCCGGCGCGAGCCGCGGCCGCGACCAGGGCCAGCATGACCCAGGCGAGCTGCGAGTCGACATCGACGACAGCATCACCGCCGATCAGCTGGATCCGGAAGCTCTCGCCGAGCTGCGAACGCTACCCGGAGATCTGGCCAGCGTGATCGCCAGGCTGCTGGTTGCCACGAGCGTGGCCGAGGATCCGCAGGAGGCCTACCGGTACGCGAAGAAGGCCCGCGGCCTGGCGGCCAGGGTCGGCGTCGTTCGCGAGACGTGCGCGATCGCGGCGTATCAGGCCGGCGACTGGACGACCGCCCTGGCGGAGTTCCGGGCCGCCAGAAGGCTGACTGGCCGCAGCAGCTACCTGCCGCTCATGGCCGACTGCGAGCGTGCGCTCGGCCGGCTGGATCGCGCCCTGGACATCGTGACCGGTCCGGACGCACGGGCCGCCGACCAGCAGACCCAGATTGAGCTGCGCATCGTGGAGTCCGGGATTCGCCGCGACCAGGGCCTGCCGGACGCGGCGGTGGTGGCGCTCCAGGGCCCGGAGCTCACCGGCGACCGGATCCGGCCGGAGTTCGGGCGCCTGTACTACGCCTACGCCGATGCGCTGCTGGAAGCGGATCGTGAGGAAGAGGCACGCCACTGGTTCGGGCGCGCCGCCCGTGCGGATGTCGAGGGCGACACCGACGCGAGCGAGCGGTACGAGGAACTCGATGACATCAGCTTTGACGACTTTGACGACCAGGACCCGGACGAGCAGGACCCGGACGGCGTGGCGGAGGACGACGGCGGGACTGACCTGGCCGGAGACGATCACGACCTCTCCGCGGATTAGGCCGGCGACGGCGAGGCGTTGAGATTGTGCAGGCCGACGCGGGGATCACCGATGCCTGCGTGAGCGCGGTCCCCGCCCAGATCGTCGTGCGTATGCGGCGTCTTCGGCAACATCAAGGGAGGCGGGCTTCCGCGAGGAGGCATTCGACATCAGCCACGACCGTTTCATGTCGGTGGGCGCGCACCGGCTGACGGCCGAGCCCGCCGCGCTGATGCCCGGCCAGCGGCTGTTCACCTTCGCGGCCAGGCCTGAGCCGGGCCGTCTTGCCTGAACACAGCAGCAAGACGCTGGCCCCCGCACCGTGAGCCGCGAACTTGATGCCGATTGCGCACCGCGTCGCGAGTGTGCGAGCATTCCCGTCGTCGTGTTCTACCGGCAGGAGGTGAGACCCATGTACGCAGTGTCGGTAATGGGTGCTCCCTGCAGGGCAGGATCGCGCGACTGAGGTAGTCGTCACCGGGAGCGCCCGATAGGCAATCCGCGAAAGGCGGCTCCAGTGAACACAGCACCTTCTCCGACTCCGCGCATCAGCTCGCCGACCACCTCCGATGGCATCGCGGTGACGCGGACGCCGCGGCAGAGGAACTGGCCGGTACCGGACCAGCAGGCCGGCGCCGCAGGACAGGCGGACAACTCAGGCAGGCGAGCCTTGGTTCTCGCCGGCGCCGGAGCTGCAGGCAACGCGTGGGAGCTCGGTCTCATCGCCGGCTTGGCCGAGGCCGGGGTCGATCTAACCGAGGCCGATCTCATTATCGGGACGTCGGCAGGATCGACGGCGGCTGCCCAGATCACCAGCGGGATCCGGCCGGCCGGACTGTACGCGGCCATCCTCTCCCGGGGGCCTCAGCCGCAGGCTGGCGGGGCCGGACCGGAAAGGGCAGGTGCTCCGAAGTTCTCAGGGCCGACCTACCTGGAGTGGTCGAACGCCATCATCGGTTCTGCTGAGGATGCGTCTGACATGCGCCGCAAGCTGGGTGCCGCGGCGCTCGAGATGGATGCTTCCGACGGCTCCAGCCAGACGCGCTGGCGCAGCATCGTCGCGGCCCGGCTTCCCAGCCAGCACTGGCCGCAACAGCATCTGCTGATCGCGGCTGTCGATGCGCAGACCGGGGAACCGGTCGTGTTCGACCGCCACAGCGGCGTCGATCTGGCGGACGCCGTCGCCGCCAGCACCAGCAACGGCTTCGGTCCCTTCCCGCCCTACCGGATCGGCGGGAACCGGTACATCAACGGCGGTTATCGGCGTAATGAGAACGCCGACCTGGCGGCCGGATACGGACGGGTGCTGGTGCTGTCACCGTTCAGCGGCAGGTCGCGGATGCCGCCCGAGTGGGGCATGGATCTCGCAACCCAGATCGACGAACTGCAAGCGGGAGGCAGCAGGGTCGGGACCGTTTTTCCGGATGGCGGTGCGGGTGACGTGTTCGACGCCAATGCGCTGGATCCGTCAACGCGTCTGCGGGCCGCGCGAGGAGGCTACGACCAGGGCCGAGCACTCGCCGAGATACTCGGTGAAATCTGGCGGTGACGCCCCGAACCAGCGGGCCCGGTATGCGGTGCTAGTGTCTGCGCGTGACCGGGCCGCAGCCAGGACCAGGGGCAGCCCAGCCAGACCAGTCGCTCCCGACCGGCCTGCCTCGGTACCCGGCGCCGGCCGGGAGCGGAAGCGCTACGGCGTGGCAGGAACCCGAGCCGGGGCGGCTATCACGGCGACGGCTGGTATCTACGCGGCTGGATGGCCGGGCTGCCGGCCCGCTGGCGAAAGTCGTGGCGGCCGGGTCAGCCGCGGGATGGGTCGCGGCCGCGGTGGCACTCGCGTGGACCACGGCATCCGGGCGCGCTCTGCCTGCAGGGAGGGATGAGGCGCTGGCCGCCGGCCTCGCGCTGTCGCTGATCGATGCCGGATCGGCAGTGCTGCGGCTGGGCCGCGGGTCCCCGCCATCCGACAGGCCTTCGCGCGCAACGAGAAGGGCGGTGCGGCAGGCTCAGAAGGCTGCCGGCCGGACGTCAGGGGCGCGGCCGTCCCGCTGGCGGCCGTTGCAGTTCTTCCTGGTGCCCTCGCTCACGGCTTCCCTGCCGCGGCCAGTCCGCGGCCTCCTTGCTGCCGGGTTCTGGACGACCGTGGTGATGTGGATCTGGCAGCTGCCGGGCATATTCGGCGCGAGTGAAGGTGGCACACAGGGGCAGCAGCTGGCCGCTGAGCTCTGGATGATGCATCTCATCGTGTGGTGCTCGCTCGCCTGCCAGCGGCTCGGCCGCGATCGACGCCGCCTGACGCCAGTGCCTGACGACAATGCCTGGCTGTAGTCCGGGCAGATAACCCGGCCTGGCGCGACGACCTTCGATCGGTCCTCGGCCGCCGGACCGGATTCAGGCGCCCTCGGTCTTCTCCAGCCAGCGCATGATGCCCGCGACATTGGACTGCGTCCCTCCGACGCGGTCGTACTTCGCCGTCGCCTCCGGGTCGGCGTCGTCGGCGAGCATCCGGTATCGCTGCCGGGTGCGCTCCGCGACCATCGCGGCCGCGTGGTCGAGGTCCAGCCCGGCCCGGCGGGCCCGCCGGGTTTCCTCGACCCAGACGTTGATCTCCGCAGCCGACCGGTCCAGCGCCTCGTCGACGGCAGTTACGGGCCCGAAGTGGCTGAACAGCAGCCTGGTCGGCCGGAGCGCGCCGAAGGTGCGCAGTGACTCCAGCGCCACCTGCAGGTCGAAGTCCGGCGGCGGCGTGGCTGGCCGCATGTCGCCAGTCTCGGGAATGTAGATCCCGGCCGCGTCCCCGACATACAGGTCGCCGGTCACCGAGTCGATGAGGCCGACGTGGTGCTTGGCGTGGCCGGGTGAGTAGTGGCTCTCCAGCCGCCGGCCGCCGCCAAGGTCAATGACGCCAGTGCGCTCGACGGTCCTGATTCGCTCGGCCGGTGTCGGGGCCAGCGTTCCGAACAGGCTGTCCAGCTCGTCCCCGTAGACCAGGCGGGCGCTGGCCATCAGCCGGGACGGGTCAGCGAGGTGCCGGGCGCCCAGTTCGTGGACGACGACTTCGGCCGCCGGGTATAGCTGCGCGATGTCGCCGGTCCCGCCGGCGTGGTCCAAGTGGATGTGGGTCACGACCACGGTCGCCAGGTCCGCCGGACCGACTCCGAGAGCCGCCAGGGCGTCCCGCACAACCGGCGCGGACGGCGCGGTGCCGGTTTCCACCAGGCACGGCCGGTCGCCGCGGATCAGGTAGCCGGCCGTGATGCCGTCATACCCGGCCATCCGGGTGTCGATCTGGTACACCCCGTTTCCGAGGTCGGTAATGACATCGGCGGCGTCGACCGGACCAGCTTCCTTCATGCGGACATAATGTCAGCCGCCTGCCGCCGTGCCCAGCCAGGCCGGACGGCCGGCCAGGCAGCGGCGGCCGCGGCGGCGAGGTGGTGGCCGCCAGCTGGGTCTTTCACCCCTATGAACCGGGCCTGAGCTGGGTCTACGCGGTCGATGTTCACGAAAGCATCGCGGCCGGGGCTACGGCCGGGCGGCGATGCTCCTCGGCGAGCGCGCGGCCCTGGACGCCGGGGACACGCATCTCGGGCTGAACGTCTTCGGTCACAATGCGATCGCGATCGGGCTGTACGACGCGAGGGGCTATCAGGCTTATGACCCGGGCCCGGTCGCTGGACATCGCGGCGGGCCCCAGGTAGAGAGCGGTCAGCGACCGGAGGCATCCGTCATGGCACCAGGCAGCGGCCGGGGCGACCTGGAAGTCGCCCCGCGGTGGTTCGAGGTCACCGAGGCCGGGGACGGGATCGTGCGCATTACCGAGCCGCACGTGCACGCCTACGTCCGGTCCAATGCGTGGCTCGTGCGAGGCAGCTCGTCGCATCTGCTGGTCGACTGCGGCCTCGGTGTCGGGCGGCTGTCGCTGGAGCTGGCCGGGCAGCTGGACCGGCCGGTCATCGCGGTCGCGACCCATGCGCACTTTGATCATTTCGGCGGCCTCGGCGAGTTCGGCGACCGGGCCGCGCACCGCGCGGACGGCGAGGTGATCGAGCAGGCCGGCGACTACGTGACGCTGGCGGCCAGCACCTACCCGGTAGCGCTGCTTGACGAGTTCGAGGCGGCCGGCGAGCCGGTGCCCGAGGTCCTGATCGACGCTCTGCCCTATGACGGATTCGACCTGATGTCGTTCCGCACCCCGCCGGCGGCGATCACCAGGTGGCTGGCTGACGGCGACATCCTCGATCTCGGCGACCGGTCGCTGGAGGTGCTGCACGCGCCCGGCCACTCGCCCGGCAGCATCTGCCTGTGGGAAGCGGACTCGGGAACGCTGGTGTCCGGCGACGTGATCGTCGACGGCGAACCGCTGCTTGATGAGCTGCCGCGGTCGAGCAAGCCGGACTATGCCGCCAGCCTGCGGCGGCTGCGTGAGGTTCCGGCCCGCACGTACCTGGGCGGGCACGGGCCGGTCTTCGGCTCCGCCCGGGCCCGCCAGATCATCGCTGACTACCTGGAGACCCGCGGCCTGTGACGGGCGCCGTCAGGCCCCGCCGGCAGGCCAGCCAATTCAGCCCTCAGCGAACAGCCGCAGCACCAGGCCGGTCCGCGGCTTCGGCCCGAACGAGGTCGACTTCCGCGGTACCCGCCGCCCGAGCTCGGCCACCTCGTAGACCTGCGCGGCGGTCATCGGGCCGCAGATCACGGCCGTGCCCTTCGGTTCCCGCTCTGCGGCCCGGATGGCGTCCGCCGCGTCGTGAATGGCCTGGACGCTGCGCGCATCGTCCTCGATCGCCCACAGGCGCCCGAACAGCAGTCCCTCCAGCACCGCGGCCGGCAGCTGCTGCCAGAGCGCGGGCGGATAACCGGCCACGGCGGCCTGCAGCTGCCCCGGATCGGGGTCGCTGAGCAGCCAGGCCCGGCCGGCGCCGGTCACCAGGAACGCGATCCCGCGCGCCGACGCCGCGGCCAGCTCGCTGAGCGCCGCGCCGGTGTCCGCGCTCCCGCCCGGCAGCTCCCGGACCGCGAACGCGCTCCCGGCCAGCCGGGCCGCGGTCTGCGGCACGAGGCCGGTGATAACCCGGTGAATCGCGCCCAGCTGCGGCGGGTAGGCGGTGGAGTCCACCAGCAGCGCCAGCCCGTGGTCCCAGGGCCCCTGGCCGGCCCCGGCCCGCCGCAGCCGGTCCTGAAGCTGCAGGTAGGCCGCGTAGCGGTGGTGGCCGTCGGCGATCAGCGCAGTGCACGGCGCTGGGTCAGACGAGGCGATCGCGGACAGCTCGTCCGGATCGGTGATCACGCCGAGCCAGTGCCGCAGGCCGTCAGGCGTGCTGGCCTCAAGCGAGAGGCAGGCGGCCGTCTGCGACTTCGTCGACCAGCTTGGTCGCGACCCCGTTCCCGCCCTGATAAAGCAGGAAAATCGGTTCCAGGTTGGCCTGAGTGGCCTCCATCAGCTGCCACCACCCCGCGACCAGGCCCCGCGCCACGTCCTCGTGCGGCTGGACGATCCTGGCCGCGTAGGGTTGCCGCCGCAAGGCGCCGATCAGGCCGCGCTCGATCGTGTCCTTATCGGCGGTGGCGCTCCTGCAGTATGCGTACAGCGCCGGGTCCGGGTCCGGCCGCAGGATCCCGCCGGTGAGCCAGACCGGACAGCTCGCGGGCGGCGTCGGTATAGGGGCTGCCGGGCTGGCCCGGGTCATGGCGCGGGAGGATCAGCCTGACCACGTTGTGCGGGTCCATGGCGATCAGCTGGCTCTCGTTCTCGGCCGCAATCACGTCGTAGCGGTGGGGAAGTGACCTCGGCGAGCCCGCTCACCCGGTCCTCGGCGTAGCGGACACCCGCGGAACGGGGCAAGCTTGAGGCACGGACCGCCGCCGGCGGCCGTGGCCTCGCTGGACCAAAGGGTTGGCACATATGTCAACAGGACCGGCGGGCGGTCGTGCTGATTCCCGCCCAGAGGGATCCGGTTTCGTCACCTGATGCTCCCGATTCCATGCCCGCTAACGGGGCCGATACCCATCAGCTCTACAAACGCGGCCTGGACTTGCTCGGCCGGGGCAGTCCGGCGGCGGCCGCCCAGCTGCTGGAGCGCGCCGCCGCCGCCGAGCCGAGGTCCAGGAGCGTACTGGAGGCTCTGGCCCGCGCGCAGTTCGACGCCGGCCAGTACGCCGCGGCGGCCGGGAACTTCCGGCTGATGGTTAAGGCCGACCCGAGTGATGATTATGCCCAGTTCGGCCTCGGCCTGGCGCTGGCCCAGGACCGGTGACCCACGGGCGGCAGCCGAGCGCCTGGCCCTGGCCGCGGCAATGTGCCCACACCACCCACATTGCACCAACACACTGCGCCACGTCCGTGCCACCCTGCAGGCGCGCAGCGAGCTCAGGAAAGGTCGTCAGGATTGACCAGAAACGGGAAAGCAGGCCTGGACGGCAATCCGCAGGCTCACGGCCTGGAGGATTACCCAGGCCCCCTCAGCGAGCACTACAAGCGCCCGCCCTGCTGGACCTGGACGGGGTCATCTACCTGGGCGGCACCCAATCCGCGCGCTGCCGACGCGCTGGCCGACGCCGGCCAGGGCGGGGCATGAAACGGGCCTACGTGACCAACAACGCATCCCGGTCACCGAACGCCATCACCACCCAGCTGTGGCGATGGGCCAGCCCGGCGACCGCGGCCGACATCGTCGCCTCGACCCAGGCCGCCGAGCACCGTGCTGGCGGACCGCCTGCCAGCCACGGTAGCCAGGTCCTGGTCATCGGCGGGACCGGGCTGAGGCTGGCCCTGCGGGCGCCGCGGCCTCCGCCCGGTCAGCACGGCAGCGGACAAGCCGCTGGCGGTCGCGCAGGGCTACGCGCCCGACATCAGCTACGGCCTGCTGGCCGAGGCGGCCCTGGCGCTGAACGCGGGCGCCTTCTATGTCGCCTCGAATGCTGATCCCACGCTGCCGACGCCGCGCGGCGAGCAGCCCGGCAACGGGTCCCTGGTCCAGGTCCTGGTGACCGCGACCGGGTTCAAGCCCGTCGTCGCCGGGAAGCCGGAGCCGCCGCTGCACGCGGAGTCGGTCGAGCGGGTCGGGGCGAAACGGCCGCTGGTGGTCGGGGACCGGCTGCGACACCGACATCGAGGGCGCGTTCCGCGGCGGTGCCGACAGCCTGCTGGTCCTGACTGGCGTCACCAAGGCTGCCGAGGTGCTGCTGGCCGTGCCTGAGCACCAGCCATGACGTGGCCCGCGACCTGACCGGCCTGAATGCCAGCCACCCCGGCGTCACCGTGAGCGGGGACAAGGCCAGCTGCGGTGGCTGGACGGCGTCGCCGGGCGGGGACTGGCTGACCGCGTCCGGATCCGGCGACTGGATCGACGGGCTGCACGCCCTGTCCACGGCCGCCTCGGCCGCGGGGCTGCCGCCAGGCAGCCCACCCCCGAGCCGCGCAAGGCCCGCCGAGGCTGTCCTGGCGGCCATGGGCGCAGGCAGGCTCAGTCACCCTGCAGGCTGACTGAGGATCAGCCCCCCGCGGCGGACGCGAGCTATCGCGTTTGTGCGCCAGACTGGGGCATGCCCAGGCACCGCTGTGCCCGGGGCTCCACCGGCCGGAAGGGGCTGCAGACATGATTGAGGCACGGGGCCTCACCAAGCGATACGGGGACACGCTGGCGGTGGACGGCCTGTCGTTCACTGTCCGGGCCGGGTAACCGGATTTCTTGGCCCGAAGGTGCTGGGAAATCGACCACTGGGGTTGCGCCTGATCGTCGGCCTGGACCACCCGGCAGGCGGGAGCGCGACCATCCACGGCCAGACGTTACGCCGAACTGTCCCGACCGCTGCGGGTCGTCGGGGCACTGTTGGACGCCGAATCCGTGCACCCCGGCCGGTCGGCTTACAACCACCTGCTGTTCCTGGCCCAGTCCCAAGGCATCCCGCACCCTGTGCCAGGGTCAACGAGGTCCTCGACCTCGTCGGCCTGCATGACGTCGCAACCGACCGCGCCGGCACGTTCTCGCTGGGCATGCGGCAGCGGCTCGGCATCGCGGTCGCCTTACTGGGTGACCCTCAGGTCCTGATCCTGGACGAACCGATCAACGGACTCGACCCCGATGGCATCTACTGGATTCCGCAATCTCTTGAAGACCCTGGCCAGTCAGGCCCGCACCGTATTCGTCTCCAGCCACCTAATGAGCGAGATGGCAGTCACCGCGGACAACCTGATCGTGATCGGACGCGGCCGCCTCATCGCCGACTGCAGCACCGAGGAGTTCATCGCGGCCAACTCGCAGCAGACCGTCCGCGTCCGCACGCCTCAGCAAGACCAGCTGACCAAGCTGGTCGCGGCGGCCGGCGGCACCATCCGCGAGAACGGCGACGGGACCATGGTGGTGTCCGGGCTCGACTCCGGCCAGGTCGGCGACCTCGCCTACGAGAACGCCGTCCGGCTGCACGAGCTGTCGCCGGTGCACGCCTCCCTGGAGCAGGCGTTCATGGAGCTCACCGCATCCAGCGTGCAATTCCACGCCGGAGTGCCCGGACAGCCCGCACTGACCGGAGAGGTGGCCTGAGATGGCAACGACGTCAACCCAGCTGCCGGCCGCGACCGCCCGCAGCCTGTCCGCGCTCGGCGGGCAACGCCACCTTCGGCGGCGCGCTGCGCTCGGAGTTCACTAAGATCCGCTCGGTTCGCTCGACCTACTGGACGCTGCTGGCGCTGGTGGTCGTGACCGTGGGCTTCGGCGCGCTGGCCAGCTGGGGAGTGGCCACGCACGGGCATCCGGGACCGGGCTTCGACCCGACCGCGCAGAGCCTCGGCGGCCTGTACATCAGCCAGCTGATCATCGGCGTCCTCGGCGTGCTGGTCATCAGCTCCGAGTACGGCTCGGGGATGATCCGCACCACGCTGACGACAATGCCGCGGCGCGGCACCCTGATCGCGGCCAAGGCCGTGGTCTTCGCGGCGGTCGCCTTCGTGACCGGGCTCATCACCTGCTTCGCCTCCTTCTTCCTGGGCCAGGCGCTGATGTCCTCGCATCACATCAGCACCACGCTGGGCGCAGCCGAATGTGCTGCGGGCCGTCATCGGCGGCGCGCTGTTCCTCACCGCCTGCGGGCTGCTGGCCTTCGGCATCGGGCTGCTGCTGCGGCATACCGCCGGGGCGATCAGCACGGTCGTCGGCCTGCTGTTCGTGCTGTCGATCCTGATCAACTTCATCCCGCAGTCGTGGCAGGACCACGTGACCAAGTGGATCCCGGCCGATGCCGGGCGTCCAGATCTGGTCGGCTGTGTGCGGGTACCTGCGGGCAAGGGGACGCCGATGTTCGCGCCGTGGACCGGGTTCGCGGTGTTCTGCGGGTACGCGGCGATCGCGCTGATCGCCGGACTCGTGCTGTTCCGCAAGCGGGACGCGTAAGACCGCTGGCGCCGTGCGGAGGGTGACCGCCGGCGCCAGCGCACGGCGCAGCGGTCGCTTCCAGGGGCAGCCGCCGCTGTCCGGGGGATATGCCGGGGAGCCGGGCCAGGGGCCTGGCTCCCCGGTTCTTTGCGTCGTTCCGGGCGGGCCGCCCGCGGCAGTGCCCCGGACCCGTGCCGCACGTCGGCTAGGAGGCTGGCTGGCGGCGCGGGCACCAGAACGCGATGCGCTCCTCGGTCTCCGGTCCGAGGCTGCCGCGGCTGATGGTCGTGTCTCACGCACAGGCACGGCTGGCCGGACCGGCCGTAGACCCACAATCCGGCGCCCCGTCCCGGCGTTCCCGGTGGTGATCGTCTCGCCGCGGGCCTTGTTCGCGTCCGGCGGCCGGCCTTGGCCATCTCGGTGAGCCCGGCCAGGTGGGTTATCTCGCCGACGGGGCGCCACGGATGGACGCCGCGCAGGAACAGCGTCTCGGCCCGGTAAATCGTGCCGATCCCGGCCAGGTTCCGCTGGTCGAGTAGCGCCTCGCCAATCGGCCGCTCCGGCCGGGCGGTGAGCCTGCGGACGGCTTCCACGGCGTCCCAGTCCGGACCGAGCAGGTCGGGCCCGAGATGGCCCCACGGACTGGCCTTCCCGGCTGGTCCTGACCAGCTCGACAATCCCGAGCAGGAACCCGGCCGCCTGCCACTGCGCATTGGCCAGCAGCAGCCTGATCCGGTAGTCCCGGCTGCGGGTAGCCGCGAGCCGGGCTGACCCGCCAGGTCCCGTCCATCTTCAGGTGGGTGTGCACGGTGATGTCGCCCTCGACCCGGGTGAGCAGGTGCTTGCCGCGGGAGACGGTCTCGATGACCGGTCGTCCGGTGAGGTCGGCGGTGGCGAACCGCGGCACCCGGAAATCGCTGCGCGTCAGCACGCGGCCGGACAGCGCCTCATCGAGCTTGCGGGCCGTCCGCCAGACGACATCACCCTCGGGCATGACGCCAGCATCCCACCGGCAGGCCGGCTGGAAGGCGCGGCGTGTGCCCGGCCTGGCTTACATGAGCTTGCGGAGATGGAGCAGGTCGAAGACGTTGCCCTGCACCTTGAGCTTGCCGGATAGCCAGGCCCGCATGAAGCTGCCCGGATCGCCGGCGATCGCGACCACGGTGTTGCTGTCGGCGATGAACCGGACCTGTGCCTGCGGCGCGCCGTCCTCGGCCACCCTGATGGGTTCGGCGCCCTGCGGGCCGAGCCTGGTCAGGAAGGTCACGCCCAGGTCGGGAACGCGGCAGCTCAGGCTACGGTCCACCAGGTGGGCCTCGCGATCGGAGGCATCCATATCCGCGATGCGGCCGGTCAGGCTCTCCAGCGCGGTGCGGGTTTCCTCAGCTGTCGCCATCCATCCCCTCGCTTTCATGGTCATTCTCCAGCCTGCCGGTTGCGGCGGGCCACCGGGGGCAGATCGGCCCCGGCAGGTGCCGCGGCCTGACGGCGCCGGGCGGTAGCGTTCAGGGAGGCGGCAGCACAGCGCGGCCACGCCGCCGGCCGCGCAGGGGAATGGTGGAGCAGATGGAGCAGCAGACGGGACCGGACGCGGCTGGCGGGTCCGGCCTGGAGGTGCCCGGCGGCAGCGGCCTGGCGTGGCTGCAGTCGTTGGCGGGGCCCGGTGATGTCGTCGCCAGCGAGGCGATCCGGGCGCGGCTGGACGCGGGCGCGGGGAGTGCGGGCGAGCCGGACAGAGAGCAGTCCGAATTCCGGCCCTGCCGCGGCGGCCGGGCGATCGGTGGCGGCCGGGCCCGCGGCGGCGGCCGGGCAGGCGATGCCAGCCGGCCGGGCAGTCGAGTCCGGCGAGGACGCGGGGCCGGACGGCTGCGGCGCAGGCCGCAGCCGTCCAGGCTGAGGCGGCCTACGCGGCGATGGCCAGGGCCGCGGCGGCCGCTGTGCCCGGCACGGGCGAGCCCCGGGTCGAATGCCGCCCTGCAACTCCTGGAGCGGCTGCCCGGGCTGCCGGTCAGCGACCATCCGGAACTGTTCGAGCAAGTGCACGCGCAGCTCAGCGAAGTGCTGGGCGAGCTGGAATCCGGGCCTCGCAGCCCAGCCAGCACCTCTTGCAGGAGCGGACGTCGGCCCGATGAGCAGGAGGCTGCGGCTTGATGCAGAACTTGTCCGGCGGGGCCTGGCCAGGTCACGCGACCAGGCGGCGGACCTGATCGCGGCCGGGCGGGTGGCTGTCGCGGGCCAGGTCGCCGCTAAGCCCGCCTCGCAAGTTGCCGTTGACTCGGCGATCACCGTGGCGGAGGCCGGCGGCGGGCCCGACTACGTCTCGCGCGGCGGCCACAAGCTGGCCGGGGCGCTGGCCGCATTCGACGGCATCGTGGTCGCGGGCCAGCGGTGCCTGGATGCGGGCGCGTCCACCGGCGGGTTCACTGACGTGCTGCTGCGCGCGGGGGCGGCGCACGTGGGTCGCCGTTGACGTCGGCTACGGTGAGCTGGCCTGGTCGCTGCAGACCGAATATCCCGGTCACCGTCCTGGACCGGGTCAACGTCCGCAGCCTGACGCCGGAGCAGGTGGCGCCGCCGCCCGGCCTGGTGGTGGCCGACCTGTCTTTCATCTCCCTGACGCTGGTGCTGCCCGCCCTGGCTGCCTGCGCCGCGCCCGGCGCGGACTTCGTGCTGATGGTGAAGCCGCAGTTCGAGGTCGGCCGGGAGCTTGTCGGCGGCGGCGTGGTCAGGGAGCCCGGGCTGCGGGCCGCGGCCGTGGCCGGAGTGGCCGCAGCAGCAGGCAGGCTCGGACTCGGCGTGGCGGGAGTGACAGCCAGCCCGCTGCCGGGCCCCTCCGGGAACGTCGAGTACTTCCTGTGGCTCCGGCGCGGGGCGCCGCCGCTGGACGAAGCGGCGCTGAGCCTGGCCGTCGCGGCAGGTCCCCAGTGACCGCCAGCGCGAACGGCGCGGCCAGCGTGCCCGCCAGCGGACGGGTGATGCTGCTCGTCGCCCACACCGGCCGCCCGGCCGCGCGGCGCGTGGCCCGGGTGCTGACGGCGCAGCTGACCATGAACGGCATCGGCGTCCGCGTGCTCGAGCCCGAGGCCGCGGAGCTGAACATGGACACGGCCGAGGTCGTGCCGGTGTCCCCCGGCCGCCGCCGTCGGAACCGAGATGGTGCTGGTTGTCGGCGGCGACGGCACCCTCCTGCGGGCAGCCGAGCTGGCCCCACCACCGGCGTCCCGCTGCTCGGGGTCAATCTGGGTCACGTCGGCTTCCTGGCCGAGGCCGAGCCCGAGGATCTGCCGGCCGCGGTCGCCAGCGTGGTCGCGCACCGGTATTCGGTCGAGGAGCGCATGACCGTCGATGTCGCGGTCCAGGCTCAACGGCGCGCAGATTGCCGCGACCTGGGCGCTGAACGAGGCGACGGTGGAGAAGGCGGCCAGGGAGCGGATGCTGGACCTGGTCATCGAGGTAGACGGCAGGCCGCTGTCGCGGTGGGGCTGCGACGGCGTGGTGTTCGCGACGCCGACCGGCTCGACGGCTTACGCGTTCTCGGCGGGCGGCCCGGTGGTCTGGCCGGAGGTCGAGGCGCTGCTGATGGTGCCGATCGCGGCGCATGCGCTCCTCGCCGGCCCGATGGTGGTCTCGCCGGAGTCGGTCCTGGCGGCGGAGGTAATCGGCGCTGTCGGCGGGCAGCCGGTCATCGGCCTCGGCACGACGACACAACCCGCCGCTGACGGTCAATCTGAGACGGCAGGTGCCGTTCTGTGGTGCCGGAGATGGGCGTCGTCTGGTCGAGCTTGCCTCCGGAGCGCGGGTCGAGGTGCGGCGCGGCAGCAGGCCGGTGCTGCTGGCGCGGCTGCCCGCCGTGGCTGACGCTGCCCGCAGTGGCGGCTCGCGGGCCGGCAGCGAGGCGCGCATCGGCGCGCCGTTCACCGACCGGCTGGTGGCGAAGTTCGGCCTGCCGGTCGCGGCTGGCGCGGCCAGCCTGGCGACCGGGCCGGAACGGGCGCGAGGACGCGATGGCGCGCGATGCGGTCTCTGCGGAGTCGACGAGGAGTCAGGCGGCGGCCATGCTTGAGGAAGTGCGGATCACCGGACTCGGCGTGATCGACGAGGCCGTGCTGGAGCTGTCGGCGGGATTCAACGTGGTCACCGGCGAGACCGGCGCCGGTAGACCATGGTTGTCTCCGGGCTCGGGCTGCTGTTCGGCGGCCGCGCCGATCCGTCCCGGGTGCGGCCGGGCGCGGACCGGGCCGTCGTCGAGGGCAGGCTCAGGGTCGATCCGGGCGGGACGGTCGCCCGGCAGGTTAACGAGGCCGGCGGCGATCTCGACGACGACGGCAGCGCGCTGATCCTGTCCCGGTCGGTGAGCTCCAGGGCCGGTCGCGCGCGACGGGCGGCGGCCGGTGGGTGCCGGTCTCCCTGCTCACCTACCTGGCCGACGACCTGGTCGCCGTGCACGGGCAGGCCGACCAGCAGCAGCTGCTCAAGCCCGGCCGTCAGCGGCAGGCCCTTGACCGGTTCGCCGGCCCTGAGCTCGCCGCGCTGCTCAGCGCCTACCAGCGGGCCTACCACCGGCATCAGCAGGTGGCGGCCGAGCTGGCCGGGCTGACCACAACGGCCAGGGAGCGCGCCCTGGAGGCCGAGGACCTGCGCCGCGGCGTCACCGAGATCGAGCGCGCCCAGGGCCGAGGGCGAGGACCTCGAGCTCGTCGCCGAGGAGGAGCGGCTGGCCAACGCCGACGCGCTGCACGCGGCCGCGACAACGGCCCACGAGGCGCTGGCCGGCGACCCGTCCAGCGGCAGCTACGAAGCCGCCGACGTCACCAGCCTGCTGGCGGCAGCGAGGGCGGCGCTTGACGCGGCCGCGCACCACGACACCCGGCTGGCGGCGCTGGCGGGCCGGGTGAGCGAAGCGGCCTACCTGCTTGCCGACGTGGCCGCCGAGCTCGCCTCCTACGTGGAGTCGGTTGACGCGGACCCGCTCCGGCTGGGCGTGGTCCAGGACAGGCGGGCCGAGCTGACCAGGCTGATCCGCGCGTACGGCGCGGGTGTCGCCGACGGGCCGCGGCGGGCGACCTGGCGGCGGTCCTCGCCTGGGCTAAGTCGGCCGCGGCCCGGCTGGCCGAGCTCGACGGCGACGAGGACACGATCACCGCGCTGGCACAGCAGGAAGCCGAGCTCGGGGCCGCCGTGTCCGGCCTGGCCGGGCAGCTCACGCAAGCCCGGACGGCGACCGCGGCACGATTCGCCGAGCAGGTCACCGCGGAGCTGGCCGCGCTGGCGATGCCGCACGCGCAGATCGTGGTCGCGGTCACCCCGGCCCAGGCCCTCGGCCCGCACGGCGCCGACGAGGTGGAGATCCGGCTGGCCGCGCATCCCGGCGCGACCGCGCTGCCGCTGAACAAGGGCGCGTCCGGGGGCGAGCTGTCCCGGATCATGCTGGCCATCGAGGTGGTCTTCGCCGGCGCCGATCCGGTGCCGACATTCGTGTTCGACGAGGTCGATGCCGGGGTAGGCGGACGGGCCGCAGTCGAGATCGGCCGGAGGCTGGCGCGGCTGGCCCGGATGGCCCAGGTGATCGTCGTCACCCACCTTCCCCAGGTCGCCGCCTTCGCCGACACGCACCTGGTGGTGGAGAAGGCAAGTGACGGCTCGGTGGTGCACAGCGGCATCAGCAAGCTCGGCGAGGACGGCCGGGTGCGCGAGCTGTCCCGCATGCTGGCCGGCCTCGAAGACTCCGAATACGGCCGCGCGCACGCGGGCGAGCTGCTGGCCGCGGCGGCGGCGGAGCGCGCGGCGCTGGCCGGGCGCGGCTAGCCGCCAGAAGCGCTGGCGCTGCAGGCCGCCCGTATCTGGCAAAATGGCAAGTCAGTGAGACTGCCAGGCAGGGGAAACAGCGCGACACGCCGGGCCAGGGCCAAAGACCCGGCCGGGGTGTGGGCGCCGGCTCGCCTCGATTACCGGACGAAGAACCTGATCAAGCGGCTCAAGCCCGGTGATATCGCGATCATCGACCACGCCGACCTGGACCGGGTGGCCGCTGATGCCCTGATCAGATGCCAGGTCGCGGCCGTGGTCAACGCGGCCCCGAGCATTACCGGCCGGTACCCGAATCAGGGCCCTCAGCTACTGGTCGAGGCCGGGATCCCGCTGGTCGACGACGTCGGCCCGGACGTATTCGACCAGGTCAGGGAAGGCCAGCAGGTCCGGCTGGACGGCGAGACTCTGTACGCCGGTGACGTCGTGGCCGCCAAGGGCACCGCCAGACGGCTGAGTCGGTAGCGGCGGACGCCGCGGCGGCCAAGGAAGGACTGGCCGAGCAGCTCAAGGCGTTCGTCACCAACACCTTCGAGTACATCGACCGCGATCCCGAGCTGCTGGTGGAGGGCATCAGGATCCCGGAACTGCGGACGAAGCTCGCCGGACGGCACGCGCTGATCGTCGCCCGCGGTTACCACTATCACGAGGACCTGCAGGCGCTCCGCGCCTACATCCGGGAGTTCAAGCCCGTCATCATCGCCGTGGACGGCGGCGCCAACGCGCTGATCGAGGCCGGCTACTGGCCGCACATGATCGTCGGAGACATGGACTCGGTGTCGGACAAGGCGCTGAAATCGGGCGCCGAGCTCGTCGTGGTCGCCTACCGCAACGGGTTCGCGCCGGGCCTGCCGCGGGTGCAGGACCTGGGGCTGACGTCGGTCACCTGCGCGGCTCCGGGCACCAGCGAAGACGTCGCGGTCATGATCGCCGATGAGGCCGGCGCAAGCCTGATTGTCACGGTCGGCATGCGATACGGGCTGGTAGAGTTCCTCGACAAGGGTCGGGCAGGCATGGCCAGCGCCGTGCTCACCCGCATCCGGGTCGGCGACAAGATCGTCGACGCCAAGGGCGTGAGCCGCCTGTATCAGAGCCGGATTTCCGGCAAGGCGCTCGTCTTCCTCGCGATTGCCGCGCTGCTGCCGGTCATCGCGCTGGCGTGGACCCCTGTCGGCAAGATCTCTCTGGGCTATCTCAGCGTGGCGCTGCGCCAGCTGTGGGACTGGATAACTGGACTCCTCTAGTGATCGACTTCAGGTACCACCTGGTCTCCATCATCGCGGTGTTCCTGGCGCTGGCCGTCGGACTGGTCGTGGGCGCGACCGCGCTGGCGCCCAAGACGGAGGCGGCGCTGAGCCGGCTGCAGACCGAGCTCAGCAGGACCAACAAGAACGTCAGCAAGGAGAACGCCGCGCTCAAGAACCAGGTGAGCGCCGATCAGATCTTCGGCTCGGCGGCAGCGCCAAGGCTGCTCCCCGGGCTGCTGACGGGCGAGGACGTGGTGCTGGTCCTGGCCCCCGGCGCCGCCGGCGCGGTGACCACGGGCGTGACCGCGGCGCTGCACCAGGCCGGCGCCGCGGTGACCGGTGAGATCAACCTGAGCTCGAACTTCCTGGACACCGGCGGCCAGAACGAGGACACCCTGGTTCAGCTCGCCCAGAACCTCGCGGGCACGGCGGGCGTGACCCTGCCCACCCGCTCGGACAGCCCGGTGGGCGGCCAGCAGGACGCCGCGCAGGTGCTGGCGGCGGCGCTGCTGTCCCGGTCCGCGACCGGCCTGACGGCAGGCAACCGGCAGCAGATCCTGAGCGCGTTCAGCCACGCTGGCTTCCTGAGCATCGGCTCCGGAGCCAGCACAGTTCCGCCGGCCTCGCTGGCGGTGCTGGTCACGCCGGGCACGACCGCTCCGCAAACCGGCAACCAGGTCATGGTGGCCACGGCTCTCGCGCTCCGCAAGGCCGGCAACGGAACCGTGATGGCCGGCGCGGTCGCCTCGATCGGCAGCGGCAGCACGATCAGCGCCGAGGACAGCGCCGGCCAGGTATCGACCGTCGACAACGCTGATACCGAGATCGGCCAGATCATGACGACCCAGGCGCTGCGCCTGCTGCTGGACGGCGGGCCGCCGAAGCAGTTCGGCATCACGCCGCAGGCGGCGCCGAGCCCGGCCCCCACGCCGTCGGTCACGCCGACACCCGGCGCCAGCAACCGGGCAGGAGGGCACAAATGAGCGCGCGCAGCCTGCGAGCCGTCAGCGTCGCCGCGGCCACGGCCCGGCTGTCCTACGCGCTGCTGCGCCGCACTCCGCCCGGCGGCGCGGGCACCTGGGAGCGCACCAATCACCGCGGCGAGCCGATCACGCTGCTGGAAGGCCCGGCCGTCATTCTCGGCGGCGTGGCGGGCGCGCTGGCCGGGGGCGGCTCGGGGCGAGACCGGGCCGCGGTGGCTATCGCGGGCGCGGGCGCGGCTGCGTTCGGCGGTTACGACGACCTGTACGGGAACGGGCAGAGCCGGGGCTTCCGCGGGCACCTGGGCGCGCTGCGTGCGGGGGAACTCACCACCGGCGCGGTCAAGGTCGCCGGGATCGGGGCCACCAGCCTGACGGCGGCGCTGATCGCCGGCGGTGACAGTGACAGCGTGGCCGGGCTGGCCGCGGATGCCGTGATTAACACCGGGCTGATCGCACTCGGCGCCAACCTGCTGAACCTCTTCGATTTGCGGCCGGGCCGCGCCATCAAGGTGGCCCTCATCGCCGGCGGCCCGCTGGCGGCCGCGGGCAGCGCGGCCGCGGCCCCGCTGGCGGCCGCGGCCGCGCTCCTGCCCGACGACCTCGGCGAGCGCTCGATGCTCGGTGATGCGGGTGCGAACGCGCTCGGCGCCATGCTCGGCGCGGCAGCGGCGACCTCGCTGCCCCGGCCCGCCCGGCTCGCGGCCCTGGGCGCGATCGCCGGCCTGACCGCGGCCAGCGAGTACGTCAGCTTCACGAAAGTCATCGAGCGAGCGGGCCCGCTGCGCTGGCTGGACATGCTCGGCCGCCGCCCGGTCCGGGCGCAGCCCGACGGACCGCGGCCTGCCGCAACGCCGAGCGCGAGCGCGGCCGCCGCGGCCCCTGCGACTCCTGCGCCGGACGAGCACGGCGTGGACCGCCCGGCCGTCCCGCAGCCCTGATGGCCGCGAGGCCACGCCATGACCGGCCCTGAGCCGAGCGCCGGGATCCCGGCCCCGGCGGCGAGCGGCGCTGAGCCTGCGGCGGGGGCAATGGCGCGGCGGCGAGCGGCGGGGTAGCGGCGCGGCGGCGAGCGCGATGGGTAAGAGGCGCAGCGGCGAGCGGCGCCGCGGTGGCGATGCCGGGGCGAACCGGCGGCGAGGGCGACCGGGCGACGGCGAGGGCAATGGCGGGGTGAGCGGTGCCGGGTCAACGGCGGCGGGGTGAACGATGCCGGGGCGCGGCCGGGCCTGAAGGTCGCCTACGTGCTCGGCCTGGCAACCGGCGGTACGGCCGCGCACGTCGTCGCCCTTGCGCGCGGCTGCAGCGAGGCCGGGTTCGCCGTCAGCGTGCTTGCGCCTCCGCCGACGCTCGCACTGTTCACGGCCGCGGCGGGCCGGCCCGGCTACGCCGCGGACGCCGGCAGCGGGATCACGATGGTGCCGGTGGCCATCGGCGCGCGGCCGCGGCCCGCAGCCGACGCCGTTGCCGTGGCCCGGCTGCGGTCCGTGCTCGCGTCCTGGCGGCCGGACGTCGTGCATGCGCACGGCATCCGGGCGGGCGCTTTCTCGGCGCTGGCGCTGGCCCTGCTGCGCCGTTCCGCCCGGCCCGCGCTGGTCGTGACCGTGCACAACGCCCCGCCGGACGGGCAGCGGGCGCGCATCGTCTACGGCGCGCTCGAGCGTATCTGCGCCCGGCGGGCCGACCTGGTTCTGTGCGCGTCGCCCGATCTCCTCGCCCGCATCCGCGCGCTCGGAGCGGCGAGCGCTGAACTGTTCGACGTCCCGGCGGCGCGGGCCGACCGGCCAGCGCCGGCCGTGGTCGCGAGGGCAGCGGCTGACGTGCACGCCGGCGGCCGCCCGGTCGTGCTCGCCGTCGGGCGGCTCGCGCACCAGAAGGGCCTGGATGTGCTGATCGCGGCCGCGGCGCACTGGCGTGCCCGCGATCCGCAGCCGCGTGTCGTCATCGCGGGGGACGGCCCGCTCGCCGCTGCACTGCGCGATCAGGCCCGGGCGGCCGGGACGGACGTGCTGTTCCTCGGCAGCAGGCAGGACGTCCCGGCGCTGCTGGAAGTCGCTGACGTGGTCGCCGTGCCGAGCCGGTGGGAGGCGCGGGCCCTGATCGTGCAGGAGGCGATGGGCGCGGGGCGGCCCGTGGTGGCGACCAGGGTCGGCGGAACGCCGGATCTCACCGGCACCGACGCCGCCGTGCTGATCCCGCCGGACGACCCGGCAGCGCTCGCGGCCGCGATCGCGGCCGTGCTCGACGACCCGCACCTGGCAGCGCGACTGGGCGAGACTGCGAGAGTGCGCAGTGCCTCGTTCCCGTCGCAGGATGACGCGGTCAGGTCGCTCGCGGCCCGGTACGCGCGCCTCGCCCGGCCATCGTGACTCGTCCGCGCTGATGCGCAAACTTCGTAACAATCACCCCGATGTACGTGATCAACGACGGGCCGGATGTGCTGGACTATCCCGGATAGGGCCGTGTGGCCTCACTCGTTCGCGGCCTGGGGGCTCAGCAGTGTCCAGTGACACCTCGCCGCCATCGGGATACCGGCTGGAAAGCCCGGCTGCGACCAATGGCGGTCCGGCAGGCGGGGCGCCGCGACGGCAGCAGCCGTCCGACCCGTCGTGGATCACGGTCATCGGCACGACCGTGCGGTTGTGGCTGCGCCGCCGCGTGCTGCACGTGCCGGACTCGGGGCGCGTCGGCACCGTCCGGGTTCGCCGTCTGGCCGGCGTGGCCGCCGTTGTGGTCGTGGTCGCCGGCGCCGGCATCGCGGCGGGCCTGACCCTGACGGCCCAGCCGGCGCCCGCGCCCCGCCATGCGCGCGCGCCGGCCCGGCCGCGGCTGACGCCGCAGCAGATCGCGGCGCGGCAGGCCGGGCAGGCGGCCGCGCAGGCGAACGCGAACGCGGCCGCCGCCTGGATCACCGCGCAGGTCGGCGCCGGCACCATCATCGGCTGCGATCCGGCCACGTGCGCGGCGATCCTGCAGACCGGGTTCGCCATGACCGGCGAGGTCGTTCTGCAGCCGGGCGTCAGCCTGCCGGCGCCGGGCTCGCTGATCGTCGCCACCGGCACCGTTCGCGGCCAGTACCGCGCGACGCTGGCTGACAGCGCGCCTGAGCTCATCGCGGTGTTCGGCACCGGAGCGCAGTCCGTCCAGCTCCGGGTCGCGGTGGCCGGCGGCGCGCAGGCCTACAGCCAGGCGGCCAGTGCCGCGCTGACGGCCAGGCGCGGCGCCGGGCGGGCGCTGCTGGCGGCCGGCGTGCACGCGACCGGCGCCGACCAGGACGGCGATCCTGTCCGGCCGTCTCGATCCGCGCCTGACCACGGTGCTCAGGCAGCTGGGAGCGCGTTACCCGGTGTACCTGGATCGCGTCGGGGATGCCGGGCCGTCGCCGGCGGTGAGCGTGCCGTACCGGATGGCCCAGGTCGTGGTCGTGAAGACGAGGGTCAGGCACCGCCGGGTGAGCGAGCTGCCCGGTCTGGAGCGGCTGCTTACCGGCGAGCCGGCCGCGGACCGCGCGGCGCTCAGTACCCTGCAGCTGCCGGGGGGCAAGCGGGTGCTGCAGATCGTCTTCGCGGCGCCGAGCCCGCAGTAGCCGTTCCGCTGCTCTGCTGACCGGGCGCTGAGCGCAGTTGGTACGGCTAGAGCAGTACCACATGCACGCAGCGGGCGTACGGCGACGACGACCGGTCAGTCGACCGGGGGGCGGAACCGGGCCAGCGAGAACCGCCGCCGCAGCACCGGATCGAGCGCCGACTCGGGGTCAGCAGCCCCGGGCGCGCGCGGGCCGCCCGGCCCGGACACCAGGTCGGCGAGCCAGCGGCCGAGCAGCGGGCCGAACTTGAACCCGTGCCCGGACGTGCCGCAGCCCACGACGACGTTGCCGGCCCGGTCGAGGATGAAGTCCTCGTCCGGGGTGTTGTCGTAGATGCACCGCTCGGTCGCGGCGGGCTCGGAGTCGTAACCGGGAAGGTAGCGGCGGGCCACTTCGCTCAGGCGGCCGACCAGGTACGGATCGGCTTCCTGGTGCTTGCGCGTCCGGGCTGATGGCCGGACCGCTCGGGTGGATGCCGACCTTGTACAGCAGCGATCCGGGGACGGGCAGCCCGTACGGCGCCTGCTCGGCGTGGGCGATGAAGATCGGGGTGGCCGGCATGGCAGGCGTCCCGTCCGCCCCGTCCGTGGCGGGCGCGGAGTCCGCGGTGCCCGCCGGCTCGCCCGCGCTGACCGGATCGCGCTGGCCGGCCGGGCGCAGGTAGGCCACCTGCTCAAGGGTGGCCCGGCCGTGGATGGCGACGCTGAGAGCGCCGAGCAGGTCGCCTGACCACGGGCCGGCGGTGACGACCGCGAACCGCGCCGTGATCTCGCCCGCGCTTGTCCGCAGCGTGACCTGACGCCCGTCGTCGGTCAGCCGTGTCACCCGGACGCCCGTCGCGATCTCAGGAACGCCGGCCGCCAGCGCGGCGAGTGCGCTGGCCGCGTCGATGACCGCTGAGCCGGGCTCCAGCAAAGCAGGTCCGTCGGTTCTGACGTCGGGGAACCGGCTGGCCGCCTCGGCCTCGGTGAGAAGCTCGCACGGCGCTCCCGCGGCCTGCATCGCCGCCTGCACGGCGGCCAGCCCGGTGCCGAGCGTGAGTTGCGGCGCGGGCAGCAGGATGCGCCGCCCCGTGTCAGCCTCGAGCTCGTGCCAGTACTCCCGCGCGAGCCGGGCTGCGCCGACATAGGCCCGGTCCGGATAGCCCAGGCGGAAGATCCGGCAGGCGCCTTTCGAGCCTGAATCCGCGTGCCCGATCTCGGCGGCCTGCTCCAGCACGATCACGTCACGGCCGCGAGCCGCGAGGGCACGCCCGGCGGCCAGCCCGAGCAGGCCGGCTCCGACGATCGCCACGTCGCGCACCTGTGCCATGTCCGGGCAGACTACTGCAGAACACTCCCGCGCACAGACGCGACACCGGCACGGCAGGAAGGCGGCCCCGGCTCATGGACCCGGCGGTGACTCGCGGCTGGTGTGATCCGCGGTTCGCTGGCGTCCGGGAGCAGTTCGAGCTGAACCTCCGGGAGCGAGGCGAGACCGGTGCCGCAGCCTGCCTGATCGTCGAGGGCAGGGTCGTTGCTGACCTGCAGGGCGGCTGGGCTGACGCGGCGCGCGGACGCGAGTGGGCGCCGGCAACTCTGGTCAACGTGTTCTCCGTGGGCAAGGGCGTGCTCGCGGCCTGCCTGGCCCGGATCGCCGGGGAGGGGCTGCTCGACCCGGACGCGCCGGTGGCGCGGTACTGGCCGCAGTTCCGCGCGGCCGGAAAGAGTGAGATCACGGTCCGCCAGCTCCTGAGCCATCAGGCCGGACTGCCGGCCCTGCGCGCGCCGCAGCCGGCCGGCAGCGGGCTCAACTGGACGCGCATGACCACGGCGCTGGCCGCCGAGGAACCATGGTGGCCGCCAGGATCGGGACACGGCTATCACGTCAACACGTTCGGCTACCTCGGCGGCGAGCTGATCCGGAGGACCACCGGGCTGACGCGCGGGCGAGTACCTGCGGCGGCAGCTGGCCGGGCCGCTCGGCGCCGACGTTCATATCGGGCTGCCGGCCAGCGAGCATGGCCGGGTCGCTGAGTTCAGCTGGCCGCAGGGTGACGCCGGGACGGCCGGCGAGCGCCCGGCCGGGCGCGTGCGCCAGCAGCGGATGAGGGCGCGGCGGCGGTGTGGGCACGGCGGGTGTGGGCGCGTCTGGGGGTGAGGGCGAGCTGCCGCGGGTCAGCGCGCGGCCGGAGCCGCGGTTCCGGCGGGCTGATGACGCGAACGCCTACTTCAACCCGCCTGACTTTTCCGGCACGGGCGTAGTGAATACGCCGGCCTGGCGCAGCGCGGAAGTTCCCGTCAGCGAATGCGCACGCTACGGCTGCCGGCATTGCCCGCGTCTATGCCGCGCTCGCGGCCGGGGGCACGCTGGACGGAGTGCGGCGGTCGAGCGGGCCGCGCTTGCCGCCGCGGTGGAGGAGCAGGTCTACGGGCATGACCTCGTGCTGGAGCGGCCGTCCCGGTTCGGGCTGGGCTTCCAGCTCACGCATCCGGAGCGCCAGTTCGGCGCCGGGCCGCGGTGTTTCGGGCACTTCGGCGCGGGCGGCTCGGTCGGGTTCTGCGATCCGGATGCCGTCCTGGCCTTCGGATACGTGACGAGTCAGATGGGCCCGCGCTGGCAGAACCCGCGGAACCGGGCACTGATCGACGCCTGTTACGCCTGCCTGTGAGCAGCGCTGGACAAGCAGGGCCGTGCCTTACCAGCCGCGGGCGCGCCACTCCGGCACATGCGGGCGCTCGGCGCCGATCGTGGTATCGCCGCCGTGGCCCGGATACACCCAGGTGCCGTCGGGCAGCACCGCGAACACCCGCTCCTCCAGGTCGTTGATCAGGCTGGTGAAGCGCTCGGGGTCATGGTCGGTGTTGCCGGGGCCGCCGGGAAACAGCGAATCGCCAGTGAAGATGTGCGGCTCGCTGGCCAGCTCGCCGTTGGCGTCGTAGACCAGCGCGATGCTGCCGGGCGTGTGACCGCGCAGGTGGATCACCGACAGCGTGGCGTTGCCGATCGGAATCGTGTCACCCTGCTGGACCGGCCTGGTGACCGGAATCGGCAGGCCTGACGCGTCATCGGGGTGCGCGACGGTGGCAGCGCCAGTCGCCTGCTGTACCTCGCGCAGGGCCGCATGATGATCCCAGTGCTGGTGGGTGGTGATGATCGCGCTGAGGGGCCGGTCGCCGATCAGCGTGAGCAGGGTATCGGCGTCATTCGCCGCGTCGATGAGGGCCAGCTCGCCGGTCTGGGTGCAGCGCAGCAGGTAGGCGTCATTGTCCATCGGGCCGACCGCCACCTTCGTGATGGTGAGCCCGGGCAGTTCCCTGGTATCCGCGGCGCCGCCGACGGTTACTTTGCCGGTATAGCTCATGCTCTCCTCATCTCACTTCGCTCCCAGATAACTACCACGAGGCAGGATGCAGCCGGACGCCGGTGCCGCCGGGCTGCGGGCGGCGCGGGTGGCGGGCCGCGGGTTACCAGGGCGGCAGCTCGGGCAGCGGCCCGGCGGGCTCGGCGGCCAGCCCGCTGCCGGCGCTGCGGCCCGCCAGCCACGCGAGCAGCAGCCGGACGTCACCGGTGACCGTGACCGTCGCCGGCGCGCCCGCCGGGCCGATCTGCGCCAGCACCGGCACATCGACGGCGCGCAGCACCGCGGCCGGGCAGTGCGGCCCGGCGAAAGCAGCGGCGACCTGCTGCAGCGCGTAGGTCGCGAACTCCTCCGGCCACTGGGTCGGCTCGTAGCCGGCCCGCAGATCCACGTGATGGAACTCCACCTCAGTCAGCCGCCGCCACAGCGTGTACCAGGCCGGGTGCTCGCCGCCGCGGCCGCTGGGCCCCCGCGCACCCGAGCGGCCCAGGCCGCGTCCGGGAGCAGCCCGGCCTCGGCGTCGAGCGCCGCTGCCGAAGCGTCCAGGTCAGCAAGCAGGGCGGCGACCGGGAGCCCGGCCCCGGCCTCGATGCCTTCCTCCCGCTCGCTGGTACTGGCGTACTGCGGCGTCTCGGTGCCGGTGCGGGCCCAGCTCAGCAGGTTCCGCAGGCTGTCGGCGTTGCGCGCCAGGTGGGCCAGGATGTGGCCCCGGCTCCAGCCGGGGAGACCTGAGTCCTCGCGCGCCTGCGCGTCGGAGAGCCGGGCCGCTGTCTGTCTCAGCCGGGCCGTGGCCGCCGCGAGCATGCCCCTGAGCCGCTCCGCCTCCGCCGCCGGCGCGTTGCCGTCCAGGCCGGTGTCGCTGGTCATGCGAGCTCCTTTCTGCGGCCGGAGGGCCGTCGACGGGGCCGGTGCACGGCTGCGAGGTCGCTGGTTCCCGTGCTCGGGAATCTGACTGGCCCGATTGTGTGTTCTACCAGCATCGCCGGGGCGGCAGGCGAGCGGGCCGAGCTAAGGCCCCGGTTTTGTCACACCCCCCGGATACCATGACTTGGCGGTGCAGCGCCTCGATGGCTCACCGTCCACACCGGGAGAACTGGGCACAAATTGGCAGATCGTCTTGTCGTCCGTGGTGCGCGCGAGCACAACCTCAAGGATGTCTCGCTCGATTTGCCGCGCGACGCCATGATCGTGTTCACCGGGCTGTCCGGGTCCGGTAAGTCGAGCCTGGCCTTCGACACGATTTTTGCCGAGGGCCAGCGCCGCTATGTCGAGTCGCTGTCGGCCTACGCGCGGCAGTTCCTCGGCCAGATGGATAAGCCGGACGTCGACTTCATCGACGGACTGTCTCCGGCGGTGTCGATCGACCAGAAGGCCGCCGGCCGGAACCCCCGGTCCACCGTGGGCACTATCACCGAGGTCTACGACTACCTGCGGCTGCTGTTCGCCCGGGTGGGCAAGCCGCATTGCCCCGGTGTGCGGCCGGCCGATCGCCCGGCAGACCCCGCAGCAGATCGTGGACAGGGTGCTCGAGCTGGAGGACGGGACCCGGTTCCAGGTGCTGGCGCCGATAGTGCGCGGCCGCAAGGGCGAGTACACCGAGCTGCTGCGTGACCTGCAGGTCAAGGGTTACTCGCGGGCACGAGTGGACGGCACGATCATCCGGCTCGACACGGCCGTCTCCGGCGAGGTTCCGGCCCTGAAGAAGTATGAGAAGCACACGATCGAGGTCGTCGTCGACCGGCTGGACGTGAAGGAGTCCGCCCGCCGCAGGCTGACCGACTCGGTCGAGACCGCGCTCGGGCTGGCCAACGGCGTGATCGTACTGGACTTCGTCGACCTGCCGGAAGATGACCAGAATCGCGAGCGGATGTACTCCGAGCATCTGGCCTGCATGTATGACGACCTGTCGTTCGACGAGCTCGAGCCCCGCTCGTTCTCGTTCAACTCGCCCTGGGGCGCGTGCCCGGACTGCACCGGGCTGGGCACCAGGATGGAGGTCGATCCGGAGCTGGTCGTGTCGGATCCGGCCCGCACGCTAGCCGACGGCGCGATCAGCGCCTGGACCGGCGGGCACGTCAGCGACTATTTCGTCCGGCTGATTGACGCGCTCGGCGACGCACTCGGGTTCACCAGCAGCACGCCGTGGGAGAAGCTGCCGGCGAAGGCTCAGAAGGCACTGCTGTACGGCTATGACCAGCAGGTTCATGTCCGGTACAAGAACCGGTACGGGCGGGAGCGGTCCTACTACACCAACTTCGAGGGAGCGATCCCGTACATCGAGCGGCGGCATGCCGAGGCGGACAGCGACTACAGCCGTGAGCGCTTCGCCGAGTTCATGCGCGAGGTTCCCTGCCCGTCGTGCGGGGGAGCCCGGCTCAAGCCCGTGTCTCTCGCGGTCACGGTCGATAACCGGTCGATCGCCGACTACACCGGACTGCCGATCGGCGAGCTGGCCAAGCTGCTGCTGACGCTGGACCTGAGCGACCGGGACATGCAGATCGCGGGCCGCATTCTGAAGGAAGTGAACGCGCGGCTCGGCTTCCTGCTCGATGTCGGCCTCGACTACCTCACCCTGGACCGCGCCTCGGCCACGCTGGCCGGCGGCGAGGCCCAGCGCATCAGGCTCGCGACCCAGATCGGCTCCGGCCTGGTCGGCGTCCTGTATGTGCTGGATGAGCCGTCGATCGGGCTGCACCAGCGGGACAACCACCGGCTGCTGGAAACCCTGCTGCGCCTTCGCGACCTCGGTAACACGCTGATCGTGGTCGAGCACGACGAGGACACCATCCGCGCTGCTGACTGGATCGTGGACATCGGCCCGCGGGCCGGCGAGCACGGCGGCCGGGTCGTGGTGTCCGGCCCGCTGCAGGAACTGCTGGACAGCGAGGAGTCGGTCACCGGCGCGTACCTGACCGGCCGCGAGTCCATCGCCGTCCCGGCCAAGCGCCGGAAGCGGAGCAAGGCCCGCGAGATCGTGGTGAAGGGCGCCGCTGCCAACAACCTTAAGAACGTCGACGTGGCCTTCCCGCTCGGCCTGTTCATCGCCGTGACCGGCGTGTCCGGCTCGGGCAAGTCGACGCTGGTCAATGACATCCTGTACAGCTCGCTGGCCAGGGAGCTGCACGGCACCAGGATCGTGCCGGGCAAGCACACCAGGGTGACCGGGATGCAGCACCTGGACAAGGTGGTGCACGTCGACCAGGGGCCGATCGGCCGCACGCCGCGGTCCAACCCGGCGACCTATACCGGCGTCTTCGACAGCATCAGGAAGCTGTTCGCGCAGACGACTGAGGCTAAGGTGCGCGGATACCAGCCGGGCCGGTTCTCCTTCAACGTGAAGGGCGGCCGGTGCGAGGCCTGCTCCGGCGACGGCACCATCAAGATCGAGATGCAGTTCCTGCCCGATGTGTACGTGCCCTGCGAGGTCTGCCACGGGGCCCGGTACAACACCGACACACTGCAGGTGCACTACAAGGGCAAGACGATCGCCGACGTGCTGCAGATGCCGATCGAGGAGGCGGCCGGGTTCTTCGAGCCGGTCCCGTCGATCCACCGGCACCTGAAGACCCTGGTCGACGTCGGCCTCGGCTACGTCCGGCTGGGCCAGCCTGCCCCGACGCTGTCCGGCGGCGAGGCCCAGCGGGTCAAGCTGGCCTCCGAACTGCAGCGCCGGTCCACTGGCCGGACCATCTACGTGCTGGACGAGCCGACCACCGGCCTGCACTTCGACGACATCCGCAAGCTGCTCGGCGTGCTCGGGCGGCTGGTCGACAACGGGAACACCGTCATCGTGATCGAGCACAACCTCGACGTGATCAAGACGGCGGACTGGATCATCGATCTCGGCCCGGACGGCGGGTCGCGCGGCGGGAACGTCATCGCGACCGGGACCCCTGAGGACGTGGCCAAGGTCGAGGAGAGCTACACCGGCCAGTTCCTCAAGAAGATGCTTCACGGCTGACCCGGAGGTGCCGCCTGCGGGCCGGGGCGCACCGGCCGCCGGGCGGGGCAGTCCGCTCCCCGCGGGCAGCCGGGCGGATTCGGCTCTCGGCAACGGCGCGCGGCCCGGGCTAGCGTGCCAGTCATGTCAGTAATGAGGCGTCGCCGGGCCGGGCTGCTGCTAGGGCTGGGGCTGACTGTGCTCGCAGCCTCCTGCGGCGGCCAGGGGCTTGCCGGCCGCCCGGCCGCGCGGGCGCCCGCACCCGCGGCGACCGGCAGGGCTGCCAGTCGCTCCGGCGGCACTCCGGCAGGCGCCGGACAGCTGTCCGCCCCCTGGCTGCACCACGGCAGTGCGCGCGGCACCGCGCCTTCCTGGCTCGGCCACCGCCATGACGGCGGCCGGCCGCGGCTCGGCGCCGTTCGGCGTGGCCGTTACCGCCGACAGCCGGTGGGCGTTCGTGTCGCTGGGCGCTAGCGTCGGCGTCTTCCGCCTTGCCGGCGCGCACGCCCGGCTGATCCGGCGCATTGGCGTGCCGGAAGCATGGCAGACGCTGGGCGAGGTGCTCACTCCCGGAGACCGGTACCTGCTAGTCGCAGATGACTCCGGCGGCGCCGTCGTGATCAGCGTCACGCGCGGCCGAGCACGGCGGCAAGCATCCGGTGGTCGGCACGCTCGCCTCGCCCGGCGGCCTGAAGGACGGCTCCATCGAGGTGGCCGTGTCGCCCGACGGCCGCTATGTGTTTGCCAGCCTGGAGGACATCGGCGATATCGCTGTGTTCAGCCTCGCCCTGGCCGCTGCGCGACGGTTTCGGCCCGGACAGCTATGTGGGCTCGATTCCGGTCCAGGCCGCCCCGGTCGGCATGGCCGTCTCCCCGGATGGCCGGTGGCTGTATGCCACCAGCGAGGGCCTGGCCGGCACCGAAGGGGATCTGCAGGTCATCAGCCTGGCCAGGGCGGCTGTCGATCCGTCCGGCGCGGTCGTGTCGACGGTGCGCGCAGGCTGCAACCCGGTCCGGGTCATTACCTCGGCCAGCGGCAGTGTCGTGTGGGTGACCGCGCGCGCCAGCGACGCCGTCCTGGCGTTCTCCGCGACTGCGCTGCGGGCCAGCCCGGCCCGCGCGCTGCTGGCATCGGTGCCCGTCGGCGAGGCGCCGGTAGGCCTGGCCCTGGTCAGGAATGGCCAGCGGCTTGTAGTCGCCGACTCTGACCGCTTCCAGACGGCTGGCGGCTCCGCCAGCCTGGCCGTGCTCAGCGTGCCCTCGATCCTCTCCGGCGAGGCCGGCTCTGCTTGGCTATCTGCCGGCCGGAGGATTCCCGCGCGACATGGCAGCTGCGCCGGACGGCCGGGCGCTGCTCATCGCGAACTACCGGACCGGCCAGCTGGAAGCGGTGAACGTCACGGACCTGCCCTAGCAGCAAGCTACCCTGCCATGGTGGCGACCAGCGAGGGTAGCGGAATCACGAGCTTCGAAGCGGAGATCGGCACGGCCGGCGGTCCGGGGCAGGTCGAGGTGGATCAGCCGGAGTCGGCTGCATTCCTGGTCGTGCTGACCCACGGCGCCGCCGGCAGCACCGGGACGAAGGACCTGCTCGCCGTCCGGGCTGCCGCCCTGGCCAGGGGAGCGGCAGTGGCGCAAGTCCTGCAGCCGTACCGGGTCCGGGGCGCGCGGGCGCCGGGGGCCGCGGGGCCGCAGGATGCTGCCTGGCTGGAGATCGTTGCCGCCCTCCGCGCTCAGTATCCGGGTATTCCCCTGATCCAGGGCGGCCGCAGCAACGGGGCGAGGGTCGCCTGCCGGACCGCGGCCGGGGCAGGCGCTCTCGGCGTGATTGCGCTGGCGTTCCCGCTGCATCCGCCGGGCCGGCCCGAGCAGAGCCGGGCCGCCGAGCTGCAGAGCACGGGCGCGCCCGTGCTCGTGGTGAACGGGGAGCGGGACCCGTTCGGGATCCCGGCGCCGGAGGACGGGGCGACGGTGGTGGTGCTGCCCGGTGAGACGCACTCGCTCAGCAAGAAGCCGGCTGCGGTGGCCGCGGCCGCCGGGGCCTGGCTAGACGGGCTGCTCGGGTTAGCGAGCGGAGGATGACCTGCCGGGAAGGCGGATGGTCAGCTGCCGGGGCCAGCAGGTAGCGGGGGAGAACGGCGGAGAGGCGCTGGCCTGCCCCGCGGGGCCGGCGCCGCCTGCAGCGGTGCCGCCGTCGTTCTCAGGCAGCGGAGCTGCGGGTGCTGCCCGGCCTTCACCGGAGTGCTGATGGTGCACGCGGTCAGGTCTGTCGGCCGGTGCGGGGCGATCGTGTCGCCGCCGGGCAGGAGCTCTCCGGTGTCCTCGAAAATGACGATGCCGTTACAGAGCAGGCTCCAGCCCTGCTCGGGGTGACTGACGACGGTCCGGGCCGCCTCTCGGTCCGTCCCGCTGGGGTCCGGACACCGTGGCGTATGCGGGCACATTCTTGTGCCTCCTGTGAGTTACTCGTTTGTGTTCTCGATCACACCCTACTGTGCCAGGAGACTACTCAAACCTGCATGGCCCGTTGTGACGGTTTTCCACGCCGCACTTTGTAGGTTTCATGTAGTCAGCTTTACGTAGCCCGAGTTGGCCCGCGAAAATGAACGCAGAGAGTAACGGCGGGCCGGCAGAAACCGCGAGGCCCGAAAAGAACGCCGGATGTCAGGCGTGCTCGGCCTCGGGAAGCTGCGCGATGGGCATTCCGAGCGCCGCCACGGCCGGACGGGACGGGTAGCCGGTAAGCCGGTGGGTCTCGCGCATCGTCAGCAGTCGCTCGGCCTCGTCAGTGAGGCGGTGCACGGCAGGGGTCGCCTTGGCCTTGCGGAAGAAGATGCGATCGTCGTATCCGCGCGGGCCGATCTCAGCGCGCTGCGCGGCGTACGCGGCCCGGGTCGCATCGGTGAGCGCCGCATCGAGCTTGCTGGCCAGCGGGTACTGCTCGCTGACCGGGCCGCCGGCCGCCTGGGCCTGACGGTACTCCTGCTCAGCGGCCTGCGCGCGGGCTAGCAGCTGCTCGAAGTTCGCAGCCAGGGCCACGTCGGCGAGATAGTCGGCCTCGGCGGCTGCGCTGATCGTGATGCGACCCTTTTTCACGGGCCTTAGCTTAGCGAAACCGGCCGGCGCGGCACGTGCCGGGCGACCCGGCCCGCTGGCGCGGGCCGGCGGCGGGGCAGCGCTTCCGGCTCAGCGAGCAAAATAGTGCCAGCCCAGCCACAGCCAGCCGAGCAGGATCAGTGCCCGGCCGGAGCGCGGGCGCATGACGTACCCGAGCCACTCGCTCAGCGACGGTATCGAGTTTGTCTTCCGGCGCCCGAGTATTTCCAGGACGACAAGAGCGGCGATGACGGCGGCAAAGCCGCTGATGCTAATTGCCCGGGTGCTCATTTCGTTATCACCGCTTTACCAAAGCCCACCCGGCGAGCAGCCAGATAACGATTGCCGCACATTTCACCGGGTGCGGCGCGATCAGCGGATCGATCAAGGTGGTGAGAGCCGGATGCCAGGGCGGCGAGTTGTCCCTGACGGCGGACGCCTCCCACTCAAATAGCAGCGCGATGCAGATGATCCAGTACGAGAATCCGGCCGGGTCGATGCGCTCGGGCGGGGGCACGCGATCCGGCGGCCAGCCGTAGGCGATCGCGCCGAGCACCGCGCCGGGGACGAGGACCCCGACCAGAGCCCTGGTGCTGAACGGCGCGCTGCCGCCGAGGTACCAGGCGTAGGCGATCAGGCCCGCGGCGATGACGCCGTTGCGGGCCGGCCTGGCTCCGAGCGGCAGCCTCGACTCGCCGGCAGCGCGCCGGATCCCGGCATCGTCCGCGTTCTCAGCTGCCATCAGCATTCACCGCCAGAGGATCTCAGCGTCCGCCCGCCTGCGGCAAGGGCTGCCGCCGGCCCGCGCGGAGCAGCCAGGCTACCGGGGCGGGCCGGCAGTCAGGCCAGGCTCTCCTGCCAGCTGGCGTGCAGCGCGGAGTACTCGCCGGCCCTGGTCAGCAGCTCCTCGGGCGGTCCGTCCTCGATGATCCGGCCGTGCTCGAGCACCAGGACGCGGTCAGCGATCGCCACCGTGGACAGCCGGTGCGCGATGATCACCGCGGTGCGGCCGGCCAGGATGGTCTGCAGCGCCTCCTGGACGAGCCGCTCGCTCGGGATGTCGAGCAGGGACGTTGCCTCGTCCAGCACCAGCACGGCCGGCGCGGCCAGGAACGCCCGCGCGAAGGAAATCAGCTGCCGCTGCCCGGCTGAGAGGCGGCCGCCGCTTTTGCCGACCTGCTCGTCGTAGCCGCCCGGCAGCGCCGCGATGAACGCGTGAGCGCCGATCGCGGTGGCGGCGGCCACGATCTCAGCCCTGCTCGCGCCCGGCCTGCCGAGCTCGATGTTGTCCGAGATCGACCCGCTGAACAGGAAGTTCTCCTGGGTAATGAGCACGACCTCGTGCCGGAGCGACTTGTCGGCGAGCTGCCGCACGTCGACTCCGTCCAGCCGCACGCTGCCCTCGAGCGGGTCGTACATCCGGGCGAGCAGGCGGGCGATGGTCGTCTTGCCCGCACCGGTCGCGCCGACGAGGGCTACGGTCTGGCCCGCCGGGATCGTGAGGCTGAGGTCCGGCAGCACAGTCGACTGCCGGTAGCCGAAGGTGACGTCGTCAAAGCGCACTTGCCGGCCGCTGACCGCCGCGCCCGGCGGTGCGGGCAGCGCCGCCGGATGCTCTGGCTCGGCGACGGCCGGCGCCTCGTCCAGCACGCCGGAGATCTTCTCCAGTGCCGCGCCCGCTGACTGGAACGCGCTGTAGAACTGCGACAGGTCGATCAGCGGGTCGAAGAAACGCTGGAGGTAGAGCAGGAAGGTGACCAGCACGCCGACCTGCATCTGGTGATCGATGACCCGGAAGCCGCCGTAGAGCAGGACCACGCCGATGGCCAGGTTGCCGACCAGCGTCACACCGGGGAAGTAAATGGCCAGCAGCCGCTGGGAGCGGAGGTTAGCCTCCCCGTTGGCCTGGTTCAGGCCGTCGAAGATCTCCTCATTGCGGGCCTCGCGGCGGAACGCCTGGACCGCGCGGATGCCGCCGAAGGTTTCCACGAACTGGACGATGACGTGGGCGATCCTGGTGCGGGTCTGCCGGTAGGCGATCGCCGACTCGCGCCGGAACCAGACCGACAGCCAGATCAGCGGCGGGAAGCCGGCCATGACGACCAGCGCCATCCGCCAGTCGAGCAGCAGCATCCCGCCCCCGACCAGCAGCAGGGACAGCACCGCGGACACCAGCGAGGCCAGGCTCTCATCGAACATGTCCGAGATCGAGTCCATGTCGGAGACCTGGCGGGAGATGACGCGGCCCGAGGTGTAGGACTCGTGGAAGGAAATCGGCAGCGCCTGGAAGTGCGCGAACAGGCGGCGCCTGAGCTCCAGTACCACCCGGCCGCCGAGCTGCCCGATGCCCGCGATATAGGACCTGGTGGTGACGGCCTGCACGGCCACCGACAGCGTGAACGCGACGATGACCAGGGCGATCGGCCCGGCATCCCGGGTCCGGGTGAGCGCCGGGATGTCGTCGATGCCGACGCCGATCAGCCACGGGCCCGGCCAGCGCCGCGAGCTGGGCGGCGACGATCAGCAGGAAGATGATCGTGACCAGGCGGCGGTACGGCCGGAGCAGGTCGGACAGCAGCAGGCGGGAGCGCCGCCGCAGCAGCGTGCCGAGCCTGCCGCTGATCTCGTCTTCCTGCTCGGAGGCAACGCCGCGCCAGGCCTCGGCCGGTGCCGCGCTCACCGGCGTGCCCCCGCGCTCAGGCCGGTGGCCTCGTGGCCATCGCCCCTGGCGCTGCCCAGGTGGTCCGCGCTCATCAGGTCGCGGTACCGCGGCTCGGTCGCCAGCAGCTCCGAATGGGTGCCGACGGCTGCGATCGCACCATCGGTCAGCAGGGCCACCCGGTCGGCCAGCATCACCGTCGACGGCCGGTGCGCGACGATCAGCGCGGTCGAGGCCGTCAGCACCTCGGCCAGCGCCGCCGTGACCTTGGCCTCGGTGTGCACGTCCAGAGCCGACAGCGGGTCATCGAGCAGCAGGACCTGGGGCTTGGCCAGGATGGCGCGGGCGAGGGCCACGCGCTGGCGCTGGCCGCCGGACAGCGCCATGCCCTGCTCGCCGATCCGGGTGTCCAGGCCCCACGGCAGGTCGGCGACGAACTCCGCCTGGGCGGCGTCCAGGGCCGCCAGGATCGCCTCCTCGGTCGCATCCCTGACGCCGAAGGCCACGTTCTCGCGCACGCTGGCCGAGAACAGCGTCGGGTCCTCGAACGCGCAGCCAACCCTCGTCCGCAGCTCGGGCAGCGGAATCTCGCGGACGTCGGTGCCGTCCAGCGTGATCCGGCCCGCGGTCACGTCGGCCAGCCGCGGCACGAGGTACAGCAGCGTGGTCTTGCCCGATCCGGTCGCGCCGACCAGGGCCACGGTCTCGCCGGGCTCTAGTTCCAGGCTGATGCTCCGCAGCACCGGCGCGGCCGACTGCGGGTAGCTGAAGGCGACGCGGTCGAAGATCAGGCGGCCGGCGGCCCGGCCGGGCGGTGCCGGAGCCGCCGCCCGCGCGGCCTCACCGGCGGCAGCTGAGCGGGCCGCGGCCGCGACCGCCTTGCGCCCGCTGAGCCAGCGGCCGGCGGTCAGGCCCGGACGCGGCTGAACCGCTCCGTGATCAACAGCCGGGTCGGTGATGGTCGGCTCGGTGTCGAAGATCTCGTAGATCCGCTGCGCCGCGGTCGCCGCCTCCTGGCCGGTGGCGATGATGAAGCCCATGGCCTCGACCGGCCAGACCAGCAGCAGCGTCAGGGTCACGAAGGCGACCAGGCCGCCGAGGGTCAGCTCGTGCCTGGCGACGGCGAAGGCGCCGAGCAGCAGCAGCAGGCCGATGACCGCGTTCGGGACCACGTCCAGCCCGGCCCAGAAGGTGCCGCGCAGCCGGGCCTTGTCGACCTGGGTCCGGTAGACGAGCCGGGCCTGAGTGAGGTGCCGCGCGGCCGCCTCGTCGCGGCGGCCGAGCGACTTGAGCACGCGGATGCCGGTGGCCGCTTCCTCCACGTAGGTGGCCAGGTCTCCCTGCTGGTCCTGGGACAGCCGGGACAGCACCCGGTACCGCTTCTCAAAGCGCAGGCAGAGCACCGCGACCGGGGTGAACAGCAAGCCGGTCAGCAGCCCGAGCCACCAGTTCAGCCGGATCAGCAGAGCCACGATCAGCAGGAAGGTCCAGGTGTTGGTGATGAAGAACACCACGCCGAAGCCGGCGAACCGCCGGATCGTCGAGAGGTCGTTGATGGCCCGCGACAGGAGCTGACCGGACTGCCACGAGTCATGAAAGGCGGGCTCAAGCCGCTGCAGGTGATGGTAGAGATCGTCGCGGATGGTCTTCTCGACCCCGACTACGGCGCCGGAGACCGACCAGCGCCGGAAGAAATTGAGTCCGGCCTGGAGCGTTCCGAGCGCGATCGCGGCCAGGCTCAGCGGCAGCAGGTCAGACCTGACTCCCTTGACGACCACGTTGTCGATGACCGACTTGGTGATCAGGGGGATCGCGATCTCCGCGCTCACCGCCAGGATGGCGGCCGAGATCATCAGGAACAGGCTGAGGTAATACGGCCGCATGTACTCGCGCATCCGCCACAGCGCCTGCGCCGGCGTCTGCACGCGGACGGCCTCAGGCGGAGCATCCTCGGCGGCCTGATCCTGATCCGGGGCATGCGGCGGCGAACTAGCTGACGTGGGGGGCATTATCCGCAGGTTAACTGGCGGCTGGCACTGCTGTCACCAGAGTTTTGCTGAGGCGCGGGCGATGTTGGCCACATCTGCCCCTCGCGTGCCGCCCGGGCTAGGCCGCAGTTCGCCGGCTGTTCGCCCTGCCGTCGGCGGTCCGGCGGCCTGCGCGCCCGATACCGGCCCGGATGGCGCGGACCGGGTGCAGGGTGGCGAACTGCGGGTAACTCTGGCACTCTGGCCAGACGACGGCTCGCGTTTAGTGCCGGAGTTTTGGCTTGGAGGGGGCCCGTGGAGCGCACCCATTTCCGTGGGCTGTCAGCGCCGCTACGCGAGCCGGTTCCGGTTTTAGCTGCTTACGACGCGGGGGTCGCGGCGATCTGCCAGCTGGCCGAGGAATTCGACGACGCCTCCTGGGGGGCCCAGACGCCCTGCCCGGAGTGGCGCGCGTTCGAGCTCGCGGGCCACCTGCGGTGCGTGGCCGATGACTTTCATGAGTACCTGGACGAGGCGCCGGTCAGCCGCTACGCGCGGCTCATGGCCACCGGCGCGCACCGGGACACGCTCGGCCGCAAGCTCGCCCGGCAGAACGCCGCTGAACTGGCCGCCCTCGCCGATGCGCCGCCGGCTCAGCACATCGCGGGTTTCGCTGTCTCGGCCCGGCTGTACGCGACCAGGCTCAGCGCCGTCTGGGATCTGCCGCACCACCAGTACCGCGACACCGTGGTGACCGTCGGCGGCATGGCCGGGGCCGCCTGTGCCGAGTGGCACCTGCACGCCTGGGACCTGGCCGCGGCTCTGGGCGTCAGCTACCGGCCCGCCGATCCAGCGGCCGTGCTGGCGGGCTGGCGGGCGGGAATGCCGCATCTGCCAGTTCCGTCGGGCTCACCGGGAGCCCGCGCGGTGCGGCATTACGATCCCTGGCATGCTGTGCTCGCGGCGTCCGGGCGGCTGAACGCCGCCCGCGGGGCTCCGCGAGCCCTGCGGTCGTCGTGGGCCGGATGGCCCGCGCGGCTGCGCCGCCGACGGAGGGACTGACGGGTGAAGCTTGACGTAGCGGCAGTGCGGGCCTGCTATCCCGCACTGGCCGACGGTTACGCCTACCTCGACGGGGCCGCGGGCACCCAGGTCCCTGTGAGCGTGATCGAGGCCATCAGCCAGGCCCAGGCGGCCGGTCTCGGCAATGCGGGCGGCGCATTCCCGGCCAGCGAGCGGACAGACGCGATCACGGCCGCCTGCCGGGCCGCAGTCGCCGCCCTGACCGGCGGTGACGCGGATGGCGTCATCCTCGGTCCCAACATGACCACGCTGACCTACCGCGTGGCCGGAACGCTGGCTAAGGACTGGAAGCCCGGTGACGAGATCGTGGTCTCGCGGCTTGACCATGACGCGAACGTGCGGCCCTGGGTGCAGGCGGCTGAACGCGCCGGGGCCACAGTTCGCTGGGCCGCGGTCGATCCCGCGACCGGCGAGCTCCCGGCCGGGCAGTACCGCGACCTCATCACCGAGCGGACCCGGCTGGTCGCCGTCACCGCGGCCAGCAACATCATCGGAACCCGCCCGGACGTGCCCGCGATCACCAGGCTGGCACGGGAAGCCGGCGCGCTCAGTTACGTCGACGGCGTGCACGCGACCCCGCACGTTCCCGTAGACGTGCACGTGCTCGGCGCCGATTTCTACGTCACCAGCGCCTACAAGTGGTCGGGTCCGCATATCGGCGCCGTCGTCGCTGACCCGGCCCTGCTCGAGGGGCTGCGCCCGGACAAGCTCAAGCCGGCCCCGGACACGGTGCCGGACCGGTTCGAGCTGGGCACGCTGCCGTTCGCGAGCCTCGCCGGCGTCACCGCCGCCGTGCTGCACCTGGCGTCGCTGGCCGAGCTGCCGGGTACCGGCCAGGGCGGAAACGGGGCCGACCCCGGCGCGGCCAGCCTGAGGGGACGCATCCTGACGTCGATGACGGCCGTGAGCCAGCACGAGCAAGAACTCTTCGAGGTCATGCTCGCGGGGCTGGCCAGCATGCCGCACGTGCAGACCTACGGCCGCGCCGCCAGCCGGACGGCGACCGCGTACTTCACGGTCAGGGGCCGCACTCCGCTGCAGGTAGCCGAGTACCTGGCCAGCCGGAAGGTCAATGTCTGGAACGGCGACAACTATGCCTACGAGCTGACCGGAGTGCTCGGCATCAGGGAGGCCGGCAGCGCGGTCCGGGCCGGCCTGGTCCATTACAACGACAGCGCCGAGGTCGACCGCCTGCTCACCGCCGTGGCCGAGCTCGCGGCCGGCTAGCGGCCGCCTGCCTGCCGGGTAGCCCCGGCCAGGCCGGGAACAACCCTCGTATCGGTGCTGCAATGTCACGGTCCGATGGAGATTTGTCACCAAACGGGGGGGGAGAGTCATGGGGTTTCTCGATGACATCACGGCCAAGCTCGGTGGCAAGGAAGGCGAGGAAGGCGGCCTGGCCTCGCTCCAGAAGATGTTCAGCTCCAGCGGCGGCCTGACGGGCCTTACGTCCAGGCTAAGCAGCAGCGGGCTCGGCCAGCAGGTCCAGTCCTGGATCGGCACCGGGGAGAACCAGCCGGTCAGCGGCGCTCAGGTGCAGAAGGCCATGGATCCCGGCGAACTGCACCAGATGGCCCAGCAGGCCGGGATCTCCGATCAGGAGGCCAGCGAGCAGGTGGCCAAGGCGCTGCCGGAGATGGTGAACCAGGCGACGCCGCAGGGCCAGATGCCAGACAACGACCCGTTCGCCAAGGGGCTCGACAGCGTCAAGCGGATGCTCAAGCTGTAGGTCCCGCAGGGTTACGGCCGCGCGGCGGCGCCCGGCTGGCCGGGCGCCGCCGTCGTCGCCATCGCGGGCGCCGCTGCCGCTGCCGTCGCGGTTGGCGCGTCAGTCGAAGGCGTACCGGTACATGCGCGTGTCCCGCCGGGTGAACCCTTCGCGCTCGTACAGGCGGCCCGCCGCGGCGCGCGACGGGCGCGTCGTCAGGTCGACCGTCCGGGCGCCTGCTTCCCGCGCCAGGCGCAGCGCCTCCCGGGTGAGGATGGCGCCGATGCCCTGCCCGCGGGCGGCGTCATCGACCACGACGTCCTCGATCCAGGCCCGCAGCCCGGTCGGGATCGGGAACATCGCCAGCGTTAGCGAGCCCGCGATCCGGTCATCGCTGCGGGCGAGCAGCACGGTCACGGCCGGAGACGCGGCCAGGGCCGTGATCGTGGCTGCGTCGAGCGGTTTCGCGGAGGCCGACAGTTGCGGCAGCAGGCGGTTGAGCGCCTCGACTACCTCGTCAGTTACGTCGCCGAGAACTTCCACGCCGATAGTCACCCGGCGACTTTACCTCGCGGGCGCGCACCTGCCCGGTCAGGAGACGCCCGCGGCCCGCAGTGCCGCCGCCGTGCCGGCCGCCACGACGATCACGATCAGGAACGGCGCGCGCAGCAGCAGCGCCGCGACCGCCGCGCCCAGTCCGGCCAGCCGCGCCGGGTCCAGAGCGAAGGACTGCCCGCTGGTGAACGCCTGCACGGCTGACAGCGCGGCCAGCAGCGCGACCGGCACGAGCTCGGCGAACCGGCGCACTCTCGGGCTGGCCAGCACGCGCTGCGGCACCGTGAGGCCTGCCAGCTTGAACGCATAGCAGCCGGCCGCGGTCGCGAGCACCGCGATCCAGATGCCGCTCATGGCCCGGCCGGGGACGGCGGCGCGCCCGGCGCCTGCTGACTGCCGGGACCCGCGGGCCGCCGGTGAATCCTGCTGCTGCGCCGGCGGGCTGGCCAGCGCCCCGGCCAGTGCCGCGGTCGAGGCGAGTATCACCGGGACCCCGACGGGCAGCAGCCGGGTGGTGCCGAGCGCGATCGCGACGGCGGCCAGCGCCACCAGCCTCTCGGTCCGCCCGGCCCGCAGCCGCGGCCAGATCAGGGCCAGGAACGCGGCCGGCCCGACGACGTCAAGACCGAAGGTCTGCGGTGACCCGATCCGCCCGGCGCCGAGCGCCCCGCCGAGAGTCGCGAGGTTCCAGGTCAGGTACAGGCAGCAGAAGGTGGCGGAGAACGCCGTCCGGGCCGAGGCCGGGTCGGGCTGGGCGAGCGTGACGGCGGTGGTCTCGTCGATGACGCCGAGTGCGGTCAGGAAGCGAGCCGGCCCGCGCGGCCGCAGGATGTCCGCGAGGCGGAGGCCGTACAGCGAATTCCGGCTGCCGAGCAGGACCGCGCCCGCAGTTCCGGCCAGCAGGCTGCCGCCGCTGGCGATGACGCCCGCGAGCGCGAACTGGGAGGCCCCGGTGAAGGCCAGCACGCTGAGCGCGCAGGCCTGCCAGGCACTGAGGCCGGAACTGACTGCCGCCGCGCCGAACGCCAGGCCGGAGACGCCCACGGCCAGCCCGAGGGCGATCCCGTCCCGGACGGGCCGGGCGGGCTGGCCCGGTGCCGGCGCTGAGCGCAGCCTGGCCGCCGGATGACGGCACGACTGAGTCAGATGTCGGCGCTGGCATGGCCGCTAACGTACGGCTGTCCCGGCCGGCCGGTCTTGTACGTTCTTGCGACCGCGGGACGGCGGGCTGGCAGCGCTACCGGCCGCCGCGACCGGGCCGGCGCCCAGCCGTCACCGGGAACTGCAGGTCACAGGCCACGCCGGGCATTTCGACTGGCTATGATCGGTCCGTGGATGACAGGAAGCTGCGCCTGCTGGCCGAGATCGATGAGGCCCGCGACGACCCGGAGTTCATGGCCGCGGTCCGCCGCATCCTCGACCGCGACCAGCGCATTCTCGACGGCCTTCAGGCCCACGAGAGCGAGCACGGCCAGGTCCGCCGCATCACCGCCGTCGAGGTCCTTGATCATTACTACCTGCGCCTGACCTTCGACAACGGCCTGGTCGGCGACGTCGACCTGACCGACCTCCGGGGCCTGCCCGAGGCCCAGGTATTCCAGCCGCTCAGCGATCCCGAGTTCTTCCGGCTCGTCAGCGTCGATCACGGCACTGTCATCTGGCCTGGTGACATCGACATGGCGCCCGAGGTGCTGTACGAGCAGGCGGCCGCGCACCAGGTCTAGCTGGCGCGCTGGAAGCGCTCCCGCTGGTAGGCGGCGGGCGGGACGCCGACCACTCGCTTGAAGTGCCGGGTCAGGTGGGCCTGGTCGGCAAACCCGGTCCTGGCCGCGACCTCGGCCGGCGGCAGGCCCTCGTCGAGCAGCCTCCGGGCCCGGCGGACCCGCAGCTGATTCAGGTAAGCGTGCGGAGGCAGGCCGGTCGCACCGCGGAAAGCGCGCAGCAGCGCGAACTGGCTGAGCCCGGTGAGCGCGGCCAGCTCGGCCAGGCTGGGCGGATCGGCCATCCGGTCCGCGAGCAGGTCACGGACGACGGACACGGCGCCGGGCGCGTACCGCGCCGAGCTCCGGCCTGCCTCCGGCGCGGGCGCAGCGTGCCTGCGCAGCAACCCGGCCAGGGCCGTCGTGAGCAGGCTCGATGACGCCAGCTGGTCCCCGTGCTCGGCGGCCCGGTGGGCACTGCGCAGCAGCACCGCGCTGTCCGGGTCGTACACCACCGTCTGCGGGAACTGCGGCGTGCCCGACCCCCAGCCGAGCTCGGCCGCCACCGCCGTCACGACGCTGACCTGGGGATACAGGACGCGGTACGTCCACCCAGACGGAGTCGCCGCCTGACCGGTGTGCACCACGTCGGGGTTCAGCAGCGCGACCGCACCTGGCCCTGCCCGCAGCAGGTCGCGTCCGTAGTCGAACTCCTCGACGCCCGCCTCGATCAGGCCGAGGGTGTAGGTCTCGTGCGCGTGACGGCCGTACCGGTGCGTGACATACCGCGCGCGGAGCAGGTCGACGCCCTCGACGGCGGCGTGCTGCCAGTACCGCGCAACCTCGTGCTGCGCCGGCTCGCTCGTCATACGGCCATGCCTACCTGATGTTCGGCCGGCGATCCAGTGAGTTAGCCGCTGGCTGGTCCTGACGTCGCAAACTCGCCGGCGCCGTCCCGGTCCAGCCGGGCCGGGCTCAGGCCGGTACCGCGCGAACGCCGGCAGCGCCAGGCCCAGCACGGCGCTGACCGCCAGGCACGCGAGTCCGCCGGCCAGCGCGCTGATCACCGGCGAGGTCAGCGAGCCGAGCGCCCCGGACTCCAGGCTGCCGAGTGAGTCGCCGCCCATGCCGATCACGTACTCGGCGGACGTCAGCCGCCCGCGCAGGGCGTCCGTGGTCACCGCCTGCACGATCAGGCCGCGCAGGACCACCGTGATGGTGTCGGCGGCGCCCGCGACCGCGAGCAGCCCGAGTGTCAGCCACAGGCTGCGGGCAACGGCGAACCCGGCGAACGCGGCTCCCCACACCCCGACGGTGACCAGCATGGCCAGGCCGGGCCGCCGGACGCGGCGCAGCGGGCCGGAGACGGCTGAGATCAGCACGCCCCCGCCGCCGATCGCGGTCATGAACAGCCCGAGCGTGACCGGGTTGCCGCCGAAGCGCTCGGCATTGATCGCCGGGAACAGCGCCACCGGGAGTGCCAGGACGGTCGCGTTCAGGTCAGCCAGGAATGCCCCGGACAGCACCTGGCTGCGCCGGATGAAGCGCAGCCCCTGCCCGACCGCGCGCAGGCCGGGTCGCAGGGCCCCGGCCAGCGGCGGCATCGGCGGCAGGCCGGCCACCCCGTAGAGCGCGCCGCCGAAGCTCACCGCGTCGATCAGGTAGCAGGCCTGCAGATGGCCGCCCGCGGCCGCGGTGACCAGCCCGGCCAGGGCCGGCCCGGCCACCAGCGCGAGCTGGAATCCGAGCCGGTTCAGCGCCAGGCCGGCGGTGAGCAGGCCCGGCTCCAGCAGGCTCGGCACGAAGGTGCGCCGCGCGGGCGCGTTGACCGCGGCCAGCGCCGACTGGACGGCGACCAGCGCGTACAGCAGCCACAGCAGGCGGAGCCCGGCGATCGCCTGCACGGCCAGCAGGACGGACACGACGCTCGAGGGCGCTGCTGGTGATCAGCACGAGCTTGCGCCGGTCGACGGCGTCGATCACCGAGCCGCCGAGCAGGCCGACCGTGAGCGTCGGGAGCAGGGCGGCCACGCCGATCGAGCCGACCGCGAGCGGGGAGTGAGTGAGGTTGTAGACCTGAAGCGGAACGGCGTAACTGGTGAATGAGCTGCCGATGATGGACAGCACGCTGCCGAGGAACAGCCGCCGGAACTGCGGTGAGGTTCGCAGCGGCGTGATGTCGGTGAGCAGCCCGGCCCCGAGCTTCGCCGCGCGGCCCCTGACCGCGCTGAGCCTCACTGCGCGAAGCCTCACCGCGAGCCGGCCCGCGGCCAGCGCGTCGGTGAACTCCGGATGCTCGCGCGCCCAGGCCGATTCGGCGATCCGCTGCCGGAAGGAGCGGCGGTGCAGCGCCGCGGCGACGGCGGGGACCAGGTCGGTGAGCGGGAACGGCAGCTCGGCGTCCAGCTCGGCGGCAGCGGCCGCGGTGGCTGCCCATTCGGCCTCGATGGTCGGCAGCAGCGCCCGCGTCTTCGCCGTCAGGTGGACGACCCGCTGCCGGGCGTCCGTACCCGGCTGCAGCGTGACGAACCCGCGCTCGGCCATCTGCGCGACCGTCTGGCTCACGGCCGAGTGGGTCACCGCCAGGGCGCTCGCCAGGTCGCGGATCGGCACCGGGCCGAGCGCGACGAGGGCGCGGACGACCGGGCTGAACCGCGGCCGGTAGCCGGGCGTTCCGAGGTCGGCGAGCACTGTGGCGATGTCGGCGTCCATGACGTCGAGGACGTGCCGGAGCAGGGTGCCGAGGCCGACCAGCGCGTCCGGGTCGCCGGGCCTGGGGCCCCGCCTGCCGTCCGCGGCCGGGCCGGTGGCAGCGGGCTCAGGCACCGTCGTTCCCGTCCTCGGCGGGCGAAGCGGTCGGTCGCGGCGACGATCGCCGCGGTCATCGCGGTGCTCCCGCCGTGACCCGCATCGCCGACGAGCACGAGCTCGCTGCCCGGCCACGCGGCCGTCAGCTCCCACGGCGTGCCGAGCAGGTTCATCAGGTCGAGGTTCCCCTGGACGACAATGCCGGGAACGGGCCCGAGCTGGCCAGCCTGCGCCAGCAGCACGCCGTCAGTAGGGCAGGAAATGCCCGTTGCTCCAGTAATGCGTCACCAGGCGGGCGAAGCACAGCCGGAACGCCGGGTCGTCATACCGCGGGTCATGGCCCGACGTCGGCACCATCGCCTCCTCCCAGTCGCACCAGTTCCGTGCCGCCCGGGCGCGGACGCCGGGGTCGGGATCGCTGAGCAGCCGGCTGTAGGCGGCGGCGAGATCACCGTCCCGGTCAGCGGCGGGGACGCCGTCGCGGTACCGCGCGAAGGCTGCCGCGAAGATGCCGCCGAGCCCGCGGGTCAGCAGGTCGACTTCGCACTGACGGCCGGTCGCGGTCCCGGTCACGATCAGCTCGCTGACGCGCCCGGTGTGCTGCTCGGCGTAGGCGAGCGCGAGCGCGCAGCCGAAGGACGTGCCGTACACCAGCCAGCGGCCGATGCCCAGCTGCTCGCGGAGCCGCTCGATATCGGCGATCAGGTGCGGCATGGTGTTGGCGTCGAGGCTGACCGCGGGGTCGCTGGCACGGGGCGTGCTGCGGCCGCAGTTCCGCTGGTCGAACAGCACAATCCGGTACGCGGCCGGATCGAAATAGCGGCGCATGAAGGGCTTGCAGCCGGAGCCGGGCCCGCCGTGCAGGACGAGCGCGGGCTTGCCGGCCGGGTTCCCGCACATCTCGTAGTACAGGCGGTTGCCGTCGCCGGTATCGAGGAGCCCGCTGGCGTACGGCTCGATCTCGGGATAACGCCGGTCCGGCATCGCATGCCTCTCTCTCGCAAGGTTATGACAGCACTATAACAGTGCTTATATATACTGCGCGCGGGTGCCCGCACCAGGACGGGCGCTCGGGCTCGGGGATGCGGGCTCGGCTCGGCTCAGCGGCGGGCCCGGCGCGGCTAGGAGCGGGCGCTGGCGCTGAGGAGCCCCTGCACGCGCGCCGTCTGGACCGCGGCCGACAGCGTCTCGATGTCGTACGCGCCGTGATGCCGTTTCCCGTTGATGAAGAAGGTAGGCGTGCCGGACACGCCGCTGAGATCGGCCGAGTCGATGTCGCGCTCGATCTTGGGCCGCCCGGCGCGAGCACGCAGGTCGCGGATGAACCGGGGGATGTCCAGGCCGATCTGCTCGGCGTAGCTCACCAGCTGCCTGGCCGTCAGCGCGTCCTGGTGGGCCAGCAGCAGGTCGTGCATCTCCCAGAAGGCATCCTGCCGCGCTGCCGCCTCGAGCCGCCTCGGCGGCAAGCTCGGCGTGCGGATGCACGTCGGTGAGCGGCAGATGCCGCCATACGTAGCGCAGATCCCCGTAATCCGCCAGCAGCTCCCGCACGACGGCCTCGGCCTGGCCGCAGAACGGGCACTCAAGGTCGCCGTACTCGACGAGGGTCACCGGCGACTTCGCCGGCCCGCGGATGTGATCGTGCTCCGGATCGACCGGCACCGCGAGATCGATGATGGCTTCCCCGGTACCGAGCAGGGCGCGCAGCCGGCGCCGCTTGGGCAGCAAGGCGGTGATGCGGAAGACGAGCCAGGTCAGCAGCGAGGCGCCGATAGCGGCCGACAGCACGCCGACTTTAGCCTCGGCCAGCGCGGTGCCGTGAAACGCCAGTGACGCGATCAGCAGCGAGACGATGAAGCCGATGCCGGCGATCGTCCCGGCGCCGAGGACCGCAGCCCAGCCGACAGGCGGGCGGATCCGGCCGCCGGAGACGCGCGCGAGTACCGCGGCCGCGGCAACGGTTCCGACCGGCTTCCCGACGGCATAGCCGATCAGGATCCCGAGCGTGATCGGGGAGCTGAAAGCATGGGCGAGAAAGCTTCCGCTCACGGTGATGCCGGCATTAGCGAGCGCGAACAGCGGCACGATCAGGTAGCTCGTCCACGGGTGGTAGATCTGCTGCAGCCGGTCGTTGGGCGAGATCGCCGTCCGCACGCTCTCCCTGGCGATCCGCGCCAGCTCCGGCGTCGGCTGCTCCCTGAACTGACGGAACAGTTCAGACGCCTGCTCCAGGTCACGGCGCGTCGCGGGATAGGCGAGCGCGAGCAGGCCCATCGCGAGGCCGACGATGACCGGATCGATGCCCGATTTGAAGAACGCGACCCACGCGAGGACGCCGAGAACGAAGTAGAGGGCGCCGTTGCGGACGCCGCGCCGCCTGGCGATCAGGACGCCGGCCAGGACCACGACGCCGACCGCCAGCGCGACGACGTCAATGCGCGTGGTGAAGAAGACGGCGATGACGATGATCCCGGCCACGTCGTCGACCAGCGCGAAGGTCAGCAAGTAGGTACGGACCCGATCGGGCACGCCGGTGCCGACCAGCGCCAGGACACCGAGGGCGAAGGCGGTGTCCGTCGACATGGCCGTTCCCCAGCCGGCTTCGGAGGTCCGGCCGGCGTTGATGGCCAGGTAAATCGCGACGGGAACGATCATGCCGCCGAGCGCGACCACGACCGGCAGCGCCAGCCGCCGTCGCTCGCGCAGCTCGCCCATGTCGAACTCCCGGCGGGCCTCCAGGCCAGCGACCAGGAAGAAGAAGGACATGAGCCCGGAGTTCACCCAGCCCTGCCAGGTGTCGGTCAGGCTCCGGTCACCTGATCTGACGACCAGCTCGGTGTGCCAGACCGAGGCGTAGCCCGCCGAGTCGGCGTTTGCCCAGATCAGCGCCGCGAGAGTGGCCGCCAGCAGCACCGCTGATCCGCCGGTCTCGGTTCGCAGGAACTGGCGCAGCGGAGTCTGGAGGTTGTCGGCCCACGCTGTGCGCAGGGAGAACGACGATTCGCTGGCGGGTTCGGCCATAGCCGATTGTCTCTCGCCGCCCCGGTCCGCGCGCGCCGGCAGGCCGGACGCTGGCCTGGTGAAGCCATCCAGACCTGCTCGTCATCCGGCGGCCGCCCCTGATGGCCGGCCGCCCGAGCCAGCGAGCAGGCAGCGGCTGCCCGGTTTACAGGCGGGGGAAGGAGATGTCGGGGTTGTGCTCGGACAGCGCTGACGGCGGTCCGATGAGGGTCGTGTCCGGTTCCCCGATGACCTCCGCGTCCTTGCCGTCGTAGTCGAATTTCCTCAGGACGTGCTTGATCGCCTCAAGCCTGGCCCGCTTCTTGTCGTTACTCTTGACCACCGTCCACGGCGCGGGCGCGCTGTCGGTGTAGTGGAACATCGCCTCCTTGGCCGCGGTGTAGGCGTTCCACTTGTCCAGGGACTCGATGTCCATCGGGCTCAGTTTCCACTGCCGGACCGGATCGACCCGGCGGATGATGAACCGGGTCCGCTGCTCGGAGGGCGTCACCGAAAACCAGAACTTGGTCAGGTGCAGGCCGGAACGGACGAGCATGCGCTCGAACTCCGGTGCCTCCCGCATGAACTCCCAGTACTCCTCCTCGGTGCAGAAGCCCATGACCCGCTCCACGCCCGCCCGGTTGTACCAGGAGCGGTCGAACATGACGATCTCGCCCGCCGCGGGCAGATGCGGCACGTATCGCTGGAAGTACCACTGGGTCTGCTCCCGCTCGCTCGGCCTGGCCAGTGCGACAACGGTGGCGCCCCGCGGGTTCAGGTGCTCGGTGAACCGCTTGATCGTGCCGCCTTTGCCGGCCGCGTCGCGCCCCTCGAACACAATCACGATCTGCTGGTCGGTGGACTTGACCCAGTTCTGCAGCTTGACCAGTTCGATCTGCAGCGGACGCTTGCGGTGCTCATACTCGTCCCTGGTCATCTTCTCCGGGTACGGGTAGTCCTCGCGCCAGGTGTCGACGACCCGGCCGTCCGGCCAGCGCAGAACCGGGTCGTCGTGCTCATCATCGTCGTCTACGCGCAGTCCCGCGATCAGTCCGGGATCGGAGGCCCAGTCCTCGGGCAGCGCATTAAATCCGGCAGTCGATTGGCTCGTCACGTGACTAGCACAGCACCTTCCCGGCCGTCAGTCACGCGAGGGCCGGACCCGACCCCTTGCGTCCGTGATCCGCGGTCCGCGCTAACTTCGAGCGCAGCGTTATCTACCACCAGCCGAACCGGCAAGAACGGGCACGAGGAGACATTCTGATGGCAGCGACGACGCTTCCCGGCGGGACTTTCGCGATGGCCAGCGACGTGACGGTGGCCCGCATGGGCTACGGCGCGATGCAGCTGGCCGGCCCGGCACGTGTTCGGGCCGCCTGCCGACCGCGAGGCCGCGGTCGCGGTTCTGCGCGCGGCGGTGGACCTCGGCATCACCCATATTGACACCAGCGACTACTACGGCCCGTACGTCACCAACGAGATCATCGCCGAGGCCCTGCGGCCGTACCCCGGGTCTCTGCATATCGTCACCAAGGTCGGCGCGCTGCGGGACGCCGACGGCGGCTGGCCGCCCGCGCTCGCGCCCGAGCAGCTGCGCCAGGCCGTGCACGACAACCTGGACCACCTCGGGCTGGACGCGCTTGACGTGGTCAACCTGCGCGTCGGCGGCCTGGACAGCCCGGCTCCGGGATCCATTGCCGGGCCGTTCAGCGTGCTCGCGGACCTGCAGCGGGACGGCCTGATCCGGCACCTCGGGCTCAGCACGGTCACCGCTGAGCAGATCGCCGAAGCCCAGTCGATCGCGCCGGTCGTGTGCGTGCAGAACTTCTACAACCTGGCCCACCGTGGTGACGACGATCTGATCGACGCGCTGGCCGCGCAGGGCATTGCCTACGTGCCGTACTTCCCGCTCGGCGGCTTCAGCCCGCTGCAGTCGCAGGAGCTGACCTCGGTCAGCACGCGCCTCGGTGCCACGCCGATGGCCGTCGCGCTGGCCTGGCTGCTGCAGCGCTCGCCGAACATCCTGCTCATTCCCGGTACCTCGTCGGTCGCGCACCTGCGCGAGAACGTCGCCGGCGCCGCATTGTCGCTGTCGGCCGGCGAGCTGGCCGAGCTGGACAAGATCGCCTCATGAGATGCCGGGCCCGGGCTCGCTGTTACCGTCAGCCCGGGTTGACGACCGCTGCGGCCTCCGGCGTCACGCCGGCCGCCAGCGGCCCCGCCGCCTGCGGGCTGGCCGCCAGCGCGCCCAGGGCGGGATCCTGATCTGCGGGCCTGAGGGTCCTCCATGACCTGCTGCCGCCGCGCCGCTTGAGGGCAGGCAGGTAACGCCAGGCGAGACAGGCCACCGCCCCGGCCGGGATGGGCAGGAGGTAGGTGACGGCCCGGTAGAGCAGCACGGCGGCGGTGATCTGCCCGGCGACGGCGTGGCCGGCGCCGGCGGCCAGGATGCCGACGAGACCAAGCTCGGTAATGCCCGCGCCGCCCGGGGTGATCGGCAGCACGGTGAGCAGCCGGACGAAGGCGAACGCCGCCAGACAGGTCTGCCAGGGAACCTCGGCCTGGGACAGGCCCACGCCGCGCACGCTCGCGAGCAGGACCAGCCACAAGGCGAGGGTGCTCGCGACCGTGGCGGCGGTGATCCGCCAGCCCCGGCGCGCGAGAAGCGCGGACGCCCGGGCCCGGAAGCCCTGCAGGGAGCCGGCCGCCGACGATGGCGGGGGCCTGCGCGCGAGGCGGCAGGCGAGGGCGAGCGGCCGCTGGAGCGCCGCGTCCGCGCGGACGGCACAGGACTCGCTCCGCAGCAGGAGCCCGAACCCGGCGGCCACGATCACGAGCAGGATCAGGCCTGCCACGGCGCCGGCCAGCAAGCCCGCCTCCGGCCTGCTGACAGTCATGATGAGCAGCAGGGCGATGACCGGCAGGCCCAGCCGGGCGAAGACATTCCAGATACCCGAGACCAGCGTGTACAGGACATAGTCGGCGGCACTGACGCCCCAGCCGGACAGCATGGTCCAGCTAATCCCCATGGCCAGGGCTCCGCCAGCGGGAAGCGTGTTAGCCACGGCGGTCGAGCCGAGGTTGACCACGGCCGCTTCGCGGAACCGTACCGACGGCAGGATCGAGCAGATCACCAGCCAGCCTCCGGCCAGGCTGGCGGCTGCCGCGATGAGGACAAGCAGGACGTGCGGCCAGGTCATCGCCTGGACGCTGGCCCAGACGCTGCGGTAGGACGCGAAATGCGGGAGCGCGAAAGCGAAGATGGCGGCGACGAGGATCGCCGAGGCGGCGGTGCCGGCCACCCGCCGCCAGCGCCTGAAGCTGCCTGAAGCCCGGTCGCTCGTGGTCGCGCTCATCGGTCGCCTCGCGATCTCAACGATGCAGCGAAGCGGATCTCAGCCCGGGCGCGTGGGCTGGACCAGGTCCGGAACTCGTTCAGGCTGCCAAAACGGATGCAGTGACGTCAGCATACGCGGTGGGCAGCTTTGCGCCGGGTGCCGGAGAAACCAGGCTGAACGCCGCAGCGCGCCTGCCCGCTCTGTGGCGGCTAGCTGAGCGACAGCGTCATCAGGTCTCCTGGCGGCCCAGGTACCGGTCGACCAGGGCATCGGTGAACGAGCGCGGAACGGGCTGCCTGGTCATCAGCACCCGGTAGTAGACGGGCCCGGTGAGCTCGTCGAGTGCCAGCTCGATGTCCTGATCGCCGGAGATCTCGCCGCGCTGCCGGGCGCGCAGGAAGGGCTGCCGGCGCTCCTCGAATCCCACCAGCGGCAGATGGTCTGCTTGGCCACTCCGGCCCTGGCCGCGATGCCCTCGATGGTCAGGTCGCTCTCGAAGCCGCGCTCAGCCAGCAGATCATCGGCGGCTTCGAGCACGGCCAGCCGCGCAACGTTGCGTCTAGGTTGAGGTCATGGCTAACTCACTCGCTACGCCTCAGGTCAGCGCGACGCTCACCCGCATGTTCGCCGACGCCGCCCGCGATGACCAGCGCCGCATCGCGCCGCCGCCGGGACTGTCGTCCTGGGCCGAGGCGCCGGCCTCCGACCACTCCCGCGCCCTGCAGGATGTCTATATCCCGATCTCGCCCGAGGCCGGCCAGCTTCTGTACGCGCTCGTCCGGGCCAGCCGCCCGCAGACCGTCGTGGAGTTCGGGACGTCGTTCGGCATCTCCACCATCTACCTGGCCGCCGCGGTCACCGACAACGGAACCGGCCGGGTCGTGACCACCGAGCTGAGCGCCAGGAAGGTCAAGGCGGCGCAGGCGAACCTGCAGGAGGCAGGCGTCGCCGGGGTCGTGACGATCCTCGCCGGCGACGCGCGGCAGACTCTCGCTGACCTCCCCGGCCCGGTCGGGCTGGTGCTGCTCGACGGCTGGAAGGACCTCTGCCTGCCGGTTTTGCGGCTGCTCGAGCCCAAGCTCGCCCCTGGCGCTCTCGTCGCCGCCGACGACAGCAGCTTCGCCAGCATGGCCGGATACCTCGAGTACGTCCGGGAGCCGTCGAACGGGTACGTGACCGTGTCGTTCCCGGTCGAGGACGGCGTCGAGATCAGCTCCTGGACCGGGCGGTAGCCGTCAGCCGGGCGGCTGCTCCCGCGGATCCGCCGGGGCGGGCGCGAACTGTGCCCGCAGGTCCGACTTGCGGATCTTGCCGGTCGCGGTCTTGGGCAGCGCGTCGGCGAACCGGAAGTGGCGCGGGATCTTGAAGGCCGCCAGTTCCCCGCGCAGCGCGGCGGTGATCGCGGCCGGATCAGCCGGCGTGCCGGGGGAGATCACCAGAACGGCGAGCCCGACCTCCTGCCACTGCGGGTCGGGAACGCCGATGACCGCGGCCTCGGCGATGCCGGGAAGCCCCAGCAGCGCCGATTCGACCTCGGCCGGGTACACGTTCTCGCCGCCCGAGATGATCATGTCCTGGTAGCGGTCGCGGATGTACAGGAAGCCCTCGGCGTCCAGGGCCCCGGCGTCCCCGGTGCGGTACCAGCCGCCGGCCAGCACCTCGGCGGTCCGGCCGGGATCCCGCCAGTAGCCGGCCATGATGTTCGGGCCCGAGACGATGACCTCGCCGGTCTCGTCCGGCGCGGTGTCGGTGCCATCCGGCCTGACGACCCGCAGATCGGTGAAGAACACCGGCTTTCCGGCCGAGCCCGGCCTTGCGCTCCGCGTCGGCCGAGTCCAGCACCGTGCAGCCGGGGGCCGCCTCGGTCATGCCGTACGCCTGCTGCACCGTCATCCCGCGGGCCAGCCAGGCGCGCAGCGTCGGCAGTGGCAGCGGCGCGCCCGCCGCGGCCACGGTGCGCAGCGCCGACAGGTCCGCGGTCGCGAAGCCGGGCTCGCGGGCGAGCGCGTCGAGCATGGTGGGAACGGCGAAGAACGAGCTGACGCGCTGCCGGACGATGATCTCGAGCGTGGCGGCCGGGTCGAAGCTCCGGACCACGATCACGCTGCCGCCGCGCAGCAGGGTCGGGTTGACCGTGCCGTTGAGGCCGCCGATATGGAACAGCGGCGCCAGCGCCAGGGTTCGCTCCCGCGCGCCGAAGTCGAAGCCGAGCAGCTGGCTGACCCCGTTCCAGGTCATATTGCCGTGGGTCAGAACCGCGCCCTTGGGCCGCCCGGTCGTGCCGGAGGTGTACATGATCAGGCACGGGTCAGCCAGGCTGACCGGCTCGTCGCGGTGTACCGGGTCGGCGGCCGCGACCAGGTCCCCGTACGGGCAGGGACGCGGGCGCGGCACCGTCCGCCGGCGGCTCGATGGCGATCCAGCACCTGACCTCCCGGCAGCTGGCCCGCCAGGGCTGAAGCCTGCGTGCTCTGGGCACTGCCGTGCACGACGACGCACGCGCCGGAGTGCTCGAGGATGTAGTGCGCCTCGGGCCCGGTGAGCCGGGCGTTGAGCGGCACCCAGATCGCGCCGAGCTGACCGCAGGCGTACAGCGTCTCCAGCGCGGACGGGTGATTCGCGCTGAACCAGGCCACCCGGTCGCCGGGCCGCACGCCGCAGGCGGCCAGCGCGGTCGCGGCCTGGCGAACCCGCAGCGCGAAGGCGCCGTGCGACGTCGTGGCGCCCTCGAACCAGATCGCGTCTCGGTCCGGGGTCATGCGCAGCCGGCGTTCCGGCCACGAGCCGAGGCCGGCGTTACGCACCGCCGGCCCCGGGCGCCAGGCGCAGGAGCCTGGCGGCGTTCTCTTTCATGATCAGTGGCCGGACCTCGTCGCGGATGTCCAGGGCGGCGAAGTCGCTGATCCACCGCTCCGGCCGGATCAGCGGGTAGTCAGAGCCGAAGAGCACCTTGTCCTTCAGGAATGTGTTCGCCGCCCGGACCAGCTGCGGCGGGAAGTACTTCGGCGACCAGCCGGACAGGTCGATGAAGACGTTGGCCTTGTGCTGGGCGACCGCGATGGCCTCGTCCTGCCAGGGCACGGACGGATGAGCCAGGATGATCGGCAGGCCAGGGAAGTCGGCGGCGACGTCATCGAGCAGCATGGGGTGGGAGTAGCGCAGCTTGATGCCGCGCCCGCCGGGAAGGCCCGAGCCGATCCCGGTCTGCCCGGTGTGAAACAGAGCGGGCACGCCCAGCGCTTCCAGCTCGGCGTAGAGCGGGTAGACGGCCCGGTCATTCGGCTCGAAGGCCTGCATGGACGGATGAAATTTGAAGCCGCGGACTCCGTGGTTCTCCACCAGGCGGCGCGCGGCCCGGACGGCGGCAGCCCCGCCAGCCGGGTCGACCGAGCCGAACGGGATCAGCACGTCGGGATGCCGGGCGGCTTCCTGCGCGATCTCCTCGCTGGACAGCGGCCGCTGGCCGGTGGCCGCCCCGGCGTCGACCGTGAAGATCACCGCGGCCATCTGCTGCTTCCTGTAGTCGGCGGCGATCTGCGGCACTGTCGGGTGATACGGCTCGCCCTTGAAGTACTTCGCCGCGGCCGCCCGCAGCTCGTCATCCAGCGCGTAGCGTCCGTGCGCGTCCTGCTCGACGTGCACGTGCACATCGATTGCGACCAGCCCGTCGAGGTCTATGGCTGTCATCCTCCCGCCTGTTCCGGCACTCCGACAGGACGCTAGCAACCGGCGTTGCTGCCGGGAAGGCCGCGAATCTAGAGTCTGGACCATGGCAGTGACGCGGGCGCCGTGGATCGACGTCCATGCCCATCCCGGCCGCGGATTCCTGACCGGGCTCGATGGCGGCGAGCCGCTCGCCGGGCGGCTCGGCGGCGAGACCGTCGCCGCGGCGCTGGCCGAGGCCGCAGCCGCGGGCATGACCGCCATCACGATGTCCACCGTCGCCGACCTCGCCGTGCTCGCGTTCGATCAGGCGAAAGGCCTCGTCGCCAGCCGCCCGTTCCGGCCGGGCGAGGCCTATGAGAACCACCGGCGCCAGCTGGCCGGGCTGACCGCGCTGGTCGCCGCGGCCGGGGCGGACATCGTCACCACGGCCGCCGGGGTGCAAGCCGCGCAGGCCGCCGGCCGGACCGCCGTCCTGCTCAGCTGCGAGGGCGGCGACTTCCTCGAGGGCCGGCTGGAACCGCTCGCGGAGGCTCGTGCCGCCGGCGCCTCGTCGCTGACACTGGTCCACTACCGCGTCAGCGAGATTGGTGACGTGCAGACCGAGGAGCCGGTCCACCAGGGACTCAGCGCGTTCGGGCGGCAGGTCGTGGCCGCAGTGCAATCGCCTGCGCCTGATCGTCGACTGCGCGCACGCGACATTCGCGACGACGATCGGCGTCCTGGAATGCTCGAGCCAGCCGGTCATGATCTCGCACAGCCACCTGGACCATGCCGGCCGGCACCATCCGCGGCTGCTGTCGGATCAGCACGCCCTGGCCGTGGCCTCGGCCGGCGGCCTGATCGGCGCCTGGCCATCCGGGGTCACCAGCGCCAGCCTTGACGACTTCGCCGGGGAGATCCTCCGGCTGGCCGAACTGATCGGCGTGGGCCACGTCGCCATCGGAACGGACCTCGACGCCAACTACCGGCCGGTCCTGGAGAACTACCGCGACTTCGCGGCGCTGCCGGACGTGCTCGCGGCCCGCGGCCTGGACAATGCCGACATTGACAAGATCATGGGCGGGAACGCGCTTGACCTGCTG
>CAWFUM010000001.1:0-112384 GCA_963818995.1 uncultured Actinomycetota bacterium | reverse complement strand
CCGTCAGCGCGCTCGCGGCCGCGCTCGGGGTGCTGATGATCGTGCTGAAGAACGTCGTCCTGATCCACCTGCATTAGCGCAGGTTGCCGGCCTTCCTGGCCGGGGTACCAATCAGCCTGTGCTGCGAACCGGCCGAATCTTCCCTTACCTCGGCGCCAAGGCCTTTGAACTGGCCCTGATCGCCATCTGGTTCGGCTTTGCCTTCGTCGCGGTCGGGGACCGGTCGCAGGCCCGCTACCTCACCCTGTGGGACGTGGTAGCCAGCGTTTACCTCACCCTCGGCTTCCTGGCCGTCCGGGGCCAGGGGTCGCGGTCGCGGCCGCTGCGCAAGACGGACATGGCCGTCGCCCTGCGGCCGCTCGCCGATCCGAGATTTGAGTTCTTCACCATCCTCGCGGCCAGCCTGACCGGCCTGACCACGGCCCTGGCCGTGGAGAACGCCCCGACGACGGCCTTGCACGTGACCGGGGTCGTGACGATCATCATGGCCTGGACCTTGCTGCACGCCGGCTATGCCCGCTTCTACGCGAGCCTGAGCGCTGCCGATCCGGCCGGGCCCGCCCTTCAGTTTCCGAGCAGTGAGCCGCTGTGCTCGACCGATTTCTTCTATTTCGCGTTCACCATCGGCACGTCATTCGCGGTCTCGGACGTCAGCGTGACCCGGCCGGCCATGCGCTGGCACGTCATGGTGCACAGCGCGCTCAGCTTCTTCTACAACGCGGCCGTTCTCGCGGTCGCGATCGGCATCCTGACCAGCCGGTTACCCGCCCTGCCTGGCCAGCGCCTCCCTGGCGGCCTTGATCGTGGCGCGCTTGCCTGAATCCAGGTACTCCTCAATCCGGCTGATGTGACCGTCGGTCACCTGCAGGTACATGGCCGCGTGCAGTTCGACCGCCGTGCCGTCCGGGAGCGTGCCGCGCAGCACGTGCTGCTGCAGGACGCCGTCGGGCAGGACTGCCCGCCTGATGACGTCATAGCGCAGCCCCGACACCGCCCGGTGCAGGCCCTGCAGCACCTTCAGGTTGTCGTCCACGCTCTGTTCGAGCAGATCGTCGTTATGCCAGATCAGCGCATCGGGCGCGTAGAGCTGCCGGACGGTTTCGATGTCGCCGGCCTCCAGCGCGGCGAAGAATCGGATCACGAGGTCCTCGTTCATGCCGGTACCTCCGTCGCTGCGAATGCGCTGATAACCCGCTGAAAACCCCAGTCGCCGCCGACCGGCATCGGGAACAGCACCGGCAGGTCGATGCCGGCCGACCGGTACTCCGCGACCCGCCGGGCGCAGTCGGCGGCATCACCGTGGGCGACGAACGCCCCGGCCACCTCCTCCGGCACGGCGTCAGCCGCGCCAGCCCGGTCCCCTGCCAGCAACGGTCCGGAGACCGCGGCTACGGCGGCCGGGCCGAACAGGCGCGGCGCCGCCGGATGCAGCACGTACCGCGGAACGACCTCGCGGGCGGCCGCGGCGGCCGCCGCCCGGTCATCGGACAGGCAGGTGTGCACCACGCACACGACCTCGATGCTCGCCGGGTCCCGGCCGGCGCCGCCGCGGCTTCGCGAACCAGGCGGGCCGCTTCCGCCGCCTGCGCCGGCGACATCAGGTTGAGAATCACCCCGTCGGCGATCTGCCCCGCGAGCGCCAGCATGCGCGGGCTGAGTGCCGCCAGGTAAACGGGCAGAGCGGTCCTGACGGGCGGGCTGTCCAGCGGCACCAGGCCGGTCCTGAACAGCGCGCCATCATGCGGCTGCCCGGCCAGCACAGCCCGCACGACGGCGGTGTACTCGCCGATCATGCCCAGGGGACGGAACGGCGGCAGCCCGAACCGGCTGTTCATCACCTCGTTCGCCACCCCGAGACCCAGCAGGAACCGGCCTCCCGACGCCTGATCGAGCTGAGCCGCGGTCTTGGCGGCCAGCACCGGCGGCCGCAGTGCGGCGTTGGCGATGGCCGTCCCTACCCGGACCCGCCTGGTGGCCGCGATGACCGGATGGCATAGCGAGAGGGCGTCGCCATGGCCCTCGGCGACGAACACCGCGCTGAAGCCGGCCGCCTCCGCGCTGGCGGCTAGCTCGCCGACGGGACCGGCGGCGAGGCCGCTGTGCGAGGCAACCGACAGGCCGAGCGGCGACTCACGGCAGCGCCTTCTCGGGCTCGACGGCGGCCCGCGCCTCCGCCTGGCCGCAAGCTGAGCGCGAAGTTCGCGCTTGAGCACCTTGCCGGTCGTGGTACGCGGCAGCGATGCCGTGAACTCGGCGGTCTTGGGGCACTTGAAATGCGCCAGCCGGTGCCGGCACCAGTCGATGATCTCCTCCGGCGCTGCCGCCGCCCCGTCGGCCGGGATGATCACCGCGTGCACCGCCTCGCCCCAGGTGCGGTCAGGCCGGCCGACGACCGCTACGTCGGCGACCTCCGGGTGCGCGGCGAGTACCGCCTCGACCTCGGCCGGGTAGATGTTCTCCCCGCCGCTGATGATCATGTCCTTGGCCCGGTCCAGAATGGTGAGGTAGCCGTCCGCGGACAGGCTGGCCACGTCGCCGGTGCGGTACCAGCCGCCATCGGCGAACGCGGCCGCCGTGGCATCCGGGTCGCGCCAGTAACCCGCGAACAGGCACTCGCCCCGGATGAGCAGTTCACCGGCGGTGTCACCGGGCACCTCGCGGCCGGCCGGGTCAACGATCCTGACCTCCCAGCCGAAGCTGATCCGCCCGGCGGTCGCCAGCCGGGGATGGCCGGGCTCGTGATCCTCGGGCGCTAGCAGGCTGATCATGCTCTGGCTCTCGGTATTGCCGTAGATCTGCCGGAACCGGCAGCCGAAGGCCGCCAGCGCCGCCGTCAGCGAGGCCGGCGTGATCGGCGCGGTGCCGTACGCGATCTCGCGCAGGCTGCTCAGGTCGGGCCGGGCGGCGCCGGCAGCCCCGCTCGGCGAGCTCGGCGACCAGCATGTCGATCAGGGACGGTCCGGCGGTGAAGAACTCGATCTTGTCACGCTCGATCGCGTCGATCACTGCCGCCGGCTCGAACCAGGTGTGGATATAGACCGTGCCCGCGGTGAGCAGCGCCTGCAGGCACTGGCCAAATCCGCCGAGATGGAATAGCGGCAGGATCTGCAGGTGGTGTGAGCCTGCGACCTGATCGCCGATCTCGATGGCGAAGTCGGCCAGGCTCATCATCAGGGCAGCGTGCCGCAGCGGGATCGCCTTGGCCTTGCCGGTCGTGCCGCTGGTGTGCACCAGCGCGAGGATGTCATCGCCCGACAGCGGCGGCCGGGGCGGCACCGGCCCGGTCAGCGCCTCGCCGTCCAGCCAGCCGGCCGGCACGGGCCGCCGCCGCCGATGGCGGCCCGGACAACCGGCACCGGGAGGCTGGCATCAACCAGCGCGGTGAATTCGGCGTCCGCGGCGACCGCGGCAGGCTCGACCAGCGCCAGCACGTCGGTCAGCTCGCGCGCCGACAGCCGCCAGTTCACGAACGCGGGCGTGGCACCGGCGCGCAGCAGCGCGAATGTCTGGACCAGGAAATCGGCGCTGTTCTTCGCGACGACCGCAACGACATCGCCAGGCCCGATCCCGAGCGAGGCCCAGCCGCCCGCACGGCGCTCATACTCCGAGCGAAGCCCGGCGTAGCTGAAGGTCGCGCCCCGGTCATCAGCCAGCGCGGTCACCTGAGGCCGCACGGTGGCGCGCCACTCGAGCACATGAATCCAGCTCTGCATGGCTAGGTGTCCCTTTCGCTATCCGCAGGTCGTATCGTCCCAGAAACGGCCACGGGGCAACAGCCGCTGATCACGTGGCCCGCGCCACTTTGGCCAGCGACAGCACGAAAATCGACGACAGCAGCCAGCCGAGCATTGTCGCGACGTTGAGCCACCAGAGCATGAACCAGCCATCGCGAGCGTGCGGGTCCGGATACCAGGTCGAGCGCTGATCGAGCGAGATCAGCGGCACCACCGTGTCCACCGCGTACAGCACCGGGTTGAAGCAGCGGACCTGGCCGTCCCCGCAGCTGTCGGCTGTGACCGACGGCGGAGCGGGGTGGCCCGGCAGGGCGACAGGACCGTTGGCTGAGTAGACCTGGCCATTGCCGTTCGAGGCGCGCAGCGACGCCTGACCCGCCGGCACCGCGAGCGAGACGGCGACGAGGATCAGCAGCGCCGCCAGCAGCCACAGGACCCGGAGCGGCCGGAAGCCGTACCCGACGAGCGAGTACAGCGCGGAGCCGGCCCGCCTCGGCCAGGCCGCGGCGGGCCGGCTCACCTCGCGGGCGCGCCGGCGCTGAGCGATGAGGATCTGCTCGGCCTCGGTGACGTAGCCGTGCTGCCTGAACACCCGGGCCGCCTGCTCGTAGGTGCCGGAGTCGAAGTTCGCCTGCCGGTCAAGCCAGGCCCGGCGGGCTGCCTCGTCCCAGACCGGACGGGGCGCCGATCCCTGCGGAAGCTCGAACCGGTCGTAGGTCAGGCCGCTGATGAGATACCGCTCCGGCCAGGTCGCCGGATCGTCGGCGAGGAAGGTTGTGGTCGCGTTGGTGAAATCGACGGCCGGCGCAGCCTCGCGCCAGCCGAGATCCATGCCGCCTGCGGCCGAGGCGGAGATGGCCTCGATAGCGGGCCGTCCGCCCGGCTGCGGGCTGGTAAAGGTCCCGTCCCTCAGCAGCAACCGGCCCTCGACCCGGGTCAGGTTCACCTCGACAGTGCCAGCCGAGCTGAACCCGTCGACGAGGTTCAGCGAGCCGCGGACTTTCGCCTGACTCAGCATCAGCGTCTCTGCGGCCGGGTTGTCAATCCGCGCGTTCGCGGCCAGCACCGGACCGAGTGTCGCGCTGCGGAAGTTGAGCCGGCCGCCGGCGGCGGTCAGGTCCTCCAGGTAGACGTCGCCGTCCACGGTCACGGCAGTCGCGCTCACCAGTGAGCGGTTTTCCGGCGCGCGCATCGCGGCGTGGAGCCCGAGCGTGCCGTTCACAGTGGCACCCTCCAGCCGGAGCGTGCCGGCCACGGCCGAGCCGCGGTCGATGCGGACGGAGCCGCGTACCAGCGCGTTCGTCAGGCTGAGGGCGGTCCGGCCGGGCGACTCGAGGCGGCACTCGCCGCCCACTGTCAGGCTGCCGAGGTCGCTCATGAACAAATTGACTGTGCCGGTGACCAGGCAGCGCTCGGCGAAGGTGACGTCCGCATCCACGGTCAGCCGCGGGCCGTGCACGGCAATGCCCGGCTCGAGTGAGAGCCGGTACAGGTCACTGCCCGCGGCCGGATCCGGCGCGGCGAGGTCGGCGTTGCGGACGAGGAGACGGCCGGCCACATGGAGTCCGGTCAGGCTGACCCGGCCGCGGATGCCGGGACGCCGGCCGGACGGACCTTCGATGAGGAACAGACTGCCGCCGATGGTCGCGTTGCCGAGATCCAGCGCCTGGGAATAGGACCCGTCAATGTGCGCGCCGTTGAGGTCCAGCGACGCTCCGATGCCGGTCTCCAGCAGGCGGATCTCTCCCCGCGCGGTGAACTGGTGGATGAACCGGACCGCCCCGGTGATCTGGGCGCGGTCGGCCTGGATCGAGCGCTCGCCCTGGCCGTCGATCTCGGTGCTGATGCACAGCAGCCGCCCGCCGATGGTGGCCTCGCATAGCCAGACCGCGGCTTTGCGCGATGTGCTCGCGCTGGCCTGATACGCGCCGGCGATGCGCGACTCCGACAGGTCGAGATCGCGGCGCAGGCGCAGGCCGTTGCCGAGCAGCCCCGGCAGCGAGCAGCCGGTGAGGGCGAGTTCGAAGAGCTCGGCGCCCTCGACCGTGACCGGGCCGTCGAAGGCGCAGTGGTCGAACCGCAGCGGCACCGGCAGGGTGATGCCCGCGAGGTCGAGCGGGCCGGCGACGGACACCCCCGCCAGCCGCAGGCCATGCGGATCGCGTCGCTCGCCCTGGTCGAGGCAGCATTCGCGGATGACCGTCGCGTCGATCGTGCGCCCGCCGCCGGTGACCACCGTTCCGGCGAGGGCGGCCGCCCTGAGCTCGCTGGCCCCGATCGCCGCCGGGCTAGCGGCCATTCGCCCAGGCGGCGAGCAGGTCAGCTGCCTGCGCCCGCGCGTCAGCCGGATCAGTGAGGTAGTGGTCGGCCCGGATGAACTCCAGCTGCTTGTCCGCCGCGGCGAGCGCGTCGTACAGGGCGCGGGCATCGCTCTCGTAGACGCAGGCGTCGGCGGTGGCGTGGACGACCAGGGATGGCAGCGTGACCCGGGCCAGGTGCGGTGCGGCGGTGCACTGCGAGGTGCGCAGGCTCCACATGGACAGCCAGCTGCGCAGCGTGCTGACCGTGCCGACGCCGAAGACACCGTAGTTGGCCCGGACGGGCTCGCCGAGATAGCACCAGTTCGGGCGCCGGTCCGACGGCTCGATCGACGGGTCGATCATGCGCAGGTCGGCCCAGCTGCGCGGGACGACGAACAGCCGGTCCCTGGCCCTGGTCCCGGTCAGCTCGCTGAGCTGGCTCAGGACCCAGTCGGTGATGCGCTCGTTCCGGGCCCGCTGGGCGGCCCGGTACCGCTGCTGGAATTGAGCGCTGTACGGCGGCCCGTTCGCGGGGTTGAACGGGTCAAGGCCGGGGTCGGCGGAGACCGGGTCAAGCTCGTCGGTGACTGACGGGTCTAGCCAGTTGGTCAGCACCTCCGGCCGGCCGAATGAGCGGACAGCGCGATAAACAGATCGCCCGGCGGCAGGTCCTCGATGGCGGCCAGCGGCCGCATCCCGGTGACCGGCTGGACGCTGGGCGCCACCGCCTGGGACTGGTAGGCAGCCATCAGCGAGCCGCCGCCGGAGTTGCCGAGCAGGACGATCGCGTCCGCGCCTGCCTCCTCCCGCAGCCAGCGGACGCCGACGCCGATCTCGGCCAGCGCGTGATCGAGCAGGAAGTGGGCCTCGTTTCCGCGGAAACGCGTGTTCCACCCGAGGAAGCCGAACCCGCGCTCGGCCATCAGGGCGGCCAGGTAGTGCTCGGAGAAGTCCACGTTGTAGTGCGTCGCGATGAAGGCGATCCGCGGCCGCGCGCCGGCGGGCCGGTGATACAGGCCCTGGCACGGGTGGCCGCCCGCGCCGGCCCGGCCGGTGACCGGAGACGGCAGCCCGACGAACTCCCTGAGGATCTCGGTCATCGGGGGCTCCGATCTGTTCGCTGGCGTCTGCGGGTCCTGAGGGTGGCGCGAAAGTGAAACTGAGTTTAGATTTAGTTTTAGCCAGAACGCCAGACCTGAGGAGGTCCTGATGGAGTGGCAGAACGAGGAGTTCGACCTCGGCGGTGTCAATCATCTTGCGCTGGTCTGCTCGGACATGCAGCAGACAGTCGAGTTTTATACGCAGGTGCTCGGCATGCGGCTGGTCAAGACCATCGACCTGCCGGCCGGCTCGGGCCAGCACTTCTTCTTCGACATGGGCGGCCAGAACACGCTGGCGTTCTTCTGGTTCCCGGACGCGCCCGACCCGGTGCCTGGCATCTCGGCCCCGGTCACCCTGCCCGGTCTCGGCGAATGGCACAGCGCGATCGGCTCGATGAACCATGTCGCCTTCAACGTGCCTGAGGAAAGGTTCGGAGAGTACCGGACCAAGCTGATGGCCAAGGGCGTGGAAGTCAGTCCGGTCATGGACCACGACGACAGCAAGTTCGGCATCGCCCGCGAGCTGCATCCCGGCGTCTTCGTCCGCTCGTTCTACTTCCAGGACCCGGACGGGATCGTGCTGGAGTTCGCCTGCTGGCGGCGGGCCATGGGCCAGCCCGGCGACGTCCGGCACGAGCCGAAGACAGCGGCCGACCGGGTGAGCGCCGGCAACACCGTGACCGTCTGATTCGTTGCTGTCGCTGATCCACGTCCTGGACGGGCGGGCGGCGGCCACGCCGGACACGATCGCGCTCACCGATGACCAGGGCGGTGAGCTGACCTACGCCGGGCTGGCCGCGGCCCGGCGGGCGGCGGCTGTGCTTGACGACCCCGTTCCCGTCCGCCTCGACGTGGTGCAGGCGCCCGCCGCGGGCGCGGGCCTGTGCCCGCCGCGGCCTGCTGGCCGGCTCTGCGGTGCGCAGCCGGCCGTGCTGCCGCATACCAGCGGTACGACCGGCGCGCCCAAGCTCGTGCCGCTGACTCATCAGCAGCTCGTCTCGGCCGCCCTGTTCATGAAGCTGGAGGTGCCTGAGGCCCTTCCGGGCGCTCGGCACCTGAGCGCGCTGCCGCTGTTCCATCTGGCCGGGCTCGCCAACCTGGCCTACGTGCTGGTCACCGGCGGCCAGCTGCACCTGCTGAGCGGCTTCGACGTGGCCAGCTTCGTGACCGAGCTGGCGGACCGGCAGATTCAGTTCACCCAGCTGGTCCCGACCCTGATCCAGGCCGTGACGCAGGAAGTCAGCAGCCGGGCGACGGCACCGGATCTGAGCGGCCTGACCGAGATCGTCTACGGCGCCTCGCCCATCCGGCCGGGCGTGCTCGGGCGGGCCGTGCGCGTGCTGCGCTGCCGCTTCCGGCAGAACTACGCCAGCAGCGAGACCGGCCCGCTGCCGATCACCTCGCTGTCCCCCGCCGATCATGATCCCGCGCTCGGCCTGCTGGGGGCGGCGGGACGACCGTCGCTCGGCTGGGAGGTCCGCCTCGGCGATCAGGACGAGATCCAGGTGCCGGGCGCGGAGCCACTGCCCGGCTGCTTCGCGAACCCGGCGGCTACCGGAACCGGCCGACATTGCCGGTGCGGTAGAAGCCGTCGGCCGTCAGCGCGGCGGCAGCTGGCCGCGGAGCTCATCGGCTTCGCCCGCGCGCAGCTGGCGGGCTTCAAGTGCCCGGCCGGCGTCACGCTGGTGCCGTCACTGCCGAGGAACGCGACCGGGAAGGTGCTGCGCGCGCCGCTCAGGGAGCCGTTCTGGGCCGGCCGCGACCGGCAGGTGTCATGACCGCGAGCGTGGCCAGGCCGGAGAAGCTGACCAGAAAGGGCCGGGAGACTGACGAGGCGTTCCGCGATGCCGCTCGCGCGGTGTTCGCCAGGGACGGCTACCTGAACGCGAAGATCAGTGACATCGCGGCCGGGGCCGGCCGATCGGTCGCCTCGTTCTACAACTATTACGACACCAAGGCCGACCTGCTGATCGCGCTGGCCGAGGAGTTTCACGCCGAGGCCACCGCGATGGCGGTGTTGCCGTACCGGGCCGGCCTGCCAGACGCCGACGCGCTGCGGGAGGCGGTGGCCGGATTCTGGCACACCTACGCGCGGCGGCGGGGCGAGCTGATCGGCATCTTCCAGGCCGCGATGGTGGAGGGCCGGTTCAGGGACCGGTGGCTCGAGCTGCGGCTGGAGGCGGTGTCACGGATCGCGGCTCAGGTCCGCCGGGCCCAGGCCGACGGGTACTGCCCCGGCGTGGACCCGGTCCTGACCGCGTCGGCGCTGTCGGCGATGCTGGAGCACTTCTGCTACATCTGGCTCGGCCAGGGCGGTGAGAAGGGCGTGCCGCTGGACGACGAGCGGGCCGTCGACGCCCTGGCCACGATCTGGGTCAGGTCGGTGTACTGGCGGGACGATACGGGCTGAATCGCGGTCGCTCTGCTCACCCGGCCAGGGCCGGGAGGCGTCCGGCACTGGCCCTGGAGATCACGTGCTGGCGGAACAACTCGGCCGCCGGCGGCAGTCGCCGGTCCGCTGCCCAGCTCAGGCAGATCTCCCTGGTGGCGCGCGCGCCGTCGATCTCGCGGTAGAGCACCGGACCGCTGGCCGATTCCGGCGTGCCGGCCCGCGGGGCCGGCAGGATGGCGATGCCGAGGCCGGGCTGCCACGAAGCCCCTGATCGTGGACAAGTCGTCGCCCTCGAATACCTCCGCTGGCCGGAAGCCAGCCTGCGCGCAGAGCTCGTCGGTGAGCTGGCGCAGGGCCGAGGCCGGCCGCAGCCCGACGAAGGGCTCGTCCGACACCTCAGCCAGGCCGACACCCGGCTGCCGGGCGAGCCGGTGGTCGCGAGGCAGGGCCAGCCGCAGCGGCTCGGTGGCGATCCGCCGGGTGACGATCGCCGGGTCGCGCACCCGGCGCGTTCCGACTTCAAGGTCAGCGTCCCCGCCATCGAGCGGCAGGGAGTGCAGTTCGTCCCTGACCTGAGTCAGATGGAAGGTCACCCGCGGATGCCGGGCCCGGAAGCTGCGCACCAGGTCCGGGACGAGCCAGGTGCCAAGTGAGTGCTGGAAGGCCAGCGCGACCCGGCCGGTGTCGGGATCGATCAGCTGGCTGACGGCGGCGATGCCGTCGTCCAGCTGGTGCAGGAGCGAGTCGACGTGCCGCTTGAAGACAGCGCCCGCGTGGGTCATCCGCAGCGTCCGGCCCGTGCGCCGCAGCAGCGGCGTGCCGAGCTCAGCCTCCAGCCGGGCCAGCGCTCGCGAGACGCCTGACTGGGTGATCCGCTCGAGCTCGCTGACCTCGGTCACTGTGGTGCCGTCGGCGACCTGCTGGAACCAGCGGAGGGCATCAGTGTCCATTTCCATGACCTTAGGTCATCGGTTTCTTGCTTTCCAGTCATTGGACGCATCATTGGTGGCCGGGAACACTGGTAATGACCCGCACACTCCTCTCAGAGGACAGGACTCATGAAGAATTCAGCACTCGCCCGCAGGTCGCTTGAGCGCGACCTGGCGACCTACACGTCGGCAGCGGAGCTCAGCGAGCTCGACGCGATCCTGGCCCGGCACAGCGAGGCGGACTCGGCCGAGGTCCGCAGCATCCTGGCCGGCCGGCGCTCCCGATGGACACCGCGCTGACGCGGTGGCAGGCCGGGTTACCGGGTCGCCGGCCGCGTCGTGGTTCCGGTCATGCGGGTGTACACCACGACATTGGACAGGTAGTGGCCCGTCTGGGCGTCGAAGACCCCGCCGCAGGTGACGAGTTGCAGCGCGCTGTAGCCGCGGGGACCGTACACCAGCCGGTCAGGGAAGCGGGCTTTCGCATACATCGCAATGCCGGTGACGGTGAAGTGCGCGGTGACGCCGTCGGCGAGGCGCACGCTGACTGTGTCTCCCGCGTGCAGAAAGCGGAGCCGGAAGAAGACAGCCGGGCCCAGGTAGGAGTCGACGTGACCGAGGATGACGGCCGAACCCGCCTGGCCAGGTGCCGGCCCGAGCCGATACCACCCTGGCTGCTGAAAGTTGACCGGGACCTGCACGGTGCCGTCAGGGTTAAGCCCCAGCTGGGACAGCGATACCGATACGCCGATCGCGGGGATGCGCAGTTCGACGGGCACCGAGCGGGCGACCGCCAGGCTGGCGGTTCCTGGTGAGGCCCGGATGCCCGCGCCCGGAGAGGCCGGTGCACTGTGCCCCGGCCCGGCCAGCCCGAGGAGCCCGTCCTGGTGCCCGCTCAGGCCGAGCCCGAGGCAGGTCGCGGCAACCGCCAGTAAGACGACTGCCGCGACTCGCCATCGCCGAGCAGAACTCAGCGCGGTGCCGGGCCGGTTGGCCCATCGCACTCAGCTACCGTCCGGATCGCTGCCCTGGCGCCTCCGGTCGATTCCGGTCCCGGCTGTCCGGCGCCGCCGCACGGCCATGCCGGTTGCTCCCGCTGCGCCCGCCAGCGCCGCTCCGCCGACGGGCAGCAGCGGAAACCCGCGGGTGCGCGCGGCGCCGCCGGCTCCGGTCTGCGGAGCGCCGGAAGGTATGACTTCCGTCGGGCTCGGACTGGGTCGTGGTCCGGGCCGGCCGGACCTGGTCGGGCTCGGCGACGGACCCGGGCTGTGCGTCCTGGTGGGGCTCGGCGTCGGCGTCGGGCTGATCGTGGGCGTGATAGTCGCGCTGAGCGTCGGGGTGATCGTGGGCGTGATGGTCGGGGTGATCGTGGGCGTGATGGTCGGGGTGATCGTGGGCGTGATGGTCGGGGTGATCGTGGGCGTGATGGTCGGGGTGATCGTGGGCGTGATGGTCGGGGTGATCGTGGGCGTGATGGTCGGGGTAATCGTGGGCGTAATCGACGGTGTGACCGCGCTGCAGGTCGGGGTCGTGATGCGGTTGTCGTCCAGGGTTACCGCGCCATTGCGGGCCAGAACACGCCCGGCGACTCGGGTTCCGGTCTCCACCGTGATCGACGTGAGCGCCAGGATGCTGCCCACGAACCTGTTCGTCGTCCCGAGCGTTGCCGAGCTTCCCACCTGCCAGAACACGTTGCAGGCCTGGGCTCCGCCAATCAAATCGACCGTACTGCCCGACGCGGTGGTCAAAGTGGAACCAGCCTGGAAGATGAACACGGCACTGGAATCACCCTCCGCGTTCAGGGTGACCGTGCCGGTAAGGCCCATTGAGGAAGTCGCCTTGTACACGCCCGGGACGAGAGTCTGACCGCCGAGATCGGCGGTCACCGCGGTTGCCGGCGTGCGTCCGGCCGCGTCGTTGTACGCGGTCGTGAGATCGTTCTGAGCCTGCAGTGCCGTGGCGTCTGCGGCTTGCTCAGTCCCGTTGATGATCACTCCCGGCGGAAACCCGGTGATCGCTGTACCAGGGCTGACGCCCACGTCTCCGGAGATCACCGACGGCCCGGTATTGGTGACAGTAGTGCCCGCTAACACCGCGAAGGGCGTCGCCGTTCCCAGCCCCACTGGCGCCTGGGCGGCTGACGCCGGCGGCGTCATTGCGGCCCAGATAGTGACGACCAGCGCCGCGACGATCGCGAACGCGAGCGATGCTGGTAACCAGCGACTCGCGGAACGGCCGCTGCCCGCAGTTGTAACCGATGTCATGCCTTTCCCCCCGCGTCATTCCGGCAATGCTGATTCTGTGAGCTCTGACTCGTTCGACTGCGGGCGCGTCCTGCTCGGCAATGAGAGGAACTCGCGGTGTTAACAGGGACCGATGAGAGCCGGGCTGCCGTCACGGTTCCCTGGCCGGATCGCGACCGAGCCAGAGCGTGTCCGGGCCGAACTCCGCTGGCGCCGCGGTGCGGGCAGGACAGGCCTGGGTTGTGTACGACACGGATGCCCCTTTGGACTGGCTGATAGGTGAATCACCGTCCGAGCGGGCGCATGGTCCGGACCCGACCAGATGTCGTCTGAGCTCAGACGCGACTGCCCGTGTTCGGCCACACAACGTGGTCACGCCCAGCCGTCAAGCTCGTCCTGCGCCGGTAGCGTAACAGAAAGTAGCTGTTAGGGAACCGTTAGTAGCTGACGGCGCCACGAGGGCGAGAATGCCCCCGCAGCGCCGCCTGGACATCCTCTTCCCAACCCGACAACAATGCCCTGAGCTAGTCCGAAGGCTGATACCCGACACCTCTGGAGTCGTCGTGCAGTATGTCGTGGCGTTGTCGCGTTCTGCGGTTCTGATCCGGCACTGGTTCGAGATCGACCTCGATGACGCGTCGATGGAGCATGGCGCCCGGATCGAGCTGCGCGAGCTAGTGCCGCAGCCCCGCCGGGGTAGCGAGTCAGCTGCCCAGCTCCTGACCGCGGACCGCCCGCTCTGGCGCGCCGATCTGTTCGACCGGCTCGCCGATGAGCCGGGTACGTTCCGCGTGGCTCATTACCATCCGGAGTTCAGTCACAACGAACCCTGTCCTCGGGTCTGGGATCCGCAGCTGACCAGCGATCCCTGGGGATGGCTGCAGCAGCAGCTCGGCCAGGCTGGCACCGGCGCCGGCGGCGACGGCTGGCCGATTGACCAGGACGACGCGGCCGAACTCAGCAGCCTGGCTACGGACATCGTGAACCTCGCCCGGCTGTTCTCGCCAGCCCTCTGCGCCTCGGCTGACCAGTGCTGGCGCCTGACGCGAGATGCGCAGGAGTCGGTCCAGCTGATGATTAACTACGAACGGCGGCCCGACCTGCTTGATCTTGACTGGATCAGGCCCTGGCTGGCCGAGCCGGCCTGAGCGCCGCTCATCCTGACCCCGAGTTCCCAGAACCGTGTGCAGCACTCCCGGACTTGCGAAAGCATCCCTCCGCAGGCGTCCCGATCAGGTTCCGGCGCGCCCGCCCTGCTGACTCCGGAGATCATGAGTGCCCGCTGACTACGACCAGATTCGCGCCGAGAACATCGCCCGCTACGGCTGGGACACGGCCGTACTCGAGCTGCTCGGCCAGCTGTACAGCGAGCGCACGCACTTCCTCTTCGAGCTCATCCAGAACGCCGAGGACGCCGGCGCGACCGAACTCGCCTTCACCCTCTTCGCCGACCGGCTTGAGGTCAGGCACGACGGGCGCGATTTCACGGTCGCGGACGTGCGCGGCATCTGCGGCGTCGGCCAGGGCACCAAGGCCGACGACCTGACTCAGATCGGCAAGTTCGGCATCGGCTTCAAGGCTGTCTACGCCTATACCGACAGCCCTCAGATTCACAGCGGGGCCGAGCACTTCCGGATCGAGAGCTACGTCCGGCCCTGCGCGGCGGAGCCGCTCGCCGGCTCCGGTGCCGGGACCGTCTTCGTGCTGCCGTTCGACCGCCCGGACGTCCCGGCGGAGGTCGCGGTCAGGGAGATCGGCACCGCTCTGGCCGCCATCAGCGCCGGGACCCTGCTGTTCCTGCGCAGCATCAGGCGCATCAGCAGCGGCGGCCTGGTGCCGCCTGACGTCGTGCTGGAGCGCACGTCCGCCGCGCGGACGCCGGCCTGCTGGCGCGTCCGCCTGACCGGCGGACAGGCGGAAGGCCGTGGCGATGAGGAATGGTACGTCTGGGAACGGGGCCTGACCGCACTCGGCCACCCGGACCAGCGAGTGGAGATCGCATTCCTCGTCCGCCTCGGGATCGACTCGGCGCGGATCGTCAGCCGCGAGAGCTCGCCCCTGGTGGTGTTCTTCCCGACGCAGAAGGAGACCTTTCTCGGTTTCGTGATCCAGGGCCCCTACCGCACGACACCCGCCCGGGACAACGTTCCCGAGCAGGATGAGTGGAACCAGGCGCTGGTCCGCGAGACGGCCGCCCTGCTCGCCGATGTGATCATCAGCCTCAGGGACTCCAGGCTGCTGACCGTCAGCGTCCTCGAAGCCCTGCCGCTGGACGCGGTCCGGTTCGGCCCGCAGACAATGTTCCGCGCTCTGCATGAGGCGGCCGGGACCGCCCTGGCGGAGCAGGAGGTCATCCCGGCCGCTGACGAAAGCTACCGCGCTGCCAGTCAGCTGAAGCTGGCCAGCGAACCGGGCCTGCGCGACCTGCTGCCGCCGGACCTGCTCGCGGCCCTGTGCGGCCAGGACAGTCCGGTCGCATTCACCTCCGATGAGCTGACGGAGATCCAGGCCCCGGCTCTCTGGCGGCATCTGCGCGACGAGATCGGCATGGAAGAGCTCACGCCGGAGGGCTTCGCCGGACGGCTCAGCGGCGGGTTCCTCGCTGCCAGGTCCGATGAGTGGATCAGCAGGTTCTACTGGTTCCTCTACCAGCACCCAGGTTTGTGGCAGGAGCCCCGGCATCCGGGCGATCCGGCCGGAGCGGCCCGGACCCTGCCGATCATCCGGCTCGAGGACGGCACGCAGGTGCTGCCGTTCGGCGCCCAGGGCCGGCCTGCCGCCTATCTAGCTGCCGCCGCGGGGTCCGGGCTGCCCGCCGTCCGGCCCGCGATCGCAGCTCACCCTGACGCCCGGCAGTTCCTTACCGCGCTGGGCTTCGGCGAGCCCGACATCGTCGCCGAGGTGCTGGACGCGGTGCTGCCGCGGTACGACGACGCGGACGTCGCGACACTGGACGCCGCTCAGCACGACGCGGATATCGAGCTCATCGCGCGCGCCCTCGACGTCGCCCCGGCGGCGGGCCGGGACCAGCTACTCGAGAGGCTGCGGGAGACCGCCTTCCTGATCGGCGAGAACGCAGCCACCGGCGAGCAGCAGCTCATGCGGCCGGGCGAGCTTTACCTGCGCACCAGGGACCTGGAGTGCTACTTCGACGGCAATCCCGACGCCTGGCTCGCGGCCGACGCCTATGGTCCGTGGCTGACCCAGCTGCGCGGCATGGGTGTCAGGGACGCGGTCCGCGCGGACGCCCGCCCCGCCGACGGCCTCGGCTACGTCAGCATCGCCGAGGAGTTCGCCCGGCACGAGCGAGGCGTGGCCGGGTTCGATCCGGCCGCGAGCATCGACGGGCTTGAGCACGCGCTGAGGAACCCGGACCGTACCCGCTCGGAGTTCGTCTGGAACTCGCTGCTCGTGCCCAGCAGGCACCTGATCGCCGGCGTCGTCGAGAGCTCGCATCGCCTTGAGTTCGCCGACGCCACCCGCGCGCGCCTGCTGTCGCCCATCGGCGAGCTGGCGCGGGACGCGCAGTGGCTGCCGGCTCCGGACGGCACCTTCACTCGCCCGGCCGCCCTGGACATCGCCGACCTCCCTGATTCCTACGAGCGGGACGACGTGCTGGCTGAGGCGCTCGGGATGAACCGGCCGATCCTCGAGGAAGCTAGCCGTCAGCTCGGCCTGCCCGCGGATTTCCTGCGCAGGCTGAGCAGGCATCCCGACCTCGTCGCGTCCGTGGAGCAGGAACTGAGGGCCAGGGACGGCCACGCGTAACGCGCCGGAGGCAGCAAAACCGGTGGACAGCCTGCCCGGCTGGTCGCGATCGTAGCGGGGTGCAGCAGGATGACATCTGGGACGCCGAGGCCGCCAGCCGCTACGACACGCCGGGGACCGGCATGTTCGCGCCCGAGGTGCTTGACCCGGCCGTCGACTGCCTGGCCCGGCTCGCGGGCGACGGCCCGGCGCTGGAGTTCGCCGTCGGCACCGGTCGCGTCGCCATCCCGCTCGCCGACCGCGGCGTGCCGGTCACCGGCATCGAGCTCTCGCCCGCGATGATCGCCCGGCTGCGGGCGAAAGCAGCCGAGACCGCGATCCCGGTCATCGCTGGCGACATGGCGACCGCGCGTGCTCCCGGTACGTACACGCTGGTGTACCTGGTGTTCAATACGATCTCCAATCTGCTGACTCAGGCTGAGCAGGTCGCGTGCTTCCGCAATGCGGCCCGCCACCTGTGTCCCGGCGGCCGGTTCGTGATTGAGCTGTGGGTGCCGGAACTGCGCAGCCTGCCGCCGGGCAAGCAGGCAACCGTCTGGCACAGCGAGACCGGCTACCTCGGTCTTGACACCTACGATGTGCTGCGCCAGCAGGTCGTCTCGCACCACTTCCGGTTCGGCGACGGCCGGCGGGCGGAGCTGCTCCGCAGTCCGCACCGCTACATCTGGCCGGCCGAGCTCGACCTGATGGCCGAGCTGGCCGGCTTGGAACTCGAATCGCGGCACGCCGACTGGTCCGGCGCCGAGTTCACCGCCGAATCGCGCTCTCACGTCTCGGTCTACCGGCAGCCGCGGCGCTAAGCGAGCAGCGCCGTCAGCTGGGCCGGGCTGATGTTGCCGCCGCTGCACACGACGGCGACGTTGCGGCCGGCGAACCGGGCCGGGTCGGCCAGTACCGCGGCCAGCGCGGCCGCGCCCGCCGGCTCGACCAGATTGCGGGTCTTGGCGATCATCAGCCTGGTGGCCTCGGCCAGCCCGGCCTCGGGCACGGTCACGAAGTCGCTCAGCAGCTGCCACAGGATGCGCTGGGGCAGCTCAAATGCCGTCCGGGTGGCCAGGCCCTCGGCGAACGTGCTGGTGGAGTCCTCGACCAGGGCCCGCGCCCGCCAGGACCTGAACGCGGCCGGTGCTGCCTCGGCCTGCACGCCGATCACCTCGATCGACGGGCGGACAGCCTGCGCCACGATGCAGGCGCCGGCCGCGCCGCTGCCGCCGCCGACCGGCACGACCAGCACCTCGGCGTCCGGCCAGGATTCCAGGATCTCAAGCGCGCAGGTGCCGACGCCGGCGATGAGGCCGGGCTCGTTCCCGGAATGAATGTAACGGTGACCATGGGCAGCCGCCTCCCGCTCGCACTGCTCCCGTGCCTCGTCAAAATCACGCCCGTAGAACTGCACGTCGGCGCCGAGCGCCTGCATGGCCTCGACCTTGACCGGGTTCGCCTGGTCCGGCATGACGACGGTGGCGCGCACCCCGAACAGGTTCGCCGCGTAGGCAACCGACTGCCCGTGGTTGCCGGTGGACGCGCAGGCGACGCCGGCAGCCCGCTCGGTGTCGGTGAGCTGGCTGATCAGGTTGATGCCGCCGCGCACCTTGAACGCGCCGACCGGCAGGTGGTTCTCGTGCTTCACCTGCAGCCGGGCGCCGGTCAGCTCGTCCAGCGCCGGGTAGCGGTACAGCGGCGTCGGCTGCAGGTACGGCGCGATCCGGGCGCGGGCCGCCATTACGTCAGCGAGGTCAGGGAACGCGAATGCGGTCATGCGCCGTTTGTACCATGCACCGGGCCCGGCCCGGCTAGGCCAGGTGCACGTACTCGTAGTCGAATGGCTTGCCGTTGATGCCGTTACGCGGGGGCGCGATCCAGGCGGCGATCCTGCCGCGCTCGCGGACCGGCTGCATGAGCGAGCGGACATGCGTCTTGTCCACGTCGGTCGGCAGCCACGCTCGGCTGCGCTGCTCCCAGTCGGAGGCTGACAGCAGCTCGCCGTCGGGTGACGCCTCGATCCCGGCGAACGCGCCGACCTTCCGGTTGAAGGCGACGTGCGGCAGCTTCAGCCGGTGCGGCAGCCCCGCCTCGGCCAGGATCTTGTTCCACCGGTTGACGCCGCTCTGGCAGTCGGAGACGTACTCGCGGCGCAGGTCGGTGTTCAGCCCGGTGAGGGCGGACACCTCAGCCTGCCCGACTTCCCCGTCGATCAGCGCGTCCACCAGGTAGCCGTCGTCGGTGAGCTTGTGGTCATCGGCGCGCCGGGGTTCATTCCAGCGGCCCTTGAGCCCGGCGGTGTAGTAGTTGGCCACGTTGGTCGAGGTCTCACCGCCGAACAGGTCGAGCGAGACTGAGTAGTGGAAGTTCAGGTACTTCTGGATCACGTTCAGCGGGATCGCGCCCCTGGCCGCGATCTCGGCGGCGTCATCGGTGTCGTTCCCGGTCATCAGCTGCGCCGTCCGCTCCACCACCCGGTCGATGCCGGTGGTGCCCACCATCATGTGATGGGCCTCTTCCTTGAGCATGAACTCGCAGGTCCGCGACAGCGGGTCGAACGCCGACTCTTTCAGGGTTCCGAGCTGGTATTTGCCGTCCCGGTCGGTGAAGTAGGTGAACATGAAGAACGACAGCCAGTCCGGCGTCTCCTCGTTGAAGGCGCCGAGAATGCGCGGTGAGTCCTCGCTGCCGGAGTTGCGGTGCAACAGGTCCTCGGCCTCTTCCCGGCCATCCCGGCCGAAGTAGGCGTGCAGCAGGTACACCATCGCCCACAGGTGACGGCCCTCCTCCACGTTCACCTGGAACAAGTTGCGCAGGTCGTACAGCGACGGGGCGGTGGCGCCGAGGTTGCGCTGCTGCTCAACCGACGCGGGCTCGGTGTCGCCCTGTATCACGATCAGGCGGCGCAGTTCCGACCGGTACTCCCCCGGCACCTGCTGCCAGGCGGGCTCGCCCCGGTGCTGGCCGAACCCGATGCGCCGGCCGGGGTCACGCTCGGCCAGGAAAATCCCCCACCGGTAGTCGCGCATGGCCACGTGACCGAAGTGCGCCCAGCCCTCCCGGCCGACGTTCACTGCCGTCCGCAGGTAGACGTCTTGGGTCGGCAGCGCCGGCCCCATGGACTCCCACCAGGACAGGAAATTGGGCTGCCACGACTCCAGCGCCCGCTGCAGCCGCCGGTCCTCGTGCAGGCTCACGTTGTTCGGGATCTTCTCCGAGTAGTCCGCTGCGGTGGTCATGGCTCAGACTCGCTTCCTGTCGAATTCCGCCCGCTGGCCGGTTCCGTACCGGCGCAGCGCGCCGTCCGGGCCCGCCGCGTTCGGGCGGCTGAAGATCCAGTTCTGCCAGGCGGTGAGCCGCCCGAAGATCTTCGTTTCCATCGTCTCCGGGCCGGCGAACCGGTAGTTGGCTTCCAGGCCCGTCAGGGCGTCCGGGCTGAAGCTGGCCCGCTCCTCGGCTGCCAGCCGGATCTCCTCGTCCCAGTCGATGTCGTCGGGAGCGAAGGTGACCAGGCCGAGCTCGTCGGCGGCGGCCGCGTCCAGGGGCTGGCCCGCGTGCTTCTCCGCCGCCGCGAGTCCGTCCGGGTCGCCGAGGAAGCGCGTCGCCAGCCGGGACAGGCCGTTGCCCATCGGCAGCAGCCCCAGATTCGCCGGACCGATGATGATCACGGCGGGAACGGGCCCGACTCCGTCGCCGCCGACCGCCGCGTCCCGGCCGTCTTCGAAAACACCGGTCAGCATGAACGAGCGGTCCGCGGCCAGCGCGAGCTCCAGCAGCGAGCCCGCGAAGCAACTGCCCGGCTCGATCAGCGCGAGCAGGCTCCGGCTGGTCACATCCAGCCGCTTCAGGGTCCGCTTCCAGTAGTGCCCGATCTCGCTCGCCAGCCAGTCGGCGGAACAGCCAGCCAGCAGCTGGTCGTAGGCCAGCACCCGGTCACCGTCGCCGGCGGTCCGCAGCACCCAGGTGCCGACCGCGGGCTCGTTGGTGCGCAGATCGAGTATCAGGTCGTCGAGCTCGCGCGTCATCGCCAGCGGCCAGAACTCAGCGCCGAGGGCGTGCATCCCGGCGGCATCGGCCGGCGGCCCGGTGTCCGGTCCGCGCACGGTGATCTCGGCGGTCCCGGCCGTCCGGTCCAGCCGCGCACTGACCCAGCGGTAGCTGATCTCATCGCCGCCACGCTCCTTGGCCAGCGGGGTCAGCAGCACGCCGTCTTCTCCGGCGACGGCCCGCGATGTCCGGCCGGCCAGCTCAGCAGCGCGCTCCGCGACGGCCTGCTCGAAGGACGGTCTCGGCACTACCTCGTCGACCAGCCGCCAGGCCACGGCCTTGCGGCCGCCGATCCCTTCCGCCCTGGTCGCGAACCAGTCGGCCAGATCACGGCGCACGTGCCGCTTGTCAGTAACCCTGGTCAGGCCGCCCGTTCCCGGCAGCACGCCAAGCAGCGGCAGCTCCGGCAGCGAGACGACGGACGACCGGTCATCGACCAGCATGATGTGCTCGCAGGCCAGCGCCAGCTCGTAACCGCCGCCGGACGCCGTGCCGTTCAGCGCGGCCAGGTACACCTGGCCGGAGTTCTGCGTCGCGTCCTCCATGCCGTTACGGGTCTCGTTGGTGAACTTGCAGAAGTTCACCTTCCACCAGTGCGGCGAGGACGCCAGCATCCTGATGTTCGCCCCGGCGCAGAAGATCTTGTCCTTGGCGCTGGTCAGGACCACCACCCGGACTCCGGGATGCTCGAAGCGCAGTCGCTGCACCGCGTCGTACAGTTCGATATCCACGCCGAGGTCGTACGAATTCAGCTTGAGCTCATAACCGGGCACCAGGCCGCCGTCCTCCGTGACGTCCATGGCCAGGGTCGCGACCTCGCCCTGGACGGACAGCCGCCAGTGCCGGTAGGACTGCGGCCGGGTCCTGAACTCGACCGCCTGGCCGGCCGTCAGGCCTGCTCCGGCCCCGGAGTCGGCGTCAGGGATCGCGGTGAGCTGGCTCATCGTGCTGTCTCCACGGGTGCTGGGCATAGTCATGGGCCTGGAAGCGTGCGGAGCCTCAGAGCAGCAGTCTAAGTTCTACATTTGCCGCTGTCTACGTCAGATTAACGTAGCATGTTGCTTGATCGGTCACGAGCTGGAAGCGAGGCAGGCATGACCGCAGTCACGGTGTCCGGGCTAGCGCCGACGCCTCTGCCCGCTCCGGCGATGTCCCGCCGGCATGCGGCTGGTGCCGCGAGTGCGCGAGGCGTCCTGTTCACCATCCTGGGCGAGTTCGTGCTGCCCGGTGGCGGCCAGGCCTGGACGTCGGCGCTGATCGAGACCATGCGCGGCCTCGGCATCGAGGAGAAGTCCGCCCGGCAGGCGCTCATGCGGACGGCCGCCGACGGCTGGCTGCTGTCCGAGCGGCTGGGGCGGCGGACCCGATGGCGCCTGACGCCGGCCGCAGACCGGCTGCTGTCGGAGGGGACCGGCCGAATCTACGGTTTCGGCGCGCACCGTGACGGCTGGGACGGCAGCTGGCTACTGGTCCTGGCCCGGGCACCGGAAGCTGACCGGGCTGCCCGGCACGTCCTGCGCAGCCGGCTGACCTGGGCCGGCTTCGGCAGTCCGGCGCCGGGCGTCTGGATCAGCACGCACGCGGACCGGCTCAGTGAGGCCGAGGCTGTCCTGGCCGCGGCCGGCCTGGCGGGCGAGGCGCAGGTGTTCCGCGGCACCCATGAGAGCGGCCAGCTGGCCGCTATGGTGACGCAGGCCTGGGAGCTTCCGGCGATCGCCCGGCAGTACGACGACTTCCTGGCCGCCTTCGCCGGCAGCAGGCCGGCCGACCCGCTGACCGCCACGATCGAGCTCGTGCACGCCTGGCGCCGGTTCCCGTGGACAGATCCCGACCTGCCCCGGGAGCTGCTGCCCCGGCCGTGGAGCGGGGCCAGGGCCGCGGCGCTGTTCCAGCGCCGGCACGCCCTCTGGTCACCGGCGGCGAAGGCCGCCTGGCGCCAGCTCACCGAGCAGGTCGGGCCGGGCGGCGCTTAGGCAGTCTCAAGCGCACTCAGTCCGAGAAGGTCAACGCAGTGCACCTGGCCCCGCTGGGTGATCACCAGCAGGACCGCCGTGCAGGCGCGGCAGCGCATGACGGCACCCGGAGCCCGCAGGTAGACCAGGGTCTCGGCCACCAGGCTGGTGCTGCCGCAGGTTCCGCAGGTGCCCGCCGCACTGGTCATCTCGGTGCCGAAGACTTCCTGCAGCAGGCCGCCGATCGCATTGCCGTCGAGTGCGCTGCCGTCGAGTACGCCGCCGGCGTAAGCACTGCCGTCGTCAGCACTGCCGTCGAGTACGTCGCTCATGGGTCGCTCCCGCTCCGCCGTACCGCTCGGTCTTGATCCGGTCCGGCGGATAGCCCAGGCCGACCAGAGTGGCGGCGGCGGTCTCGACGAACGCGGTCGGGCCGCAGGCAAACGCCAGCGGCTTGCCGTCCGGCGGCCAGGCCACCTCGCCGAGAAAGGCCGCGTCCACCCGCCCGGAGTGGCCGGTCCACCCCGGCGGCTGCTGGCGGGTCAGCGTGTACACGACCATCACGCCCTGCGCCGCCTGATGATCTAGCTCGCCGCGGTAGATCACGTCCGGCAGGGACCGGGCCGAATACAGCAGGCGGACCGGCGCCGTGTTGCCGGCCCGAGCGCGCTGGCGCAGCATCGACCGGAATGGCACCACGCCGGAGCCGCCGGCGAGCAACAGCAGCGGGGTCACGTCGTCGGTGCCGTCCCAGACGAAGTAGCCGCCGATCGGGCCGCGCACCTCGAGCTCGTCGCCAGCTCTGAGTTCCTCGGTCAGATACGGCGAGACCTCGCCGTCATCGAGCCGCTCGACCGTGATCTCGAGCGGCTCGCCCGGTGCCGACGCGATGGAGTACGACCGCTCCGCCACGTAGCCGTCCTCGGCGGTCAGCCGCACGTCCAGGTGCTGACCGGGCTGGTGACCGCCCCAGCCGGGAAGCTCAAGCGCGATGCTGCGCACCGAGGCCGTCTCCGGCCGCACTGACGCGACCATGGCGGTCTGCCAGGTCAGTCGCCCGCGTACCGCTGTTCCCGCCATGGGTCCCCGTAGTTGTGGTAACCGTAGCGCTCCCAGAAGCCCGGCTCGTCTGCCGCGAGCAGATCCAGGCCGCGCACCCATTTCGCGCTCTTCCAGAAGTACAAGTGCGGGACCAGGAGCCGGGCCGGGCCACCGTGCTCGGGCGCCAGCGGCGAGCCGTCATAGTCGTAGGCGAGCCACCCCCGCCCGCTCGTTACATCCGCCAGCGGCAGGTTAGTCGTGTAGCCGCCATCGCAGAAGGCCAGGATGAAACGGCCCTGATGGTCGACCCGGGCGAGCAGTGTGTCGATCGAGACCGCGCGCCACCTGGTGTCCAGCTTGGACCACTTGGTGACGCAGTGAATGTCGGCCGTCACATCCTCGGCCGGGAGGTCCTGCAGCTCCGGCCAGGTCCAGGACGCGATCTCCTGGCCGGCCTGGCGGAGCGAGAACGACCATTTGTCCAGCGGGGTGTGCGGCGTCGGCCCGGCCGACAAAACCGGAAAGTCCGTCGTAACGTATTGACCGGGCGGAACCCGGCCCGCAACCTCGGCCGGCTCCCGGCGGCGGCCGTGGAAACCGCGCGACACAGGGCTCATATCGCCATCATCCCCCTGCGCCTGCATGAACTAACTAGCGGCGTCCAGCATCGCCATCAGCCTGGCGACCGTTGCCCAGTTTCTCGCCGTGCCGCCGGCCGCCGCTGGCCGGGACAAGGCGGCGGCAAGGTCGCTGCGGCCGAGGCCGTCCGGGGTCCGCAGGTACACAACCCGGCCGCCGGCCGCCGCGTCGTCCTGGCCGCCTGCCGCCCTGAACTTCTCCACGGCCGCGGCGACGGCGCGGATCCCCGCCGCGTCGATCTCGTCCCGGCGGAAGATCGCGTGCAGGCACCGGGGATTCGTCTCGTCCGGGAACGGGTTGGCCGCGATCACCGCGGCCAGCTCGCGGGCGGAGATGACCACGACGGCGGGCCGCACTCCGAGCCGGGCGGCGATTTCCCGCTCGAATTCGTCAGCCAGCGCAGCCGGGTCGGGTTCGGCTGAGCTGAAGACCAGATTGCCGCTCTGAATGTAGGTGGCGACGTCGGCGTGACCGAGCGCCGAGGCAAGCTCGCGCAGGTCCGCCATCGCCACCTTGTTGCGGCCGCCCACGTTGATCCCGCGGAGCAGGGCAGCGTATCTGGGCATCACGCGGCACTCTAACGGATCAGCGTCTCCATGCGCCCTGCACCTCGACAGCACGTGGGTTGCAGACGCGGGGCGTGTGATCGGTTACCTGACGGCGATCTGCAGAAGCAAGCGCCGTTGCGGGGGTGGGCAGCCGGACGGTGCCCGTGATCACGGGTACCGCCGGCGTAGCCCTGTCCTCAGGCGGCCCGCTGACCGGGCTCAGCCCGGCGGTCCGCCGCTCACGTTGCGCATACCCCCGGCGCAGCCGGCGGCGGATCTGACTGCGCGGGCGACCCCGGGGCCGCTGAGCCGGGCGGCGGGCCTTTCACTCATCCCTGGCCAGTCCGAGCCGGTAGCCCCCGCCGAGCACAGTCCTGACGATCTCCGGCTTGCCCTGGTCCCGCTCGATCTTGCGGCGCAAGTTCTTGACGTGCGAGTCGATAATCCGCTCATAGCCCTCGAACTCATAGCCGCGGACGCGGTTAATCAGCTCGAAGCGCGAATAGACCCGGCCGGGCACGCTGGCCAGCGCGAGCAGGATGCCCCACTCAGTCGGCGTCAGCTCGGCGACCGTGCCGCGGACGGTGAGGGTGCGGCGCGACTCGTCGACGACGAGCATCCCGCCGCCGTAGCTGACCGGATCTTGTCCGGCCGCCTGGCCGCCGCGCCTGAGGATCGCCTGCACCCGCAGCACGAGCTCGCGCGGACTGAAGGGCTTGGTCACATAGTCGTCGGCGCCGAGTTCGAGCCCGCGGACCCGGTCGTCCTCCGCGCTCTTAGCGGTGAGCATCAGGATCGGCGGTCCGCCGCCGGCGGCACGCAACTCCCTGGCCACTGTCTCGCCGGCCACGTCCGGCAGGCCCAGATCCAGAATGAGCAAGTCCGGGGCGGCGGAGGTGGCCAGGCTGAGCGCCTCGGCACCCGAGCCGGTCGACACGACAGTGAAGCCGGCCCGCTCCAGGTACGACCGCACCAGGTCACGCAGCTTGCGCTCATCCTCGGCCAGCAGGATTGTCGCTCCCATGAATCCCCTCCGCGGCACGGGCCGGTCATCCCTGTGCACGCAGGGTAAGCGAGATCAGGCCCGGCGGCCTCGCGCAACGCCTAAGCCGGGGTGACCTCCCGCACCAGCCCGGGTGCGCCTGCCCGATGCGAACCGGTTCGCCTGCTCGTCAGCCGCCGCTCGCCGCGGTGTCGGCAGCCAGGCTCACGACGACGTTGTTGGCAGTCGCCGATATCAGCGCTGCCTTCGACTGGACAAGCACGGGCGTGCAGCGCATCACGGTCGAGCCGTCGCCAAGCTGACCGACGTGGCTGACTCCCCAGGCGTACACGTTGCCGGCCGCCGAGACGGCATAAGACGTCGCCGATCCGGTCGCGATGCTCCGGTACTGCAGGCCGGCCGGCTGGCGGACCTCCGCTGGCGTGCTGCGGGGGCGGAATCTGCGGTCGCCGAGCTGGCAGGCCCGGTCATTCCCCCAGGACCAGAGCGACCCGTCGGAGAGCAGCGCCAGCGACTGGCCGTTGTTCCAGATCGAGCCGCCCAGGGCGACCTGGCGGGCCGGCCGCGGCAGCTTCACCTGCACCGGCACGTCGGACGGTTTGCCGGCTCGCCCGTCGCCGAGCTGGCCGGCCGCGTTGTAGCCCCAGTCGAGGTAGGTTCCGCTGGCCAGCAGCGCGCCCGAGTTCGCGAACGACGCCGTCAGGGCGGCCACGGCTGACCCGTGCAGGCCAGCTACCCTGACCGGCACCGTGCTGTCGCGGGTGCTGCCGTCACCAAGATCACCCTCGACGTTCTGACCACAGGCATAGACGGTTCCGGCCGCGTCGTACAGGGCGTGGTTGCTGGCGCCCGCGACCGCTGTGACCGGGGCCAGCGGCAACCGGACCGGGGTGCGGAACGAGCGGTCGCTCCCGGTGCACAGCTCGCCGCCCGCGTTGAGGCCCCACCCCCACACCCGGCCGTCGGTGTCGACCGCCAGGCCGGTGTCGTACGGCATGACGTCGGCCGGGATCCAGGCGATCTGCACGCCGGGCGGGAAGGCCACCCGCACGGCGGCCGTGAACGAACTCGCTGTCCCGCCGTCGCCGAGCTGGCCGGCGTTGCCCATGCCCCAGGCATACAGGCTGCCGGTGCTGAGCAGCGCGTACTGGGTCGAGTTCGAGGTCCCCACCTGGGCGACCGTGCCCGGCAGCTTGATGGTCACGGGTGCGGTCGCCACGTCGAAGATGCCCTTGCTCGCGCCGAAGAATGAGCCCCAGTGGGCCACTGCGGGCCTGGGCGGCGGGAGTCCGGCCGACCCGGCCGTCGCCGGGCGGCCGGAATGAGCTGACGAAGCGGCGCCAGCCGAGGCGGCCGAGCAGCCGCCGGCGAGGGCGGCGGCCAGGAGCGCGGCGGAGCCGGCTGCCAGGACGGACCGCATCCGGCTGCGCCGCGCGCGCGGCAGGATAAGGGAGGGCACCAGGGAGAGACTAGTGTCCCCGGTTCGCCGGTACTGACGGTTTTGGCGCGTCGCGGGAGAATGCAGGCACCGTCAGGGCCGCGGCGCCCGGCCGGCGGCTGCTCACCGGCGGGACGCGAAGATCGCGCTGTCGACGAGCTCGACCAGGTGCTCAAGCGGGACCTTGCCATCGACCCGCTCGCCGTTGACGTAGAACTTCGGCGTCGCGTTGACCCCGTTCCGCAAGCCCTCGGCGATATCGCGCTCGATGGTGCCCGCGTAGGCGCGATCGGTCAGCTCCCGCCGGAAGCGGGGGATGTCGAGCCCGATCACTTCCGCGTAGCTCACCAGCGAGTCGGGGTCCAGGTGCGAGTACGGCTGCAGCAGGAGGTCGTGCATCTCCCAGAACCTGTCCTGGGCGGCGGCCGCCTCCGCCGCCTCGGCGGCCTGCTCCGCGTGCGGGTGGAGCTGCGGGATCGGGAAGTTCCTGAAGACGAACCTGATGTCGGCGGGATGCTCGTCCGCGAGCAGCCGCACGTCGCGGAACGCTGCCCGGCAGTACGGGCACTCGAAGTCGCCGTATTCCAGGACCGTTACCGGCGCGGCGGCCGGGCCCCGGATATGATCACCTGCCCCCACCTGCGGTGCGGTGAATTCTTCCACGCTCAGCTCTCCTTGTGCCTGAGGGCGCTATCCCTTGCCGGGGTTGAATATCGCCAGCGGGTCCAGCGCGTTCCGCACGGCCGCCTGCAGCGCGAGCGACCCCGGATCGAGCTCGCGCCGCATGCCGTCGCGCTTCAGGATCCCGACGCCGTGCTCGCCGGTGACAGTGCCCCCGAGCGCGATTGCCGCATCGAGGAACTCCTCGAACGCCGCCTGCGCGGCGATCCGGGCGGCGTCGTCCCCGGCCGGAGTCACGATCAGCGGATGCAGATTACCGTCACCCGCGTGCGCGATGTTGGCGATGCGGACGCCGTGCTTGCCGGCGATCGCGGAGATCTGGGCAAGCATCTCCGGTACCCGCGATCGAGGCACGCAGATGTCCTCGGTGAGCACTGGCCCGAGCCGCTCCAGCGCCGGGTAGGCCAGCCGCCGGGCGTCGAAGAGCGCCTCCGCCTCGGTGGCGTCGGTGGACTGCTCGGACCACAGGGCGCCGGCGTCGGTCATCGTCGCGGCGATCAGGCTGGCCTCGGCGGCGCCTGACTCGCCGGGGCTGTCGACGCGAGCGAGCAACAGAGCGGCGGCATCCGCGTCGATACCCAGGTGCTTCCATTCCTCGACGGCAACCAGGCAGGCGCGATCGAGCAATTCGAGCACGGCCGGGGTCAGCCCGCGCCGGGTGATCTCGGCGACCGCCCGCCCGGCACCGACCAGGTCGGCGAACGCCGCGACGATAGTGCGGGGTGTGCCCGCCAGCGCAGGCCGCAGCCGGAGCGTGACCTCGGTAACGATCCCCAGCGTCCCCTCCGAGCCAACGAACAGGCCGACCAGGTCGAGTCCGGCGACGCCCTTGGTGGTGCGGCGGCCGAGGCGTACGACTTCGCCGTACCCGGCAGGCCCGCCCGCCACGACGCGCAGGCCCAGCACATAGTCGCGGGTCACGCCGTACTTCAGGCAGCACAAGCCGCCGGCGTTGGTCGCGACATTACCGCCGATAGTTGACCACGGTGCGCTAGCGGGATCCGGCGGGTACCACAGGCCGTGTTCGGCCACCGCAGCCTTGACGTCGTCGTTGACCGCGCCCGGCTGGACGACGCAGAGCAGGTTCGCCGGGTCGATCTCGACGATCTTCTTCATGCCCGACAGATCCAGCATCACGCAGCCGGCCACGGCGTTAGCGCCACCGGAGAGCCCGGTGCCTGCCCCTCGCGCAACGACCGGAACGCGCAGCTCCGCACAGGTCCTGACGACGTGCTGGACGTCCTGCTCGGACTGCGCGCGAACGCCAGCGGCGGCTGCCCCGGCCGGCGCCCATTCGGCATCGTCGTGCGAGATGGCGCGCAGCACGTCCGGGTCGGTCACCAGGCGCCCGGCCGGCAGCCCCCGGCTCAGTGCCCCGGCCAGTTCGGCGGCGGCCTCGACCGTCCGCACGCCGTTCCCTGTGATCGACTCGGCCCGCATGGCTCGACCCTACGGGTACCACCGGGCCGGAGAGAAGCGGCGGCGGGCTAGGTCGCGATGTCCGGGTAGGGCAGCTGCCAGTGCCGCAGCCGGGCCGCGTATTCCCGCTGGAACCCGAGCGGCTCGGCGTAGTCGCGCTCGAACAGGGCGATGAACAGGGTCAGGGTGAGAAACGGGTGCGCACCGAGCTCGAACAGGGCCGCATAGTCATGCGCGCCGAGCGCGGCGCGCTCGGCCTCGCTGAACGCGAGCCAGGTCGACGCTTCGGCGCCGGGGCAGTTGAGTATTCGCCCGGCCTGCTCAGACTCCCACCACGCGACTGTCGGCCCCGGCTGCTCGCGGTAGCGCTCGACCAGGTCCGGGTCGCGGTCGATGGTGTACAGGAACTTGTTCAGCAGATACTTGCTCACTGTCCCGGCGCCCCTTCCGGATACCAGGTGAAGTACGCCTCCATGGTGTGGAACAGGTCAAGCGAGTCGGTGTAGTCGGCCTTGGCGTTCTCGCCGGCGACGCCCATCATCAGCAGGAAGTCCATGAATCCGTGGGTAGCGTTGCCCGGCTGCCACAGGCTGTCCAGGCTCACCTCGGCTAGCGCTCCGGCCAGATCGCCGGAGGCGATCCACTCCACCGCCTTGCGGTCGAACTCGGGATCGGGGCCGTGCGGGCCGAACTGGCGCGGGCCGCCGAGCTCCAGCGACAAGTGGCCGGTGCCGATGATCGCCACCCGCTGATCGGTCGGCCACGACTCGACCAGTTCCCGGATCGCGTGCCCGAGCTGCACGAATCGCTGTGGCTGCGGGAGCGGCGGGGCGAAGATATTGGTGTAGACGGGCACGATCGGCAGGTCCGCCTCCGGCCGGAGCGTGATGATCGGGCAGGTAATGCTGTGATCGACTCGCAGCTCGTTGCTGAAGGCCAGGTCGAAACCGGCGTCCAGGCCGCCGCGCAGCAGGTGCGCGGACAGGCCGGTGTCGCCGCGCAGCAGCATCCGCGGCAGTCCGAACTCGCGCTCCTCGTTGTAGTAGTTCGCGTCGTAGAACGGTGCGCTGCCGATCAGGAACTGGGGCATGTTGTCCAGCCACAGCTGGTGAAAGTGATCGCTGCCGACCATCACTAGCACGTCCGGCCGGGCGCGCGCCAGCGTTCGCCTGAATGCCTCGATCTTGGCTACCCACTCATCGGCAAACGGCGGCCGGTCCGCCCCCGTAGCGGTGCTGGCGCGGTAGTAAAACGGATGGTGGGTTGAGGCGATAACCGCTGCGACGGTGGCCATGGGCGGCTGCTCCCGGTGCGACTGTCCGCTAGCCGCACGCTCGCACGGCTCATGCAGTTTTCTTGGTCCCGGTCGGGGCTGTCAAGGCGCCCGACCGGCCCTTGACACCGGCAGCCGGACCGGCAACGCTTCCGGGCATGCTACCTGTGACCGCTACCGGGACACCCGTCCGCGGAGTCGCTATGTCCGCCTCCAGGAGGTTGCCGTGACAGCCGGGTCCGAGGTCGCTGCCCCGGCGCCAGGCCGCCCGGTGGTGCTGCGCAACGGCCTGGTGCTGACCATGGACTCCGCCCGCCGCGTGCTGGCGAGCGCCGACGTCCTGGTCACCGGCGAGCGCATCGCGGCCGTCGGCCCGGACCTGAACGTCCCCGACGGCACGGCAGAGATCGACGCCAGCGGCGGCATCGTCATGCCGGGCATGATCGATACGCACCGGCACATGTGGCAGACGGCCATGCGCGGTTACGGGGCTGACTGGACGCTCACCCAGTACTTCGTCTGGTACTACCTGCAGTGGGGCAAGGCATTCCGGCCGCAGGACATCTACGCCGGCAATCTGCTGGCCGCTCTGGAGGCGATTGACGCGGGCGTGACCACGACGGTCGACTGGTCCCACGGCCTGCAGACGGTCGAGCACGCCGAGGCCGCGGTGGACGCGCTGACCGAGGTGCCTGGCCGGTTCGTGCTGGCCTACGGCAACATCCAGCAGGGCCCCTGGGAGTGGTCGGCGACGCCGGAATTCCGCGATTTCGTCAGCCGGCGTTTCACCCCCGGCGACGACATGCTCGGGTTCCAGCTCGCTTTCGATGTCACCGGCGATCCTGCCTTTCCCGAACGGGCTGCCTTCGAGGTCGCGCGTGAGCTGGGCGCGCCGGTGACCACTCACGCGGGCGTCTGGGCCGTGACCGGCGACGACTCGATCCGGATGATGTACGACGGTGGCTTCATGACGCCGGACAGCATCTACGTCCACGCGGCGAGCCTGAGTCGTGACTCCTATCACCGGATCGCCGCGACCGGCGGGTCGGCGTCAGTGTCGACCGAGAGCGAGCAGAGCGCCGGGCAGGGCTACCCGCCGACCTGGCAGCTCCGTGAGCACGGCATCGACGTCTCGCTGTCCATGGACACGAGCGTCTGGTGGAGCGGCGACCTGTTCTCGGCCATGCGGACGACCCTGGGCGCCGACCGGTCGCGCGAGCACCTGGAGGCGCACAACCGCCGCGAGACCGTCACGAACTGTCACCTGCGGGCCGAGGACGTCGTCGGCTGGGCCACCAGGGGGGGTGCCCGCGCACTGGGCCTGGACTCGGTGACCGGCAGCATCGAGCCGGGTAAGAAAGCCGATCTCGTGCTGATCAAGAACGAGGCGTCTCCGGTTATGGTCCCGATCCTGAATCCGTACGGACACGTCGCCTTCCAGGCTCAGCGCGGCGACGTCCACACGGTGCTGGTGAACGGGCGGGTGGTGAAGCACAACCACCGGCTGGCCGGCACCGGGCTGCAGACGGCCAGGCACGCTGTCGGGCAGACCGTCGAGTACCTGATGGCTGAGCTCGGCCCGGACGCCTGGCGCGAGGGAATGCACCCGGAGATCCCGCCGACCGCCGTGCTGGACAATCCGTACACCTACACCGGGTCGCCGCACTGGACGAGCAGCGAGCCAGCTGCGCCGGAGTAATCCCGTTCCGGTGCTGCCACCAGCGTCTTCAGGTCGCGCGCTGGGAAGCCTGACCGGCGCGAGTCAGGCCCGGACGGCCGTCACCGCCACCAGCACCGCGAGAATCAGCGAGCTGACCGCCACCGCGCCGTGCAGCCACACCAGCCGCCGCGGAAACGACCAGGCGGCTGCCGCCTGCCGCTGCTGCGCCTGCCGGTTGCGCCCCAGCCAGGCCGCGCCGACCAGCAGCGTGGCCAGCAGGATCGCGAGCGCGATCCAGGCCAGCGGCCGGTAGCCGATGAAGGTGAACATCATCCAGCAGGCGATGCCGGTGACCGCCAGCGTGGGGTGACTGAACTCCAGCAGCGGATGCTCGCCGTCCGGCGTCGTCACCCGGACGTGCGGGCCCGGCGGCGGCTTGCCATCGGCGGTCATGGGCACGGCACCGATTCCGGCGAGCCGTCCGGCCAGCACCGACTGCGCCCCGGCCGGGACGGGCTCAGCGGGCACCGGCCCAGCGGGCACGGGCTGCGGAGCCGGGGTCGCGGACGTGCGCTCCCGCCGCACGGCGCCCCCCGCCCGCAGCAGGGTCAGGCCCGCCGCCGCAGTGGCCAGCCAGAAGATCAGCACCACGATGGCCAACGCCGCGTCCTTTCGGTCTGTGCCAGCTCCCGCGATTCAGGCTAGCCGACGCGGGCCGGACGCTCGCCAGGCCGGATGGACCGCATTCGTGAGCAGAATCACAGTGCTGCCCGCGGGCCCGAGATCAGCCCGGGCCAGGACGGCCCGGCTGGCACCGCCGCCTAAAATGACGACATGGCGGAAGAGACGCTGGCCGGCCCGGCGCCTCGGCAGCTGCGATGACCGAGCGCAAGCCACGGGACGTGACCTTCCGCTCGTGGATCGACCAGCAGATCAGCGAGGCGGCCGAACGGGGCGCGTTCACGAATCTGGCCGGAGCCGGCAAGCCGCTGCCGGACCGCGGGCCTGACGCGGACCAGGCGTGGCTGATGGACTGGCTGCGGCGCGAGGGCGTGAACACCGAGGAGTTGCTCCCGACACCGCTGCGCTTGCGCAAGGAATCAGCCCGGCTGGCTGAGAGAGTGCACACGCTGCGCAGCGCGAGTGAAGTGCGCGCGGTCGTCGCCGAACTGAACGAGCGCATCATGTCGTGGCGGCGGCTGCCGATCGGACCGCCGATCTTCGTTCCGCTGGTGGACCAGGAGGCCATGGTCGGCCGCTGGCACGAGGCCAACCCCGAGCCCCCAGCCGATCCGGACCCGTCCGCCAGGCCGCAGGCCCGCCGCTCAGGCCGGCCGCGGTGGTGGCGCCGCCGGACCCGCTAGGCGGCCGGGCCAGCCTGCAGCACCGGCAGCCGGGCCAGTCCGTCAATCCCGAGTTGCTTCGCCTCGGCCAGCACGACGTCCTGCTGTTCGCGGGCCCGGCCGGCGGTCTGCCGGGCCAGCTCCGAGGCGAGACCGCCGAGCTGCCGCACGCCGACCGCGTCGACCAGTACCCGGCTGGAGGACATGATCGCGATGCCCTCCACGCGCCTGGCGCTGCCGTCGCTCAGCGCGGCGCCGACTCTGGCCGCGTCGAACGGGCTGGCCGGGTGCGCGGCAATCTTCTGGCGCTCGCCGAGTACCCAGTGATGAAACTTCAGCACCTCGCCCTGCAGCGGCAAGGCTCGCACGTCGCCGGTGCGCAGCCCGAACTGCTTGCCGTGGGTGAAGCACCGGGCATAGGTCACCACCGCAGCTGACCACAGCGCGAGCGGCACGACTCCGTCCCGCTCCTCGTCGGCCTTGGCCAGCTCGGCCAGCAGCCGCTTGCAGCAGTCCATCACGAACTGCAGGTCGGCGATGATCCCGGCCTGATCGGCGAGAACCTGCGCGGGCGGGCTATCGAGCGCGACAGTATCCATGCCCCAGCCTGACACGGCCAGGCCGGAGCGCGGCGTCTCACATCGGGACGAGTCCGGCCCCGCGATTACACGTTCGAGGCAATGATGCCGCCATCGATCTGGCAGACCGCGCCGGTGATGTAGGCGGCGCGCTCGGAGGCGAGGAAGGCGACGAGGTCGCCGAGCTCGATGGGCTCCCCGAGCCGCCCGGCCGGGATCCGCTCGCCGAGCGCAGCCAGCCGTGCCGCCGCCTCGGGGCCGGGCGGATCGCCCTCCGGCAGCCCGAGGCGGGAGGTTCTGAAGGAGCCGGGCAGCACCAGGTTGATGGTGATGCCGTCCTTCGCCAGATCTGGCATGAGCGCCTTCATCAGGCCGGCGATCCCTGGCCTGATGCCGTTGGACAGGTCGATGTTGCGCACCGGTTGCTTAACCGAGCTGGACTGGATTCCGACGATGCGGCCCCAGTGCCGGGCCTGCATATGCGGCAGGACCGACCGCACGAGCCGTACGAAGCTCAGCGTGACGACCTCGAATGCGCGCAGCCAGTCCTCGTCGCTCAGCCCGGAGAAGCTGCCGAGAGCGGGACCACCTGAGTTGCTGACCAGCACATCGATGCTCCCGAACCGGTCAGCGGCCGCCGACACGACGTGCTCGATGTCGCCCGCCCTGGTCAGATCCGCTGGCACGGCCAGTACCTCGCCCCCGCCCTGGCTCCGGATGTCTGCAGCGGCCGCAGCGAGGCCGGCCTCCGAGCGCGAGCAGATCGCGACGTGCGCCCCCTCTCGTGCCAGAGCCAGTGCCGATGCCTTCCCGAGGCCCTTGCTGGCCGCAGTGACAACCGCGACTTTCCCGTTCAGTCCGAGGTCCACGACACAGAACCTATCCGGCCAGGTGGCACCGCGAGGCGGCGCCACAGTGGCATCCGTCTCGGAACCGCGAATTCCGACCCCGGCGAATGCGATAGATGGGACGCTAGTCGCAAGTAACGCGATGAGTCGGTCCCGGCCATATACCGGACGCCCAGCCTGGCGCGGGCAGTGCGGCCGATCGGGCTGCCGCGCGCGGGCCGTGGGAGGAAGAGGCGTGAGCGAGCAGACCACGTCTGCGGGTGGCGTGGCCGATAGCGGGCGGGTCAGTCCGCGCCTGGCGCTGAGTGCCGCGCGCGAGATCTATGACGCTTTGCCGGTGCCGGTGATTGCCTTCGCAGGCCCCGATCACCGCGTCGTCGCCGCCAATGCCGCTTGCCGGGCCTTCCTCGGCCGGGACGACTTCCTCGGCCGGACACACCGCGAGCTCTTCGGCGAGTTCGCCGGGCAGCAGCTGTACGAGCTGCTGGACCGGGTGTACGCGACCGGCCGGGCCGAGGTGGCCCGCGAGTGGCGCTTCCAGCTGGAGCGCGGGCCGGGCGGCGAGATCGTCGAGGCCTTTATCGACTTCGTCCTGACGCCGTGGCACGCACCAGGCGGCGAGGTAGCCGGCCTGGTGATGGCCAGCACGGACACGACCGCCAGGGTAATCGAGCGCGAGGACGCGCTGCACCGGGCGGCGGAGGCTGACCGGCAGTGCCAGGCGGCGCGGCATGTCGTCGCCGAGATGCAGGAGGCGCTGCTGCCCACTCTGCTGCCGGTGCTGCCGCAGACCAGGCTGGCGGCGCATTACCTGGTCGCCGGTCATGAGCAGGCTGCGGGCGGCGACTGGTTTGACGCGATCCTGCTCCCGGAAGGCATCGTCGCCCTGATCGTGGGCGACGTAGTCGGACATGGCGTGCGCGCGTCCGCGGCCATGGGCCAGCTCCGGGCGGTAGTGAACGACCGGCTGGTCGCTAATCACGATCTGGCCGAGGCGCTGGCTGAGGCCGACGCGTTCGCCGCCCGGACGCCGGGCCTGCACGCGGCCACCCTCACACTGGTCGCGCTCGATCCCGTGGGCGGCTCGCTCCGCTACGCCACCTGCGGTCATCCGCCGCCGCTGGTGATCGGCGGCGATGGCCGGACCCGCTTCCTCGCGCCGACCGGGAGCGGCCCGCTCGGCACCGGGTCGGTGCCAGTCCTGTCGGTGGCCATGCTGGAGCCAGCCGAGGTGGTCCTGATCTTCAGCGATGGCCTGATCGAGCGCCCCGGCCGCAGCACCGAGCAGAGCCTGGCCGAGCTGGCGCAGGTCGCCTCCGATGCCGCGCTGAACCGGACGCTGCCGGTCGGAGCGCCGCCGAGTGCCCCCGAGCGCGTATGCCAGCTCACCGTCGAGTTGCTGACCCGCACCGGCTACGCCGATGACGTCACCACGCTGGCCGCTCAGCGGCTGCCCGAGCCAGTGGCGCCGCTTCAGCTGGAACTGCCCGCAACGCTGACCGCGCTCACGACCGCCCGGCGCGCGCTCACCCGCTGGCTGCAGGGCATCGACGCCATGGCCGTGGACCGGGCCGCCCTGCAGCTGTCGGTCGCGGAGATCGTGCTGAATGCCGTCGAGCACGCCTACCCGGCGGACAGCTCCGGCGTGATCGGCATGGATGTCACGATCCGCGACGAGGGCTACGTCGAATGCCGCATCGCCGACCACGGCACCTGGCGCATGCCGGGCGGCTCCGCGCGCGGCCACGGCCTGGCTCTGGTCGAGCAGCTCATCGATGATGTCCTGGTCAGCCATCCGCCCCAGGTGTCCAGCTTCCCGCGCGGCGTGCGCGGCACCATGGTCACCTTGCGGCACAGATTCCGCCGGCCGGCCATGCTCGCGACCGACGCCGGCGCCCGGCACCGGCCGCACGTGACCGAGCGGCCCTTCACGGTCACCGCCGGGCCGGCCGGCAACGCGGTCCTCGTCCTCGTGAGCGGCCAGATCGACGTGTTCACGGCCGACGACTTCAGCCGTGAGCTGCTGACCGCCAGCGGCGGCGGCACGCTGCCGCTCACTGTCGACCTGACCGGCGTGACGCTGCTGGCCAGCGCCGGGGTGAGCGCCCTGTTCCGGGTCCGGCAGCAGCTGACGGCTCAGCTACAGGACCTGACGCTCATCGCGGCTCCGGGCAGCATCGTCGCCGCGGTGCTGGACATCGTCCGCCTTTCCTATCGCACCGCGGCAGCGGACCAGCCTGGCTCTGCCTGACCGCGAGCTTGGTCAGGCGCCCCTGGACGGTGTGCCGAGCCTGTGTCAGGCTCCACGCAGGAGCGGCACGAGGACGGCCGGGAAGGGCGCGCGCCGATGGTGAAGATTGTCGACCACGGGACCTGGCGGCTCACCGGCGCGGACGAGGAGCTGCACGCGCCCGGCCCCGAGCTGCTGTGGAACGAGTCGTATTACTACGACTTCGCCGCGGCGGACGGCTCAGTCGGCGGCTACGTCCGGCTCGGCCTGTATCCGAACTGGGACCGCGCCTGGTACTGGGCCTGTGTCGTGCGGCCGGGGCAGCCCGCCGTGCTGGTGGCGGACAACAAGGTGCCGCTGCCGGCGCCTGGCGATACGTCCGTGCGGACGGACGCGATAGCCGCGGGCCAGCAGCTCACCGATCCGCTGAGCGTCGCGTCAGTCAGCCTCGACGCCACTGCCGTGCTTCTCACCGATCCGGCCGCGGCGTACCGGGACCGGGAGCTGGCAGCTGCCGAACCGGTCCGGCTGGTCCTGGATCTGACCTTCGCGACGGCCGGCGGCGCGTACCCGTACAAGGACCTCCGCCGGTATGAGATCCCGTGCCTGGTGCACGGCAGCGTGACCGTCGGGGGCGACCGGATCGCGGTCGACGCGTCCGGCGAGCGCGATCACAGCTGGGGCGAGCGGGACTGGTGGCAGGTGTCCTGGCTGTGGTCGTCGGGCCGCCTCGGCGACGGGACCGCCTTTCACGGTATGCAGGCCAACATCGGCATTCCGCTCGGCTGGCCGTCATTCGGCGTGCCGCCGGCCGGCGAGCTGGGTCATCTGGCCGGATTTGCCGCGGAGACGGTCTTCGGCCCCGATGACTTCCCGCAGCGCTCCCGGCTGCTTGTGCCGGGCGCGCCGATGACCGCCGTCCCGCTCGCGTTCGGCCCGGTCGCGATGACCGCACCGGACGGGCGGCTGGCGCACTTCCCGCGGGCGATGTGCCGCTTCACCGCCGACGACGGCCGCAGCGGCTACGGCTGGACCGAATGGAATCAGCCGCCAGGCTGGCGCGACCACGGCTGGTCGTTCCTGGCCGGGGACGGCCGGGCATGACGGCTGCCGGGTGCTGCGGGAGCAGCGGCCTGACAGCCGAGTTCCTGACCACGGCGCTCGCCCCCCGGCTGCGCGGGGCGGCCGTGACCTCGGCCGAACCGGAGCCAGTCGGCACCGGGCAGGTGTCCGACAGCTATCGCATCAGGCTCAGTTACGACGGGCCTGCCGGTCTGCCGGCCACCATCATCGCGAAAGTGCCGGCAGCGGATCCGGCCAGCCGGAATGCAGCCAGGATCTTCCGCACCTACGAGATCGAGGCCAGCTTCTATCAGCAGCTCGCGGCCGGACTGCCGGTCGCGCTCGCGACCTGCTACTACGCCGCTTACGACGCCGGGCCCGATGACTACGTGGTGCTGCTTGAAGACCTGGCGCCGGCCAAGCCCGGCGACCAGCTCACCGGCCTGCAGCCCGGCGCGGCCGCCGCGGCGGTCGGCGAGCTAGCCGCGCTGCACGCGGCCGGCTGGGGCAGCGAGCAGCTTGCCGCTCTTGGCTGGCTGAACCGGTCGGGCCCGGACTCGGCGGCGTGGCTGGCCGCGGTCATCGCGGACCAGTATCCGGGTTTCCGGGACCGCTACGCCGACCGCCTCGAGCCGGGCACGCTGAGCCTGATCGAGGAGTTCCTGCCGCGCGCGGAAGGCTACCTGGCCGCGCCGAGCGAGCCCCGCACTATCGTGCACGGCGACTTCCGCGCCGATAACCTGCTGTTCGGCGGGCCGCGGCCGGTGGTACTTGACTGGCAGACGGCTGGCTTCGGTTCTGCCGCGAGCGACCTGTCCTACTTCCTCGCCTCAAGCCTGCCGGTCGCGGCGCGGCGCCGGTACGAAGAGGCTCTCGTGCAGCACTATCACGCCGAACTCGGCCGCCACGGCGTGACGCAGAGCTGGGCTGACTGCTGGACTGGCTATCGTCAGCACGCGTTCAGCGGGATCGTCATGGACATCGTCGCGGCCATGGGCGTGCGGCAGACCGAGCGCGGCGACCAGATGTTCGCGGCGATGGCCCGCCGCCACGCGCGCCACGCGCTGGATCTGGACGCGCTCGCGCTGCTGTAGCGCCCCCTAGCTTCCGGCAGGCGCCGGCTGCATACGGGCCGGGCAGGATTGACCCGTCGGGGCGCTGCACCTGCCCGTCGGCCGTGGCCGCCGAGCGTGAATCCCGCGTAGGCGGCCGATCCCGGGCTCAGGTCGAAAGCCGCGAACGGCGCGACGTCCTGCGGCTCGAGCCGGTCCGGGTGCTTGCCGAAGCCGGGATCCTCGCCGCGCACGGCTCCCGTGTCGTAAGCGCCGAGCGTCGCGGCGTGCTGGCCGGCCGGCACGCCGAGCCCGTCGCCGAACGCCAGCGCACGCCGGTCACGCTCCCGCCTCCGGTCACCAGACCGGTCACGCCGGTGCCGTACCGGACCGCGACACCGAGCTCCGCCGCCCGCCTGACCAGCAGCTCAACGACCAGCCGGGCGGCGCCGGTATCGCCGGGTACCGGAACCTTGTGCCCGCGGGGGACCCGAACGGCCAGGTCGCGGAACGGCCAGACCGTCTCGTTGCCGGTGTACACCAGCCCTTCGGTCCCCGGCTGGATGACAGCCTTGCCGGCGAAGAAGCTGCGCTCGAACCGGAAGCTCAGGTCCTCGAGCCAGTCGCAGTGGGCTGCACTGCCCGCTGCGACTGGCTGCCGCTGCCTCGACCGCAGCGCAGCCACCCGCGATGCCGAAGCCGCCGACCAGCACATCGACGACGTCCTGGTCTGCTTCATCCTGGCTCCGCTCCTGATTGCTCGGGCCGCGATTACATATCCGCCTACATCATCTGAAGGACGCGGCGCAAGCGCCTGAAGCCCTAGCGTTGCCTTGTCACCGTGGCCTTGACCTGTGGGGGGTAAAGGCGGTGTTAGGAAAAGGCCGGTTCGCCATGTCTCGAACTGCTTCGCGCACGCCATCCACCATCAGCTCCGGCCGCGGCCCGCTCGGGCGGCTGCGCCGTGGCCGGGAGACTGCCGGGCCGGCTGCCTGGTCGTGCCCGGACTGCGGGTTAGCAACGACCGACCAGGGCGATGCCCGGCTGGGCTACTGCTCCCGGTGCCGCGACTTCACCGGCATGTGCGGCGCGGGCAGGAAGATCGTCTCGCCGGACATGATGACGGTGACCTCGTGGCATGTGCCGTGCACCCGGCCCGGCGGCGCGGCCTGGCAGATTGGCTACGGCGCCTGCCTGACCGCCACCCGGCTGTGCCCCGAGCACGACGCCGACGTGCGGGCCGGGCGGGCCGCCTGGGCGGGGCCCGCGTTTCCGCTGGCACCGCGGCAGTCCCCCGAGAACCGCTGACACGCACGCCGCCAGGCCCGGACCGGCCTGGCGGCGTGCGGTGCTGCGCCCGCCCGGGCTAGAGGCTGGAGTTCGAGTTCGAGATGTCGTAGCTCTTGCCCCAGTACCACTGCGTCGCGTTCGCGCCCGGCACGATGTGCGGGTAGCCGGTCGGGTCAGCGATCCACCAGCGGATGTGCGAGCGCATCTGCGCCGGCAGAGTGCCGATCGCGGCCTTGGTGGCCGGCCACTCCGACCGCATCGTGTAGATGCACGCCAGCGAACGGGGGTTGGCCCGCAGCTTGTGCCAGGCCCAGGTGGCCGCCATGGACGGCGTCGCGTCGCCGGGCTCGACGTCCAGGACTGATGCCCGGTAGTCGCTGCCGCGGGTGTCGATCCACAGCACCGGACCGCGGCCGGACACCTGAGCGGCCGGAACCGCGAAGCTGCCGGTCGCGTACGTGGCGACGCGCTGGTGGGCCGGGATCTGCTGCGGCGTCACCGAGTCGTAGAAGGTGAATGGCCGCTGCACGGCGGCGGCCTGGTGCCGCACGCCCTTGAGCACGTGGGCCAGCGGGAGCCGGCCGGCTTGTGCGCGGACGGGTGCGGCGGCCGGACCGCCGCCGCCGGGCGGGCTGCCCTCGGCGCCGGGCGGGCCGCGGCCTTCTTCGGCGCCGCTGCCGTGGCGACCGGGACTTTGCCGGCCGGTGCGTGCGCGGCCGGAGCCTTGGCCGGAGACGATGCCGCAGCCGGGCGCGCTGACGCCTTCGGTGCGGGCGGCTTGGCGGCCGCCGCCGGGCTGACCGCAGTCGGCTGGGCCGGCGCCGCGAGCGCCGCCGGAGCCACGCCCAGGCTGGGGCCAGCCAGCTGGCTGCCGGCCAGCACCGTGCTCGACGGGCCGCCGGGAACGGGCGCGGCCGCATCCAGGGTCGCCGAGGTGGCGCCGGCCGTGCTGGCGGCGGCGCCCGCCGCGCCGGCGATGCCGGCGATCGTGGCCGCGGCAGCTGCCAGGGCACCCACCGCCATCCGTGAGGGCCGGAGGGCATGCTGATCAGAACGAGGGAAACGGGGATACAAAACGAGCCTTTCGTCGGGCGCGAGGGGAGCGCTCGGCGGGCACCCGGTGCGCGCGCCGGAGGGGTGGCGCAGGCGCTAGTGACGCGGGTCAGGGCGATGCGGTGCTTCGGGGGCTACCACGATCACGGGCCAGGTGCATTCGGTTACACAAGGTGAACGCCAGTTGCCTGACCCTGTATGTCCGTTTTACGGCTATCACCGGTATGAGGAGCATCACGCCCGTGCCGGGATGATCTGGGGCCGCAGCCGGTTACCGCAGTACCGGCCTGACCTGGCTGCGGGCGGCAGCCGCTGACCCGGACCGGGTCAGCTGGTGGTCACGGGCGGGCTGCCGGGCCGCGAGCAAGCCGTTCAAAGGACGGTGCGCGCCGTTCGACGAAGGAGCTCACGCCCTCGCTGAAATCGGGTCGCCCGAAGCTCTCGGTCATCAGCTCGCGTGCTTCCCGTTCGGCGGCGAGCAGGCCCGCGTGCAGCTGCTGATAGACCTGCCGCTTCATGACGGCCATCGAGGCCGGTGACGATGTTGCGGCCAGCTCCCGCACGTACTGCTGGGCGTGCGGCAGGACCTCGGCACGCGGCAGGGCCGCGTTGACGACGCCGAGCGCGGCGGCCTCCGTGCCGGAGATCTTGCGCGAGGAGAACAGCAGGTCCAGCGCCACCGCGGTGCCGACGAGGCGCGGCAGCATCCAGCTCGTCCCCCACTCGGCGATGAGGCCGCGCTGCGAGAACGCGGTCATCAGTACCGCGTCCTCGGCCATGAACCGCAGGTCGCAGGCCAGCGCGATCGGGACCGCCATCCCCGCGACCGGCCCGTTGATGGCCGCGATCACGGGCTTGGGTACGGACATGAGATACGTGTAGGTGCCCAGGTGCAAATCCTCGCCGAAGGAGGGATCGCCGGGGCTCGCCGCCTCGCCGACCGACGGCTCCCGGCGCGACCCGGCGCTGATCCCGGCCAGCAGGTTCATATCTGCCCCGGCGCAGAATCCGCGGCCCGCACCGGTCAGCACGATCCCGACGACCCGCGGATCGGCCTCCGCCTGGCTGATCGCGTCCCGCACCTCGATGCCCATCTGATCTGTCCAGGCGTTCAAGGCGGCGGGCCGGTTCAGCGTGATCGTCGCGACCGGGTCCTGCACCTCGTACAGAATCTCCGCGTAGCTGGTCACAGGATCCTCCCTCGCCGGCAGTGCCATCCCGGTCGTCACGCCTGCTGTCATCCGGCGTTCGCCACAGTCAGCTTCGCATACCCGGGCGGGCTCGATCATCCCGGCCGTTAACACCCGGCTGGGCCGGGTAGCGGCGGAATCCGGGCGGCGACACGGGAGGTGGGATGACCGCGCGAGAGGCGGCGGAGAGCGGCAGCAGGGATGATGGCGGCCAGCTGAGGAAGTCCATCGGGTTCTGGCAGCTGACCGCGATCAGCTTCAGCGGCGTGATCGGCTCCGGCTGGCTACTGGCCGCGCTCTACGCGGCCAAGGCCGCCGGACCCGAGGCGCTCGTGACGTGGCTGATCGGCGGACTGGCGCTGCTGCTCATCGCCCTGGTGATGGTGGAACTCGGCGCCAGCCGGCCCGAGTCAGGCGGTCTGGTCAGGTGGCCGTATTACACCAGCGGGCGGCTTGTGGCTACCCTGGTCGGCTGGGGCATCTGGATTGCCTACGCGACGAACCCGCCGAGCGAGTCGGCAGCGGTCCTGCAGTACCTGAGCCAGCACGTCGCCGGGCTGTACAGCGGCTCCTCGCTGACGGCGCTCGGGATCCTGGTCGCGGCCGGGATGATGGCGCTGTTCGTGGTGATCAACTGGTTCGGCGTCCAGCTGTTCGCCAACGTGAACGGCGTGGTGACGATCGCGAAGTTCGTGGTGCCCGCGCTCACCGTCGTGCTGCTGTTCGCCTCCGGATTCCGCTCAGCCAACTACACCAGTCACGGCGGCTTCGCCCCGTACGGCTTCCCGGCAGGCCTGTCAGCGATCGCGACGGCGGGCATCATCTACGCCTACACCGGCTTTCAAGGTCCGATTGACCTGTCCGGAGAGGCGCGGAACCCCCGCCGCGACGTTCCCTGGGCGGTAGTGACCGGCCTCGCCGGGTCGACGGTGATCTATCTGGCGCTGCAGGCAGTGTTCGTCGGCGTCATGCCCGGCCACGAGCTCATCCACGGCTGGGGCGGCGTGAACCTGAGCTCACCGTTTGCCCAGCTGGCGGTCATGCTGAATCTGACCTGGCTGTCCTGGGTCCTGTACGCCGACGCGATCATCTCGCCGTCGGGCTCGGCCCTGACCTTCACTGCCACCACCGCCCGCGAGTCCTTCGCCATGGCCAGGAACCGCTTTCTGCCGGCGGCGGTCGCCAAGGTGGACCGCCGTACCGGGGTGCCGCACCGCGCGCTGCTCATCAACTTCGTCATCGGGCTGGCGTTCCTGCTGCCGTTCCAGAGCTGGCATTCCATCGTCGCGGCCACCAGCGAGCTCGGCTTGTTTGCCTACTCCATCACGGCCGTCGCGCAGGCCGCCTTCCGCCGTTCCGAGCCTGCCCGGCAGGCAGGCTGGGTCCGCGGCACGCGCGTCCTAGCGCCGGTCAGCTTCGTCATCGCCACCCTGATCCTCTACTGGGCGACCTGGCCGGAGCTGCGGATCGCGCTGCCGGTGCTGCTCGTCGGCGTGATTGTCTACGGCGTCCGGCAGGTGCGCGGCGGAGTCGACTGGCATGACATCCGGGTCGGCCTCTGGCTGGTCGGGTATCTGCTGGCCGTGCTGCTGATGTCCGCCCTGGGCAGCTTCGGCGGAACCGGGCTCATCCCCGCGCCCTTCGACTCCGTGCTGGTCGCGGTCATCGGACTCACCGGTTTCCTGCTCGGTGTCCGGTACGCGCAGCGGCACCTGGCTGTGCACCCCGCGCCGGCTGCTGAGGCGGAGGACGCCGGGGTAGTGACAGATGTCATGCAGGACCGGTGACATGCCGTCCTCGCGGCCCCGGCGAGCGCGCTGCTGACCGCGGTGGCTACTTACTGGGGCTAGAACTACAGGCGCTAGAACTGCGGCGTCGCGGTCGAGATGTCGTACTGCGGGCCCCAGTACCACTGAGTCGCCTGGGATCCGGGGACGACGTGCGGCACCCCGGTCGGATCGGCGATCCACCAGCGGATCCGGGCCTGCATCGCCGCCGGCAGGACGCTGATGTCAGCTCTCACCAGTGCCCACTCCGCGATCGAGGTGTAGATGATGGCGTCGGCCTGCGGCTGGGAGCTGAGCTTGCGATAGGTCCAGCTGGCGGCTGCCGACGGTGTGGCGTCGCCGGGCTCAACGTCGATGACCTGGGCGGCGGTGTCGGTGCCCACGGTGTCGATCCAGAGCACGCGGGTGCGGCCGGCCACCGCCGCCGCAGCCACGGCCGGCGGCCCGTCGGCGTACGTCGCGACCTCCTGGCCGGCCGGGATGTCCTGCGGAAGGATCGAGTCGTAGATCAGGTAGGGCGCCGGACTGCTCGCGCGACTAGCCTGGCCGGACGGCCGGGCGCTGGGGCTGGCCCGTACGGCCGGCCGCCCGGCCGGCCTCGCCCTGGCCGCGCGCGCGGCCAGCGCCGCCTGAGTTTGCTGCCGCGTCCCCTGGCCGCTGACCACAGCCGGGGCCGCGCTCATGGCAGGCCGCGCGGCACCGCTGGCCACGGCCATCGGTGCGGCAGTCCGAGACCCGGCCGGGGCTGCGGCCTGCGAATCGCCGACCGAGATTCCGGCCACCGCCGCCACTCCGGCGACCGTCGCCGCGGCCACTCCCAGGGTCAGCCGGGCCGGCGCCCGGCGGCTGGCAGGACGGCGAAGACGGCGGTGCTGGCTACGGGCTGCGGCGGCGTGGCGCGGCTGATGCCGGGCGCGGGTCGGAGGCACTCGGGGCCCTGGGTCGGGCGCGGGATAGCGCGCACGGCGGTGACCCAGGGCACTCCCACGGCCGGCCGTGTGCGGCAGGCCGGAGAGCACGCGGATGTGACGCGGGTCAGGGCGGCGCGTTACGCGGGGCAACCATCACACGGACGCCTGGGTGCTTCGGTCAGTGCTTAGTGGACGACGGGAATCGGTCAGCCGGGGCCTAAACACGTAAATACCTCGGTATGATCTGTGTCACATGTGACTGACGGTGCTACTGAGGCGCCGTTATGCAACCGTGCGAGTCAATCGCGCTCAGGGACGCGTCGGTAATCGGCTGTTTCGGGACAGACCAGCGCTCGCCTCCTAAAGTAAAGGTGTGCTCACCGGTCCCCGCCTGCGCCAGGTTGCCCTGGTAGCCCGTGATTGCGGTCAGGTGGCCGGGCAGCTGAGCCGGGCCTTCGGCTGGCCCGAGCCATTTTCCGACCCCGCCGTCGCGCAGTTCGGCCTGACCAATGCCGTTTTCACGGTCGGCGACACCTTCGTCGAGGTCGTCTCGCCGGTCCGGGCGGGCACGACGGCCGGCCGGTATCTGGACCGGCGCGGCGGCGACGGCGGCTACATGGCGATCTTCCAGGTTCCTGACCTGGCAGCGGCCCGGCGCCGGGTGTCCGGCCTGGGCGTGCGCGTGGTCTGGACCGCCGACCTTCCCGACGTCGCCGGTACCCATCTGCACCCGAAGGACGTGCCCGGCGCCATCGTGTCGCTGGACTGGGCCAGCCCGGATGAGTCCTGGCGGTGGGCGGGCCCGTCGTGGACCGGCCACGCGCCGCCGCATGCACCCGGCGGCGTCACCGGACTGACTATTGAGGTCAGCGATCCGGAAGCGGCCGCCGGCCGCTGGGCTGCGGTGCTGGACCTGCAGGCCAGTCCCGACGGCGACGGCGCCGTCGTTTCCCTGCCCGAGGCGGGTCAGGTGCTCAGGTTCCGCCGGGCCGCCGCGGGCCGCGGCGAGGGAATCACCGCCGTCACTGTGGCCGGCCTGCCGGCCGTCCCGGCCGCCGAGATAGCCGGGGTCAGTTTCGCCGGACAGGAGCGCTGAGGTGGCCGTCATCAACACCGGAACCGACGATCTGCTGGCCGAAGCGGACGAGGGCGTGGCCGTGATCACGATGAACCGGCCGGGCCGCCGCAACGCACTCTCGCCGGACATGCTGGCCGCGCTCGGCTCGGTCCTGGCTCAGCTGGAAACCGATGACGCGGTCGGATGCATCGTCCTGACCGGTGCCGGCGGCGCGTTCTGCGCAGGCGGCGACGTCAAGAGCATGAGCGAGCGCCCGGCCGGTTCTGCGGCCAGCGCGGCGCTCGACGCGCAGATCCACCGCCAGCGCCTGAATCAGCGGGCTACCAGCGGGCGACTGTGGAGCATGCCCAAGCCGACGATCGCCGCGATCGGCGGTCCGGCGGCCGGCGCCGGACTGTCGCTCGCGCTCGCCTGCGACCTGCGGTACGCGGTCCCCGGTGCCGTGCTGACGACAGCGTTCGCCCGCGTCGGCCTCGCCGGCGACTACGGCGGCACCTGGTTTCTGACCCGGCTGGTCGGCAGCGGCAAGGCCAGGGAGTTGTATTACTTCTCCGACCGGCTCAGCGCGGCCGACGCCGAGCGCCTCGGCATCGTCAACGCCGTCTTCCCGGAGGCCGACTTCAAGCAGGAAGTGATGGCTCGAGCTCGCCGGCTGGCGGCTGGCCCGGCGGTCGCGTACCGCTATATGAAGGAGAACCTGAACCGGGCAGTCGCCGGGGAGCCCGGTGACTGCATGGACCTCGAGGCGACCCACCACATCCGCACCTCGCTGACCGACGACCACAGGGAGGCCGCGCGTGCCTTCGCGGACAAGCGGGAACCGCGATTCCAGGGCCGCTAGCGGACTGATGCCGTTCGACGCGGCCACCTCGCGCCGGGTCGCGGCGACCTACACCACGCCCGACATCGTCCGGCAGCGCCTGGCCATCATCGCCGCGCTCGGCCTCCGGCGCGGCGAGCGCGTCCTCGATGTCGGCTCGGGCCCCGGTTATCTCGCCCTCGAGATGAGCGAGCTGGTCGGTCCGGCTGGCTCGGTCACTGGCGTCGACCCGAGCCCGGCCATGCTGGCGATCGCGTCGGCCCAGCCGTCGGCAGCGGATGCAGCCCCGGTTCTGTTCCGGCCCGGCGAGGCGACGGCGCTACCCGGTGCCGACGCTCAGTTCCACGTGCTGACCTGCACTCAGGTTTATGAGTACGTCGCGGACGTGCCAGCCGCCCTGGCCGAGGCTCGCCGGGTCCTGCGGCCAGGCGGGCGCCTGCTGGTCCTCGACACCGACTGGGACTCGATTGTCTGGCGATCCGGCGACGACGGCCGGATGCGCCGGGTACTGGAGATCTGGGACCAGCATCTGGCCGATCCGCACCTGCCCCGGCGGCTTGCCGGGCTGCTGACGGACGCCGGATTCACCGGCACGGCCTGCCAGGTCCTGCCCCTGCTGAATGCCGGCTATGACCCGGACACCTACAGCGCCGGCCTCATCGGATTCGTCTCCGCGTTCGCAGCCGGGCGAGGCGAGCTGACCGGAACCGACATCACGGCCTGGGCCAGCGACTTGGCCGGCCTCGGGCCCGATTACTTTTTCAGTCTCAATCGCTACCTCTTCACGGCCGTCAGGGGCTAGCAGCCAGGCGGCGGGTGGCTCTCATCCCGCAGGTAGCTGAGCACGGCCAGCACCCTGCGGTGGCTGCGGTCGTCGGGAGGCAGTTCCAGTTTGCCGAGAATGCTGGCGACATGTTTCTCCACCGCGCCGGTCGAGACCACCAGGATCCCGGCGATGCTGCTATTGGAGTGACCCTCAGCGATCAGCGCCAGTACCTCCCGTTCGCGCGGCGTCAGCCTCGACACCGGACCGCCGGCCCGGCCCCTGGCGAGCAGTTGCCTGACCACCTCCGGGTCAAGCGCGGTCCCGCCGCCGGCTACCCGGCGCAAGCTAGCGGTGAACTCGGCCACATCGGCGACCCGGTCCTTAAGCAGATAGCCGGTGCGGCGGGTGTCACCTGCAAGCAGTTCGGTGGCGTAGCGCTCCTCGACGTACTGGGACAGGACGACCAGGCCGATCTCCGGCCAGCGGGAGCGGATCTCCAGCGCCGCGCGCAGACCCTCGTCGGTGTGCGTCGGCGGCATCCGCACGTCCACGATGGCCAGGTCAGGCTGCAGCGCGCCGACGGCACTGATCAGCTGGACCGCATCGGGTACGGCAGCGACTACCTCGACGGCGTCATCCCGCAGCAGGGCCGAGATGCCCTCCCGCAGCAGCACGTTGTCCTCGGCTATCACGACCCGCACGGGATCACCGCCAGCATCGTCGTCGGGCCGCCTGGCGGGCTGTCGAGCAGGAGGGTGCCGTCCACTGCGGCGAGCCGCCCGGCGATGCCTGCCAGCCCGCCGCCGGGCATCACCATCGCGCCGCCCTGCCCGTCGTCTGTCACCCGGACGACCAGGTCCCCGCTCTCGTCGGTGATCCGCAGCGCCGCGCTTGTGGCCGACGCGTGCTTGGCCAGGTTCGCGATGGCCTCGGCGGCGGCGAAGTACGCGACTGCTTCCTGCCGGCGGCCGGGCCGGCGGCTCAATCGCACCGACACCGCGACCGGCACTGCCGACCCGGCCACGAGCGCGGACAGCGCCGCATCGAGGCCGCGCTCATCCAGGATGGCAGGGTGAATGCCGCGGGCAATGCTCCGCAGGTCGGCGATCGCGCCCTTGGCGTCGGCGTGGGCCTGGCGCAGTAGCTCGTCGGCCGCCAGCGGGTCCCGGCCGAGCCGGGTCCTGGCCCTGTCGATCTGCATCGCCAGCGACACCAGCCGCGGCTGGACCCCGTCGTGCAGATCCCGCTCGATCCGGTGCCGCTCGATATCCCCCGCGTCGATCGCCTGCGCCCGCGACTGAGCGAGCCGGTCCACCTCGGTCGCCAGGATCTCGGCGCGTGCCGGTCCGAGCATCCGCTGGCCGAGAGCCGCATCCAGCCGGGTTAGCGCCCGGATCAGCGGCGGTATCAGCAGCAGCAGGGCGAACCCGGTCAGCGCCGCCGCCGCCTCTGCCCCGGTGCTGAGGATGCCGTGGCCGAAGAACCAGCTGGTGAAGGCGGGCGCAGCCGTCCGCCCCCGGAGGGGAACGACGAGCAGCAGCGCGATGACCGTCCACCAGCACACCATCAGGACGAAGGCCGCCGCCGCGCAGGACGGGAACCGGACGAGCTGATAGGCAGTCAGGCGCCAGGCCGCCGGGCTACGCCGCCAGCTGCGGCCCGCCTCGAGCAGCGGCTGGCCCGGCAGCCGCCGCGGCAGCTGCGCGGGCGCGATTGCCAGCCCGTACGAGCGGATGATCCGCCGCCGGTCGGCCCCGGCCATGGCCGCGCCCAGCCGCAGCGCCGTCGCGGCCGCGAATGCGCCCGCTGCGACCACCCAGCTCAGCGCGGCCGCGAGGACGAGCGAGATGACGGCCGCCGAGAAGAAAAAGACGCCGGTGAGCAACGAGACGGCCAGCGCCGCGGTCAGCCGCCAGGTACGGGGCGCGGCGGGGGCGGCCAGGAACCCGGCGAGCGGGCTCAAGCCGGGCACGGCGCCACGCCGGCTCACCGCGACGGCTCGCCTGGCCCGGAATTGCGCATGATCCCAGCCTAGGGAAGGCCGCGGCGGCCCGGTCAATCCTGCCCTCCCCCGCAGGCGTACTGGTGCTGGCCCTACCAGGGTCCGGGTGACCGCCGCAATGTGCCCCGCGAGGCGCCGGCCGCAGCCTGGACAGCATGCGAGCGACAACCAGCACTCCCCCTGCCAGCGACCGGGACGGCCCAGCCGCCCGCAACCCCGATAACCGCCAGCCGCGCCGGACTCCCGAGCCAGTCGTCCTGGACCGCGTCTCGCGGTGCTACGGCCGCGGCGCCCGCCGCGTGCAGGCGCTCAGCGACATCACGGTGAGCTTCGCCGGCGGCACGCTGACCGCGGTCGTCGGCGCGTCCGGCTCCGGCAAGTCGACGCTGCTGCAGTGCGCCGCGGGCCTGGACAGGCCGACGTCGGGAACCGTGCGGATCGGCGGGACCGACTTGTCCGGTCTCAGCCGCCGCAGGCTCTCGGTGCTGCGACGCCGCCAGGTCGGGTTTGTCTTCCAGTCGCTGAATCTCGTGCCGACCCTCACCACCGCGGAGAACATCGCGCTCCCGCTGCGCCTGGATGGCCGCCGGGTGGGTAAGGACGCTGTCGCTCGCCTCGGCGCCGCGGTCGGGCTCGGGCCGCAGCTCGGCCGGCTGCCGCACACGCTGTCCGGCGGCCAGCAGCAGCGGGCGGCCATCGCCCGCGCGCTCATCACCAGCCCGGACGTCATCTTCGCTGACGAGCCGACGGCCGCACTCGACATCGTCTCGGCCGCGGGCATTCTCAGCTTGCTGCGGCAGGCGGCCGCTGATCCGCGGCGGGCCGTGGTGATCGTCACCCACGATCCGTTCGTCGCCAGCCAGGCCGACCGGGTGCTCGTCCTTTCCGGCAGCCGGATCGTCACCGAGCTCACCGCACCCGATGCCGCGACCGTCGCCGGCATCCTGCGCCGCGAGGGGGCAGCACGATGATCAGCGTCCTTCGCGCCTCGCTGCGGCGGCCCGCTCCGCTGATCGGCAGCCTGGTCGCGCTGACCATGTCTGCCCTGATCATCGTGATCGCGTCGGCGTTCATCGGCACCGGCGCCCGCGCCACCGGACCGGTGGACCGGCTGGCCGGCGCAGCCATCGTGGTGACCGGCAGCCAGCAGCTCACCGTGCACGCGGACGGCGCTCAGGAATCGGTGCCGCTGCCTGACTACCGGCGGCTGCCGTCCTCACTGGCCAGCCGCCTTGGTTCGGTGCCCGGCGTCGAGGCCGCCATTGCGGACGTATCGTTCCCGGTCGCGCTGAGCCTGCCGGGCGGTCGCGTGCTCGCTGGCACGGCCGGCGCCCCGCTCGCCGGTCACAGCTGGGCCAGCGCACGGCTGACTCCGTTCCGGCTGACCGCGGGATCGGCCCCGTCAGCAGCCAGGCGAGATAGTCGTCAGCGTCCAGCTCGCCCGGCTGGCGGGCCTGCACATCGGCAGCCCCGTGCGGCTGACCGGCCAGCACCGGCCGGCCCTCCGGGTTGCCGGGATCGCGTCCGACGGGCGGGCCGGCGCCGCGGCCGCGGGCTCAGTGTTCTTCTCCCCGGCACAGGCAGCTGCCCTCTACGGTCATCCTGGCCAGGCTGACCTCATCGGCGTGGTGACCAGGGCGGGAACGAGCCCCGTAGCACTGGCAGCGCACGTCAGGTCGCTGACCGGCACCCGGTACACGGTTGTCACCGGCGCGGCCCGTGGCGCAGCCCAGAATCCGGCCATCGCCGGTGATGCGTCGGATATCGAGGGTCTCGGCGGCAGCGCGGGCGCCGACATCATCGTCATCGCGCTGTTCGTCGTAGCGGGCACGGTCGCACTCTCCGTCAGCCAGCGCCACCGGCAGTTCGCCCTGATGCGTGCCGTCGGCGCGACGCCCGGCCAGGTCCGCCTGGCGGTGCTTGCCGAGCTAACCGCGCTCGGCGTGCTCGGCGGCGTAGCCGGCTGGCTGCCCGGCTGCTTTCTGGCCGCCCTCGCCGTGCATGGCATGACCGGCCAGGGCCTCCTGCCGCCGGGAACGCCGACCTGGCTCAGCCTGTGGCTGCTGTTCATCGCCGTTGTCAGCGGCATGACCATCGGCGCGCTGTCCGGCCTGCTGGCAGCCCGCCGGGCCGGCCGGGCCGCGCCCGCCGACGCGCTGCGCGAGTCCGTTGCCGGCCGGCGCTGGCCGCACCCGGTGCGAACCCTGCTCGGCCTGGCCGCGCTCGGCGGTAGCGGCGCGCTCGTCGTGGCGATCAGCCGCTCGGGCGCCGGCACCCAGGAGATCGGCGCGGCGCTGTCGCTGCTGCTCGCCCTCATCGTGGCGGTGGCCCTGCTCGGCCCGCTGCTGACCGCCCTCGCCGAACTGCTGTTCCGGTTGCCGGCCAGCGCCGCAGGCGTAGCCGGGCGCCTGGCCATGGCTGACGTCCGCGCTCAGCCGCGGCGGATGGCCTCGGCCATCCTGCCGGTCGCCTTGTCGCTGTCGTTCGCCGGGACGGTCTTCTTCCTTGACGGCACGCTCGGCCACACCGCCACCGTGCAGCAGCGCCAGCGACTGACCGCCGCCGAGGTCGTCACCGCTCCGGGTCCCGGCGTGGCGCGCGGCCGCACTGGCGGCGATCTCGCGCCTGCCAGGGGTCACCGACGCGGTCGCGCTGACGCCGGCCGAGGTAGCAGTGACCGCTCCCGACCTGGGCCCGGTCGGAGGTGAGGTCGTCAGTGGCGGCACGGTGCCCGGCGTGCTGAACCTGCACGTGATCGCGGGCAGCCTGAACCGCCTGAGGCGCGGGCAGATCGCGGTCAGCGCGGTCGAGGCCGGCCAGGGCAACATGGACGTACATGTCGGCGACGCCATCACCGCCTGGCTGCCGGACGGCTCTGCCTACCGGGCGCGGGTGTCGGCGATCTACTCCCGGTCCTTCGGGTTCGCCGACGTGCTGATCCCGGCCGCCGCGGCCGCCGGGCACCTGCCGTCGGCCGCTGCCGCTCAGATCCTGGTGCAGGGAGCGCGGCCCGATCTGCCTGCGGACGCTGCGGCGTCACTATCCGGGCCTGCAGGTTGCCGGCCGTCAGCTGGCCGACGCGCAGGATCAGCAGCTGCAATCACAGACCGACTATCTGAACAACCTGATCCTCCTGTCGATCCTGCTGCTAGCCGTGGTCACCGTGGTGAACACACTGGTGATGACGACCATCGACCGCCGCCAGGCCCTGCTCCTCCTGCGCCGGGTGGGCGCGACCACCGGGCAGCTGCTGCGGGCGACGGCGTGGCAGTCCGCGCTGCTGGCCGTTACCGGCATTGTGCTCGGGATTGCTGCTGGCGGGGTAACGCTGTCGACCATGACCAGGGCGATCACCGGTAGCTGGCCCTACGTCCCGCTGTCCGCGGGGCTCGCGGTAACCGCGACCGTTCTGGCGCTCACGCTCGCCGGAACTCTCGGTCCGACGGCATTGCTGCTCCGCTCTCCTCGGCCATTACCGGACTCGCACTAATAATCACGGAATGCGCGTCGGGCGAAATCATGACGCACCGGCCCGGCGGCCTCGGGCTAAATCGGATCTGGCGGCTGATAACTACGGCTGAAAGATCCATCCTTACGATCTGACCTGCATGTATCTGCCAGTCAGTACGGCGGGACTTATCGCCTGCAACCGCCGGGATAACCGCGACATTCACTATTTGCCTGCGGTCGCATGCGCGATGTCGTCAGTGGTACGCGCTAGGGTCCGGAGCTACGGTTCGCGGTTAATAATGCGCCGCCCATTTCCTTTTCGCGGACATCTGATCTGAAAGGTATGGCTCATGGGTGCTGGCCGGCTGAGGCGGGGGAACGACAACAGAGCCAGGCCAGGTCCGGGCCGCCGTGGCGGGCTGCGCGCAGCCGCCCTAAGGCGCGGCGCGCCGGCCGTAGCGGCGGGCGCGCTGACGGCCGCCGTGGTGCTGAGCCTGGCCACCGCAGCTGGTGCCAGCACGATCGCCGGCGCCGGCACCGCGCCAGCAGGCCGGACCGCAGTGGTGACGCACCGCGCCGCTGCAGTCGTCGCTCACCCCGCCGCCGCAGTCGTTACGCACCGCGCCGCGGCCGGCCGGGCTGCTTCGGCCGGCCAGCACCTGATCCTGCGGGCCATGCCGTCCGGCACGGTCGGCTTCGGCCGGGATCGCCACGGCCGGCTGACCGTGCGCGTGCGCGCCTACGGACTGACACCGGGGTCGGCCCACGCCGTCGAACTGGTCACGCCCGGTCATCGCGGTGTGCGGTTCCGCCCGCTGGCGGCCAGCAGCGCCGGCGCGGCCGACGCGCTCCTGCCGAGCAGCTACACCGGGCGGGTACCGGCCGGGAGCCGCCTGGTCATCCGGATGGGAGTGACGCGCAGCCGCATCGCGATGACGCCGATCGCCCGCACCCGGCGGCTCGGCGCGGGCTGCTCGCGGCCCGCACCGGCTGATCTCGGTCGAGGTCAGCACTGCCGGCGTCAGCTACGGAACGCCGCGGGGCCGGGCGACGATCGCTTACAACGGCAAGCGAAAGACGCTGACCGTCATCGTCAGCGCGAGCGGTGTCACGCCCGGTCCGCATGCGGCGCATATCCATCTGGGCAGCTGCCAGAGCCAGGGACCGGTCAAGTACATGCTCCGCGACCTGGTCGCGAGCCGCCGAGGCCGGATTACCAGGGCGGTGCGGGTCTTCACGCACGTGGCGGCTGCTCCCCCGGCCAGCGGCTGGTACCTCAACATCCACCAGGGCAACAGCGACGACATCCTGCGCGGCGGTCAGCCGACCATCTACTTCCGGCCGCTCATCTGCGCGAACATCGGCAGTGCGGATTCGGTGTCAGCGGTGCTCCGGTCCGGCGACGTGATCACCGGCGTCCGGGGCACCAGCCGGGGCCAGGTCGTACTGACCGGGGGCGCGGCCACCGGCAACGGCACGCAGAACCGCCCGTTCCTCTACCGTGGCGCACTCAGCCGGGCCGCCGGAGCCGCGGTGTCGGTGCACAACCCGCCGTTCTCCGGCGTCACGTCGGCTACCTTCTACGGTCCGGACACCCACTACTTCAACCCGGCTGCGATCCCGGCCGGCGACGTGCGCGCGGTCGGGAGCTATACCTCGTCCAAGGCGCCAGCCGGGGTGGCGAATCAGGGCCTGCTCTACCTCGGTCCGGCGGGCCGATCGGGCGGAGTCGTGGACCACGATCGACGTCCCTGCCGATGGCAGCCGTACGACCGGGCACCGGCGTGCCTGTCCGAGATCCCGGCCGCGCTGCATCGTCATGGACACGATCGCGCACAGCACCATGGGCAATCTGGTGGTCGGCGACTACGACCTCAATCCGCGGGTCCGCGGCGGCGTGATCTCGGCTAATGCGTTCATCTACAACTTGTCCTCCCGCCGGTGGACGCTCCTGCGCCTGGGCGGATCGCAGTCGAGTCAGACCACGCTGTACGGCATCTGGCAGGACGGCGGTCCGCGCAGCCGGACGTACACGCTGGCCGGCGGCTCGGCCGCCAGCGCTGGCAAGCGGGCTTTCCTGATGACCTATAACGAGCGCACCGGCGCCTTCGGCGGCCGAAGTTCTTCCACTACGGCAACGGCCCGTCGCTGGTCACGCATTTCGAGGGCATCACCGCGGTGCCCGGCGGCTTCAATGTCGTCGCGATGAGTACCGCTCAGGATATCTCGATGGCGTTCATCCCGGTCAGCGCCCGGACCGGATCCTTCGGCCGGGCACGCTGGCATCCCGTTGACGTCACCGGCAGCTCGCTCTGCTCGAGCGGTTGCAGCGTGACAACCGGCAACACCGTCTACCGCAACCGGGTGATGGGGCTGTACGCGCGCACGGGCGCGTCACTGCCCGGCAGCTACCTCGCCGTCATCGGCGCCCGCTGATAGCTAGGCCGCCGGCCGGTCAGCGAGCGCCGAGCCCCAGCAGCAGGCCGTCATCAGCCACCGCTGGCGAGCTGGTCAGGAAGATGACCACGCCATCGGCCGGGGCGCTGATCGACTCAAGGACGTCGGCGCCGTCCAGGGTGCTGACGGTACCGATGACCTGGCCTTCGCTGACCGTATCTCCCGCCGCCACCGTCGGCTCCCACCAGCCCGCGCGCTGGCAGCGCAGCCACAGGAAACGCTCGAGCTGGGTCTGGGCCGGCCTGCTGGCCGCGTCGTCCGGGCCGGCTTCGGTCATGCCCAGCGCCCGAAGCACGCCGTGCAGGCCGGCCACGTGCAGCGCGACCGCGTGTTCCTGGACCAGCCCGCACTCGCCGGCCTCGGCGGTGATCGCCGGGATGCCCGCCGCGGCGGCCGCGCCGGTGCTGGTGCCGGATACGGCGCGGTCGGGGCCGGGAACCTGCCTGATCACGTACGGCAGCCCGTAGGCGACAGCAAGCTCGCGGGCACGGGACTCGGCCGCTCCCGACTCGTACAGCGCGAACGGCTGCAGCGCCTCCACCATGTCGCCGCAGTGCGCGTCGATATAGGCGTCCGAGCCGGTGATGAGCTGGGTGAACGCGTCGTAGGCAAGCCGGTCGGCGAGCGTGCCGTCCGGGTCGCCGGGGAAGGACCGGTTCAGGTTCTTGCCATCCTCCGGCACGACGAACGGCGTCCGGCTGACGAATGCCGGGAGGTTCAGCACCGGGACCGCCCGCACCCGCCCGCGCAGATCGGCACCGGCCAGCTCGGCCAGCCAGCGGCGCACGCCGGTCATGGACGCGTACTCGCAGCCGTGCACGCCGGCGATGACGGTCAGCAGCGGCCCGTCCTCCGAGCCGGTGATCTCGACCAGCGGAACCGGCAGCCCGGCGAGCTCCAGCGAACGGCGCACTACTGTTGACGGCACGGGTTACTCCTTCTCGCGAGGTTGACGGCAGCTCATTTTCGGCCGGCCCAGGATGTGCCCGGCCGCTTCGGCGACGGCGAGCAGGCTCAGGTCGCTCCCCCGCCGCCCGGCTAGCTGCAGCCCGACCGGCAGCCCGGCGGCCGGGACCGGCAGCGAAACGGCCGGGTGACCGGTGAGGTTGTACGGGCCGGTGAACCGGCCTTCGGCGTTGTCGTCGCCGACGCCGAAGGGCGGGTCCTGCTCCGGAGCGCAGTAGCCCACCGTCGGGCCGGCCAGCGCGTCCACGCCGCTCAGACTCTCCTCGACGGCCGCCAGCAACTCGGCCCGGTCCCGCTCCGCCGCGGCGTACTCGAAGGCCGTCACCCGGCTGCCGAACTCCAGCACGGCCCTCGTGCCGTCGGCGTAGCCGCTGGTGTCGCGGGCGCTGTGAACCTCGCTGGCCTCGCGGGCGACGATGACCGAGAGCGCGCGCTCGAAGCGGGGCAGGTCCGTCAGCCACGCCCCGTCCACCGCGCGCAGCACCCAGCCGGCCCCGGCCAGTTGGCCGAGCGCGGCTTGCAGCGCGTCCCTGACCTCCGGAGTCACGGAGGGATCGGCGAGCTGGGCCGTGAGCACGCCGATCACCGGGCGCTCGGCGGCCGTCTCGCTGCCGCGCGGCAGGCCGGCGATCACTGCCAGCAGGTCCGCGCTCCCGGCCGCGGTCGCGGTCAGCGTTCCGGCGTGATCGCAGCTCGGCGACAGATCAAAGACACCATCGACGGGAACGAGGCCGAAAGCTGGGCTTCAGTCCGACGACGCCGCAGTAAGCGGCCGGGATCCGGATCGATCCGCCGGTATCGGTCCCGATGGCCAGGTCGCACACGCCCGCGGCGACCAGGGCCGCCGAGCCGCCTGATGAGCCGCCCGAGGTGCGGGACCGATCGCGGGGGTTGCGGGTGTCCCCGATCTGCGGATGGGCGAAGCCGGCCGCGAATTCCAGGCACTGACTGGTGGCGAAGACCTCCGCGCCCGCGTCCCGCAGCCGGGCGACCAGAAGCGCGTCGGCGCCGTAGCGGGCGCCGGGTCGGAGCCGGGCTGCCGCACCGCGTCGGCAGGCCCTTCGACCGCGATGATGTCCTTGACCGCGACCGGCCGGCCAGCGAGCGGCCCGCTCGCCGAGCGGCGCGGCGCGCCGGCCACCGACGCGACCGCGTTGAGCGGCAGGCCGAGCCGGTCCAGCCGCTCGTAGGCGGCCAGCAGCTCCAGGTTCTCCCGGCGGCAGGTCCGCTCGCCCCGCTCGATCGCCTCGATGAGCTCGCGGATGCGGGCCACCAGAAAGCCGTCGAGCGGGCCGAGAATCGCCCTGACCTCGGTCGGACGGTGCCTGATGGCCAGGTCACGGTAGACGCCGGAGTGGGTCTTGGCTGACGTCCGGTTGAAGTCCGCCAGCCGCGCGAGCGAGCCTTGCAGGTCGTCAGGGTCGAAGCCGTCCAGCGGCAGCGGCCGCACCGGCGCCTGTGCCAGGACCTCGGCGGCGACGGCCAGCAGTAGCGGCCGGAACGCCGGATCGTCGAACACGGCGTAGATCGGCAGGTCGCTGACAGCCGTCGCGAACAGGGTCGCGCCGTACGCTTCCTTGCCCCAGGTGTAGCGCAGGACGCTGGTCGTGGCGGAGGCGTCAGTGATGTCGGCGGCCAGCGCCGACACCCGGGCGCTCACCGTCCCGTCCAGCTCGCCGAGCAGGAACGTGCCGCGGTTGCCGCGCAGTATCAGGCCCGGTTCGACCACGTCCGCGCCGAAGTTCACCACGGCCTCGACGACCCGCTCCGGGCCGAGCGCGGCGGCGAGCACCTGCGCGGTCAGGCCGTTCTGCAGGGAGACCGCGAATCCGCTGCCGGTGAGACGGCCCGCCAGCTCGGCGGCCGCCGCCTCGGTGTGCTGCGCCTTGACCGCGACCAGCACCGGCCCGTCGATCTGGTCCGGCAGGCCGGACGGCTCAACCGCCGGCATCCTGGCCGTGAACTGCTCGACCGGACCGTCGATGCGCAGGCCAGCGGTGTTTACTGCCTGGACCACGGCCGGATCGGCGTCACACACCAGCACGTCATGGCCGTCGCGGACGAGACCGGCCGCGACGGTGCCCCCGATCGCACCGCAGCCCAGAACCAGGTATCGCACGAGGTGCACGTTACAACACAGTAAAACCGTGTAAACAGAGCAACACCACTATTTACAAGACGCTAACTCTTCCCCCACATTGGGTTAGGCAAAGGTTTGTCTACCGGCACAGCGGCGTGCCAAATACGGTCGTATCCCCCTCTAAACGGCCAAATCCGTACAGCCTCAACGCGACGGCTCGCCGTCGCCCGGTCATACCCCCCGGGAGCTGCTAGTGAGACACCGCACAGCTTTGATGTCTGCCCTCATTGCCGGCTCCGCCCTGGTTGTTCTCGCCGGGTGCGGATCAGGCTCTTCCCCGTCCGGCTCGAGTTCGACCGCCAGCGGCGGCCCGGTGCACGGCGGGAACCTCGTATTCGCCAACCCGCAGGACGCCCAGTCGATGGACGAGTCCACCGTCTTCGACAACAACTCGATCTGGATCCTCGAGCAGATCACCCAGCCGCTGTACACCGTCAGCACGAACGGCAAGGGCGTGGTGCCCTGGCTTGCGACCGGCTACACGGCCTCGGCGGACAAGAAGACCTACACCTTCACCCTGCGCAAGGGCGTCAAGTTCTCCACCGGCCAGCCAATGACTTCGGCCGACGTGAAGTTCTCGCTCGAGCAGACGATGGCCGCCGCCGCGGGCTGGGGCTACATCGACAGCGCGATCAAGTCGGTCGACGACCCGACGCCGTCGACCGTGGTCATCAACCTGAAGTACCCGTGGGCGCCGCTGCTCGCTGACCTGTCGCTGTTCGCCAACGGCATCGTCCCGAACAACTACGGCGGCAAGACCGCGGCCCAGTTCTATCAGGCCCCGGTCGGTACCGGCCCGTTCAAGTGGGACTACTGGCACAAGGGCCAGGCGCTCAAGCTGGTCAAGAACACCTACTACTGGCAGAAGGGCCTGCCCTATCTCAACAGCGTGACCTGGACCGATGTCCCCAGTGACAACACCAGGCAGCTGCAGGTCAAGGGCGGCCAGGCCCAGATCGACCAGTTCCCCTCGTGGTCCACGGTCTCCACGCTGAAGTCCACGCCCGGCGTGAGCATGGATCTGTTCAACTCGACCGAGACGAACTACCTGGCCTTCAACGAGAACGTCAAGCCGTTCCAGGACGTGCACGTGCGCCGGGCCATCTCGCTGGCGATCAACCGCAGCTCGATCATCAAGGCGGTGCTGTTCGGCAACGGCAAGCCCGCCAACTCGCTGTTCCCGCCGCAGGTGCCCTACTACGACCCGACCACGCCCGGGTACCAGTACAACCTGGCCCAGGCCAAGGCGCAGATGGCCCAGTCGTCCGTGCCGCACGGGTTCACCACGACGATCCTGATCCCGGCCGGCAACTCCGACTACGCCACGATCGCGACCATCGTTCAGGCCGAGCTGAAGCCGCTGGGCATCACCGTCAACGTGCAGACGCTCGACCCGAACACCGCTAACGCCAACTTCCAGAGCGAGAAGTACGACATGAGCCTGACGCTCTGGACGATGGACATCCCGGACCCGGACGAGCTGGCCACCTTCGGCCTGGACCCGAAGTCGGGCGCCAAGTCGTTCTTCACCAGCTACGACAACCCCACCGTGGTCAAGGACGTGCACGCGGCCGAGCAGATCACCACGCCGTCGGCACGTCAGTCGCTGTACAACACCGTGCAGACCGACGCCGCCCAGGATGCCTTCATGGCCTTCCTGTACTACTCCCCCTATCCCTACGTCACCTCGTCGAACGTGCACGGCTTCTTCGTGACACCGCTCGGCAATTACCACATGCAGAACGTCTGGATCAGCAAGTAACCGGCCCAGCCACACAGACGTGACCCTGCTCTCCGGCGTGCCGGGCGCCCGCACAGGCGCCCGGCACGCCGGACCGACCACAGCTAAAGCGAGGTTCCCATGGGCCGGATGACCTTCGTGTTCCGGCGGCTGCTCCTGCTGATCCCGACCGTGCTCGGCGTGACGATCATCACGTTCTTCATGATCCACCTGATCCCCGGCGACCCGGCCAGGACCATCCTCGGCATCCACGCGACCCCGCGCGGGATCGCGATCCTGCACCGGGAGTGGGGCCTGAACCGGCCGCTGGCCAGCCAGTACTGGCTGTTCATGGACCGGCTCGTGCACGCCAACCTCGGGATCAGCCTGTTCTACAACGTGCCCGTGGTCGGCCTGATCACCAGTCACCTGCCGCCCACCATCTGGCTGATCTGCTACGCCGCCGTGCTGGCGATCGTGATCAGCGTGCCGCTCGCGATGATCGCCGCGAGCCGCAAGGACGGAGTCAGGGACCACGTCGTCCGGGCCGTCCCGCTGCTCGGCCTCGGCATGCCGGCCTTCTGGCTGGCCCTGATCCTGCAGACCACGCTGGCGGTGAAGTTCCAGCTCTTCCCCGTCAGCGGCTACGGTGTCGGCATCGGCGGCCACCTGCACTCGATGTTCCTGCCCGCCCTGGTGGTCGCGATCGCGCTGTGCCCGGTCGTCATCCGCAGCCTGCGGGCCAGCATGCTGAACGTACTCGGGGCCGAGTTCGTCACCACGGCGCGGGCCAAGGGCGTGCCCGGCCCCCGGCTGTTCGTCCGGCACGTGCTGCGGAACGCGGTTATCCCGGCCGTCACGGTGCTGGGCATCAACATCGGCTTCCTGATCGGCGGCACGCTCATCGTCGAGCAGGTTTTTCAGATCCCCGGCATCGGCAGCCTGATGATCAACTCCATCTTCGCGCGTGACTTCCCCGTCGTGCAGGCGGTGGCCCTGGTCTTCGGGATCATGGTCGTCCTGGTCAACCTGCTCACCGACGTGGTCTACGCGTCCCTGGACCCGAGAGTGAGGTTCGACCGGTGAGCGCGATCTCGATCACCCCCGCGGCCGGATCGCCGCAGGCGGGCACCGCCGAGCGTGCCCAGCCGCGGCGGGCGCACTGGTACCGGCAGCCAGCGCTGATGACCGGCCTGGTGATTCTCGGGATCATCCTGTTCCTGGTCATCGCCGCGCCGCTGCTGGTCTCCTACAACCCGAATACGCAGAACCTGAACGACACGCTGGCCGGATTCAGCTCGCAGCACTGGCTCGGCACCGACCAGGAAGGCCGCGACATTTTCTCCCGGCTGCTCTACGGCGGCCGCACCGACCTGCAGGTCGCGTTTCTCGCGGTGCTGTTCCCGTTCGTCCTCGGCACGATCCTCGGTAGCCTGGCCGGCTACTTCGGCGGCTGGGCGGACATCATCATCATGCGGCTGGTCGACATCGTGGTCGCGTTCCCGTTCTTCGTGCTGATCATCGCGCTGGTGTTCGTGCTCGGTCCGGGCGAGCGCAGCATTTACATCGCCATCACGCTGGTCGGCTGGGTGTCCTATGCCCGCATCATCCGCGGCGAGATCCTCATCGCCAAACGCCAGGAGTACGTGCTCGCCGCGCAGTCCGGCGGACTGTCCAACCTGCGGATCATGCGCCGGCACCTGCTGCCGAACGTGATCACCCAGGCGATTATCTACTCGATGTCCGACATCGTCCAGGACATCCTGGCCATCGTGACGCTGAGCTACCTCGGCCTCGGCATCCAGCCGCCGACTCCCGACTGGGGGACCATGATCTCCGACGGCCAGAACTTCCTGACCACGCACTGGCAGCTGACGACGATCCCCGGCCTGTGCGTCGTGGTCACCGGCCTCGCGCTGTCACTGATCGGCGATGGTCTCGCTGACCTGCTCCGGCCGGGGCAGGCGTGACCGGGGCGCGCGCGGCCGGGCAGCCGCTCCTCCAGGTCAGCGACCTCCATGTCGAGATCGCCAGCCGCCGCGGCGTCGTGCACGCTGTCGATGGCGTCTCGCTGGAGGTGCCCGCGGGCGAGGCCGTCGGCCTGGTCGGCGAGTCGGGGTCAGGCAAGAGCATGACCCTGAAAGCCATACTCGGCGTGCTGCCGCCCGAGGCCAAGATCACCGCCGGCTCAGTCGTCCTGAACGGTGCCGACCTGGCCCAGCTCAGCGGATCTCAGCTGAACAAGATCCGCGGCCCCGAGATCGCGATGATCTTCCAGGAGCCGATGAGCGCGCTCAACCCGGTCATGCGGGTCGGCAGCCAGATCGCCGAGGCCCCGCAGGTGCACCTCGGCCTGTCCCGGCGGCAGGCTGCTGACCGGGCACTGGAGCTGATGCGGCGCGTCGGCATCCCCGATCCCGAGCGAAGGTTCCGCTCGTTCCCGCATGAGTTCTCCGGCGGCATGCGGCAGCGCGTGATGATCGCGATCGCGTTGTCCTGCGAGCCGGCGCTGATCCTGTGCGACGAGCCGACCACCGCGCTCGACGTCACCATTCAGGACCAGATCCTGCGGCTGCTGGCGGGGCTGTGCCGGGAATCGGGCACCAGCCTGGTCTTCGTCACCCACGACCTGCCGGTCGTCGCGCAGATCTGCCATCAGCTCGCGGTGATGTACGCGGGCCAGATCGTCGAGCAGGGCACCGTGCAGGAAGTACTGACCCGGCCCTGCCATCCCTACACGCTCGGCCTGGTCCGGTCGGCGCCGGACGTCGACCACCCGCGGGCCTCGCTGGAGGCGATACCCGGCTCGCCGCCGAGCCTGATCTCTCCGCCCGGATGGCTGCCGGTTCCATCCCCGCTGCAAGTTCGCCGAGGAGGACTGCACCGTGACTCCGCCGCCGCTGCGGCTGATCGACGCCGGTCACGCCACCGCCTGCCTGCACTACGAGCGCTGCCTCGACGACCTGCAGGCCGAGGGAGCGGGACGATGAGCGCCGATGCGGCCGTCTCCGCTGACCTCAGGCCGGCCTGGCCAGCCAGCACCGATGCTCGAGGCGACCGACCTGTCGGTGACGTTCGCGCTCGGATCAGCCATGGTCGCCCGGATGCGTCACCAGGAGCACCTGCTGCACGCTGTCGACGGCGTCGACCTGACCATCCAGCGCGGTGAGGCGATGGCGCTGGTCGGCGAGTCTGGCTCCGGCAAGTCGACGCTGGCCCGCGCGCTGTCCGGGCTGGAGCGGCCGGACCGGGGCGAGATCAAGCTGGACGGCAAGGTCCTGGCCCCGCGGCGGTCGCGGGCCGACCAGCGCAAGGTCCAGATGGTCTTCCAGGATCCGTACTCGTCGCTGAACCCGCGCATGACGGTCGGCGGGATGCTGCACGAGCTGCTGCGCGTCCATCACGTGGTGCCGAGAAGCGAGGTGGAGTCCTACACCGCCGAGCTGCTCGGGCTCGTCGGCCTGAGCGAGGAGGCCGTGCACGCCTACCCCCGGCAGTTCTCCGGCGGCCAGCGCCAGCGCGTGGCCATCGCCCGCGCGCTCGCGCTGCGGCCTGAGCTGCTGGTGGCCGACGAGCCGGTGTCCGCGCTGGACGTCAGCGTGCAGGCGACCATTCTCAACTTGCTGCAGGACCTGCGGCGCGAGCTCGGCCTCACCCTGCTGCTGATCTCGCACAACCTGGCCGTCGTCCGGCACCTGTGCGACCGCACCGCCGTCATGTACCTGGGCCGGATCATCGAGGTGGCACCGACCGAGACGCTGTTCGCCCGGCCGCGGCATCCGTACACAGCCGGACTGCTCGCCGCCATCCCGAGGATGACGTTCGCGGCGGAAGGTGACGTTCCCGCTGTCCAGGGCGACATGCCCAGCCCGCTGCGGGTTCCGGTCGGCTGCCGGTTCCGCACCAGGTGCCCGATCGCCCAGGACATCTGCAAGCGAGAAGACCCGGCCCTGACGATCGCGGCCAGCGACCCGGCGCACAGCGTGGCCTGCCACTTCGCCTTCGCGGCCGTACCGCCGCCGCGGCACGCGGTCGACGTGGCCGCAGCCGAGGACGTCAGCGTCGATGCGCTCGATGAGGGAGTCGCCCCGTGAAAGTCTTCCTGTCCACCGACATGGAGGGAACGGCCGGAGTCGTCGACTGGCAGCAGTGCGTCGGCGACGGCCCCGAGGCGGTGGCCGGCCGCGCCCTGCTGCTGGCCGAGGTCAACGCCGCCATCGAGGGTGCGCTGGCCGGCGGCGCGACCGAGATCGTGGTCAACGACTCGCACTCGACCATGCGGAACCTGCCGCCGCGAGAGCTCGCCGGTCAGGCGTCCTACATCTCTGGCAGCCACAAGCCGCTGTACATGATGCAGGGCCTGGACCGCAGTTTCGACGCCGCGCTGTTCATCTCCTATCACGGCTCTGTCGGGAGCGCAGGCCGGGCTGTCGCACACCTATAACCCGCGTGCGGTCATTGAAGCCAGAATCGACGGCGTCGTCACCGGCGAGGCCGGGATCAACGCGCTGGTCGCCGCTCACTACGGCGTGCCGGTCGTGCTCGTGACCGGGGACCGGTGCGCCTGCGAGGAGACGGCGGCGCTGATTCCCGGCGTGCGTCAGGCCATCGTCAAAGAGCATGTGAGCCGCCTGGCCGCGCACAGCCTGCACCCGGATGTGGCCTGCGACCTGATCAGGGAGCAGGCGCAGGCGGCAGTAGCCGGAGCGACCGACGCCGGGCCACCGCCGCTGGAACCTGGCGTCCTTGAGGTCTTCGTGCGGACCGCGGATATCGCCGAGGCGGCGAGCTGGGTACGCGGCGTCGAGCACATCGGGCCGCGCCAGCTGCGCATTCACGGCCCGGACCAGCTGGCTACCTACCGCGCGTTCTGCGCCGCCATCCTGCTGACGCGGTCCGTCGCGGAGGCAGTGTGACGACTGTCTCCCCAGCCGGTCTCCGGGACCGAGTTCGCCGGCCGCGGGACGGGTCGCCGTTGTCACCGGCGCAGCCGGCGGCATCGGCGCTGCCGCCTGCGCCCGGCTCGCGGCCGACGGGTTCGCGGTCGCCTGCCTGGACGTCAGCGAGCGCGGCGCGCAGGAGGTAGCGGCGGCACTGCCCGCAGCGATCGGCGTGGCGGCTGACATCCGGGACGCGGCCTCAGTCCGGCAGGCCGCCGCCAGGGTCAGGGCCGAGCTCGGGCCGCCCTGGCTGCTGGTCAACGCGGCCGGCGTGTTCAGCATCCAGCGGCTGACGGACCTGGCCGATGCCGAGTGGGACCGCATCATCGATACCAATCTCAAGGGGCCGTTCCTGACCTGCCGCGAGTTCCTGCCGGACATGATCGGCGCGCGGGACGGCTGCATCGTGAACGTCGCGTCCACGGCGGGCGTTCACGGCGGCCGCCAGCGTGCCGCCTACTGCGCCTCTAAGGGCGGCCTGGTGCAGCTGACCCGCAGCCTCGCCATCGATCACGGCCCCGATGGTGTCCGGGTCAACTGCGTCTGCCCCGGCCTGATCGACACCGCGATGGCCGACTGGATCCGGCATGACGACGAGGCCATGACCCGCTGGGCCGGCACGGTGCCAGCCCGGCGCATCGGGATGGCCGCGGAGATCGCCGACACGATCGCGTTCCTGGCCTCGCCGGGCGCCAGCTACCTGCACGGCGCCGTCCTCATGGCTGACGGCGGGTCAACCGCTTGAGTCCGATCTCCTCGCTCAGGACGCCGCGATGACCCGCGCCCGGCCGCGCGCCCCGCGGCTGGTCGACATCGCCAGCGCCGCCGGAGTGCACGTATCCACCGTCTCCCGCGTTCTGAACGGCGATCCCGGGCTGTCGGTCCGCCCGGAGACCATCGAGCGCATTCTCAGCACGGCGAAGACCCAGGGCTACCGCCCGAACGCGCTGGCTCGCGCGCTCAAGCAGGACCGCACCGGCGCGCTCGCGTTCGTGGTACCGCTGCTGCGCAACCCGATCTGGACCCGGCTGCAGCGCGGTGCGCTGCAGCGCGCGACCGAACGCGGCTACGTGGTCATGATGATGGAAGAGCCGCTCGACGATCCGAAGGCGCCCGGCGACTACCGTTACCTGGTCGAGGAGAGCCGGGCGGACGGCCTGCTGCTGGCAACGGCGCTGCGCCAGACCGGCCCTGACACCGGCGTGCACGAGGTCCCGCACGTCTACGTGAACCGCCGCGGCCCGGACCGCGGCAACGACATCGTGATGGACGAGGCCGGAGCTGTCCGGCTGTTCATCGATCATGTCGCTGCTCTCGGCCACCGCAGCATCTTGCTGATCGACGGCCCGCGCGAGGTCGACACCGTGCATCGCCGGGTTACCGTCGCCAGGCGGTACTGCGCCGCGACCGGCCTGGATATCACCATCAGGCACGCGCCCGCCACCGAAGAGGGCGGCTGGGACATCGCGACCCGCATCCTGCGCGCCGGGCCGCTGCCGACCGCCTGCGGGGTGGGCAGCATCAACCAGCTGTTCGGCGTCCTGGCCGCGTTCCGGTCGGCCGGAGCCTCCGTCCCCGGCACCGTCTCGGTGGTCAGCTTCGACGAAGACGAGTGCCTGGCCTTCCTTGAGGTGCCGATCACCAGCGTGTGCATGCCGCTGGCCGAGCTTGGCAGTGCCGCCGTCGATGGCCTGATCGCGCGCATTGAGGGCAGTGCTGCCACGGATGTGCTCATCAACGACCCCATGTTTCTGGTGCCGCGAGCCTCAGTGGCACCACCCCCGGAGTAAGGAGCTCCATGACCACGGCACTAGCGGGAACAGCACTGGCCGGCAAGGTGGCGGTCGTGACCGGCACCGCGCACGGCATCGGCGCCGGCATCGCCGATGCGCTTCGCTCGGACGGCGCGAAGGTAACCGGGATCGACAAGGACACCGTTGACCTGACCGACGCGGCTGCGGTCGCGGATTATTTCGCCGGTCTCGGTGCGGTCGACATCCTGGTCAACAATGCCGGCGGTGTCTGCGGTCAGGTCGGCAGGCCGCTGGAAGAAGTATCCGACGACGACTGGCACGCGGTCGTCAATGCCAACCTGACGACGGCCTTCCACTGCACCAGGGCGGTGGTCGAGGGCATGAAGGAGCGCGGCTGGGGCCGCATCGTCAATATCGCCTCGGCGGCCGGCCTGACCGTCAGCAAGACCGGCATCCAGGCCTACGCCAGCGCCAAGGCGGGCATGATCGGCTTCACCCGGCAGATGGCGCACGAGCTCGGGCCGGCCGGCATTACCGTCAACTGCATCGCGCCCGGTTTCATCCTGTCGAACCCGACAACCGAGCTGCAGTGGCAGAGCTACGGCCCGGACGGCCAGCAGGAGCTGATCAGCGGCATCGCCACGCGGCGGCTCGGCGCGCCCGCGGACATCGCCAACGGCGTTCAGTTCTTCGTGTCCGAGCGATCCGGCTGGGTGACCGGCCAGATCATCGCCATCGACGGCGGCAGTGCTTTCCAGTGACGGGCATTCCAGCGACGGGCTCGTCAACCACGGGCCAGTCAGAAGATCTGAGCTTCGCCGCGACCGACGATGACTATCTGCGGGAGCTGGCCGAGTTCGTCGCCTTCCCGAGCGTCAGCAGGGACGCCAGCCCGCAGACAATGCTGGCCGCCGCGAACTGGCTGGCCGCGCAATTGCCATTTGCCGGCGGCCGGGTGGAGCACACGGCCGGCCATCCGGTCGTCAGGGCCGACTGGGCCGGGCCGCCCGGAGCGCCCACCATCCTGGTCTACGGGCACTACGACGTGCAGCCAACCGGCAGCCTGGCCGAGTGGCGCACGCCGCCGTTCGAGCTGACCGTGGACGGCGACATCGCCCGCGGCCGCGGCGTCACTGACGACAAGGGTCCGGTGTACATCGTGCTCGCGGTGGCCCGCGCGTTCGCCGAACAGGACGGCGGCCCGCCGCTGAACGTGAAGTTCCTGTTCGAGGGCGAGGAGGAGATCGGCAGCCCGCACCTGGCCGAGTACCTGACTGGCCACGCCGCCGAACTAGCGGCTGATCTGGTCATCTCCGCGGACGGGGCGATGTGGCGGCCGGGCGAGCCATCGCTGTCCATCGGGTCCAAAGGCCTGGTGTCCATGGACATCATCGTCGACGGCGCGAGTGCTGACCTGCACTCCGGCCGGTACGGCGGCACGGTGGCCAACCCGCTGCACGCGCTGAGCCAGATCCTGGCCAGCCTGCACCAGCCGGGCGGCGGCGTCGCCGTGGCCGGGTTCTACGACGGCATCGAGCCGCTCACCGCGAAGCGCCGGGCCGAGATCGGCAGCGTGCCTTTTGACGAAACGGGGTACCTGTCCGGCCTCGGACTCAGCGAGGCGCACGGTGAGCCCGGCTACTCCACGCTTGAGCGGTTGTGGGAACGGCCGACACTCGAGGTCAACGGCATCACCGGCGGCGGAAAGTACACGGTCATACCGCATCGGGCGGTCGGCCACGTGTCGTGCCGCCTCGTTCCCGGTCAGAACCCGGACGACGTCATCGATCAGATCGCCAGCCACGTCAGCCGGCAGCAGACGCCGGGCGTCCGGGCCGTGCTGCGCGCCGACGACGCCCGGGTTCCGGCCTACACGATCCCGGCCGATCACCCGGCGATCACTGCGGCGACTGCTGCTCTGGAAGCGGTCTACCCGGGGCAGCCGGTGCTGCTCGCCAAGATCGGCGGGACGCTGCCGGCGGCCGACCTGTTCGAGCGGGTGCTCGCGGCCAAGACGCTGTTCTTCTCGTTCTCGACGTCCGACGAGAACCTGCACGCGCCGGACGAGTTCCTGCGCATCGCCCGGCTGCGCGAGGGCATGCGGGCCTGGGAGCTGCTCTGGCGGCAGCTCAGCGCCGGGCCGCACCGCCTTGGCGCCAACGCCGAAACTCCAGGGAGCACTGTTGACTGACGCGCCGTATACCGCGTACTCCTACCTGCCCGAGGGCACGCTGCCCGGTCTCGAGCTAGCCGCCGAGTTCGGCCGCGTACCGCCCTATGCCGGGCCCGGACTGTCCGCCGAGCAGGCCGAGAGGTCCCGCCTGCTGCTGCGCGACAACCTGGTCATCAGCCTGCACGACCATCCGGTCCGCTTTCCCGCCGACATGGAGCAGACGCCCGCCTACAACCGCACCGGACGGCAGCACACTGCCTATGCCGGCCTGCTCGCCTCGGGCCTCACGGTGGTCTTCGACAACATGATGGACGGCACGGCCTGCGTCACCGGCAGCGCGCCGTGGCGGTGGAATGACATCATCACCGACCTCGGCATGCGGCTGGCCGACCTGGCCCACGCCGGGCCTGACTTCATGGTGATCAGGACGGTCGACGACATCGACGCGGCTTACCGGAGCGGCAAAGTGGGCCTGGTATTCGGGCTGGAGTCGGCCACGCCGATCGAGAACGAGCTCGACCGGCTGGACGTGCTCTACGGTCTCGGCCTGCGCCAGATCGGCATCGCGTACTCCGACGCCAACACTCTCGGCAGCGGCCTGAGCGAGCCCGTCGACGGCGGGCTGACCGCATTCGGCCGGCGGGCGGTCACCAGGATGAACCAGCTCGGCCTGGCCGTCGATTTGTCGCACGCCTCGGACCAGACCGCTCTTGATACCTGCGACCAGAGCGCCAGGCCGGTGTTCATCACCCACGCCGGGGCCCGGGCGGTCTGGGACACGCCGCGGATGAAGCCGGACTCGGTGCTGCAGGCGGTGGCGGGCACCGGCGGCGTGATCGGCATGTCGGCGGCGCCGCACACCACACTGTCGGCCGCTCATTCCCGGCACACCATCGAGTCGGTCATGGACCACTTCGAGTACTGCGCCAACCTCGTCGGCCTGGAGCACGTCGCGTTCGGACCGGACACGCTGTACGGCGATCATGTCGCGCTGCACCGCATTTTCGCGCACCTGCTCAGCCTGGCGGCCATGCGCGGCCCCGGCTTCGATCCGGTTGCTTACGTTGACGGGCTGGAGAACCCCACCGAGAACTTCGGCAACATCTGCGACTGGCTGGTCGGGCACGGCTACAGCGACGACGAGATCCGGGCCGTACTCGGCGGCAACATCTACCGGGCGCTCCAGGCGATCTGGTAGCACCTACTGTGAGCACCGCAGTCTGCGGAAGGATGATGCGCATGCCACGATCGTTCAGCCCGGTACGCGGCCAGCACGAGCGCACCGCGGACGGAGACCGGGCCAAGGAGATGGCCTTCAGGCTCCAGTCTCGGGCCAGGGCTGTCGCGATCACGTTCGTCGACCACAGCGGCGCTGCCCGGGTGAAGGCGACGCCGCTGGCCGGCCTGGCGGCAGCGGCCAGGACCGGCCTCGGGTTCTCGCCGGTCATTGACTCGTTCCGCAGCGACGGCAGCATCGATCCGGAGTCGCCGCTGGACACGCCCGACGGCGACCTGCGGCTGGTACCGGACCTGGACCGGCTCGTCGTGCTGGCCGACCCGCCCGGCTGGGCCTGGGCGCCGGGCGACCGGTTCCACCAGGACGGCACCACCTACGCGGGCGATCAGCGCAGTTTCGCCCGCGCTCAAGTCGCCGCCGGCCTGCGCCAGGGCATCAGCGCGCTGATGTCGTTCGAGGTCGAGTGGATGGTCGGCCGCGACACCGAGGACTTCGTGCCCGCGTTCGGCGGCACTGGCTACGGCCTGAGCCGGCTGACCGCCGCCGGCGCGGCCGATTATGTCCGCGATATCGTCGACGCACTCGGCGCGGCTGGCGTCACCGTCGAGCAGATCCACCCCGAGTACGGCCCGGCGCAGTACGAGGTGTCGGTCCCGCCCGAGGACCCGGTCTCGGCCGCGGACACCTGCGTGCTGGTCAAGTTCGTCATCGCGGCGGTAACGGCGCGGCACGGGCTGCGCGCATCCTTCGCGCCTGCGGTCGTGACCGACAACGTCGGAAATGGCGGGCACCTGCACGCCAGTTTCTGGCGGGACGGCCGCAACCTGCTCAGCGGCGGCGACGGGCGGCACGGACTCACGGCGACGGGCGAGTCCATGATGGCCGGGCTGCTGACGGGCCTGCCCGCGCTGCTGGCGATCGGCGCGCCCTCCCCCGCGTCCTACCTCCGCCTGCAGCCCTCCCGCTGGGCGGGCGCCTATCAGGTCTGGGGCGCGGAGAACCGGGAGGCGGCCGTGCGGTTCATCGAGAGCGAGCCCGGCCGTCCCGGCGCTGCCAACGTCGAGCTCAAATGCTTCGACCTGAGCGCCAATCCGTACCTGCTGACCGGCGCGGTGCTGGCGGTCGCGCTCGCGCACGCGGACTCGGGAGAGGCGCTGCCTGATGAGTTCACTGGCGACCCGGCAACGGCCGGTCATCCGCAGGCAAGCCGGGCCGTGCGGCTGCCGGGCAGCCTGGCTGAGTCGCTCAAGGCCCTGGAGGCCAGCGACGAACTGCGGGCGGCTGCCGGCGAGGAACTGATGACCTCGTTCGCGGCGTCGCGGCGCGCCGAGATCGGCCTAGCCGAGGGCCAGCCGGACGAAGCCGTCATCGCGAGCGCCCGGTGGCTGGTATGAGCGCCGGAAGTCGCATGGCAGCAGTGCCAGCCTGCGGCTCATCGATCATCATGTGCATGGCGTCGTGACCGAGGAACTCGATGCCGCAGGCGTTGAGTTCCTGCTGAGCGAGTCGACGGCGCCGCCGCCGCCCGGCACGAGCTTCTTCGACAGCGCGCTCGGTTTCCTGGCGCGGCGCTGGTGCGCCCCGGTGCTCGATCTCGAGCCGCTCGCGCCGGCGCCGGAGTACCTCAGGCGGCGGCTGGAACTGGGCAGCGCCGAGGTCAGCCGCCGCCTCCTCACCGCGGCCGCGATGGGCCTGTGGCTGGTCGACACCGGCTATCAGAGCGACGCTGTCGCGACGCCCGCGGAGCTTGCCGAGCTCAGCGGGGCTCCGGCCAGGGAGGTGGTCAGGCTGGAGTCCATCGCGGAGCGGGTCGCGCGGGCAGGCGGCAGCCCGGCGCACTTCGGGGCCGATGTCGAGGCGGCAGTGCAGCAGGCCGTCGCCGACGGCGCTGTCGGGTTCAAGTCCATCGCCGCCTACCGGGGCGGGCTGAGCTTCGATCCGGCCCGGCCGGAGCCGGCTGAGGTGCTGGCGGCGGCGGACCGGTGGTACGCCGCGGCCGCCTCCGGTGCCCGCGTCGAGGATCAGGTGCTGATCCGCCAGCTGATCTGGACCGCGCTCGATGCCGGGCTGCCGCTGCAGCTGCACACCGGTTACGGCGACACCGACTCCCGGCTGCACCGGTCCGACCCCGCGCTGCTGCACGACTTCCTGCTCGCCAGCCAGCCGACCGGAACGCCGGTCATGCTCCTGCACTGCTACCCCTACCATCGGCAGGCCGGGGCGCTGGCAGCGCTGTTCCCGCACGTGTACATGGATGTCGGCGTGGCGCTCAACCATGTCGGCGCGCGGTCAGCGGTCATTCTGGCCGAGGCGCTGGAACTGACTCCGTTCCACAAGATGCTGTACTCATCGGACGCCTTCGGCCTTCCTGAGCTGCATTACCTCGGCGCCATCGGGTTCCGGCGCGACATCGAGCGGGTCACCGGCGGCTACGTTGCCAGCGGCGACTGGTCGGCGGCCGACGCGGCCAGGGTGGCCGAGCTGATCGGCAGCGGCAACGCCGATCGGGTCTACCGGCTGGGCGAGCGGTGACCGGCCGGTGACCGGCTCGTGACTGCGCCCGACGGCTCACTCGCGGCTGCCGGGCCGCTGGCTGCTGTGCTCACGGCGCAGCTGACTGCCGAGCTGCCTGCTGCCGTGCTCCTGCGCCATGAGCTGCACCGCAACCCTGAGGTGTCCGGATCTGAAGCCCGCACCGCGGCTGCTGCTGCCGCCGCGATCGGCAGCCCGGACGCTCCGGACGTGGCCGGCACCGGACGGCTCATCCGCATCGGGCCGCCAGCCGGGCCGGCCATCTGCGTCCGCGCTGAACTCGACGCGCTTCCGGTGCCTGAGCAGACCGGAGCCGCGTTCGCGTCGGTTAACGGCGCCATGCACGCCTGCGGGCACGACGTCCACCTGGCGGCGCTCATCGCGCTTGCCCGCGCCGCCCGCGCGGCTCCGCTGCCGGTAGCGCTGCTTGCGGTCCTGCAGCCGCGCGAGGAAGCGGGCCCGTCGGGCGCGCTCGACATCGCGCAGTCGGCACAGTTCGCGGCCCACGAGCCGGCTGCCGTCATCGGCGTTCACCTCCAGCATCAGCTTCCTGGCGGAACGGTCGCTGCCGCCGAGGGCACCATCAATGCCGCCACCGACGACTTCGAGATCACTGTGACGGGCCGCGGCGGTCATGCTGGCTACCCGCAGCTGTCGGCTGATCCGGTACCGGCTTTGTGCCAGTGCGTGATTAGCCTCCAGCAGCTCATCAGCAGGCGGATCGATCCGATCCACGCCGCGGTCGTGTCTGTCGGAACGCTGCAGGCCGGTCACGCCGCCAACGTCATCCCGGCCACCGCCAGTGCCACCGGAACCATCAGGACGCTCGACGAGGGCGACCGGCTGCACCTGCGCGCCGCCGTCCGCGAGGTGGTCGAGGCTACCTGCCGGGCGCATGGCTGCCAGGGCGAGGTCACGATTGTCGAGCATGAGCCGGCCCTGGTGAACGATCCGCACCTGGCCGCGGCCTGCCAGCCGCTGCTGCTGGACACCGGGTTTGCCGTCAACACGAGCTTCCGGTCCTGCGGGGCGGATGACTTCTCGTACTACGGGCGCGCTGCACCGTCGGTGATGCTGTTCACCGGCAGCGGCACGGAGGTAACCCTGCACGACGCGAGGTTCCTGCCCGCCGACGACACGGTCGGTCAGGTCGCGCGCGTCATGCTGGCGGGATATCTTGCCGCTCTCGGCCAGCTCCGGGCGGCTGGCGGTCTGCCCGGCCGCGCGCTGTAGCTGGCGGACTGCCGGCGCCGCGCGCTCCGGCTGCCCGTGCTCTAGCCGCCTGTGCTCTGGCCGCCTGCGCTCTGGCCCGCTGGCGGACCCAGGCATGCGTCCAGCCATGCGTTCCGGAACTTGCCGGACGGGTCCAGCTCGGCCGCGAGCCGGCGGAAGTCATCCAGCCGCGGGTAGCGCGCTGCGGTCGCAGCCGGGCTGGCGGTGAAGATCTTGCCCCAGTGCGGTCGCGGCCCGAACGGCTCCAGCGCGGCCTCAACCTGAGCTACGACTGCGAGTACGGCGGCTTCATCCGGTATCCAGGTGAAGTGAAACGCGACCGAGTCTCGCTGGTAGCTCATGCTGAGCCACAACTCGTCGGCCGCCACTGTCCGGACTTCCGCGATCTGAACGACTGGGGCCAGCCGGTCGCTGAGGCCTGATAGCACCTCGAGTGCCGGGACGGCATGCTCCCTGCCGACGAGGAACTCCGACTGGAGTTCGGCGCCTGAACTGGGTTCCTGATCGGACCGGAAGTGCGGCAGCCGCTCATGCCAGGGGCCGGGCAGCCCGCGCTGGGCGGTCGTGCTCGCCACTGGCTCGCCGGGAATGATGCTCAGGTCGCGGTCGGCTTGCCGGGCGCCAAGCCAGTCCGGCGGCGGCTCGGACTCGCTGGCGGTCAGCTTGAGCCTGACCTGACTGAAGCGCGGGGCGGCGAAATCGGTGAACAAGCTGACGCTGTAGCCGGCCGCCATGATGTCGTCAAAGTGCCGGATGGCGGCATCGAAGGCCAGGTCTTCGTAGACGTACTGCCGGACCTCGAATGCCGGCACCGTGTCCAGAGTCAGCGCGGTGACGATCCCGCAGCCACCGAGTGCCACCACCAGCCCGTTCAGTCGCTCGTCGCTGCTGGCAACCGTCAGCAGATCGCCGCTGGCTGTGACCAGCTCAATTGCGGATACTGCGGTGGCCAGGCTGCCGAGCGCGTCGCCAGAGCCGTGAGTTCCGGTCGCGACTGCTCCGGAAACTGAGATGTGAGCCAGCGATCCCAAGTTCGCCAGAGCCCGGCCGGCCGCGTGCAGCACGGGCGCGATGTCGGCGTAGCGAAGTCCGGAGCTCACCGTCACGCTGGCGGCTCCCACCTCGACGCGAGGCGGGAGGCCGCCGTTGAGATCAGGTAGCCGGTGGTGTCGGCGATCCGGCTGAACGAGTGTCCGGCGCCCAGGGCATGGACTCGGTCCGCTGCCGCGACGGTGCGCCGCAACTCGGCAATCGACTCGGGCCGGAGCAATCCGGCTGCCTGGAAGTGCACGTTGCCTGCCCAGTTCCGCAACTGCTGCGGTCGGCTCGCGCTCATGCCGTCGCAGGCTACCGCCGCGTCGCGCCGGCTGAGCCGCGGAATCTGGCGCTGGCCGAGGGTAACGAAGCTCTCCGCCGAGCCATTTTGTCAGTGGTAACCGATAGTGTGTTCGATAAGAACTCGTGAGCAGGGCGGGAGGTGGATCAAGATGGCGTCGTCACACGGCCCGGCCAGGCCCGATGCTCCCGCGCCTGATGATGAACTGCTCCTGTTTGTCGACCAGGACGCTCGCTGCCAGGCACCGCTCCCCGGCCAGACGCAAGCGCACGGCCGTGCGGCCCCGCCGGCCAGACGCCAGCCGCCGCCCTGCCAGCCAGACGCCAGCCGCCGGCCCGCCAGCCAGACGCCAGCCGCCGGCCCGCCAGCCAGACGCCAGCCGCCGGCCCGCGCCAGCCAGACGCCAGCCGCCGGCCAGGTGCCACCCACGGACGCGAAGCCGACGGCGGACCACTTGCAGCCCGGCTCCGGCGCGGTCCTGGGCACGGCGACGATCTCTGACTTCGATCTCATTGCACTGATGAATGATCTGGGCGTGGACTGCTCTGACAGCGACGGCGTGGACGATTCCGGCGTTCTTATCGAGGACGAGGTGCTCGGCGCGTCTGACGACTCCGGCTACAGCCTCGCCCGAATGGCGGAGCACCTTCCGGCCGGGCCTGGCCTGGCGTCCTTGCTGGGCAGTTCCGCTCCGGCCGTGGCAACCGATTGGGAGCTGCCAGGTATCGCCGGCGACTACCGGCGGCTCGCGGCCTGGGCCCAGGCTGGCGAGTTGGCCGCCGTCGCCGAGATCGCCGTCCGCTCGGCCGCTGCAAATCCCAAGATCGGCCTCAGCGAGGATGGCCGACCTCGGTGCCTGCCACCCGAAGCAGCCGCGCAGGTCGCGCTCGCGATGCAGATGTCCCAGCCAGGCGCGTCCGAATGGGTCGATCTCGCGATCCACCTGCGCTGGCGGCTGCCTGCCACGAGCGCTGCACTGTCCGCTGGCACCATCGATCTCGGCCGAGCCCGGATTATCGCCGATGGCACCGCCGACCTGACGGACGAGCTTGCCAGCGCCGTCGAAGCCCGCGTACTGCCGAAGGCCGGCGATCAGACCACCGGTCAGCTCCGCGGCGCCGTGCGGCGGGCTGTGATCGCCGCTGACCCGGACGGCGCCGATGAACGCCGCAAGGACACTGAACGGCGCGCGAAAGTCTCCCTGTTCCCCGACGAGCACGGCACTGCGACGCTGACCGGATCATCACTTCCCGGTGTGCACGCTGCCGCTGCCATGGCCCGCATCACGGCGATGGCCCGCGCGCTCAAGTCTTCTGGCGCCAAAGGCGGCCTTGACCTGCTGCGCGCTCACACTTTTCTCGGCCTGCTGCTGGGTACTATGCCGCTCATCCCGCCGTCGGCCGACGGCCCGCCCGACTGGCCGCCACCACCCGATGACGGCCCCGCTGACCCGGCACCGGAGAACGGCGCCGGAGATCCGCCGCCCTCAGACCGCTACGACAACGACTCGCGCTTGGCCAGCGATGCAACCGGCGTGGACGACGATAGCTCCCCGTTGGCCGGTGGCAGTCGCGGCAGTTCTCCTGGCAACCGCACCGATCGGAACAGTCGCTCCACAGACAGCAGCCCCAGAAGCACCGGTCGAGGCGGCTCAGGCTGCCCGGGCGGCGAGAACGGGCCGCCAACGCCGTGGCAGGACATCCCGCCGCCGACGAGACTCCGACGCACCGCCCGATGACGACCTGGCTTTCGTGAATCAGGCCTTCGGGCTTCCCGAGACCGAAGATACCGAAGAGGACGAGCGAGCCGAGCTGCCGTCACCGGATTGGCCGACGCTGCCGACATGCCTTCCCTACCTCAGTACCGCGCAGCGCGACTGCGCGACGTCCTCGCGGCCTCCGGCCGGCCTGCTCGACCTTCTCATCCCGTGGTCAGCGCTGACGGATCGGGCTGCCGAACCGGCCCTGCTCGGTCGTATCGGCCCGATCACCAGCATGCAGGCCCGCCAGCTCCTGGTTCTGGCCGCGCGCAGCCCGCATACCCAATGGCGAGTTGTGCTGACCGACGAGTACGGCCGCGCCATTGCCGTCGAGCGAGCACGAGCCTCCTGGACGGCTGAACGCGGACTCAGCCGGGCTGCCCAGACCGGAGTAGTGGGCCGTGTGACGGTAGCCATCCGGCGCAGCTGGCTCGGCACGCCACGGGCGAACGTCACGGACACTGGCGTCACGGACACTGGCGGCTCTGGCACCGCCGGAACTGGCACTGCCGGAACTGGCACTGCCGGAACTGGGCACTGCCCGTGAAAGGCCACGGAATCTCTGACACCGCGCCGTCTCTCGGCGACATCCTGGCGATGCTCCTGCGTACCGCGAAGCGCGTCGCGACCCGTTCCGACGCCGAGTGCGCGGCCAATGCCCGAGCGGACGGTTGCGCGCACACTATCGCCTCACCCTCCTACCGGCCCCCGCCCAGAATCAGGGACTTCATTGCCGCCCGCGACATCACCTGCCGGTTCGGGCCTTGCGGGCAGCCCGCCTGGCGGGCCGATCTCGACCACACGACACCCTGGCAGAGCGGCGGCCCGACCTGCTCTTGCAATCTCGGCGGCTGCTGCCGCACGCATCACCGGATCAAGCAGCTAGCCGGCTGGATCCTGGCACAGCCCGAGCCGGGAATCTTCCGGTGGACCACTCCCGCTGGCCGCAGCTACCTCGTCGAGCCAGACCCGTACCCCGCGTAGAAGGCGCTCCCGCAGCGGGCCGATTGAGGGCAGCCGCATTCCCCGGAACCGCCGGGCAGCCGCATTCCCCGGAACCGCCGGGCACCACAGGGCACAGCCGCCAGGCCCGGGCAACCCCGGTCTAGCTCTGCTTCGGCGCGGCCGCTACGTGTCGGCGGGCGGGCTCGCGGCCGGGCGGCTGGCTCGGGCGCGGCCGCGGCTCAAGCTTGGGAATCGGCCGGTCCTGCTGCTTGCCGGCCTCAAGCCGGAGCTGCGAGCCGTGATGCTCGATGTCGAGCGGTTCCCCGTCAGTGAGCAGGTAACGGGCGGATGGATGACTCACCTCAACCTTCAGTTCCCGGCCCCGGATCAGCACGGTGAAAGTGAGCCTGGTGATCCCGTCGGGCAATCGCGGCACGAACGACACGGCGCCGTCGGAGTGCCGCAGGCCGCCAAACCCGGCCACCAGGGCCACCCACGTCCCCGCCAGCGACGCGATATGCACTCCGTCGCGCGAGTTGTGCTCCAGGTCGTCCAAGTCCATCAGCGCGGCTTCGCCCAGGTAGTCGAAGGCCAGGCCCAGGTGCCCAACCTCGGCCGCCATTACCGCCTGGGTGCATGCTGACAGCGACGAGTCCCGCACCGTCAGCGCCTCGTAGTAGTCGAAATTCCTGGCCTTCTCCTCGGCGGTGAAGGCGGAACTGCACACCTGCATTGCCAGCACAAGGTCGGCCTGCTTGACCACTTGCTTGCGGTAGAGGTCGAAGTACGGGTAGTGCAGCAAGAGCGGATAGTGGTCAGGTGGCGTGCCAGCGAAGTCCCAGATCTGGTGGCGGGTGAACGAGGCGGCCTGGGGATGCACGCTCAGGACTTCGTCGTAGGGGACGTGCATCGAGTCGGCGGCGTCGCGCCAGCCCGCAGATTCCTCCGGGTCGACCCCCAGCTCGCGGGCCCGGTCCGGGTACTTCTCGGCCATCACAGCGGCCGAGGCCAGGTTGTGGCGCGCCATCAGGTTCGTGTAGACGTTGTCATCGGCAATGGCGCTGTACTCGTCCGGCCCGGTGACACCGTCGATATGGAACTTGCCCTCGCTATCGTGATGACCGAGTGACCGCCACAGCCGTGCCGTGTGGACCAGCAGTTCCGTGCCCTCGGCCCGGGCGAACTCCTCGTCTGCGGTGGCATCGATATAACGGACCACCGCAGCGGCGATGTCAGCATTGACGTGGAACGCCGCAGTACCGGCTGGCCAGTACCCCGAGCATTCCTGACCGGTGATCGTTCGCCACGGGAAGGCGGACCCCGCAAGCCCCAGCTGAGTGGCGCGCTGGCGGGCGGCCGGCAGCGTCTTGTAGCGCCACCGCAGCGCGCTCGCCACGGCGTCAGGCGCAGTGAGCGTCAGCACCGGAAGCACGTACGCCTCGGTATCCCAGAAGGCGTGTCCGTCGTACCCGGGCCCAGTCAGGCCCTTGGCCGGGATCGGTCGCTCCTCGCCGCGCGCCGCAGCCTGGAGGACATGGAACAGAGCGAACCGCACCGCCTGCTGGATCTCGACGTCCCCGTGCACCTCGACATCGGCACGGCTCCAGAAGTCGTCGAGGTAGCTGCGCTGAGCGGCGATCAATCCGTCCCAGCCAATCTGCCGGGCGCCGGTCAGTGCCGCCCAGACCTGATCCCGGACGGCGCTCAGCGACCGCTCACCCGACCAGCCGTACGCGACAAACTTGATCAGCTTGAGCTTCTGACCGGGTTCCAGTGTCACCGAGATGCTGACGAGCCCCGCGTCGTCGAATGCCTGCGACTCGGTCCGCGTCGCGGTCGGTGCCTCGATGAGGTGATCCATGGCCGCGGCAACCCGCAAGCCGCTGTGCTTGGTCTGGTGGACCAGCACAGTACCGGTGTCGTGTGCGGCCGAGTACACGCTGGCGAGCGGATGGTCAGGGGTAAACGCGGCCCGCGGATCGTGGCCGGCCGGCGCGGGCATCTGCTCGTTCGCCATGAGCTCCGACTGCACCGTAATCTGCAGCTTCCCGCTGACCGGCTCCACCTCGTAGCAGACAGCAGCGATCGCGCGATGGGTGAACGACACCAGGCGAGTCGAGGTAACCCGGACGGACCCGCCGACCGGCGAAGCCCACTCCACCTGCCGCCGCAGCGTGCCGGCCCTGAAGTCCAGCAGCCGCTCGTGCGACAGTAGCCGCCCGTACCGCACGTCGAACGGCTCGTCGTCCACGAACAGCCGGATCAGTTTGCCGTTCGTGACGTTGATGACCGTCTGCCCGGACTCGGGGCGGCCGTAAGCCGGTTCCGACACCGGCAGCGGGCGAACCTCGTAGACGCCGTTCAGGTAACTTCCCGGCAGCCCGTGCGGCTCACCTTCATCCAGGACGCCGCGCCAGCCGATGTGACCGTTGGACAGCGCGAAGACCGACTCGGTCTGCGCTAGCTGGCTGAGATCAAGCCCGGTCTCGCGAAGCGACCACGGCTCCTCGCTGAACTCAGGCTGCGCGATCATGCCTGATCCAGCAGCTTGCTCAAGTCGGTCACGACGACGCTGGCGCCGTGCTTTCGCAACTCGTCCGCCTGCCCGACGCGATCCACCCCGACGACGTAACCGAACTTGCCCGCCCGGCCCGCTTCCACGCCCGCGAGCGCGTCCTCGAAGACGGTTGCCTGCGCGGGTTCGAGCCCGAGCGCACGGGCGCCCGCGAGGAATGTGTCCGGAGCCGGCTTGCCCCGCAGCTGCTCGCGCTTCGCGACGACGCCGTCGATGCGCTCCTCGAACAAGTCCTCGATGCCTGCCGCTCTGAGGATCAGCTGGCAGTTCGCGCTCGAGGATACGACCGCCCGGCGCAGGCCCGCCTTCGCGACAGCGCGTACGTAGCGGACCGATCCCTCGTAAACCTCGACCCCGGACGACGAAAGCTTGGCCAGCAGGATCTCGTTCTTGCGATTGCTGAGGCCGTAGTAGGTATCGACGCCCGGCGGATCATCCTCGCGCCCGAGCGGCAGGTCGATCCCGCGCGAGGCCAGGAACGCCTGGGTGCCATCGAGCCGGGGCCTGCCGTCGATGTACTCGTCGTAGTCCTTCACTGGATCGAAGGGCACGAACGGCTGGCCCGTTTCCCGTGACCACTCGCGCAGGAAGCTGTTGAACATCTCGGTCCAGGCGGCGTCGTGCACGGTTGCAGTTTTCGTCAGCACCCCGTCCAGGTCGAACAGGCAGCCGCGGATGGTGTCAGGAAGGCCTAGCACCCGACCAGCCTACGAGCAGGGCCCGGCTGTTACCGGGCCGGGACGGTCTGACCGGCGCCGGAGAACCCCTCGTTCCCGGTCAAATGCACTTCTTGCGGCACCGGGCGCGCGGGCCCCGCCACCGGGCGGGGAGGATAGACCTCAGCTGGCATCTGAGGACTGCTCGGTGCCCTGACGGGAAGGTCAGCGATGGGCGAGGGAATCCGGCTCAGCGCAGCCATTGTGTTCGTGCGTGACCTGGACAAATCCGTGACGTTCTACCGTGACCTGCTGGGCCTGCAGGTCACCGATCGCAGTTCGACAGCCGCCCTGCTGCTCGGGGAGGACGGGTGGCAGCTGGTGCTGCGCGCTACCGGCGCGAATTCACCGCACTCACTGGGGTCGATTGGCATTCAGTACCTGGCCTGGACGACTGGCACCCGCGCCGATCTTGACCACCGCGCCGACATCTTGCGCCGGCATTCCGGTTACGTTGAGACTCGCGAGGATTCCGGCGTCACGGTCGTCGAGGGCCGCGATCCCGACGACCTGGTCGTCATGCTGGTGCACACCGACGGCCCCCGCGCGGCCATGCACTCGCTCCCGGCCCGGATCTACGCCTGGTAGCGGCGGGCGGCGGTCAGTCAGACGGCAGGGGAGCGGACTCGCATTCAGGAGGCGGGCGTCCGCGCGTAGCTCGGGCTTCCTTCGTCGGCTGGAGACTCAGTGTCGGCTGCGTAGTTCGACAGCCCGAACAGATAGCCGAAGATAATCACAACGAGAACGACCAGGAACGCCCACCAGGCCGGCGACCTGGTCGCGATCGTGACGGTCAGTCCGAGAAAGGCCGTCACCGTCGCGGCGGTCGCCGCCAGCGCTCGCGATCGCTGCCCGACCACCCGCTGACGCTCATCGGGCCGGGAGCCCGCGAGGGCACCCTCATCGCTGTCCTCCCCGCCGTGAACGTAGACGGAAACCGCCCGCACGATCGTCATGAGGATCGAGAGGATCGAGACCCACCACAACGGACCGCCACGGATGAGCCAGGCCGCGGCGAAGGCCGCCCCGGCAACGACAGTAATCGCAGGGTTCCGCAGCCGCGGGGGGATAAAGCTGATCATGGGCCTGCCTCCTCGTCATCGGGGTCGAACATCTTGTCGACCGGCACATCGAAGAACCGCGCGATCCTGAAGGCCAGCGGCAGCGAGGGCAGGTAGCGGCCGCTCTCGATCGAGATGACCGTCTGCCGGGACACGCCAAGCGCCGCAGCCACCTCGGCCTGCGAGAGGCCTGCCTGGGTCCTCTGCTCCCTGACGCGGTTCTTCATGATGTAAAGCTACCTTTACCATTCGAGCAGTGTCAAGCAAGCTTTACCTCTCCGCAACCGGGCGGATTGCGAGGGCCAGGCCGACTACCGCGAAGGCGAGCACGCGCGCGTCATGCAGGTGCTTGACGAAGCGAGGGCGGCGGCAGATCCGGTGCCGTTAGCGGAAGCGCTGAGCCTCGCCCATCACTGCCTGCTCGGACCCGGTCACATCCGGCAGCGCCGGGAGCTCGCCACTCAGCTGATCAGAGTGAGTTTCCGCACCGGGCGGCGCCAGTGACCGGATGATGGCCTGCTCTGGCCGACCGTCGATTCCGATGCCGAGGACGATCCGCACGCCGGCCGGCTGCTCGGTGAGCTGCGCATTCTGCTCAGCGAACAGGACCATGCGGCTGTCAGCTTCGTCGGTCAGGTGTGCCGGTCAGGCGGCGTCGGCGGATTCCGGCGGTCTGAGTGCCCAGCGGATCGCCTGGGTCATCGCTCGTCCGGCCGGCCGGACGAGCGCCGTTTCGGTGACTGGCAGGTACGGAAGGCGCAGCGGTCGCCGGGCCCAGCCCGGCAGCAGCGACGTCGCCGCAGCTGCCAGGATGCCGTAGGGCGCGCGGGCGACTATCGGCAGCGGCGGGCTGAGCAGCAGGAAACGGGCCGCGGCGCGAGCCTCGGGCGTTCCCGAAAGCTCACTGCGGTACTGCCCGATCCTTTCCGCCAGTTCGGCCTCCGTCCGGGGCGGATCGATCACCCCCAGCGCGAGCCCGATACGGGCCAGGTCGGATACGTAGCCGTCCCGCCCGGCCTGATCAAGAGGCCGGGCCCCGAACCGGACGTGCGCGCGCAGGAAGCTGTCGGCCTCCGCGATGTGAACCCAGGTCAGCAGGTGCGGATCGGACGCGGAATAAGGCCGCCCGTCCGCGGCGACACCGCTGACCCGGCCGTGAATAGCCCGGACCCGGTCGACGGCCGCCTGCGCATCCTGCCCCCGGCCGAAGGTCGTGACCGCGACGAAGTAGCTGGTTCGCTGCAGCCGGCCCCACGGGTCGCCCCGGTAGCCGGAATGGCCGGCCACCCCGGCCATGGCCAGCGGATGCAGCGACTGCAGTAGCAGGGCCCGGATACCGCCGATGAACATCGACGAGTCACCGTGCACCCGGCGGATCGGGCTATCGGACGCGAACCAGCGCTCGCCTTCGCTGTCATGGATCGCCCGTCGCCGCTGCTCCCCCTCGGTGCCGGCGACCCGCTCAAATATCGACATGCCGACACGCCGCCGGACAGTGTCAGCTGCATCCTGGACTCGCATGCAGTCATTATTCGCCCGCTCCCCGGCTGCCGGCGTTGCCGGGGTCGCGCGCAGTCCGCCAGGCATCCGCGCCCGCGACACCGGCAACGACCAGCGCGGCGGCCCGGTCCGCCCACCACCAGGCGACAGAGATCGTGACCAGCCGGAGAGCGGCCGCAATGAGAACCTGCCGGGCGGCATCCGGGCTGGCCGGGCGAGTGCGTTGCACGCATCTGCCTCCCCGTGACTGGCTGGCGCCCCGTGCGGTCGCTGAATGCGCGTTCTCGGGGGATTCACTGACGGCAGGTCCGCTCGCACTGGTGCCCCGCAGAACCATAGCCGCGACCCGAAAGCCGGCCACCGGTGCGCTGAGGGAGCCGATGCCGGCATGCTTAGCGTCATGGGCGAGAGCAGCGGTGGGGGCCACGAGTCCAGCGATGATCACGCCGACCACGACCACGGGCACGACCACGAACCACGGGCACGACCTCGAAGACGGTCATGACCACGGGCACGACCTCGAAGACGGTCATGACCACGGACACGGTCATGACCACCCGGAGTCCGGCCCGGGCGCCAGGCTGCGGCATCTGCTGCGACCGCACTCGCACGAACCGGCCGACCAGGTCGACGCCGCTATGGAAGGCAGCGCTGAGGGGATGCGGGTCCTGTGGATCTCGCTGGGGCTGCTCGGCGCCACGGCAGCGATCCAGGCCGTCGTCACGGTTCTGTCCGGGTCCGTGGCGCTGCTGGGCGACACCCTGCATAACGCCGCCGATGCGCTGACCGCCGTTCCGCTCGGGGTCGCGTTCATTCTCGGGCGCCGGCCGCCGACCCGCCGTTACACCTACGGATTCGGCCGGGCCGAGGATCTGGCCGGCATTGCGATCGTCCTGACGATTGCCGCGTCCTCGGCCCTGGCTGCCTACGAGGCCGTCACCCGCCTGATCCATCCGCACCGCGTCGCCGATCTCGCCGCAGTGGCGGTAGCGGCACTGGTGGGCTTTGCCGGGAATGAGATCGCGGCCGGCTACCGCATTCGCACCGGGCGGAAGATCGGATCGGCGGCGCTGGTCGCCGACGGGCTGCACGCGCGCACCGACGGCCTGACCTCGCTGGCCGTCTTGCTGGGCGCTGGCGGCGTCGCGCTGGGCTGGGACTGGGCCGACCCGGTGATCGGGCTCGTGATCACCGTCGCGATCCTGGCCGTCCTGCGGCAGGCAGCCCGCGAGATCTACCGCCGGCTGATGGATGCGGTCGATCCGGCACTGGTCGACCAGGCCGAGCGCACCCTTCGGGGAACGGCCGGGGTAATGGACGTCGGCGAAGTCAGGCTTCGCTGGATCGGCCACCAGATCCGGGCCGAGTGCGAGGTCATCGTCGAAGCCGATCTGACCGCCGTGCAGGCGCACCAGGTCACGGTCAGCGCCGAGCACGATCTCCTGCACGCCATGCCGCGCCTGTCGGCCGCCCTGGTGCATGCCGATCCTGTCGCTGACGGCACCGATCCGCACCACGTCCTGGCTCATCATCGGCCAGGCGAGGCGGCCGGGACTGTCGCAGACGAGGCCCCGCTGACGACGCCCGCTGACGACGCCCGCTGACGACGCCCGCTGACGACGCCCGCTGATCGCGGGCCCGTCTGTCAGGTTGCCGGCGAGGCGGGTCCGTCAGCGCTCGCGGGACCGAGAGCCGGGGGCTCCTCAGGGCGCGCCGCCCGCAGGCCGGTCAGATGGATGTCCGGGAAACGCTGCCAGGCCACCGGGGCCCGGTCGTCGCCTGCCTGAACCAGGCCGCGCATGGCCCAGACAAGCGCGGTGACATCGGCGGCGGTGATCGCGGGACTGACTGTCCCGGCCGCAGCGGCCCAGGCGGTGAGCTCCTTGATCGCGGCTGAGATCCGGCGCGTTGCCGCCGGCTCGGGCTAACTGGCCGGAATAGTGCGGACGGCCCTGAGCAACTCGACCGCGCCAGGACCGAGCCGCACGCTGTACGAGCCGCTGATCGTGCCGATACTGGCACCGGTCCACAGATTGGTCGCCGTCGCGGCTCCGGTGATCCCGGCCTGAGCCAGGTCAACGGTGTCGGTGGTGGTCGCCGTTCCGCTGGCATTAAACAGTCCGATGATGACGTCGCCGTTCTGCTCCGTCTTCGCGAAGACCTGGCTGGCTCCGCTATTGACGATCCGGCGGGCGTCAATGGCGTCCTGATCGACCGCGATGACCGCGCTGTTCTTCAGATAGCCCAGGTCGGTGGCAGTCAGCCGCGTCAGGTCAGAGCCGAGTATTAACGGGGAGGCGGCCATGGCCCAGAGGCTGAGCTGGGACTGGCGTTCCGGCGCGGTGATGCCGTCATGCCAGCCGTTCCCCACCTCGATAGCGTCCAGGTCGTTGAATCCGCCGGGCCCGCCGTAGGGCTGCCACTGGGCTGCCTGCGCAAATCGCAGGTCCACCTTGTCCCACCGGGTCAGCGGATAACTGCCGCCGCAGTAGCACGCGACGTCCCCGCCGGTCCGCCACCCGTTGGAATACCTGGCCCAGGTCGCGTGATCGGCCATCGGCAGGTTGTTCGACAATTCCAGGTGAATAGTGCGCCCGGTCCGGCGCAGTGCTGCCGACCAGGCCCGGACGTCCGCCACGTCAGCGGCGCCGACCCCGTCGAGCTTAACGTAATCCACGCCCCAGGCCGCGAACTCGTCGGCCCACGAGTCAATGAATGCCTGGGCGCCCGGCTTCCGGTAGTTGATTCCTTCCATGCCCCAGCAGTTGTAGTTTTTCTCGGTCTTCCCATTAACAATCTGCCGGGCCCGGTATCTGGTGCCTAGAATGCGCGTATTCTTTGCAACAGCCTGCCTGGATATGCCTGGCGTCACGTAGATACCAAACTTCTCGCCACGCGCATGAACGTAGTTCGCGACTGCCTTGATGCCGTTTATCCGCCCGCGCGACGGAAATTCCCTGGCGTCGGCCACCCAGCGACCATAGGCGTCAACATCGGGACCCGCACCACCTCGCGGGCAGTTGTACCAGAAGTCATCGATATTGATGTAGCGATAGCCGGCCGCGACCAGCCCGGTCCGCCTCATCGCGGTCGCCTGCGCCTCGACCTTGGCGGCGGTCGGATCACGTCCGACAAAGTCCCAGGTCGTCCAGCCCATGACCGGCGTGCTTCCGGCCCCGTTGTTCTCCGCCAGGGCCGCTGCGGGGGTGATAAGGGGAACAATTCCAGTAAAAGCCGCGACGGCAGCTAGCCCTAAGAGCGCGCGAAACAGCAACGATGGCAGACGCATGCGAAGCTAACTATCACGTATTCGCGGCCGGGCCGGCCTAATAGGCGAGGATCAGCGCGCGCGAGTCTCAAAACTCGCCGGCACCCGGCATGCGCCGCTCAATAACTGTCCGGCAAGGATTTGACCGCAATGCTCAGCAATGCCGAATTTGCCGACCGGCTCGCGGCCCGGCTGTCCGGCGCTATGAGCTGATCGTCATGCCCGCACCACGCGGCGCGGAAGCAGCGCTCCGATAAACCAGAAGAGCGGGATGAACAGGCCAATGATGAACATGACCCAGTGCCCCTTGCGCAGCGAAATTATGCCCAGCGTTACCAGCAGTACGAAATAGATGATCCCCAAGATCCAGCCCATGACCAGATTCCCCTTATGAACGTCGGGCCGTCTCGGCCGGGCCGGCCCGGCTGAGGGCGCCGATGAGTGCGGCGCCGTGCCCACACTGCGTTCTTTTCGGCCAGCCGGCATCACCCGCCAGAGGTGATGTGGCCGGATCGCGGCCTGGCGGCCTAGCCTGTGACCGATCTCACCGCAGGCCCCGCCGGTCCTGCTCGAGGCCCGGTCATCCTTGCGGACGATAGCTATCGCTCCGGCGGAGGACTCGGTACCCTGCGAAATGCTTCTCAGGCCTATGTCGGCGCCCCTCGTGGTGGCCCTACCCTAGCGAGGGCCAGCAGCACACACATCCGGAGGAACCGTAATGAAGGATCAGTCCGCGACCGGCGGCGCCGCAGGGCAGTCGCGGGCGCGGCGTGCCCGCCAGGCAACGACTGCGAGCGTCGTGCAGTTGCTGGCCCGGCGCACTCCGTACCTCGAGTCCGAGATGCTGGGCCTGGCCGACGTCGTCCGGCCTGGCGCGGTCTGTGTCGACGTCGGCGCCTCAGCTGGTCTGTACTCGGTCATGCTGGCCGAGCTCGCCGGGCCACAGGGCCGTGTGCTGAGCATTGAGCCCGTCTCGTTCGGCCACCCGACCTGGACCCGGCTCCTCGGCGTCGCGTCGCTCCCGAACGTGCACGCCTACTCGATGGCCCTCGGCTCCCAGCCCGGACGCGGTGTGATGAGCGTCCCGGTGGGGCGGCACGGCCCGGTTACCGGCCGGTCCTATCTCGACTGGAAGACCAGCGGGCCGGGATCGAACGCCGAGTTCCGCGGCCGGATGGATGTCGACATCGAGGTCCAGACGCTCGACGGGCTCTTCGCCAGGCGAGCGGGAGAGATATAGGCCAATCGGATTGGATCGGGCATAAACTTCAAACTTGGTCGCAAGGGTTCCAGGAAATTCCCAGCGGCACCAATTCGAATGCAATCAGTTCCACCGGGCCATCCAGCAATATCTTCTACTTAAATATACGAAATTTAATCATTTCTTGTGTAATGCGGTGTTTCGCCGATATGGAATGACCTGAAAATTGCCGTTTCTGACCCACATTAGGTGGAGAGGTGCAGGATCGTGGCAAGCAACAGTAAACTCGAAACTTACCGCGCCAAGCGGGATTTTACGAATACAGCGGAGCCGAGGGGCATGGCTCTGGTGGCGCCTGCTGATCGCCGGCGGTTTGTCATTCAGAAGCACGCAGCCCGGCGCCTGCATTACGATCTGCGCCTGGAGCTGGACGGAACATTCAAATCCTGGGCCGTGACCAAGGGGCCGTCGCTCGACCCGCATGACAAACGTCTCGCAGTTGAAGTGGAGGACCATCCGCTGGATTACGGGGATTTTGAAGGGACCATCCCTCAGGGCGAATATGGCGGCGGTACGGTGCAGCTGTGGGATCGGGGCTATTGGATTCCGGACGGCGGCAAAACGCCGGAGGAGGCGCTGGCCGAAGGCGATTTCAAATTCGTCCTGGTTGGCAAGCGCCTGCATGGCCGCTGGGTACTGGTGCGCATGAAAAATGACCGTATTCACGGCAAACGTACCAACTGGCTGCTCATCAAACATCACGATGATTATGCACGCGGGCATGAAGAGGCAGAGACACTGTTAGGTGAGGACCGCTCGATTGCTTCTGGTCGGACAATGGAGGCCATCGCGGCTGGCAAGGGCAAGGCGCCGAAGCCGTTTATGCTGGCTACCGCCGGTGCCCCTGATGCGGTTTTGGACAGCAAATCAGCCAAGGCGGCGCCGAAGAAGAAGCCCGCGGAGAAAAAGGTAGCGGCGGTAATCCCCGATTTTCTGCCGCCGCAGCTATGCACTTCCGTCGACCGGCCGCCATCGGGAGCGGGCTGGGGTCATGAGATCAAATTCGATGGCTATCGCTTGCAACTGCGAGTGCAAGCCGGCGAAGTGACGCTGAAAACACGCCAAGGGCTGGATTGGTCGACGAAATTCGACGCCATCATCAAAGAGGCGAGATCGCTGCCAGATGCGATCATCGATGGTGAGGTGGTGGCACTGGACGAGCATGGTACGCCGGACTTTGCTGCGTTGCAGGCGGCACTTTCTGAGCAAAAGACCAGAAACCTAATTTTTTTTGCATTTGATCTACTCTTCGTTGGCGCGGAGGATATATGCGGGGAGCCGCTCTCAACCCGCAAAGCGCGCCTGCAGACGATGCTGAAGCAGAGCAAAGCCAAGCGCCTCCGCTATGTCGAACATCTCGGCACGGGTGGTGAAGCCATTTTGAAATCGGCCTGCAACATGTCGTTGGAGGGGATCGTCTCCAAGCGGTTAAACGCACCCTACCGAGCCGGGCGGACCGAGGACTGGGTGAAGGCGAAATGCCGCGGTGGGCATGAGGTGGTCATCGGCGCCTGGACCACGACAAATGGCCGCTTCCGCTCGCTGCTGGCGGGGGTGCATCGCGGCGAGCATCTGGTCTACGTCGGCCGCATCGGCACGGGGTTCAGCCAAGCGGTGATTGAACGGATCATGCCGCGTTTGGCGGCGTCTGCGGCAAAGAAATCGCCTTTTTCCGGCATTGGCGCACCCAAGGCGGAAGCCAACATCAACTGGCTGAAACCAGAGCTGGTGGCGGAGATTGAGTTCGCCGGCTGGACAGGGGGGGGCAATATCCGCGAGGCCGCGTTCAAGGGGCTGCGCGACGATAAGCCTGCAGCCGAGGTTGAGACGGAAATGCCGGCCCCCGTGGAAAAAGTGGAGCTGCCGACGGCAGATGCCAGGCTCAAAAAAAAAGTACCGGCGAGCGAACCGATCGTCATGGGCGTTCTGTTGTCGAACCCTAACAAGCCGATGTGGCCCGATGGCAATGATGGTGTCCCTATCACCAAACTCGATTTGGCCCAGTATTTTGAGGCGGTGGGCGCGTGGATGCTACCGCATATTCGGGGGCGGCCATGTTCGATCTTCCGTGCACCGAACGGACTCTCCGGGCAGCATTTTTTCCAGCGTCACGCGATGCCAGGAACGTCGAATCTGCTTGAACTCGTGGCGGTGTTCGGCGATCGTAAACCCTACCTGCAAATCGATCGGGTGGAGGGGCTGGCTGCCCTCGCGCAGGCGGCGGCGCTTGAGCTGCATCCGTGGAATTGTCAGCCGAATAAACCGGAAATTCCCGGGCGGCTGGTGTTCGATCTTGATCCCGGACCTGATGTACCGTTTGCCGCTATTATAGAAGCGGCCAAGGAAATACGGGACGTTCTGAATGAGCTTGGCCTGATCAGCTTCTGCAAGACCACGGGTGGCAAAGGGCTGCACGTGGTCACACCTTTGGTGACCACCAAAAACAGCAAGTTGACATGGCCCGAGGCGAAGGGGTTTGCACAGGCTGTGTGCAGTTTCATGGTGCACCAGAACCCACAGCGCTATCTCGTGAACATGGCGAAAAAACTGCGCGCGGGGAAGATCTTCCTGGATTACCTTCGCAACGATCGCATGGCCACGGCCGTGGCGCCTTTATCTCCCCGTGTTCGCCCGGGTGCAACAGTGTCGATGCCGCTCACCTGGGCGGAGGTGACACCGAAGCTGGACCCGGCGTGCTATACGATCCGCACCGTGCCCGCACTGCTGAAAAAGACCACGGCCTGGGCTGAGTATTGTGATAGCGAACGCCCGCTGGAAGATGCCATAAAAAGACTGGAGAAGACGGGCACCACGAAATGAGTTTTTCAGGCCCTTCACGGGCTGGGTGCCTGCCGCTCATCACCGGCTTCTGCACGTACATCAGCACCACATCGAGATGCTCCCGAGCCGCCGCTTCGACTGCCTCCACGCAGTTCCACGTCCTCCGCCAGCAGCACGCCGCTTTGGTTCCAATACAAGTTCCCGCCGCATCGGCGCCTCGGTCAACGACGTCTCGCCCTATCGTCAGAGGAATTTCGAACCAGAAACGGCCAAGCCGGGCGCGCTCTCGACGCCGCGCATCGCGTTGACCAATTTTCAGGACATCGCCAAGCCAAGCCTGATCTACCCCTAGAATTTGACCTCCTTTAATGAAGTTTTTTTGTGGGAGGATGAGGCTGCAGCCCTGGTTCCGTCCCTTGGGCCGGGGCCACACTTATCGCGATCAAGGCAATAAAGCTCAGCACGCCCGCTCCGCTGATATAAAGCCCGACCCAGGCGAGGCCACCATGAGTCAGCAGCATCTGGGCGGCAAAAGGGGCAAAAGAGCCACCGAGAATGCCACCGAGATTATAGACCATCGATGCGCCGGTATAACGTACGTTCGCTGGAAAGAGCGCCGGCAGGAACGCCCCCATGGGCGCGAATACTAGTCCCATGAGCCCAAGTTCCAAAACGAGAAAGACCAGCGCATCACCAGCGCTGCCCGTGCTCAGAAGTGGCTGCATAGCTAGGCCCGAGATAGCCGCCAAGGCAGCGCCCGCCAGCAACACAGGACGGCAACCAAACCGATCGGCCAATAAGGCGGATACAGGCGTCACCACCGCCATGGCGACGATGGCGATGCACAGCAGCTCCAAAAAAGTGGTGCGGGGGATGTGTCTGACATTGGTACCGTAGCCAAGCGCGAAGACCGTCGAAATGTAGAAGATCGCGTAGCACACGACCATCGCCAGTGACCCAAGGATCAAGGGCTTGCCATGGTGGCGCAGGACCTCTCCCAGTGGCACTCGGACCCTCGTTCCTCCCGAGACCAGGCGGGTGAAAGCAGATGTTTCGGGCAATGTTTGGCGCACGAACAGGCCGATTACCACGAGTACGGAGCTGGCGAGGAAGGGAATACGCCAGCCCCAGGCCAGAAACTGTGAATCGGTAAGAAAAACGAATAGCAGCAGAAACAGCCCGTTGGATAACAGAAACCCCAGCGCTGGCCCGAGCTGTGGGAACATGCCGAACCAAGCAGACCGCCCTGAAGGGGCATTTTCAGTCGCGATAAGTGCGGCACCGCCCCATTCACCTCCAAGGCCAAGACCTTGTCCCAGGCGCAGAACGCACAGCAGGATGGGCGCCACTATCCCGGCACTTGCGTAGCCTGGCAAAACGCCGATGAGCGTGGTCGAAAGCCCCATTGTCGCGAGCGAGGCAACGAGGGTTGATTTTCGCCCCATACGGTCTCCGAAATGACCGAAGAGTACGGCGCCAATGGGGCGCGCCAAAAAGGCAATTCCGAATGTTGCGAAAGCGGCCAGGGATTGTGTCTCCGACGCCCCATGGGGAAAAAACATGTGTCCCAAAACAAGGGCGGCCGCGGTGCCGTAGATATAGAAATCGTAGAATTCGATTGTCGTGCCGACAAGGCTCGCAACCACGATGCGTCGGGTGCTTGGCGCGCGTGATGCCGGGTCGGTCATTGTCGCCGTACTCATGCGTATGTGATCTCCTGCTGGTGGTGTTCAAACATTCTGCCACCGCGGAAAGGTTGCTGCGTCGCCTTGGACCGTGCCGTCGCTATCGATCATGCGCCACACCACGCCATCTTCTATCCAGAATTGGCGGCCGGACCGGGCGACGCGCAACCCGCGATAGCCGGTGACAAACCCCTCGCCTGCAATAAGGTCGAACAGGCGTTGCCTCGTTTCGCGATCTGGCGCCGCGGCAGAAAGCCTCGACGGCAGCGCCATGAACTCTCCCCAGGAATACTCAAAGCAAGCCTGTGCGGCCCTGTTGGCGTAAGTAAAATGCGGGTCTGCCGCATTGCTATGGGCGAGAACGCAAAATGGTGCTTCCTGATACATCCACCGCGCTCGGTCGGCATGTGCTATGCCCGCGGGCAAGAGGGACGAACCTGTGAGACGCTGGTAGCTGTCCATTAACCTGTTCGAGAACGCCACGAAGTCGCCAGCGTCTCCTAAATATCCCGCTGGCAGCCAATCAGCATTAGCCATCTGTATGTCCATATTCTGGTCGCCCCTGTCTCCCGTCCTAGAAGAGCTTGTAGAATATGGGAACCCCATTCGTTCATTGAACCTGATCCCGCCCGCGGCGGTGCTTCAGGGAATATTGTGGAGCTGGGGCGGCGGCCTGTCTCTTTATTTTTTATAAATTACGTTTTATAAGCACCATAAAGTTTCATAATATCAATGCGTTGTAAATTTAAAAAGATAAGACATGAAACGTGTTAAACTGGTCAGCAATCGTTATGAACGACCGTCCGCTTGTTGCGCTAGCGCGCTCAAATCGGACGGTCCACTGCCCGGCACGCCCTATCCTCCCTCACCCGATCGGCCGCCGCGTAGCCGTCAGCGCCAGTGTGGCCCCGATCAGCACCAGCGCAGCGGCAAGGTCGAACGCGGCGGTGAAATGGCCGGTGACCGACACGATATAACCAGTCAAAACCGGCGCCAGAATACCGAAACCGTTGCTGAATGTCAGCATCAGGCCGATGAGCGTGCCAAGACCCTGCCCGCGCTGCAGCAGGTCGCTGGTCAGCGCATAGGTCATCGCCAAAGCGCTCTGAATGCACGCGATCGAGATAGTCGTCAGCGTCAGCAGCATCAGGTGTGAGTTGGTCAGAGGCGCCAGCCCCATCACGCTGCCCCCCACCAGCAGGATCGCCACCAGACCGCGCCGCTTGCCCGCCCGCACCGCCGCCGCCCCCAAAATCCTGTCGGCGCCAGCGCCGATCGCGATCGTCAGCACACACGCCACGAGGTAGCAGATCGCGGTGTCGATCCCGCTATGCATCACGTCCGCATGCCGGCTCATGACCAGATAGCTCGGCAGCCACGTCAGCAGCAGGAAGTTGGTGAAATTGGCGCAGATCAGTACGCCGATCAGGCCCCAGGTGGAGCGGCAGCGGAACAACTCGGCAACGGAAAGCCCCGGTTCCTTCGGAGAAATGTCGCGCCCGCTCAGCACCACCTCCCGTTCCGCCGGCGACAGCCACCACGTCCGGTTCGGATCGCGGTAGAACACCATCCAAGCCGCGACCCAGGCGAACCCGAGAAGGCCGAGACAGACAAACGCCGTCCGCCACCCCGTCACGGTGATCAACCAGGCGGCACCGATCGCCGTGGCCGCGGTTCCAAATGCCTGGCCGGACGAAAATACCGAGGTGGCGAACCCGCGCTCCGTTCGCGGCGCCCATTCGCGGATCGCCCGGTTGCCGACGGGGAAGCCGAACGCCTCACCGATGCCCAGCACCATGCGGGTGGCAATCAGGAACCACAGGCTGAACGTCGCCCCGGTCAGCGCCGTAGCCGCCGACCACAGCCCAACCGAGAAAGCGGCGGCGCGCCGCGCCCCGAACCGGTCGGAAATCAGCCCCGCCGGCAGGTTCAACAGGAAATACGTCCACAGGAAGGACGACAGCAGATACCCGACCTCTACCGGCGTCAGCCCGAATTCCTTGGCGATCGCCGGCGCCCCGATCGAGAGCGCAGTGCGATCTCCGTAGTTGATCGCCGACATCGTGAACAGCAGCGCATAGATCAGCAGACGCCGGCGCCCGGCCTGCGTCATTGAGCCCGCCACCGCGCTCAACGATCGGTCCTCCGCCACGTCTCGATGCTGCCGATCACCCGTTCCACTACCTCCGGCAGCACATGGACGTGGGTGGAAAGCCGCACCGCGCCCCGCCGCACCGAATGCGTGATGCCATCCCGCGTCAGAGCCTGGCTGAGCCGGTTGATCCAGGCGACTTCGCTGCGGTCATGTCCCTCCTCCTGCCGTTCAGCGATCGATAGGATATGCGACCGGTGGTTCGGCGGCACCGCCAGCAGGGGGATGTCCCGTTGCTCCAGCGCCGAGCGCAGATGTTCCGCCGCGCCAACCGAACGCCGTTCGACCGAAGCAGGGCCGATCCGCAGCAAGAGTTCCAACGACGCCTGCAAGGCCGCCAGCGCGACGTAGTTGTAGTTGCCGACTTCATAGCGTCCAGCGCCGTCGCGCAACCGCCAGCCGTCTTCCGGGCCGGCCGCTTCATGCCCCGTGTCCGACTTCCACCGAAAAGCGCGCCAGCGACACCGGTTTGACCCGCTCCACCCACGCGTCGCGGACATATAGCAGCCCGATACCGTATACCCCCAGCAGCCCCTTCTGCGCGGCCGTCGCCCAGCCATCCACCGGCAGGGACGCCATGTTCTGCGCCAGCACGCCTGACGACTGGGCCGAGTCTACCAGCAGGAACGCCCCGTGCGCGCGGCACGCGGTGCCGATGGCGGTTAGGTCCGTGCGCCGGCCGGTGCCGAAATCGACACCGGTGACGGTTACCAGCCGGGTGCGGGCACCAATGTGGCGGATGATCGCCTCCTCCAGGCTTTCCTGAGGGCTGGGAACGACCGACACGACCTCGACCCCGTTCTCCTGCGCCTGCCAGAGCCAAGGGAACACGTTGTTCGGATGCTCCGCCGCCGGTGCGACGACGACCTGATCGCCGCGCCCCAGCCCCAGCCCGGCGCCGACGATGTTGAGCCCTTCGGACGCATTCTTCGTGAACGCCACTTCTTCCGGCCGGGCGCCAATCAACGTGGCGGCCTGTGCGCGGACAGTGTCCACCAGGGCCAGCCACTCCGCCTTCGCCACCATGCCCGTCGCCTGTGCCCGCAGAATGCGTGTCGCCGCCTGTTCGGCCGACGCCGGTAAGGGGGCGCGCGCCGCCACGTCCAGGTAAGGGCCGCTCAAAGCCGCGAATTCCGATCGTATCAACGCATCGGCGTCAGCGTCTGATAGCGGAGAGGGGAAACCGGGGTTGCCTTGGGTGTGTTTTGGGTCTACTTGCATCCTGGATACAGAACCCGGATTTCATTGCGTGTCAATATCGCCTGCCGTTATCTCCACACCCTCCCGTCGGCCAAAGCGCCCCGTTGCATGCGCAGGTCTACGAGCATGTCTGGGCCGCCTTGATCGCCGGCGAACTTGCTCCCGGCGCCCGCCTGAAGGATGGCGACTGGGCGACCCGGCTGGGCGTCAGCCGCACCCCGGTGCGCGAGGCCCTGCGGAAACTGGTGCAGGATGGCGTGCTCGATCCCCAGGATTCGGTCGGATTCCGCGTTCACGCGTTCACCTCCGATGAGGTGCTCGGCCTCTATCGCTGCCGCGCCGCGCTGGAGGCGCTGGTCGCCGAGGAAGCCGCCACCGACCCCAGCCCCGCGTTATTGTCAGAACTCGCCGCCAACATCGCCGCCGCGCAACATGCCCTCGATGCCGGCGATCTCGACGCCTTGCAGCGGCTGAATGGCGAATTCCACTTCATTCTGCTCGATACCAGCCGCAACCGGCATCTGCGGCGCCTGCTGGAACAGACCGGACGGTCGGTTCGCATGGCGCGCGGACAATTGCTGCGCCGCGCCGCCGCCGACATGGCTTTGCGGGAGGATTATCGCCGTAGCCTGCAACCGGTGGTGGACGACCACCGAGCCTTGCATGCGGCTGTGGCCGCCGGGGACGCCGCCCGCGCCGCCGCGCTGATGCACACCCATCTGATGGAGACCGCCCGAGAAATGACCTTACTTCTCCGCACCGGGGACGAGTTCCCGGCATGAGCACACAGGCGCGCCTGAACGGCGATTGCTGGATCGGCATCGACACCGGCGGCACGTTTACCGACGTGGTGCTGTTGGATCACAAGACCGGCCGCTATCATTTTCGCAAAGTGCCATCCAACCCGCGGGACCCGGCGGAGGCCATCCTGCGCGGTCTCGATGCGATCCTGACGGATGCCGCCGTCCCCGGCCCGCGTGTCGGCTTCGTCGGCCTCGGCACCACGCTCGCCACCAACGCGGTGCTGGAAGGCAAGACCGGCCGCGCCGCCATGCTGACCACGGCGGGTTTCACCGACGTGCTGGAACTGGCCCGCCAGCGCCGCCCGCATCTTTATAACCTTGATATCGGCAAGCCCCGCGCGCCGATCGCCCTCGAACACCGCATCGGGGTGTCCGAACGGCTGGACGAAACCGGGGCCGTCGTCACCGAGCTGGATGAAACCGCGCTGCGGAGCGCGCTCGCCGCTTTGCCGGACCCGGAAAAATTCGGCGCGTTCGCCGTTTGCTTCCTGCACGCCTATCGCAACCCGGCCCATGAGCGCCGTGCCGCCGAACTGCTGCGGGCCGTCATGCCGCATGCGCTGGTGTGCCTGTCGAGCGACGTCAGCCCCGAATTCCGCGAGTATGAGCGCTTTGCCACCACCGCGGTGAACGCCGTCCTGCTGCCGGTGATGGACCGCTATCTGGCTCAGTTCGCGGACGGGGTCGGGCGTCGGGGCATCCCGGCAGCGCCTTACGTGATCCAGTCGAACGGCGGTCTGGTGTCCCCCGCCACGCTGCGCCGCCTGCCGATCAACACGTTCTTCTCGGGCCCCGCCGGCGGCGTGGTCGGCGCCGTCGATGTCGCCGGAGCGTCCGGCATCGCCGACTTCATTACCATAGATATCGGCGGCACCAGCACCGACGTCTGCATGGTGCGCGGCGGCCGTCCCGACCGCGCCAGCCAGCGCGACATGGGCGGTCTGCCGGTCCGCACCCCCAGCATCGACCTGCACACCATCGGCGCCGGCGGCGGCAGCCTCGCCTGGGTGGATGCCGGTGGTCTGCCCAAGGTCGGGCCGGAAAGCGCTGGCGCCACCCCTGGCCCCGCCTGCTACGGCCGTGGCGGAGAGCGGCCCACCGTAACTGACGCCAATGTCGTCCTCGGCCGGCTCAACCCGGTTGCCCTGCTGGGCGGGCATATGCCCATCGACGCCGCCGCCGCGTCCAACGTCATTGCCCGTCACATCGGCGACCGCCTCGGCATCGACGTGGAGCACGCCGCCGCCGGCATCCTGCAGATCGCCAATGTCGGCATGACCGGCGCGGTGCGGGTCATTTCCGTCGAACGCGGCGAGGACCCGCGGGACTGCGCCCTGTTCGCCTTCGGTGGCGGCGGCCCGCTGCATGCCGCGGAAGTGGCGGAGGCGATGGAGATGCGCCGGGTCATCGTGCCGCCGCATCCCGGTTTGATGTCGGCCATCGGCCTGCTCGCCGCCGATATCCGGGCCGATTTCGGCCTCACCTGCCTGACCGACGCGACACCCTCCGGCTGGCTCGCCGTGGCGGCCGCGCTCACCGAGCTGCTGGCCCGCGCCCACGCCTGGGCCGCCGATGAGCAACTCGACCCGGCCACCCTGCTGATCGACCGCATGCTGGAGCTGCGCTATCGCGGCCAGAGTTCCGAACTGCAGATCACGTTGCCCGCTGACGTGGCCGACCCGCTGTCGCACGCCGTCGCCGGCTTCCACGCCGAACACCAACGCCGCTTCGGCTATGCCATGGCCGAACGCCCGGTGGAGATCGTGACCGCCCGCCTCACCGCCGTCGCCGTGCGCCCCGCCCCGCCGCCGGTAATGAGTTCGGCGACCGGCGATGCACCACCGCCTGTCGCACGCGTTCGTCCGGTTTGGTTCGCCGCCACCGGCTTCGTTGCAACCCCCATCTACGACCGTGACGCGATCCGGCACACCGACCGCATCGCCGGACCCGCAATCATCGAACAGATGGACACCACCACCGTGGTACCACCCGGCTGGACCGCCACCGTCGATGCCGCCGCCAACCTGCTGCTCGTGCGCGAGGAAATCTGATGCAAGCTGATCCGATCCTGACCGAAGTGGTGGCCCGCTCCCTTGCCCTTGCCGCGGAGGAGATGGGCGCCACGCTGATCAGCCTGGCCTTCTCGCCAAACATCAAGGAGCGGTGGGACTGCTCCTCCGCCATCTTCGACGCCGCGGGCAACGTGATCGCCCAGGCTAACCGGGTGCCGTTGCATCTTGGCTCGATGATCGGCGCGGTGGAGGCGTTGCGGGCGAAATACCCCGCTGAACGGATCGCGCCGAACGACATGTTCCTGGCCAACGACCCCTATAGCGGCGGCGGCACCCATTTGCCGGACATCAACATCATCGCCCCGGTGTTCGCCGGCGCCGAAATCGTCGCCTATGTCGCCAACATCGCCCACCACGCCGATGTCGGCGGCATGGTGTCGGGGTCGGAATCCACACTCTGCACCAGCATCTTCCAGGAAGGCGTCCGTTTGCCGATGGTGCGGATCTGCCGTGCCGGCGTGATAGAGAACGACATTGTTGACATCATCCGCCTCAACAGCCGCACGCCGGATGAGCGCTTGGGAGATCTGCACGCCCAGATCGCCGCTTGCCGTGTTGGCGTGGAGCGTGTCGGCGGCCTGTTCGCCCGCCATGGTCACGCCACCGTTGCCGCCTGCATCGCGCATTTCCTCGCCGCGACCGGTAAGCGCTTCACCGCGGCGTTGGAAGGGCTACCGGACGGGGTGTATGAGAGCGAGGAATGGCTTGACCCCAATGGCGCGGATGCCGAGGCACGCCTGCATGTGCGCCTGACGATCAGCGGCGGGCGGTTGCATTTCGATTTTTCCGACAGCGCGCCGCAACTGACAGGCAGCAGCCGCAACGTGCCGCGCAAAGCGGTACTGGCCACCATCTATGCGATCGCAAAGTCGATGTTGGACCCGGACGTGCCAGCCAATTCCGGCTATTTCGACCGGATCGAGGTCACCACCCGTCCCGGCACGCTGCCGGACCCGATTCCGCCCGCCGCGGTCGGCACTCGATCGATCACCTGTGGCGTACTGGGTGACCTGATCGTCGCCGCCTTGTCGCAGGCGGTCGCGACCGCCGCCATGGCCGACAGTGGGCCGCACCATTTGGTGATCTTCGCAGGCCCGGACCCGCGGCGCGGCGGTTATTTCGTGGATTATGAAACCATTGCGGGTGGGGCCGGTGCGCGGGCCCGCCAGCCCGGCCTTGATGGCGTACGCGTCCATGCCTCCGGCGCCGCCAACCTGCCGGTCGAGGCATTGGAAAACGCCTACCCGTTGCGGATCGAACGCTACGCGCTTCGCCCCGGCTCCGGCGGGAACGGCCGGATGTGCGGGGGCGCCGGAGTGGTACGCGACTACCGTGTTCTCGCCAACGACATCTGCGTAAGCCTCTCTTCCGCCCGTCAGGTACGCCCGGCGCAAGGTTTCGGCGGCGGTAGCGAAGGCCTTTGCGGCAGCTTCCTGCTCAATCCGGGGACCGACACCGAACGCCGCCTGCCGGCCGCCGCGATCGATCTGACGCTGGAACGGGGGGATTTGTTGCGGGTCCTAACGCCGGGCGGCGGCGGCATGGGTTAGGCAGGCGTCACCTGCGCCGTTGTTGCATAGATTGAACAATGGCGCGTAACACCCCCAACCTGCTCCAAGCTTTTCACAGGCAATGCCGCGGCGGCGGCATCGTTCTTTTTGCTTTACAAACGGCTTAACCGTCGCGGGCGCGATCAGCTCCAATTCATATCCGAAGTCGTCAGCATGCGGACCCATTAATGACCCGCACACACGCTTCCAGAACAACCTTGCATGCCCTCTGCTTTTCGCCGCCGCGACGACGCCGGCCGACATCCTGGCGGCGCGCCGGCAGTCCGTGATCGCTGCCCTCGCCCGTCCGGCCAGCGAGGCCGAGATCCTGGAATGGCTCGATCCCTGGACCACCGCGCGTCGCGCGCTCCTGGCTGTCGATGGCGGTCTCGGCCGACCATCGCTACACGATGGAGCTCGTGCCGGCCTTAAAGGCTTCCGCGAAGCCCAAGCTCCTGATCTGGGGCGAGGACGATGGCTTCCAGAAGATCGAATTCGCCGAACGCTTCGCCGCCGAGATCCCGAACACGCGGCTCGTCCGGATCCCCAAGGCGGGGCACATCCCGACCGCGAACGCCGCGCCGCGGATCGCCCACGAAATGATCTGCTTCTTCACCGCTCATGCCGGGTGGCAGTGCCGAACATATGCATGATCGGCCGTTGATCCGCTGGGCAACATCCCCAGATACCGTCCAGCGAGCGTGCAAACCGCAAAGCGAGGAAAACCGATGTTAAAATCGATGTTCAAAAGCATCAACCCGGCCACTGGGCAGGAATTCGCCACTCATCCCGAACTCACCGGAGACCAGATCAACGGCAAGCTCGATACCGCCGCCGCCGCCTTCCGTCATTGGCGCACAACCAGCATCGCCGAGCGCACCAATGTGCTGCTCAAGCTCGCCGACGGCTATGAGGCGAACACCGACCGCCTGGCGCGGATGGCGACCATGGAAATGGGCAAGACCTATGCCTCCGCGGTCGCCGAGGTGCGGAAATGCGCCGCCGCGTTCCGCCATTATGGCAAACACGGCGCCCCGATGCTGGAGCCGCAACGCTACGCTCTCACCGACGGCAGCGCTGCCGAGCTCCATTGGCTGCCTCTCGGCCCGGTGCTCGCCGTCATGCCGTGGAACTTTCCCTATTGGCAGGCCGTGCGTTTCCTCGCGCCGATGATCCTCGCCGGCAATGTCGGCCTGCTGAAGCACGCCAGCATCGTGCAGGGTTGTGCCGCGCTGATGGAGGAGATGGTCGTCGAGGCCGGCGGCCCGGCCGGCCTGTTCCAGAACCTCGCGGTGAAATCCGGCGCGGTCGCCGGCATTATCGCGGATGACCGGGTGGTCGCGGCAACGCTCACCGGCAGCGAGGGCGCCGGCGCCGCGGTCGCCGAGCAGGCCGGCCGCCATTTGAAGAAAGTCGTGCTCGAGCTCGGCGGCTCCGATCCGTTCATCGTCATGCCCTCGGCCAATCTCGATGAGGCCGTGCCGCAGGCAGTCACCGCGCGCATCCAGAACACCGGCCAGTCCTGCATCTGCGGCAAGCGCATGATCGTGCACGCGGATATCTATGACAACTTCCTCGAGAAATTCTCCGCCGCGATGAAGGCCGTGAAAGCCGGCGACCCGATGGACGAAGCAACCGACATGGGCCCGCTCTCCAGCTTCGAGCAGCGCGACACCGTGCTCCGCCAACTCGACGAGGCGAAGCGCGCCGGCGCAAAGCTCCTGTTCGGCGGCGAGCAGCCGGCAGGGCCAGGCGCCTATCTCACCGCCGGCATCCTGGTCGATGTCCCGCAGGACAGCAGCTTCGCGCAGGAGGAGATTTTCGGCCCCATCGCGATGGTCCACCGCGCGCGCGACATCGATCACGCGATAAAAATCGCCAACGGCGTCCCCTTCGGCCTCGGCTCCTCGGTTTGGACCAACGACGCGGCGGAACAAAATCGCTTCATCCGCGACATCGAGACCGGCATGACCGCGATCAACGAAATGCTGGCCTCCACGCCGGAAGCGCCGTTCGGCGGCGTCAAGCGTTCCGGCCATGGGCGGGAGCTCGCGGCTTTCGGCCTGCATGAGTTCATGAACCTCAAAACCGTGCTGCGCACCGGCAGCCGGACCGGCAAGCGCGCCGCCGTCGAATAACCGCAGCGCATTAACGGCAAGGAATGGACGACGACTGCGTCTTTCCATCTCTCTCCCCTACAGCATGTTCGCTTTAGAAGAGATCATACTGTCGCCTTTTTGATGAGGGCGATTCACGTTTTAGTTCCGCGCAAAGTGCGCGAACCTAAAACGATCGCACTCTACAGCATGATCGCTTTAGAAGAGATCATGCTGTAGCCTTTTTGATGAGGGCGATTCACGTTTTAGCTCCGCGCGAAGTGCGCGAACCTAAAACGATCGCACTCTAGTACTACAGTTGCGTATAACGTAAAAATCTGATTCGTTTGCTCTGTTTGGTTGAGGGGCATGCGATGTCTGTTGCGGCGTGGTCGGGTGCGTTGTTGCGCTGGAATGAAGAGTTGGCAGCCTTCAAGTCTCGGCTTTCTGCTGTCTTCGGGCGCTCGGAAGTGCGCTATTCGGCTGGTGCGTTCATCGACGGCTCACTCTCTGGGGTTTCTCGCAAGACCGGTTGGCAATTGGCTGAACAGGCCGGGCTTGCGGCCCCCTATCGTATCCAATCCCTGCTTGGGCGCAGTTCCTGGGGTGCGGATGCGCTGCGCGATCTCGTCCGTGGCGAGGTCCTGGAAAGCCTCGGCGATGCTGCTGGCGTGTTGGTGGTGGACGAGACAGGTTTTCTCAAGAAGGGCAGGCATTCGGTGGGGGTTGCGCGGCAATATTCCGGCACGGCGGGACGCGTGGAGAATTGTCAGGTTGGCGTTTTTCTTGGCTATGCCAGCCGTTTTGGTCAGGCGCTGATCGACCGCAGGCTTTATTTGCCGGAGAGTTGGGCGGCGGATGGCGAGCGCCGGCGAAAGGCCAGCGTGCCGCAGGCCGTGGCCTTTGCCACCAAACCGCAGATCGCCGCCGAGATGATCGCAGCGGCGCTCGATGCCGGCATCCGTCCGGCCTTCGTGCTGGCCGACGCGCTGTATGGCGTCTGCTCTTCCATCCGCCGCATGCTGGAAGCGCGGCGCCAGCCTTATGTGCTGGCCACGCGATCCAACCATACGTTGCGTTTTTTTGAGAACGGGCGATTGATCCAGACGGATCCTGCGACACTGGCTGACGGGTTGCCGGCTTCGGCCTGGACCACCCATCCCGCCGGGGAAGGCAGCAAAGGGGTCAGGCTTTACCAATGGGCGCGGTTGGCGCTGCCTGGGGGCGCAGAGGATGGTTTTGAACGCTGGCTGTTGTTCCGCCGCAGCCGGCACGATCCAAAAGATCTCGCTTATTACCTGGCCTTTACAACGGCCGGCACATCGCTGGCAGATTTGGCCGGCGCCGCCGGCCTACGCTGGACGATCGAAGAATGCTTCCAGCGCGCCAAGGAAGAGCTTGGTCTTGATCACTGCGAGGCCCGCTCCTGGCACGGCTGGCACCGCCACATGACGCTCTGCATGGCGGCCGGCGCCTTTCTGGCAAGGCTGCAAGCTCAACTGCGCCACACAGCCCAAGGCAAAGCGAACAAAACGATTCCGACGCTCGCCGCCTGATCCCAACCCGATTACGGCTACCCAGCGTACCGGAAATGCGCACGCTGATCGCCAAACTTCTGCTGTGCCAGCCAGTATGTCGAAGCTTCGTACTGGCGTGGTCAGGCTGGCGACAACGTCACCAGATCAGCGCAGCACAAGCACACTACAAGCGCCACCATATGCAACTGTAGTACTAGCCGCGCTGCGGTAGCTCAGGGCTCACGTCCCGTTCGATCCGCACTGCCAACTCATCCAGCACGGCGTTGGTAAGCGCCACGATACCCGCGTCGGTCTTCACCGGCCCGGTGAGCGCAAAGGCGGTGCGGTCATGCAGCTCCGGGCGCCGGTCGTCGCGGGGCACAATCGTCCAGTCAGCGACGAGCGAGGCCGTGCCGTCCCAGCTCACATCCAGCCGGCTGATATTGATGAACAGGCGGTAGCGCGCCGGGCTCACCAGCGGCTGGTCGGTGATGAAGAGGTCAGGCCGTGCGGCGGCGAGGCGGGCGGTGATGAGGTCGGTGGCGCCAATCGAAAGCCGGCTTGCCCAGCGGGCATGGTCGCTGCGGTTGATCTGACTGCCTTTCGCGCAGCACGATGTCCTGCGTGTCGAGGTAATCGGGCAGCACGATGCGCCACACCTCCAGGCTCGCCTGCGTCTGCCCGGGGCCGGTATCCACCAGAACGGCGGGCGCGTCGAGCGTATAGATCTTGAGCGGCGGGGCGGCGCAGGCGGCGAGGCAAGCGGTCATGCCGAAAGCGAGAAGGGCCAAAGGCGGCCAGCGGCGGGGGTTGAGGGTTTGTCTCACGGCTGGCGTCCCATCAACAGAAGTTGTGGCTCGCGTTCAATCTCGCTCGCGAATCCGCGCATGGAGGCGGCGGTGGCGGCAAGGTCGCGGAGGGTCGCGTCGATATCGGAGCGCTGGTCGGACGGGCAGAGTGAAACCGCGCAGCTCAGTCACCATCTGTTGCGTCTGCACAACGGCGGTATTGGCGTTGAGCAGCAGTTCGTGGAGGTCGGCACCGCGCCCATTCAACTGCGTGGTGGCGGCAGCCGTCATCGTGTTGATGCCGGAGAGCGTGGTCGTCAGCTCTGTCTCCAGCGTGTCGAGCGTCTTGGTCGCGGTCTCCACCAGGGCGCGCGACTGGCTGGAGGTCTGCTGCACGCTCACGATGAGGGCCGGCATGTCCTGGTCCAGCTTGTCGGCCAGCATGCGCATGCTCTCGAGCGACTTGTTAGATTTTCCGCCATCTCCTGCAGCGGCAGCTGTTCCAGCGTCTGCTGCGTCCTTTGCATGATGGATTGCTGGACAGGGATTTCGGGATATTTCGAAAGCCCTGGGTGCAGCACGGCCGGCGTGCTGGGCGAAGCTGAGTTCGATGGCCGCCTGCCCGGTCACCAGGCTTTGAATATTCACCTGCGCCCGCAAGCCGCGGCGGACGAATTCCTCCACGCCGATGATTTCCCTCTTACCGGTGCTGTGCACGCGCCGCGGGTCCAACACCAGCGTCACCGGGATATAGGCGGTGAAGCTGCGCCGATCGAAAACGAGTTCAATATTGCTCACCGAACCCACCGGAACGCCACGGAAGGTCACCGGCGCGCCGATGGAAAGGCCGGAGGCCGAGCCCTGGAGCACCACGACCGCTCGTACGATCCTGCTGAACGGGTTGAGCTGGCCGAACAGGATGATGGCGCCGAGCGCCAGGATGATCCCGCCCAAGACGAAGGCGCCGACGACGGTTTGCCTGTTTCCCATGTCTTGTTTCCTAGACCAGATGTTCGCCTGAGATAGGGTTGTGACCCGTCTCACAATATGCAGGATTTCGAGGGTTGCGCTGGACTGGCCGGCGCCGAGCCTCATGCATAGGGAGACGAGTCATGGAGAAGTCTATCACCTACATTGGCCTTGATGTGCATAAAAATACGATCGCTGTTGCGGTCGCGGAGTCGGGGCTGCGGAAGGAGGTGCGTGATTACGGAACGATCGCGAACACGCCGGCGGCCTTGAAGAAACTGATTGCGAAGTTAGCCAGCACCGGTCATGAACTACGGTTTTGCTATGAGGCGGGGCCTTGCGGCTACGGTATCCAACGGCAGATCGCCGCGGCGGGTCACGAATGCATTGTGGTGGCACCTTCGTTGATTCCAAAAAAGCCTGGCGACCGGGTTAAGACTGATCGGCGCGATGCGATCAATCTGGCCAAGCTGCACCGGGCGGGTGAATTGACCGCGGTATGGGTTCCCGATGAGACGCACGAGGCTATTCGTGATCTGGTTCGGGCGCGCCTGGCGGCGGTGCGCACATTGCGTAAGGCACGCCAACAACTGTCGGGGTTCCTGCTGCGCCAGGGTTGCCACTACGGCCAGAAGGCATGGACGCTTCTACACCGGCGTTGGCTGGCCGGGCTGAAGTTTAAGCAACCGGTGCATTATATCGTTCTCGAGGATTGCCTCGAAGCGGTGGATGCGGCGACTGCCCGACGTGACCGCCTGGAGGCGCATATCGAGGCGGCGCTGCCGGCGTGGTCTTTGGCGCCGGTCGCGCAGGCGCTCCAGGCATTGCGCGGCGTGGCAATGGTGGTGGCCGCAACACTGGTTGCCGAACTGGGCGACATTACCCGCTTCACCAAGCCAAGCCAGCTCATGGCATATCTTGGCTTGGTTCCGTCTGAAAACTCCAGCGGCGGCAAGCGTCGTCAAGGCGGTATCACCAAGGCTGGCAACGAGGCGGCGCGGCGCATGCTGATCGAGGCGGCCTGGAGTTACCGGTTCCCGGCCCGGATCAGTCGCCCACAGCTGATCCGGCAGGAGAAGCTGGCCAAGCCGGTCCGCGACATTGCATGGAAGGCGCAGGAACGACTGTGTCGCCGGTATCGCAAGTTTGCCCGAGCAGGAAAGTTGCCCACGGTGATAACCACCGCGATCGCACGCGAACTGGCGGGCTTTGTCTGGGCGATCGCCAATCAAGCGCACCCGACAGGAGCCTGATACGTTCTGATTGATATCACGCCAAGAAAGGAGCTTACCACCGCAACGACATACCCAAAGCTGGGCAAGGCCGGAGGCACGATCACGGCCAGGAGAACCCTCGTAGACACTATCAGCCGGATCTTATCCGACGCTGGATTTTAGACCGAGGAAGCTCCGCGACGCATCACAGGTCCGGCGGTAACCAACCCGCGTATCAGAGCATGATCAACCGTCGTTTCATGATCGTGCTTCCTGCCCTTCCCAGTGGCGGCCGTACTGAAAAAGCTCGCAAAAGGAAGCAATGAATTTTCACGCCTGCAGCTTGAAACGGCGAACATGAGAGTGTCCTGTTTCTCCGGTCAGGCCGTGTTGGAGGAGAGGCGTTGCATGAAGGCGCGCACCTGCGGGGCGTCGCAATGGTCCCGCAAATAGCTCGGTGAGCCATGGGCGATCGGGGTCTTGGTGACATTGTCGAGGTAAATGCCGTCATCGGCAATGGTGAAGAGGCTCGGCAATTCGTGGCTGACGATGATGATGGTCGCCCCCAGCCCGTCGCGCAGATTGAGGATGAGCTCGTCGAGGCGCGCCGAGGTGATGGGGTCGAGCCCGGCGGAAGGCTCGTCGAAGAACAGGATATCGGGGTCGAGCGCCAGCGCACGGGCGAGCGCCGCGCGCTTCTTCATGCCGCCCGAAAGTTCCGACGGGTACTGGTCAATCGCCTGCAGCATGCCCACGAGGCCGAGCTTGAGCTCCACCTGCGCGCGGATGGATGTCGCATCCAGCCGCGTATTCATCTGCATCGGCAAGGCGACATTCTCGCCGACTGTCATGGAACTCCAGAGCGCGCCGCTCTGGAACAGAACGCCGAAGCGCTGCGCCATCATCGTGCGCCGTGCGTCATTCACGGCCCAGTAGTCTTCGCCCTCCAGCCGGTATTGCCCGGCGGCCGGCCGCAGAAGGCCGATCATGCTGCGCAGAACGGTGCTTTTGCCGCAGCCCGATCCGCCCATGACGGCGAAGACACTCCCCCGCCGCACTTCCATGGAGATGTTGTTCTGGATGACTTTCGGCCCATAGGCGAGGGTGACGCCGTCGAGTGTGAGAAGCGGCGCCGAATGTGACGCCGGCGCTTCCACAGCCATGTCAGATACCGATTGCATTGGCGATAACCGCGAAGAGTGAATTGATCGCAATCACGCCAACCACGCCAACCACCACGGCACGGGTTGCGGCGACGCCGACATCGGCGGCACTCCGCCCGGCCTTGAGGCCGATGCGGCAGCTGATCAACCCGATGAAGACGGCGAAAACAATGGTCTTGATGAAGCCGAATATGAACTGGCTGAAGGGCACCGCGCCCAGCGTCTGAATTACATAGCCCGCGAGCGTCACATGCAGCATGGCGACCGCGACGACGCAACCGCCGAGCATACTGACAAGACAAGCGTAGAGGTAGAGAAGTGGCATGGTGATGACGAGGGCGAGCACCGAGGGCAGAATGAGGTAGCTGAGACCGGAATGCCGGTCACCGTCAGCGCGTCGATCTCCTCATTGCCGAGCATGGTGGCGATGCGCGCCGCGTAGGCGCCGCCCGTGCGCCCGGCCATGACGATGGCCGTCATTACGGCAGCCATTTCCCGCACCATGGCAATGCCGACAAGATCGGCGACATAGACGCCGGCCGCGAACTTTTCGAGTTGCACGGCGCCGACGAAGGCGAGGATGGCGCCGAGCAGGAAGTTGACGATGCTGACGATGAGCAGCGAGTTGGGCCGGCATCGCGCATATTGGTGAGCAGATCGACCGGGCGCATGCGGCTTCGCCCCAGCACCGCCTGCGCGCCGTTCCAGGCGGTGGAGGCGGTGAGTTCGGTGAGGACGCCGACTTCGGTGAGGCTATCGAGCGTCCAGCTGCCCAGGGCGGCGAGCGGGTTGAACCAGCCGCGGCGCCGCGGCTTCTGGGCAACCCGTGCCGGCGGCAGGAGGCCGAGCAGCTTGTTGGCGGAAGGCGGCAGGTTCGCACCGTCGAAGGCGATGCCGGCGCCCTCCGCCGCCTGCCGGACCTCCCAGAGAAAGGTGACAAGCGCGCTGTTCCAGCGGCCGAGCGGCGCCGTATCGAAAACGAGCGGTGCCGCCTTCCGGCTGCCTGCAGACCGTCCGCGGGAAAGCGGGGCAGGTTGCCGCGCTGCGCGGTCCAGTCACCGGAGAGGGTAGCCGGTTCTGCCCTCCCACAGTCTCCAGCTGCCAATGCGGGAACCATCGCTTGCCGCGTCCATGATCCGATCATATCGTTGCGTGGACGATACGCAACCACGAAGACGGATGAGCCACGCTTGTTCTGGGTCTGCGGCGGCAAGCCTGGGCGCGTTTCTCGAGCATTTGTGCTGCTCCCGCATGTTTCGACGTCGCTGTCTCCACGCGAAATCCGGCCGGGGGTATGATTTAGGATATCGCCAAACCGCCGCGCGGTAGCACCGCGCCCCGCAGCGCGGGTGATCAAGTCAACCCTTGGACGGTGGTTAGACCGTGCCAAAGAGGCGCAGAAATTCGCACTCAGGCACGCAGTAATGGCTGGCGTCTCTATCGACCGAATTTCTCCGTTTGTGAGACGAAGTCAGTGCAGCGGGCCGAAGAGTCCCTGGAAGTCGACAAAATCTTCTATGACTTACGTCCTTTAGGCATAGTATACACCTATCCCTCGACCGAAGGCAGATGGATGCCGCCAATTCTAAACACCTTTTTCGAGCTGTCTTTGATGCAAATCAACACAACCATCGGAATCACCCGATCGATTTTATATCGATGCAGCCCAAAATGTGTCAAAAGAAGACTTAGACATATGATTCCGCAAAACCATCAGGTTTCCGCGGGCATTGTCATTACGGGCTTGCTCGAATTGGCGGTCGTTATCCGGATCATGTTGCGGCCGCAGCGCGATCCCGCGGCCCGAATCGCCTGGGTCCTCGTGGTCGCAATGTTCCCCCTGATGGGCATGCTCGCCGACCTCTTGGTGGGAGAGGTACGCCTCGGCCGAGCTGAACGGCTCGGTTCCGTGCTGTCCTCGCACATATGCCCAACGTCGCTGATCGCAGTGCCGCGGAGGCGACCGGTTTCGCGACGGTCGTGCCCGAGCATCGCCGACATTTATTTCAACTCGGCCACTCGATGAGCGGGTTTGCTCCGGTGGTCGGAAATTGTGCGCATCTGCTGGCTGACTCCGACGCCACCATTGACGCCATGGTGACGGACGTAGATGCCGCCAAGGAACACGTCCATCTGCTGTTCTACATTTGGCTGGCCGACAACAACGGCTGCAAGATCATCGATGCTCTGACGCGTGCGGCCGCACGCGGCGTGACGTGCCGGGCCTTGGCCGACGACCTTGGTTCGCGCCAGCTGATCCGCTCCGCGCATTGGGAGGCGATGCATAAAGCAGGCGTGCACGTGGCTGCGGGCCTACCGATCGGCAACCCTTTGCTGCGGCTGTTCATGGGGCGCATTGATGTGCGCAATCACCGCCAGATCGTCGTCATTGACCACTGTATCACCTATTGTGGCAGTCAAAACTGCGCCGACCCCGCGTTTCGGACAAAGCCGGCCGTCAGTCGTGCCGCGTCATGTGCAGCTTAGCCGGATCCCCGCGGTGGCAGCAATTGGACCAACGCCAGGAATGGTCATGAGCCGTTTGACGGTGGGATTGGCCTTTGCTCGGGCAGTGATCTCACGATCCAGAACCGCGATCTTGGCCTGAAGCATTTGAAGATTGTCGGCGCTCACGGCCAGCACCAGCCGTGCCCAATGATGAGCGCTCGCGCACACTTCCATCGCAACCAAGCACTGGGGAAGCTCTGCAAAGGACGAGACGAAGCGATCCCGCCGTAACTTCTTGCGGAAAATCACTGCTCCCTTCTCATCCGACCCATGCAGCGTATAATTCTGATTTCCCCGTCATCGTCGGTAACGAACAAATCAGCGGTAGGTGGATTTTTGTTCAGCCTCTCGAAGAGATCGCTTTACCCGTAGATCGGGCATAGCCACCGGCCCTAATTAGCAAGAGTTTTTACGCCGCCTTTTCAAAAAGCGTTTGCTTTCCTATCTCTTTCGGAAGACGTGTGAAAACCGAACGTCAGTTTCGCGTATTGATGCGGCCGATTCGAGCGCAGCCAGAGGCCGAAGCCCAGTCCGGCGATCAGCGTTGCCAGATAGATGACAGGAAGCCAGGCGACGAGCGGTGTGCTAACAACGGTTGAGAGCAGAGTGAAATTTGTGGACAAAGCGCCCAGCGCGACCGATAATCCGATGGCCTCACAGAAAGACAAAATCAAGACCAGAACGCCCGCCTCCCGCCTGCGCTG